>NZ_JABFHF010000025.1 GCF_015476655.1 Aquiflexum lacus
TAAAGCTCCGACCGGATTCTCATTCGTTTCGTCTTCAACATTTCAATGAACTTTTGACCGGGCTTTCCCGGCCATCGTCGACTCGCGCCGTTATCTTATTCTTTTCTTCCCGTAAAACAGGAGTGCAAAGGTAATTCAAAATTTTATTCTTTCAAAAACAGATTTATAAAATTTACTTTTTATTTTCTGTTTATGAATCAATCAATCCGAATAAATGGGGGGATTTTGATTTGGGTGCCCGTCGTTTGGGATTGCAAAGGTGCAACACTTTTTCTCATTTGCAAAAGCAGATCTGAAAATAATTTAACAAAAAGGTAAAGTGTGCTGATTTTCAAGCAGAAAAAAAAAGGATGACCAAGAAATCTTCAATATCTAAATGTCGGCATCCTCTTACGGGATTTCTTTTGCAGGAATTGATCAACAAAGGAATACCTCATAGAAACTTCATGTGCCCCACCTGAGTTTCTCCAACCCAACTGTGAAAGGGTAAAATCATAACTATATCCTAGGTCAATTCCATTTTGCAAAGAAAATCCAATCAAACCTATCAGGGCTTCATTGTTTGGCAAACCAATCCTGGTAGGAAAGCCTCTATACCAAAGTCCAAGAATCACTGGTTCAAAGTACAGCTCCATTCCAAAATCCAATTGATCAAAGAACCCTTGCCTTTTATAGTTAAAAGCCAATGAGAAGGTCCGCTCCTGTTGGGTATTGTTGAAATAGTCATTGATGTCACCGGGTGTCAAGTCAAATTTTACACCCCCGTGTGTAGAATACCTGATTGGAAGTTTATCCCTGTCAAATTCCAAATAGGAAATATTTGGCTGTGTAAGGTGATGCCCTGAAACGCCAAACCAAAACCTATCATTGTAATAGAGCATCCCTGAATGAAAATCGGCAAAACTGCGCTGTCTATCGTCAGGAATTGCTCCGCCATTTCCACCGGGAAGCACTACTCCACGGTTAATATCCAATTGGGTACTGAGAACAACTTCATCAAAACTCGCTGACCTAGTCGCCCAACTGCCTTGAATACCCATATGCAAGAATCCTGATTCTCCCAATCTTACTCTATAAGAGTATACTAAGCCGACTTCTATGTTCTGTAAATTGGCCAAACTCTCCCTGCTTCCATTTATAATGACCCCAATTCCCGAATTTTTCTCATCTATGAAATGATCGGCATAAGCTGAAAATGTAACAAAGGTCTGATCCAGAGATGGCCATTGGTTTCTAAAATTAACACCCAATCTTGTCATTTCAGAACTTCCGGCAAATGCTGGGTTCAGAAATAAAGGGGAAGCATAAAATTGCGAAAACTGAACATCTTGCGCTTGAGAAAGCTCAAAAACAAAAACCAACATGACTATCAATTCAATTCTTTTCATCATCTGATCAATATAAATTTCCCGCTTTCTTCGATCACATCACCATCAATAGACTCCATATTGATCCTATAAACATAATTGCCAGAAGGCATCAATTCACCGTTGACTCTTCCATTCCATCCTTCTGTATTGATATCTTCTGTCCTGAAAAGCATATTTCCCCAGAGATTGAAAATCAACATTTCCATTTTTATAATTCCTTTTGTTTTGGGTCTGAAGAATTGATTTTCAGATAAAGTGGGGGTAAATCCTGTTGGTAACATCACTCTAAATGACTTTGTTAATGGTAACTCCATCTCAAAAGTATCTTCACAACCAAACTCATTGGTAACTGTCAACCTGATCAGGAAATTTCCTTTTTTTCCAAAAACATGAACAGGAGATTGCTCACTGCTTGAATTTCCCTCACCAAAATCCCAATTCCAAGCAATGGCGCCACCTGTGGAAAGATCATTGAATCGGATAGGATCATCGATAAATATCCCGCCTCCTTCATCACCTGTAATCCCCGTTCCATCTACTTCATAGACAAAATTTGAGTTCAGCGCCTCAGAAACAATAATCAATTCAAAATCAACCGGGTCAGACCAACAATCCAGATCTTTGTGTTTCACGCTGATTTTGTAAAGCCCTGATTGTCCAACATCGGCCATTTCATCATTGATCAAAAATTGACCCGTAGGGGTTTCTAACCTGTAATCAAATTCTTCCTCATTGTAGTCAAATATAAAGTCCCTTACATCCAAGGTCATTCCAGGTGTACATCCTACCACCGGGTCTTCAATTCCAAGTTCTGGAAAAGCCGGATTGATGAGTTCGAATACGGCCGATTCTGTTGGGCAACTTTTTGAATTGTATGCAGTAACGGTATATCCTCCGGCTTCCACTGCAAAATATTCAGGGATATTCGAATCAGGGATTAACTCCCCATCCTTAAACCATTCAAATCTCACATATACTTCATCGCCCACTGCACTGAGTAAAATTCCATCACCTTCGCATAACCTGACGTCATTTTCTACTTCCCCTAGACCCTCTCCTAAAATATTTACCGGTTCTGGAGATTCTTGAATCAAAAGACGTATATAATTCCCTGAGGAAGTTTTACCATAATTATCTGTTACGGTATAATAAATTTCGACCGTCTCGTCCACAAATCCCACGTTCGGAAAAAAAGTAAAGCTACCACCTTCATCAGCTGCTCTAAAGGTGCCTTGTGGCAAAACCATTTCTCTGTTTTCGGGCCTACACCTGCCTTGAGAACAAATATCGTCTGCTTCAGCTTCTATCTCATCCAATGAACCATACAGTTGCAGACATCTAATTGAAGAACCTTCATTGGGGAGTATAATTTCTTCTCGGGTAATTTCATAGGTATTTTCCTGACCTTCGCAGGAAGCCTTGTCATCAATATCGGTACCTATTGGATTTTCAAGTCTGTCCTGATCTGAAACCTCTACCTGCAAATTTCTGATTTCATGAATATTGGTTTGGCCACCTGTTGAGGCAGCAAAGCCTATCTTTAAATTCTCAGGTGCCTCAAAAATGTAATCTGTTTTGTCAAAAACTTTAACCATTCTGGGATTTCCGGGGCTGGTGGTGACCATTAAATCAACAGAAATGGAATAGCCTACCCCTCCAGGATGAGGTTCCATATCAATAAACAGTTTTCTATAACCTGGAATATTAGGATCTGTCACCCTTTGAGAGCCTGCACCACCAGATTCGAGTGGAAATCGATCTGCAGCGGGAAGTGAAAATTCACCGGCATTGTTTGTCCATTTACCCGTGACAAACTGATATCCTGTCAATCCAGAGCCATTCCCTCTGACTACAATACTATTTGGATAAAGGGCATCCCCTCCGCCAAAAAATCCGCCGACTTTTCCTTCTCCCGAATTACCAAAATTTCCAAAAGAATCCAGTCCTATTCCAAGATATGCGCCAGTTAACCCTGGATTTTGCCCTCTTTGGGCATACCCAAGAGATCCTCCAAAACCTCCTGGACTAAAATTGGAAACAGCAGCATCAAATAAGAATACCGTAAGCCCATCAGCTCCATTGCCTCCATAAACAAAAAACTCAAAAGAAGTCTTGATTCCAAATGCGGAAGGAAATGGAATATCAATGTATATGTATCCATTCTGCTCTAATTGCGCATCAGTCAATCTCAATACGCCATCCAATAACCTCGCACTGCCCCCAAAGATAGTCGCACTCTGGGTAGAATTGTCCTGAAAATCCTCGCAATAAGGAAACCCTACCTGAGCCTCAGAATCTGTAAATGCAAAAAATGTAAAATAAAGCATTAATAAAATGCCGAAACTCTTGATGAATTGACCTTCTCCTAATCTCACAGTATCAGTTTCCCTTTCTTTAATTTTAAAATCGAAATCGTAAATTAAGAATTTAAGGAAATAAAAAAAATGATGAATGGCTTAGATGGCCTTTTAAAATTCAAAAAGATGTTTTTGAAAATAAAAAAACCTCCCAAAAGGAGGTCTTAGTCTTCTTATCTCAAGATGGTTTGCTTTCTATCAGGACCGACTGAGACCATTTTAATTGGTACACCAAGTTCATCTTCCAAAAGGCTGACATAATCTCTTAATTCAACTGGAAATTTATCATAATCATTGGCTTCGGCCAGTGAGGTGAACCAGCCACGGACAGTTTTATAAATCGGTTTGGCATCCTGGGTATTCAATTCATAGGTAAGTCTATCTACTCTGCTACCATCCGGCAACTCATAATGGGTGCAGATTTTTATTTCTTCGAAGATATTCAGTACATCGGCTTTCATCATAAACAGTTGAGTCACTCCATTTATCATAATAGAATATTTCAATGCCGGTAAATCAATCCAACCACATCTCCTAGGTCGGCCCGTAGTAGAACCGAATTCGTTCCCTTCTTTCCTCATGGCTTCTCCGTCCTCATCAAATAGTTCAGTTGGGAAAGGTCCACTACCTACTCTTGTGCAATAAGCTTTAAAAATTCCGAAAACCTCTCCGATTTTAGATGGGGCTACTCCAAGACCTGTACAGGCACCTGCGGCCATAGTATTGCTTGAAGTCACAAATGGGTAACTGCCAAAATCAATGTCCAACAATGAACCTTGAGCACCTTCAGCAAGAACTTTTTTCCCTGAATCCAAATAACCATTCACTTCGTATTCACTGTCAACCAGATTCAATGTTCTGAAAAATTCAACTGCCTCAAAAAAAGTTTTCTCCAGTTCGGGCAAGTGGATCAGATCAAATTCGTAGAAAGACAGAATAGTTTTATGCTTTTCTACCAAGGCATTGTATTTATCCTCAAAATCAGGTGCCAATATATCCCCAACTCTAAGTGCAACTCTACCGATTTTATCCTGATAGGTCGGACCAATACCTTTTAAAGTTGAACCAATTTTTTTATCGCCTTTTGACTTTTCATAAGCAGCATCCAATAGTTTATGGGTTGGGATTATGATTGTTGCTTTCTTGGAAACAAAAAGGTTTTTCTTGAAAGAAATGTTGAATTTATGCAACCCCTCAATTTCTTTTCTTAAAACGACAGGATCAAGGACAACTCCATTACCTATGATATTGAGTATGTTTTCTCTAAAAATACCGGAGGGTATCTGGTGAAGTACATGCTTGATGCCATCAAATTCCAAAGTATGTCCCGCATTGGGACCGCCCTGAAATCTGGCCACTACGTCATATTGTGGTGCCAAAACATCCACTACCTTACCTTTACCTTCGTCGCCCCACTGTAGGCCTAATAAAATATCCATTTTCATTTCCTATAAAATCAACTCTTAGATTAAAGTCTTTTTGAGGCGTGAAATTTGGAATAAGGTTAATGAATTGCAAGGAAATCAAGGGATTTATTCTTGCCTATCATATAATTCTTTCTTTGCTTCCTCCATAGTAGGGTAAACAGTGAAAATATTATTCAACTTGGTAATGATCAATAATTTTTTAACATGTTCCGACGGGGTAGTCAAGTACACATCTCCGCCTGCATTCCTCATTTTGGTCAGCATGGTGATCAAGAGGCCTATGCCACTTGAACTGATATACCTTACTTCGGACAAGTCCACTATAAAGACCATTACCTTATCATTGACCGCATCTGACACAAATTCCACCAACTTTGGACCGATATCATCTCCAATTAAATCCCCGGTTAAGTATAAAAAATGAGCCTTTTCTTCTTTTTCAATTCTGTAATTTAACTTCATATTTTAGGTCTGTTTTCGCAGTTCATGTTTTCACAACTACCATATAGCAACAAGGAATGGTGCATTACTTTAAATTTAAGAATTTCTCCTACTGTATTTTGAATATTCTGTATCCTTGGATCACAAAACTCAAATACTTTATTGCATTCTACACAGATCAGATGATCATGCTGTTTATACCCGTAGGATTTTTCGAATTGGGCGAGATTCTGTCCAAACTGATGTTTGGTCACAAGATCACATTCTACCAAAAGATCCAAAGTATTATATACTGTTGCCCTGCTGACCCTATAATTCTTGTTTTTCATGCTGATGTACAGCGATTCAACATCAAAATGCCCCGATCTGCCGTAAATTTCTTCCAGAATGGCATATCGCTCAGGCGTTTTTCTAAGTTTTTTGTTTTCCAGGTATGCAGTGAAAATTTTCTTTACCTCTTCAAAAAGAGTTTCGTTAAGGGCCATGTATCTTGGATTTTGTGCAAATATAACTCTTCTTATTTAGAAAAGATTCAAATAAAACATGTCAATGGCTAATTAATCAAACCGGGTAACTTTAATGATCCCTTCTACTTTTGAAAGGTTAGCAACCATTTTTTCCAAATGCGAAGTACTGTGAACATATAGTTTGATCGTCCCTTCAAAGAGTCCGCTGTCCGAGTCAACAGTGATAGAGCGCATATTTACCTTAAGTTCATTGGAAATCACTTTGGTGACATCATTGATCAGACCCACCCTATCTGTCCCAACAATCCTTAATCCGGCCAAAAATGCGATTTGCTGCTGACTGGTCCATCTTGCCTTGATCACCCTATTTCCATGATTGGATAAAAGTTCCAAAGCATTGGGACAGGAGGTTCGGTGAATTTTGATTCCTTCATTGATGGTCACAAATCCGAAAACATCATCTCCAGGAATGGGATTGCAGCATTTTGCCAAAATATAATCCACCACATCCATATCCTCTCCGATCAACAATTGATCGTGCTCAGGACCTTTGAGGTTTTTGATTTCTTTGGTAAAGCTTGTTTCATCTTTAACCTTTTCATAGGTGACTTTTCCTTTTTGTTTTTTATGATCTCTAAATTCCTTAAAACTTTTGATGGAAGTGGCATCAATCACTCCTCTTCCTACCTTATAGTAAAACTCATTGGGAGTTTTGGTTTCAAAGTATGCACGTAACTGCTCTACGATTTCTGAGGTAAATTCGATTTTCATTTGCTTCAGTTTCCTTTGGACAATTTCTTTCCCATCCATTAAGATAGATTTTTTATCCTCCCTGAGCGCATCTTTAATTTTGGCTTTGGCTTTTGAAGTCACCACCGAATTGAGCCAATCTTCGGTTGGTTTTTGTTTGTTGGAGGTCAGAATTTCAACCTGATCACCATTTTTCAATTTATGATTGATCGGAACAAGTCTTTGATTGACTTTGGCACCAATACATTTAGCCCCAACTTCAGTGTGAATTTCAAAGGCAAAATCCAGCGCTGTTGCTCCGAAAGGAAGTACTTTTAACTCTCCTTTTGGTGTAAATACAAAGACTTCATCATGGAAAAGATTTCCCCTGAAGTCATCCATGAATTCGATGGCCGAACCATCATTGGATTCCAGTAATGTCCTGACTTGGGTGATCCAATCATCCAAACCAGTACCTGCTTTGGCTTGAACAATATCCTTATCCTTATATTTCCAATGGGCAGCGTATCCTCTTTCAGCTATGTCGTCCATTCTCGCTGAACGGATCTGAACTTCCACCCACTGTCCGGTATTACTCATTACTGTAGTATGAAGAGATTCATATCCATTTGCCCGTGGGGTACTGATCCAATCCCTCAACCTATCAGGGTTGGGACGATAAAAATCCGTGACAATGGAATATACCTGCCAGCTATCAGCCTTTTCATTGTCCACCTCACTTTCAATAATAATTCTCACTGCAAACAGGTCATAAACTTCTTCAAATGGTATATTCTGTTTTTTCATCTTATTATAAATGGAGAAAACAGATTTGGGTCTTCCTTTGATGGTGAATTTGAAACCTTGTAATTCAAGCTCCTCTTCGATCGGGGCTATAAAGCTTTTGATGAATTTGTTTCGGGAAACCCTAGTCTCATTGATTTTAGTCAGAATAAACTGATATGTATCTGAATCGGTAAATTTCAGATATAAATCCTCAAGTTCAGATTTGATGGTATAGAGACCCAACCTATGCGCCAATGGTGCATAAAGATACATGGTTTCCGAGGCTATCTTAAGTTGTTTATGCCTTGGCATACTTTCCAAGGTTCGCATATTGTTGAGTCTGTCTGCAATTTTGATCAATATGACCCGGACATCATCAGACAATGTCAGAAGCATTTTTCGGAAGTTCTCTGCCTGTTGGGAGGAACCATATTCAAAGACTCCGGAAATCTTGGTCAGTCCATCAATAATTTGCATGACCTTCAAGCCGAACTCCTTTTCAATATCCTCCAACTCCCAATCTGTATCTTCAACCACATCATGCAGCAGGGCAGAAACAATACTTGTTGTACCTAAGCCTATCTCCTCTACACAAATCAATGCGACTTCCAATGGATGATAGATATAGGGCTCACCGGATTTGCGGCGCATTTCCTTGTGAGCTTCATTGGAAACATTAAAAGCCTTTTTGATTATCTTGGAATCCCCATCCTTCAGCATGGGTTTAGCCATCTTGAGAAGCTTTCTGTATCTCTTAATTATTTCCTTTCTTTCCTCTTCCAGGTCTACTTGTATCATATAAACTAAGCTAAAGCAATACTTTTATCTAAACAACGAAAGTTGCATAGTTTTTTTCAGAATAATTCTAAATGAATTTTTGATTCAATTTTTGTAAGTTAAATTTTACTTATTACCTTTGCGTCCACATTAAGCGGATGTGGCGAAATTGGTAGACGCACTAGACTTAGGATCTAGCGCCGTAAGGCATGGGGGTTCGAGTCCCTCTATCCGCACATTTTCCGGCCCTCAATCACCTTTCCGAAATCGATCCTGAGTCAGGAACTTCGAATAAGAAATGGGATTGGGGGTTTTTAAATTTTATCAAACCAAAATTCAACACATTGGAAATCACATTAGACAAGCACGCAGCAAATCAAGCTTCTGTTAAAATTAAATTAAATGAAGCAGATTATCAACCTAAGGTTGATGCGAAACTGAAGGACTATGCAAGAAAAGCCACCATCAAAGGGTTCAGGCCAGGCAAAGCTCCTGTTTCTATGGTGAAAAGAATGTATGGAACTTCGGTCCTCGTAGACGAAATCAACGAACTTCTTTCCTCCTCCCTCAATAATTACCTAAAAGAACAGACTTTCAAAATCTTGGGGGACCCACTGCCGATCATTGAAGATGCTGATAAAATTGATTGGAATACCCAAAAAGAATTCGAATTCCAATATAAAATAGGTTTTGTGGATGATGTTGAGGTCAAGTTTGACGGAACATTAGAAGCTACTTCCTATTCCGTTGAAATGGACGGAAAAGAAGTGGATGATGCTATTCTTAACCTTAGAAGCCAATATGGCAAAATGACCAACCCTGAGATCAGCGAGAAAGATGACTTCCTTTACGGTGACCTCAAATCAGCAGATGGTTCTTTTGAAAAAACTTTTTCTCTTCCCCTATCAAAAGTAGAGGAAAAATCCCTCAACAAATTTGTCGGACTGAAAAAAGGTGATGCAGTTGAGTTTGATCCCTCAAAAACCATAAAAGAAGACCTAGCTTCAACAGTTGGCGTTTCTGATGAAGAAGTAGAAAAACTTACCGGTGATTTTACCTTTACTGTTCAGAATATCAATAGAACAGAGTTGGCTGAATTCAATCAGGAATTTTTCGATAAACTTTTCGGTGAAGGTCAAGTAGATTCCGAGGAAGGGTTGATAGAAAAGGTCAAAGAGATTATGGCTGAAAACTACAATAAGGAAATTATGGTTTACAGCGATGAGAAAATCAAAGAAAAGCTAATAGATCAAGCAAATATCGATCTTCCCGAAGTATTCTTAAAAGAGTGGCTACTCAAAGCCAATGACGGCAAAGTAACTGAAGATCAAGTAGAAGATGAATATCCGATATATGCCAAGCAATTAACCTGGACCATTATTTCCAATACAATCGCTAAGGACAACAATATTCAGGCAGAACATGAAGACGTTATCGAAAAAACTAAAGAAATGATCAGAGGCCAATTTGCCTCTTCAGGTCTTGGTGCACAATTGGAAGCGAGCATGGATATGTTTGTGGACAACTACCTCAAAGGAAATGATGGGCAGAATTATATGCAAATGTTGACCTCTGTTCAGAATGATAAGGTTTTGGCCTTTGTGAAGGAAAAAGCCAATGTGAAAGAGGAAAAAATCAGTATCGATAAATTCAAGGAACTCTTGGAAAACTAATTCCTAGATAAAATCGTTAAGAAAAAGTCCTTTTGTAAGGGCTTTTTTTATTTTTGTACATTACATAAAAATTAAATTATGATCAACAGAGACGAGTTTAGAAAATATGCCGTTCACAGTAGAGGCATCAGCGGCAATGCATTTGACCAATACAATACTTTTGTTGAAAACATGACCAGGTCGGTAATCGAAGAAAGACCAACCAATTTCCGTGAAATTGACGTGTTTTCAAGATTGATTATGGACAGGATCATTTTCTTGGGTACACAAGTGGATGATTTTATTGCCAATATCATTACCGCCCAATTATTGTTTTTGGAATCAACCGATCCAAAAAAAGATGTGCTACTATATGTAAACAGTCCAGGTGGTTCTGTAACTGCAGGCTTGGGTATTTATGACACCATGCAATATATCAATCCTGATGTAGCCACTATCTGCACTGGCATAGCTGCATCTATGGGGGCAGTATTGTTGGCAGGAGGTGCCAAAGATAAAAGATCTGCCCTTCAACATTCCAGGGTGATGATCCATCAGCCTTCCGGTGGCATGCAAGGTCAATCCAAAGACATGGAAATTTCATTAAAACTGATTTTGTCTATGAAGCAAGAATTGTATCAGATTTTAGCAGACCATTCGGGAAAAACTTATGATGAGATCGAAAAAGATTCAGACAGAGATTATTGGATGAAAGCACCTGAAGCCAAAGAATATGGCTTGATAGATGAAGTACTGATCAAAAAAATTAAATAATGGCACAAGTTACCTGTTCCTTTTGTGGGAGAAATAAGAGAGACGTAGACCTGATGGTTTCTGGGATATCGGCCCATATATGCAATTTCTGCATAGATCAGGCCTATCAGATTTTGGGGGAAGAAGAGAAAAACAAAAAACCTGTTAAGAACCCCAAGTTCAAACTCAAAAAACCAAAAGAGCTTACAGAATACCTCAACCAATATGTCATCGGTCAATATGATGCCAAAAAGGTGCTGACCGTGGCGGTCTATAACCACTACAAAAGGTTACAGCAAAAGGTCCATGATGAGGATGAAATCAAGATCGAAAAATCAAACATCATCATGGTTGGGGATACCGGAACAGGTAAAACCTATTTGGCAAAAACATTAGCCAAAGTGCTTGAGGTGCCTTTCTGTATAGCCGATGCAACGGTGCTTACTGAGGCAGGTTATGTGGGTGAAGATGTGGAAAGCATTTTGACTCGTCTGTTACAGGCAGCAGACTACAATGTAGAAGCTGCGGAAAGAGGTATAGTCTATATAGATGAATTGGATAAAATAGCCAGAAAATCAGATAATCCTTCCATCACACGTGATGTAAGTGGAGAAGGTGTACAACAGGCGCTTTTGAAGTTATTAGAAGGAACAATTGTTAATGTGCCGCCACAAGGTGGGAGAAAACATCCTGACCAAAAAATGATTGCGGTCAATACGGAAAATATACTTTTCGTTTGTGGCGGGGCTTTTGATGGCATTGGCAGGCATATTGCCAAAAGGTTAAATACACAGCCCATGGGCTTCAGTAAATTTGTGGAAGGCAAACAAGTGGACAGAGCAAATCTTCTTCAATATGTCACAGCCCAAGATCTGAAATCTTTTGGATTGATCCCTGAACTGATAGGCAGGCTTCCGGTAGTGACCCATTTGGATCCTTTGGACAAAGCCACATTGAAAAGCATACTCACCGAGCCCAAAAATGCTTTGGTCAAGCAATACAAAAAACTGTTGGCCATGGAAGATGTCTCACTTCAATTTGAGGAAAGCGGTATAGATTATATAGTGGAGAAGGCGGTTGAGTACAATCTAGGAGCAAGAGGCTTAAGGTCCATCTGTGAAGCCATCATCACAGATGCCATGTACGAATTGCCATCCGATGAAACCATCAAGGAATTGGTGATCGATGAAAAATACGCCCAAGAGCAGTTTGACAAGTCCAAGTTTAAAAAATTGCAGGTGGCTTGATAGTATTTTCAGTTTTAAATATTCAAGTAACAATTCGAAACCGCAGCAGTCATTTAAATGATTTCTGCGGTTTTTTTATGGCATCTAAAATAAAACTACTGTTTCTTTTTTACTAAATATTTTTTAGTAGATTAACTGTTAAATCTACTGGCCATGAAAAAGTACATTCAAATTTTAACCCTTTTTCTGATATCGCTATCTTCTTGTGAGATCAATCAGGAAATAGACCCGGAAATTGATCCAATGAACTTGGACGAAGTGAGGGAAGTACTTAAAGGACACCTTTACACCCCTGAAGGGAAATTAAAAAGCATTAATTCTTATCAATTCGAATTTGACATTCATGTTGGAAGACAAGATTGGTATTACGATGAATCTGGAAAAGTGGTTTTGACATCAGGTACCTATGAAAATGATACTACCGGGGTCAGTCTTTATTTCTATAACGGTTCCGGATTGTTGGTTCAAAAGAAGTCATTCTATAAAAGAAATGGAGATTTTGAATATGTGGAATCAGTATTTCTGGAATACGATGAAAATGGGCGGATAGTCAGGGAACTCAATAGTGAAAAAAAATTAATAAGAAGCCATACCTACAATGAGAGCGGACTGTTGGTATTAACCCAATACGGTGAAAATCAGGATATGGAAAAAGAAATCTATGAATACGATGAATTCGACAGGATATTCAAATACACTTATATGGGAGGAGGAGAATCACCCATCCTACTTTATTATTATCGGTATAATTCACTGAACCAATTAGAAGCCAAGGAAGCCTATGGACTCGGAAGTACTGAAAGAGAAGATGCCTTTCAATATTTTTATAATGACAGGGGTCAATTGGTAGAAGAAAAAGAATTTTATCCCCAATGGGATTTTGTGCCAAAGTTCAGAAAAGTCTATGAATATTATACAGGAAATAACATCTCAAAAAATTAACTTTAAATTCTTTCAAGGAAAACTATGTGCCCTATGTGTCTCCTATGTGGTAAAAAATTAATTACCACATAGCACATATAGTTCACATAGATAAAATAGGGTTTTATTGAAATGGATTTCATGAACCTCAACAATACAATCTTTCCAAGCCTCCAAAACCTTGACTAAATCTGTCTATATGTGCCCTAAAAATCGACCGCTCCATTGAAGCTATGTGACCTATGTTTCTATGTGGTAAGAAAAACCAATATGGTCAAATCTTCAAACTCTCAACGATCATTTTTGCCGTAGTATCCGAAGCGGAACCATCACCTAGTTTTTCTTTGACTTCTGTGTAACCATCCAAAATGGCTGCTTTGTGGTGTATATCTGCCAGGATTTTGTTCAGTTCCAGACTCAATCGTTTCATATTGAATTCTCCCTGAATCAGCTCTGCTACCACTTCTCTTTCGGCTATCAAGTTGACCAAAGAAATGAAAGGAACTTTGATCAGTCTTTTTGCAATGGCATAACTTACCGAACTGGTTTTGTACACCACCACCTGCGGAACTCTAAAAAGAGCGGTCTCCAAGGTAGCCGTACCGGAGGTGACAATGGCCGCATTGGCATGATGCAACAGATCATAAGTTTGATCATAAATCACTTTGATACCCGCTTGGATGGCAGGTTCATAGAGTTTTGGTGATAGATTGGAAACCCCTGCAATGACAAACTGAGCCTGTGGAAAGTTCTTTACAACCTCCAGCATTACCCGCATCATATTCTGGAGTTCCTGTTTTCTGCTTCCCGGCAGCAAAGCAATGATGGGGCTGTAACTCAATTCATTCTTCTGATGGAAAAAAGGATGTGGTTCAAATTTGGCTATTTCATCCAATAGCGGATTGCCAACATAATGGGCTTTTACCCCAAATTTCTCAAAAAATATCGGTTCAAATGGCAGAATCGAATAAACATGGTCCGTGAAGGCTTTGACCTTCAATGCCCTTTTCTGGTTCCAAGCCCAGACTTTTGGTGGGATATAGTAATGGACCGGAATCGCATGCTTCTTTGCAAATTCGGCCATTTTCATATTGAAACCTCCATAGTCTATCAGAATCAATACATCAGGCCTATTAGCAAGAATATCATCTTTGACGATCTGTAGGTATTTCAAAACTTTTCTGAACCCAAAAACCACCTCAATAAATCCCATCAAAGCAACATTCTTATAATGGACCCTCAGTTCTTGTCCTTCTGACTGAGAAAAATCCCCGCCCATGCCCCGAAATGAGGCATCAATATCCAATCCCTTGATCGCCCTGATCAGATTGGAGGCATGTAAGTCCCCGGATCTTTCACCTGAAATGATATAATATCGCATTATTCTCCAAAGTACTCCACAAAGTTCCTCGGAGTTTCATAAAGAGTCAGTTTGTAAAGACTTCCATGAGGAACAATTTCATTGACAGCAGGTTCGAGGATTTTCCAGAATTCCATGACCAGATTCTCACAACTTGCCATTTTGCCCTGCATAAAGTCCACATCCACATTCAGGTTTTTGTGGTCAACCTTATCAATCACCAAAGTTTTTATCAAAATACTCAAGGCCTTCAAATCCACAACAAAGCCAGTCTCAGGATCAGGAAGTCCTTTGACGGTAACAATCAGTTCAAAATTATGTCCATGCCAATTGACATTGGAGCAGGGTCCAAAAACTTCCTTGTTCTTTTCCTCTGACCAATTTGGATTCCAAAGCTTATGCGCGGCGTTAAAATGCTCTTTTCTACAAACGTGTACCATGATACGGGTATTCCTGATTTCGGAGTGCAAAAATAAACCTATTCTTCACAAAAACATAGGTATTCCCTATAGAATGAAAATCTAAAAAAAAATACTGAAGGCTGACCTGTTTTAATTGTTCAGAGCGCGTATCAATTTTACCATATCATCCTCATTCCTGAGGTCTATGTTCATTACACCTATCAAGTCCAAAACTTTTGAAGTCTCAACGCCGAATACCGCGTTCAATTGTTTTCGTTTCGTTTTAAATGGAAAAACATTTTTTTGATGTACCACAAAAAAATCCATTTTACTTTGAAAAGCTTTTGACTTTTGAGATCCATAGGCAGCAGAGGGATCGTCTGCGATGTATTTATACTTATATTTCAAAAGGGTATATTTTCCCTCTGTCAATACCTGTGCAAAAGTACCTTTTCCCAATTTGGGAAGATCAAATCCTGATTTATAGATTTCCATGGCCTCAAATGGTTCAATAATAAATCCATGAATATTTTTTCCTGTGTACCCCATCAGTTCTCCCAACCTGTTTACCTCTAGCATATTGCCATAAAGGTTAAATCGAATGGCAATATTTCTAATAGTATCTATTTTACTGACCAAAATATAACCTTGAGAAAAATCACTCAAATAGGGGTTTCCTTTGACTTCGGGATAGGCATTTGCTATCAACGGAGCACCGGGAATACTGACGTCCTGAAGTGTTTCTACCTGTCCTGAAACCTGTAATGTAAAGAGTGATAAAGAAATAGAAAAGATAAAATGAAACGACTTGATCATAAAAGATTTAAAATTAAAAAAAGGGAAGATTGAACTTAGAAAATTTTTCCAAGGATTATTATTGCTGCGAAATTCTGACGCCTACTTTCTTATAACGTTCACTAGGTTTGACAGTGGTGTTTCCAACCAATTCCAATACCAAGTCAACAGGCCCTGTCCCTGCTCCTGAATCCAATATTTCAATTTGTACATCTGCAAAATTTGATTTGGCAGGAATGACTGCCTGTCCGCTTATGTTATAGTGCACTCCTTCAACTGCCGAAGTTTCATCAGCAATTACCCTGTAGGTAAAGTTTTCTTCATTGGCCTTCTGTGGGCTGACAAAATTAACCCTCAAGCTAAGTTGACCCGTTCTCCTAGTAATCAAGGGATCTGAGGTTGAAATTGCAAAAGTAGGGCGAGGCACCCTTAACAACAAAGGGAAATCCTTTCCTAAGGCAGGACTGTTCACGACCGTAGCATCCCATTCAATCAGCGAATCTTCAAATAATGGAAATTCCTGCTCTAAACATGAACTGGTATAAAGACAGACGAAAACCAAAAAGAATCCTATAAATTTTTTCATTTCTTTACCCAGTTTAATAGCCAGCATTTTGATCTAAATTTTTATTTCCATCCACTTCTGCTTGTGGGATGTTTGCCAAAATCCTAAAATCCGTAAATGGAACATTGCCTTGCTGCTTGATGATGTCCCTTCCATACCTTTTGAGGTCAAAGAACCGATGTCCTTCAAAAGCCAATTCCTTTCTCCTTTCCAGCAAAATCTCAGCAAGCAATACCTCTCCTCCCAAATCCACTTCTTCGAGTCCCCGGGCATTTTTGAAAAAATTCAAATCTTCCAATGCCAAATCTTCTTGGTCAAGGTGAAAATAAGCTTCCATTCTGTTTAACAGCATTTCTGACTTCCTGATGACAGGAATATTGTCACCAAAAGCAAAACCGTTTTTGGATGCGAATTTAATGCACTCCATCCTTCTTCCCGAGCCATTTGCAACCCTTCCAGGACCAACCTCATATTGGAATGCTCTGATGTCTCTTCCTCTATCTGTTATGGCCAAGGTTGGCCCTGAACCCGTTACTGAAATTCCCATCAAGTTGACAAAAACCGGCGTAGGAATAAAATCTCCCCAACCTCCTACTTGTGTTATATTTTCAAGATCCCTGATGGTCGTATAAGTAGCTTGAATAGATTCATTGACGCCATTACTTTCGGAAGCATTATCGAACCGGAGGTCAAAAATGGATTCTGGATGTACAGATAATCTCCAACCTGCGATATAATCCTCCCCTTCCAACAATTTCCCTCTTGAGGAAGACAAAGCTTCGTTGGATTGATCTACTACTTTTTCCCAATCTTGATTATAGAGGGCAACTCTGGAGAGTAAAGCTTTGGCCGCCGTCTGGGATGCAAATTGAACACCCCTGCCATCATTCAAAAGACGAATGGCATTTTCTAAATCTGTATAAATCTGGGTAAATACCTGCTCAACGCTTGATCTTGCCGTCTGTCTGTTAAGGGCTTTTTCAATATCAGTAGTCCTGACCCCCTCCAAAACCAAGGGTATCCCACCCTTATCTAGTTCCGGAACATTTATTCCCGGAAGGTATGCATAAGTCTTTACAAGGTCAAAATAGAAAAGCGCTCTTAAGAATTTCGCTTCACCTTCCCATCTATTTTTGGTGGCAGTGGATACGGCGGGTGTTCCCTGAATATTGGGTATCGCTTCCAAAATCAAATTCACCTCATTGATCCCAAAATAAAAGTTTGTCCAATGGGTGTAGTGGGAATAAGGTTGATTTCTGGCTTCATTCAATAGTCTACCCGAATTGTTGGTCGCAAGCCCATTGTCTGCCAAGGCATCACCAAAAGCCATCAGGTTTCTTCCGTAGGCAGACACAGACCTAAGTCTTGCATATGGGGAATTAAGCGCCGCTTCCATATTTTCAGGCGTATTGAGGGCATCAAACCCATCGATGGATTGTCTTGGATCAACGTTGAGGATACCATCACAGGAAATCAGGGAAAGTGCAAAAACAATTGCAAGGCCTAAAGATTTCAATATATCGTAAGTAATGAGTTTCATAATTTAAATCAATTAAAATCCTGCCTGAATCCCTATGGTATAATTTTTTGTCTGTGGAATAATGCCTGTGGCCGCTCCTAAGAATTCGGGATCATATCCTGGAAAATCTGTGTAGGTCCACAAATTGATACCCTGTGCAAAAATTCTCACAGTGGAAAGCCCAAGACCCCTGATCAATTCCGGTTTGAAATTGTAAGCCAAGGTAATTTGCTTTAAACGGATGTAATCGGCTTTTAACAACACAGCAGAGCCGGTGTTCATATTGACAGACCTGACTTCAGGGCCACCTGCATAAGGTCTAGGGATATCAGTAATCTGTCCTGGAGTAGTCCATCTTCTGTCAGCTACCTCACGGAGTGCATTGGTCGTAAGACGAGCTCCATTTTCTCTTAGAAAATTATACTGTCCATCTTCAATTATACGACCATACTCATAGTTGAAAAAGACAATGGCCTCAAAACCTTTGAAATAAAAGGCATTTTGAAGACCTCCATAATGGCTTGGAAGTGAATTTCCTAAATATACCCTGTCTTCTGCAACTGGCTGATAAGTGATATCGCCATTGGAGTCATACCACATGGATCTGCCTGTTGCTGGATTCACACCTGCATATTGTTGGGTGAAATGTGTTCCGAGAGATTGGCCAACTGCTATAGATGGATCAGATGGCAGAAACGTACTACCTCCATGCAGTTTGGTAATTTCATTTTCGATATAGGTATAATTGAAACTAGTGCTCCATTTAAAGCTTCCTCTATCTACATTGATAGATGTAAGTTCAAATTCTATCCCTCTATTTATCAATTCTCCAATATTAGTCGTCACTGAATTGAAGCCATTAGATGCTATGACCGGAAGGTCCAACAATAAATCTTTGGATTTACGGTGAAAAAGATCAACTGAACCGATAAGCCGATTGGACATTAAACCAAAATCCAATCCGAAGTTAGCTGATTGGTTGATTTCCCAGCTGAGGTTTCTGTTTTCCAGTCCTACGGGTCTGATACCTCCTGCGCCTGAATAATTACCTGCGGCACCGTAAAGTCCTCTTGCCGAAAAATTCCCAATCTGATCGTTACCGGTTCTTCCATAAGAAGCTCTGATTTTCAATTCTGATACAACTTCGGAATCACGGAGAAAAGACTCTTCTTTGATATACCATCCAACTCTTACAGAAGGAAAAAATCCATACTGTGTATCCATTCCGAATCTGGAAGACCCATCATAACGACCCGTCAGGGTCAACATATATTTTTTCCTGAAATCGTAATTGACTGAAGCAAAAGATCCGATTCTTCTATAACCTGACCAGAATCCGGATATTGTCTCAGGTGAAGCACCGGATTGGATAGTCCTAAACTCAAATGATGGAAAACCGATTGCAGAACCTGACAAACCTTCATTGGTTTCAGACCTATATTCAAACCCACCCAAAACGGACACGTTATGTTCAAAAGCAAATGTCTTGAACCAATTCAAGGTCTGAGTAGTAATAAAATTTACATTCCAGTTGGACTGTACAGATGCTCGCCCATTTATTCCTATGCCATCAGGTGTCCTTGGATCCCTGAACTGCTCTCCCTGTACCATGCGGTAATCTAAACCGACCATTGATCGGAAAGTCAAGTTTTCGAGGATCTGATAATTCGCACCCAAATTTCCCACCATAGTATTTGTTCTTTGACTACCAGAATTATAGGCATTGACCATGGCTATATTTTGATTTAAAACCCCAGCAATATTGGTATTGAAAGAGCCATCCTCGTTGTAAATGGCATTATGTGGCAAAATTAGGGAGGAGGAAAAAGCTGGATTCCCTAAAAATGAACCCGAAGTAGCAAAAGGAATATTTTGTCCAAAGGTGGAAATATTCAGACTATTCTCAATCCTTAGTCTTGGATTGGCCTGATGGCTTAGGGCGATTGATAATGTTCCCCTTTCGAAATCTACCGGCTTGAATGTACTTTCCTGATAGTTGTAAGATCCTGATATCCTAAAAAGGGTTTTGTCATCTCCTCCCGAAATGGCAAGTTCATGATTCTGCAAACTTCCAGAGCCTATCATTTGTCTTTGCCAATCATAAGTAGAAAGCTCAGCAGCTACTGCATCAAGTTGTTCCGGACTCAGGCTTTGCCAATTGGATGGAAGGATTCCCATATTGTTGAGTGCATTTGCCGCAGCTATGGGACTGCCGGTATTTGACCAAGCTTCTTTTCTGAGTTGGTACCATTCCTGGGAATTGTAAACATCCAAGTATTTCAAGGGCTGACTAGTTCCTATAAAAGAATTGAAAGAAAATTGGGCTTTGCCCTGCTTACCTTTTTTGGTGGTAATGATTACCACTCCATTTGCTGCTTGGGAACCATAGATGGCCGCAGAGGCTGCGTCTTTTAGGATTTCAATGGATTCAATATCATTGGTATTCAGGAAAGCCAAAGGATTAGATTGGGTAAAAGTAGCATCATCCCTGGAATTGATCTGAACCCCATCGACCACATATAGTGGTTCATTACCTGCATTGATAGAACCTGTGCCCCGAATTCTGATATTAACAGCACCACCAGGAAGTCCGTTTGCCGATGAAACGTGCACGCCTGTTGCCCTGCCCTGTAATGCGCGATCAAAAGATTGCATAGGGAGGTTCTCTATGAGTTCACCTTTGACAGATGAGACCGCGCCTGTAATTTCTCGTTTGGGTTGGATACTGTATCCTGTAACCACAAATTCTTCCAAGCTTTTGCTGTCAGGCTTCAATGAAACATTGATGCTGGATCTATTGTCAACCAAGGCTTCCTGGAATTCAGATCCTACAAACCGAAATACCAAAATATTGTTGCTTTCAGGGACACTCAGTGAATAGTTCCCATCCAAATCAGTGGCTGTACCGATCATGGTTCCCTTTACCATCACGGTTACTCCTGGCATAGGAAATCCATCCTCAGTCGATATCACAGTACCGGAGACAATTCGGTCTTGGGCGAATGCAGCCGAGAAAATCAATACAAGTATTGACTTGATCAATAAAAACTTTCTCATATTTAGGTGAAGAGCAAATAATTTTATCCAATTTTATCCTTTAACTTTAAATATTACAATATTTTTCAAAAAAATAATAAACAAAGCTCAAAACATACCAAAAAATTTAATTTGGTTAAATTCGTTAAAATTCAATATTTTACTTTTAATTATTTGTATATATAATGATTTTTTAATTTTTAAAGTTAATATTTTAAAATAAACAAAATTAAATTTTTTTTTAAAAAAATGAGAAATATTTAGAAATTACATCCTTTTTTCAAAGAATTTGCTTCCGATTTTACAAACTATCATTTTCCTTAGTTTTTAATTTTCTTGCTATCAAGCACATAATCAATACTTTTCTAAGTAATAATTAAATTATTTGGACACATTAAAGCGTATTTCAGAGTAGAAAAAATGCACCGAAACTCAATTTGCAGTTGATTTTTAAACTTTCACTAAAAAAATGATTTTTATTGAATTATTATATTTTAAAATAATACTATTTATATATTTTAATTTGAAATTTAAGATTAAAAAGATTAGAATACTTATTGTATTGAAACTGTAATCCTTCTGTTGAGGGCTCTGTTTTCTGCGGTGTCATTCGTTACCATCGGTTCACTTTGACCTTTACCTATTGCATTGACCCGACTTTCTTTCACTCCATTTTTAAGTAGGTAAAGGCGCACACTCTCAGCCCTCCTTTTACTCAGGTTCTCATTATAACCTGCGTTGCCCACATTGTCTGTGTGACCTACGATATTGATGGATACTTTTGGGTTTTCTGCTAGAAATGATTGAAGCCTTTTTAATGAACTTATCGATTCTGGTTTCAAATCATCTTTGTCAAAATCAAAAAATATGTTCTCAAAAATAAATTCTTCACCAGGTGCTATTGGGATCAGTGTAACCAATAGATTTTTTTGGTCTTTCAGATTATCCTTTTCCACATTGTAGATTTTTGGCAGATAGCCATTCTTTTCCACATATAGGCCGGAAAATGCTTTATCAGGATACAACATCATAAACTCGCCTGTTTTTCCATCAGACCGGAATTCATAAAGGGTACTGTCATTACTCAGGCTGACCAAAGAAAGCCTGGCATCTATAGGTTCTCCCGTTTTTCCGTTGAGAACTTTACCTTGAGTAACAATTAGACTTTCTCCTAGAGCAATCTCTTCGGGGAATTTGAACCTATACAGAAATGACCTCTCTACTTTTTTGCCGATATAAGTACTTTCTGTATAATATGCATAATCTTTTTGGGCAGTTATAAACAATGAGTATTGATCCTGATGATCATTGATAGGATAGCCCAGATTTTCAGGTTCGGAGAACTCTCCATTGACTACCCTCGATACAAACAAATCCAATCCCCCAAAACCACGATGTCCACTAGAAGCAAAAAACAATATCTCATTGTTGAAATAAATAAAGGGAGAAACCTCATCCTTGGTTGAATTCACTTTGGATCCGAGATTCTTGGCCTCGGACCAAGATCCATCAGGCATTCTTAACGTGTAATAAATATCATTGCCCCCATATCCCCCTCTCCGATTGGATGAGAAAAACATGATTCTACCATCCGCAGATAAGGATGGCTGTGAATCCCAAAATCTTGAATTCACATTTTTTCCCATATTGACAGGACGCTGCCAATTGTCGTTGATTTTGTATGCAATATACAGGTCACAATCTCCCAAGGTATCCGGTGTTTCGCAGGAAGAAAAAATCAGGATATTCCCATCCGCAGATATGGTACAAGTGCCCTCATTATAATTGGTATTGATGTTCCTTGAAATACTTTGAGGATCTGACCAAATCTGTTGTTCTTCCGAAAAATAGCTTACAAATATGTCCTCATGTTCAAAGTTCTGTAAACCATCTCTTTTAACAAAGATAATCTTTTTGCTGTCTGCGGTAAGAACCGGGAAATATTGCAGTTGGAATTGGTTAAGCGGTTCGGGAAGAATTTCCTTTTCGATCGCAAGCACATTCTGCATTTGATTTTGCAAAAACCTCACCTGAGACTTTGTATCTTTATACTCATTAACTCTTTTAAAACTGTCGTCCAAGAGTATGTCCGCCTTTCCAAATTGTTCAATAGCTTGTTGAAACTCTCCTATACTCAAATAGCAATGAAGATTGAGCCAATTAAATTCTCCTTTTAAATGATTTGATGCTTTTGAAGAGGTACGCGCCCTTGCTTCTCCCCTTGCTGAGATTTCCAAGGCCTCATTTGGTTCTCCCTTCGTCAGGTAAATCCTTCCCAATTTTAGATAAGATTCC
This sequence comes from Aquiflexum lacus, assembly GCF_015476655.1. Taxonomy (GTDB): domain Bacteria; phylum Bacteroidota; class Bacteroidia; order Cytophagales; family Cyclobacteriaceae; genus Aquiflexum; species Aquiflexum lacus. The sequence continues at coordinate 22,899 of NZ_JABFHF010000025.1, forward strand.
AAAAAACTTGCTTCCCGCTGAATCGAGGCTTTGTACTTCATGATAGCATCATCATATTGTCTCCTTTGCACAAGCTCATCACCCTCTTGATGCAACTTGATGGCCCTACTGTCAATGATAGTATATGTTTGTCCAAAGCCGATATGGACAAATAAAACCATCATTAATAAAAGGGTAACTGATTTCATGGGGTTAAGGTATATCCATAAATTTATGGGTTTGCAGCGATATTTTCCAATTTGGAAAGGATTTAACATAATTTATGATTTGCTCCGTCATGGTTTCCCGCTTACTCCATTCAGGTTGAAGCAATTTTTTACAGGATTTAATTACTTTTTCGGCATGCTTTTCAGCAAATTCAAAATCAGACTTATGATAAATTACTACCTTCAATTCATCAGCAAGCTTATAAATTTCCGGATGGGGATCTTTGAATTTCTTGGGTGAAAAACAAATCCAATCAAATTGCCCAGTTACAGGGTAAACTCCTGATGTTTCAATGTGAATTTTAAAACCATTTTCATGCAATAACGCTGTCAAAGGCGCTAAATTATACATCAATGGCTCACCGCCGGTAATTACAACAAGTCTTCCGGGATATACCATAGCAGCTTTTACTATCTCTTGGATATTCAGCGCAGGCCATTTACCCGCATCCCAGGAATCTTTAACGTCGCACCAGACACAACCTACATCACATCCGCCCAATCTTATAAAATAAGCCGCCGCACCGGAATGCATCCCTTCTCCCTGAATGGTATAAAATGCTTCCATCACAGGGAGCATCTTCCCTGAATCTATTTCTACTTTAGTATTTTCCATAATTTTTGATAAAGCGGGTTATTGAACCGCTGAGTGATAAATTTGTATTTTGGTTTGCAAAGGTATAGGAAAATCATAATAATGGCTAAAAATAATAACCTATATAGATTGGAATATTCTCTGGAAATCTAAATTTTACAGTGTTTCAGATAATCCAAGAAGTTTAACAACCCTCTGTTACACTGAACAAAATCAAAAAGTCAAATATTAAAAACCGAATCATTTATGTGTCATAAAGCCGCATATTTCTTGATACTTGGTTCATAATAATTTGTACATTTTTTCTATTTCAGCATCTTCTCCAATACCAACCGATAATCACCCACCTTACCTTTTTTGATAAGATCAACAATCATAAAACCACGATTCAGTCCAAAATGAATCATTTTTGTCAATCGGTTTCGGGTTTTGAATACAACCTTAGTATAACCCCGGGTTTTTGCCCAAGTTTCTTGTTCATTGGCTAGCTTGGTAGCAATGCCTTTCCTACGATATTCATTCAACACCCCTCCCATCCAAGAATAAAAAACATCATGACTGTATCTCTGATAGCCCACCTTAAATCCGGCTGGATTGCCATCTAGTTCTGCTATCAAGATTAAGTGTTGAGTGTCAGCTAATCTCTCTTCATAAATTTTTTCTGAATGAGGTTGAAAAAACTCAGGAACTTTCCTGCTGAGTTCCACTACCTCGCTGATAGATCCAGTTCTGATTTTAATCTCTGTCATAAATCCATTTCCATTTTGACATCACACCTATTGTATTTCCCACATTCCGGTACCAATTCTTTAAAACCAAGTTTTTTGTAAAGGTGAAGTGCTGCTACGAGTTTACTGTTGGAATAAAGAATCACTTTATGTGCACCCAATTCCTTGGCTTTTTCCAGGATAGCCTGACCGAGCAACTGTCCTACTTTTTTCCCTTGTGCTTCGGGACTAACTCCCATCTTAATCATTTCAAATACACCATCTTCTACTTTACTCAAACCCACCGTCCCAATAATTTTTTCTCCTTCTTTTGCAAAAAGAATGGCCCCTCCTTTATCCAAAATAGTTTCTTTCGGATTTTTCAGTTGTGCCAAGTCAATGGGTTCAAGGGTAAAATACTGCTCGACCCATTGTTTGTTGATTTTTTCAAAATACTGTTGCAGTTCCGGGGAATATTCAATGATTTTTAAGGAAGACATGTCTGTTATGGATTAAAAAGATGATGATTGAAATTTAAAACAAAAAAGCCAAATTCGGATTCCCAAACTTGGCTTTTTTGTATTCTCAATTTATGAAATTTAACCTTATATCCTAAAATTGTAACGGGACTTGCTTACCAACCTTCTCCTTTTGCTCAATTTCGAGCAATTGCGATTTTCTCCAAAGTCCGCCGGCATATCCGGTCAACTGACCATGTTTACCAACAATCCTATGACAGGGCAACATGACCAGAATAGGATTTGCACCAATCGCAGTTCCCACCGCTCTTACTGCTTGGGGATTTCCGATGTTGGCTGCAATTTTTTCGTAGGTACTTGTATTTCCAAATGGAATTTTATTGACTTCCATCCATACCTTATGCTGAAAATCGGTTCCGCCAAAGGCGACAGGAATGTCAAAGGTTTTTTGTTTACCCTGAAAATAAAGACCCAATTGAATCCTAATGTCCATCAGTAAACCATCCAAAAATTTATCAGTTTCCGGCAGATCTGTAAACTGAAGTTTTACAAGGTAGTCATCCCAAGTTTCGACTAATACATTCCCTAAAGGGGTTCTCATTACCGCATTCTCTCTCATGATTACTGATCTTTTAAGGTTAATACTCAATTTTTCAATAAGCACTTCCAAACTATTTATGTACAACGGATTAAAACCCATTTTGTCTTCTTAAAAAACAATTAATTTCAAAAAAAATTTCTAAAGACTACAGAATTAGAAAATCTATTCATCCAAAACAAACCATTCATCAAATTGTAAAAACCACCCAATTTGATGTACAGAAAATATACCCAATTTAGATTTAACATCCCATAAAGTGGGTCAAAAATCCTTAAACCATCATTAATCTGAACATCCATACTTCTCTTAAAGCATTGATATCTACTTCAAATGGTTTGTAAATCGGGTTAGATGAGCAAAGTAAAAGCCGCTCGTTATCCTTGATTTGGTTGTAGGTAATTTTAAATGTTACGCCATCACCTTCAGTTACAATGACATATTTGCCCCCGTCTTTGATCGCTGTCCAATCATCTACATATTCACAGACTATCCAAGCTCCGTCGGGGATCGGCAGCATGGAATCCCCGTCTACCTGAAACACCCGGTACTTTTTGTCCTGAGGTAAAAAAGGGAGGTTAAACCTCGGCAATTCTTCTATAAAATCCGGATCAGAAAAACCTGCTAAGTAACTTGCTTTGACTTTTTGGGAAACTACCTCTATCAGTTCGCGACCATCAGCATCAACAGTGGTCGCCAAAATCCGCAGGTTTCTTCCTTTAAGAAATTGATCTGTTTCCAGTAACTCCCGCAACTTGTATTCAGAAAGGTCTTCCAATTTTTTTCTCAACAGAATATCCACGGATACACTCAAATAATCCGCAATCAATAACACTGTGTCCAAAGGAGGATTGACGTTGAGTTCATACCCGGCAAGTTTTGACCTGCTGATGCCAATAGCAGTTGCCATATTTTCCTGGGTAATGGATTTCCTCTTTCTGAGGACTTTGATATTGGAATTGAGGTACATGGATTTTCATTTAATCCGATAAAAATATGAAATGCTAAAATTATTATCAAAAAATTGTTGATAATTTTAACATTTACAACCCATATTTCATTCCCAATGAAAATATCATTCCTTTATGCTTGAAATCAGCATTTCCAAAAAAAGCAGTGTTGGTCATGGAAGTATTGGTTATACTATGAAGATAATTGACAGAAGCAGTCAACCAAAGTTTTTCCATCCTATACCCACCGCCAATTTCAGCCAAACCGGCCAAATCAAAATTCCTTGCATTGACCGGAATGCCGATGACCGGTTCAAGAATGATCTCATCCTTGATCAAAATGAAAGGAACGACTCCAATATACCCGAATCCAAAAATCTTTTTAAATAAACTCCACCAACCCCTCCAACTTCATCCCTCTACTCCCTTTTATCAGGATCATATAATCTTCCAACTTGGAATCCTGAAGCCAGTTTCTGAAGGAAAAAGGATCGGGGAAATAAAGCGTTGAAATAGGGGCTTTTCCAAGTGCGGCTTTGATATGCTTGCCGGATAGGCAGATTTTGTCAAAAGAATATTGACTGATCAATTCTCCTAATTTGCTGTGTTCCTCTACTGTACTGTCCCCCAATTCATACATATCACCCAAAATCACCATCTTGTATTTTTTGCCTGTCATGCTCCCAAATGTCTTGATGGCAACTTCCATACTGGAAGGGTTGGCATTATAGGCATCGAGAATGATCAGGTTGCTGCGTTTCTCAATAAGTTGCGAACGCATATTGGAAGGATTGTATGCAATCACAGCTTCCACGGCTTCAATCATTGGCACCTCAAAAAACTTGCCCACACAGAGTGCTGTAGCAATATTTCCAAAATTATATGCTCCAATCAAAGCGGATTGATAAGTTCCTTCTTGGCCTTCAACCCTGAACTTCACAAAAGGATCAGCCTCCACAAATGTCACTTCACAGAAATCCCCTTTGGAAGGATAAAGAATCGGTTCTTCAAAACGTTTGGCCATATTGGACAAAATCGGGTCCTGGGAATTGATAAAAACTGTTCCTTTATTTTCCCGGAGATGTTGGAAAAGTTCTGTCTTGGTTTTCAGCACCCCTTCAGGTCCGCCCATGCCTTCTAAATGAGCTTTGCCAATATTGGTAATAAATCCATGGGTAGGTTCTGCGATGTCACAGAGTTCTTTGATATCCCCTTGTTTATTCGCCCCCATTTCCACAATTGCTATTTCCACTTCTTTTCCTATCCCCAAAATGGTCAAAGGAACTCCAATATGGTTGTTCAAATTGCCGACAGTGGCTGCGGTCTTATATTTCCTTTTCAAAACAGCGTGAAGCAATTCTTTGGAAGTTGTCTTGCCATTGCTTCCGGTCAATCCAATGATCGGTATGGTCAGTTGTTTTCTGTGATAATTTGCGAGTTGCTGCAATGCCAACAAAACATCCTCCACCAGAAAAAACCTGTTGTCATTTTCAGGCACGACCCTTTTTTCATCCACCACTACCATAGAAGCTCCAATTTCCAAAGCCTTGGAGGCAAAATCATTGGCATTGAAATTTGGCCCTTTCAGGGCAAAAAAGATGTTGCCTTGATCTATTTTTCTGGTATCTGTACTTACTCCTGTAGCTCGAAGGAAATGGTTGTAAAGTTGGGGGATATTCATGATTTCAGATTTGATGGCTAAAATTAAAGGATTCACAAACATCTTATATCAAATTCTATCGTTTAATTTTAGGACTTAATACGAAGACCAATTGATGAAGTACCTTTTTATTTCGATCTTATTTTTAATCACCTTTTGGGCAAATGCCCAACAAACCTTCACTTTTGACCAATCCACCAAAGTTTCTCTTCAGGGAAATGACATCGAAATGCCCTTTGCTGTAGGCATCAATGCCGCTCAATTCCAACAAATGGATACCAATGGAGATGGAAAAGAAGAATTGATTGTATGGGACATCAATTCCCGTAGGATTTTGGTGTTTCAAACAGATGGAAATGATTTTGTATATCTTCCCGAGATGTCATATTATTTTCCAAATGATGTTTCAGGATTTTTGGTACTTGCTGATTTCAATGGAAACGGTAAAAAAGATCTGTTCACCAGCAGCCCTTTTGGAATCAGGGCTTATCGAAATATCACTCAGCAAGGTGCCAAATATCCAAGTTGGGAACTGGCACAGAATTTTTTAAGACTGGACAACAATTCTAATCTTCAGGCCAATAACTTGGACATACCTTTGATCATGGACATTGATGGTGATGGAGATTTGGATATTGCAACTTTCAATTTTGCTTCGGGTGATTACCTTGAATTCTACCTCAATACCAGTGTCGAACGAAAAGGCTTTGCAGATATCGATGGTTTTGCATTTCCTGAACGTCGATGGGGAAATTTTGAATTTTGCAATTGTGACGGCTTTAGTTTTGGTATTACCTGTGATGGATTTCCTATTGGTAGAATTGAACAAATAGAAGATGAAAACAAAAGAATCCAGCATGCAGGAGGTCATTCTGTACTTTATACTGACTTCGATGATGATGGTATCTTTGACTTACTTTTGGGACAGGATGAATGCAACACCTTATATTTCCTTCCGAATAAAGGGACAAATGCTCAGCCTCTTTTTGATGAATATTCCACCGAAATTCCAAATATTGGGCCACTTCCTGAATTCCCTGTCTTTCATGCCTCCTATCTTTGGGAAATAGGTTTGCTGATCAGCAGCAATTCTTCTGCGGTGGCCGGAGTCTTCAATTCAGATTACAGGGAAAATGTATTCCAACTTTCATTTGATGAACAAGCTCCTATAGAGGCTAAACCTTTTCTTCAGTCCCATATATTTGATTTGGGAGAAAACAGCAGACCTTTTTTCAAAGGTTTTAAAGAATCAGGGGAGTTGATTCTTACTGCCAACCGCCTAAAAGATGGCAGAATAATAGGAACCGCACATCGGATTGAGGTAACCCAAGCTGGATGGGACTTGGTGGATGAAGATTATCTTGGACTATCCGACCTTGGACTTTTGAATCTCCAGTATTTTGAATTTCTCACCTCCACCGACCAAAATACCTATTGGATTGCTGGTGTGGATACTGCTAACCTGGACTTGAGACATCGGGCTTTTTTTGATACAGACCCACTTTTCTCCAATCCCAAGCAGGTAACTATTCCTGTTACAGGAAGCAGGCCTTTAGATCATTTGGAATTGTTCTCGTATGGAAACAAAGATTATTTATTTCTCGCTCGACAAACAGGTGAGTTGGTGCTTTTTGAATTTGATATCAATGCAGCGGAACATCTTTCTCTTGTTACTAGGGGTTTTCTGGATTTTTCAGACAATCCTGCAAGCCGCAATCTCAACATTCACGTGATTCCCGGCCCAAACCCTTCTTTATATGCCATCGATCAGCGGGGAATATTGGTTTATATTCCTGACTTTATGAATCAAGTTGAAAGGCAACAAATACAAATCGAACTGATTGAAGGAGAAACCCATAACAGCAAAATGGGCAGGAATACTTGGATAACCTCAATTCCAAAACCTTTTTCAGAAAATCCTGATTTACTTCTGGGTAATACTGCAGGGGGATTGGAATATTTGAAATTTAAGGGTGAAAGTGAAAATCCCATCGAGAATGAATTATTGGTGAAAATCTACCCTAACCCAAGTCAGGGACAATTCAAAATTATCGCTTCACAAACTTCAGACTTTAGACTTATCAACAGCTTGGGTCAAGTCATGATTGACCAAATCAGATTAACTGCTAACCGGGAGTTTGAGATCCAAGCTCAATTTTTATCATCCGGATTATATATCATACAATTGACCACCACAGATGGCAGAAGGGTTAGCCGCAAAATAATAGTGCAGCCCTGACCAAATTCTTATCCGTGCCAGTGGGTATATAGAAATACAAAAAACATGGTATTTTTTCGGACACCTGATTTTGGGAGTTTTACCCCATAAATATTTTAATCCCCACAAAATCAACAATCATGAAAAAAACAGCTATATCATTGATGGTGTACTGCCTAATCAGTACATCAAGTATTTTTGCCCAAGATCTTTTTGATGGCATCGGAACCAAAGGTTTTCAAAACAAAAACATTAAAGGGGCCGAAGGTTTTATTGTTCCTCAATTGAATATTGGGTTTGAAACTTTTACAGAGACTGTTAAAATACAGCAGGAGAGCAAAGTGAGTAATATCAGAAACAATTTGGCCACAGTAGGAACAAACAAAAATTATGTAAGACAATCCGGAGCAGCCAAGGTTACCACAATTTTGAGTGTGGATATGCTACCGGAAGATTTTCAATCATTGTCCAATGATTTTCAGAAAATATTAGAAGAAGAAATCAGTAAAGCGGGATTTACGGTCACCCCTTTAGAAGAGCTTGACCAATTCAGCGCCTACGCACCCATCAAAGAAAGATTTGGCAACAAAACCGAAAAAACCAAAGGGAAAACGGCAGATGTGGAAATTGGGGACGGAAAGGTGATGTTTTTGCCTGAAAATGGGATAATGATGTACAATGGGGATTTGAAATCTGTTTCAATGGGAATAGGACTGATCAAAAATCTGAAAGACCTGATGAAAGAATCCAGTTCCATCGTATTGATGCAAAACCTTGATATTGACTTCTCGAATGTAGAGTTGGATGTTGATTTTAAGAGTAGAATGCGGGTCTCAACTTCAACCGTAGGCTATTATGAAATCACATCAACTGACAAAAGTAAATCCACTGATGCCACCTACAATGTGTATCCGGTCATGAAAATCAAGAACAACAATATTGGTATAGTTGATAAAACAGGTTCCATGCCTGCAGCACCGGTGTCTCTTAAAAAGGACTTTATTTCTGACATCCCATATGAAGCCAAGTTGTATACTGATAAAAAGAAAAGCGAATCCTTATTCAATCAATTATTCTCTTTAAAAAGAAAAATGGATGTCGATTTTGACCCTATCATCGTCGAAATGAGCAAGGAAACCTATATGGATGCCAGCAGACATTTATTCAGAATGTACAGTCAGGAATTTGCAAAAACTTTGGCTGTCGGAGCCAATGGGGGTAAGTAATCCGATAACTTTTGGGCCGGGACATTGTTCCCGGCATTTTTTTCAAATCAGGTTATTGGCGTAAGCAAACTTGATCAGTCCCACCAAAGAGTTGGTTTTGGTCTTTCTGAATATATTTTTCCGATGTGTTTCCACTGTCCTTTCCGAAATAAATAATTGCTCAGCAATCTCCCTGTTTGCGAATTCCTTCGCAATGAGTTTAAGTATTTCCCGCTCTCGATCTGTCAGTAGCCTATCCTCTTCTGGGAAATTAAGGCTGTTAATGATTATCCTATTGATGTTGTTACTGAGGTAAATTCTTCCTTCTTGGACATATTGGATAGCCATCTTCAATTCTTTATGAGAGTCATTTTTGAGCACATATCCTTCCACTCCTTCCTTTAAAATTTCCTTGACCAAATGGGTCTCATCGTGCATGCTCAGCACGATGATTTTGGTCTTGGGGCTTATTTTCTTTACTAACCTGACCAAACTCAAACCATCCATTCCAGGGAGATTGAAATCGGTTATGAGCAGGTCTACCTCATTGGCTTTTAAAAATTCTAAAGCCTTTTCTGCTGAATTAGCTTCACCAATGACATCCACAGATGCATCATGTGAGAGTAAACTTTTTACCCCATCCAAAAGAATTGCATGATCATCTACCAACAATACTTTCATTTTTTCAAAACTTTTTGTTCAATGGATTTATGCTGTGGTTTAAATGCGAGAATCAAAGTAGTCCCATTGGAAGAAGGGGTAGAGTCAATCTCTAAATCTCCTTTGATCAACTTTACCCTTGAATTGATATTTTTCCAACCATGCCCTTTGCTTTTATCCAAAAGGTCCACATCAAATCCCCTTCCATTGTCTTCAATAGTCAATCGCAGTTCTTCTTCGTCATTGACCAATTGGACGTCAATGTTCGTTGCCCCACTATATTTGAGGATGTTATTGCACCATTCCTGAATGATTCTGTAAATAGATATTTCTTGGATTTCAATCAGTCGATCCTCAAAATCATAGGCTTGAACATTTACGATAACCTTACCACTGGTACTCAAACGATGCGCAAACTCCTTAAGGGCCGGCAGGAGTCCATGCTGGACCAAGGTCTCAGGCATCATGTCAAAGGCTATCTGCCTGATTTCTTTGTGCATCTCCCCAAGGATATTTTCGGAATGCTCAAAAAGCGCCATTTTTTTCTCAATGTTCTTTTGGTCACCCAATCCTGAAATATTCAATCTTAGTGCCGTAATCAATTGCCCAAATCCATCATGAAGGTCTTTGGCAAAGCGTTTTTTCTCTTCTTCCTGAGAGTAAAGAGCTGCTTTAATAGCCGCTTCCCTGATTTGGATTTCCTTTTCTTTTTCAAGCAATTCCTGTTTCCTCTGAAACCTATTCTGATTCAAAAAATGGATAACAATTAAAAGCCCGATAATCACAACAAGAAGCAGCACAAAAAACATAATCCAATTAAATCGGGCCTGATTGGCTTTTAATTCCGCTTCTTTCTCAATTATTTCACGATCTTTAATTGCGGTTTGATATTTGGTTTCCAAGTCTTTGGCTACCTGGACCCGGTCTGCTTCAAACAGGGAATCTTTTATGGCAATCAATTTGACCAGACTGTTTATCGCCTCTGGATAATTTCCGACGGCATGGTAGATTTTAAATTGTTCATCATAAATCCATTTATACATCTCAGCATATTGGGATTTTTGTGAATAATATAACCCTGAATCCAAGAGCGACAAAGCTTCTGTGTAATTTTGTGCCTTATTTTCAGTCATGCCTGAATTGATATAAACCACACTTTTGGCATAATCATTATTTATTTTTTTATAAAAATTCAGCCCCAATCTATTGAACATTCTTGACTGCTCAATATCTCCTTTTAATAAATATGCATATCCAATATTGACTATAGTTGGGGCGATGGCAAGTGTATCCAATAATGGAGTCAGTTCAAGTATTTTGTGGTAGTAATGGATTGCGCTATCGGGAAGATTCATTTCACTGAATGCTGCACCTATGATATTCAGGGCATTTACTTGAGATTTAAGATATTGATTGTCGCTTCCTTGGGACACTTCGTAAGCACTTTTCCCAAATTCCACCGCTTTGTCATAATCATGGAAGAGACGGTGGATCTGGGATAAAGATTTATGGACTTCACTCAAAATCTCTGGATTATCTTGGTCCTCAGCATAATTAAGCGCATCGAGATAAAATTTGATACCTTGATCATATAATCCTGCAACCTCATAATAATACCCTATGCGCTTATAAACCGTAATTAATTTCTCTTTATCATCCTTAGTTTTTAGCAAAGGGATCAGATCCCTTTCTGAGGCCATCATGGAATCTCTGTCATTCAACTTACTATGATATCCATGATTTGCCATCAAATATTGAATCTGATCTTCCTCTGATTTGATCAGATTTTTGGCTTGAGAAAAATACATTTCATTACCTCCCTGACTATTGAGGGCACTATCAAGCAATGCGGTCAAATCCTGACCAAAGCCAATTGAAAAAACAAAAAGGAAAAGAATGGGTGATAATAGTAATTTCCTCATTTATTGGGATTTGGTGCCAAAATAACCATTTAGTAATAAAAATTATCCATCAATCACAAAAAGATAACTATTGTATGAAAAATTTGAAGAAAAAGAGTTAATAACTCTCACTATCATTGGGGAATTCCAAAGATTTCACATCCCTTATATAATCCTGAACAGCCTTTGTCATTACAGACTGAAGATTTGCATATTGCCTCAAAAACCTGGGTTTGAATTCCTGATTGATGCCCAACATATCATGTACGACCAAAACCTGTCCATCCACGTCCGGCCCTGCACCGATTCCAATGACTGGTATGGATACAGATTCAGCTACAATCTTTGCAAAGCTCGCAGGAATCTTTTCCAGAACGATTGCAAAACAGCCGCAGTCCTCCAATAATTTGGCGTCTTCCAATAATTTATTGGCCTCGGTCTCCTCTTTAGCCCTAACTGTATAAGTTCCAAACTTATAAATTGACTGAGGGGTCAGACCCAAATGGCCCATCACAGGAACACCTGCACTAAGTATCCGCACCACAGATTCCCGGATTTCCGAACCTCCCTCCACTTTGACAGCGTGCGCACCCGACTCCTTCATGATTCTGATAGCAGACCTAAGCGCCTCTGAACTGTTGCCTTGATAAGATCCAAAAGGAATATCTACTACAACAAAGGCTCTTTTCACTGCCCTCACCACCGAAGTGGCATGATAAATCATTTGATCCAAAGTGATTGGAAGGGTGGTCTCATGCCCTGCCATCACGTTGGAAGCCGAATCACCCACCAAGATGATATCTATCCCTGCTGCATCCACAATTCCTGCCATGGAAAAGTCATAAGCAGTCAGCATGGAGATTTTTTCTCCACGGGTTTTCATTTCCTGAAGGATATGGGTGGTGATTCTTTTGATATTCGAGGATTGGTGGACAGACATGGGTTTATCAGTGAAGGTGTACGGAGTGATTGTCTGAAGATAAATCTACAGTAATGTGTTCATTCAAGGTGGTAGCCAATTCCAAACCCGTGTAATCAGGAGTGACAGGGAATAATTTGTGGCTTCTATTGACCAATACAGCTACTTCCATTTTTTTGATGGGAATATCCAAAAATGGTTTGAGCGCATACACTAAAGTCTTTCCGGTATTCAATACGTCATCGACTACCATGACACATTTATTATTGAGGTCTGTATTTTCCGAAAGTGCGACTTCTCCTCTATTTACATCAGATTTATCCAAATGGATTTCAATTACTTTGACATCCAAGGGGGAAATGTCTTTAAGGCATTTGGCAAGATATCCCGCCAGAATAAAACCCATACCGGTAATTCCCGCAAAAATAATTTCATTTTCAAATGCATTCCTTTCATAAACTTCGTAAGCCATGCGGGTGATCTTTTGCTTGATCTGCTTATGATTTAGCACCAAAGTCTTGGTTTCTGTCATATTAATACGCGGGATTTTAATGGAAATTGAAAATTAAAGCAATTGAGGTAGTATTCAAAGGTTTTTTAAAAATGGACGGTTTATTTCAGAACGGTTAAGTATATCCCATAAGCTGCCTGCTACTTTAATCCCCAGGCTTTCTCCCCAATACTCAGGGCAGGCTTTGCTTGTCTCTTCATAGCATCATCTTCTATCATCCTCTTCATATAGGATATTCAAATAACTTTCATACCTGTTGGGATGAATATAGCCTTCTTCCAATTTCTGAAGGACGATGCAGCCTGGTTCGTTGATATGTTGACAATTATTATATCGGCATTGCCCTAGGTACTGGCGTATTTCTACAAAATAATGAGACAATTCAAAATCATCGATATCCAAAATCCCGAATTCCTTGATACCCGGTGTATCAATCAGGTATCCACCACCTTCCAATTCAAACATCTCTGCAAAAGTGGTGGTATGGACTCCCTTGGCACTGAACTTGGAAATTTCTTTGGTGGACTGAGTGGCGTGTGGCACCAATTTGTTCAGCAAAGTCGATTTTCCAACTCCTGAATGGCCGGAAATGAGGGTCGTTTTTCCTCTCAAACTTTCATTAAAAAGCAAATCCAGGTCTTTGTCGTTTAGTGCTGATATTTCCAAAACAGGATATCCTATGGGGTCATATATTTCATGTAACAATTCCAAAAAATCCAGCTCTTTTTCTTTTTTGACCAGATCAGTTTTATTGACCACAATGGTTGCAGGAATTCTAAAACTCTCGGTACTGACCAAAAATCTATCTATAAATCCCAAGGAAGTCCTGGGTTGGGAAATGGTGACCATCAAAAATGCCTGGTCAATATTGGAGGCGATAATATGTGAGAAGTGTGTTTTTCTCGTGGATTTTCTAATAATGTAATTCTCCCTTGGAAGAATCTCATTGATCACAGAGGAAGCTTGTCCTGCTTCCATTTCAAGTTCAACATAATCGCCAACTGCTATTGGATTGGTGAGTTTTAGGTCATCCTGTTTGAATTTACCTCTCAGCCTTGAATTGATCAAACCTTGATCCGTTTTGACGGTATACCAACTTCCAGTGGATTTGACTACCCTTCCTTTCATTTGTTATCCAAGATTGACATTACCCTATCTAATATTTTTTTTGAACTTCCTAGATTTTCGTTCATCAATTTTTGAGCCCCATTTTGAGCTATATGATATACGGTCTCATCTGATAGTGATTGAACAATCTTTTGAAATTCCTGAAAATCATTTACCTGAAAAGAACAGCCAAAGGACTCACTGATTGCTGCTTCAGGAAATTTACCTGGCTTTTGAAGTTTGCCATAGATTACTGGAATTCCATAAGCCAAAGGCTCAAGGATATTGTGCAGACCTTTACCGAATGCACCGCCGACATAGGCTATTTTAGCAAATTGGTAAAGCGCTGATAACATGCCAATATTATCTATTATGATCACCTCCACATTACTATTAGTAGGCAATTCAGAGTATTTGAGAGAAGTTCTCTGGATTCGTTGCTGCCAACTTGAAATCTGACCCGGATCAATATCATGCGGGGCAATGATCCATCGGCAATGCTTACTTTCATTGATCAGTGGAACAATCAACTTCATATCCTCTTCCCATACAGACCCTGCTACTATGGTTGGATTATTCCCAAAATAGGGCTCTAACTCTGGGAAAGATTTTGGGTGTCCGGCTACTTCATGAACCCTGTCATATCGCGTATCTCCTGTAATTGAAGTCTCTTGATAACCCGCACTTTCCAATAACTTCTGAGTTCTCTCATTTTGACAAAAAATATGGTCAAAAGAAAAAAGAATTTTCCTGAAAAACCCGCCATACGATTTGAAATAAATCTGTTCATCTCTCATAGAAGCAGAGAAAAGAAAGAGCGGAATATTTCTGTTCCTTGCCTCTAGGATATGATTGGCCCATAGATCGTATTTTACAAAAAAAGCCAGTTGGGGATTTAGTATTTCCAGAAATCTTTTTGCATTCCCGGGTGTATCAAAAGGCAGGTAAGTAATAAAGTCGATATCTTCTTGAGGTTTTCTATTCACATGGTCAAAGCCAGATGGGCTGAAAAAACTTACTACAATTCCGTATTCAGAAAATCTTTTCCTAAACTGCCCAATTACTGGCTTAGCTTGTTCAAACTCACCCAAAGAGGCAACATGAAACCAGACCACGGGTTTTTTAAAACCCACTCTGAACTGCTCTAGCTTTTCGAAAAGCTCTTTGCGTCCTTCTACCAGTTTTTCAAGCTTGAGGTGGGTACCCTTTGAAATATCCGCCAACTTGGAAAAAGTCCGGATGGAAAAATCATACAATGGTTTTTCAAAAGATCTCATATTTATTTATTTCCTTCCACCTTTTTAACATTATCTAATCGCAGCAGCCGTCACCCTGACAAAGGAAGGGTCTATAAACTTGAAGATAACCATAAATGAATAAATTTATCCAAAAGTCAGTTCTTTAAGTAAAGTTATTTCAAACTATCTGTAAAACAAAAAAAGCTTTTCATTCAACTCTTTCTGAAAAATTATA
This sequence comes from Aquiflexum lacus, assembly GCF_015476655.1. GTDB lineage: Bacteria > Bacteroidota > Bacteroidia > Cytophagales > Cyclobacteriaceae > Aquiflexum > Aquiflexum lacus. The sequence goes on from NZ_JABFHF010000025.1 coordinate 38,088, forward strand.
ATAAAAAAGCCCCAACCGTAATGGAAAGGGCTTTAATACAATAGAATTTTTATTCTCAGTTTTTGCTCAAGTAAGCGGCAACACCTTCTTTAGTAGCTGACATCGCTTCTTTTCCTTCTTCCCAGTTTGCAGGACAAACTTCTCCGAATTTTTCTACATGGTGCAAAGCATCCACCAATCTGATCATTTCGTCGATATTTCTTCCCAATGGGAAATCATTGATAGTCTCGTGTCTTACAACTCCGTTTTTGTCAATCAGGAAAGACCCTCTATAAGCAATTGGAGCTCCTTCGAAAGTAAGCTGACCATCTTCTGTGTAATTCCATTCACCGGCCAACACACCATAGTTGTGGGCGATAGTTTTGGAAGCATCAGCAACCAACGGATAAGTTACACCTTCAATTCCACCTTGGTCTTTGGAAGTCATCAACCAAGCCAAGTGAGTTTCTTCAGTATCTGTAGAAGCACCAACTACTGCAACACCTCTACGCTCAAACTCAGCCAATTTTTCCTGAAAGGCCAAGATTTCTGTTGGGCACACGAAAGTGAAGTCCTTTGGATAAAAGAAGAATACCACTTCTTTCTTACCAATGAATTGGTCGAGAGAAAAGCTTTCTACAATTTCTTCACCATTGATAACCGCTGGCGCTGAAAACAATGGAGCTCTTTTTCCTACTAATGACATAATATATTTGATTTAAGTTAAATTTTAAATTTGATTTTTCTCAAAAAGGCATTCATTGAAAATAAGACAATAAAATAGCCGAATTGTTTTGGATTTGATATGCAAAGGTAGCTAATTATGAAAAAAATTCAGAAATAATGCAAAATAATATTTGGCCCATTTGGAATATAATGAAGTTAACCACATTATAATGATGTAAAATTCGTCATATAAGCAGGTTTATCAAGTTAAATGAATCTTAAGAAAAATTTTATTTGGGACAAGTTTTATGCTTATTTAAATTAAGTTTAATTCTTTATTCTCTCTATTGATATTTTTTTTTAACTTGTACATTACATAAAATTTAAAATAATAGTCTCCTTTTTGAAAATGGTAAAAGTATTATTCGTCTGTTTAGGTAATATCTGTAGGTCCCCCCTAGCTGAGGCCATTTTTAACCATAAAATCAAAATACTTGGACTTGAAGAAAAATTCACCAGTGACAGTTGTGGAACTTCTGATTACCATATCGGCGAATTACCTGATGAAAGAACACTTCAATGTGCAAAAAAGCATGAAATCAAAATTCAGCACCGCGCCCGACAACTCAATAGAGTAGATATCAGGGAATTTGACTACCTGATTGCGATGGATTTTTCGAACAAAAAAAATATTCAAAATCTCATGAATCAGCTCGGCATGGAACACAATCAGCTCTTTTTGATGAGACAGTTTCAACCAAGCCCCGATCATATTGAGGTTCCCGACCCATATTATGGGGGAGAAGATGGATTTGAAAATGTTTTCAATATTTTGGATAATTCCATCGATCACTTTTTAGAACATCTCAAGGTAGAGCATAATATTTATGTTTGAGAGTCCCGAATACTATGAAAAAATTCTTTTTCTGAGTCTTGGGAGCAATCCCGAAATCAAACAAGCAAAGTTAATTGCAGCTGGCAATATCAATCAGGGTATTTATTTAGAAACCTCATCAGGCTCTTTTTTTCTAAAATCCAATTTCGAATCAGACTCCGATATCTTCGAAAAAGAAGCAGATGGTTTAGAAATGCTGCGGTCAAATTGCCCTCTTCAAATTCCTAAAGTTATTCATGTAGGAAAAGTGGAAGACAGAAATTTTTTGTTAATGCAATGGATTTCTGCTGATAAGAACAATCCTGTTTATTGGCAGGAACTCGGTGTTGGCCTGGCCCAATTACACATGGCTACCCAAGAGTCCTTTGGCTACGTAAAAAATAATTTTATTGCTTCGCTTGTCCAAACTAACAGCCATAAAAGCTCATGGATTGACTTTTTTATTGAAAACAGGCTTGAACCACTAGCAGGTAAAGCCTATTATGAAGGTCTCATGAGTCTGGAATTCTTCAAAAAATTTCAAAAAACCTATCTGACCCTTGAAGAAATATTTCCAAAAGAAAAACCCGCACTCCTTCATGGCGATCTGTGGTCAGGGAATATCATGCGGGGTAAAAATGGCAGTCCTGCCCTGATTGACCCCGCTGTGTATTTTGGTCACCGTGAGATGGATTTGGCTTTTTCTAGGTTGTTTGGTGGGTTTGATGAAGGATTCTACCAATCCTATGAAACAGTATTTCCCCTTGAACCAGGTTTTGAAGAAAGAATCCCGGTATACAACCTCTATCCTTTATTGGTCCATCTACTGCTTTTTGGCAAAAGCTATCTCTCCGGAATTGAAAGGACTGTGAATAGACTTATATAAGTAGGAGGCTGTTTATTTTTTATACTGTTCCACATATAATTCATGCTTTAAATAACCAATTTGATATTGGTTGATATTTTTGAAGATATCAACCGATCTATGGATATTTCATGCTTCCTGATAAATGACCTCAATTCCAACTGATTAACAAGGATAAGAATACTTCTATAGGTTTATTTAAAAAGAATTTAAGTTTTATAAATAGGGATTTTTGACCAAGACTTGAAAAGTAGTTCTTGTCATTTGTTCAAGTAAAGCCTCTTTACCTATCACCAGTTTTTCCATCAAGACTGGATTGTGGTTTTTGACAGTTATCAATTGAAGACTTTCATTATACCTTATTTCGAACTGGTTCCTGAGATTGTATATCAGTTTTTCAAGCTTAAAAAGTTCTTTCTCAATTACAATGGAAATGGATATTGCTGAAGTTTGTAGCAGATTCACGCTCAGCTTAAGTCTTTCAAGCTCGGTGTAAACTGAATGAATATGGGATTCATTGATGAAAGTAAAATCCGTTACTTTGAAACTCACCAAAATCTGATTGTCTTTGACAACAATGCAGGGAACTGTATTTACTCCCTGAACATGGTGGATTTTTGTACCAGACCTATCGGGATGTATAAAAGACTTTACATAAAGAGGAATAGAAAGATTAGCCAAAGGCTTGATAGTTTTGGGGTGGATAACAGATGCACCATAATAAGTCAGTTCGGCCGCTTCTTTGTAATCGAGCTCTTCAAATTTCACAGAATCAGAAAATCGTTTTGGATCAGCATTGAGGACCCCGTCCACGTCTTTCCAAATAGTCACCGCATTAGCCCGCATGCCGTGCGCCAATATCGCTGCAGTAAAATCCGACCCCTCTCTTCCCAATGTAGTAGTACGGCCTTTTTGATCCGCAGCTATAAATCCTTGGGTAACTACCGGAAACTGTGTCAATTTTGGCGCTAAAAGTTTTTGACAAAGTCTGCTTGTACTCTCCCAGTCTATTTTTGCAAACCTGAAGTCACTATTGGTCAAAATAATTTCCCTGGCATCTTGCCAAATGCAATACAATCCTTTGGCACAAAGGTATTCGTGAACAATCTTGGAGGAAATCATTTCACCGAAAGAGACTACCGAATCATAAAAGCTGTCATAATTTCCCTGAGCCAAATTCCCATCCAATACCCTTTCCAATTGTGAAAAATAATTTCTTACAGTTGGAAAAATAAGGCTATTTGAATCAAAAAGTCCCTCACAAATGTCTAAATGATACTCTAATATTTTTGCACTTTTCAAAGAATAATCTTTACCTTCCAATTTTAAAGCTAAAATTTCTTCAAGCGCATTTGTTGTCTTCCCCATGGCCGAAACCACAATAATTGTATTATTTCGCAATCGATTGAATACAATTTCATACAAGTTTTTTATAGATTCGGCATCTTTTATGGAAGCACCACCAAATTTGAAAACAAAAGTTTTTGCCATTGAAATTAATTTGTAATTTTCAGGAGTTAAATTCTTAAATAGTATTTTTCCAACATTATGAAGACTAAGCTTTACAAACCCAGCGATTCATCCATAGCCTATTCAGTGGGAACCACTTTGGACAGATTTATCAAAATCAAACAAAACGAATTTTCTTTTGCCTCAGGTGAATTGTCACAGATTTTAAGGGACATTGCCCTTGCAGCAAAGATAGTAAATCGGGAGACCAACCGTGCAGGACTTGCAAATATTGGTGGCGCTTTCGGGCAAACCAATGTTCAAGGAGAAGAACAACAAAAACTGGATGTCATCGCCAACATCCGATTTACCCGGGCCCTTACCAAGGGCGGTGAGGTATGCGCCGTGGTATCAGAAGAGGACGATGAAGTGATTGATCTTCAGAACGGTTCCGGTAAATATGTAGTCGCCATCGACCCTTTGGACGGTTCCTCCAATATTGATGTCAATATCTCTATAGGCACCATATTTTCAATTTACCGAAGAGTGACACCTGTCGGTAGTCCTATTCAACCGGAAGATATCATGCAGCCTGGCAACCAACAAGTAGCTGCGGGCTATGTACTCTATGGATCTTCCACCATGCTGGTTTACACCACAGGACACGGTGTTAACGGTTTCACTTACGAACCATCTTTGGGGGAGTTTTTCCTTTCCCACCCCAATATGTGCGCTCCAAAGGGTGGAGACATTTACAGTATCAATGAAGGCACTTCCAACCTTTTTGAGCCCGGATTGAAAAAATACATTGAATTGTGTAAGGAAAGACAATTCAGTGCCCGATATATTGGAAGCTTGGTAGCCGATTTTCATAGAAACTTACTTAAAGGGGGGATTTACATTTACCCCGCAACTTCAAAATCTCCTAAGGGAAAATTAAGGTTATTGTATGAGGCAAATGCCTTGGCTTTTATTGCTGAACAAGCCGGGGGTATGGCAACGGATGGTTATGGAAGAATTTTGGACATTAAACCGACCTCACTTCATCAAAGAACACCGCTCTACATTGGATCTCCTGATATGGTGGTCGAAGCTGAAAATTTCTTGAAAGCTTCTTTGGAAAAAGTAGCCGAAAAATAAAAAAGACCCATGATTGAAGTTTCTAAAGTAAAAAATGAGAAAATAGAAATTAACTTTCTGAATACTTATTTCTGATCTTGATTTTAAGCATCTGTCTCTCAACCAATGCTTTGGCCAAATCGAAAGCCATCGTTTCAGGATCAGATTGATGAAGGATGTGTTTGAGTTTACTTTCTCCTAAATCAATTCTGTAGCACACTTGAAGTAGTTTTTCAAAATCCCGGTTAAGCATTTGATGGACAATAGGAGTCATCAAAGCAACCAATTCTTCTTCGGTTGAAAGCTTTTCAGGAATTTTCAGATCGAAGGTTTTTTCTAAAAGAAGGGCGGTATCCTGGATAACAAGTTGGTCCATGGGGTGGTGGACAGTTAAAGTTGGCCGTGCCAGGACCTAAAGTCATGGCATGGCTACATTTGATTATGAGTTAGCTTCTTCAGCAGAACCACCTTCCTCTTCCGTTTGCTCTTCCAAAACTTCCGGGGCATGTTCTCTGATGATTTTATACCAACTTACCAGCTTCTTGATATCAGAAGGGTACACTTTGGTTTCATCAAAATCAGGAAGCACATGCTTCAAAAAAGCAGTTAACTCATCAGCATCAGCCGAAGCATCAAGGCCTAAATCTCCCTGAAACTCTTTTTCTATTTTTCTCATGACTTCCTCCAGAGGAGTCGCACCTTCTTCGGTCATGGTGTACATGGAAATCTCTCCCAAGATGGAAACCCTTTGACTGGCACCTACGACCATTTTGGCTTTCTTGTCGTCCATGGATTCCAAAATCACTCCACCACGGGTAGGTTTCAATATTTTGTATAAACCTGATTTTCCGGAAACTGTGGCAATCTCGTTGAATTTCATTTTGTCTCTTTCTGATTTAAGGCTGCAAAGATATCATTTCAATTATAATGCCCAAGAATTAGTTTCGCTCTTCCCTGTATTCATTGACCAATTCTTCAATGAAGGCAACAACTGCCTCTTTCCCTTCTCCTGATGTCGCCGAGGTGATATAATGCTGGGGTTTGTCCTGAAATATCTCAAATGCTGCATTGAGAAATCTATTGACATTTTCTTTTGTTCTTGACCTGGATTGTTTGTCAGACTTGGTAAAAAGTAAAACAAATGGAATATCGTTTTCTCCACACCAGGTAATAAATTCCAAATCTATTTTTTGAGGCTCCAGTCTGCTGTCAATCAAAACCATCAATGCCACCAGGTTTTCTCTGGCTGTGAGATAGTCCATGATCATTTTTCCCCAAGTATCTTTGATGCTTTTGCTGACTTTGGCAAAACCATAGCCTGGCAAATCCACCATGTACCACTTGTCATCCACCAAGAAATGATTGATCAATTGGGTTTTTCCTGGTCTTCCTGAAGTTTTGGCGAGCTTACTGTTGCCAGTCAGCATATTGATCAAAGAACTTTTGCCCACATTCGACCTTCCAATAAAAGCAAATTCAGGCTTATTGGGCTCAGGGCATTTGTTGTGATCGGTATTACTTATCAAAAAGACCGCTTTCTTGATCATGACATTTTTTTATTTGGCACAAAGGTAATCCAATTTAAATTAATCTGATTGTCCTGACTAAATCATAAGATCATGAATCAATTTTCAATGGCACAAAAATATCAATCAATATCCAGCAGTATCAATAAATATCCGATTATAAAATTGATATGGTATTAAAATAGGGGAAAGATGCGATTACATAAATGTTAACTACTGTACATTCGCATTAATTTCCAACATTTTTCGATTGCTCGGGTTTCCTTAGTAATATTGCACAACATTAGAGAAAAGTCCATGTCAGTAGTACCTTATAAAGAAAAGCAGGAAGGAAAAAAGGAGCAGGTAGCGGAGATGTTTAATAACATCAGCAAAAAATACGATTTTTTAAACCACCTTTTAAGTTTGGGAATAGACATCGTCTGGAGAAAAAAAGCCATCAAGTATCTAAAAAAAGATAATCCAAAATTAATCCTTGATATCGCTACGGGGACAGGTGACTTTGCCATCGAGGCATTGGCACTCAACCCTGATAAAATCATCGGAGTGGACATATCAGAAGGAATGCTGAATGAAGGCCGGAAGAAAATGATCAAAAGAAAGCTGGACCATATCATCGACCTCCAAATGGGAGATTCTGAAAAGTTGCTTTTTGAGGATAATAAATTTGATGCAGTGATCGTTTCATTTGGGGTCAGGAACTTCGAAAATCTAGAAAAAGGATTACAGGATATGTATAGGGTTTTGAAACCTGGCGCCAAAACTGTGATAGTGGAATTTTCAAAACCAAAAAAATTCCCGATGAAGCAAGGATATAACTTTTATTTCAAATATATTCTGCCTCAAATCGGTAAATTAGTGTCCAAAGATAATTCTGCTTACACTTATTTGCCGGAATCCGTACAGGCATTTCCTGATGGTGAAGATTTTCTTTCAGTACTTAAAAAAGTAGGATTTAAAAACACGCAATGCAAACCGCTCACATTCGGAATCAGTTCTATATATATAGGAGAAAAATAAGCTTTTCCATTTTAGGGATTTTTTTTCTGATCAGTCAGGCAAGTGGACAATCAAGGTTCAATGAAATCAGTTCTGCTGGACAGGATGATAAATTCATTTCCTATGGTTTCTTTCTCGCGGGCCACACCAATATGTGGCGAATGAAGTATTCCGAGGCATTCCTAGATCCTACCAATGCACCGCTAAATAATATCCAAAGCATTATACCCGTGTATTCTCCAGGATTCTCCTTGGGGTTTTTAGTAAATATCAGGCTACATGACCAAGTAAATATCATGATGACCCCCAAAATTGGGTTTTATGAGTTTAAGACAGATGTGAATTATTTTTCTGAGCCGACCAATAATAACGATGTTCCCGCCATAACCAGAAGACAAACTTACCTCAACGAGGCAACTATGGTAGAAATACCGATACTTTTTAAATACAAAGCACAGCGATTTAACAATACCCGAATGTTTTTCACAGGAGGTGGCAGTGCGATGTTCCGAACAAAAGATCAGGATGAAGCAGACATAGAGGACTTGGTGACTACAGGCAGGGACTTCACCGTTGATCTTGGAGTTGGTTTCGATTTATATTTCAAATACTTTAAGTTTTCACCTGAAGTCCGTTTTTCACATGGATTACTTGATATTTACCGTCCCGAACAAACCAACCCTGCTTTCCGGGACGCCATTTCCGAAATTCGCCGAAAATCCATCACGCTTTACCTTAACTTCCAGTAGAGGTTGGAGGGCTTGAAAGTTTTTTGGCTTAGAGAAATTTTTTAATTGAAAAATTGGAAGATTTTCCTTATCTCTTACCATCCATTTCTTGTTTCTTGGCTCCCAGATAAAAGCATTGGGGCAGGCTTTTTTTCTTATCCTTCTTTCATCCTTCATCCTTTTCTTGGCTCTTGTCTCTTGTTTCTTGTACCTAACATCTCGCCTCTCGTCTCTCGCATCTCACTCCACATAAATTACCCATTTCATTCCTTGTCATTTCTTTTTAGATTAGGGCATGGAAAAAAAGATTGCCTTTATCACGGGAGCTACTTCAGGGATAGGAAAAGCATCTGCGATTGCATTGGCCAATTTGGGTTATAATATTATCGCAACAGGAAGAAGAAAGGATAGGCTTGAAAATCTGAAAGATGAGCTTCCTGACGGAATAGAACTTTATACACTTTGTTTCGATGTAAGGAACAAAGAAGAAGTAAAAAAATCCATCGGTTCCCTTCCGGAATCCTGGCAGAAAATTGATGTCCTGATCAACAATGCCGGCAATGCCCATGGAATGGATCCAATCCAGTCCGGAAGCTTGGAAGACTGGGATGCCATGATAGACATCAATGTCAAGGGGCTGCTTTACGTTTCCAAAGAAATCATGACCGGAATGGTTGAAAGGCAATCAGGTACAATTGTCAACATTGGTTCTATAGCAGGAAAAGAAGTTTATCCCAACGGCAATGTTTATTGTGCATCCAAACATGCCGTAGATGCGATTACCAAAGGAATGCGAATCGACCTCAATCCATTTGGGATTAGGGTTATAGGTGTTCATCCAGGGCTTGTAGAAACTGAATTCTCCTTGGTCAGATTCAAAGGAGATGCAGCAAGATCAAAAACTGTGTATCAGGGCCTTCAGCCTCTGACAGCCGAAGACATTGCCGACACCATTGCATTTGCCGTTAGCAGACCTCCTCACGTGGTCTTGGCAGATATTGTGATATTGCCAACTGCTCAAGCTTCTACTGCAGTTTTGAAAAAGTCCATTTAAAGCCTATACTTTGAAAAAACACCTGATTTATATATTGGCATTTTCATTTTGGGGCTGTGAATCCAAAATGAACGAACAAACTGCCACAGGCTATGATATCCATGAAGATGAAATCGCGGATATCGGAGGAGAGCAATTTAAAATAGTCCATAAAGTCGGAGATCTGGAGCAGAGCCTGATCGATGCTGGATTGGTCGATATAGAAGTCATTATTCCTGGTATTTATGTGGACCTCAAATATTCCACAACAGACAATTTCTTTGGTCAAGACGTCTATGGTGATTTAACACGATGCTATTTGCAACCTATTGTAGCTGACATGCTGAAAGAATCACACGAAAAACTCCAAGCGGATCATCCTGAACTGACATTCTTGATCTATGACGGCGTCCGACCTCAAAGTGTACAGCAGATACTTTGGGACAACTTGAACAAACCTGATAGCATCAAACCCCTTTATGTTGCCAATCCCCAGATTGGAGGATTGCATAATTTCGGGGTTGCAGTAGACCTTACATTGGCCAATGCCGAAACCGGAAAAGCTTTGGATATGGGAACCGGGTACGACTATTTCGGATATCCTGCTTATCCAGATAGAGAAGATCAAATGCTCAAGGAAGGAAAAATCACTGAAGAACATATTGCCAACCGTGAAATACTCAGAAAAGTAATGAAGCATGGAGGTTTCACTGGAATCGGCTCCGAATGGTGGCATTTCAATGCCTTCTCCCGAAAAGAAGCCTCCGAAAAATTCGGAATGGTGAAGTGAGAAAGAAAGGTATTCAAAGATTGTAAATTAAAAGAACTTGTCCGCTACGCCACAGGCGCACAGGCGTGACGGATTGGAAAATTCCCCTAATCTCAAAACTCACTACTTGATTTGGAAAAGATAATCTCGGTTCTTGGTTCTTGTCTCTTGTCTCCCCGATACTCGGGGCAGGCTTTGTTTAAATCTGAATTCTAAAATCTAAAATAAAAAAAGTGATAAACCTAAAAACCCTTATCCCCTCCCTCCTACTCGCCTGTATCATCCTTATAGGCTTGAGTTCAGAATCTTTTGCCCAAAAGCAATTCAGTGTTTTGGTTTTCAGCAAAACCAAGGGCTTCAGACATCAATCCATTCCTGATGGTGTGGTTGCCATAAAAAAATTGGGAATTGAACATATTTTTGATGTACATTCCACTGAAGACGAAAATTACATCACAGATAAAAACCTGGAAAAACATCAGGTAATCATATTGATGAGTACTACAGGGACTATTTTCAATGAAGAGCAAAAGGCAGTCATCCAACGCTTTGTGCAAAGTGGAAAAGGCATCGTTGGAATCCATAGTGCTACTGATACTGAATATGAGTGGCCTTGGTACACCAAATTGATCGGCGCACAGTTTCTGAACCATCCCCATCAGCAGACTTTAAGGTTAAATGTCGTCGATAGAAACCACCCTGCAACATATCACTTACCCGAAAAATGGCTATGGTCAGACGAGATCTATGCTTTTAAGAATTTCAACCCTGATGTGAGGGTTCTGATTACCGCTGATGAGACTTCCTATGACCCTAAAAAGGGCATGGGAGAATTTCACCCAATGGCTTGGACGCATGAATACGATGGGGGTAGGATTTTTTATACCGCATTGGGCCATACCGATTGGTCATTCCTTGACCCCAATTTTCAAAAACATATATATGGCGGAATCTGGTGGGCCGCCAAAGGATTTCCAATAGATTAAGTACAAAAGGTTTCCCCCATACCTGCCAACTCTGAATTCATAGGAGTTGGCAGGTTTTTTTATGCTTGTCCGGTTATCCTCAAGATGAATCCGTTTCCTTTGAAATGGCAGAAAAGATGGGAGACCTGCCAAATAGCAGGCGGGCAAAAGAGCTAACACAATAAAATATTACGATGGTAAGAAAAACACGGTTGATTCGGTTTTATTTCAATTTATATCTATCCTATTTCAACGTATTTCAATTTACACCAACCCTATTTCCAACGTATTTCAAACTTTTTCCAACCTTATTCTAAAATAACTTTCTTCCCTTGTCATATAAAAGTACCTTTTAGACACTAATGACTAAGAATGAAAAGCCCCCAACTGGAAAACCTCCTTAAAGATCTTCACCAAGAAGCTTACCACTGGTCAAGACAGTGCTGCTCATTTGATGAGGATTTGGCAAAGGATGTGTTGCAACAGGTTTATTTGAAAATTCTCGAGGGGAAGGCCATTTATAAAGAAAAATCCCAAGTAAAAACCTGGCTGTTTTCTGTCATCAGGTTTACCGCAGCGGAGTGGAAAAAGAAGGACAAAAATATCTCTCCACTTGAAGCAGAATTTGATGCAGCAGAGACAGAGGAAGAAGTTACTGCTGCTTCGCATGAAGAATTGATCGAAAGACTGCCGGAAAGGCAAAAGGAGGTTTTGCTGCTGGTGTTCTACCATAATCTGACCTTGGAAAAGGCTGCTGAGGTGATGGGTATCAGTATCGGTTCGGTCAGGACACATTATGACAGGGGGAAATCGGGTCTTAAAAAACTCATTCTAAAGAAACAAGCTTATGAAAATGCAAGACAATAATAGTGATAAGGAATTGGCTGGCTTCTTTTTGGAAATGAAGGAGAAGGATAGGAAAATAGAAGTCCCCCTATTTCCGATTCGGAAAAATCCAAAATTGTGGTACCTGATTCCGATAGGGATTGCAGCTTCTCTTGCATTGGGATTTTTGCTTTTGCCTCACGAAGATCAAGTCCCAAGCCCTCCTACTGAGGTAATCATTATAACACTGGAAGAAGATGAAAAAAACAATCAACAAATCCGGATAGAAGAAAAAACCTATCTGGAAACCTGGGAATCTCCTACCACCTCTCTTTTGACTGAATACTAAACCAACTATAAAACTTACTTATTATGTTTAAATACATGCTTTTCCTATTCCTTTTCCTAACCGCAGGCTTGGTTAACGCCCAAGACATGTTTCAGGAATATCTCTACTCTGCCGATTTGGTAATGAAAAACAGGGATAAAATCTCACTTTCGGATGCGCAAGCTGAAAAGATAAAAAAAATCCACAGTACCAATGCAGCAGACTTCAGCACCCTCAAATGGGATTTGGATGCCGCTACAGAAAAGTTGAAAAAACTACTTGCTGAAACGAAACCTGATGCTGTAACAGTATCCAGGCAAATGGATCTCGTTTTGAATCTTGAAAACCAACTAAAGAAAAAACAACTAAGCACCCTGGTTGCAATTAAGAATGAACTGACTGAAAGCCAACAAGCTTCGCTGAATTCGTCAAGAAGTTGGACTGTGTACGGAAAAACAGCAACAAAAATTTCACCCACTTTGCAAAGCACTGGTCCTCAGATAAGAGTTGCGTCGGGACCAAGGGTATCTGGCCTCAGCTCCAATGAATCCTTAAAAGGAAAAATAACAAGTACAATAGGCCCTTCAGGCGATGTTGTAATTGTTCCGGATTCCAATTCGAAGTTATTTTTTCAACTAGAGCAGGAATTGAATGGAAACAAACCTACTTATTACCTTAAAACAAAAAATGGATTGAAGGAAATATTCAGCTTCGATGACATCAGCCCTGATGAAATAGAAAGTATTTCAGTCATAAAAGGTGCCAGTGCCACTGAACTTTATGGTGATAAAGGTAAAAACGGAGTCATTATTATGACCCTAAAGCAAGCACCTGATGAATTTCCAAAGTAATACCAAGCGCTTATAATGGGTAAAATCATGCCATGACTCGAAGTTATGGCTTGAATAACCATCGCCCGACCTTTGAGGTATTTTTCAAACCTCAAAGGTCTTCAGGGATAAAATTTCCTGATTTGAAACTGCGATACAAAATTAATTTAGGCTTAAAAAACCCCCGAGGTCTGAAAATGATCGCAAAGGTTGAAGAGCCATATCTTCGAGGTTTTTAAAACCTGAAAGGTCTTTTTACTTTAAAATCAATGTATTCCTAGGAGAAAAACCTTCGAGGTCTGGAAAAGACCTCAAAGGTTTTTACAGGAACCTCCAGCTACTTTTAAAATTCCTTGGCAAATCCTCACCTTTCATCCTCGCACGAAGCAATTCGATAGGCATATAATTTTGGCTGATAAAGAAATCATGGAATTCTTTTTCTGTCATTTTCCCTGATTGGACCATTTCATTTTTTAAGGAATACACCTGCAAACCGCCGATCATATATGCCAATTGGTACAAAGGACCATAGCTTCCTTCAAATGACCTTCTGACTTCTGCTTCTGCATTGGCCCGCTCATGTCCCACTTTGTCCACGAGGAAGTCTATACATTCTTGGGGAGTCATATTCCCCAAATGGTAATTCAATGAGAAAACAATCCTTGCTGCCCGGTGCATTCTCCAAAAAAGCATCCCGATTCTATCTTCTGCATTTCTCGGGAAACCTTTGTCCCAAAGGTTAAATTCCCAATACAAAGTCCAACCCTCCACCCAAAATGGTGTATTGAATATCCTTCTATGGGGAAAATGGCGCTGATTCATAAATTGCTGCATGTGGTGTCCGGGTATCAGTTCATGCTGAACCGTAGCTCTGGAGAAATGTGGATTGTTGCCCCGCATACTCATCATTTTGTCCTCATGGGACATTTCTGATGTAGGATAAGAAATGATGATGGTTTCTCCGCCCAAGAAGAATGGACTCACCTTTTGTCTTTCGGCGGACATCATGGTAGTTCTCCACGTTTCTTTAGCCATTTCAGGAACGGTCATCAGGTCATTGTCTTCAAGAAAAGCAATCGCTTCTTCTGCCATCTCCGCCACCATTTGGGGCCATTCTCCTGCCGGGACATAGGTATTTTTCACATGCTCCAAAGCCGCTTTCCAGTCATTTCCAAAACCCAATTCTTTTGAGGCTTTGATCATTTCTGCTTCACACCAAGCATATTGTTTTTCCCCTTCCTTAAGCAGTTCTTCGGCAGTATATGGGATCATATTAAAGGCAAGCTCTTTTTCTATGGCCACTTTTCCTGAGATTTTACCGATGATGCCCGAGCCGTCATCTTTTACCACGGTATTTTCAAAATGGTTCTTCAAAAAATCCCCGTAGTCTTTCAAACTTTTATCCAGACTTTTCATGGGTTCTTTCATCCACCAGGTAAACTCCGGATCATAGTCATAGTAAAAATTGTATGCCTCTTCAGTACTCTTTCGCATGGCTTCCACCACCTGTGCTGCCAATTCCGCTGTCTGCCAACTGTTATATTTTTTAGCTTTTTTGGACTGCTCCCATTTGGTTTTGATAGCTTTCTCAACTTGTGTAAATGTCGCTGCCAATTCTTGGGCATTGGGTTTTTCTGCCATTCTTCTGGTCTGATAGAATTCTTCCAATGGGCCTGCAAAATCAACCACATCTTTGACAGACTTGTATTCCTCATACGCCGCAGCGTGAAAATAACTTCCCTTTTCCAGGTAATTCTTAAAAATCTGGTAATCCAGCTTACCATCTGCTGAATAGCTCTCGTAAGGCATATTTTCCAATGCTTTCAGCCAATCTTTATAAAGTCGGTCCATTCGCTGAAAATATTCATCCGACAATGGATTATTATATTTTCTGGCCAAAGCAGTTCTATCTGCCTGATAGCTCATGATACTTGGGTACAATTCTGTAGCTAGGGATGAAATGTAGACTGAAATGGTCAGTATAACTATAAGTAGCGACTTTTTCATATTTGAAAATTATTTATAGGTTTTCCTGAAATAAATAGATCTATAATTGAAATACAGTTGATATAATAAAAGTCCCTAACCTCTATTTCAACTTTATATCGCCAACGGTATTTTTCTATCATATTTCACTGAACCAATTTCACTTAATTTTCCACAAAAAACCAATACCCCATTGACCAATGGTGGGACTTGGTTGATGGGTGGTGTTTTGATATGTTCTTATCGGAGGGCTATCTTTTCAAGTCCTGTTTTCGAGTAAAAATAGTTAGTAGAAATTCTTAGGTGTGATGACCTTGAACTCAGATTCGGGGTATGTTTCTTTGAATATATTGGGTAATTTTGCCTTTGCTGTCGGACTGTACTTAAATACATAGCAATTGAGACTCCGCCTATTTCTTCGATATAGTATATTTCCTGTTGATCGTAGGTACGCCAAAAGTAGATGTTGGCAAAACTTCTGTGATTTTGGTTATATTTTATTCTTTCACCTATACAGAAGTTTCCCCATAATCCTCCCATATCCAACCTGACTTCTGCTCTATTGAAGTTGCGAATAATTGCGTTTCTGATTCCAAAATCGTAAAAGTATATTTTTTGACTTTTGTTGATTTCCTTTATTTCAAGATCAAAAGTGAGGAATCGTCCCTGCAATTTTAAAAATTAATTTTAAAATTGCAGGGACGATTCCTCTTAAAACTCAGGTTCAATTCAATGGTATAGAGTATGTAATTGAAGGCACTGATCTGGGAAGATTCCCGGCATATTTTGGGATATTATGGATGGATTCATTTTTAAAGCTCATACGGTTTGCCTTATGACGATTTATTTGACCGACAACATAAAAAGGAGTGCCAATTACGGCGGTTAATAAGCCAGTAATGATAAATGTAGGGGCGGCATCAAATGTTTTTTCATTTAAGAACATGAATAATCCTGCTGTACTTGCGATAGCACCACCACCTACTAGGATTGAGCCTGTGGTAATTTGTCTTTTACTTTTTCTTAATAGGTCATCTTTGGTTTTTTCCTGTCCATACGTGTTGCCTATAATGCTGATTAGAATGCTTATAATAAATACAGCGCGTGCAATTGATTTTTTCATATCATTTTAATTAAAGTGGAATTTTTAAAGTAATGGATGGTACAGATCGGAAAAAGTTGCCTTCATGTTTTAGCATATGTATGGGTTCATTTCTGAAACTCAACTGGGTTGCCTTTTTTGCATTTTTATTGGAACTAATAAACATAGGAATGCTTCCTAAAACGGCCAGCCCACCTGTAACCATAACTGCTCCCCAAATCCCTTCTGAATTGTCTGTTGTATTTGGAACTGTGGGAGCAAAAAGGTTAAAATCAGACCTTCTATTAGAATCAATCATGCTAGCCCCTAGAACACCAAGCACAAGTCCACCTCCCAGCGTGATATATGCAGCAGTTTTTTGCTTCTTACTTTTATCCAGATAGTCCTGTTTGTTCATTTCCTGTGCAGATGCTGACAGGGTAATACCAATTAGAAAGGCTGTTAGAAGGGAAGCCCAGATTTCGCGTGTTTTCATGGCTTTAATTAATTTAGGTGAGCAAATTTGAACGCTTATGAAATTTAGATCACCAGTGAAAAAAGGGCAATGATCGAAATCATGATCCTTGATGATTTTGATCATTTAAGTATTTGTAAGACAAAGGTTTATGGAATGGATAATTCAAATAAGGAAACATTTCTCCTCCCGGAAAAAATAATTTTTCTCCCTACCTACAAAGTTCAGGTTATTTACAGATCCATTCTAAAAAATACCTCTAAAAATTAAACTAAAAATCCACCTTCAGGATAGGCGTCTTTAAATATTTTGTAGGGATGGAGGGTTTTAAGCCTTTTAGATTTGAAAGTATCAAAATTTCTCCCTAAACTCCTTGGGTGTCTCTCCCCTGAATTTCTTGAAAGCCCTGTTGAAATAGGATAAATTCTGAAACCCACTTTGATAGGCAATCTGGGAAACGGACAGATCAGTTTCCTGTAGGAGTTGGCAGGCATGATGAATACGCACCTGGCTGAGAAACTCTGTCAATGTTTTCCCGGTCCTTTCTTTGAAAAACCGGCAGAATGCTTCCTTGCTCATATTGGCAAGATCTGCTACTTCCTGCAATTGAACTGTTCGATGACTTTCTGCAAGAATAAATGACATCACCTGGCCCATCCTCTTTCCTTCTGTTTCGGTATAGTTTTTTTGAGGAATGAGTTTGTTGAGCAATGTCATGTCCTTGGATTGCTGTAATTGCCGGAGAATATGCAATGCGCCCATCAGTTTGTCTAGTCCTTCTTTATTTCCAAAATGCAATAACGCTTCCTGAATAAAAGAGTTGGACGATCCCTTGATGTGGTAACAGCCTTTGATTTGAAGGAGCCAATGTTGTAAAGGAGAAAATTCCTCTACTTCCCAGATATGCTTGCCCAAGGTATCGAAATCAAAAAACAGTGTTAGCCCCAATGATTTTTTATTGCCATTATCGGAGAAATATTCAGGATCTGACCTGAACACGTGTGGCATATTAGCTGAAAAGAAAAAAACATCACCGGCTTCAAACCTTCCCAAATAATCCCCGACCATTAATTGGCCTTTCCCCTCCTTAATCCAGGTCAGCTGCCATTCAGGGTGTTGGTGTAGTTTATCATAAAAATGTTGTCCCGCATCCACTTGATAGCGGACGAACTCCATTTGAGACTTTGGTATTTTAAAGGGTATTACTTTTGACATTTGCAATATGATATTAATCCGAATTTATTAAATTGTCTAATATTAAATCAATATAGTATCATCATTGACTAATCCGGTGTAAGTATCCGCATCAATACGGGGTTACCTTTGATAAAAAAACCAAAAAGACTATGAATTGGAAGGGCGTATTTCCGGCCGTGACCACCAAGTTCCATCAGGATGGAAGTTTGGACATGGACATGTTTTTCAAAAACCTAGATGCACAATTGGAAGCCGGCGTGCATGGCATCATTCTCGGGGGGACCTTGGGGGAATCAAGTGTTCTCAGTCAGGATGAAAAAATCAAACTCACTACCGACACTGTAAAATACATCAATGGCCGAGTACCGGTTATTCTAAACATTGCCGAGGGTGCAACGAGAGATGCTATTTTTTGGGCAAATAAAGCCAAAGAAATGGGGGCCGCAGCCTTAATGATTTTGCCTCCCATGAGATATGCCGCGGATCATCGGGAAGTGGTGCAGTATTTCAAAGACGTTGCAAATAGCACAGATTTGCCGATCATGATCTATAACAATCCGATTGATTACAAGACATTGGTAACTTTATCCATGTTTGAGGAATTGGCGGAGTGTGACAATATTCAAGCGATCAAAGAATCAACCCGGGACATTTCAAATGTGACCAGAATGAGAAATAAGTTTGGGGATCGCTATAAGTTGCTTTGCGGTGTAGATACCTTAGCCATGGAGGAACTGTTAATGAGCGCAGATGGTTGGGTAGCAGGATTGGTCTGTGCTTTTCCAAAAGAGACTGTTGCCGTTTATAATTTAGTGAAGGCAGGAAAATACGAAGAAGCTTTATTAATCTACAGATGGTTCTTACCTTTATTGGAATTGGATATCCATCCCAAGTTGGTGCAGTATATCAAACTTGCCGAACAAATGGTAGGCATTGGTACTGAATGGGTCCGAGCCCCAAGATTGACATTAGTTGGTGAAGAAAGAGTAAAAGTAGAAAACATTATCAAACGAGGATTGGAACATAGACCCAACCTTTGAGGTCTTTTTAAGACTTCGAAGGTTTTGGGGGAATATTGAACAGTAATCTATGCATTTCGAAATAAGTAGAAACGTGCCTTCGGCGATATAAAATGGAAATAGAAGTCCAGACTCATCATTATTTCTACTATTTCAACCATATTTCTATTTCATTTCCATCTTATTTCTATCATATTTCTACTGTTTTTCCAACTTATTTCTAATAACCAAATAACCTAATTAAACCAAGAAAAATGAACCTAGATCAGATATTTGAGTCCGCCCAAGAGGCATTTTTGTTTTATAAAAACGTACCTGGAAAGGAAAAAGCAGCTTTTTTGCGCAAAATTGCAGAAGGTCTTGAAGCAGAGAAGGCTGAGCTTATCCCATTGGCTTCAGGAGAATCCAATTTGCCGGAAGGTAGAATTGCCGGTGAACTGGGTAGGACCTGTGGTCAAATCAGGCTTTTTGCCAATTTGGTGGAAGAAGGGAGTTGGGTAGAAGCCACTATTGACCATGCCGATCCAGAGAGGACGCCTGCGCCAAAACCTGACATCAGAAGATTTTTGACTCCTTTGGGACCTGTAATCGTATTTGGAGCGAGCAATTTTCCCTTGGCATTTTCTACAGCTGGTGGAGACACAATTTCTGCCTTAGCTTCAGGTTGTCCCGTTATTTACAAAGCCCATCCCGCCCATCCGGAAACATCCAAATTGGTTGGGCAGGTGATCCACAAAGCCGTCATAGATTCTGCCTTGCCGATTGGGGTTTTTGCACATGTTGAAGGCGGAATTCAGATTGGACAGGATTTGGCAAAACATCCCACAGCAAAAGCAGTGGCATTTACAGGAAGCCACGGTGGGGGCATGGCATTATTTGCCCTTGCAAGTCAAAGACCTGAACCTATTCCGGTATTTGCCGAAATGGGATCCGTGAACCCCATATTTACATTTGAACATAAACTGGGAAAAGATATTTCGGGACACGCCAAAGCTTTTGTAAGCTCACTTACTTTGGGTGCAGGTCAGTTTTGCACCAACCCGGGATTGATCTTTGTGCCTAAGTCCGCTCAAAAAGAATTTTCCGAAGCTGTCAAAGGAGAATTGGAAGATATCGCCGCCGCGCCCATGCTTCACGAAGGTATCGCTGAAGCCTATTATTCTTCCATTCAATACCTACAGGGTAGAGAAGAATTGGAATGGGTTAAGGTATCTGCAGCGAAAGACCTGATCAAAGCGCATCCTACCTTGGCCAAGATCAAAGCCAAGGATTGGTTGAAAGATGCTAAATTTCAAGAAGAGGTTTTTGGTTCTTTTGCCTTGATGGTGGTTTATGAAAATGAAGACGAACTGCTCGAAATCGCTAAAAAACTCCATGGCCAATTGACCATCACCATTTGGGCAGAAGAAGATGAACTGAACAACAAACTCTTTCTGATCAATTTGTTGGAAGAAAAGTGTGGAAGAATGCTCTACAAAGGTGTTCCCACCGGTGTAGAAGTGGGTTTCGCGATGCAGCACGGAGGGCCTTATCCTTCAACGACTGACAGCAGGAGCACATCAGTCGGTGTTTACGCCATCAAACGTTTTGCCCGACCTATTGCATTCCAGGATATGCCTGAAAATTTGTTGCCTGATGCATTGAGTGAGAAGAATCCATTGGGGATTTGGAGGATGGTTGATGGGGAATTTAAGAAGTAAGTGGTTCAAGTCTTCAGGGAATGGTTCAAGACTTAGTCTTGGACCATTCTTGGTAGCAGTCTTCAGACTGCACTACTACAGTCTGAAGACTGTAAATTTTGTGGTCCAAGCCTGAAGACTTGAACCACATCACAAATATCATTTAAAATATGAAATCCACCTTCCAATGTATTGATGCCCATACCTGTGGCAATCCTGTGCGTCTTGTTTCAGGAGGAGTTCCTTTTTTGGAAGGGAAAAATATGCTGGAAAAGCGTCAGTTTTTTCTGGACAATTTGGACTGGATCAGGAAAGGTTTGATGTTTGAACCCAGGGGACATGATATGATGTCAGGGTCCATGCTTTTTCCTCCCCATGATCCTGAAAATGATTTTGCCGTGCTTTTTATTGAAACCAGTGGTTGCCTTCCCATGTGTGGGCATGGAACTATTGGAACCATTACCATTGCCATCGAGGAAGGACTGATCCAGCCCAAAACTCCCGGATTTCTAAGAATGGAAGCACCGGCAGGATTGGTCTTGGTGGAATATAAGCAAGAAGGCAAAAAAGTAAAATCCGTCAAACTCACCAATGTCAAAAGCTTTTTGGCAGCAGAAGAACTTGAAATAGAGACCGAAGAATTGGGTAAGCTGATAGTAGATGTGGCTTATGGAGGTAATTTTTATTGCATTGTAGATCCTCAGGAAAACTTCCCTGGTTTAGAGCATTACAAAGCAGAGCAGTTGGTCTCCATGGCCAGAAACCTGAGGCAAAAGATGAATGAAAGATACGACTTTGTCCATCCGGAGCATTCCCAAATCCGAGGCTTATCCCATGTTCTTTGGACAGGGAAAACATTGGATCCAAGCAGTACAGCTAGAAATGCAGTTTTTTACGGTGACAAAGCAATCGATCGCTCCCCATGCGGCACAGGTACCTCAGCTCGTATGGCTCAATGGCATGCAAAGGGCAAATTGAAAAAAGGTGAACCATTTGTCCATGAGAGTTTCATTGGATCCAAATTCACAGGAAAGGTGGAAGAAGAAACCCAAGTCGGGGAAATTTCCGCTATTATTCCGAGCATAGAAGGATGGGCAGTGGTGACAGGATACAATACCATTTTTTTGGATGATGAAGATCCTTATGTGCATGGGTTTCAGGTGATATAGAGGCGAGAGATTAGAACCGAGAAGCGAGACTTTGAAGGGAAAGGTGGGTTAGAAGATACAAGAACCAAAGCCTGCCCCGAGTATCGGGGAGCCAAGAATCAAGAGAACTTAATTAAGCCTTTTGGGCTGATTCATTTACGGTGGGATTGGTTAAGAAAATAGGTTGGTAAAATGATCATTTTAATGGTCTTTAATAATTTGAAGATTTTCAAATGTTCTTTTAAGTAAATTTTATGTTTATTTTTTATAAAAGCATATACATCATGAAAATGAATATTGATATTGAGGATAAGCTGATTTTAGCAGCAATGAAGATTTCCGGTGTCAAAACAAAAAAAGAAGCAGTAGGGGAAGGATTGAAATTGATCATTCAGTTGAATCAACAAAAAGGAATTCGTGAACTCAGTGGCAAATTATAATGGGAAGGTAATCTGGGGTCAATGAGATTAGACTAACCCTAAAAAAAGTCGATAAGATAGATCGGATTAATAACCAAAAGAGCTGAAGTTTAGGTAATTGAGAGTTATCAAAGTGATTGTTAACACAAGTCTAAACTGAGTTGATATAAATTAATACTTTTTGATTTACAACAGAGAGGGAATCGTAAAAATCTACATATATATTGTTATGCCAATAAATGAAAATCATCCGGTTATTAGACCCCAAAAAAAAAATATTACACTTTGGAGATATATGGACATTCCTTCCCTAATATATTTACTTGCCAAAAAATCTTTATTTTTCGTACGAGCAGACCTTTTGAAGATAAATATGAAGGAACTTTACCAACGTTATCAGCAAAAGCTATTGATGATTGGGCAAGAAAAGAAATTCAAAAAGGTCTTTTTCGCAAAGGATATTGGAACTTATCCAAACTGTTTAATAAGAACAAACAACCTACTTAAATTTTTGATGTAAGGAAAATTTCGAGATGCTCCATATGTGGAAAATTTATTCTAAAGAAAATGGAATTGCAATCCAAACAACCCATGAAAAATTACAAAAAGCAATAATCTCAAAGGAAGACGTGTATCCAACTGAAATAAATTATTTAAATTATCAAAAGGATCTAATTAACCATCTTGACAATGGAATGAATGTTTTTACATATAAGAGACAAGAGTATAAATCGGAAAATGAATTTCGACTAATCATCTCTTATCTTAGATTATTAGAAGACCAGTTATCCCATTTAAAAACTCATGATGAAATGACACCTGCAAGAAAATTGCTTTACTCCAACACCCATAATTCAATGTGACATAGAACCAGATGAATTAATTTCTAATATACATTTATCACCATAAGCTCCAAAATGGTATTCAGAAGTAATTGAAGATATTATTAAGAAATATAGTTTGACAAATATAAATTTGAAGCAATCAGACTTATAATAAATGCCATTTTTTAAGGTATTTCAAAAAAAACAATGTGCGTTCTAAAATGAATTTATAAAATAAGAGTCAGTAATAAAATGGAAAGTTATTGGATAGAAATTGCTGAAATACGACATTATGAAACCCCTAATTTTTAATCCTCTCCTCCCCGAAAACCAATGTCTCTAAAAATCCGCCTCTATTTTACAGCCATCATCACCCTCGCCATTTGGGCCTTGTTGCTCTGGAGCCATTTTCATGGTGGGGTGCCAAGTCACCATATTTTGGCAAGGGAGGATTTGCCTGAAATCTCCAATTGGTGGGGTGGTTTTTTGCTTCCCTTTCTGACTTTGTTTTTATCATATAGGGTTGAAAAAAGATTGACAAAACAGTGTAAAGGTCATTCTCCTCTTACCACTATTCCAAAGAGTGTATGGACAGGTTTCTTTTTAGCCTTACTTTATGGAATTTCCTTATCTTCATTTTTCAGCTTTGGTAATACCGAAATGCCCGGGTATATGTTGATGGGTATATTGGTAATTTCACTTTTCTATCCAATCTATAGGGCTGAGTGTATTCTTGGCTTTGTAGTCGGAATGACTTATACTTTTGGTGCAGTTCTTCCAACGGGAATCAGTTGTATTTTGGCATTGATCGGGACTTTGATTTACTTGTTAATCCGTCCGGGAATTTTGTTACTTTTTTCAAAAATCAAAAATTTGGCTGGTTCCAAACTTTGACAATTTCAAAACAAAAAAACCTGCCATTTGGCAGGTTTTTAGTCTCTTTTCTGTAATCATTACTTGGGCAACAACACCCCATCCACTACATGGATGACCCCGTTGCTTCCGCTTAAGTCAGCAGCAGTTACTGTTGCACCATTAATCATTACTTTTCCATCATTGATGGATACCGTAAGGTCTTGACCGTTCAATGTTTTTACAATTTGTCCATCAGAAAGATCTGCGGCCATAACATTGCCTGCTACGACATGATAGGTCAATACTGAAGTCAACTGATCTTTACTTTCAGGCTTCAACAGGTTGTCTACAGTTCCGGTAGGCAATGCTTCAAAAGCAGCATTTGTCGGTGCGAAAACAGTGAAGGGACCTGTTCCGCTTAAAGTTTCCACCAATCCTGCAGCACCAACTGCAGCAACCAATGTGGTGTGGTCAGGAGATCCAACAGCTATGTCAACAACCGTATTAGATGCTTCTACCGGAGCTTCCTCCACAACTTCTACAGCGGTTTCTTCTGTAGTATCTTCCTTAGGGGAATTTTCACAGCTTGCTAGAAACGCAGAAGCGATAACTACAACTGCTAAAGATAAGAATTTTAATTTTTTCATTTTGTATGGCTTGGTTTAAATACAAAAAACTAACAATGAACCCGTTATAAAGTTTATAATTGTAAAGAAAATTTTGATAGAAGGTAAAATTTTATTGTTTTAAGGTAAAGGTTTAAAGAAATATATCTACGTGCTGTACTTGTCGGAAAATCTTATAAGTTTTCATCAAAAATTTGCAATTTTTTTGATTTCACAATGGCCTAGATTTGTCACCAAAACCCAATGAGGTAAAATCTTTTTTTATGATTAAAACAGTAAAATGGCGTCTTATAAATCATCATATATAAAAGATATCCCCGAATTGATGAACTGGTCTGGACAATGTTTGGCATGTAATTCGTACAGTGATCATTCAAGAGATCTGAATCAACATCAAGCGAGTTTATAAACCCGAAAAAATCACTATGAAAATCTATGTCAAAAATATGGCTTGTCAAAGCTGCGTGTCATTCGTGAAGGAAGCATTAGATGAACTTGAAATTATTATTATAAAAGTCGGTATGGGGGAAATTGAAACAAAATCCGATGTCTCCGATGAACAAAAATGTGAACTCAACATAAAAATTAAAAAAGTCGGACTGGAACTCCTTGAAAAAAAGCATGGCGTGCTTATTGAAAAAATCAGAGCTGTCATCATCGACTATGTTTATCACTCAGATGAAAAATCAAATGTGAATTTCTCCACGCTCTTGAGTGAAAAACTAAACCATAGCTATACCTATTTGTCCAATTTTTTCTCAGAAGTAGAAGCGACCACAATTGCTCAATATGTGATATCATTGAAAATCGAACGTGTCAAAGAGATGATCATCCTGGAAGAATTCAATTTATCAGAAATAGCATATAAACTTCATTACAGCAGTGCAGCCCATCTATCCAATCAATTCAAAAAAGTCACCGGCTTATCTCCCTCCCACTTTAAAAAATTAAAGGAAAAAAGAAGAATTGCTATTCAGGATCTTTAAGGTTTTTCACATTTTCGAATCTAGGGCAGGATAATTATAATACTTTCATTCTTAGGTCTTTGGTTATTTATTTTCAATTATCGATATTGAAGAAAAAACCACCTAAATGATGAAATTTTTAAATAAACTGACCCTCACCATTCTTTTTATAACCCTGTTTTCGGGATTTGGCTTTGCCCAAAAGAATGATGTTTCGCCTTTGTTTGCAGATAAGGATCCCATGCAGATCCGTCTGAATTTCTCTATCAAAGAGATGAAAAAAGAAAAAGATGATACAGTTTATTTTCCATCTTATATACATTATATCAATCCTACAGGGAGTTGGGATTCATTAAAGATTGCCATGAGAGCAAGGGGAAATTTCAGAAGAGCCAAATGCTTTTTCCCTCCCATCCGGATAAAAATAAAAAAGAAAGATGCTGAAGGGACCATATTTGAAGGTAATAAAAACCTGAAACTTGTAGTCCCATGCCAAACAGTCAGCGCCCACAATGACTTGGTGTTAAAAGAATACCTTTGTTATAAATTATTTGAACCGGTAACTCCATATGTTTTCGAAACCCGATTGGCAAATTTGACGCTAGTGGATGAGAGTGGCAAGAATTTTAAAACTTATGAAGTAAAATCATTCTGGATAGAAGATGATGATGTAGTGGCAAAAAGACATGGTGGCAAAATTGCAAAAGAAAAACAGATACTCCCACAGAGGATGCAGCCACTTTCTGCAGCAAGACAGGACTTTTTCGCATTTATGATTGCCAATACAGACTGGTCCAGTATGGTCCAGCATAATATCAAAGTCATGCAGCTGGAAAATAAAGAATATATCCCACTTGCTTATGACTTTGACATGAGCGGCTTGGTCAATGCCAACTATGCCACTACCAGTGAGGTTTTACCTATCAGCAATGTCAGAGAGCGTCTTTACAGAGGAATCTGCTATTCCCCCGAAATACTGGAACAGGTCAGGGCTGAATACCTCGCATTGGAACCTGAAATCATGGGAATAGTAGATAATCTGGATATCGGGCTTAACCCAAAGGAAATTCCGGATTTCAAGAAGTATCTGGGGGAGTTTTTTATGATTCTCAAAAATGACAGGCTATTCAAAGATCAGATACTATCCAAATGTCGTTAAAAAAGCCATTTATCTTGATCAAAGAAAAAAAAAGAAACTGTTTTCTTTCAAACAGGAGGCATTATAGTATTACAATCCATCAATAGAATATTGATTCGGATAACAAAAGAATATCTAAATTAGCCTGTCGAAATAAAAACAGTTTCTTCTTTGTTAAATCTTGAAATCAACCTGATTTTTATCAATGAAATCCAGCCTCGCACATGGAATATTATTTGTTATTATCCTGATCTTTTCAGGAGGCCAAACGTATGGGTTTCAAAGCAGTCTACTTTTTTCCGATAAAGAACCTTTGGAACTTGAATTGATAACATCCTTGAACGAATTGAGGAACTCGAAATCAGATACAGTTTTTTTTTCCACAGTTTTAAAATATAAAAATGAAATGGGGCAATGGGATTCATTGCAGATAGAATTGCGTGCCCGTGGAAATACAAGAAGAAAAATTTGTCATTTCCCTCCAATAAGAATAAAAATCAAAAAGTCCAATTCAAAAAATACACTATTTGCAGAGGATAAAAGTCTTAAACTTGTGCTTCCCTGCCAACTTGCCAATTCGTTTAATGGTTTTATCGTAAAGGAGTATATGTGTTATAAATTTTATGAATCAATTACCCCTTATCATTTTCAGACAAGGCTTGTCAACCTTACCCTGACCGACGTCAAAGACAGGAAAAGTAAAACCCATAATCTAGTGGCTTTTATCATTGAAGACGATGACAAAGTAGCAAAGCGATTCCAGTACAAAATTTCAGATGCCAAAGTGATCAGGCCAAATTACATCAATGACACAAGTGCTGTCAGACAGGATTTTTTTGCGTTTATGATTGGAAATACGGATTGGTCAAATACCGGTCAACACAATGTGAAGGTAATGGCTGATAAAAACAAAAACCATATCCCACTACCCTATGATTTCGATATGGCAGGTTTTGTTGGCACTCCTTATGCCATACCCTACGATTATCTTCCTATCAAATCAGTTCAGGAAAGGCTTTATAGGGGTCTTTGCAGGGACAAAGATTTAGTTGAATATGTCAGAATGGAATATATCCAACTAGAACCTGAGATTAAAGAGACCATAGATCAATATGAAGAATATTTGAGTGCCAGTGACTTTAAAACAGCCCGGAATTTCCTTCACGAATTTTTTGATATTATCAAAAATGATAAACTATTTAAGAATCAGATTCTTTCTAAATGTCTACCCAATAATTACTGAATAAAATAAATGAAACCAACTATTATCATTGGCGGCGGAATCGTCGGTCTGTTTACAGCATATTTTCTCCATAAATCTGGAGTGGAGGTAATTATTGTAGACAAAGGAGACATGGAGGTCAATTGCTCCACAGGAAATGCCGGCATGATTGTACCCAGCCATATTGTCCCCTTGGCCGCGCCGGGCATGATCAGCAAGGGGATTTCATGGATGTTTTCTGCCAAAAGCCCATTTTATATCCATCCACGTCTTGACCGAAAACTGTTGGAGTGGTCTTGGCTTTTTTACAAGGCTGCCAATAACCGACATGTGGAAAAAAGCATCCCATTTCTCAAAAATCTTAGCTTGTTGAGCAAATCCCTCTATCAGGAATTCAGAAATCAGCATCAGGATTCCAATTTGGGATTGGTAGAAAAAGGCCTGATGATGATTTATCAGACTGCTGAAATGGAAAAAGAAGAGATTGGATTTGCCCATTTAGCAAGGAAACATGGTTTGGAAGCGGAAATCCTTGGAATTGAAGATATAAGAAAGTTGGAACCTAATATTGAAGTGAAAGCCAGAGGGGCAGTCTTATTTCCAGGAGATGCCCATTTGTCACCTTCCATTTTGTACAGCTTTTTGAAAAACTATTTGGAGGAAAAAGGTGTCATCTTCAAAAATAAAGTATCAGTAATCGGCTTCGAAAAAAATTCCGAAAATGTGAATTCGGTGCTAACCACAGAAGGCAAAATTGAAGGTGCAAAGTTTATCCTTTGCGGTGGTGCCTGGTCTTCAGAATTGGCCCAAATGCTTGAATTCTCATTACCCATGATGGGAGGAAAAGGTTATAGTTTTGTACAGGAAAATAACCCGGAAATCAAACAGGCCTCTATTTTAACTGAAATGAAAGTAGCTGTAAGTCCGTACGGCAATCAAGTACGTTTTGGCGGAACCATGGAAATCGCAGGAACTAATGAATCCATCAACATCAACCGGGTAAAAGGAATCTTTGAATCCATCAATAGGTTCTATCCTGATTTTGAAAGTAAGTTTCCCGAAACGGAAGAAATCTGGAAAGGCCTGAGACCCTGTTCACCGGATGGGCTACCATATGTTGGATTCGCGCCAAAATGGAAAAATGTACTTGTTGGTACCGGGCATTCCATGATGGGCATCAGCCTTGCTCCGGGAACCGGGAAAATCCTTGCTGAACTTCACGAGGGTCTCCTCAGTCAAATGGACATCAGCGCTTTTGAGGTTGGGAGGTATTGAAAAGGCTGGAAGACCGAAGACAGGAGACCGAAGAAAGCAGCTTTCACAATATTGGAAAGAAAACGGATTTTCAGATTATTTACTAATTGGACAAAATTTTAGGGGCGTCATTGCGAGGAGCACTTCAGAGAATCTGATTTTGTAAAGGAGGCTTTCGTGCGACGTGGCAATCTCTTGAAGGTGCAAAAGGCATTGACCCTAAAAAGCAGAAGTTGAATATTTAAACTGTCATTAATGTGTTGAGTCCAGGATTTCTTACCAATTTCATTAGTCAAGTCCCTAAACAACTTAATACCTATAATATTATTGTAACAGACATTACTGTAATGTCTGTTACAATAATTTACCTATAGTTTTTATCAGAAAATCATGTACGATATCCCTAAGAGGTTAGCGCCACGGGAATCTCCAGAAAATGGCTTAGAAAAATAGGAATTAAAAACTTTAAGTTTAGGAGTAATAGAATAATCCACCTTAAACATAAACGGCTTATCTTGGAATATGCCGTTTTCTCCAAGTATCCTGTAACCCCAAACTACTGAAGAATTGTTTCCCAATAGATCTGTTTCCGATCCAACTCCCAAAAAATAATCCTGGGCTACTTGGAAAGGTAATTCACTTTGGGACAAATGAGAAAAGTAGGCGGTCAAAGTAAAAAAATCGGTACTCAAACTGAGCCAGATTTTGGAATACTTTTGAAAACCCTACGCAGAACACATCTTCAGCATCTTCTTGATCTTTCAAATACCGTAGACATAGCATAAATAAAGGCTTGGCCAATTGTTCATAGATCAACCTTTGCGCTTTTTCATTGCCTTTAAGGGCTTCCTCTATGGTGATTTTTTGGATCAAAAGATTCTGGTTTACACATTAATAAATGACAACCAGAACTTGGAGGTTGCCTGTTACCCCAAAAATAAAAAATTCTATGCCTCAAAAATCGGGTCTTCCCTGTCAATTATGCTTCTAATAAATCCTATCATCTGATCAATTTCATCCCAAGAAAATCCCAAATGGGATTGGGAATGGGCCAATGCATCACGTAGCTGCCCGATATTGTTCATAGTCTGTACAAAACGATCCCTGCTTAAACTTGGATCAAATTTTTTGAAGCGTTGGTTTTTGGAGAATATCGAACCCAAGTCCCCAAACTGTAAACATTGTACCAAGTCGATTTCTTCCTTTCGGGCTTGCTTCCATTCGTAAAGGCTTCTGGCCTGACTAAGCCTGTTTTCAGTGAGGCTTTCCTCCCAGTGTGGCAGCTGCTTGCGGATCATGTCTTTGAGATGTGTTTCAAGTAGACTTATCAATCCAAAAAACCCTATCCTCAAAGGGATTTTATCCAAATCGGTCCTTGTTACAATATAGCTTAATTTCCCATCTTCATCTTTGATAAAAAACCTTCTTTGGGAAATCAGCATCCTAAATGCCTTCAACAATGGGGTATTGGCCTCCATCAAATCTTCTTGGGAAATGGGTTTTAGAACATCATCTCCCTCATCGTATTTCATCATTACACCTTCCACATCGACAACAGCGGAATGGAAATTTCTCCTTTCCATTTCCTCTTTAAAATTTTCTTTTTCGAAAATGACCAGATTTTCAGCAATGGGCAGGACATTGATCTGTTCTTCAAAAAGCAATCGGAGTCGGTCTATAGCGTTCATAAAGTAGCTTGAATGGATTGTGAAAATATAAATTTACCTTTTATATTGACCTAATTTTTACGAACAAATTAAAAAAATATGTCAGCAATGGATTTAGGAATCGGGAGTCAGATCAGACATCCGAAGTTTGGAAAAGGAGTTGTAGTGGAATCAGATGCATCTTACTACAAGATCTATTTTAATTTCACCGCAGAAGTCAAGACCATCGCCCGGGACTTTCCCAATTTTGAATTGGTAGAGAAAAAAGAAGCTGAATTTCAGCCCATCACCTTGGCAGAAATCGAAATGGCTGTAGAAAATGTCATCCGAAAAAACCAACCCAAAGAAGATCTACCTAAAGTAACTTTAGCTCAAAAGTGGATCAACGGGACGGTTACGATCAATCCCTACAACCCTGAAATGAGTAACAAAGAAATTCCGATCAAGACCTTTTTTCACAAAATAGTCATGGTCAGAGAAAGACTCCGGGTCCTCGAACAGAACATCAATAACCATGAAAAGTTGGACGACGAAGACCGCATTCAACTCCAACAATATATTACCCGTGCTTACGGTTCATTGACTACTTTCAATGTACTATTCTCCAATAAGGATGATTATTTCAAGGGTGCCGGAAAAGAGGATTAAAAATAGACTGTCTCAATTGTCTAATTATCTCATCGATACTCAAAATTATGTTCAAAATTGATTCGAATATGCTTTGAGTCTTAGTGTCTTTGTGACAGACCTGAAAATTTGTGACACAAAGACACTAAGTTTCCAAAGCGATAATCAATACTTTTTTTGGACTTAAGGGAACATAGAACCTTATGAGACAGTCTTTGCTTTATGTAGTATACACGGAGTTGAACAAAACATAGTCCGTGGTCAGGTCTGAACCCCAACCGATGCCATTTTCTTTGCCGGTATTGACTTCGAGATGTACCCTGATTTGGGATTCTCTCAGAAGTTTTTTGATGTAGTTTTTATCAAAATCAAGTGGCTTCCCTTTTTCCAATACCTGAATCATCTTATTCTGATCCCCAATAAAAAGGTTTACTTTTCTGTAGTTGAAATTGATTCCTGCATTACCGCAGGCAGCAATTATCCTACCCCAGTTTGGATCCCTGCCAAACATTGCCGTTTTGACCAATGTGGAACCGGAAATTGCCCTGACCAGTTTTCTGGCCGTCTCCTCTGTTCTGGCTTTGGTAACTTTGTATTCTATAAATTTGGATGCACCTTCTCCATCGGACACTATCAATTTGGCAAGGTGAGTGAGTAATTCTAAGAGTTTTTCCCTGAACATAATGTATCCGGGATCTGATTCGGATTTGATTTTAGTGTTCTCGGCCATCCCGTTTGCCATGATGGATACCATATCATTGGTAGATGTATCTCCATCTACGGTGATCATGTTAAAAGATCTATCGACACAATAACGAAGGGTTTTGTCCAGCAGTTTTTCATCAATATTCATATCAGTCACCACAAATGCCAACATGGTAGCCATATTGGGATGAATCATACCAGAACCTTTTGCTATTCCGCCCATATTGATCTGAACACCGCCATGCTCGAATTCCACAAAACCTTCTTTGGCAAAAGTATCAGTAGTTAATATGGCATTGGCCACAAAAGAGCCGGCTTTGGTATCATCACTGAGTTTATGGATATTGTTTCTGATGCCATTGACCACATCTTCCGTAGGAAAAGGCTCGCCTATCAAACCTGTAGACGCAATTATGACATGATCTTCAGGAATATTCAGCAACTCCGCGGTCACTTTCATCATGGCTTCGGCGCCTAACCTCCCCTGTTCACCTGTACAAGCATTGGCATTGCCTGCATTGCACACAATAACTTGGGCACGGTGGTTGGTATTTATATTTCTTTCACTTATTTCCACAGGTTCAGCCCTCACCTTATTTTGGGTGAAAACTGCCGCTGCCGCCGCAGGAACCTCGGAATAAATGATGGCCAAATCTCTGCGCATGGATTTGACACCGGTATGGGCACCCCAGCATTTGATGCCACGTACATTGGTAATATTTTTGATCATTGTCATGATTTTAAGGTCTTAATGGTATTTGATGCAGTCCGGTAGATTCTTCCAGACCAAGCATAAGATTCATGTTGTGTACCGCCTGACTAGCTGCTCCTTTGAGCAGATTGTCTATGGCTGATATGATAACAACCCTTTGGGTGCGATCATCCCATGTCGGAAAAATATCGCAAAAGTGACTTCCCCTTACGTCTTTGATTCCCGGAGCAGAATTTCTCAATCTCACAAAAGGTTTCCCTTTGTAGAATTTTTGATAAATATCATTCAGTGAGTTCTGATTGACAGGATTTTTGAGTTTTGCATAGGCTGTCACAAGGATTCCCCTGTCCACAGGAAGCAGATGAGGAGTAAACTGTAAGGTGCAATTGGATCTAGCCAATATTGAAAGCTGCTCTTCAATTTCAATGGTATGTCTGTGAACACCTATCCCATAAGCCTTGAAATTTTCATTGACATTGGAAAAATGGGTAGTTTCGCTTGCTTTGATACCCGCACCTGTCAATCCTGATTTGGCATCTATGATAACAGAATTTTCTTCCACAATGCCTTCCGCAAACAAAGGAGCCAAAGCTAGAATAGATGCAGTTGGGTAGCAACCCGGATTGGCCACCAAAGATGCATTCTTTATAAGGTCAGCAAATAATTCCGGCAAGCCATAGACGGCATTTTCGAAACCCTCAGGAAATGTATGTTCCTTTTGGTACCAGTCTTTATAAACCTCAGGAGTCGATAACCTGAAATCTCCTGATAGATCAATGATTTTGGCCGAATGATTTTTCCATTTTGCCACATATTCCATAGATATTTTGTGCGGTAGGGCCAAAAAGATAACATCCACTTCGGCTTTGGTAACGGATTCCGCACTGACCAATGGTAGATCTATAATCCCGAAGAATTGGGGATGTAGGTCTGAAAATAATTTACCTGTATGGGTCTCTGAAGTAATCGCGATAATCTCTGCTTGGGGATGTCTTGCGAGCAAGCGGGCCAATTCAGAGCCTGTAAATCCAGAAGCTCCTACGATTGCTATTTTATATTTTTTCATTGTTGTTTTATTCCTGAATAATCTGACTTTTTAATTGAATCAAAAGGCTTTAACCTTTGAGGTTTTTTTCAATCCTTGAAGGTTTTAAATATGAACCATTAGCATTCTTTTGACTAAAAAACCTTCGAGGTCTCAAAATTTTGGAATTTAACCAGAGGTTTGATTATCAAGACCTCAAAGGTTTACCCACATTTTTAAGCAGTGACATGTTCCTCCTTGAGTACTGTTTTAAAAGTCTCCAGGAAATCTTCCAGATCTTTCCTTGCAATATTTAGGGGTGGCACCAATCTCAGTACATTGACAGCAGTGGCATTGGTGATAAATCCCATTTTGAGGAATTCCTGAACATAAGGGGCTGCGGGCTTGTTCATGACCACTCCGATCATTAGTCCTATTCCCCTAACTTCTTTGATTTCCTGAAATTCACTTTTC
Organism: Aquiflexum lacus; assembly: GCF_015476655.1. GTDB lineage: Bacteria > Bacteroidota > Bacteroidia > Cytophagales > Cyclobacteriaceae > Aquiflexum > Aquiflexum lacus. The sequence continues at coordinate 72,140 of NZ_JABFHF010000025.1, forward strand.
ATGCTTTCCAAATTCATCATCAACCAATCACCTTTGTCTTTTGCTTCCTTACAAAGATTCTCTTCTGTAATTACCTTCAAGGTAGCCATAGCCGCAGCCGTAGCCAATGGGTTTCCGCCGAAAGTTGTCCCATGGTCACCAAATTGAATGGCAGTGCTGACACGCTCACTACAAAGAAAAGCTCCAACAGGAAAACCTCCCCCAAGCCCTTTAGCGAGCGTCATGATGTCGGGTTGAATGCCGTAATGGTCTTTGGCAAACCAATTACCCGTTCTTCCAATTCCACATTGTATTTCATCAAAAATCAGCAGAATGTCATGTTGATTACATAATTCACGGACTGACTTGAGGTATTCAGGATTGACAGGGATGATGCCTCCTTCTCCTTGAATAGGTTCCAGGATAATGGCTGCTACATCATTGGTAAGTTTTGATTCCAAGGCTGCCAAGTCATTGAATGGCACCTGGGCAAAACCTGATGGAATGGGTTCAAATCCATTCTGATATTTGGCCTGTCCGGTGGCGATGGTTGCAAGAGTCCGACCATGGAATGAATTTTCCATAGAAATAATGGTCCCACCTCTTCCATTGGCATGTGCATAACGTCTTGCGATTTTTATCGCCCCTTCTACTGATTCTGCGCCACTATTGGTGAAAAACACCCGGTCAAGGCCAGAAAGCTTTACCAGAAATTCACTCAGGGCTACTTGAGGCGGACTGACAAAAAAGTTGCTGATATGCATCAGTTCAGCAGCTTGTTCCTGTACTGCTTTCACCACTTGGGGATGGCAATGACCAACATTATTGACTGCAATACCCGCCAAAAGATCGGTGTATTCTTTCCCTTCAATATCCCATACCTTGCTTCCTTTTCCCCTTACTAAAGTGAGCGGAATTCTTTTGAAAGTAGGTAAATAGTATTTTTGATCTAAATGATGTAAATCTATGTTTTCCATAATTTCCATTTGTTTAGTGAATGATCTTAGTTCCGATTCTTTTGTTCTCTTCAAAAAACTGATACAATTGCTCCGGCTTGGTACCATTTAAAATCAGGGCATTAGACAGTCCTGCATTTAAAGCAGCTTCAATGGCCTGGATTTTGGGAATCATCCCACCTTTGATAACCCTCCCATAAAGTTCCGATAGCTGGTTAATGGAGACCTGATCCAAAATGCTTAATGCGTCAGGAAAATTCAGGTATAAGCCATCTACATCGGTGAGTGTAATGTAAAAATCAGCTTTAATGGCTGCTGCCAATGCCCCGGCAAAGTTATCTGCATTGACATTATAGGCATTTGCTTCCATATCGGAAGCAATACAGGCGATAATGGGTGTGAAATTATTCCTGATAAGGATTTCAATAAGATCAGAATTTATCCGAGTGACTTCACCAACACTGCCCAAATCACGATTTTCAATTTCTCCTGAAGCCAATGGTATTTGAACCGACTTCTTGGTAGCCAGAACCATTCTCCCATCCAAGCCGGAAAGTCCCACCGCTCTGACATCACAACTATTGAATATCTTTACCAAACTGGCATTGACATCACCGATAAGCGTCTTTTGGATTTCAACCAAAGCCTCAGGACTTGTAACCCTATGTCCCTCAATGAATTCGGAATGGATGACAGCTTTTTCAAGTGCACGGTTGATAAATGGTCCCCCACCATGAACAACAACTATTAGATGTCCTGCCTCTATTAACAGGTGGATTTGTTCTGCTATTTTTTTCTGGAGTATTGTATTGGTCATGGCATTCCCACCATACTTGATGAGAATCTTTGAAGGGTTCATAAATTTTTGGTTGTTAAAATTGAACTTTTATTTTGAAAAACTTTTGTGATATATCTTTCAAAACTCTTCCAAACAGAATTTTATTTCATTTTTAGAATCTTCTAAATCACAATAATTCCTTAAAAGCAATAACCATTCCGATAGGGGGAAATATTATTCTAAATTACCTCAATAGTCTAAATTCCTTAGATAGGTTAAAATGAGACTTAGAAAAAGCATAGTTAAAATAAAAAATGAATATGAGATTGCTATAGTGTCAGGCTCAAAAACCAGAAATAAAATATTATGTCGGAGGAGGATTAAGGTGAAAGGCAGGGCAAATCAAAGTGATTTTTTGAATTTGAATGGTTTCGAATGTATTGGAATTTTTAAATGCAGTTCATGATACCAACAATTCGTACAGTACGATATCCAAGATTGCCGCAAAGGAGTTCGATGAAATGGAATATTGCTTTGAAACGCTATCAAATAGACTTCACCAAGCTGATCAGCTACGCTAGCAGGAGAAATAAAAACAAGATATGATGACACCTAATTGCACAAATAATGATTCTTGTATTTGTGAGCTAGCGGAGCTAAAAAAAAAGCCAAGCATTTCTGCTTGGCTTTTGAGTAGCGGGAACAGGACTATGCTATTTATTTGATTATTAATATTTTATAAATAAAAGAGGACAAAAAGGCGGGCAAAAAAAGTGATTTTTTTAATTTGAATGGTTTCGAATGTTTTGGAATTTTATACGCAATTCATGATTCGAACAATTTGTACAGTATGAGAAGTACGAGGCGTAAGATAGTCATTATTCTAAAAATGATAAGGTATGGAACCTTTATTACATCACGACTTACGACAAATGTTTGGAGAGGATGTGATAAGATTGAAATATAGTTATAATCAAGAATAGTCTAGTTTCCTCCATATCCAATTTGGGAGATAATATTAGAGACTCATAAATGCCAGTAAACATATTTTAATGGCATTTTTGAGTAATTCTACTAAATGCCATTATATTTGTTGTATTGGCAATAATAAGTAAATATATAATTTCCCAATAAATTTAAATACTGGCAAAATTGCGTTATGTCTAAAATCATTGACCGTCAAATATCGAAGCATTTTAAAGGCAAAGGTCATTTCGGTCGAGATACTCTTAGTTCCTTTTTGACTGATTTAGATCCTGAAATTACCGAAAGTGCTTTAACTTGGAGAATACATGATTTGGTCAAACGAAAAGTGATCGACACTTAAAAAATTAAGAGACAAAGCAGCTTTTTTCTATTGGCACTGGACTAATTATATTTAGCTAAGTATTTAGGCTTATTTTGATGTATAGAATAAATCCACAGAGTTTCAATGATCCGAGCTTAATGAATGTATTTTAAAAATATAAAAAGTATTTATGCATGTTTTAAATACGCATATTTTAAATCTACATAAAGTATTTATGCGTGTTTTAAATACGTAAATTTTAAATTTATATAAAGTATTTACGCATATTTTAAATACGTAAATTTAAAATTTACATAATTTATTTACGTATAATTTATAACTATTTACATTAAAGAATTATAATAATTTAATGTAAATAATTATAAATATTCAACCCCAATTATGATGGGTTTTTTCTGTTGTAAATCCAAAGTAAAAACCCTCTAAAACATGTGTTATTTTTTTTAAATTTATTACGTAATCAGATTTTTCAAAATGTGTTATTATTTTTTTAGGTTGTACATGCGAGGTAGAAGAATGTATATACATTCTTAAAAGCCCTGAAAAATTCAGCCCTTTTCCTCGAAATCGTAGGAACGATTTACTTTCCTCCCGTTCGGTCTGAAAGTCTACTCTCCCTTTGGTCTGTCAGAATAAAAAATCAACAGTATGGAATCAATTCAAAATCAAGACCCAATTACAAAAATGGGGATCAAAAACTTAAAGAATCTGAAGTAAAAAGTAAATATTTTAAGATTCGAATTAATCAAAAGGATAAGGAGTTTTTAGATAAATTTAGAAAGGAAAAGCACATTAGAAATCTCTCTAAAAACATTATGGACTTAGTGAAAAATCCATATCATAAAATACCAAATATAAAACCAGTAGTCATAGAATATATTTTTAAAAAGGAAGCGAGTATAAGCTTAGCTCGGATTGGAAATAATATAAATCAAATTGCAAAGAGGCTTAATACACTAGGTGGATCATACACAAGTAAAGAAATTAAAAATGATTTGGAGGGCATTCAAAGTGAGATGGAATTTCTAAGAAAAATGCTTGGGAAAAAGAAGGACCAAGAAAGTGACTTTTAGATTTTAGATGAGATCTTACAGAGAACATACGCAGTTCAAATTATTGATTTGAATAACGGGCTTTGAGAAATTGAGTTAAATCATTTTGCTACTTGGTCAGTTTATGACTTCCTAATCAACCGGGGAAATATATGAGGGTTTTGTTCGTCGCTGAATTTAAACATGCGCTTTTCAAGGACTAAAAAAAAGATTCCAATTTGCAAAATCATTGACTATTTGTTGTTTTTTTCAGTGTTCAGGTCCAAAATCTCCCTGACCATAGGGTTATCACGATAGTTTAATGCACACAAAATAAAGTTTTCTTTTTTTGAATTCCCTTACCAGTCTTGCTATGAAACATTCCAGGCAAAGTATGCCCTTACCCACACCATACTGTTCCCAGAGTTTATCTGTAACCGCATAAAAATTATTTTTGCCTTTTCGGGTATTGATGCCGCAGTCTTTGTAAGTGAAATCTCTATCCATCAAACCTGAAACAAAAAAAGAAATAAATAGTATTACACACTAAAAATATGTTAAAACACTATCAATATGGAATTTAATTTTGAATTTATCATTAAATTTAACAATTTCATGAATATTGTTGATTCAATTATACTGATTTGATTGAGCTTTATTAATGGTTGATTTTAATGCCTCATTTACTATTTTATTTTACATATCTAAGATTAGAAAATGAATTCAAACACTAAAACACTTTCTGAGTCAATCTCGGTCTTGCTAAGATATATTGCCTCTGGATTTATGGGGTTGTTGATTTACATGTTTTTGTTTGAAATCAATATTGATGAAATTAATATTTCAAAAGACTCCTTATTTCTTGTTATAACTGCAGCTACTATGGGGTTGATTACCTATTCCATCCATGTCGCATTTTTGGATAACTATTTCTATAATAAGCAGATTAAGAAAATTTTTGTAAAAAATTCCTCAAACTCTGACGATGTTGAAAAATGTATGTCAAATTTTAATCCTGAATGGAAACCCGGATCGGAAGTTTCAATTGATGAAATTAGATTTCACCTATTTTCTCAATCTTATCTAAGGCAAATTTCTTCCGACAAAAATGTAAGAAAATTACAAAGACTAATGGAAAAGCAACTTTCTCTTTTGACTTTTCTTTATTGCACCATTTACCAAATTTTTATTTTGATAATTTACTTTTTCATTCGAACAGTTGTTATTGAAAAAAAATGTTTGTTTTCTGTGGAATTTTTAAATTTTTGGTTTTCCCTTGCTGCTGTTTTATTCTTGTGGTATTCAGTTTATTGCCTAGATAAAAGAATCTCCCTGAGAGAAATTTGGTTGGTGGCAAATTACTTTCAAAAAACAGAATAAGAAATAATCTTTTAAACCCTAAAGCACACACATATGTTTTAACCATACCTACTTCTCCACCAAAAGAGGCTCTACCATTTGAAATATCTCTTCGTTCAGTTTGAAAATCCGTTCGTCTACCATTTCTATCTTTTCAGATAATTCATCCAAAATCTCCTGAAGCTGCGGCTGACCACTTTTTGCCTCTTCTGCCCGTTTAAGAAAAGAGTCATATTCACTTTTCATTTTGAGTTTTAGGATACCTTCGATGTCAGATTCATTTAATATGCCCGCTTCTTTTAATTTTGAATAGACAGACTGAAGATTGGGGAATTCAGAAAGGATATCCTTCTCAATCTTTGAAGCATCAGACTCTGAAATTTCAATTTTCCTTTGAATAATTTCCTGTTCAAACTCTACTCTCTGGTTTTTAAGTTTCTCCAGTTCTGATTTACATTTTTGGTATTACATATATTGGGATTCTGCAGACTCAAATTGAAGCGGGTGAAGCAATTTGAGGACTTTCATAACTTCTTCATCACTGTATCCAATAGCATGTATTTGTCTGTATCTCGATTTAAGGCCCTGGTCTAGGAAGTGGTGAAAACTGATTTCAAAATTTTCCTTATACTGCTTTTCTGGGTCTGCTTCTTCTATCCCCGGATCAAGGATCAGTTCCAGGTTATCATCCTCCTCTTCTAGTTTCCACTCTCTCATACCATTACCAAAGCTAGGATTTTCGCTATCCATTATGTCGACAGCATAACCTCTGAAATAGTAATCCCAGTCCCATTCATGATTGAAAATTCCATTTTCAAGTTGGTTCCCCACATTATCCAGAATGATCCCGTACCCTTTGGATGCATGCGTTCTTGTACACCTGCCAATCTGTTGCAGGTATTTAGACAGTGATTTTGTAGGTCTTGCCAGTTGTACAAACTCTATGTCAGGGCAATCAAATCCCTCGGAAAAAATATCAACATTACAAAGTACTTTGAAATGCCCTTTGATGAATCTGGATATAATTTCTTTTCGAATTTCAGGTGGTGTATCACCGTCTATGTGTTCAGCAGGAATCCCTGCATTACAATAGGCCTCCTTGACAAACTTGCTGTGCTTCTTTGTCACGCAATAGACCAACCCTTTTTTACCTTCTGCCAATTCCTGGTAGGTCCTCACCAATACATTTCTGCTTTTCTCTGTATCCAGAAATTCCTCAAGGTCACTTTCTTTGTAATCCCCACCCTTCATGCCCACAAGGGAAAGAAATTTCCGCTTCTCTTTCACGGCATAATATTTTATAGGAGCCAAAAATCCATCCTCTGTAAATTGACTGATGGAGGGTGTGGTGATCAATGCCTTAAATAAATCCGTGAACCCCTCCCCTGTTAACCTGTATGGTGTTGCAGTCACTCCCAGGAAATTGGCTTCAGGAAACCTCTTCCAAAGCTCAAGGTAGGTTTCTGCTTTGGCATGATGGGCTTCATCTATGATTACAAGAGAAGGGATTCTTGTAAGCTCTCTGTTTTTTAAAGTTTGGATTGACGCAATCTGTATGGGGATTTTAGGCTCTTCTTCATATCCGTTTTTGATGATCCCTGCTTTCAGTCCAAAATTCTTGGAAAGGGTGTCCCTGATCTGAAGGATAAGTTCCTCTCTGTGGGCCACCAACAAAACCCGTCTAATATCATCCTTTTGCGAGGCAATATGAAACTCCCTGACCATGGAGCAAAACAATCTTGTTTTTCCGGTACCCGTTGGCATTTGAAGCAAGACGCTCTTCAGACCTTTTTTCCATTTATCGTAGATTTCTACTTTGGCTTTGATCTGATATTGCCTAAGATCGGTGTTGATGTAATAGGGAACGATTGCTTTTCCTAAGTCTACAAATCCGTTAATATCAAATTCAAGTAAGTTGTTGTGGTTGAAAATCTTTTTGATGGGCAAAGCAATTATTTTACCTATATCCGACTCCACAAAGGGGTAACTGTAATCAGGTCCATTGGGAATAGTATGGTTATCACCTGTGAGTCCTTTAAGTCTGATTTCATCTTTAGTGATACTGGAGACCTTGAAATTTCTTGTCTGACCTTCCCTATAGAGATAATCCAAGGCCCATTCAGCTTTAATTGTCTTATTATCTGAATTGAGATCTCTTACAAATAATGAAATCTTTGTGTTTTCAGGAACATCAAATTTCTTGGTAGTCCAATAGTGATTCCCATTTAGGTGCTCTACCCTTGTCGAATTTTGGGAGTGTTTTCTTACAGTAAAAGTCTGGTGGCCTAACATCAGTAAGTTTTTAAAAATTTAATTCCAGAACCTAATATAAGAAGGTTATCATAAAAATGAAATACAAGATGGATAGAATGGATTCTTTGTTGCTAAGGAGTTTATAAAGTTTATAAAAATACCCTGTTCAGGGGATTTTTTGAGTGGTTTGAAATCGATAGGTTTGGTGAAATTTAAAAAAAGTAAAAGAATTGGAAAAATTAATTACAAAAGTCAAGCTCATCTTACAAAATTCAAGAAGTTAATTTTGATATTTTCAGGAATATATTCAGGTTTGGAAGCAAAACCCTCTTTAAAGGAAATCCCATTAAAAATACTGACTCTATAATTAGGACGTCTTAAACTCCTTAAAAAAACATAAGAGAAAGATGCCAATGCAATAACAGCCTCAGTTTTGAAAAACATTTCTTTTTCGCCCAATCTCAACATCTTAAAACACTTTAATTTTAACCATGTAAATGATGAGTAAGAAAACTTTTATAAAAAACCTATATAAGGAAAATGCAACTTTCAGTACGGAAAGACAGGCGGAAATGGTAGCTAACCTACTTGATACAGTTTCTAGCGATATTTATTCTGAAAGTCAACGATTTGTTTTTGAGTTGATACAAAATGCTGATGATGCTGCAAAAGACACAAATAATGAAATTCACTTTGACTTTTTGCCGAATTATTTAATTGTATCTCACAACGGCAAGACATTTGACGAAGAAGATATTATCTCCCTAACTGGAGCTGGATCTAGCACTAAACGTGCAGACCCAACGAAAACAGGATATAAAGGAATTGGCTTTAAATCAGTTTTTGGTAAGTCTGAACATGTAACAATATTTTCAGATGGTTATCAATTTCGCTTTGACAAAGCAATACATAAAACAAAATTACCTTGGCAAATAATTCCTATTTGGACAGAACTGGTTGATTTGAGTAGTTCTGTCCAAAAATGCATTTCGGAATATAATTATGCTGTTTCTACCATAATAGAAGTAAGAAAGTCTGATGAATTACTAATTGAATTAAATGAATTACTTAACAACGGACAAATCCTTTTATTCTTAAGAAAAGTCTCAAAAATTTCGGTATCAAGTAATGGAACTCCAATTTGCTCTATAGAAAAGAAAATAAAAAGCCAAGATCACTCATTCAATGAGGTTGTTTTATATAACGATGGGAAAGAAATCAGTTCTTGGATCACGAAAACGTTTGAGGAGATTGCCATACCTGAGGAAACAAAGGTAGAATTAAAACAAGACGGAAAGACACCTGAAAAACTTAAAATAGCTGAATATACTGAGCTATCGTTTGCTGCTAAAATCGAGAGAGGAAAAATTAAGCCACTTCAAAATGAAGAAAGTTTAATTTTTACCTACTTACCTACCAAGGTTTTAGACTTTACATTTCCATTTTTACTAAATGGAAGTTTCCTTACTAATGCAGCAAGAGAGGGACTTCACGAAGATAGGATCTGGAATCAATGGCTTTTTAAATTAACTGCCGAAAAAACAATTGAATGGTTAGAAATACTTGCCAATAGCAAATTCAAGTTACAACTACTTCAGTTATTACCTTCAAAATATTTGATTAATTTCAATGAATTAAAAGCTTCCTTTGATGTTTCATTGGAAAATGCCATAATTCATAAAGCATTTGTCCCATCTAAAAATTCAACCTTAAAAAGGATAGCTGACATAATAGTTGATAGAACTGGCCTTTCAGAATTAAATTTTATTTCTCAAGAAACTGTAATTGAATTTATAAATCAAAATGAGAAAACTAGTTACACAAAAGATTCATTCATCGATTCAAAGCTTCAACGTTTAGATAAGTTAAGAATGTTTGGGGCAAAGTTTTTTGAACCGGACAATCTTGAGTCATTTTTCCTTTCGGATATATTCAAGAGTAAACACCAACCTCCAGAGAATTTTTATTTGATAGAGTATTTTCACGATAAGGTAGTGAAAAATGATTCCAGAGAATGGAACGAAAAGCTAAAATCAATTCCATTCATTTATGCCAAGGGTAAAAAGTTGAAAAGCCCACAAACGGTTTGCTTTCCTTCGATATCTTTTGAGACAGAATTTGGGGAAGGAGTCTCCGTGATTCATAGTGAAGTTTATCCAAAAATTGATAAAAATAGTAAAATTAGAGGATGGCTTGAACAATTAGGGGTTAAAGAACCATCAGATACTGCTTATCTAGAAAATGAAATTATCGGCAATATTGACACTTGCATTGATAAAACAAACTATCTAAAAATTACAAGATATATTTTTAATCAACATAAGAAAGGTGCATTAAGCGAATGGCATTACGCTCAACTGCAAAACCTAAAACTCTATACAACAACTAATGGATTTTTCCCTGCAAACGAATGCTATCTTTCAGATTTCTATGAACCCTCTCTCAAAATAGAAAAAATTAATGAGGCAGGGAAATACGTCTCTACAACTTATAAACTATTTGATGATTATACGAGTGAATGGAAGACCTTATTTCTTAAGATAGGAGTAAGTGAAAACATTTCGATAATCCATTTAAATACAAGTATTAATAAAGTAAATGGGATTGAAAGGAGTTATTTTGTTGAAGTAGGTAACGAAGCAAAACAGGGGCATAGTTATCCTCACCTATTAGGTTCATCTAATCCAATTTATTTAGACAAGATACGGTATTCAGAATTTGCGAAAGAATATAAATTCTCAAAACTTTTTTGGCAACAAGCATTTAAAACAGTTCAACCATCTACAGTACCAAATTATGCTTATATGCCTTGGGGATACTATGGAAGTAAGCATCCTGTTAAGAACTATTTTCAATGGTGTATTGAGAATTCAAGCATATTCCCTTCAACAGACAGAGAATGTCGTAAAGCAAAAGACCTTTTTGTAAATGATAAAGATATAATTGAGATTGCTGGAAGACATCTGGCCGTTTTAGATTATGATGAACCATTATCAGATAATTGGAGAAGAATTCTACCCTTAAAAGAAAAACTAGAGTTAGATGATTATTTACTCATTCTTAAAAATATTGCTCAACAAACTGAAGAAGGTGAAGTAATAAGAAAGTACAATACAAAGACAATTGGGTCTATTTATAACAGAATTGCTTCTCAATTAAAAAATTATTCTAAAGAAAAGAAGGAGGCAATTTTCCAATGGGCAAGTGAAAACAAATTACTTTCTGTCAACGGGAGATTTGAGAATACAAACGAGCTTAAGTGGATAAAAATAGATGGATTTAACAATGAATCGGAAAGGCTGAAAATTATTTATATTCCTGATAATTGCGAAACAAATTCGGAAGCATTTGAAAGCCTCATCGCATTATTTAATGTTCAAATAATTGACGAGTTCATTCCTACTTTTGAGAAAGCTGAAAAGCTTGATGTCCTTAAAAATAAACTTTTTGAAATTCTCCCATACTTCGTTGCTATAATTGAAAAAAAACAATTTATAGAATACTCTCTAGAACTAAAAAGACTGGATAAGATTATAGAAAATACAGCATTTTACAAGGCAGATCAAATCAAACTTTCTTTTCACTATCAAAACGAGATTATCATGGGACCAAGTCTCAATGTATTTCGAAAACAAAATGAATTTTATTATAGAGGGAAATGGACCAATCCGATTACTATGTTTTCGTTGCTTCCCGCACTTTCCAAACTAATGGAACTTGTTGGGTTAGATGAGGAATTACGTCTGCTGCTTCAACTTGATGAACAAGAAATCTCAATCTGGCTAATGGAACAAGGGATTATCCTTGATAGCATTCATAAAAATGTACATTTTATCGAAGCAATTGAGAAGGCAAAGGAAATCAAATCTAAGCAAATCATTGAAAATGATGGAATTAAAAATCCTACACAATCTATTGATATTTTAAGCATAGAAAAATTATTGAAGGAAAAGAACCTTACGATTGAACAGCTTTTAAACCTAATTTCAAAAATTGATGCCGATGAAGACGAATCCATAATAACAATATCAAGCACCAATCATCTCGATCAAAAGGGTAAAAATGAGGAAAATGAAATAGCAAGACAACTGGTATTTGAACATTTAAGCAAAGAAGGTTTTGATTTTACAAATGGAAAAGGGAATAACTCAGTAGTCAATGGAGTAAATAAAAATGGAATAGAATATCCATTAGTGGTGAAAAGTTATCGAAACACCAGTTACAAGTTTAATATTAGGCCAAACGAATGGTTACAATTAAGCAAGCATAATTCTATGTTTTGGGTTCATCGGGGCAATGGAGTTTTAGAGGTTCTTAATTTAGAAGGACTGTTAAGAGCGAACTCTGAATTCCACGTTCAGTTTGAAACTTCTACCTTTTCATTCGAAGGTTTGGTGAAATTTGCTGAAGTTTTCAGATTCGTAAGAAACGTTCATTTTCAACTTGACGCACCAAATTTCAGTATGGCAAAGGCATTTGAAGAATATGCTTTCGATAACCGTAAAACAAATGTCAAAGAAGTTGGTGGTGATAAACAAGGATTACTGCACTAATGAGATACACCAGACAAGAGCATTGGCGATTTTTAGAAGAAGAGCTTCGAGCACAGACTGAAGCTTATAAGCAGAAATTAGATACTCCTGCCCAATTCCTCTTGAAAGACCGTGAGGAATTATTCGTGGCCCAATTTCTGAAATTTCACGAAGGCGAAATGATTTTAAAATTTTCTAACAAACGTGGCCTTCCAAGACAAGGAGAATATCTTTATTGTTTTACCGTTGCCAAAGATCTAAGAGATTACAGAAATTGGAAAAATAGAACTTATGGTGATCTTGTAAAAGCGAAAACCAATTATTCCGAAATTGTATGTATTTGGCAAGCTCCTTCAAATGATAAGGAATTTAGCATTGCTGGCTTTAGAGGAGTTGATTTAGAGTTTTCATCACACATTCAAGATGCTGAAGGAATGATTCTTTTATTGGGGCCAAATAAACCCCCATTCGAATACATTGTAAACCTTCAAAAGATCATTCAGAATGAAACCAATGAATCCGTTAATAAAATCTTAGACCAAGATTTCCATAATTCCGATTGGACACCTTCCCTACTTGGCAATAAAAAAAATATTGCAGATTTCGTATTAACTCAATTAGCCTTACAAGACACGTTAATCATTCAAGGCCCCCCTGGAACAGGTAAAACCTATATGATTGCAGAGATTTGTGAAAAACTTTGTCAACAAGAAAAGACCGTTTTAATTACTGCATTAACTAATAGAGCATTAATAGAAATAGTTGAAAAACCAGCTTTAAAAAATCTGCTTGAAGAACACAGAATTTTTAAAACAAAATTATCAGTTGATGAGGCAAAGATTCACATTGACCTTCAGCAAACTAAAGATGTTAGCCCGCAACCCGGGAAATTAATCCTCTCAACATTTTACATAACTAGTGGCCAAGCAGCACAAACTAATAGCCAGCCACCATTTGATTATGTAATTGTTGACGAAGCCAGCCAAGCATTGCTTGGGATGTTTGGGGGTTCAAAGCTATTAGGCAAGAAAAACATTTGGATTGGGGATACCAGACAGCTACCTCCCGTTGTGGTGTTAAGTGATGATAAAGTAAACCGCAAAAACTATGGTGCATTAATTGACGGCCTTAAAGCTCTATCTGACAATGCATCACTGCCAATATTTCAATTAACTGAATCACACCGTTTAACAGATAGGTCAGCAAATTATACAGGAATTTTTTATAAGGACAATTTAAAATCAAGAGCCAAAAGGGACACAAGGCTTTCATTTCCTGAAATGAACTTTGAATGCGGGAAACTTTTTAATCCTAATGGTGGACCTACTCTCATAAAAACAGACTTAAAAGTTGGAGACTTCAAACCTCAAAATGCCTTAAAACTTACTGCAGACATAGTCAAACACTTATTGATTGTAGACGAAAAGTTGCATATTTCTGTATTGACCTACTTTGTTGAAACTACAAAAGCTTTGCAAAAGGCAATATTTCAGACTGTTGGATATCACAAGAATTTACTAATTGAGACAGTATCAAGAGTTCAGGGCTTAACAACAGACGTTACAATTTTTGTTGTTCCCAATTCCAGCTATCATCGGTCTTTAGAAAACAGACTTTTCAACGTAGCAACAAGTAGATCCAGAAGGCATACATTAATTATAGCAGATAAAGATGTTTTAACTCGCTCTCAGGTTGACAATCAAGTACAGAAATACTTAATCAGGCTAAATGAGGACTTTTCATTTTATATAAATACTGATCCAGAACTTAAAAAAATAGAACAATGAAGTATAAATTCGAATAGAAAAATTTCTAATGAAGTTTATGGTATCAAATTTATCTGAGCCAATTAATAAGGATAGAATTTTTCTTCATTAAATTAAATGACTTGGATTTTCAGCCCGAAATATCCTATAGTTTCTATTATTTGTGAATTCAAGAGAATTTTAAGATAAACGAATCATTTAAATAGAAAATGAAATTGAATTGAAAAAATACTGAATTAAGGTTTCTATATCCCATGAAATAGTTAGGTTTAAAATTGATACCCAAACTTACCTTTAGGGCTTCTTGCGAATCCTTTAAGATACTGATTTTCAGTCAATAACTTAACAAAAACATAACACAAAAACCCCGAATTTGGCTGTTTTTAGCTTTTTTCGGGGTTTTCTTTTTTGTATTTTAAGGTTGCAGACTTAAATACAATTAAAGTTATGACACAGCTTCCTCTTTTCAAAGATTTCGACGGATATTCTCCAAAATATCATTTTTTCAAGAATTCATTGTTTGGTCAGATACATGATTCAATCCCCTGGGATGATCTGGTTTCCTGCCTTCCCGAGGAACGCTCTGGAAGAGGTGCACCAAGCTGGTTCGGTGGCAAAGGAATGTTTGCACTGATGTTCCTGAAGGCCTATCTCAACACCAGTGACAGGCAATTGTTGGAGCGTTACAACACAGACTGGGCCTTACAGTATTTTTGCGGCAAAGTACTGGCCGAAAACCAGCATATCAGAGACATGA
>NZ_JABFHF010000026.1 GCF_015476655.1 Aquiflexum lacus
AGATGAAACAGCTGAGAGAATTCTTACACTTGGAGAAAGACCTTTTTCTTCTTTCGGTGAATACATTGAAAACGCTGAAATTAAAGAAGCCAAAGAGATTCATGATTCCAAAAAAATGGTAGAAATTGTCAAAGAAAATTTAAATATTTTATTGAAATTGGAGCGTTCTGTATTAGAATCAGCAGGAGAACAAAATGATGAAGGTACTGTATCATTAATGAGTGATTATATCACTGCAAAAGAAAAAACTGTTTGGATGCTTTCTGCTTATTTAAAATAAGTTAGAAAGTCAAATCAAGAAAAAGGATGGGTTTTTGCCCATCCTCTTATTTTTTAAACATTGACATGTCTTTCTGCATGGTAAGAAGATCTTACCAAAGGTCCGGACTCTACATATTTGATCCCTCTTTTTAATCCCTCTTCTCTATATTCTGCAAATACATCCGGATGTATAAATTCAGCAACCTCAATATGCATTTTGGTTGGTTGGAGGTATTGTCCCAAAGTCAGAATATCACAACCATGAATTACCAAGTCATCCATAGCCTTGAGTACCTCATCTCTCTTTTCTCCCAAGCCAAGCATGATTCCTGTTTTGGTTCTCTTCCCAAATTCTTTGGTAAGCTTAATCTGTTCAAGTGATCGGTTATATTTGGCTTGTGGGCGTACCCTACGGTATAGGCTCTCTACAGTTTCCATATTGTGGGACACTACTTCTTGGCCCCCACTGATCATCTTATAAAGGGCATCCCAGTTTGATTTGACATCGGGAATCAAGGTTTCGATGGTAGTTTGAGGGGAAAGCTTTTTTGTTTCCATCACTGTTTGATACCAAATCTCAGCACCTTTGTCTTTCAGTTCATCTCTGTTGACTGAAGTGATAACGGCATGTTTAACACCCATCAGTTGGATAGCTTCCGCTACTCGCCTTGGTTCATCTGTGTCATATTCAGGTGGTCTACCGGTAGCTACTGCACAAAAAGAACAAGATCTGGTACATACATTGCCCAAAATCATAAAAGTTGCCGTACCTGCACCCCAGCATTCGCCCATGTTCGGGCAATTACCACTTTCACAGATGGTATGGAGCTTATGTTCATCCACTAATTTCCTGACTTTTGCGTATTCTTTTCCTATAGGCAATTTAACCCTCAACCAATCAGGTTTTTTACGTTTTGTTGCCTCTTCGGATATTACTGGTAGTTCGATCATTTTCTATTCATTATTGAAATTCAAAATTAACCCTGCTTTGCCAAGTTTGATCATGACATTCTATTTTTTTGAACTGTCTTTGGTTTTAGTTAAATTAATTCAAGCCTTTCTCGTATAAAATCTGCCATTTATTGTTGAAGGAGTAAGACAATATTGTATCATCCCGAAATTCCTATAAAACCAGCGGAATAACTATCTCCTAAACCCGTAAAAGAAGGTGAAATAAACAGATTGGAATAATTGCTGACTTTCAATGGTTGGGATTAAAGGGATTTCTTTGGTGAAACCCTCTAATTGATAACCTAGTTCCAGACCGGTAACATTTGATTTGAATACACCGAACTCAAAATTAACTGCTGCTTTTGCATTAGCACCAAATGCGATGTCTGACTGACCTATACCTTCAAAAACTCTACCTGGCCCAATGATATTAAAACGGCTTTGGTGAACGGCTGGATTGAACTGCTCTCTGACTGTTTCTAACCTATTGACAGCGTATTCAATGACATAAGGAGCGATGATGCCAATACTTGGGCCAATGGCACCCAGAACTGACACCTGAACCCCCTGTTGAGGAGCTTTCTTAAAAACAATTAACTCTCTACCATAATAGGGCCTTATGGAATATAAATAGTTTGATTTTCCGAATATATAAGAATTCCCTAAAACAGTGTTGTAGCGGACTTCTTTCGGATCTTTGACATTGGCAAGGTCAAGGCCAAAAAACTGAAAATTTGTTTCGTCAATTCTAAAACCCATTTTCAAAGCAAAGCCTCCGATAAGTCCACCGTTTGTGTTTTTATTGACTCCAAAAAGGATTTCACTTTCATATTCATAATCTCCTGCATCCTCCCTTTGGGCATTAGCTGAATAATAAAGACCCAGAAACAGAACAGGTAGAATGTATTTTATTGATTTCATCATAATTACGTTGATGAATATAACGGTAATTTTGTGTCTATGTTATCAAACCAAAAATAAAAGTAAGAGTTTAAGCTAACTTTAAAAAACTGCTGCTATTAATTCCTTATGGAGGATGTTAATATAATTAAAAATGCATGTGGAAATTGATTTGAAATTTAATTGAAAAATCCTGTAGCGTTTTGTCAATGTATTGCGTCTAGTATCAAAGGGCCTGAAAACCAACCTATATCTTTGGAAAAACACCTGATCCAAAAAGCAAAAGATGGAGATTCAAAATCCATAGAAATGCTATATAAGCACTTCTATGGGTATGCTATGAGCATTGCATTGAGGTATTCCAATTCCAGAGAAGAGGCTTGTGAGATTGTCAACGATAGCTTTATGAAGGCTTTTGATAAGTTAGCTCAATATAGTCCTGACAAATCCTTCAAAGGTTGGTTCAGAAGAATACTGATCAATACATCAATTGATTATTACAGGAAAAATGTAAAATATTTTGCTGTGATGGATATTGAAAAAGCTGATGCTGGGGTATCTGATTTTGACATCATTGATCGACTGTCTACCCAGGACATTCTTGAGATATTGAGAGGATTGCCAGAGCTATTGAGAATTGTATTCAATATGTACGAAATAGAAGGGTATTCCCACAATGAAATCGGTGCTGAACTTGGAATCCCCTCCAGCACATCCAGGACTTACCTGGCCAGAGCCAAAAAACAGTTGCGTGAAAAAGTGAAAGAATTAAATGAAATAAAAAATGAAGGAGCAATTCGATAAAAGACTTGTTGATAAGATTAAAGTCTCCTTTCAACAACTAGAGGAGCCATTGGATCCTAAGGAATTCGAGAAATTCGAAAAACTTTATTTTGGTCGCAAGAATAAAGCATTTAAAAGAATAGGAGCCTTTTGGTGGATGGGCATTGCTGCCAGTTTAGTTTTGGGAATATTACTTCTGAATCAATTGCAAATCACGAAAGTTGATCCAAATGATGATCCGACCGAGTTGCTGACGTCCAACGCCCCAATTGACGCCGACGACCAATTCTTGAAAGAAGATCAATATGAGGAAATTGAAAATGAACTTGAAAAAAGCTCAGCTCTAGAGTCGAATCAAAAGGTAAAAAGAGAACAGAAAATCACCAATAATGAAACACCTCAAGTAGGTTATGATAAAATGGATACGAAAGTTATCCAAAATAAGGACATGAAATCCTTGCATTCAATACCGATTATTGCTGGTAATAATGAATCATACAATGAATTTAATATGGATTCAAAGGTTATAGAATCTCTTATTGATTCACAAAAAAAAATAACATTTGACCAAAACTCTGACACTGAGCAAAAGTCTCTTGATTACATTAAAAATTGGTTGGGTGATAAATCCGAAATTGAAACAAAGCAGGCATTGGCAAAGAATGACCACAAGAATAATCCTGTCAAACTCGGCGTGTTAGTAGCCCCGCAAACAATTTCCAACGCTACACAAACCCTAAGTTTAGGAGCAGGAATGATGTCAGAATTTTCTTTTTCCAAAAGATTGAAACTTGATGTCGGATTGGCTTATGCGAGGCAGCAGATTACACCGACTTCTTCTAGTAGAAATGCCATGAGTTCCTCAGATGCCGTTTTTTCCTCATCCCTCGATCAAGCGTCATCTGCTGAGTCTGCAAGAGCAGCATTCGCAGGGAATTTTATTAATGCGTCGACAGAATTAAGTTTTGGGCAATTGGAGATTCCGATCAATCTCAAATACAAAGTTTTGGAGAATACAAATGCTGATGTTTATTTTATTTCCGGATTTTCCAATATGATGTATATAAACCAGCAGAACACCACTACATTCAGCACAGCAAATCTGAACCAGGGGAATTTTGTGGGAATACAACCCGCCTTACAGACCTATACCCAGACGGAAAGTCCAAGTACAGATTCCGGAAATATTGATTCGGGTCAAATGCTCAATTTTGGATTCGGATATGAGCAAAATTTGAAAAACGGCACTTTCCTTTCTATTGAACCGTTTTATAAATTTTCTTTAGGTAACCAAACCTTTAGCAACCAACAATTCTCAATAGGAGGGATTAATTTGAGGATGAATTTTCAAATAAAAAATAATAATGACAAAAATTAGAGTTCTTCCGGTATTCATCGGAATAGTCATGCATGGCCTGACAGCCTGTTTTCCTGAGGTTGAGTCTGATGTTCAAAAGTCTATGGATAAGGACGACAGGCTAATTAAAGAATATCTTTCCAGAAATGCTATAGATGCCATTGAAAGCCCAGTAGGTTATTTCTATAAAAAAGAAGTGGTCAATGCAACGGGCAATCAAATAATCAATAACGAAGTCGTTGGCGTTTATTATGAAATTAGAACCACAGACGATCAATTGATCGAAAGTTATTTGGATGAAAGCAAAAGGCCTAGACTATATGTCCACAATGACAGTGGACTAGTTCCCCGAGCTATGAATTTTGCCTCAGGACTGTCCAAAACTGGAGAAGCCTTAATGCTCTATGTCCCTTCCTATTTAGGATACCAAAATTACAGCTACCAACAACTGATTCAGCCAAATTCCAATTTGGTGATCAAAATGAAATTTGTAGACACTTATTCTGAAACTGAGCTGAAGGCTATTGAGGAGGGTTTTATTCAGGATTATATAGAAGAAAATGAATTGGAGGGATTTGAAAAAACTGAGGATGGTATCTATTTAAGGACCTTGGCGGAAGGTGAAGAAGATTCAAAAGTTTCTTCCAACAATGATATTGTCCGATTCTCTTTCCAATTGTTTCAGCTAGATAACACTGACCCCATAGCTGAAAGTGCGACTAATGTCCCTATACAGACAACAATAGGTAATGAAGGGAATTTGAAATTTCTGAATTTGGGTTTGAAAGGAGTGAAGAATGATATGGAATTAGAAATGCTCATACCATCTGATATGGGTTTCACGAATGCCACTCAGGTTTTTCCTTTTGAAATCAGAAAAGATCTTTTTGAAAAGGGTTTTATCAATCAAATAGCAAGGCCAAAAGAACCTATTCGCTTTAAGGTAAAAATAGTCGAAGTCAGGTGAGTTGATCAAATGCCATGGAAGACCTTCATTTCTTGAAATTGAGGGTCTTTTTTTTGTGATATAGAATGTCCAAATTTGTTCCTTGTATAAACCCAAATAACAATGAGTTTTCTTTTTGAAAGTTTTAAAGGTTGGAAGGCATATTGCGAGTCCAATCACCTTAACCTTTATGAATCTGTATTACAATATGAGGTTTCCCAAAAAGGGGTTACAGAAGAAGAGATCTGGTTAGGTCTTGCAAAGGCTTTTGAGGTGATGAAAGAAGCAGTTGATTCGGGACTGTCGGAAGACATGACTTCAAAGTCAGGGATGATCAACAATGGTGCGAAAAAGGTTTACAACTTCCCGGTTGCCGTTCTTTCCAAAGAATTTCAAAAACTCATATCGCGTGCTTTGGCCGCGAAGGAAGTAAATTCCTGTATGGGAAGAGTGGTTGCGGCCCCCACTGCAGGAGCTTCAGGGATTTTGCCAGGAGCATTATACACTTTGCAGGAAATCCATTCTTTGAATGACAGAGAAATACTTGAAGGTCTTTTAATCGGCGCTGGTATTGCCTTGATTATTGAGCAAAAGGCAAGTCTTGCAGGTGCAGTCGGGGGATGTCAGGCAGAGACAGGTTCGGCCGCTGCAATGGCTTCTGGAGCGATTGTCCACTGTCTTGGAGGTTCTGTTGATCAGGTATTCAATGCAGTGGCCATCACTATTCAATGTATGTTAGGTTTGGTCTGTGACCCAGTTGCAGGTCTGGTTGAGATTCCATGCGTGGTAAGAAATGCAAGTGCTGTGGCGATAGCCAATAGCTCTGCCCAAATTGCGCTTGCCGGAGTCAATGCGGTAATACCTGTAGATGAGTGCATCGAAGCAATGGGTGAAATTGGATCCAGTATGGAAAGCAGGTATAAAGAAACCGCTATGGGAGGACTCGCCGCAACCCTGACTGGTCAGGAAATATCTAAAAGGGTATTGATTCAAGATATTGAGATTCTATCAGATGAGGACCTACCTGAGTAAATAGTCAAAAAACGGGATATTCAATAACCAATGGATTGAAAAACCTAAAATAAAAGCCCAAAACAAGGCACTGAGCAACATGTAAAAAAATATTTTTTTCTTATCCACATTAAAAGCATTCAAAACTATTGTTCCTCCTATCGGTGTCAGGATTACAGGAGTAAGTACAGCGATACCTATTGGACCGAATTTTTTCCAAACCCTGACAATGCGTCTTGTTTTCGGCGTGAATTTTTTTCGGTTTTGTGTCAGTCTTAAGTTCCAATGGGATTTGAACCAGTCTCCCAAATAGGTCATGCCAATTACCGAAGTCATCATGCCACCCACCGTTACTGTGACAATTTCTAAAAGGTTATATCCAGCTGCAGCACCCAGTACAGGTCCTCCAATGAATTTGAATAGACATACAAAAAAGATAGAAATAAATTTAATGAGATAAGCGATCATATAATTACATACAAATAGAGCACATATAAAGCAAATAGTATGAATCCTTCGATTTTTGAAACTATCAATTTTGACTTGAGTATGGGGAATAAAATCAAAGTAAAACCAATCATCCAAATAAAATCCTTTTTTAAAAATATATCTGAAACGTGAATTGGGCTGATCAAAGCTGTTATGCCGATGATTGCCAATACATTCATAATATTGCTTCCGAGTATATTCCCAATTGCGATATCTGTTTTTTTATTGAGCGCTGCTATTACGGAAGTGACCAATTCCGGTAAACTTGTTCCAATTGCTATTATTGTCACCCCGATGACCCGCTCACTTATACCTAAACTCGTGGAGATATTTACAGCACTGTCCACCAACATGTCAGAGCCAAAAAACAATCCTAAAATACCTACGACCAATAATAAAAGAGTCTTCCAAAGGGGATTTAAAGTAATTGAGATATCTTCTGATGTAAGTTGGTCTTTACCCGACAGTTTTCTGAAAAAATATAAATTGATAAGGATTAATAATATAAACAATATCAATCCTTCCCAACGGGAAATGGTGCCATTCAGGGCCATTACATAAAACAGAACAGAACTGAGGAGGGCTGCCAAATAATCCAGTTTGATTACTGTCTTTAAAATGGTAATTGGAAAGATCATTGCACTTATTCCCAAGACAAGGGAAATATTTGAAATATTGGATCCGATAACATTGCCCAGGGCAATGTCACTATTGCCTTTGATTGCTGCATTGATACTTACGAGTAATTCAGGTGCAGACGTGCCAAAGGCCACTATGGTAAGGCCTATCAGACCCTGACTTAGGCCGAATTTTAAAGCTAAACCAGAAGCTCCATCAACTAAGAATTTCCCTCCTGCCAATAATATAATTAGCCCAAATACTAAAAACAGGTAATCCATGATTTTATCAAATTTTTTGCCCGAAACATAAATCTCCAGCATCCCCTAATCCAGGTATTATAAATGATTTATCATTTAATTTTTCATCAATTGAACATATCCACAATGAGTAGGGTATCGTCAATTGATTTCTAAGGTATTCAATTCCTTCAGGTGCTGCAATGACACATGCTAGATGGACTTTGGAAGGACGTCCATGTGTGAGAAGTAGGTTCTCAATAGTTTTAATAAAAGATTTGCCTGTGGCCAGCATGGGGTCAATAATGATAACTTCTTTTCCTTCTATGCTAGGTGCAGCTTGATATAAATAATTAATCTCTATTTCTGAAGATCCTGCTTTCTCATCTTTTCTGTAAGCGCCGATGAAGCCACTGTCTGCCGCGTCAAAATAGTTGAGAAAACCTTGAAAAAAAGGAATAGATGCTCTCATTACTGAAATCAAAACAGGCTGTTTTTTAACTAATGATAAACTGCTGTTGCCCAACGGAGTTTCAATTGTTCTCTCAGCATAGTTGAGAGACTTGGAGATTTCATAAGCCATAATTTGACCGAGTCTTTCAAGGTTTTTTCTAAAACGAAGCCGGTCAACTTGGATATTTTTATCTCTCAACTCGTACAGAAAATGATTGGCTATCGTATTGTTTTTATCAAGTATAAACATGGCTACCTGTCTGTAATTATCATGAAAATCAAATATCGAAAATTTAGCTTAATCTTATATTGTTCAGATTCAAATGCACAAAAAAAGCCCGATCTTAAGAATCGGGCTTTTTCATAAGTCTATTTAAATTTATTGTACTTCGAAACTTGTTCTTCTGGCCAATTGTCTAGCATCGGCTGATTGTTTATCTACACTTGTATCTTCGCCATATCCTTTGTAGGTAACTCTGGATGCATCAATACCTGCTGAAATCAAAAGATCATATACTGCTTTAGCTCTTCTTTCTGACAATTTCATGTTATAATCCTCAGGACCTAACTCATCAGCAAAACCTTTAACTTCCAACTTCACTCCAGGATTTCTCTTCAAGAAATTAGCAACATAATTTGTTGCAGAAGCTGAATAACCTAATGGCTTAGCACTGTCAAAAGCGAAATAAACATTTACATAACCTTCATTGATAGCCTTTTTGAAGTAATCAACTTCTTTAGCTTCTTCTTCAATTGGACATCCATTGTTTGATGCAGGTCCAGGAGCAAAAGGACATTTGTCCAAATGGTCAGGAATACCATCTCCATCAGAATCTAAGGTTCTACCCATGTTATCTACTCTTGCACCAGAAGGAGTATTAGGCTCCTTGTCAAGATAATCAGGAATACCATCACCATCAGAATCTTTCAACATATCCTTGATTTCACCGATTTGCTGAGCCAATTCTGCTTTGGTGGCGTATTTATCTGCTTCCACATACCAATCAGCATGAGTAGATGCTTTACCAAGATAGAAATTTAATCCAATAGTTCCTGTCCACCAATTGGCTTTAGGTCCCTGGAAACTTGGATCATTTGGACCAACGTTAGTATTACCGTCGAAAGAAACAGTTTGTCTTCCGTTAACGATCGTACTGATGTCGCCTGTTAAAGCAACTCTTTCACCTAATTTAATCTGTCCTGTTAGACCACCCATAATGTTATAAACATTATCATCTAATGGATTGGCATCAGGTCTAACTTGACCAATACCTGCTCCAAGGTGTCCTAAGAGATTGAAGGTTCTTGTGAAAGATTCCCACTTCATTATTCTTCCCAAATTGGCTACACCTTGTAGGTTCAACCTGTAGTAATTGGTTGAAAATGCAGGAGTATCACCTTTCTCATTGAAAGATCCAAGTCCATAATCAAGTTTTGCTCCAAACTTGTCATTGAACATGTATCTTACACCGAAGTCTACATGACCCAAACCAATGGGTGAGAAATAGTTTGGTGTTAACGGAGCCTGTGCATGATTAAATCCTCCGTTTAATTCTAGTGACCACTTGTTGTAGTCGCTTTGGGCGTTAACCGATAAGGCAACACACCCAGCCATGATTGTCGATAGTAGTATTTTTTTCATCATAAAAAATTTTTTACGTTCAGATTTTGAGTGTTTAATTGATTTGATTTCAAATTTATAAACTTTAAACTATTCACAAATGTATATTAATATTTTAAAACTTTAAACTTTATCAAAAATCTTTTCAAATTTTCATATTTGTAAAACTAAGTTAAACCATACATAATTTCATCTAATATGGACCTTCTCAAGAAGTTACTGAAAATACAAAGTGTCGCAGGTAATGAACGTCCAATGACAGAATTTTTGATCGAATATATTAATGAACGGAAAAGTATGTGGAAGGTTCAGCCTGAAATTTTTCATGGAGAAAAGTTTCATGATTGTTTATTGCTGAAATTCGGGACCCCAAGGACAGCAGTATTTTCTCACATAGATACTATAGGTTTTACTGTAAGGTATGAAAATCAGCTTGTGTCTATTGGAGGGCCTGAGGTAGAAAGCGATTTTCAATTGATTGGTGAGGATGGTTTAGGTCCGATATCATGTAGATTAGTTGAAATTGATGGGGATTTGTTTCATGATTTCCCGAGGTTAATTGAAAGAGGCACATTACTATCATTTGCCCAAAATATTAAGATTAATGATAATTTTATTCAGGCAGCATACCTCGATAATCGATTGGGGATTTATAATTGTCTTAATATGTGTGAATCGCTTGAAAATGGTTGGGTTGTTTTCACTACATATGAAGAGCATGGAGGGGGCAGCGTTCCATTTTTATTAAAGTTTATCCAAGAGACCGCTCCGATTAAACAGGCTTTGGTTTCTGACATTACATGGATTACAGAAGGAATTGATCATCATCGTGGGGTAGTGATCTCTATGCGTGATAAATTCATTCCTAGGAAGATGTATTTGGACAGAATTATCAAATTAGCAGAAGTGAGCGGTATCCCTTTCCAATTAGAGGTTGAAGGTTCGGGTGGAAGTGATGGGAGGGAAATACAACATTCACCGTATGCGATTGATTGGTGTTTTATAGGAGCTGCCGAAGACAACGTGCATACACCATCAGAGAAGGTGTCACGGATTGATTTGGACTCTATGTTAGCTATGTATCAATATTTGATGAAACATCTATAAGGATTAGCAACTTAATCCAAGGAGGCCAAGCTTTTTTTTTTATATTTGTAATGCCCTTGCATAAAGGGCATTTTTATTTCTTAATATGGTATTGATAAAAGATAAAGAATTTGTACCTTATATTAGTGCAAGTACGCTGAAAAAGCGAATTGAAGAATTGGGTGCTGACATATCAAAAGATTTTTCAGATGGTCCGGCGGTTCTGATAGGAGTTTTGAATGGTGCTTTTATGTTTTTGTCAGATTTGACCAAGACTATCAAAGTTCCCATTGAAGTTACTTTTATTCGAGTAGCCTCATACATAGGTTCAGAGTCAAGTGGTGAAATAAAACATTTGATGGGACTGGATTTAGACTTAGAAGGGAAATCTGTAATTCTTGTCGAAGATATTATTGATACTGGATTAAGCATGAAATTTCTTTTGGAACTAATTAGGGACAAAAAACCAAAAAAAATTGCTGTGGCTTCTTTACTTTTGAAGCCTGATGCTTTGGTTCATGACATCAAAGTAGATTACCTGGGATTTGAAATATCAAATAGGTTTGTGGTGGGCTATGGAATGGATTACGATGGATTGGGAAGAAATCTGCCTGCTTTATACCAATTAAAATAGTTGTCATTATATAAACAAAAGAAACCGATCATGCTTAACATTGTGTTATTTGGCCCTCCAGGGGCAGGTAAAGGAACCCAAAGTGAAAAAATAATTGCTAAATACCACCTGACACACCTGTCCACTGGGGATCTGTTTAGGAAGCATTTAGGAGAAGGTACTGACCTTGGCCGATTGGCAAAAAAATATATGGATGAAGGCAGGCTGGTGCCTGACGAGGTTGTGATAGGAATGGTAGAAGATAAAATCACACATACCAAAGATACGAACGGTTTTATTTTTGATGGATTCCCCAGAACTGTGGCCCAAGCAGAAGCTTTGGACAGATTAATGGGAAAAAATAATATTAAGATTTCGGGTATGATAGCTTTGGATGTGAAGGAAGAAATCTTAAAAGAACGAATAAGAGAGAGAGGAAAGACCTCGGGACGTTCAGATGATCAGGATGATTCAAAAATCGAAACTAGAATAAGAGTCTATTTGGATGAAACTTTGCCTGTTGCAACTTATTATGAAAAGCAGGGTAAATTCACCAAAATAAATGGTGTTGGTACAATTGAAGGTATTTTTGAGGATATCCAAAAAGTAATTGATAAGTTCTGATATAGAATATTTTGTACCTTTGTATCTGAATTTGTTCGGCTAAGCTTGGAGCTTAGCCGTTTTTGTTAGAAAAAAATAAGAAAGTGGCTGATTCCAACTTTATAGATTATGTAAAATTTTGCTCCCGATCAGGAGCAGGTGGTGCAGGTTCCGTTCATTTCAGAAGGGAAAAGCACGTGCCAAAAGGTGGTCCTGATGGCGGTGACGGTGGCCGAGGAGCGCATATCATTCTAAAGGGAAGTGCTCAGCTTTGGACCCTTCTCCATCTTAAATATAAAAAGCATGTTATTGGAGAGGATGGTAAAGGTGGAGAGGGAGGTAGAAGAAAAGGGCGAGACGGAGTAGATGTGATATTGGAAGTGCCCTTGGGGACTGTTGCCAAGGATGCCGAAACAATGGAAACCAGATTCGAAGTCACTGAAGATGGACAAGAGGTGATTCTTACAGCAGGAGGCAGAGGTGGATTGGGCAATGATCACTTCAAAACAGCAACCAATCAAGCTCCGCACTTTGCACAGCCGGGCGAACCCGGGATTGAGGAGTGGATTATTCTTGAATTGAAACTACTAGCGGATGTTGGGCTGGTAGGTTTTCCCAATGCTGGTAAATCAACACTCTTGTCAAGTATATCTGCCGCAAGACCTGAGATTGGTGATTATCCTTTTACTACATTGGTGCCGAATCTTGGAGTAATAGGCTACAGGGATGATAAATCCTTTGTTATGGCGGATATTCCCGGGATTATAGAAGGTGCATCAGAAGGAAGGGGATTAGGGTTGAGATTTTTGAGACATATAGAAAGGAATTCTATCTTGTTATTTATGATTCCAGCAGATGCTGATAGTATATCTGTTCAGTACAAGATCCTTCTTGGAGAATTGGAAAAATTCAATCCTGAACTTTTGGACAAGAAAAGACTGTTAGCCGTGACAAAATCCGATATGTTGGACGATGAATTGATAGACCAAATGAAAGCGGATTTACCCAAAGACATACCCTCAGTTTTCATTTCATCGGTATCTCAATATAACCTGGATAAATTAAAAGACATGTTATGGCAGGCTATTCATAGTCGATAAATGTCAGTTTGTCAGAAAATGTGCAATGGCAAACAAATTGATGAATTGTTAAGAATTAAAAAATTTTAAAACAGATGGCTGAGAAAGAGTTATTCAACGACCAACATTTCACTTCCGAAGAGCAAGAAGAAAATCAAGAGGAGCTGTCCAGGGAAGAGCAAGTCACTTCTGATGCAAAAGCTGAAACTAGTGAATTATCTCTGGAAGAAAAATTACAAAAAGAAGTAGCTGAACTAAAAGATAAATATGTCCGGCTTTATTCGGAATTTGAAAATTATAGAAGGAGGACTTCTAAGGAGCGCTTGGATTTGGTAAAGACGGCTTCTCAGGATTTGATGGCTGAAATTATTCCAATCATTGATGATTTTGAAAGAGCTTTTAAGGCTAGTGAGAACGAAGATAATCCTGTGAAAGTTAGAGATGGAAATCAATTGGTATTTCAGAAACTTGTTAAAATACTTGAAAATAAGGGTTTGAAACCTATGGATGATCTCATTGGTAAAACATTTGATCCAGATACCCAAGAAGCAATTACTCAAATCCCTTCTCCAACAGAGGGTATGAAAGGTAAAGTCATTGATGTAGTGGAAAGAGGATATACCCTCGGTGATAAAGTCATCAGGTATGCCAAAGTCGTGACTGGAGCATAAAAATAGAATATGGCAAAGAGAGACTATTACGAAATATTAGGGGTAAGTAAAGGTGCTGCTCCTGAAGAAATAAAAAAAGCATACAGGAAATTAGCAATACAATATCACCCTGATAAAAATCCTGATAATCCTGAAGCGGAAGAAAAATTTAAGGAAGCAGCGGAAGCATATGAAGTCTTGAGTAATCCAGATAAGCGTCAGCGTTATGACCAATTTGGACATCAGGGTCTAGGTGGAAGTGGTGGCTATAGTGGCGGTGGAATGAATATGGAAGATATTTTTTCACAGTTTGGAGATATTTTCGGTGGTGGAGGATTTGAATCTTTTTTTGGTGGAGGCAGAGGTGGCCGAAGGACAAAAAAAGGAACTAACCTTCGGGTAAAGCTTAAACTCAACCTTAAGGAAATTGCCAACGGAGTCGAAAAGAAAATCAAAGTAAAACGCCATATCATCGCTGATGGTGTTACTTTCAAAACCTGCCCTTCCTGTCAGGGATCAGGACAGATCAAAAAAGTGGTCAATACCATGTTGGGTCAAATGGTTTCAGCCAGCACTTGTTCAATTTGTGGCGGCAACGGTCAGATGGTGGATAAGAGGCCAAGTGAGGCCGATATCAGAGGATTGATTCTGAAAGAGGAAGTAATATCCATTAACATCCCGGCAGGTGTTGCTGATGGTATGCAATTGAGTATGTCTGGTAAGGGGAATGAAACTGCAGGTGGAATTCCAGGAGATTTACTGATAGTGATTGAGGAGATAGAGGACGAAACTCTTCAGAGGGATGGCAACAATGTAGTGTTTGACTTATATGTAAGTTTCATAGATGCGGCATTGGGCTCCCAGATTGAAGTGCCCACCATAGATGGTAAAGTAAAGATTAAGCTTGATCCAGGCACACAAAGTGGAAAAATCCTCAGATTGAAAGGAAAAGGAATTAGAGATATCAATGGTTATAGCATAGGGGACCAGCTAATCCATGTGAATGTTTGGACACCCAAACAACTTAGTAAAGATGAAAAACAAATTTTAGAGAATCTGAAAGATTCAGATAATTTCAAGCCAGATCCAGGGAATTCTGAAAAGAGCTTTTTCGATAAAATGAAAGAATTTTTCTAAAAATTTGGAGCCAGACAAAAATCTGGCTTTTTTTATGTCTTCAAGAACCTTTTAAATGGATCGCCGTAACCTTACCGTATGCTGAACAGATTTAGCTTAATTATAGGACTCTTTTTGGGGGTTATTTTCCAGCTTACGGCCCAAATCACCAAAGAATTTAAAATTGAAGAAAGGCGTGGGTACAATCTTGTTTATCTGGATTTCAATGTATACAAAGGTGTATCTGAGATCAAAAGAAAACAAGGAGATGAGTCTGTGTATATCAAATCAAATTTATCTAAAGTAAATATTTTGCCCTCATTTTTTCATGAAATCAGGGATGAAATTCTCTATGCCAATTTGGTTCATAGAAATGTTGAATCAGAAAATCTGGGAAAAAGTCTATCTTACAAGCTCTTTTCAAGCTCTAATGACGATTTTGAACACAAGTGGTCTGTTGGGTTGAATTCCAATTTTCTTTACGATCTTCATTTTTATTTTGGAATTGGTCTTGCCAATCTTGACTTTTCTCATTTGCCAATCTCCAACTGCATTATAGAGTCTACTAGTGCTGATATCATACTCGATTATAGCAAAAAGACTGCAAACTCAGTAAAGATGGATACCATCATGGTTACCATCAATATGGGTAATCTTGAAGCTTTCAATCTTAATTATACCAATGCCAAGGAGATGATTTTTGAGGCTAACTATGGCACACTTAATCTTTCTTTCTCAGATAATATGCCTGAATCCTGCAATATTCAAGCAATGGTGGGAGCAGGAAAAGTGAATCTTGAACTGCCTGACGATAGCCAACCTTTTATTGTCAAAATTAAATCCACTCCTATGTGCAGAACTTATATTCCCAAACATCTAAAAGATATAGGTAACAAAACATATGTCAGCAGAACCTATAAAGAAAATAGCAAGAATCTAATGACCTTCAATATTGATGTTTCTGTGGGATCTGTTACCTTAAAGTAAAATACGCTCCTAAGTTTTATTATTTTACCAAAAAAAAATTCTTTGGCTATCCTCGAAATCGAACATTTGAATAAAGCCTATGGGCCAAACAAGGCCTTAAGTGATGTTTCTTTAAGTATTCCGGAAGGAGGAATTTTTGGGTTGTTGGGGCCAAATGGGGCTGGAAAAACAACCCTGATCAGAATTATCAATCAAATTATAGAAGCTGACCAGGGACAGGTTCTGTTCAAAGGAGAAAAATTGCATCCAAAACATATTTCTAGAATAGGTTACTTACCTGAAGAAAGAGGTCTATACAAAAAAATGAAGGTTTGGGATCAATTGATCTATTTTGCCCGACTAAAAGGTATGCCTGCTGCCACTGCTAAAGAAAAGGTGACTTATTGGCTGAAAAAAATGGATATCAATTCCTGGAAGGACAAGAGGATTGATGACCTTTCAAAAGGAATGGCTCAAAAAGTGCAGTTTATTTCAACGATTATCCATGAGCCTGAGCTGCTTATTTTGGATGAACCATTTTCTGGCTTTGATCCTATCAATGCTGAAATCATTAAAGATGAAATACTGGAGTTGCGGGATAAGGGGATTACGCTGGTTTTGTCGACCCATAGGATGGAATCTGTAGAACTATTGTGTGATCAAATTGCGATGATCCACAAGTCCTATAAAATTCTAGAAGGTAGTCTAGAAGATATCAAACAACAATTCAGACCTAATAAATATAAAGTTAGTCTTATAAGTAGTGATGATAGTCTGCCATTGGAGTTTGGAGCACATTTAAAAAATGGAGTTGCCACATTTACATTGCCTCTTGGGCAAAACTCCCCAAACCAATTGCTTCTCAAAATGATGTCTTACGGGGAAGTGGTCAGTTTTCAGGAAATACTTCCCAGTATGGAAGAAATTTTCATCCAACAGGTAAAAGAATATTCAAATGAGTAAAGTTTGGCTGGTCATCAAAAGGGAATACCTTTCAAGGGTCCAAAAGAAATCATTTCTTTTGGCTACGATTCTGACCCCACTGGTTTTTCCGGCCATTATGGGCTTGTTTCTTTGGATAGCTGTTGGTGAATCCTCCAGTTCCGCTTTAAGGATTATAGAAGTCGTAGATGATAATAACTTGTTTTTTCTTGAGAGTTCGGAGCAATATGCTTTTTCATTTTCCAATACGTCATTGGAGGATGCAAAGTCAATGGTCCAAAATGGAGAAAGATTCGGCTTTTTGTATATACCGAATTTAGACCTTACTAGGCCTGTTGGGATTACCTATTATGCCGAAAAAAACCCAAGTATGGGATTGATCTCATTTCTTGAATCCAATCTGAAAAGAAGAATTGAAGAGCAAAGACTTTTTGAATCAGGGATTGATCCCGAAGTCATCAATGCCTACAGAACCAAGGTGGCTATTCAATCCATTACTTTGGATAATAAAGGAGATGAAAAGATCACTGATGCAACAGTCAATTATGCCATTGGATTCATGGCAGGAATTATGATCTATATATTTATTTTTATTTACGGAAATCAGATCATGCAGGGCGTCATCGAGGAAAAATCCAGCCGGATCATTGAAATCCTTATATCTTCGATCAGGCCATTTCAGTTGATGATGGGTAAAATAATCGGAATCGGCGCTGTAGGTCTCACCCAATTTCTGATATGGGTGGTTTTGATAGGAGGAATCTCTTCTGTAATCATCGGCTATTTTGGTATGCAGATGCCTCAACAGCAGATCATGGATCTTGCAAACCCTGAAATGAGTCAAATGATCAATGGAGATAATGATATTTACAAAATAATTCAAACGATTCAGGGAATAGATTTTTTCCAATTGACCTTGACCTTTGTATTTTATTTTCTGGGAGGGTACTTGCTTTACGGAGCATTTTTTGCCGCTGTTGGTGCTGCCATTGATACACCATCAGAAGCGCAACAATTTATGCTGCCCATTACCATACCACTTTTGATTGGGTATATGGGTCTTTTTGTTTTTGTATTAAATGACCCAAATAGTAATGTATCCTTCTGGCTGTCTATAGTTCCATTTACCTCGCCAATAGCCATGATGGGAAGGGTAAGTTATGGCGTGCCTTTTTGGGACTTAGCGCTCTCTATGGGATTGCTGATAACAGGGTTTTTGTTCAGTACTTGGGTAGCCGGAAAAATTTACCGAATTGGCATACTGATTCATGGTACCAAAGTCGATTACAAAACCATTTGGAGATGGATTAAGACAAACTAGAAAAGGAGAGAAATAAGGGAAGCCACCAGAAAAAAGTGGCTTCATTTATTCTTCGGAATAGTTGAAGCTGTCAACCTGCTCTTTGACCCAATCCTTGTATTTTTGGATGCGGTATTCTTGCCACCTTTCAGAATATTTCCCAGAGCTATCGATTAAGAATTTAAAACCTGTAGCTGCTTTAGGTTTACTTAAAGCATTGAAGAGTTCGTCCTGAAAATTTCTTTCTTTCACTATTCTCTCTGCGAAATTCTCCATCACTTGATGTTCCTGATTAGGTTCCATCTTTGTGAATTCTGCAAAATTGTCAGGGTTGTCGTCTATTTCATCCAGAATATCTTCCTCTTCAGGAGTAAGATCATAATTGAAATAGTCCTCATCATCAGGCAAATGGTGAATTTTTTTATTGTCCAATTGGAAAAAACAAATCATCCCTTTTAGCAGCTTGGCCGCTATTTTCTCAACTTCTTTTTCAGATAGGGTAAGCATTATGTATTTCAGATAAAATTTTAAGAAAATTAAATAACTCGCAGTTCAAATCAAACATTTTTCTTCAGGTATAATTGGTGATGTCTGTTTTATTCAAAAATCTTTTGGAGTAAAGGAATATTTAAGTCATGTCCACCATCAAATTGAAGCTTTTTGACTTCAAAAGGTAACTTGGAAATAAATTCATCTTGTTGTTCTTTGGAATCGGGTGTTATGAGACTGTCATTATTCCCTAAGGCAATAATGATTTCTGTATTCTTTAGTTTTTCTCCGGTTTCTTGGAAATTAAGGTCATGGGCAAATCCCCCACTCCAAAGTATTAGCGTCTCCACTGATAAAGCCAATTGACTGACCCATCTTGTAGCCGTGGCAGCCCCTTGGGAAAAACCTAGGACCTTGATGATTGGTTTATTTTTGTATTTTAAAAGGATATTTTCAAGAAGCCCATTGAGATATTCATTGTTGTTTTTTATGGCAGTTTCCCGCTCATGTCGTGTCATCCAATTGGCCCCGACTCTACCAGCAAAACCCTCCAAATAAGCATAGTTGGTGGCCTCAGGCACTAAAATCAATCTGTCTTCCTTGAATATTGGTTCGAATTTTTTGAGAAAATATTCTGACAATTGGCCGTACCCGTGAAGAGCAATAAGAATTTCCTTTTCATTTCTATTGACTACATGGGATGTTCTGTAATGAGACGTATGCTGATATTTGAAATTATATTTCATTAACTATTTAAATCTGTAAACCTAAAAGGTAATAACTGGTCTATACCAGATGCTTTTAATATTTCCCCGTCAGGATTGAGCATTAACAATTCTATAGGATGCCCGAATTTGACTTCATATTCATTGATAGTCTGACGGCATAGTCCACATGGTGTTACGGTCGCATTCTTTTTTTCACCTTTTCTTTTGGCAACTATTGCTAATTTTATAGGTCTTAGCTTAGGGTGATTTCCCATAGCATAACTCAAGACAGCCCTCTCTGCACAGACACCTACCGGAAAAGAAACATTCTCTTGGTTGTTGGCCACAAAAATAGAACCATCTTCCAGAAGTAAGGCAGCTCCGACTAGAAATCCTGAATATGGGGCATGAGCCATTTCTAAAATTCTGCTGGCCTTAGAGATCAATATATTTTCCTCCTCAGACCAATCTTTTTTTTGGATTACCTCCAAACTTACTTTTAACTCTATTCTTCTGTTCATTTTTTGATTTAAAAATCGAAATGAAATAACAAAAAAAAATCCGTAATTGTTATTTTACATTTAATTATGATGTTAGATTTTTAGCCTTCCTTGTTTTTTTACAACTTCGAACTGTAATTTTAACTTCAATATTCAGCATGCAGACAATATTAATCCTAGGTGCAGGTAAATCATCCGTTTATTTAATTGACTATCTTTTAGAAACAGCTGTAGCAAAAAATAGAAATATTATAGTAGCTGATGTTTCTGAAGAAATTGCTTCTCAAAAGCTTAAGAATCATCAATCAGGGAAAGCAATTAAGATAAATCTGGATGAAGCTGAGAATAGGAAAGCCATAATCGGGGAATCTGATTTGGTGATTTCAATGCTTCCGGCCTTTTTACATCCTATCATCGCTAAGGATTGTCTGGAATTGGGGAAACATTTTTTTTCCGCTTCCTATGAGTCTGAGGAAATGAGGCAAATGAAAAATGGAATTGAAGCCAAAAACCTGCTTTTTTTGAATGAATGTGGATTAGATCCAGGATTAGACCACATGTCTGCAATGAAAATAATAAATGATGAAAAAAAAGCAGGAAATAGGATTTTTTCTTTCAAGTCCTATACAGGAGGGTTGCTAGCACCAGAAAGTGAGAATAATCCTTGGAAATATAAATTCACTTGGAACCCTAGAAATGTTGTTCTTGCTGGTCAGGGAACATCTCGGTTTATCCAAAATGGAGAGCTCAAATATATTCCCTATCACATGCTTTATAAGAGACTGGAAAACATCAGCTTTGACGAAGTGGGAGATTTTGAAGGATATCCAAACAGAGATTCTTTGAGCTATAGAAAGATTTATGGGCTTGATGATAT
Organism: Aquiflexum lacus; assembly: GCF_015476655.1. Classification (GTDB taxonomy): domain Bacteria; phylum Bacteroidota; class Bacteroidia; order Cytophagales; family Cyclobacteriaceae; genus Aquiflexum; species Aquiflexum lacus. Next base: position 20,558 of record NZ_JABFHF010000026.1, read on the forward strand.
CTCTACTTTGTTAAGAGGGACTTTAAGAAGAACTGGTTTTTGTGAAAGTTGGGATGTTTTTGTACAATTAGGGATTACAGACGATTCCTTTAAGATGGAATTGCCTTCTTGGTTTTCACACAGGATGTTTTTCAATTCTTTTTTGCCTTATCATGAGACAAAAAATTTGGAGGAAAAGCTTCAGGATCTTCTGCCATGGATAAATGATGAAATTCTCGGAAAAATAGAATGGTTGGGGATGTTTTCAAATGAGCCATTACCAAAGACTGATGGAAGCCCGGCGGCAATTTTGGAAGAGATTTTGAAAGAAAAATGGAAACTGGATTTTCAAGACAGGGATATGATAGTGATGCAGCATTTACTGGGGATTGAAACTCCCAAGGGCATGAAGGAAGTAGTGTCAAGTTTGGTATGCAAAGGGGAAAATCAGGAATATACAGCAATGGCGAAGACAGTGGGTCTACCTTTAGCAATTGCTGTAGACCTCTTTTTGGATGGTAAAATCATTGTAAGGGGCTTACATGTCCCAGTTCTCCCCGAGATTTATGAGCCCATTTTGGAGGCTTTAGAAAAAACAGGAATTGAATTTGAAGAAAAAATCAGAGCAGTTTAGTGAATGATTGTTTGAGGCCACTTGAAATGCAATATCATTATTGATTTAATCGTGATACTAATTTAGATCTTACATTGATCCTGTATTAATTGTATAGGGTAAGAAAAAGTCTGTTTCTAACTTTTTCTTACCCTATCTTTTCTGGACACCTTTATGAATACCTATTGTAATTGATACGATTGGAATAAATATTATTATGGGTTCCAATCTGATGGGGGACTCAGTTGAGCCCCGCTTACAGTAAGACAATCATCTGGAATTATCCTAGGAGTTTGAAGAAATTCAAGTTTATTTTTTTCAATATAGACTTGTTTTTTATCTACCGACCCTGCCATAAAATACCCCAATACCACCTCATCCGGATCATCAAGGCTAATTATATTTCCCCTGATATTTGCTGGAGGATTGTCAAATACACTTCCGGTAAGGTTTGTCTGTTGCTCTATCAACCTTAGAAACCTATGCGCATCACTTGAAACAGATATTTGTTGTATTTCTGCTCTATATGTTTGTTTGAATCTCAATCCATCATCTTCAATAAATAGTACGGGGAGTCTTTGAGATAGTCCATTAAAATTATCATCGGAAGCAAGTGTAAATCTTTGGATTCTTGATTCATCCTGTACGTAACAAGTCGCACAGCAGTCCTTAGGATCCGGACCCCTTGGATTGGTAGGATGATTAGGGGATAAAGTATGCAATTCGGGGTTTGCTACCAATACAAATGTGGAGGGGCCATTTCTCCAATAGTAGAAATTAGTCTGATCGCTTGGATCACGGAAGTGGGCAAATACCTGAACGCCGATGAGATCAGTTAACCTATCATTGGTATTAAATTTCACTGACTGGTATGAAAGTGAATCAATTTGAGGTACAGATTCTACTCTTTCGGGTAGAGAAGTATAGGACTTGCCATTCTGTAAATCAATCTGTAGGGAATATGAAACCCCAACTCTTGCCATAAATCCTTCCGGAGTGGCATATATGCCATCATTGGCAAGTTCATTGAGGAAGGTGACATTTCCCTCGCTATCTCTTATTCCAACTGTTGCTCTTATTACAGGCCTAATCAGGCCCTCAAAAACACTCCCATAGGTATCGCTTCTAGTCAATCTGATCAGATGTGGTCCAGGATCAGTTGTAATAAATCCATCTACTGTCAGCAATTGAGCCCCTTGAGGGATATCAATCTTATAAGGATCAATACATGAAATAGGGATTATCAGTAATATATAAATCAATCTTTTTAGCATGTTCATCAGAATTTCATTGAATAACTCAAGGTTGGAAGCGGCACACCAAGTATGGCAAGTCTATAGGCCTGTGGAGGGGAACCTGGCTGGTCGGCGAAAAATATTGAGAATGGATTTTTTCTACCGTAAACATTCATGACAGCAAAAGTCCAGTCCCCATCATAAAACTTCCCTTTACCTTTCAATTGGAAATTCAAAGAAAGATCCAATCTATGAAAATCGGGGATTCTTTGAAGATTCCGGTTTCTGAAAAATGCCAGGGAATTGCCCGCAAAATCAAATTTTGCTTCAGGGAAAGTTACCGGTCTTCCTGTACTGTAGGAGAAGGTTGCAGATAGGGAAACATTGGATGCCATTTTATAATTTCCAATCAATGTAAGGTCATGTGGTTTATCAAAATTGGCAGGGAACCATTCCCCATCATTGATGATCTCTTCTTCGAAGGGGGTGATGACCCTTCTGAAAGCTCTAGAGTAAGTATAGCTGGCCCATCCGGTAATTCTCCCAAGATTTTTCTTTGCATAAACTTCAACTCCATATGCCCTTCCTTCCCCGGGAATAATTTCTGTTTCCAGATTATTCTGAAGCAAAAGCTTTGCACCATCTTTGTATTCCACCACATTTTGAATGTCTTTGTAGTATACTTCGACTGAAGTCTCAAAAATATTTCCTTTAAAGTTTTTGTAAATACCTAAAGAATACTGATCTACAATCTGTGGTTTCAAAAATTGATCACTCAATTTCCAAACATCAGTAGGAGCTATGGTGGCAGTGTTGGAAATCAAATGGATAAATTGGTACATTTTGTTATAACCACCTTTGATGGAGGTTTTGGAATCGATAGAATAGCGCATGGAAACTCTCGGACCCCATCCATCATAAGTCTGGATAAGTTCTCCATCTCCATAAGTCCTTTCACCTACAACATTTCCAGAATTCAGTGGAAGATTGGGAGCATATTCCCGGACTGTCCTTGGTCCATAATATTGATACAGGTCATATCTCATACCATAAGAAAAACCAAATTTTTCCCCCAATTCAAGTTCATGTTGGAGGTATAGACCTGACTCTCTTGCGTATTCGCTCTGGACTAATTGAGGAAGAATGGTAGACTCTCCATTTACTACTCCCGGGATCAGTTCTCCTGGATTGATGGTTAGGTTTTTTGTATCTCCTCCAAATGAAATCCTATTTCTTTCACTCAGCGCATAAGTGAAGTTCAACCTTAATCCATTATCTATAATCCCGGATTTTAGATCAAAATTATTGATCCCAGATTGATTGAAGATGGTAAAATCATAAAGCGTATAAAATCCTATGGCATTGACAGAGAACTTTTCAGAAAATTTACCCTGATAAGCCAGTGTATGGCTCATATTTGTCCATGAAATGGTGGTATCAGAGGCTAGTGCAAAATCATCATAGCTACGGTAAAAGCTATAGGTGACATTGTGATTGTCATTGATTTCACCATACAGAATCCCATTCACATCATTGAAATTAGCCTGGCTTGTTCTCAGATCGGGATTGTTTAGTGCTCCCAGTAGCCAATTAATATAAGATCCCCTAACTCCAATTTTAGCAGAAACTTTATCTTGAATTATAGGCCCGTTAATTCCGATTTTACCAGAAACAGTACCGACCATCAAATCACCTCCCCAATTGGTCAAACTCCCTGATTTTGGAGTAATGTCTAATATGGAAGATCCTCTACCTCCATATTTGGTTGGGATAATTGCTTTGTATAGTGTGAAATCATTGACAACGTCAGGATTAAATGCCGTGAACAGGCCGAAAAGATGGGAGGGATTATAAATTGGAGCTCCTGCAAACATAATCAGATTTTGATCAGCCCCACCTCCACGTACATTCAGCCCCGAAGAGGCCTCCCCAACCTGACTTACACCTGGTAATGTCGCAATACTCCTAATAATATCCACTTCTCCCAGAAAAGGGGGTAATTCTTTCAATGTATTCATACTGATGCTTATGGCACCCATATCGGTACTTCTAATGTTTTTTTCAGGATCACTGCCATAGATGACCACATCATCTAATGTAAAGTCTTCCTGAATCATCGTAAGGCTTATCCTGCCATCTCCTACAGCCACAAATGGATATATCACGGTTTCGTAGCCTACATACCTAATCTCCAAAGTATACTCAGCACGATCCAATGTCAGGTTGAATGTGCCATTGGTACTTGTAATCTCTGTTTTTGTAATCTCTTGGACAGTAACTGTAGCTCCAACTAAGGGTTCACCAGTGATCTCATCTATGATCCTGCCACTTATTTGTAGATCTTTTAATTGTCCAATATCTCTTCCCACGATATTTTTTTGCTGCGCAATCGCAGAGATACCTATTAGCAAAAGGAAAAATAGTAATGGTAAAATTTTTCTCATCATATCAATTTTTAAAGACCATTTGGATCAAATTTCCAGAATTCTAATATACCAGTAGCACCAAGTCTTCTTACCAGATAGATGAACCCAGCATTTGAATATACTCCTACATTTCTTGCAGCAGGTGTGCCTATGAAATCATTTTTTTTCACCCAATTTCCAGAAATCATATTGAGTTCCCATACCTGTAGAGACCTGTTGTTCATTCCTACATAAACACGGTCACCTATACTAACTCCAAATCCTGAACCACTTACAATGTCTCCGGGATATGTACTGAATAAACTCCATGCTTCCGTTTCAGGATCAAACAAAAAGATTTGTTTATCGCCGGAGTTGGTCACATAAAGCTTGTTTTTGTGGGTGAAATGTAGGTCGGATTTATTTGCAGAAAATGGAATAGGATTGATGCTAGCCCATTCTCCAGAAGATTTAGAATATTTAAAGGTATTTCTTCCAAGGAGGCCACCAATTACATACAAGTTTTCATCAGTTTCAAAAGAGAGTGATTCTATTGACTCAAATGGTAAATCCGGTAATTTTTCAAAATTTCCATTCTGTATTTTCCAAAAATCTCTGCTCGTAACATAGGGAGCTATAACTTCTTTAGCTCCACCACCAAAAAAATTGTTGGTAGAAAAAGCCAACCAAAGAGGATCTCCTTGATAAGAAGCCTCTGTCCATTGCTCATTACCTAAATTATATTTCCAGATTTTTGAATTTAAAGATTGATTGCCATCGCTTCCTAATCCCAAATATAAATCTTCATTGTCCTGGAAGAAAATATTTTCATTCAGCCGGATGGATGAAGGAGGATTGGCAAGTTTAGAAAATGCCCCCGTGGTGTATTCGAATTGTTGGGAAAGTATAATTTCTTTGCCTTGAACAATAACAGTCACATTCTCCCTAGGCGCTGTGCCTGCAGTTGGAATTTTGGCTGTTATTCTTGATTCAAATTCTATTCTCTGAATTTCGGCAGGCCTGTCACCTATTAATATACGGGTATCCGAAGTGAAATTTTTTCCTGTTAAAGTAATGATAGTTCCAACAGGACCATTATTTGGTGCAAAGCTTTGAACTTCAGGTGATAGTGTGGTGAGCTGTAAGACATTGCCGAACTGAATCTCTCCACCTACATTGATAAAGGATTTGGCATAGTAAGTGCTTTCAATATTCAAGACCTCAGTTTCACCAATAAACCTACCCGGGGTAGTTTTTTCTCCCAGAGAAATGATCAACGGCTGATTGAATGCCTCATTTTCAGCAACATAAAAACCATGGTCATTTGCATTGACATTTTGAGTTGTGATGACCCTTCCCAATAATCTGACCCGCTCTCCACTAAGGTAGATTACTTCTTCTGTAATCAGGGAGGGAGTAACTATAATTTCTTCCTCACAAGATGCAAAAACAGCAAGTAGAATGACCAGCAATTTTATAACACCGATTTTACTCTTATTCATTTATTTATTCTTAAAATTGGTTCTAAAAATACAGGAATAATGGATTTAAAAAAACAATTTGTTCCTACGAGATTAATATATGAACTAAAATATAGTAAGAAAATCTTTTAACAGTTCCGAATATTCTTTTGAGTAATCTCCTGATTCAGCTTTAATATGGATATCAGACTTTTTTATTTCATATTTTGAATAGGAGAAAGCATGTATAGTCCTTATTATATTTTTATTCGGTTTATCCCTTAAATCCAGTTTTTCAATAGTGTGAATTCCCGAAAATTCTAGAATTTTATTGATTGTTTTCATTTGGTCTGGAGGCAAAATCAACCAAAAATGGCCATTCTGCTCCATTAATCTTCCTATACCTTTTGCTAGTTCACCGAAAGTAAGACTATCGTTGTGAAGCGCAAGGTTTCTTTTTAGATCAGGTGATAGTAAGTGTTTAGGAAAATAGGGAGGATTGCTGACAATCAGGTCAAATTTGCCTTGATGTTGCTTTTGGAATTCCTGAAAACTTTGATGCAAAATTTTAACCCTGTCAGGCCAAGGACTTTGGCGGACATTTTCGGTTGCCTGTTCAGAAGCGTCTTTGTCAATTTCAATTCCGGTAATCATCGCTTCTGGAAATCTCTGCGCCAACATCAATGAAATAACCCCAGTACCCGTTCCGATGTCCAAAATGTTTTTGGGATATCCCCGACCTGCAAAGGCTCCCAAAACAACCCCATCAGTGCTGATTTTCATGGCACATCTGTCCTGTTGCACAGCAAATTGTTTGAAATTGAAAGTGGAGTTTTTCATGTCGGTGTGCCGATTTCTTCAAAGGATTATAGATCAGATTTTGGGGTATCGGCTATCTCATCAGTCAAGAGGGTAACTAAAATAAAAGCTGGCTAAACTATCCATTCATGCAATCTTCGTAATTCCAACACTGAAAAGCTAGATAACTGCCATCTTTGCTGAATACAAAATTAAATATTCTCATAGCCCTCATCTGCCGGTAAATTGGGCATTTCTGCAGCAGACACTGCCAATTGGTCGCAGCGTTCATTTTCAAGATGTCCGGCATGTCCCTTTACCCACACGAACTTCGGCTTATACCTTACATGTAAAGGGATATAAATTTTCCAAAGATCGACATTCTTTTTGTCCTTGAATCCTTTCTTTTGCCAACCCCAAAGCCAACCTTTTTCAATGGCATCCACCACATATTTACTATCTGAGTAAATGGAAACGGGAATATCCCTTACTTTCAACTCTTGAAGTGCACGGATAACAGCAAGGAGTTCCATCCTATTATTGGTGGTGAGTCGGAAACCTCCTGATAGTTCTTTTCGATGCTGATTGTATTTCATAACAACGCCATATCCTCCTGGTCCAGGATTTCCTTTGGCGGCACCGTCTGTAAAGATTGTAATCATGTTGCAAAGAAAAGTAGATTTTTTAGGGAATACCTAGAAAAAACAGGAAAACCAAGTTGGTTATGAAACCTACTTGGTTTATTAATCATATCATCTCACCTGTATACAAAGCACCTTTGAAAATCTTGATGGCAATGGATAATAGAATGATGCCGAAAATTCTCCTTAAGACGTCCAAACCTGTTTTACCCAGTTTTCTTTCCAGCCAATTAGTGCTTTTCAAAACTGCATATACTATAGCCAGATTAATAACTATCCCCACAGCAATATTCACCTGTGTATATTCGGCCTTTAGTGTCAGTATGGTTGTTAATGTGCCAGCACCTGCTATCAATGGGAATGCAATGGGGACTATGGACGCACTTGTAGTTGAAGCTTCTGGGTCAGGTTTGAAAAGCTCTATTCCTAAAATCATTTCAGCACCCAAGGCAAAAATGATCAAAGCACCCGCTATGGCAAAATCTTCTACCCCAATTCCAAATAGTCCTAAGATAGATTTACCCACTATTAAGAACAGAATCATTAAAACACCTGCAGCAAGGGTAGCCTTGCCCGATTGGATATGACCTACTTTTTTCCTGAGATTGATGACAATCGGTATGGAACCTAGAATGTCAATGACCGAAAAAAGGATCAAAGTGACTGAAAATATTTCTTTAAAATTGAGCATGGAGTTTTAGTGCTTTATTGGCAAAATATTGATACTTGGAATCAAGCTTTGACAAATATTCAATTATATCAAGCCTAATAATTCTTTAAGAAATTGATCAGATTTTGAAATTCCGAATCAGAGATAGCAGGGAAATTTGCTATTCTAAAACTGCTTGCCTTTAATGGACCATATCCACCACCCATTTGCATTCCTTCTTTTTCTGCTGACTTTTTGACTTCTGAGATAAGTTCTTCCCTTCCGGTGATTGCCAAGACAGTGCTGCTTCTAGCTTCAGGATTTGGGATGAGCATTCTTAATTTTCCTGTATTGGCAATGGTGTCTTCCAAAGTCCTCATTCTTTCCCTTGTTTTTTGGTCTATATGCTGGATTTCAGGAATGTCCTGTAAAACTCTATACAACAAATAAATTCCAAAAACATTGGGGGTGTAATGCGTCTGATAGTTTTCTGCATTTTCAAGAACAAAGTTCAGGCTATTATATCTTCCTCTTTCGCCTTTATTCTTTGCCTTTGCAATGGCTTTAGGAGAAATGATTAAGATACCCAAGCCTGCAGGCAGCCCAAAACATTTCTGTACTGAAGCATACCAAATATCTGCCAATTGAAAATCCAATTCAATTCCTCCCATTGAAGAAGTGGTATCCACCGCAATCATCTTTTCAGGATACTTATTTGCAATGGCTGCTATGGTCTGATTGGTCACTTGAGTGGCATTAGAAGTCTCGTTTTGGGTAATGGCTATCACATCATATGCTTCTCCTATTTCCAAATTTTCAACATCAATGGTTTGATCAGCTTCTAATTTATGAGCAAAGCATTTTGGTTCAATGTATTTTGCATAATCAAACCATTTCTTGCCAAATGAACCGGAAAAAATATGGTATCCTGCAGACTGCACGATGGATTGGGAAATGATTTCCCAATTCTCTGTTGCAGAGGAGGTGAAAAGTAACTTGTAGTCCTGAGGTACATGAAGCTTCTCCCGCATGAGCGTTTCCGTTTCCTGGTATAAATTCATGAAAACAGCAGAACGATGATTTGCGCTCAGAATTCCTTTTTGGTAGGCGTCCTGCATGTATTGGGGTAACTTGTCATAGACCTTAGAAGGTCCCGGTGCAAATGTGATCATGATTCCTAAATTTGATGAACTATTAGTTTGAAAAGTCTTGATGTTTTAGACGTTCAATGCTTTGTAAATTGATATTTATTACTTAAAGATATTTTGATATTATTTTCTGAAGCTACTGTTTTAGAAAAAACCTGATGCCTAGTTCATACCCTTTAAGACCAAGACCAGATATCATGCCAACACATTCTTTTGTGATGATGCTTTTGTGACGGAATTCCTCTCTTTTGTAAATATTGGAAATATGTACTTCCAATACCGGAGTGGTCACTCCTGCGATCGCATCCGAAATGGCAACAGAAGTATGCGTGTATCCTCCGGCATTGATCAGGACGGCATCAAAATCAAATCCAACTTCATGAATCTTATCAATGATTTCACCTTCAATATTGCTTTGAAAATAATGTAATTCCAGATCAGAAAACTTTGTTTTCAGTGTTTCAAAATAATCTTCAAAAGAAGTGCTGCCATAGATCTCCGGTTCTCTTTTGCCTAAGAGATTGAGATTTGGACCGTTGATAATACAGATTTTCAATGTGATTGAAGGTTAGTGGTTTTGAAAGGTCAAAGTTATCGGTAAAAAAGCGATTATGCAGATTTTTGGGGATTAAACTTTTATGTGTATAAAATGTGTTATTTTTGTGTATAATATAAATTTACATCATGAGAACAAATATTGAGATAGATGAAAAATTAATGGATGAGATTTTGGAAAAATCCTCGATCAAAACAAAAAAAGAGGTCGTAGATACTGCTCTGAGGCAATATTTAAGAATATTGAAATTGAAGGAATTGGCGGACCTTCGCGGAAAATTAAAATGGGAGGGTAGTCTTGAGGATATGAGAACAATTTGAAAGATTATGGTTTTAATTGATACGTCATTATGGATTACATACTTAAATGATTCAGATGATACTATTTCAAAAGAAATGTTTGATTTGATCATTGATGATCAAGTTTGCATCTGCCCGACGATAATGCAAGAATTGTTGCAGGGTTGTAGATCAGAAAATGATTTTACAAATTTAGCTCAAAGACTCGATGCTTTACAGAAGCTCACGACTGATCCTTACCTATCTGCAGAGGGTGCTGCCAAATTATTTTTTTCTTTAAAGAAAAAAGGTATTTCAATTAGAAAGAGCAACGATTGTTTGATTGCATGGACTGCAATTCATTTCAACATTCCACTTTGGCACATGGATAGAGATTTTGACAATATAGCTAGAGGTAGCAACCTTCAATTATTCAATTGATATTTTAATTTAAAAAACATATGTCCACTTGGACCCCATTTCTCCGTCAATTCCAACATCACCTGAAAATCGAAAGGTCATTGAGTAAAAACTCCATACTGGCCTATCAGCAGGACATGGAAAAGCTCAGCAGGTATATGGAGAATAATTTTCCAGATGTACAACCAACGCAGGTTAAATTACAACACTTGAGGTATTTTGTCAATGGGCTGGCCGAACTTGAAATCTCAGAATACACCCAAGCCCGTATCATCTCGGGAATCAAAGCTTTTTATCGTTTTTTGATGTACGAGGACAGTATTTCTGAAGATCCTGCGCAGCTTTTGGAGGCACCCAAACTGGGGAGGAAACTGCCGGATACTTTAAGTTTTCATGAAATCAATCAGATTTTGGTAAGTATTCCTTTAGGTGAAAATCATGGTCATCGAAACAGAGCCATGTTGGAAGTGCTTTACAGTTCTGGTTTGAGGGTTACGGAATTGACGGACTTAAAAATCGGGAATGTTTATGAAGATGTTGGGTTTTTAAGGGTTATTGGAAAAGGCAATAAAGAACGGCTTGTGCCTATTGGAAAAGATGCCTTAAAATACTTGAAAATATACATTTTGGAAGTCCGAAACCACATGACACCGGCCAAAGGCCATGAACAATTTGTTTTCCTGAATCAAAGGGGTAAAAAACTCACACGGGTGATGGTTTTCCTGATTATCAAAAAGCAAGTGGAATTGATAGGTTTGAAGAAGAATGTGAGCCCCCATACTTTCCGGCATAGTTTTGCTACCCATATGATTGAAGGCGGGGCTGATTTGAGGGCTGTCCAGGAGATGCTCGGCCATGAAAGCATCACCACCACTGAAATCTACACCCATCTTGACAGGGATTACCTCAGGCAGGTATTGAATGAGTTTCATCCACGGGGATAATTTAGGGTAGAATGATAAAAGTTAAATAACATATGATGATTTGCATACTTTAAAAAAAAAGTTAGTTTTCGAAGAAATGAATTCACATTGTTATAAACTTTATGTATAAACTCAGACTAACCATTTTATTCTTTTTATTGGGTACAGGTTTTTCGTTTGGGCAACAGGTAGAAAAATTTCAGCTTGGTCTGTTCCATAAGTCGAATGGAAATATTCAATATATCAATAATGGAAAAAGGGTTATCATCAAAACATTTGACGGAAAGCGTATTAAGGGGGAAATGGCGATCTTGAATGATGGTAGAATTTTTGTGAAAGGCCAGGAAGTTGATATCAATGAAATTGCTAAATTTAAGTCAAACCCTATTGGACCAAAAGTAGTAGGAGTAGGAATAATTGCCCTTGGAGGGGCAGTTACGGTGTTAGAACTTCTGATTTCAACTGTTGTTGTAGGTATTACACCATTTAGTGATAATACAATTTCGCATAGTGGAACGGGATTAATAATAGCAGCTACTGGAATTCCATTCTTCTTTATCAAAAGATCCTTTAATGAACGGAATTGGATTTTTCAGGTAGTTACAGAATAATATCATATTCTAAATAGCTAAAGTTTGAATGTGTTCGGACGCTCAACTTCCAACTTTCTAAAAAAAAGAAATATTGGTGAATAAATTCATTTTAGGCAATCATATTCTCTTATAATAAAGGTATTATTTTTAATCCATTTGGTTTAATTTAGCGCTTTGAAAAAAGACAGCAAAGTGTACAAATCCCTCGTTAAACCTTTACTTTTTAAAAAAAATGCAGAAGATGCCCATCATTTCACTTTTGACTTGATCAAAAAAAGCTTTAACCTACCATTGGTTAAAAACGCTATAGAAGGGATCTACGGTTATCAAAATCCAATTTTGGAAAGGGAAGTATTTGGGTTGAGGTTCAAAAATCCGGTTGGATTGGCTGCAGGTTTTGACAAAGATGCCAAATTGATAGATGAGATGGCCATGCTGGGATTTGGTTTTATTGAAATAGGTACACTCACTCCCAAGCCCCAAGAAGGCAATCCCAAACCGAGGCTATTCAGACTTCCATCTGATGATTCGTTGATCAATAGAATGGGTTTCAACAATGGGGGAGTGGATGATGCCATTATCCGTCTCAAAGAAAGAAACTCAGATGTATTGATAGGTGGGAATATTGGTAAAAACAAAGTGACTAGCAATGAAAAAGCTGTCGATGATTATCTCTACTGCTTTGAGACACTTTTTCCCTATGTGGATTATTTTGTAGTCAATGTAAGTTCACCGAATACTCCAAATCTCAGGGATTTACAGGAAAAAGAACCGCTTAAAAAGCTGTTGATGGCAGTAAAAAGAGCCAATTTGAGAAAGCAAAAACCAAAACCCATTCTTCTCAAAATCGCTCCTGATTTGACTGTGGGACAATTGGATGACATAGTGGAAATTGTTCTGGAAACAAAAATTGATGGAGTTATTGCCACGAATACAACAATCGATCGGAGTTCGCTGACTACAGACGTCAAGCAAATCCAAGAAATAGGCGCAGGAGGGGTCAGTGGAAAAGTGTTAGCAAAAAGGAGTACTGAAGTGATCCGCTTTTTGGCTAAACAGTCCAACAATGCTTTCCCTATTATTGGTGTTGGAGGCATATTTTCAGCACAGGATGCCATTGACAAATTGGAAGCGGGGGCGTCTTTGGTACAAATTTATTCAGGGATGATCTATGAAGGTCCTGGATTGGTCAAAAAAATAAACAAGGGTTTGGCCAAATATTTGAGCGGTAAAAAAGTTAAAATTTAAATCATTTTGAATCTTCTGCTTACATTTTAAGCAACAGGCTTTTCAGCAAATTGTGGGACTGATTGTTCGGAAATCTGTATATTTCCGAGATCTTCCATTAATTTGGGAATGATAGAATAATCAATATGGCTTCCGAAACACCCAGAACAAATACATTTAGAAAGAAAAGTGATCCTAAAACCAAGGCTAAGGAAAAGAGACCAAGCAGCTTTTCCATGGATTTTGTCAAGGATAAGAGAATACCATTGACTTTGGGAATTGTCTTTATTCTTGCCTCTATTTTCCTATTGTTTGCTTTTTTCAGTTACCTCTTTTCCGGTAAGGCTGATCAAAGTCTTGTCGCTTCTGAGTTGGAACAAGGTATCAGGAGCACAGCCGCTGAAACCAGAAATTGGCTTGGATTATTCGGTGCCCAAATGTCTGACCTTTTTATCCGCAGATGGTTTGGATTGGCAGCCTTTCTTTTGCCCCCTTACTTGTTCCTTTTGGGCTTCAAACTCGCCTTCAAAAAATCTTTAATTTCTTTATCGAGATACAGTGCTTTTGCATTGTTCTTTGTTTTTTGGATAGGATTGGTCACAGGTTACCTTGTTCAGATGGCGGATGGTTTCAATACCCTCGGATTTCTGAGTGGTGGATTCGGATATGAACTTGGACTCTTGTCAAATGAATTTCTGGGCTGGGGCAGTATCCTCCTTATAGTGGGCTCTCTTTTGATTTTTCTGGTTTTTTACTTCAATATTCATCAATTCAATTGGTCTTTGACCGAAAGCAAGACTGGATCCGGTGGTGAGGTAGTTGCTGAAAGATCATCATTCGAAGGAAGCATTGAGGATGAAATTGAAGAAGAGAGAGATGAATTAGGAATAGAAGAAGAGTTGAGTGAGGAAGAAATTGAAGAAGATGTCAGTAGCTGGACCATTAAATCTGAAAAAGAGGACAACAAAAAAATAGGCACTTCTCCTGTTTTTAACATAGAAGGGGAAGATTTATTGGAAGAGGACAACGAGTTTGAGATTGAATCCCGTGTGGAGGAAAAAAAGTTTTCAGTCAGTAAATCAGAAGGCGAGGAAAAGACAGCGGATGAAGTTGAAAACCTTGACCCTTACGACCCGACACTGGATCTGCCACATTATAAGTATCCGACCCTAGACCTGCTCAACGATTATGATTTCCAAAAAGTCACAGTTTCTAGACAGGAATTGGAGGAAAATAAAAATAAGATTGTAGAAACGCTGGTCAATTTCAAAATCGGGATTCAAGAGATCAAAGCTACAATTGGTCCAACCGTTACTCTTTATGAAATTGTACCTGATCCAGGGGTGAAAATTTCCAAAATCAAAAATCTGGAGGATGACATTGCTTTGAGTTTGGCTGCATTGGGAATTCGTATCATTGCACCGATTCCCGGTAAAGGAACAATAGGTATAGAAGTCCCTAACAAAAACAGAGAATTGGTTCCTGCTAGATCTGTCATCGGTACAGAAAAGTTTATGCGGAGTGATAAGGACCTGCCAGTCGCTTTGGGTAAGACCATTTCCAATGAAGTTTTTGTGATGGATTTGGCAAAAATGCCACATTTGCTGATGGCAGGTGCTACGGGTCAGGGTAAATCTGTGGGATTGAATATGATTTTGGCATCATTGGTGTACAAAAAGCATCCGTCTCAATTGAAGTTTGTCTTGGTGGATCCCAAAAAAGTGGAGCTGACGCTTTTTAATAAAATCGAAAGGCATTTCTTAGCCAAATTACCCGGAGCAGAAGAAGCAATCATCACAGACACCAAAAAGGTAATCTATACCTTGAATTCGCTGTGTATTGAGATGGATAAACGCTATGATTTGCTCAAAGATGCCGGCTGTAGGAATCTCAAAGAATACAACGCCAAGTTTGTAGCCCGCAAGCTAAACCCTGAAAAAGGTCATAGGTTTATGCCCTATATCGTTTTGGTGATTGATGAGCTGGCTGATCTGATGATGACCGCAGGGAAGGAGATTGAAGCTCCTATTGCCCGCTTGGCACAATTGGCTAGGGCTATTGGGATTCACCTCGTTGTGGCTACCCAAAGACCATCTGTCAATGTGATCACGGGTATCATCAAGGCAAACTTCCCGGCAAGACTTTCATTTCGGGTGACTTCCAAGATTGACAGCCGAACTATTTTGGATGCAGGAGGTGCTGATCAATTGATTGGTATGGGGGATATGTTGCTCTCCCATGGCTCTGAAATGACCCGTTTGCAATGTGCTTTTTTGGATACTCCCGAAGTCGATGCCATTTGCGATTGGATAGGTGAACAAAAAGGCTACTCAGATGCTTATCTTTTACCTGAGTTTGAAGGTGAAGATGGGGATGGTAACCTAGCAAGTATTGATTTGGCTGATAGGGATCCACTTTTTGATGACGCGGCTAGGTTGATTGTAATGCATCAGCAAGGAAGTACCTCTTTGATCCAGAGAAAGTTAAAACTTGGATATAACCGTGCAGGTAGGATTGTTGACCAATTGGAAGCAGCAGGAATTGTGGGGCCTTTTGAAGGCAGTAAAGCCAGAGAGGTATTAGTCCAGGATGAAGGTAGTTTGGAACGGTTATTGAACAATCTGTAATTCCTTTGGATTTATTCTGAGGAGATAATCTACAATCACAATGAAAAACCTATTTATACTTATCTTTTTTTTAACAACTGCTATGGTTTCCTCTAGTGTTTTTGCACAAAAGGATCCAAAGGCCAAAACGATTTTGGATGGTGTAAGCCAGAAATATAAATCTTTGAAAGGCCTAGAAGCAAGTTTTGAATTTTCTTATGCTGAAATGGTGGATGGAAAAAGTCAGTCGCAAAATGGGGAAATAGCCATTAAAGGTGAAAAGTACCATCTGAAATTACCCGAGCAGGAGATTTTTAATAATGGCAAAACAGTTTGGACATACATAGAATCCGGGAATTACAAAGAGGTAACAGTCAACAATGCGGGTGATATGGAGGATGAACTGACACCTTCTTCTGTCTACACGATGTATCAGAAAGGTTATAATTATAGATTGATCGGTGAAAAGAATGAAAAAGGAATCGTGATTCAGGAAATAGAGCTTTTGGCTGAAAAGGCCAATGCACCTTTCAAGAGAGTCAAATTGTTTGTTGACAAAAACAAAAAAGACTTAGTAGGTTGGGAAATATATGATGATCAGGGGGGCGTTTTCAAATATAAATTTAATTCAGTAAATACTGAGGTTGATCTGCCGGATGCTTATTTTACTTTCAATCCACAGAAATATGGAAAGGTGGAAGTTATTGATCTTCGCTGAAATTAAATTTCTGGAAGGGGTTAGAATATTTTTTATCCCTACTTTTGGGAAAATCTATACTTCATGAATCGTAAAGAACTCTTTCAGAATATCAAAAATAAAGAATCTTTTTTGTGTGTGGGTCTTGATACGGACCTTTCCAAAATACCTTCTCATCTATTGAAAGAATCAGATCCCATTTTTGAATTCAACAAGCAAATCATCGAACAAACTTCTGATTTTGCAGTGGCCTATAAGCCCAATATTGCATTTTATGAGGCCCTTGGGCCAAAAGGATGGGAAAGCCTTCAAAAGACATTGGAGTTTATCCCAAAGGATATTTTCACCATTGCGGATGCCAAAAGAGGGGATATTGGAAATACTTCGGGTTTGTATGCCAAAGCATTTTTTGAAGCAATGAAATTTGATTCAATTACCGTGGCTCCTTATATGGGAGTAGACAGTGTCAAGCCTTTTTTGGAATTTAAAAATAAATGGGTAATTCTTTTGGCCTTGACTTCCAATGAAGGCAGTGCAGATTTTCAACTGATTCCCTCACAATCAGGTAAACTATTCTTTCAGGAAGTATTGGAGAAAAGCAGCACTTGGGGAAGTCCTGATAATATGATGTATGTAGTTGGAGCAACAAGGGGAGAGAAGATCGCGGAGGTTAGGAAAATAGTACCAGAACATTTCTTTTTAGTACCTGGTGTTGGAGCGCAAGGAGGAAGTCTGAAAGATGTTGCCAAATACGGGATGAACGACCAATGCGGTCTTTTGGTCAATTCATCAAGAGGGATCATTTATGCCGGTAAAGATCAAGACTTTGCAAAAGATGCTGGGAAAGAAGCCAAAAAACTCCAACAAGAAATGGAAAAGCTCCTGAACAAATATCTCTAAACCCTTACTTGGATTCATCAAATCGGCCGTACCTAAGGTATTTTTGGAGATGTGTTATCTTTGATCCCGGCAATAAATTGCCGGGCTATTATTTCGGTCATCCCTACGGGATTTTTTCTTTGTCAAAAAGGGAGTCTCCATTCAAAATCCTTAGTGAGTGTCTCCACTCACAATTTTTGGTGTCAACCTATTTCATGAAGTTCACCAAATCTAAAATCTAAATTCAAAAAGTCTACCTTGTCCTTCATCCTGCTTCCCTCATCCTTTAAAGACCTTCTCCAATAACCATAGTCTTTAATTGCATTTGATGTAATTGGGAATAATATCCACCCAATTCAAGCAAGCTTTCGTGTGTTCCCATTTCTTTGATTTCACCATGGTGCATTACAATGATTTTATCTGCTTTTTGGATGGTAGAAAGCCTATGCGCAATCACAATGGAAGTTCTACCTTTCATCATTTTGGTAATCGCCTTTTGTATCATCTCTTCAGTTTCTGTGTCCACAGAGGAGGTTGCTTCATCAAGAATGATGATTTCGGGATTGTAGACCATGGCGCGTACAAATGAAATCAATTGGCGTTGTCCTACTGATAGTGTGGCACCTCTTTCCATGACATTATAATCCAGGCCACCGGGAAGTCTTTCAATAAACTTTTTGGCACCGACCAGTTTGGCAGCTTTCATGACTTCTTCTCTGCTGATGTCAGGATTGCCTAATGTGATGTTGTAGAAGATGGTTTCTGAAAATAGGAACACATCCTGCAATACCACCCCAATGTGTCGTCTCAATGATCCCAATTCAAAGTCTCTAATATCTGTATCATCAATTTTAATGATTCCTTGATTGATCTCGTAAAATCGGTTGATCAGGTTGATAATAGATGATTTTCCGGCACCTGTTGCACCTACCAAAGCGACGGTTTGCCCATGTTTGACCTCAAAATTGATATTCTTCAACACCCAATCCTGATCAATATAGGCAAACCAAACATTTTCAAGTTTGATATTTCCTTTCAGTTTCTCAGGTTTTAGGTTGCCTTCATTGGGGATTTGCTCATCACTTTCAAGTAATTTAAAAATCCTCGAAGAGCTGACCACTCCCATTTGTAAGGTATTGTATCTGTCAGCAATCATTCGGATTGGCCTGAAAAACAACTGAAGGTACATGATGAAAGATATCAATACCCCGACTTTGATATCCAAGTCAAAAACTCCTGTGGCCCCATACCAAACGACCAATCCGATTCCTATGGCTTGAATGATTTCAGCTACGGGAAAATAGATGGAATAATAGAGCACAGATTTGATATGAGCTTTTTTATGTTCCTTATTGATGTCTTGGAATTTTTCATATTCCCGTTGTTCTCTGTTGAATATCTGTACGATATTCATTCCTGTGATATGTTCCTGTAGGAATGAATTCAAGTTGGATACCGCATTCCTCACCTCATTGAAAGCAAATTTTATTTTCTCTTTGAAGACGTAAGTAGAAATGAGCAATAATGGCAGTGTGCACAAACTCACCAAAGTGAGTTTCCAGTCCACATAAAACATCACAGCAAGGATTGTCACCAGCTGTAATAAATCGCCGATAATTGCGGCCAAGCCTTCACTGAATACTTCAGCTAGGGTTTCTATGTCTGAGATGTTTCTTGTGACCAACCTTCCTATTGGAGTATTATCAAAAAATTTCAATCGCATCTTCAACAAATGTCTATAAAGTTTGATTCTGATATCCTTGATGATCACTTGACCTATCCATCCCGAAAGGTAGGTATGAGCAAACTGTACAGCGGCTTGTAATACCATCAAGAAAATGAGTAAGTAAATAATTCTGATAAGCCCACTTCTATCCCCAACGGTAACGTAATCATCTATAGCTACTTGGATAAAGTAGGGTCGGGTAGGCGCCAGAATAGCAAGGGCTATGGTCAAAAACACCAAAAAGAAAAATTGTTTTTGGTAGGGTTTGACAAACTTGTAAAGTTTTCTCAATACCTGTGTGTCTATGATGTCACCGCTTTTGATATTTTCTTTTTCCAGGCTCAAAAGTTTGTTTATTTAGATAAATAAATTTTCAGGATAAATGATTTTGCAAAGGTATAATCCATGGGCTGGCGCTGAAGACTTGGCTTGAGTCCTGTCTTTGCTTTCCAAAATAGCAATAAACTGCTCAATATTTAGGTTGCTTGTGCCCACATCTATTAAAGTGCCGACAATGGCGCGTACCATTCCCCGCAAAAACCTGTTGGCAGTTATATGGAATAACAATTGCTGGTCAATTTGTTCCCAATAAGCCTCTTTTATTTTACAATTGAAATGGGTGACATCTGTTCGAACTTTGCTGAAACACTGAAAATCATCATATCTCATGAGTATTGAAGCAGCATCGTTCATCTTTTCTATGTCGGGACTTTTATAATACAGCCAAGAATATTCCTGTTCAAAGGGATTTTTTCTAAGGTTTACCTTATAAATATAACTTCTCCAAAGCGCATCAAATCTTGTATGAGCGTCTTCTTTAACCCTTTTTAGAGAGTATACTGAAATATCTTTTGGGATAATGGCATTGAGTTTTTTGATAAAATCCCTTTCAATCAATTCCTTTGAAGCATCAAAATGTGCGAATTGCTGACTCGCATGAACCCCCGTGTCCGTTCTTCCACTGCCCATAATGGAAGTAGGTTCCCCCAATAGGGTGGAGATTCCATTTTCCAATTCTGACTGTACAGAATGCGCGTTTTTCTGAATTTGCCATCCATGGTAACGCGTGCCTTTGTAGGCTAGTTCTAGAAAGTATCTGAATTTTTCCATTTTGGTGTTACAAAGATACCATTCCTTATCAAATTCAAATGACCATTTATCCATTCCTTGCGAATCAAAAAATAACCCTGTTACTTTGTCAAAATTTAATTGAAAAATGATACAAAGAATTCAGACTGTTTTTATGTTTCTAGTTGCTGTGGCCATGGTTTTGGTATTGATATTTCCAATTTGGCATCAGGTCAACCCTAGTCAGACTCAAATGGCTACGCTCACAGCTTGGGCTTTGACGACAATCGATGTTGAATCAGGTGAAGTAGTAGCGTCCAGTTCTATGATTGCGATAGCCATACTGGCATTTATTTCAATAGGATTGGCCCTATTCAGTTTATTTCAATACAAAAACAGAACAAGGCAGATGTTTTTGAACATGATGAATTCATTAGCCATGGTCATTAATGTGGGTTTAATCATCTGGTTTTCCCATAATGCCAATGAGACGATCAATCCTGAGGTAAATGGCGCATTTGTGATCGGTTTTTGGGCAATTTTTGCTGGGATGATCATGAATTTATTGGCAAATAGATTTATCAGAAAAGACGAGATGCTGGTAAGGTCTGTTGACAGAATTCGTTAAATACAACATGACCATGAAATTAGAGACTATTGCCATCCATGCAGGTACCATCATTGAAGACAAAAATAGACCTGCAGTTCAACCTATCACGCTTTCAACAACTTTCGAACATATAGAAGGCTCTCCTATATATTCCAGAGCAAATAATCCCAATCGTTCTGCATTGGAGCAGGTTTTGGCAAAATTGGAGCGTGGAGCGGCTGCAGCGGCTTTCTCCTCGGGGAATGCTGCTGGAATGGCAGTTTTTCAGTCTTTAGAGCCTGGGAGTCATATAGTGGCTCCCGATGACATGTACCATGGTTTGAGGAGTTTGCTCATTAATGTTTTCAAGGGAATCCTTGAAGTGACATTTGTGGACATGACAAATGTCCAAAATGTTGCGGATGCCATTAATTCAAAAACAAATCTGATTTGGGTAGAGACTCCTTCCAACCCACTATTGCAGGTTTCAGATATCAGAAGAATTTGTGAGATTGCCAATGATAAAAAAATCAAAGTGGCATGTGACAATACCTTTGCCACCCCCGTTTTTCAAAACCCATTGTTGTTGGGTGCTGATATTGTGATGCATAGTACTACGAAATATCTTGGGGGTCACAGTGACATCCTTGGTGGAGCCCTGATTACAAAATCCAAAGAAGGGTTATGGGAAAAGATAAAAATGGTACAGCAAGTGGGAGGAGCAGTTCCTTCACCTTTTGATTGTTATATGCTGACAAGGAGTATAAAAACATTGCCTTATCGTATGAAAGGGCATGCTGAACATGCAGGGATATTGGCTACCTTTTTGCAGCAACATCCCAAAGTAAATAAAGTATATTACCCTGGGCTGCTATCACATCCTAACCATCTGACAGCAGCTGCACAGATGTCCGGTTTTGGCGGCATGCTGTCTTTTGAAGTATCGGAAACTGCTCAAGACGCTGATAGGGTAATTTCACATTTGAAATACTTTACGAATGCAACAAGCCTAGGTGGGGTAGAAAGTCTGATTGAAAGAAGGGCTGCAGTGGAAGGCCCAGATACAAAAACTCCTCAAAACTTACTTAGGGTTTCAGTAGGATTGGAGCATTTAGATGACTTATTGGAGGATTTGAATCAGGCATTAGATAAATAAAGGCTGTCCAAAAACAGCCTTTAAATTTTATTAAGGGTAAGCTTAAAAAGGGTGACTAAAAAACAACTCATTCGTATGCGTTTGAAAATAGGTAAAGATTTTTAATAATGAAAATTTTCCCAAAAGTATTTGATTAATGGCATAATTTTTAATTCAATCCCATAAACATTTTTAACCAGCCCAACCTTCTCTATCAAGACTTCTGTACTGTATTGCCTCAGCAAGATGCTCCACTTTTATATTTTCACTTTGGCTTAAATCAGCTATTGTTCTAGAAACTTTGAGGATACGGTCATAAGCTCTTGCAGACAGTCCCAATCTTTCCATTGCTGTTTTTAATAGTGCTTTCCCTGCTTCATTGATATGACAGATTTCCTTCACCATATGCGAAGGCATCATGGCATTACAAAAGATATCAGGTTGGCTTTTGAATCTTTCTATCTGAACTTCTCTGCCAATGATTACCCGCTCTCGGATGGATTTACTGGATTCTGATTTTCTGGTGGAAGTCATTTCTTCAAACTTGACAGGTGTCACTTCCACATGTAGGTCAATCCTATCCAATAATGGTCCACTGATTTTGTTCAGATAGCGCTGAACAATACCTGGGCCGCAGACACATTCTTTTTCGGGGTGGTTATAATATCCGCAGGGGCAAGGATTCATACTTGCAATCAACATAAAATTAGCAGGGTAATCCACAGAGATTTTTGCCCTTGAAATGGTCACTTTCCTTTCTTCTAAAGGTTGTCGCATGACTTCCAAAACAGTCCGTTTGAATTCCGGTAATTCATCTAGGAAGAGTACGCCATTGTGAGAAAGTGAGATTTCTCCTGGCTGGGGATTTCCTCCTCCACCGACCAAAGCCACATCACTGATGGTATGATGTGGTGACCTAAACGGTCTTTGGGCTATCAAAGAAGCATTTTTACCCAACTTACCGGCCACTGAGTGGATTTTTGTAGTTTCCAACGCTTCTTGTAAAGATAAGGGGGGAAGTATTGAAGGCAGTCGTTTGGCCAACATGGTTTTTCCTGCACCGGGAGGACCTATCATGA
Organism: Aquiflexum lacus; assembly: GCF_015476655.1. GTDB lineage: Bacteria > Bacteroidota > Bacteroidia > Cytophagales > Cyclobacteriaceae > Aquiflexum > Aquiflexum lacus. The sequence continues at coordinate 43,262 of NZ_JABFHF010000026.1, forward strand.
TGACATTATGACCCCCTGCCGCAGCTATTTCCATGGCCCTTTTGATGTTTTCCTGACCTTGGACGTCCGCAAAATCAAATTCAAACTGCTCCAATGAATTATAAAAAATGTCCCGCGTGTCAGTAATCAACGGTGGGATATCCAATTCACCCTCCAAAAAACGAATAGCATCCTCTAAGGTTTTGACTCCTATGATATCTATATTGTTTACAATAGAGGCTTCTGAAGCATTTTCTTCAGGAAGGATAAATCCCTTAAAACCGTTTTTTCTTGCTTCAATTGCAATCGGTAAAGCACCTTTAACAGGTCTCAAATTCCCATCAAGTGATAGTTCACCCATGATAATATAGTTTTCCAGTTCAGGGAAAAGTACCTGTTCAGAGGCTTTTAATATTCCCAAGGCAATGGGTAAGTCATAAGATGAACCCTCTTTCCTGATGTCAGCAGGAGCGAGGTTGACTACGACTTTTTGCCTGGGCATCCGATAACCGTAATACTTAAGTGCTGATTCTACCCTCTGTTGACTTTCTTTAACGGCACTGTCTGGAAGTCCCACCATGTAAAAACTAGTGCCTTGACCGACATTTACCTCTATTGTAATAAGCTTGGCATCTACACCGGAAACCGCACTGCCAAAAGTTTTTGCTACCATATTTTAAAATTTAAGGTATAAAAAAAAGGAAACCTAAGCGGTTTCCTAAGATAGTAATTTTAGCCAAAAAATTATTGGCTTATTTAAAATTTTGTCGGGGTTTAATACCTGAAGGGTCTTTGTCATCTTCCACTTGATCAATTTTCCTTTCGATATTCTTAAGTTTGACTCCCTGTTCCAAGTCGTATAATTTGGCCTTCAGTTCCTTTTTCTCATTTTCTTTGAAAGAGATTTCTCCTTCCAACCCGTTTCTAACCATCTTGCCGGTTCCCCAAGCAATCAGGAAAAGAACGGTACCTACCAATAAGAATGAAACCACAGTCCCTGTGTTGAGTTCATCGATTCCGAAAAGCCCCTTGAGGTTATTGAATGACAGGAAAAAAACCAAACTAGCTGCAAAAAAGAGCGCTACGGTAAGGTGCATGATTTTATTGAGTTGTCTCATAGGATTATGTCTTAATATTTTTTCTCTAATATACTAAACAGACTGCATTGTGGAAAGTTTCCTGTAAAGTCCTTCTTCCTCCATCAGTTGCTGATGTGTTCCTCTTTGCACAATTTGCCCTTTTTTGATAACGAGAATTTCATCTGCATGTTGGATAGTGCTGAGTCTATGGGCGATTACCAGGGTTGTTCTATTGTTCATCAGATTGGTCAGTGCTTCTTGCACCAATTTTTCGGATTGAGAGTCCAAAGCCGAAGTTGCCTCGTCCAGAATCAGGATGGGTGGATTTTTCAAAACCGCCCTTGCAATGCTCAACCTTTGCCGCTGTCCTCCCGAAAGTTTGGAACCTCTTTCCCCGATAGACGTATGGTAACCATTTTCCAATTGTATTATGAATTCATGTGCATTGGCAATTGTGGCTGCTTCTATTACTTTTTGTTCAGAAATGCCCTCAAGTCCAAAGGCAATATTGTTGAATACGGTGTCATTGAACAGAATGGATTCTTGGGTGACAATCCCCATCTGTTTTCTGAGACTTCCAATTTCTATGGTTTTTAATTCTCTTCCGTCAATAGTGATCGATCCCCCAGAAGGGTCATAAAAACGCGGAACCAAATCGGCAAGTGTGGATTTGCCACCTCCTGAGGGCCCCACCAAAGCAATGGTTTTGCCTTTCTCTAGTTTGAAACTGATGTCTTTGAGAATCTGATCTTTCTCATAACTGAATGATACTTGATCGAAAACTATTGACCCATGGAATGCATCGATTAGTATAGGCTTTTCAATGTTGTTAATATTACTAGGGGTATCCACTACTTCAAAAATCCTATCTGCAGAGGCAAGACCTCTTTGGATACTGCTAGCTGCCCTTGAGATTTCCTTGGCAGGATTCAATACCTGAGTGAAGATGATGATATAAGTGATAAAGTCCGAAGCACCCAAATCAGAATTATTGCTCAATACCAAACTGCCCCCATAGACCAAAATACCTGCAACCACCGATACACCCAAAAACTGGGAAATGGGGGAGGCCAGTTCATTTTTTCTGGCCATTGAAATATTCACATCAGAATAAAAGTCTGTTTCTGAATCAAATTTATTCCTGATATATTTTTGAGCCCCAAAAGCTTTAATAACACGCATACCACCAATGGTCTCGTCAAGAATATTGACTATCCTGCCCAATGATTCCTGACTTTCTATAGCATTTTTCTTTAACCTTCTAGTAATTCCCCCGATGATTGCACCCGATACAGGGATCAATATGATGGTGAAAAGGGTCAATTTGACAGACATAAAAAAAAGAACAGCAAAATAAAGTATGATGGTCGCCGGTTCTTTGAAAACCACACGAAGGGATTGGACAATACTGTTTTCCACTTCCTGAATGTCATTGGTCATTTTGGACATCAGGTCGCCTTTTCTTTCATTAGAGAAATAGCCAATGTGCATTTGGGTGACCTGCTCAAAAATATTCATTCTCATTTTTTTGATAACTTCTGCCCTTACTTTGGCCAAAACAACCCCTGACAGGTAGGTGAAAAGATTGGCCAGGAAAACCGATATTACGATAATAATGCAGACATAAAGTAGGGTGCCAAACTTGCCATAGGTTTCTGAAATATGTAAAAAGTAATAGTTGAATAAGTGGAGGAAATAATCAATGGAAAATGAAAATTCCGGCTTTTCCAGGAATTTGGTCAAATCAGCAGGTTCGACCTGTTCAAAGATGACATCAAAAAGCGGCTTTAAAAGGGTAAAATTCAGCAATCCGAAAATGATTGCCAAAAGCGTATAAATCACATAAATTGGAAAATATCGACGGTAAGGCCTTGCGTATGATAAGATCCGGAGATAAGTGTTCATGCTCTACTTTCTGATTTTCGCGCAAGTTAAGGAATATAACGCAATTCAAGTTCCATATCCAAAAGAAGGCTCCTCTTGGTACTTGGTACTTTATACTTTGTACAATCTCTAAAAATTAAAATCATTCCTTACCATATTCATCCTCAAAGAAAATTGGGTAAAAGTAGTGGATTCCGGAGCTGATAAATCCTGTGCGGTTCTCCTTCTGTAACTTTGGCTGAAATCCAAGAACACGTTCTGCTTGATCATATAGCTAAGATTTAGATTGGCCATGACCACCCTGTTTTCTATTCCCTGACCAATGACATTGCCGAAGAGTCCGATTCCAGTGTTAGGATTGGTTCTGTTTTTAAGAAGATCTTTGCCATAATTCACATCAGGGGAAGGATCATCCCCATAAAACTGATACAGCCCTGTAAATGTCCCAAACAGTCTTGGCAGAAATTCAGGCTGGTATCTGAGTATTCCTATCACTTCCCTGAAGTTGGCACCCAATGGATGTGTCAGTGGGGTTCGGTAATTGGTGTAAGATTGGAAATCGAATTTTTCCTGAAAGGTATAAGGTCTTACCTGATTGTATTCCAATTGAAGGTCCAAGTTCCTCGCTCCAAAAACTTCTATGTATTTGTATCCAGCCTGAATAGCATGTTTATTTCTACTGGAGTTTTTCCCATCGATTCCAAAGAATTCTCCAAAGACAAATTCATCCAAAGCAAACTGTCCGTAAAGTTGCATGCCGGGCCTAAAATTCCATTTGAAATCAGTGCCCATCATCACTTTATCAGGAGTGCCCAATTGATGTTCTACCCATCTATAGAAAATAATGGGGTTCAAATAATTCCAATCAAATTGGTTTTTCATAACCGATTGGAATAAACCCAAATTAAAGTTTTTGCCAATGTTGGTACCCAATCGATAGAGGGAAAACCATTTTTGGGGGTAGCGGCCATCCGTAGGTCTTCCCTGACCATCAAGGATAATATCTGCCGTCTGCTGCGCCCAAAGGTTGGTCAGTTGGAATCGCCAGATTTTGGTATTGATCTTGACAAAGGCATAGGGGTTTGAGAAATCAGATAATATCATGGAACGGTAGCCTTCTCCAATGAAATTCCTGTCATGCCCCAATTGTGCTTTAATATGTTTGGTAAAATTAAAACTGATATGTCCCATGGCTGAGAAATAACCATAGCCCTCACCTTCATATCTTTTCCAAAAACCTTCCCCCGGAACTGCCCCATTATGTTCGGTATATTCTTTTACCCAAGAGGGGAAAATAGTTTGTGTTGTGGTGAAATAGGTGTAAAAGGCCACTTTTCTATCAATGCTTCCCCTCAATTCCACGCCTCTTGAGTTTCTGAACCTCATATTTTCCTGCCCAGGTTCAAATCCTGCAGATAGGTAAAGGACTGGATTGAGATGAACATCAAAAACTTCATCCCGATAGTGCAAAAAGTCTGAGGGTTTTCTGTAAAGCTTTTTAAATATGGGGTTTTTGGAATTCTCTGTTTCCCCGCTGATAAATTCCCAATTGTCATTTCTCAGATAATCAAAATTAAACTGGTCAGCTTGGGAATAATGTACCAAAGCCTCTTTTGAAGGAATATATGCCAATGAATCTAAGAATCTAGCTAAATGATCCCTTCTAAATGGTTTGAAACCTGTCTGAAAGCTCTCATTATTGACACCATTTTTGATCTCATATCTTTCTAATATGTGGTAATAATCCCGGTTGTATGGGACATAGGCCCCCTGACCAAAAGTTTGGTTTCCAAAGAGTATCCAAAAGGCGGAAATGAAAAGGAGTAGTTTTTTCATTAGGTGTTAAGCTCTAAAGCTGTAAAGCTAAAAAAAGTAAGGGAAAATGAAAGGATCTTACTTTTGGGCTTTTAGGATATAAAACCAAACAAAATCTCTCAGGGTCGTTTATTATTATAGGACCAAAAAATATAAACATGTCAGATATTGTGAAAATTTTAAATATTGAACCTCTAACCCATGATGTCAAATTATTCAAAGTAGAAAAGCCCCAAGACTATGATTTTGTACCCGGACAGGCTACTGAGGTGGCAATCAACGAAGAAGTCTGGAAAGAAGAAAAGCGGCCATTTACATTCACATCCTTACCTGAAGATGAGCATTTGGAATTTGTGATCAAATCATATCGTGACCATGACGGGGTTACCAATAAACTGGATTCACTTTCGGTAGGAAATGAATTAATAATTGATGACGCTTGGGGAGCGATCCAATATAAAGGTAAAGGTACATTTATAGCAGGAGGTGCAGGAATTACCCCATTTATAGCCATATTCAAATCCCTTCAGGCCAAAGGTGAAATAAAAGGCAACCGTTTGTTTTTTGCCAACAAAACCGGTAAAGACGTAATCCTTGAGTCCTATTTCAGTGATTTGTTAGGAAAGGATTTTATTTCTGTTTTGGATCAGGAAGTGAAGGCAGGCCATAAATTTGGACGGATTGACAAAGATTTTCTTAAAGAACATGTAAACGATTTTTCACAGGAGTTTTATGTGTGTGGACCCGAAGCAATGGTAAAATCCATCAGTCAAAGTTTGGAAGAACTTGGGGCGAATCCGGAAGGAATTGTTTTTGAGAAATAATAAATAACGTTTGGTAAACATGAAAGTAAAAAGCCAGAAAACCTCCCTTATGGTTGGTTTCTGGCTTTTTTTATTGAAATCCAAAAATAAGAGGAAGTATAAAAACCATTAAAATAGCCCAAATCAGGTAAACTGGAATAAACTTCACAATTGATTGTCCAACAGCTGAGGATTCAGTTCTATTCATAGCAGATTCCAGAAGTTTTTTTGTGACTATCAAAAGATGGACGAGCATGAGAACATTGGCACCCAACACAGCCACCCTATTAGGAGTGAATCCCCATTCCGAAATGCGGTAGATGATTGCTGAAAGTGCGATCAAATTTACTATTGAAGTGATTATAGCCAACAATAGAAGAATCCAGGCCCAAAATTGATTTTGCCGCCTGTTGGCACTTTCGGCTACCGAAAAGAAGATCAACACCATCACGCCAATCAATAAAAGGTTAAAAATCAAAAGAAATTCCCGGTCGTTATAAGGGTCCTTGCCTGAGATGACAATAGCGGATAAATAAACTACAAGCATCACCAAAACCAAAGGACTGAACAGTTTGGCAATGACAGGGGAGACTTTATTTACCAATTGAGGATTGTTTTGGGTTAGAAAAGCAGCAATAATCGGAACCATGGGTAATCCGAAAATCACGATGTATTGAAAGTAAAATTCCTGAATTTTTAGACCTATCAACTCAAACAGGCCCAAAGTAATCCCGGTCATCAGCCCCCCTGCAATCAGCAAAAGCCCTGACATCACTGCCAAATCTCCATTGAATCGAAGAAATTCAAGTCTTTTCAGAAAGCCATGAGGTTCATTGCCCAAAAAAGATAATCCAAACATTCCCCAAAGCAACAGAGGTAAATGGATGCAGGCCAATGTCAAGGTGTTACTTTCAGGATTGTTTGGAAGTAAATTGATGTATACCAAACTGATCAAAACCGAAGCTGAAATCCAGATTGTTTTGTTGACGGATAATTTATTTTTTTTGACAAAATAGACTGTTAAAGCAGTGAACACTATGATGCTGGTATTCCTTGGATAAAAGAATTCCTCATCAATAGAGAAGATTGCAGGGAATTTAGCGAATATGCCTGAAATAAGGGATAGAAGGGCTACTAACCCTAATTCTTTCTTAGTTCCCCATGAGATGGAATCGGAATCGTAGCTTAACCTTTCCTTCCAAAATTCAGCGGTTGCTTTCCCCTTAAAATTAGGATAGAGTAGGACAAATTCCCGCTTAAATTCGGATTTATTTTTTCGATAATGTTTCTCGAGTAGATTGGGATTTTCCCAAAGCGATTGGATGGAATCTTTCATGGGTTGAAGGGTTGTAGTTAAGGGATTTTTTATTGGGAAATTTGACCTTCAGGTTTATTTGACCAGATGGGGTTCTGATTTTCCAGATGAGAAAAGTTTATTTTTCTGGAAATAAACATGGTAATGGCTAATGCGATAAACAACCCAATACTTCCGATCAACAATGCGAAATCTTGTTGTTTGATTATGATAAATATGAAGATGTAGAATATGGAAAGTATGGCTGAGAAGATTCCGGATTCTTTAAGTTTATTAAAAATTGAACGGGAATATAGTCCAAGAAGAATTATTGTAGCTAAACTCGCTATCCAATATGCATTACTAAATCCAAGGTGCTCGGAAAGGGCAATTAGCAATGTGTAGTATAATACCAATGCAAATCCGATAAGTGTATATTGAATAGGATGGATTTGTGATTTTGTAAACAGTTCCATTAAGTATAACGCCAGGAAACTCAATGTGATTATTAGTATGGCATATTTGGATGTTCGTGTGCTTTGTTGGTATTGATCTACAGGATTAACCAAGGAAAGTCCAAAGGCACTTTGACTTAAATCGGGAATATATCCTTCAAATTCTTGCCCAAAAGGCCTATTGAAATGCAAAATATTCCAATTGCTTTCAAATCCTGCTTCTGTAATCTCTCGGGATTCCGGTAGGAATTCACCTTGAAAACTTGGACTCGGCCAATTTCCGGTCAGATTCAATTTAGTTGTCTTACCCAAAGGAATTATCGAAAAATCCTTGCTTCCTTTCAAGATCATTTCGCCAGAAAATCTTAGGGATGAATTATTGGAATCAAGGTGAATTTTGGACAGCAGTCCTTTGTTTTCTCCTTTTCCTACAGAAAATGGCTCCATAACCAAGCTTTTTTCATTGACCTTGAAATGTGGACTTCCGCTGATTCCCCTCAGATCACTGATGCCAATCATTATGCTGGCTTGATTCCATAATATATTTTCAGCTTGAAGATTCATCTTCTCCAATTCAAGCGAGTCGAAACTTGCGTCAAATGAAAGTGTATTGGTGTAAACAACCACATCAAAAATCCCTCTATGTAATAATTGTGCTTCAATGTTTCCGGACAAGTTTAATTGTTCGGGAAGGATGTATTTTGTTTTATGTTCTTTAACCAGTTTCTTTTCACCATTTGATACTATTTCTTTCAATTCAAAGTATGGCAAGCTCAAATAGGGGCCTAAGAGAGTTTGTTCCCGGGACCATTTCCCCCGGATGTCTTCTTCTGCTTCATAAAGTCGAAGTTGCCTTTCTTCAATCAAGTCCAAGGTGAAAGATTGAGGAATCAATAAGGCCAAGGCTATCAATCCAATGATCAATAATTTGATGCTGGCAGATTTTGCAAAACCGAAAGTCTCAGGTTTTAAGGCGGGTGTTTTTGAATTTTGATCCATGATTTGAAATGTTAATAGTTAGAGGCAAGTGAAGTTTTGGTTTAGTTTAATCCCAATGTCCGGTGATTGCGAAAGCCATCACTGCGCTGATCCAAATCGCTACGAAGTATAGTATGGTGCTGAAAATGATGGCGATCAGTTTCCTGTTTCCGGTAGGAAACCATTGGAAGCCCATCAGGTAAAAAAACGCTCCAGCTAATGCTCCTCCAATTGGAATAATGGTAAGAGGGTAATACATCCAGGATTCGAAGATATCCTCTTTGGTTAGGATCAAGAAAAGAAGACAAGCCAAGGGAAGGCTTGCGCCAAGTGCGGCAGGTAGAAGCAATTCTTTGATGGACAGTGGATGGGTTGAAGGTGAAGGATTCATTGCTTTGTTTGTTTTAGATGATAAGATTGATTGAAAGTACTTTGTATTTCAAAGTAAGTGTTTAAATTTTTTTAAGGTTTATTTTCCTTGATTAGATTTTCCAGAAACTCAAGGTGTAATTTAAAAGCCTCCTTGCCAGTATCAGTCGCTGAATAATTTGTCAGGGGCTTTCTGCCTTGAAATGATTTTTCTACCATGATATATTCCGAATTCTCAAGATTTTTTAAGTGAGAGGCAAGGTTGCCATCAGTCACTTCCAACAGCTCTTTGAATGAATTGAAATCAAACTGCTCATTGACCATCAGGATGGACATGATCCGCAGCCGGATGACATTTTCAAAAGCCTTATCGTAATTCCCCTTCACGTTATCTGTCGTATTTATAATACATCATCGATCCATAAATCACATGTAGCACGCCAAATCCAAGAGCCCAAGTGATCAATCCGTAACCGGGAAAGAAAGCAGAGATAATCCCTAGAATCAGTTGGCCATATCCCAAATATTTGATGTCACCCAGTGTGAATTGGGAGGCATTGACCAAAGCTAAACCGTAAAAAATCAATGTGGAAGGTGCGACTACAATCAGATAACCCCTAAGTACCAAGGCCAAACAAAAAATCCCTCCGACCAAAACCGGAACGAACAGAGCTTGTAAGAATCGCTTTCCTGCCGGATTCCAAAGCTTGGTGGCGATGCGTTTACTTTTCTTTTGACTAAGAAGGTATGCACTTCCTATGGACAGCGATAAAATGATCAAAGCCAATACAATGAGTTTGGGGAAAACAACGGAATCATCAATAAAGGTGGTACGAAATCCATAAGGTGGATTCGGGAAATAAATCCAAAAATAGGCAATAGTGGCACCTATAAGGGCATAGATTCCGGCCAACACTCCGGACAGTCCGCTCAATGACAGAAAGCGGGTACTCCGCTCCATCATGGATTTGATTTCGGCTAATTCTTTTTCAGCATTTTTCATTTTAAAAGTACTTTGAAATACAAAGTAAATGAAATTTTCTAATATTGATGCTGATCAATAAAAATTTAACAAAAATTATTTTTTCATTCCAATCACTACCAATAACCTCAAAAAGATATTACTTTATCATTAATCCTTTTACTCTAGAAAAGTGTTTTTTATTTTTCGTCAAGACTGGCAAATCGTGCATCATTGCAGTTGCAGCGATAAAAATATCCCTAAACTCGATCAATTTTCAATAAATATTCCAGTATCAACTACCATTCTTCTACCTTCCATTGACTAAAATGCTGCCTACCTTCATCAAATGCTTTGACGTCTTCATCTGTCCAAGTTGAAATATTTAAGATTTTATTTTTCCAACTTTTCATATCAAAGGCTTTTTCAACTTTGTATTTTTCCAACATGAAATCAAGGAAATCATTCACTTGTTTCTGAAGGTCTGGTGATAACTGATTATATTTTTCTAATATTTCATTCATATTATAAAACAACGTTTTAAAACAAATAAGAGGTTAAGAAAACTCAGATACTTCGATTATTCAATATACAGATTTATTGTTGTTGAATTATTTAATTTCCAAAAAAAGAATTAAATCTCATCAAGTCCCTCAAACAATTCCTCCAAATCCAACACAAACCCATCTATACATCCAGATGTCACATGATCCCCCAAAGTAAAAAGTTTGGAAGGAATATATTTTCCGTCGGACAGTGTATATACCAAAAGTGTTTTCTCATAAGGGTGGATAATCCAATACTCTAAGACTCCGCTTTCCTCATACACTTCATATTTATTTTGAAGTTCTTTTTTATTGTTGCTTGGGGAGAGGATTTCCATAATCAGGTCAGGAGCACCCACACAGCCCAATTCATCCAGTTTTTCCGGATCACATATTACACAGATATCGGGCTGTACCACGGTTCGGATGTCCTCATGTTTTTTGGATTTGACGGGAAGGCGAACATCGAAGGGGGCGATATAGGCTTTACAAGTTTTTCCTGCTAAGAGATTTCCAAGTCTTGTAATTATTTTCACTATCAGTTCCTGATGGATTCTTCTTGGAGCCGCTGCTGCCTGTTTAAAAACTTTTCCTTTTATCAGTTCGACCATATGGTCAATGTCCCAAGTCAGATAATCGGCATAGGAATAGAGCCCATAACCCGAATAAGGTTCTTTGACTATGTTATTTTCTTCCTCATTTTCCATAGTTCCAATTTAGGAAAAAATTAAATTTGTCGGGTTTCTAATTAAGGTTTTAATTTTTTTATATTTATAGTTGATATTAGTTAAAAGTTATATTAATCATTTGTTATTGGTATGTTAAATAATCAGACTGGTATATCTTTTTTTGGGAGTAACATTTTGAAGACTTTCCGTATTCTTCATTTCAATTCCCAATTTTTATTCAAATCCAGAAAAATCTTGAGTGTATTATTTTTATGTTTTTTTTCAATAGTATCGCACGGCCAAGACACAAACTTTGAATATTTCTCTGAAAGCAAATACAAGGATTATCCAATCATCAGTTTAAGGGAAAACTTTTTTGGAAATCCTGTTTATTTTATTGAAGGGTCTAAGGCTGGTTCCAGGGAGGTGAGGGCATATATGGAGATCATGCCGGGTGATGCCAATTTATTTGGGCAAACCCATACCAAGACTATCTCAGGTACTTTTCTTGGGATTGGTGGGCAAGCACTAGTTCTTGGTGCCTTGGGTTATGTGTATAACAACAGAAGCGGGCTGAGCAATGATATTGTAAGAAATTGGTTCTTTATGACTATTGGTGGTGGAATCACATCGGGGATCGGAAGGCAAATGAACAGGCAAGGGGTCAGAAAAATCAATGGCCTTATTGAAAACCACAATTATTTGGTTAATCAGGACCAATTGGGAAGTGTTTATCTGAAAATGGATTTCAGACAAAACTTCTTTGGAGAAAAAATTGATATCTATGATGGTCCAAATCTATTGGATAAAGCGAGGATAAGAACCCTGATGGAAGAAAAACCAGAAGTTTATGCAGATTATCGAAAAGCCCTGAACCAACAAAAAATCAGTTTTGGCTTAGATATGACTGGTTTGGCGGTGGATATTGTGGTGATTGCTTATATTATTTCTCCTCAGTTCCAGTCCTCCACCCCAAGCAACCTATTGATGCCTTTGATCTTTACCAATATAGGCTTAGGTATAGCTTCCAGTCAATATAGGAGAAGTGCCCGGAACCTGACTAGACATGCACTTGACAGGTATAATTTCGGTGATCGTTATGTACCTGTAGCCAGGCATCCATCCATGGAGTTTACCGGGCCTTCGGTCACCTTGTTCAGCAGGAGTTTTTAAATCGGATCAAATTAATAATAAGAAGAATTCATTATCAATCAAGCCCAGTAAACAATTCCTCCAAATCCAAAACAAACCCATCTATACATCCAGATGTCACATGATCCCCCAAAGTAAAAAGTTTGGAAGGAATATATTTTCCGTCAGTCAGCGTATAGATCAAAAGTGTTTTCTCATATGGATGGATGATCCAATATTCCCTGACACCACTTTCCTCATATACCTCATATTTGTTCTGGAGCTCTTTTTTATTATTGCTTGGGGATAGAATTTCCATAATCAGGTCAGGTGCACCGACACAGCCTAAATCATCCAGCTTTTCCGGATCACACACTACACAGATATCCGGTTGCACTACAGTGGTAATGTCTTCATGCTTTTTGGATTTCGCAGGAAGGCGTACATCGAAGGGGGCTGAGAAAACTTTGCAACCTTTGCCTTTAAGTAAGGCAAATAATTGTGATGAGATTCTTATAGAGATTTCCTGATGAATTCTTCTAGGTGCCGCAGCTGCTTGCCTAAATACTTTTCCTTTGATCAGTTCTACCATATGGTCTATGTCCCATGTCAGGTAATCTGCATAGGTATACAATCCGTAATGGGAATAAGGTTCTTTGACCATGTTGTTTTGTTCCTTATTTTCCATAGGACTAATTTAGTGAAAAGGATGATTTTGTTGGATTATAATTAAAGTTTTAATTTTTTTGTATTTACTAGTTGATATGTTTTGAAGGTCTTTTAAATCTACTAATCACATTTTATTTCCTTAAAATGTTTTTTGGGAATTTCCCCATAATACAAGAGTTAATTTCCTTCATTTATTTAAAAAAATCAATTTAAAAGCTGGTTAAAATTTCGAATCATGCAATCTTCGGTCTCCCGACTTCCAACACTGTAATCAAAGGAAATTAGATATCAGAAATCATTTGGATTGTCATATTATTTAATAATTAATCCATTCAATTTGGATACATTTCAAAAAAGAAATAACTTTGTGCCTCATTTCAAAAAAGCGATCCAAGATAAATAGCAATACAATGAAAAAAGACATTCATCCAAACTACAGAGACGTCGTATTTTTCGATACCTCAAGTGATTACAAATTCATCACAAAGTCTACAATCGAAACAAGTGAGACCATTGAGTGGGAAGACGGAAAGCAATATCCGGTTTACAAGATAGAAGTAAGCTCCAATTCACATCCTTTCTACACTGGTAAGAAGATGTTGTTGGATACTGCAGGTAGGGTTGAGAAATTCAACAAGAGATACGCCAAGAAATAATTTCATCTCTAAGGTGAACAGGTTTAGGTCTCCCGGAAGTTGTTTTCCGGGAGACTTTTTTATTTTTGTGTCATGGACAATTTGATTTTATTTGATGACCCCGCAATCAGGGGTTCGCTATTGCCTTTTACTTTTACCCGCCCTATTGCAGATATCAGGGTAGGGATTTTGAAGATTTCAGAAAAGTGGGAGAAATATTCTGATTTAAAATCAGGCTTTCATACCCAAGATTATCTTTCAGAGAAATATCCCAAAAACGATTCCCCCGCATTGATGGTCAACGGGGCAATTTGCCCTGATAAGGAACTTTGGGAAATGGTCGCAGGTCTGAAAACCAATCAATCCCTTTGGTCACAGAATATGCTGATTGCCTGCCATTCGGAGCAGCCAGCTCTTTTTCAACCTGAGCAAGCAAAAAAAAATGAGGCGATTCAATATGAATCAGACTTTATTTCCATCCAAAAGACCTGGAACATTTTTCAGTACAATGCGGCTGAACTCCAAAAAGACTTTGAACTGATTACCTCAGGGAGAATATCCAAAGAAATTTCAGATCCGCACACCATAGTGTACAATCCTTCACAGGTATTTGTCGAAGAAGGTGCTAAAATCAAAGCAGCAGTACTTAATGCAGAGGGAGGGCCGATTTATATTGGTAAGAATTCTGAAGTTCAGGAAGGCGCATTGATTAGAGGACCATTTGCTTTGTGCGAAGGATCGACTGTGAATATGGGAGCCAAGTTAAGGGGTGACACCACAGTAGGACCTTTTTCCAAAGTGGGTGGAGAGATTTCCAATTCGGTGATTTTTGGTTACAGCAACAAAGGCCATGATGGATTTTTGGGCAATGCTGTCATCGGGGAATGGTGCAATCTCGGTGCAGACACCAACACCTCCAATCTCAAAAACAACTATGCACCCGTCAAAGTGTGGGATTATACCCGTGGCGGATTTTCCAATACCGGATTGCAGTTTTGTGGACTGATGATGGGTGACCATGCCAAGTGTGGCATCAATACCATGTTCAACACAGGAACTGTAGTTGGAGTTGGGGCCAATGTTTTTGGAGATGGATTCCCAAGGAACTTTATCCCTTCCTTTTCATGGGGCGGGGCATCGGGATTCAGTACTTTTCAGGTAAGAAAGTTTGAGGAAGTGGCCATTGCCGTCATGAAACGCAGGGGCAAAGTCTATGACCAAACCGAAAAAGAAATTATCCAAAAGGTTTTCGAATTGACGAGACATTACCGTATTTGGGACAAAGAAGTTTAGAAGATTTATGTTGTTTTCATCCATACCGGGACTGAGAGAAGTCAAGGAAAAAATCATACAGGCGGTCAAGACCAATCACCTGGCCCATGCCTTATTGTTTCATGGTCCAGAGGGGTCACCCAATCTTAAGATGGCATTGGCATTGGCTACATACCTGCATTGCCAGAATCCGGGAGAGGAGGACCCTTGTGGACAATGCCCTTCCTGCCAGAAAATGGCCAAGTTGGTGCATCCCGATATGAATTTTGCCTTCCCGGTGGTAGGAGGGGATTCTAAAGATGATGAGGATCCGAATAAGGAAAAGAAGGTTGATTTAACAGCCTCTTTCAGGAATTTCGCCTTAAGTATTCCATACGGCAATACTTCCGATTGGATCTACCATAATGGTTTTGAAAAAAAACAACTCAATATTTCCAGAAGTGCCGGCAGACAGATCATCAAAACCCTTTCACTGAAGTCATTTGAAGGGGGGTATAAAATCATGTTGATTTGGGCGCCTGAGTACATGCATTCAGCTTCTGCCAATTCGTTGTTGAAGATTTTGGAAGAACCACCCGAAAAAACAGTTTTCATGTTGGTGACTTCATCACCTGAGCGCTTATTGACTACAATTCTTTCCAGAACTCAAAAAATTATGGTCAGGGCATTTAATGATGAAGAGGTCATGTCCCACCTGTTATCTGATGGTCTGTGTTCAAGAGAAGCGGCTGTGCAGATTGCCCCATTGGCGGATGGCAATATGCGTGAGGCTTACCGTATGGTGGATCAGGTGGAGGATGAAAATACCGTGTTGATCAGGGATTGGTTTAGGGCCTGCTTCCTTTTGGACATCAATGTGATATTTGAATTTGTAGATAAATTCAGTGGGAAGGATAAGGAATCCCAAAAATCCCTGTTGCTCAGCGGTATTAATGTAATCAGAGAAGTGATGCTGGATAAATCCAAATCTACAGAATTGATGAGAAGCGTAGAATCAGACCGAGACTTTATCCATAAATTAGGAGTGAATGTGTTGAATGAGGAGAAATTAAGTGGGATTTACGAAGCTTTGAATGAATCCCATTACCACCTGGAAAGAAATGCCAGTGCAAAGATTTTGTTTAGTGATCTTTCTTTCAGAATACATAGAATCATGAAAGCTTCTGAGTCCGTCCCATCATGAAAAAAGTAATAGGAAGGAGAGAGCGGATAAACTTCCCTGAATGGGGGCTGAAAAACGTGACAGGCAAAATTGATACAGGTGCCTATACTTCATCCATCCATTGCGAATTTGTAGAAGAAAGGGAAGAGGATGGGAGGAAAGTGCTTTTCTTCAAAGTCTTGGAGCCATCTGACAAAAAATACAATGGGAAATTGCTCAGGTCAGAAAATTATTCCCAAAAAAAAGTAAAGAATTCTTTTGGACAGGCCGAGGTCAGGTATAAAGTAAGCACAAAAGTCATTATGTTTGACGTCGAATTCGAGGCAGAGTTTACTTTGACAGACAGGTCAAAAATGAGGAATCCCATTCTTCTTGGAAGAAAGTTATTGATAGGGAGGTTTATAGTAGATGTGCAAGAGGTTAACTTATCAAAAAAATCATTGAAATGAAGATTGCGATTTTATCAAGAAACTCCCACCTGTATTCTACAAGGAGATTGTTTGAAGCCATTAAAGAAGCCGGACATGAGGCCATAGTGGTTGACCATTCACTATGTGATCTGATCATTGAACAGGAAGGGCCATCAATCATTTACAAAGGGGAAAAGCTTTCAGGAGTGGATGCCATCATTCCTAGAATTGGAGCTTCGGTAACTTTTTATGGAACAGCAGTTGTCCGTCAATTTGAACTGATGGGTGCTTTTTCAGCTGTAGAATCCCAGGCCATTGTGCGTAGTAGGGATAAGTTGAGAAGTCTTCAGATCCTATCCAAAGCTGGCTTGGGAATGCCAAAAACAGCCTTTACCAATTTTTCCAAAGGCGGAGAAAAAGCATTGATCGAAAGAGTTGGCGGTGCACCGTTGATCATTAAGCTTTTGGAGGGTACCCAAGGCTTGGGTGTTGTATTGGCTGAAACAAAAAAAGCAGGTCAGTCTGTAATTGAAGCTTTTCATGGATTGAAAGCCAGAATTATTGTGCAGGAATTTATCAAAGAAGCCAAAGGAGCTGATATACGTGCATTTGTGGTCAATGGGAAAGTGGTAGGAGCTATGAAGCGGCAGGGAGCTGAAGGTGAATTCCGATCCAATCTCCATAGAGGAGGGGTAGCTACAGTAATCAAGCTATCCAGAGCAGAAAAAATGGCTGCACTTGGTGCAGCAAAAGCGCTTGGTTTGGCCATCGCAGGTGTTGATTTGTTACAATCAGAAAGAGGTCCTTTGATATTGGAAGTAAACAGTTCTCCTGGTCTTGAAGGAATTGAAAAGGCAACTGGGATAAACATTGCAAGTGAAATTGTAAAATATATTGAGGAGTCCGTAGAGAAAAAAATCAAAAAAAAGGAACATTAAAAATGGACAAACCAATCCGGATAGGTACTAGAGGCAGTAAACTGGCACTTTGGCAGGCCTATCACGTGGCAGATTTGCTCAACGCCCAAGGTTTGGCAAGTGAAATTGTCATCATAGAAACCAAGGGAGACAAAATATTGGATGTTTCCATTGCTAAAATCGGGAGCAAGGGAGTCTTTACAGAAGAGCTTGAGGATCAATTGACTTCAGGCGCTATAGACATCGCTGTACATAGTGCCAAGGATATGCAGTCAAGGCTTCCCGCTGGCTTCGAGATCATTGCATTTACGGAGAGGGAGGTAGAGAATGACATTATTTTAAGTCACAATACTGACATTGATTACCAAAATCCTGAAAAGCCTTTGGTTCTTGGGACATCCTCAACCCGTCGTGTTGCTACTTTAAAACATTTTTACCCACATATAAAGACTGTAGAAGTCAGGGGCAATTTACAGACAAGAATTGCCAAGATGGAATCAGGATTATGTGATGCACTTTTATTGGCTTTTGCGGGTGCACATAGGATGGGATATGATAATCTGATCAAGCATAAACTTTCATTGGATGAATTTACACCAGCCGTCGGTCAGGGAAGTGTAGCCATTGAAACTTCGGTGAATATTGATCCTACCGTTAAAACTCAAATTATATCTGCATGTCATCATCAAGCAACAGGATATAGACTACTTGCGGAAAGATCTTATTTGAGGGTTTTGGAAGGGGGTTGTAGCATTCCTGTTTTTGCATTGGCGGAATTTGAAGGGAACTCCTTGCATCTGAAAGGTGGCATTGTAAGTTTGGATGGAAAGAATAGGATCCTCCACAAAGTGTCGGGAAGCCCTGATCAATCTGAAGAACTAGGCAAGCAATTGGCCGATAAGGTTTTGAATGATGGTGGATTTGAATTGTTAAAAGAGATAAAAACAGCTTTGAAAAAATGAAAAGATTAAGGTTTGTATTGCCTGTAATAATCGCAGTGGCATTGTTTTCATGCAAATCAGAAAAGGACTATCTGGTCAAAATCCAGACCCGTCATGGAGACATGTATGCCATTTTATTTGATGAAACGCCACAGCATAAACAGAATTTTGTCAGTTTGGCACAAGCGGGAAGGTTTGATTCTACGGAGTTTCATAGAATTATTCCAAACTTTATGATACAAGGTGGAGATGTGTTTGGAAAGGAAAAGCTTCCTCAGGAAGAATGGTATACCATCCCTGCCGAGATCCAAAAAGGTAAGATCCACAGCAAAGGAATGAT
This sequence comes from Aquiflexum lacus, assembly GCF_015476655.1. GTDB lineage: Bacteria > Bacteroidota > Bacteroidia > Cytophagales > Cyclobacteriaceae > Aquiflexum > Aquiflexum lacus. The sequence goes on from NZ_JABFHF010000026.1 coordinate 61,569, forward strand.
TGCGGCAGCAAGGCAGGGGAATAATGTCAACCCTGAAAGGAGGTCGAGCGGCACTCAGTTTTATGTTGTACAAGGCAAGGTGTACAATAGAGATGAACTGGTTACGGATATGAAGGTTCTGTCAGATTATTTTTACAAATATATTCAACTTGAGAGCAATACGCATATAAAGGAAGCTTACAGCAAATTATACCAAGAGCAGCAATTTGATTCTTTGAATAAATTGATGTTGTATGAAAAAGAAAACATGGAGTCTTTTTTCAATATCAATCTCGAAAAATCAATGACTCCACAGCAAATAGAAGCTTATACTACAATCGGTGGAACTCCACATCTTGATGATGAATACACAGTTTTTGGCAAGGTTATTCAAGGTCTGGATGTCATGGAAAAGATAGCAGCCGAACAAACAGCTGAAAAAGATAAACCAGTAAATCCGGTACATATGATTGTTACCATAGAGCAACTTCCAAAAGCAAAAATCACCAAGGAATATGGGCATACTTACTGAAAAAAGTAGGGCTATCAAAGTTCTTGTCACCGGAGCAAATGGTCTTTTGGGTCAAAAGTTAATCGATCAATTGAGGTCTGATACAGGGGTAAATGTGATAGGTACAGGGAAAGGGGATGCGAGACTGCCCGATTCTTGGCAGGGTAGCTATGGATGGAGGGAAATGGATGTCACTGATAAACATCAAGTTTTGAAGGTAATAGCAGAAGTCAAACCTGATGCAGTGATACATGCGGCAGCAATGACCCAAGTGGATGATTGTGAAAAAGACCAAAAACGCTGCCGTGTGGCCAATATAGATGCTGTTTCGAATTTGATTGAGGCTTGTCAGATCAATGATGTGCATTTTGTTCACCTTTCTACTGATTTTATTTTTGATGGGGAAGAAGGCCCATACTCTGAAGAAGGAACTCCCAACCCAATCAATTATTATGGATGGACCAAATTGGAAGCAGAGAAAAGGATAAAGGAATCAAAAATCAAGTGGGCAATAGTCCGAACAGTTTTAGTATACGGGATAGCCAATGATATGAGCAGATCGAACATCATTCTCTGGGTAAAGAAGTCATTGGAAGAAGGGAAGAACATCAAGGTGGTAAATGATCAATGGCGGACGCCAACTTTGGCAGAAGATTTGGCAGTGGGTTGTACGCTGATTGTGAAAAAAAGAGCTGTTGGAATATTCAACATATCAGGTAAGGATTTCCTAACACCATACGATATGGCTATTCAAACAGCAGATTATTTTGGACTGGACAAGTCATTGATCACTGAAGTGGATTCAACCCTTTTTACGCAGCCTGCAAAGCGGCCTCCCAAAACTGGATTTATCATTGAAAAGGCAAAAAATGAGCTCGGATATTCTCCTAAAAGTTTTACAGAAGGAATTGGTATTTTATCAAAACAACTTAAATTAGCCGATTCTTAATTCTTAAATTTTCATTTAAAATTAACAAATAGATAAAGTATGGCAATGAGTTCAGATACCCAAGGTAGAGGCCAATGGGGTTCCAGTTTGGGTTTTATAATGGCTGCTGCAGGTTCAGCGGTAGGTTTGGGAAACATTTGGAGATTCCCCTATCTGACCGGTGAAAACGGCGGTGGAGCATTCGTTTTTGTATATGCAATCTGCGTAGTATTGATAGGATTGCCTCTTTTGCTGAATGAAATAGCCTTGGGCCGTATATCAGGTAAAAATCCTATAGGAGCAATAAAAGCTACAGGTGGAAACCGATTTTGGCAAATGGCCGGAGTCCTGTGTATCCTTGTCTGTTTCTGTGTATTGAGTTATTACTCTGTCATTGCAGGTTGGACGATTGGCTATATTTTCACAGAATTGATCAATGTTCCGATCGATTTTGAAGATTTCCAGCAAACACCAATGTATGTGATACCCCTTTGTTTCATATTTATTCTAATGACAATTGGGGTAGTTTTGGGGGGTGTTTCAGGAGGCATTGAAAAGGCAGCTAAGTTCCTGATGCCGGTTTTATTTATCATCATTATCTTTATTGCAGGTAGGGCAGTTACCCTTGAGGGCGCCAGTGCAGGTATTGAGTATTATTTAAAACCAGATTTTTCCAAAATTGATGGTAAAGTATTTTTAGCAGCTTTAGGTCAAGCCTTTTTCTCCATGTCTGTAGGATGGGGATTGATGATCACATTTGGATCTTACCTGCCCAAAAGTGGAAACATAGTAAAGTCATCTGGTTGGATCGCAGGTATGGATAGCACAGTTGCGTTGCTTGGTGGATTGATGGTTTTTCCCGCTCTTTTCGCATTACTACCAGGAAAAGATCCCGCAGGAGGGCCTGCTTTGGTTTTTGAGGTTTTGCCAATGGTATTTGATGCCATGCCAGGTGGGAACTTTATTGGAGCTTTGTTTTTCTTGTTATTATTAGTAGCCGCCTTGACTTCTTCGATTTCGATGTTAGAGGTACCCGTGGCCTATTTTATAGACGAAAGGAAGTGGAGTAGGAAAAAGGCTGCTTGGTTGATTGGTATTGGTGCCATGTTATTGTCTATACCTTCTGCACTTTCATCAATTGAGGGGAACTTCTTCTCTACACTTTCCCTTAAATTTGGCGGTAATGAGCAGGTGGGATTCTTCTCAATTATGGATTTCCTTTTTGGTACTTTCGCCGTTGTTTTGATTTGCTTTTTACTTGCGCTTTATACGGGTTGGGCGAAGAAAATCTCTGACTTTGCAAATGAATTGTCCCTTGGAGCGCCTAAATTTAAAGGACCTTATAGAGCTGCATGGATTTTCTTTATCAAGTGGGTTTGTCCAATTGTAATTGCTTTGGTGTTATTGGATACCCTTGGTGTATTTGGCGAGCCTCAGGAAGGAGGGTAATCATTGTGATTAATTCACTAATTTAAATGAAAAGGGCTTTTTAAGCCCTTTTTTTATATATATAAATTTGCTTTTTAACAAAATATCTTTGTACATTGACGGAGTGATTTTCACCCCATAATATGAAAATACTTGTTGTCGACGATGATGCCATTAATAGATTGGTGTTAAGAAAGTTATTTGAGAAAGAGCAACATACAGTCCTAACTGCAGAGAATGGAGTTGAAGCTTTGTCTATCCTAATGATGGAAGATGATGTTCATATTGTAATTACCGATATTATGATGCCTGAAATGGACGGGATCGAACTTCTTGCAGAAATCAAACTAAATGACAGAATCAACAAACTGCCTATTATTGGTTTTACAGCTGGTGATATTGATTATTTTAGAAGTATAACCCCTGTATCCTTTGATCGACTTCTGCCTAAACCTATGAATTTTCATGAGTTGTATGATATCACCCATCAGTTTGTAGCTCAAAGAGCAGTTTGAAATAAATAATGATTCAGTTTTTTATTCGTTTTCGCGTGACTTCCAAAAACAAAATTCTTACTTTGGCTTTGAAAATATATAAACCCAGATGAAAAATTTCATAATGAGTCTATTAGGGGTCATAATTGTCTTTACAGCAAATGCCCAAGATTTCTCAATAGGTCCTAAGTTTGGAGTATCTCAAGCCAATATTTCGGTATCAGGTGATGAATTTATTTCAGGAGACAATAATCTTGGATACCATTTAGGTCTTTTTGTACGCATGGGCGGAAGCTCAATCTTTATCCAACCAGAATTTTTATATACCAATACAGGTGGGACATTTATCCAAAAACAAACGAACGGGGTAGATCTTTCGATTGATGCAAATTTCAATCGGGTAGATATTCCCTTTATGTTTGGATTCAAATTCGCTGATTTTTTCAGATTGCAAGCAGGGCCAGTAGCCTCTATTCTTATTGATTATAGTATTGAGGATGCTCTACAAGTCCCTTTGGAGGTTGATTATAATTCTTCTACAATTGGTTATCAAGCAGGAATAGGCCTGGATATTGGGAATGTCATTCTGGACTTAAAATATGAAAACTCTCTAGGTAAAATTTCAAGATCGACTATTGCATTTCCAACTGACCAAAGACAAAATCAAATTATTTTGTCCGCTGGATTCAGACTTTTTTAAAAAAACAGAGAATACTGCCTTTGAAAATAAAATACCTGCAGTTGATGCTGCAGATATTTTATTTATGTGAATATTTTGATTAAGGCTAAAACTTAATCCACTATTTCACTTCAAAGGCAAGTTCATCAATAGCACTATTGCTTTTTACAATTATTTTGTACTTACCTCTTCCCATACTACCATATTCCCAATTGGTATTGTTGACACCTGCTGAGAAATTTTGACTCCATGATTTCATAGATTCATCTTTATCATTCTTGATTTCGAAGTTAACTTCGCCTTGATTTTTTGTGTAGAAAAGAATACCCTGCGTAGGTTTGTTGACCATCCCCTCCGACATTGCAGCTCTCCAAGGATTGTACCGTATCTCAGAAACACTCAAGACCATAACTTCTTTTGAGGTGTTCAGAACCTTGTAAAGCGGTTTTAGATCTACTACAAAAACACTCCGGCCATGTGTAGCAACCACCAATTCATTGGCCTTTTTTTGAATAGCCAGATCATAGATAGCCACATTAGGAATGCTTCCTTGCATCAGTTGATGACTTTTTCCAGCATCAGTTGAAATATACAACCCTTGGTCCGTTCCCATAAAAAGAATTGACGGATTGGTATGGTCTTCTTTAATTATATTTACAGCTTCTAAAGGAAGGTTGGATGCGATTGATGTCCAAGTTTTTCCATAGTCAGCACTTTTATAAACAAAGGGTGTGAATTCGTCAAATCGATAGCCTGTTAGAGTAACATAAACCAATCCTTCCTGATGTTGGGAAGGGGTAATACTACTGATCCAACGATTTTGTGGAAGCCCTTTGCTGATGTCAATCCAGTTGGTGCCATGGTCTCTTGTTACCCAAAAATTTCCATCATCCGAACCTGCATATAGGGTCCCGAATTCAAATGGGGATTCCTCAATCACAGATAGGGTTGCAAAAGGCACATTACCGCTTTTCTGGTTTTTGGTCAAGTCGGATGAAATAGTCTCCCAAGTATCCCCTCTGTCAAGACTTCTATAAACATACTGGGAACCCATATAGAAAACATCCTGGTTGTGTTTACTCAAAATAGCAGGTGTCCTCCAGTTCCACCTGTTCGGAGTTCTTCCTATGTCATGGGATGGTGTTACGGATTTTCTTTCATTGGTTTTCGTGTTTACTCTAAAGTAATTTCCAAATTGAAAACCCGTATAGACTATATCATTGCTCCGTGTATCTACTGCTACAACCATTCCGTCTCCTCCCATTAATGAAGACCATTGGTCTGAAGGTTTATTGGTAGAACTACCATACCAGACGCCATTGTCCTGCATGCCACCATAGATGTTATAGGGAGTTTTCTCATCTACCATTACTGAATAAAACTGGCTGATAGTCAACTGGTCATTCAAATGGCTCCACCTTTCTCCGCTCCCATATGAACTGTAAAGTCCTCCGTCTGTTCCTAAAAGCAGGTGTTTTGAATCATTTGGATTTATCCATAACGACTGATGGTCAGAATGTACATTGCCAACTGTATCAGTCCTGGCAAAGGTTTTCCCACCATCTCTGGATACTAATAAGGGTACTCCTAAAATATACACTTCATCTTCACTTGATGTTCCTACCCTCACTTCACCAAAGTAGTATCCATAAGTATTATATACCCTTTCAAGGTTTGTTTCATTTACTTTTTGCCACGATTTACCCGCATCTTCAGATCGGTAAACTTCTGCACCTCTAACAGCGCTATTGAAAAGAGAAGCATTGGCGTCTTGACCGTCGCCATTGTATTGTGCAATTTGAAGTGGAGTTATTCTCCCTAAACTTATTAATCGTTTAACATTTTTGGCATCATATTTTGTAGCGAATCGGTTACTTCTAAGAAATCTGTTCAATTTGTCATCTTCTAGATTTTGGATATCAGCAGAAGTTAAAGTTTTGAAACTTTCGAAAGTTAAATCACCTTCTGCAGGTCTTTGGGGTTGTCTGGTAGCTTCCCTGCTTTCTGACTTTTGGTTATCATGCAGCGCATAGACCACATTGGGGTTACTAAGGCTAAAATCAAATCCTATTCTGCCTACAAACTCATCTTGAGGAAACCCTTCTGCGACTTTCAACCAAGTATCACCACCATCTTCAGATCTCCAAATACCAGATCCTTTACCATTTCCGATAAAATCATGTGATTGTCTGAAACGCTCCCAAGATGCAGCCAACAATACATCCGGATTAGATGGATGTATTTTGATATCTATGATACCTGTATTGTCATTGATGTAAAGCGTTTTTTTCCATGTTTTGCCACCATCAATGGTTTTGTAAAGACCGCGCTCCTCATTTTTGGAATAAAGGGCACCCATAGAACCTACCCAAACAATATTTGGATTGGTAGGATGGATCTGAATCTGTCCGATATGCTGAGAATGTGGCAATCCCATAAAATCCCAAGTCTCACCTCCATTTATTGACTTATAAATGCCTGAACCGGCATAGGTCGATCTGCTTGAATTATTTTCTCCTGTTCCCACCCAAATGACATTATTGTCTGAAGGGGCAATGGCCATATCTCCAATCCCAAGGGAACCTTGATGGTCAAATATCGGGGTAAATGACTGACCATTGTCCTGAGTCTTCCAAACTCCACCTGATGCGGCTGCAATATAGTAGGTTTTGAAGTCATTGGTTACCTCTATATCCACCACCCTGCCGCTCATATTGGTAGGGCCAACTAATCTTGCTGGGTAGTTTTTGTATGGGGAGTTAGCTAGCATTTCTTGATGCTTTTTGACAGCCTCCTGCATATCTTTGGAAGAACTTGCCTTAATCTGTTGGGCATCCGCTTGTGAGATTTGAAGGCCAAAAGTCAATGCGAATAGCCAGGAACTTATAAAATGTAGTTTTTTATGCATGTGTTTAATTGATTAGTCCAACAATATAAAAAAAGCTATGTTTATTTTATTAGAATTAAGGACAAAGAGAAATCTGAATGGATGATTGGATTTTACTTAACTTTAAAGTGTGGGTGATTTTAAGCGAGAATTTGATATGAATTATACCATATCCCATTTTCAAAAGTTATATAATTCACATTAAATGGAATATTTTATTACCATTTTCTATCTTTGTTTATATCAATCTTTATTGAAATGGGAAAATACCTGAAATACACTAAGAATTTCTATTTCGTTTTCACCCTCTTTTTTGTTGTTTGGATGGTGTTCATAGATTCCAATGACATATTAACGCAATACAAACTCAATTCAAAATTGAAAGAATTGGAAAGACAGAAGGAGTTTTACTTGGAAAGGAAGGACAAAATACAAGCAGATAGAGAGGAATTGATGAGTAATAATGAACTCTTGGAAAAGTTTGCTCGTGAAAGGTATTTGATGAAGCGGAAAACTGAAGATTTGTATGTTGTCATTGAAGACTAGAATATTATTACCGTTATTGATTTTGATTCTTTTTTTTGTTGCTGTTTCCGCAAAAGCCCAAAGGTACATCGACGAGGAAATGCGGCCGCCCTTAAAAGACAGGATGTATTTTGGTGGAAATTTTGCCATGTCATTTGGAACCATCACTTTCATTGATGTTTCACCTTTAGCAGGTGTTATGGTTACCAATCGATTTTCTACGGGAGTCGGAGCTACCTATCAATATTTTAATGATAGAAGATTTATTGGTGGAAATAACAGTGTATACGGCGGAAGAATTTTCTCCCGTTACAATATTTTCCCAAATGTTTTTGCCCATGCAGAATATGAAAGATTAAATCTGGATCTGTACAATCGGATAACAGATAGATTTGAACGAGGCTGGGTTCCGGGTTTATTGGTAGGAGGTGGTTATTTTACGCCATTTGGTGAGAGAGGAGGGGCTAATTTTACAATTCTCTATAATCTGATGCATGACAACATTCGTTCTCCTTATAATTCGCCATTGATTATCCGTTTTGGCTTTATGCTTTAATAACTACTTCAAAAAATATGTCCACTTTCGCCAAGAAACTCAATAAATCCCACAAGGCATGTCCGGAATGTCCGTCGCCCAAAATGGTGCATACATTTTTTGAAAACATTCTAGGATTGCTCTTTCCTGATTTTGCACTGGAGTTACTGAAGGAGGAAGATCAGATAGTAGAAAAAATTGAAGAACTCAAGCATAAACTTTCCAGAATCCTTATCCGAAATAAACATCTTTATTCGGGTGATGGGGTTGAGATTGCCAATACTTTTTTTGATGGCCTTGAAAGAGTATATGATTTATTGCATCAGGATGTTCAGGCTATTTTTGATGGTGATCCAGCTGCTAAGTCAAAAACAGAAATCATCAGATGCTATCCCGGTTTTTATGCAGTAGCTGCTTATAGGATTGCCCATGCCCTTCATGCCCTTGGTGTAACCCTAATACCACGAATGATCACTGAATATTCCCATAGCAGAACCGGAGTGGATATTCATCCCGGAGCAATTATTGGAGAGAGATTTTGTATTGACCATGCTACAGGAATTGTCATCGGAGAAACTACAGTAATAGGCGATTGTGTAAAAATCTATCAAGGTGTCACTTTAGGTGCTTTGAGTGTAGATAAGGAAGATGCTGATAAAAAACGTCATCCAACGATTGAAGATTATGTAGTCATTTATGCTGGAGCCACTATTTTAGGAGGAGATACAGTGATCGGGCACCATTCTATCATTGGTGGAAATGTTTGGATTACCAAAAGTGTTCCTCCAAATAGCAAGATTTATTATCAGGCCAAGATGTACAATCCAAGTTCCGATGAAACGGATACTTATATTATAAAAAGTGAAGGATGAAACTTGTTGATTTGATAGGAAATACACCTTTAGTGGAACTCAAGCATATCCCGATCAATCCACAGGTCAAGATTTTTTGTAAACTGGAAGGACAAAATCCCGGGGGTTCGGTAAAAGACAGGGCAGCCTACAATATGATCAAAAGTGCCTTGAATAGAGGAGATATTAAACCTGGAGATAAATTGGTAGAAGCGACCAGTGGTAATACAGGAATTGCATTGGCTATGGTTGCCAATGTCCTTGGTCTAAACATGACTTTGATAATGCCGGACAATTCCACCAAAGAAAGGGTATTGTCAATGGAAGCTTATGGGGCAAAGGTAATATTGACTCCTGCGGAAAAAACCATTGAATATTCAAGGACACTTGCACAAGAAATGAAGGAAAATAAAGGATATTTCATGTTGGATCAGTTTGCCAATGTAGATAACTATATGGCCCATTATTACAGCACTGGTCCTGAAATTTGGCGTGATACGAGTGGGGAAGTTACACATTTTGTGTCTGCTATGGGCACTACAGGTACTATCATGGGAGTCTCGAAATATTTGAAAGAAAGAAATGAATCAGTTCAGATTGTTGGAACTCAACCTACTGACGGATCAAGCATTCCTGGTATCAGAAGGTGGTCCCCTGAATTTTTACCTAAAATTTTTGACCCCTCAAGGGTTGACCAAGTGATAGATGTCAGTCAGGATGATGCTACCAAAATGACCCGTAGAATGGCTAAAGAAGAAGGTATTCTTGCTGGAATGAGTAGTGGAGGGGCATTGTATGCTGCCCTAAAGCTATCTGAAAAGCTTGAATCTGGTCTGATTGTATGTATTACTTGCGATAGGGGAGATAGGTATCTGAGTTCAGACCTTTTTGGATAAAAAAAATCCCAGAGGATCACTCCCCCGGGGAAACCACAAAAAACGAGATGATATTTTTATTGTCTGATGTAGTTGGTCAGCAGTTGAAGGCTAAGGTTATTGGTTCCATTGGCTGGATTTGAAAAACCTCTCACCACCAAGGTATATACCCGATTGCCCCTGATTTCAATTTCACTGACTGTCAATAGTGTTTCTCCTGATGCTTTTGATTTCAAAGTAACTTTTATTGTACCTTTTTCCATGCTCTCAAAATCAGTGATCTCTAAATACTCATTTTTTTCACCGAACGGCAATAATTCTTCATTGATCTGGACTATAATGTCTTCGGTATCTGGGGATAGATGTGCCAACCTTATCTGAGCATTCTCACTGTCAGGCTCTTCCCAAATATCCTCAACTTTTATAGCATCAATCTCTGCCACTTTATTCACCAAAAACATAGAATAGACCTTGTCTTGTGCCAAAGTGAATTCAGTTTCCAAAATACTATTGACCGCATTGTGAGGGTTGAATTTTAGTTTTCTGTCACCTATATAGAAAGGGCTATATGGGAAAGAAGTACTGTATTCCAGTGGATTGCTGTTGATTCTGGCTGCTTCGGTGTAAATGTCCAAGCTAGGTGCATCCGGTGAAGCGTGATAAATGGAAAGAAACGCTGATGGCGGAATAGGCTGACCTTCATCATCGTCAAAGCAAGCCGTTATTAGTAATAATGAAGAAATGGAAAGGATTATACCTAATGCCTTTACCCAATTCAATTTAATTTTTCTGATATTCATAAATAGTTGGTTTAGTTTATTCAATTGTCTAGACGCAACTATTTTCAAAAACGCTACAAGAAATCAAAAAAATCCCCGAAAATTTTCCGGGTTATAAATTCAGACATTGTCAGGTTCAGGATGCTGGTACGGCGTTCGATATGGTCTTCGTAGCTTTTGGGTAGCTTCCGGGTCATCGACTACAATCATTTTCTCAGGATCATAGACCAAAGGTCTCCCCAATTCCATAGACATGTTTGCCAAAATGCAAGATGCTGAAGAAATATGTCCTTCAAGTACATCAGCAACTGGAAGCTCACCGGATTCCATAGAATCGAGGAGATTTTGGAATTGTCCTCTTGTGGCTGAAGCTGCATGAAGTTCAATTCGTGATTCAGTCAGATCTTCCGGATATTTTTCTCTTTCATACAAAACATCAAATTCAATCTTTTCCCCTTTTGGATATGGGAAATATTCAGCTTTCATCGTACTGCCTGCCAATACACCATTCTCCCCATAAATTTTGAAAGCCCAGGGATATTCTGGATCAACCGGGTTTCCCCATGTCCGATGTTGCCAGACTACGTTCAATTCATCAAACTCATAAATGGCGGTTTGCGTGTCAGCAATATTAGCTTTACTTTCTTTTTGAACATAAATCCCGCCTGTTGCCGTTATTTTTTTTGGCCAGCCCAAGCCTAAAATCCATCTTACTGTATCTAACATATGGACGCACATGTCACCGGGGATTCCGTTTCCATATTGCATAAAGGACCTCCATCGGCCATGAAGTATGCCATCGTATTCACGGTAAGGTGCAGGGCCTGTCCACATGTCATAATCTATATGTGATGGTACAGGTTCGGTTGGAGGATTGGCATTCAAACGCATGTGGTAATAACAGCAAACTTCCGCATGTGAAACCTTACCAATTTTACCACTGTCAATTATTTCATTTTTTGCTTTTATAATGTGCGGCGTACTCCTTCGCTGTACCCCAACTTGGACCATTTTATTGTACTTTCTGGCTGCGGCAACTATCGCTTCCCCTTCAATCACATCTACAGAAATAGGTTTTTGCAAGTACAAATGTGAACCAGCTTTTAGCGCAGCTATTGCCTGCAAGGCATGCCAATGATCAGGAGTGCCGATAACAGTAATATCCAGTTTATGATTTTTAAGTAGTTCCCGGTAATCTTTATAGAGCTTTGGTACTTTCCCGGATTTTTGCCTCTTGGCTACGAGGTCTCCTGCTTCTTTGAGCATGTTGCTGTCAACATCGCACAAAGCGACAACATCAACATTTGCAATCTGAATCAACCTGAAAAGGTCACTTTTTCCATACCACCCAGATCCTATGAGTGCAACTTTTAATGGCTCTTCATTGTCAATAAAATCCATACTCATCATGCCCATACTGGCCAAAGCCAATGCGGCACTGCTGCCTTTTAAAAACTGACGGCGGTTGAAATTTTGGGTCTTCATAGAAAGGGAAAGATTAGGTTTGCTTTAATTAATCCCTCAATTTACAAAAAGGTCAAACCTGAACAAATTTCATTTGACCAATGGTAGGTTATATTTCGGGGCTGATTTTTAAAACAATCATTCGGCTGATATTACTGCTTTGCAGCCAAAAATGAATAAATTGATAATTGTTTCCACCTTACACCTCAACCTTATGAAAAAGTTACTCACTATTATACCTGCACTTTTGGTAAGCTTTAGCATGCTCGGTCAGGCATGGTCTACCTTAAACCCTAAGAATTCCTGTACAGAAAGACATGAATGTGCCACTGCGGCATTTGGTGATAGATTGTATCTTTTGGGTGGCAGGGGTATGAAACCTGTGGAGGTGTATGACCCGAATTCCAATACATGGGAGAAAAAATCAATGGCGCCGTTGGAAATGCACCATTTTCAAGCAGTTCCCTATGGGGATAAAATTTATGTAATCGGTGCATTTACAGGGGGGTATCCTCACGAAACCCCGGTTTCGCATGTTTATATATATGAACCATCTTCCGACAAATGGACCAAAGGGCATGAAATCCCGGAGAATAGAAGAAGAGGCTCAGCAGGTGTAGTTGTCCATCAAGACAAGTTTTACATTGTTGGTGGAATTGAGGATGGCCATTGGGCGGATAACAGGGATTATCTGGATGAATATGATCCCAAAACTGGAAAATGGACAACTCTACCGGATATGCCAAGGGTCAGGGATCATTTTCAGGCTGTGGTTGTTGATGGCAAATTATATGCTGTCGGGGGCAGAAAGTCGTTTGCTAAAGAAGGATATGGGTTTGAGTTGACTTATGGAGAAGTAGATGTGTATGATTTTAAAGATAATAAGTGGGAGACACTATCAGAGGATCAAAACCTTCCTACCCAAAGGGCCGGTAATTCCACTGTAAATTATAAAAAAGGTTTTATTGTAGTGGGAGGGGAAAGTTCCAATCAGGTGCCTGCACACAATGAAGTTGAGTATTTTGAGCATGGTAAAGGTTGGTCAATGCTCAACAGACTGGAAAGGGGAAGGCATGGTATGCAGGTGGTTCCCATTGCTGGGAAATATTATGTTGCCGCAGGATGTGGTGACCGGGGAGGTAGTCCCGAACTTACCAGTATTGAGGTTATGAAATGAATTTCACACCTAATTTTTCTCCCAAGGACTTCAAATCATCAACAACAGGCTTGATAATAGGGATGCCGTCTTTTTTTCGAGCAGTTTCTAATTCTCTTTCCGGATCTCCTGGAATCAAAACTTTCTCCTGACCTTCTACGGGCTTCGCATTTCTGAACCTTCCGATCCAATTATCCATATTAGATTTGAACTCATCTGCCGGTCTAAAGGCATCAACCCGCATGGCACCTAAAAAATGGCCGATCCCTTCCCCAACAGGATTGGGGTCTGGTTCCAAAAATGCCACAAAAGGTGGGACCCAAGGCCCATAATTCGCCCCGGATAATACAGCAGAAAAAATATCTACAATGGCACCCAAAGCATAACCTTTATGAGAACCATGCTCTCTGTCCCCTCCAAGCGGTAATAATGCGCCTCCTTTTTTGACTCCGTTGGCATCGGTGGTCTGATTGCCGTCTTTGTCCTGTACCCAGCCCAGAGGGGCATCCAGTTCTTTTCTTTGTAAGATTTCTAATTTACCATTGGCGGCCGTGGTAGTGGCCATATCAGCTATAAAAGGAGGTTGTTTATTCGCCGGGATCGCCACTGAAATTGGATTTGTTCCCAACATTCTTTCTTTCGAAAAAGTCGGACTTACCAGTGGGCTGGCGTTGGTCAGGGAAATTCCGATCATGTCATGTTCCAATGCCATCATCGCATGATAGCCTGCAATACCATAATGATTGGAGTTTTTTACCGAAACCCATCCGGTACCTGCGATTTTTGCTTTATTGATGGCTACTTGCATGGCAAACGGAGCAACTACGAGACCTAATCCACCATCACCATCAACTACAGCTGTGCTTGGGGTTTCATAGACAACTTTGATGTTGGGCTTTGCATTGATCCTTCCCTTTTCCCAAAGTCTGACATAGCCCGAAAGCCTTGCGACTCCGTGAGAATCTACACCCCTGAGGTCAGCAGAAAGTAAAACATCTGTGGCTAAAGAAGCATCTTTTTCAGGACAACCCATCTTGAGAAATATGCTTTTGGTGAAATTAAACAGATCGGAATATTGGAATACCATACATCAATAATTCATGTAATGATTTCATTAAAATGGAGAATCCATTATTGACTGACAACAGTTGCCATTGAATGCTTGTTCATTAACTGCGCAATAGCTCCTTCTTTTAATGCGAAATTGGAACAAACCAAAATAGAAACCGGAACCAGCTTCAAAATATATGTTATCAAGCAGGAAGCTACTACAATCATATCCACCCGCATAGGAATCATTCCCTGAATATTAAGACGTTCTTCTTTGTTGAGTGTCAAAAGCTTTTCTGCGATTATTTCAAATTCTGCTCTTGGAAGGTGAAAAACCTGCTGGTTTTTTGATTTTATTTGCTGAAGAGAAGCGAAATACATGTCTGTTAATGTATCGAAAGTTCCAGAGGCACCAACAAGACCTTTTGGGTTGAACTTCAGAATAGCTTCTTCCAAGTCAAATAATTTTTCTTTAAGGTAAAAAGTAAGGTTTTCAACTTCTTCCGGAAGTATTGGATCGTGATAATGGAATAAATCAAGCAATCTCTGTCCCCCTATTTCAAAGCTTTGTCTCCAGAAAGCTTCAACTGAGTTGCCAATAATAAATTCAACAGATCCGCCACCTATGTCCATCATCAGATAGGTCTCCCCATTTAAAGAACCACTGAATCTAATACCTTCATAGATCATCTGTGCTTCTTGTATACCGTCTATGACATTGACTTCGATTTGAAAAAGTTCTTTTATTTGTTTTACAAACTCACTTCCATTTTGGGCATTCCGTACAGCACTGGTGGCAAAAGCAAAAATATTCTGGATCCCTTCCCCATCAATCATACTTCTAAAGTGTTTCAAAGTATGAAATGCTCTTTTGACTGCATCAGGATGGATATTATTTTGACTAATCCCTCCCTGCCCGATTTTTACAGGAATTTTTTCTTTATAAATAGTATTGTATTTATCCCCATACAGTTCAACCAACAACAAATGGAATGTGTTGGTACCCATGTCTATTATCGCTGCCTTAGTCGGATTCATCCCGCCTTAATTTTGGTTGTGCGAATATAGAAAGTTTATCTTAAAACCATTGTTTGGACAAATTATTATGTTTTGAAATTGATCGCACTTAGGTTGGTCAAGAATTATTTTCTCCCTTTATTGTCCTTACTTATATTTGATAGGATTAAACCTAAAAGCTAATGGAAATGGAAAGTGAAATTAAAGGTGTTTATACACTTCCAAGTAATAAAGACAAATTTGAATTGTTGAAGAAAAAAAATGAAGAAGCATTGCTTGGTGGAGGGGAAAAAAGGATTGAAGGGCAGCATAAAAAAGGAAAATTAACCGCAAGGGAAAGAATCCATTTGCTTCTAGATGAAGGCTCATTTCAGGAAATAGACAAATTTGTCATGCACAGGGCCAAGGATTTTGGACTTGACAAAGAGCATTACCTTGGTGATGGTGTAGTTACCGGTTATGGGGAAATCAATGGGCGGTTGGTCTATGTGTATTCCCAGGATTTCACAGTTTTTGGCGGTTCTCTTTCGGAAACCCATGCAGAAAAAATCTGCAAAATCATGGATATGGCCATGAAAAATGGTGCGCCGGTAATAGGCTTGAATGATTCAGGTGGTGCCAGGATTCAAGAAGGGGTGGTTTCTTTGGGGGGGTATGCAGATATATTTTATAGAAACACTTTAGCATCAGGGGTAATCCCTCAGATTTCTGCCATCATGGGGCCATGCGCAGGAGGAGCTGTTTATTCACCTGCCATAACTGATTTTATATTGATGGTTGAAAACACCTCATATATGTTTGTGACAGGTCCGAATGTGGTTAAAACTGTGACTCAGGAAAATGTCACTGCAGAAGAGTTGGGCGGCGCTAGTACCCATAGTACTAAAAGTGGAGTGACACATTTTGCCTGTGCCAATGAATTGGCCTGTATCCAACATATCAAAAAGTTACTCAGCTATATGCCTCAAAACTGTGAGGATACGGCTCCTGTTTATGCTTATGAGTTAAAAGAGGATGAGGCAAGGCAAGTTTTGGATACTATTATTCCTGACAATCCAAACCATCCCTATGATATCCGTGATGTGGTTGAAGGGATATGTGATGAAGGGTCATTTTTGGAAGTTCATAAAAATTATGCAGAAAATATTGTTGTTGGTTTCGCAAGGTTAGCGGGTCGAAGTATTGGGATTGTGGGTAATCAACCACAATCTCTGGCTGGCGTTTTGGATAATCATGCTTCTATAAAAGCAGCAAGGTTTGTAAGATTTTGTGATTCATTTAATGTACCACTTTTGGTTTTGGTAGATGTTCCCGGATTTTTGCCAGGTACAGATCAGGAATGGAATGGGATTATTACCAACGGCGCCAAATTATTGTATGCATTTTCTGAGGCTACTGTCCCAAGAATTACCGTTATAACCAGAAAAGCTTACGGAGGCGCATACGATGTGATGAATTCGAAGCACATCGGTGCAGACCTGAATTTTGCATGGCCCACAGCTGAAATCGCGGTAATGGGGGCTAAAGGTGCATCGGAAATTATCTTTAAAAGAGAAATTGCGGAATCAGAAGACCCTGAAGGGAAATTGCAAGAAAAGATAGATGATTATACCGCAAAATTCGCCAATCCCTACCGTGCAGCCCATAGGGGCTTTATCGATGAGGTCATCATACCTTCTGAAACCAGAGAGAAATTAATAAGAGGCTATAAAATGCTAGAAAATAAAGTAGATAAACTCCCAAGGAAGAAGCATGGGAATATTCCGCTGTAGTAAAATTGTTAATTAACTAATCACTAATCCACCCATCACCATTATGACTCCATCCAATAACTTTCTCTACAAATACCTCAACAATGCCTCACCAACTGGCTTTGAAGCTTCAGGGCAAAAAATATGGTTGGAATATATCAAGCCTTTTGTGGACACATACTTCACCGACAATTACGGAACTGTAGTAGGGGTAATCAATCCTGATGCAGCGTTTAAGGTTGTGATTGAAGCACATGCCGACGAAATCAGTTGGTTTGTCAACTTTATCAATGCTGATGGATACATCTATGTCCGTCGCAACGGTGGTTCAGACCACATGATTGCCCCTTCGATGCGCGTGAATATCCATACTGATGATGCTGTGATTCCTGGAGTTTTTGGTTGGCCTGCTATCCATACAAGGAAGGAAGGAAAAGAAGAAGCTCCCACTTTGGATAATATCTTCATCGATGTAGGTGCAAGAACAAAAGAAGAAGTGGAAAAAATGGGAATCCATGTCGGCTGCGTGATCACCTTTAAAGATGAATTACATGAATTGAATGAAAAATTCTATTCGGGAAGAGCACTTGACAATCGGATAGGCGGCTACATGATTGCCCAAGTGGCCAAAAAAATTCATGATTCCAAAGTTAAACTACCTTTCGGACTTTATATTGTCAATGCGGTACAGGAGGAGATTGGACTCAGAGGAGCGGAAATGATTGCCGCAAAAATAAAACCGCATGTCGCTATCATTACAGATGTGTGCCATGACACCACAGCACCCATGTACAATAAGGTAACAAGTGGAGAACAGATTGCAGGCAAAGGGCCGGTCTTGACTTACGGTGCAGCAGTTCACAAAAAATTACTCGATCTGATCATTGGCACCGCCAAGAAAAATGACATTCCATTCCAAAGGGCCGCTGCGTCGAGAAGTACAGGAACGGATACGGATGCTTTTGCTTATTCCAATGAAGGGGTACCTTCGGCTTTGATTTCCCTTCCATTGAAATACATGCACACGACCGTAGAAACAGCAAGCAAAGAAGACATCGAAAATGTCATTTTGCTGATGTATCAGTTTTTGTGTGAATTGGATCTTAAGTATGATTTTAGGTATATAAAATAAGTCCATAGACTTCAGTCCACATTGGGCGACCTGTGTGGACTCTTTCCCATGGACGGTTGCCTATGAATTTTAAAGATCAACTTCAGCGAACAATTTTTCTTCCCTTTCCCCCAAAAAGGATTGTATCTTTGGTTCCATCGCAGACGGAGCTTTTGGTGGATTTGGGTTTAAAGCATAGTTTGGTCGGTGTGACCAAGTTTTGTGTCCATCCCAAGGGGCTAAAAAAAGAGAAGACAATTATAGGAGGCACAAAAAGCTTTCATTTTGATAAGATAGATTCGCTGAAGCCAGATTTGATCATTGGGAATAAGGAAGAAAACTACAAGGAAGGGATAGATAAATTGTCTGAAAAATATCCGGTATGGATGAGTGATATTTATACCTTGGAAGACGCCTTTCAGATGATGCTTGGAATAGGGCAGGTTACCGGTACAATGAAAAAGGCCGAAGTTTTGGTACAAAAGATCAGAAGCGGTTTGGATTTTGTACCCAAAAGAAAAGCAACTGCAGTTTACCTGATTTGGTATGACCCTTTGATGGCTGCCGGTAAAAACACCTTTATTGAAGAAATGCTATTAAGAGCGGGTTTTGTCAATATGATGGCAAAAGACCGCTACCCCGAGTTTTCCCTAGCGGAACTCAAGGCTTTGGCACCTGAATATTTGTTGTTGAGTTCCGAACCTTATCCATTCAAGCAAAAGCACTTAAATGAGTTTGCTTCACTTATGCCTCAGTCCAAGATCCTTTTGGTAGATGGGGAAATGTTTTCATGGTATGGCAGTAGATTGTTATTATTTAAAAGGTATTTAGACTTTTTTGACCAGTGATTTTTTATCCATACAAAATCCACCGTTTGTAAAATTATCAAACATACTAAAGAACTTTTTTAAATTTTTTAATTAACTTTTCTGCTCCTTAAATTAACAACATCCCCAAAATCATGAAGCAACAAAGAAGGAACTTCCTTAAAAAACTGGGAGCAACAGGAGCAGTTGCTGCTCTGAGTCCAATAGTTTTTACCAATGAATCCATTGCAAAAGAATTTCTTGACAGACCCCAGATTTTTGATAGTGAGAATAATTCGACACTGCGCCTTGCCCTCATCGGTGCAGGAATTATGGGGACTGAAGATACTAATACGGCCTTAAGGCATCCCAATGTGGAACTGGTTGCCGTCTGTGATTTGTATCAGGGAAGATTAGAATCTGCCAGGCAAAAATGGGGGGATCATCTTTTTGTAACCCAAGACCATAAAGAAATTCTGAAACGAAAGGATGTGGATGCGGTGATTATTGCCACTCCCGACCATTGGCATAAGCAAATCAGCATAGATGCTATGAATGCAGGTAAACACGTTTACTGCGAAAAGCCCATGATCCATTCGGTTAAAGAAGGTATGGATGTAATCAATGCCTGGAAAAAATCCAATAAGGTAATGGTGGTGGGCAGTCAAGGTGTGTCCTCATTGGGAAATGAAAAAGCCAAGGAGCTATTGGCAGCAGGTGTCATTGGTGATCTGGTATATGCTGAAGGTTTTTGGGCCAGAATGTCTCCTGAAGGAGCATGGCAATATAACGTGCCCAAAGACGGCAATGAGCAAACGGTGGATTGGAAAAGGTATATATCCAATACCAAAAGTAGGGATTGGGATCCATTGCGGTTTTTCAGGTGGAGAAACTATCTTGATTATGGGACAGGGATGTCAGGTGATCTTTTTGTACACCTTTTTTCAAGTTTACATTTTATTACAGATTCCTATGGCCCAAATAAAGTATCTGCAATGGGAGGCTTGAGGTATTGGAAAGACGGTAGAGAAGTACCGGATGTGTTGTTGGGTACATTTGATTATCCTGAAACAGACCAACATGCTGGATTTAATTTGTCTCTCCGGTGTAATTTCGTAGATGGAACAAGTGGGACCACTTATCTAAGGATAGTGGGTACCAAAGGCTCAATGGATGTGAAATGGGAAGAGGTGGTTGTGAAAATGAATTCCACCGCCATGAGTGATGATCCTTTTTTACAGGAACAAGCCAGGCTGAGAGGGGAAACAGAAACAAGAGCTAAGATATTGCCGCCACGAGAACAGGTTTATACAGCTGAAAGGTCGTGGAAAGGGGCCCATTATGACCATTTTGGAAATTGGTTTCATGCCATTAGAACTGGAGGAACAGTTGCTGAGGATCCTGTTTTTGGTTTTAGGGCTTCAGCCCCGGCTTTATTATGTAACGACAGTTATTTTCAGAACAAATTCATCAATTGGGATCCTGTAAATATGAAATTAATATAACCTAGAAAATGAAAAATAAGATAATTGGATTGATAGTTATGACATGGTTCTTCAATGCGTGTAGCAGTGAAAAGAATGAAACAACCACAGATGAAGAGGTAGAAGTAGTGGTAGTTGCTGATAATACCTTGACTGAAGAAGAAAAATCAGTTGGCTGGATGCTTCTTTTTGATGGTGTCGATCCTGATGGATGGAGAGCATTTAATGGAGAAGAATTCCCTGAAGGTTGGATTGTAGAGGATGGTTCTCTTAAGGCATTAGGATTAGGGGGAGATATAGGAGGTGATATCGTCTTTGCACCATTGGATTTTGAAGAGTTTGAAATGGAATTCACTTGGAAAATTGGTTCAGGTGGGAATAGTGGTGTTTTTTATCACGTGGTTGAAGACCCTAAATATGCCGCTCCTTATGAAACAGGACCGGAATATCAGGTTATAGATCAATTGGGATTTGAGCATCCTTTGGAAGATTGGCAGTCTTTGGCATCTGATTATGCAATGTATCCGGGTGATATTGAAGGCGTGGTCAAAGCTGCGGGCGAATGGAATGTGTCAAGGATTGTATTTTCCCAAAATGGAGCCAGTTATTGGTTAAACGGCAAAAAGACCTTGGAATTCATTCCTTATTCTGAGGATTGGACAGAAAGAAGAAACAGTGGTAAATGGGATGATTTCCCTGATTATGCCAAATCAAAAAGAGGATTGATTTCTTTACAGGACCATGGCAGTGAAGCTTGGTTTAAAAACATAAAAATAAGACCCCTATGAAAAAAATAAATATTGTCGCCTTGTCGGCGGCTATTGTATTATTAGCTTTTGCCTTTCAGGGCAAAAAGGAGATATCTTTATTCAATGGTAAAGATCTTTCTGGATGGATTATTTATGGTACTGAAAAATGGTATGTTGAAGATGGTCTATTAATTTCTGAAAGTGGACCTGACAAGGAATATGGTTACTTAGGTACCAAGAAAGCTTATAAAGATTTTGAATTGAATCTTGAATTCAAGCAAGAGGCAGATGGTAACAGTGGTGTTTTTATTAGGTCTACAGTAGATGGTACAAAAGTTTCAGGTTGGCAGGTTGAGGTAGCTCCTCCTGGCCATGATACAGGCGGCATCTATGAATCATATGGCAGGGGTTGGTTGATTAAACCTGATAAAGAAAAAGACAGTGTCTTAAAATATGGTGATTGGAATAAGATGAGAATTGTGGTGAATGGGGATAGAGTTGTATCTTATCTTAATGGAGTTGAAATGGTGGATTTTTCTGATGAGAAAATCGGAAAAGGAAAAGGTGGCATTTTGCTTCAGATTCATGATGGCGGAGGAATTAAGGTGTATTGGCGAAATATCACATTGGTTCCTTTTTAGATTATTATCCGAGATAAAGGAAAAGAATGCCACCCGTTTTAAGCTCGGGTGGCATTTTTTAATTTTGTAGGGTTGGTTATCAGTGACATAAATCATATAGGGAAATTTATTTTTGATAGTTCTTTGTCTTTTAAAAAAGGCTTGGCATCTTTGCAATCCCAAAAGGGGGATAGATCATAAAGTGTTACAAGGGATTTTATTTTTTTAAGATAATTTCTTCTTTTGTAGAAATTATTTCTTACCTTTGCACTCCTGTTTTACGGGTAGAAAAGAATAATATAACGGCGCGAGTCGACGATGACCGGGAAAGCCCGGTCAAAAGTTCATTGAAATGTTGAAGACGAAACGAATGAGAATCCGGTCGGAGCTTTAGGGTGAAGGCCGGAGGATAAAGAATGGAACAAGAACGGGGCAGGAAACAAGCCTTCTTAAATGAAGGCACAACAAACTATACAATGGAGAGT
>NZ_JABFHF010000027.1 GCF_015476655.1 Aquiflexum lacus
TTAAATCAACAGTTTATGTGCTTAGCCTGACGGCTATGGCCTGCCGGCAGGCAGGGATTCTTGTCGAAGCTACTCTTAAAACCGCTGAAAATTCAGAGGTTTTTTTTGCCAAAGCCTTCCTACCTCAATCTACCGGTTCCCCTTCTTTTTTAAGGCTTTCTTCAAATTCCTCCTTCAGTCTTTTTTCTACTTTTAAATCAGTAAATACTGCTTGGACAAATTGTTCATCTTTGATAAAAAGGTTGATCCTTCTTTTTCCGTCTATTTTGTAGTAAACTTTTCCCTGTGTGGGATGATTGAGTAATTTAAAATCATCTCCATACCATTCCTTGTATTTTACCAATACTTTTCCCAAAAGGCTATCCGCCCAATACTGCTTGTTCCAGGGCGCCCAAGCGATGTATGAATAAGTTACAGGCATTTCAAAGATTTTATTGTCAATAAAAGTAGGGAAAAAGCGCATACTGACTTCATTGTCAAACTCGTTCTTGATCCTGTGTTCGACATTGGTATTTCCGCCCGGCCCTTGGGTAATCATCTGTTGCTTATTGAGTTCCGTACAATGGTCAAAGAAATCTTTTTGGGCCATACCCAAATGAATACCAAAGAACAAGCTGTCTGTTTGACTAATCTTGTCTTCCCCAAACCTGAACGAAGAGCTGTCACAAGCTTGAATACTGATCAGCCAACCTGTGATGAAAACTATCGAAATATTATTTTTGAGCAGTCTATATAATGACCTACGTTGATTCTTATAATTCAAATTCATTTGGATCTGGGTGTTTATAGAATTAAGGCCAAGTAAATGATTTTCCATTAATTCTTCAATCTCTCTTGTGATTTTTCTCTTGTGATTAAGATCTGGAAATAAAAAAGCAAGCTGAAATAAACATCTCAGCTTGCTCAGAATTTCTGGAATTTATTTTTTTAATTATAACCTGGGTTTTGACTCAAGTTAGGATTGGCCAAAAGCTGTGGTTCAGGAATAGGGAACAATTCCCAATGGCTACCTGGAGCATGAACTCTCTTTGGACGGTTCATTCCCTGGAATGGCCACCAAGCTTCACCATACTTCTTGAATCTGATCAGATCCTGTCTTCTTGTCATTTCCACATACATCTCTCTTCCTCTTTCCTCAAAAAGGTTTTGTTCAGTAAGTGTAGTAAATGGTTCGAGATTACCTGCCCTTTCCCTGATTTGATTGACCAAAGCAAGTGCTTCTGCTGTCTGTCCAAGTCTAAATCTAGCTTCAGCCAAGGAAAGAATGGCATCAGACAGCCTAAAGACAACAAAGTCATTGCTCATGTTGTTAGTACCACCCATTTCAAACTCGTATTTTGCAATTCTGGCACCTGCTTGTCTCAAACCTCCTGGAGAGATCTCATTTAGGAAAGGCATAAAGGTAATTGGTAAACCATCAGGATCATTTGTTTCCACTCCCGGATCTTCCAATCTTGATCCATCAGATCTAAATTGAGGACCAACCAAGAAATTACTTAACCTTCCATCAACTGTACCTACTGACTGTTCCAAGGCAAGACCCTTCCAAACAGGTCCTTGAACTCCAGGATTTTGGACAGGATCAACATAGGAATTATAAAACTCTTCCACAGTCTGATATCCATTCCATGGCTGTTGGGTAAGGTTGAAAGTTGCCTGACTGGCAATGTGCAAGGTCATCATCACCCAGTTAAAGCCCCCTGCAAACACCTTGTCATAAGGATAAACAAATATATTTTCAGCAGATCCTGCATTATTAATAGCAAAATTACCTTGATAAGTTGGGTTTAAACTATAAGGACCGGTATTGATAATCTCTTCTGCATCAGCAGCTGCCAAGGCCCATTGCGCTGTACCTGTATACACTTCAGCATTGAGATACATTTTCATTCTGATCATCAAAGCTGACCACTTGGTCATTCTGCCATAGGTAGTACCATCTTTTGCAGTAGGCAATAACGGAATAATCTCATTCAACTCAGAAAGGATGAAATTATAGATTTCTTGTCTTGGCTTTGTTGAAGGAGATTCCAAATCAGTAAAATCTGTCACCAAAGGTACATTCCCAAAAGCATCCATTGCCCAATAATAGTACAAAGCTCTTAATGCCCTCAATTCCGCTATAAACGCTGGAGAATTGGGATTATCCAAAGTCTCAAAGGAGAAAATCAACCTGTTACAGGTATTGATTCCACCAAAAAGGAAGTTCCATGAGTTTTGGAAGAAGGGATTATCAGGCAGAAAGTCATGTTGGTGCAATTGCAACAAAACCCCTCCATCAAACCAGTCTCCACCTTTATGAGAAACAACAATCTCATCTGATGATATCTCATTGATGGACCAAAGGCCCGAATGGTTTCCTAATCCACCTAAGGACCTATATGCTGCACCCAATGCTGAGATAAACTCTTCTTCAGTCTGAAAGAAGTTGTCTGCAGTTACATCACTGAATACTTGTTCCTCCAAATCAACACAGGATGAAGCGAAAAAACTCATCCCCAGGCCAATTAGGAAGTATCGTATGTTTAGTATATTTTTCATAAGATCTTAATTGTTTTAGCTTAGAAACTGACGTTAATTCCAAGTGTGGTGATAGTAGTAGTAAAATAAGTTGCTCTACGCTCGATTCCTGGCGCCAATGGGTCACCATTTTCAGAATCAAGGTACCTAACTTCGGGATCAACACCAGTGTATCCTGTAAACATGAAAGGATTCTGCACAGATATGAACGTCCTCAATCTGGAAACACTTCTTCCTTGTCCTATATTAAAATTATAACCTAAGGTCGCGTTATCCAAAACCACAAAATCTGCTTTCTCCACATGACTGCTGTTATACTGAGCCACGTTGATGGAAGGGTCATAATATTTAGTATTTACAATGTTATAGTTTTGAACTGTGGTACTTTCAGTGTTTTCATAGAAACCTCTATAACTGTTGATCAAGTAGTGACCGATAGAACCTCTAAAGAAGAAATTCAAATCCCAGTTTTTGTAGTTAATCGTATTGTTGAAACCAAAGTTGAAAGTGGGATAAGCCGTTCCTAATTGAGTCCTGTCATCGTTACAGTTACAGTACACCGGATTACCGTTATCATCAACAGCGGAACCGTCGATAACTTTCAATCTTGGGCTACCATTTTCATTGACACCGTCAAATAATGGCCCCCAAATCTGACCTAAAGGACCATTTTCCTGAACCCTGATCAATTGGGTCAGGTTTTGTCCAGGAGACCCGAAATTTGAACGGTAATTCACCTCACCAAACGAAAGGTCTCCCGCGGACAAGCTACGTAGGTTTGTTCTCAAAGTAGAGAAATTCAAACCTGTAGTCCAGCGGAACTGTCCTTTCTGAACAGCTTGATAGTTGACCATAAATTCGATTCCTGAATTCACCATTTCTCCTATATTCAAAACTGTTTGCGGGAAAAGGTTTGGTGGAACAGGAACGTTGATAGGAAGAAGCATTCCTGTGGTTACCCTCGTATAATAATCAAAGGAACCGTCTATTTTGTTATTTAAAATTACAAAATCCATTCCGAAATTGTATTCATCTTTTGTTTCCCAAGCCAAGTCAGGATTGGGATTTGATACAGGGCCAAACGAAGGAACGAAATTACCATTGTAGAAGAAGTTACCTTGACGACCAAATCTTAACAAAGAAAGATAAGATTGGCCAGGTTGAGTTCCAGTCCTACCATAACTTGCTCTTACTTTCATGGCACTTACGGTGGGTATATCTACTAGATTGGCGATGTTCACGCCGGCACTGATGGCTGGGAATAAACCCCACTTATTGTTGGCACCAAATCTAGAAGAACCTTCATACCTAGCACTGACAGACAATAAATAAGTATCGTCCCAATTGAAGTTAGCACGACCAAAGAAAGCTACCAACCTATTCTGATTTGCAAAACTTGAGACATTGGCCAAACCATTTGCTAAATCTAGGGCTGCGCCTACATTATTGTAAGTAAATACGTCTGTTAAAAAGTCTCCCGCCTCGATAAAGCTCCCCTGATTGAAAAACTCCTGGAATGAATATCCACCTAAAAACGCCATATTTAGTTTCCCTGCATTGGTATCATAATTTAGAGTTGTTTCAAACAGGTCATTCAACCTCTCTTGATTTCTGACTGAAGCCAATCCATTTCGACCAAATCCGCCTCCAAATTTAGCTGTTTTTGGAGAATAATTGCCCCTCCAATCACTTTCACGCTGGGTTGCGTAGAAAACAGCAGCACGGAATTTACTTGTAAAATTATATTCGCCTCGAATACTGGCCAATAATCTACTGTCACGTCCATCAGCTATATTTTGCTCAGCGATAGAAACAGGGTTGAACCAATCAAAAATATCCCGCTCATAATATCCACCAAAATCAGGGCTTTGTGGATTAGGATCAAATACGGGAACTGTTGGATTACTTACAATGGCATAACGGAATGAATTATCATTTCCGAACCTTCTGTCAATAGAAGTATTTGAAATATTGACGGTAAAAATTGCTTTATCCTTCAAGGCCCTTTGGGTAAGGTTTAACCTTGCATTCAGTTGGTTAAAGCCTGAGTTGATACCTACTCCCTCTGCATTTCTGGAGTTGATGGAAACCCTGTAAGCGGTAGTAGCAGAACCTCCACCTAGGGATAAATTGTGAACATTGGTATATGCAGTACTGGTAACTTCATCCAACCAATTGGTATTTCCACCTAAGTCAACCATACCCGGTACTTGACGGTATTCGTCAGCCGTCATGACCGAAATGGTTCTGGCTACATTTTCTACAGCACCGCTTCCATTGTATTCTACAACAGTCCTACCAGTTTTACCTGTTTTGGTCGTTACCAGAATTACACCGGCTGAACCCCTTGTTCCATAAATAGCCGCAGCTGAACCATCTTTCAATACATCAATGGATTCGATGTCATTGGGATCAACAGTCGCCAAAGAACCACCGATTACACCGTCAATTACTACCAATGGTTCAGCATTCTCACCAATGGAGGAGATCCCTCTCAAACGCATATTGAAACCTCCATTTGGGTTTCCACCTGGTCTCGCTATATTAAGGCCTGCCACTTTACCTTGCAGCAATTGCCTCGGGTCATTAACTGTACCTTGGTTGAAGTTTTCAGCTTTGACACTCGTTACTGCACTGGTAATTTCCTTTCTTTCTTGAGTTCCGTAGCCTACGACAATGACCTCGTTGAGGGCTTGAACTGAAGGTGATAAAGCTACATTGATGATAGACCTATTTCCAACTGCTTCTTCAATGGTCGTGAATCCAATAAAAGAAAATACCAAGACGTCACTGTCACCTGCTGAAATAGTAAAGTTTCCGTCCAAATCTGTAATAGCACCTCTAGTGGTGCCCTTTACAATAACACTGACTCCAGGAATTCCCTCTCCGGAATCCGATTCAGCCACTTTTCCTGTAATCTGTCCCTGCTGGGCGTAGGCAAAATTAATCACCGAACATCCCATGAGAAACAACAACAGGAAATACCTTGTAAATTGTTTTTTCATTGATTAATGGGTTTAATTGATGGGTTTGAATATATTTAATGAATGTTCTTTTTTTTCAAGAAGTAGATTTGTTAGACCTATTTCCTGTCAAAAAGACAATTATTCTGGAAAAGATATTGAGTTTTTTTTAAATTAAGGTAATCAATTAGCGTTTTATTTTGTAAAAATGTAAAAAACCCTGAATTCATACTTTTATGATTCGATTGCATACAAATATAATTTGGAATTTACATAAAATATCTATTCTCAAATCAAAAATGATTTTAACAATTCCTGTTAAAGGATGTTAATTTTTAACTTTATTAATAAAAAATATTAATAATTATATTTATTTGGAAATAAGCTATCTTTTTTACTTAATGTCATAGCCCTCGACTTATGTATTTAAGACCATGCTTTTCTCAGTAATCCTATCCAATTACCGAACATCACCCCTTCTATTTCTTTGGTATTATATCCTCTTTTGGTCAAAAGTGATGGTATAGATTGTAAATCTGCAATGGATTCCAAATCATAAGGACACTGCTCACTACCAAATGCCCCATCCAAATCGGACCCAATGCCAATATGATTGGCATTTCCTGCAAGCTGGCAGATATGATCCATGTGGTCAATCATTTTTTCAAGGTTGCAATCCATTGCTTTAGGGGTTGACTTGCCCCTTACCCAGCCGGGCACCATCATCCAAGCATCCAACGCTCCTCCAATCACGGCTCCTCTCTCAATGAGTACTTTAATCTGTTCATCTGAAAATTGACGGTTATGATCCACCAATTTTCGGCAGTTACTATGGCTTGCCCAAACATGGCCCTGAAAAACATCCATCGCTTCCCAGAAACTGTCATCACATAGGTGGGTTGCGTCCAGAATGATATTCAATCTTTCCATCTCCTTTAAAAGTTCTCTTCCATCAATGCCAAGTCCCCCCGTTGCATCAGTTCCATTGGCATACCTCCCTGGGCCATAATGCGCCGGCCCTAAGGCTCTCAGTCCATGCTGATGGGCTTTTTCAAGGTAATTTAAATTGACAATAGAATCTGCCCCCTCCAAAGAAAGGATATATCCTATGGGTTTTGTGCTCCATGGCAATTCATGCAACCAAAGCTGAAGATGTTTTTCAAGGCTTTCAAGATCATTGACCTGAACCATTTCTCCTTGCTCTTCCATGGCTTTGTACCAGGCCAATTGTCCTTGGGTCTGTGCCCATGCCTGTTCGGGAGAATGCCAGCCCGGCAAAGGATTGTCTTTCTTTACATATCGGGCAATCTGAGTAGCGACTACCAATCCGATATTCCCTTTTCTCAATTCAGGAAGGGATACGACCGCATTGCCCCTATCAGGTTTGTCTTTAAGCCCCTTCTCCCTTAAATTGATTTCGGCAACAGGTCTTTTAAGATCCCTGTTCCATTCCAGGGCGTTCATACTGAGGTCGAGGTGGGCGTCTATGGTGAACATTTGGAGGGTAGATTGTAGATTTTAGATTGTGGTTTGTGGTTTGTGGTAAAATTAAGAGGGCTCTTTATGTTTGCACTTAAGAAAACATGAAAAGGTCAAATTCTTAGTTTCACGCTACTTCTATCTTCGAGCTTCCGTCTCATTAATCTACTTCAACTCAAACATCGCTTCAATTTCCACGGGAATATTATCCGGCAAAGATCCAAAGCCAACTGCACTTCTAACTCCTATTCCATTCTCTGATCCCCATACGGAAGCAAAAAGCTCACTGCATCCGTTGATGACATAAGGATGTTTTTCAAAATCTGATGTACAGTTTACCATACCCAAAACCTTAATTACTCTTTTTACCTTATTAAGACTGCCAATGTTTGCCCTTATGGTGGCCAGCATGGCCAAGCCTACTTGCCTTGCTGCAAGTTTTCCTGCTTCAATATCTAAGTCTTCACCTATTCTGCCTATAATAAGGGTCCCATCTTTTTGAACTGTGCCATGCCCTGAGAGAAATAAGTATTTGCCATCTACCAAACAAGGCTTATAAACCCCAAGAGGTTTTGGTGGTGGTGGAAGTTGTAGACCTAGATCTGAGAAGTTTTCTTCTGGTGTTTTCATTTTTTAAGATATGAGACGTGAGACATAAGACCTGCTGACCTGTAGTCAAATGGTAGACAATAGATCGCTATCCTTTAGGAGATAAGATGAGTTTTATATTTTAAAATTCGTTTTTGGCTTTGGCATAGATATTATGTAAATATCAAAATGGATACCTACAATGATACAAGTATTTGTCAAAACCCAATAGTTTATTTGTTAAATTTTAGATTTTATCATCGTAATGCAGGCAGCGGATGCTCATCCGACATCTTTCACCGATCATCATTCAGATCTAATTTATCAGATAAAGGCATCCAAAATCATTACCCCGCCAAGTCCAACTACGGCCACAATGGTTTCCATCAATGACCAGGATTTGAGGGTGTCCTTGACGCTGACGTTGAAATATTCTTTGAATAACCAGAATCCAGCATCATTAAAATGAGAAAACATCAGACTTCCAGCCCCGATAGACAATACCAACAAGTTGGGATCGACGGAACCACCCGAGACCAAAGGGGCAATAATTCCTGCGGTGGTCAGGCCAGCGACAGTGGCAGAACCTACACAAACCCTGATGATCGCAGTAATGGTCCACGCCAAAATCAATGGGTGGACATCCCAACCTTGGAGAGAATCTGCTATGGTCTGACTCACCCCCGAATCCATCAATACCTGCTTCAGTGCACCTGCCCCGGCAATAATGAGCAAAATCATGGCCACATCTTTGGAAGCAACCACATATATGTCCATTAAAGTAGGAATAGAAAATTTCATCCTGACACCAATTGTAAATGTGGCAAGCAATAAAGAGATCAACATGACCATTCCGGGATCTCCTACGAATTTGATATATGGAAAAAGCCAATGCTCATTGGACATATTCAAAGTGAGAACCGTGGTGCCGATCAGAAAGAAAACCGGAAACAAAGCAGAGAAGAAACTATTAAAAGTTCCAGGAAGGTCTTCCTCAGCTTTAGGCTTGGCCTGAAAAGTCTCCAAAGGTTTGGCTTCAATATTCTTTAGAAATCTGGCAAATACCGGACCTGCAATGATAATTGTGGGAATTACGATGATCAGGCCATAAGCCAAAGTCAAACCCATATTGGCACCAAACTGTGCGACCAAAGCCGCCGGTGAAGGATGTGGCGGTAAAAATCCATGAGTTACAGATAGCGCTGCCAACAACGGAATCCCTACATAAACCGCAGGAAGTTTATACTGATAGGAAACAGTGAAAACCAAAGGGACCAACAAAACAAATCCGACATTATAAAATAACGGAATACCAACAACCAAGCCTGTCACCATCATAGCCCAGGTCACATTTTTGACGCCAAAAATAGACATCAATGTATCTGATATTCGCTGGGCAGCACCGCTTTCTGCCACCAGTTTGCCCAACATGGCACCCATCACGATAACAATTACCAAGTCGCCGAGGATTCCACCAATTCCTTTTTGGACCGAACCTGCAATCAGTTCGGGGGGTATTCCCAAAAGAAAGCCTGCGAGAATGGAAGAAATCAAAAATGCTATAAATGGATTAAACTTGAGCCAGGTGATCAATAGAATCAGCACCAAAATACTGATGAAGACAAATACAAATGACATAGGTTGGGTCTAGGTTAACGAACCAAGTTAAATAATTAATCGGGATTGACTTATCGAAGTCACCTCAATATTATTTGAATGGTCATACTTTTGTTTATATTTTACTTCTTCCTAAACCTCAAAAGATACCTTTGCCCATCATCACTTAACTCGAATAAATAAAGTCCCGAATTTAATCCCTCCACAATTTGCTCCAATTGATCTTCCCTAAAACTGCCTGAATAATAAACATGCCCTGTGAAATCAAATATCCTTAAGCTGAGGATATTCCCATCTAATTCCTGTGGTATCGAAACCTGAATTGGACCTGAGGTATAAGGATTTGGCCAAAGCAGTAATTTGGATTCGAGGTCAGAATTTTTGATACCTTCCAACCTAAAAACTTTGCTATCACTGCTTTCTCCATTTTGATCCACTTGTTTGATCCGATAAAAAACATTGGTTGAAGTGAGTTTTTCTCTATAAGTAAAATTATACTGCTGAACAGTTTCACTATTGCCCAAGGAGAGTACTTCACCGACCAAATGGAAATTGTCCAAGCCATCCAAAGATCTGTAGATCAAAAAGGTTTTATTTTGTGATTCCGTGGCAGTAGACCAAGAAATTTGGATTTCACCTTTGTTCCAATGGGCTTGGAAATTAAGCCATGATACTGGAAGAATAGAAAGTTCACGAAAACTTCCAATGGTAAATGTTACGCCATTAAGGTCTCCAAATTGCAAATCTCTTCTTGCCCAAAGGGTATCAGGGTCTGCGCCTGGCAAGTGTATTCCCGGTGCGGCTAGTCCATTGCTGACGATTCTGATATCATCCACATTGTCCACAATCAAATTCTCTGCGGAAATCCTTAATTCAATATCATCAGTACTTGGCGACAAACCTGAAAACTCAAAGTAACTGTTCAATTGGTATAATATGGGAGTCCCGTCAACATCATCAAACATCGGGTCCCAATTGGCTCCCGGGATTTCCATTAATCTCACTAAAAGATTTCCTCCGGGTGAATTGCCTAATAATCGGATCTTCCTCACCCCTCCATTGAATGTATCTTGAAAAGGAAATGTGGCATTTTCAGCATTCAGGTTTGTTGGAATCTGATTGTAGTGCAATTGATGGAGATTCAACCAATTTCCGCCGGAAAAATTAAGGCTACCCCCTCCACTGGTGTTAACATATAAATCAAAGCCATTGAAATCCAGCTGACCTTGCTTCATGAAAAAATTGGATTTGGCACGCAGGTCAGAAGACAAAACCACTCTTCCTGATGGCTTATCCAATTCAATCTGTTGAAGGTCCATTAGCCAATTGACCACCTGTTGTATTCCGGCACCTTCAAACCGCAAATAGGTGGGTGACTCCAGAATATTCCCTCCTGTCAACCTGACAAAATCCCCCCTTAAAAAAACCGAATCCGGGAGAAGCTTATTGGATGCATTTTCGAAAAGGATATTATGATAAGTTTTGGGGTTTCCTGAAACTGCCATTGAGGTCCTTATTAATCGCTGATTGCCAGCATTAGAGCGGAAATAAACATTTCCTTCAAAAAGGAAATTGGCAGCATCCATGACCGGATCATTTCCCAAAAGTACAATATTGGCTCCGGGTTTTAGGTGGACTAGATTGGCAGGGATTGTCTCCGATCTCCTGATGATTTGTGCCAGTGGAAAATAGCATTCGGAGATTAAGGTAGCTCCAGGTTCAATAATCAAATCACCATATGGCCCTGTTCCATTAAACATCGCTTGGTTATTGAAAGAGAATGTTGAACAAGCAGGTAATCCCATCGAATTGACAGTTTGAATTACTGTCCCCGATTGTATTATAAATGCATTTGCTTTGAATGCTGAATTCACAATTAATGTTTCTCCAGGATTCGGGTCAAAAACTACTGTAAATTTACTGTTTGTAGTGTTTGCACTCCAGGAAGGTCTATCCACCACTGTTCTTGAAGTTCCTTTGAAAACAATTCTTCCTGACTCGGGATAAATCCAATCTATGGTAGCATTTGTGACATTATTCAGCTCAAATTGGCCCGCGACTTCCCTCATCGCCCTAAGTGCTCCATATATATGTAATTCAAAACTTTGAAGGTTCAATAATCTTCCGGGTGTAGCAGCACTATACAAATAAATATTACTAGCCTCTTCAATCCCATTTAATCTGATCTCATGTCCTTGATCCAAAAAAATATTGTTATTTCTGTTTGGCTTCACGCCAAAACCTGCCGGTACCCAATTGACCCCATCCCATACCTCCCAAACAGAAGCATTGTCAAAATCCCCTGAGGCTATAGTCCTAAAATCCCCGGCTTCTAATGGAATTTGCGCATCTGCCTGCTCAAGGATGAAAAAAATGAAAACAAAAAAAACAATATAATTCCCATAAATTCGTACCGAATTTGTGTAAAAGCTGGAATATTTGTCTTTAAAAAAATTCATCTTTGAAAAAGATTAGAACCCTCCATGAATTTAATTTTATGAATCCTTATTTGAAAAAATTACTGCTCACTTATACGTTTATTTATTCGGTTATTTTTTTTGCACCGGCACAGGAATATCAGATCAGCCTGTTGACCTGCGATCCAGGGGATGAATTGTATTCTGCTTTTGGACATAGTGCCATCAGGGTGTTTGATAAATCCAGTGGGCAGGACTTTGTCTTCAACTATGGAACATTCGATTTTAATGTGCCCTTCTTTTACGTCAAATTCACTCAGAGGACACTGGACTATATGCTGAGTTTGACATCTTATGACCGTTTTTTGGTAGAATACAATTACAATCAGCGAGGGGTAAGGGAACAGGTTTTAGACCTGAGCCCTGAACAAACTAATAAGATGGTAGAATTTCTTAAAGTCAATTACCTGCCTGTCAATCGATTTTACCGCTATGACTTCTTTTATGACAATTGCGCCACCAGAATCAGGGATGCTATGGAGGAAGTCTTGGGAAAGCAGCTCGACTGGAATGAGGACCCGGTGGCAGAACAAAAAACTTTTCGGAATATGATCGATGAGTATGTTTATCGATTGGCTTGGGCTGATTTTGGGATAGACCTTGCTTTGGGTTCTGTCATTGATGTCAAAGCCAAAGAAAGAGAAAAACAGTTTTTGCCGGATTACATGGAGGCGGCTTTTGGAAGGGCAATAATTATAGGTGATGGCCCGACAAGACCCCTGGTAAAGGAAAATAATGTAATTATGGAGTTTCCTGAAAGATCTTCAGAATTGGATTTATTCAACCCCTATACCCTATGGTGGCTTTTTGCCATCATCATTATGATACTGACATATTTGGGCTTTAAAAGAAAAAAACTGTTCAAAGGTTTTGATATTGCTTTCTTTTCGGTGCTTGGTTTATTGGGACTTTTGATTGTTTTATTATGGTTCTTTACCTTCCATTCACAGACCAAATACAATTGGAATATTCTTTGGGCATTTCCAGGCCACTTGATTTTGGCATTTGCCCTTTGGAAGAATAACACCAGCAAATGGGTGAAAAAATATTTATTCTTTGCCATGATCATGGCCAATATCACCTTGGTGTTTTGGATTTTCGGTTGGCAGTCCTTTCATCCAAGTATTATTCCTTTACTGCTCGTGATTCTCCTCAGAACCAATTTCCTCTATTATAACTTCGAGAAGTTTAAAGTTAATACAGCCACTTAATCTTTGATTGTATAAACTATTTACCGTGTGGAAAATGTTATACCTTTTTGATTAAACATACGACATGGACTTCAAATTAGTATCAGATTATAAACCTACCGGAGATCAACCAAATGCCATCAAAGAGTTGGTGGAAGGGGTAAACAACGGAGACCCTGCCCAGGTGCTATTGGGAGTGACAGGTTCAGGCAAAACGTTCACCGTGGCAAATGTGATCCAGCAGGTTCAAAAACCAACTTTGGTACTAAGTCATAACAAAACCTTGGCAGCACAACTTTATGGGGAATTCAAACAATTTTTCCCGGAAAATGCTGTGGAGTATTTTATTTCCTACTACGATTATTATCAGCCGGAAGCTTTTATCCCCACTAGCGGGACTTATATAGAAAAAGACCTTTCAATCAATGAAGAAATTGAAAAACTGAGACTCAGTGCAACCTCGGCTCTTCTTTCCGGACGAAGAGATGTCATCGTAGTTGCCTCGGTTTCCTGTATATATGGCATTGGGAATCCGGAAGAGTTTGGAAAAAATGTCATCCGGCTTCAAGAAGGGGATCGGGTCCCAAGAAATCAATTACTTTTTAAATTAGTCGATATCCTTTACAGCAGGACCAATAATGAAATGACCCATGGTACATTCAGGGTAAAGGGTGATACAGTAGATATTTTTGTTGCCTACGCAGATTTTGCTTTCCGAATTTTCTTTTGGGGAGATGAAATCGAAGCCATGCAAAGAATAGACCCTGCTACCGGAAAGAAGTTGTCAGATGAAAAAATCATCTCAATTTTCCCAGCAAATCTTTTTGTTACGGGCAGGGACGTCATCGATACAGCTATACATGAAATACAAGATGACCTGATGAGTCAGGTTTCTTTTTTTGAAAAAGACATGAAACTCATTGAGGCAAAAAGATTGAGAGAAAGGACGGAATTTGACCTTGAGATGATCAGGGAATTGGGCTACTGTTCGGGGGTAGAGAATTACTCTCGCTATTTTGACAGGAGAAAGCCGGGGACAAGACCCTTCTGCCTGATTGATTATTTTCCAGATGATTTTCTTTTGGTCGTGGATGAAAGCCACGTCACTTTACCTCAGGTACGGGGAATGTGGGGTGGGGACCGTTCAAGAAAAATCAATTTGGTGGAATATGGCTTCAGATTACCGTCAGCCCTAGACAACAGACCACTGAATTTTGATGAGTTTGAAAGTCTGATCAATCAAGCCATCTATGTCAGTGCTACTCCTGCAGATTTTGAATTGGCAAAAACCGAAGGTGTGGTGGTAGAGCAGATAATCAGACCTACAGGTCTTCTGGATCCGATCATTGATGTCAGGCCGAGCGCCAATCAGATTGATGATCTTTTGGAAGAAATCGATGAAAGGGTAAAATCAGGGGATAGGGTATTGGTAACAACCCTTACCAAAAGAATGGCTGAGGAATTACAGAAGTATCTTGAGAAAACAGGGGTCAAAAGCCGCTATATACATTCTGAAGTGAAACCATTGGACAGGGTTGAAATCCTCAGGGAACTTCGATTGGGAGTATTTGATGTGCTCGTTGGGGTAAACCTTTTACGGGAAGGATTGGACTTACCCGAAGTTTCTCTTGTTGCGATATTGGATGCAGATAAAGAGGGTTTTCTTAGAAATGAGCGGAGTTTGGTACAGACCATCGGACGCGCGGCAAGAAATGAAAATGGAATGGTCATCATGTATGCCGATAAAGTAACCGCCTCTATGAAGTTGGCCATTGATGAAACAAGTAGAAGGCGAAGTCTCCAAATTGCCTACAATGAGGAACATGGAATAACTCCAACCACCATCATCAAATCCAAGGATAAGATCATGGGGCAGACCAAGGTGGCAGACAGTAAGAAAAATGCCAAATCCTACGAAGATACGGTCAATGCCGAAACTTTGGTTGCTGCGGATCCACTAGTCCAATACCTGAGCAAAGAAAAATTGGAAAAACTAATCGTGCAGACCCAAAAAATGATGGAAAAAGCAGCCAAAGAACTTAACTTCATGGAAGCTGCAAGGCTACGGGATGAATGGCAAGGATTGAAAAATAGGTTGGAGCAGATGAAGAGAGGGGTTTAATATAGGGATAAGGGATGAAGGGGGGGGTAGAGCTTCATTGCGAGGAGCACTTGAAAAACATTGATCTTTTGAATAGTTCTTCGTGCGACGTGGCAATCTCTGGGGGGCGGAGGGAGAAGCGAGAGACGAGAAGCGAGAATCAAGAGGAAAAAAGGATGAAGGAGAAGGGATGAAGGTAGAAAAGGTTTGAGACAAGAAACAAGATCCAAAGCCTGCCCCGATACTTTTATCGGGGAACCAAGATCAAATTACAGCGGCAGGGAAAATTGTTTAATGTGCAATGCCCCATTCGCCACTGCCTACAAGGCGTACTAAGATCAGCTGATTATTACCAAGAAGGAATCACGGAACACCAGAAGCTGTCACCTAAGACAAGTAAAAGCAGACTCCAATTAAATACTTTAAACCGGGACATGCTCAATTAATACAATCAATAAACCACCACTCATCCTAATTTATAAAATGACCTTACAGGAGATACATAAGATTGCACAGCAGGGAGAAGGATTGAAGGTGGAATTCAAAAAGAAAGCTGCTTTTCCGGAAAAAATAGTCAGGGAATTGATTGCTTTGGCAAATACTGAAGGAGGGTATTTGCTGATTGGCGTGGATGATGATGGAACTGTAAGCGGTCAGCGTTTTATAGAAGAAGAAGTCTTTGTGATGGAAAAGGCCATTTCAGATTATATCAAACCCAAATTGGAATATCAATTACACATTTTGAAATTGAATCAAAAAAAAGGTGTTGCGGTATTCAGGATCAATCAGTCCGACAATAGGCCTCATTTTTTAATGGAAGAAAACAGAAAGAAAGCTTTTGTACGGGTCAGGGATAGAAGTATTCAGGCCAGTAAGGAAATGTGGGAAATCCTCAGAAGAGGGAGAATTCCGAAGGATATGGTTTTCACTTATGGAGAAAAAGAAAACATCCTGATCAAAACCCTGAATGATAAAGGCAAAATCACGCTAAAAGAATTTCAAAGCTTGGCAAAACTTCCGAGGTTTCTGGCTTCAAAAACGCTGGTCAGACTCGTTTTGGCCAATGTAATTAAAATAGTGCCTCAAGAAATAGAAGATTTTTACACCCTCAAAGAATCATAAAGGTAAGGATGTTCCATATTTTTGGTTGTACCCGGCTATTCCCTGAAGTCCTCCGGTATGGATAGCCAATAAATGAGACCCCTTAGGAAAATGATCCTTACGAATAAGCTCTATTATACCAAACATCATTTTACCTGTATAAACCTGATCCAAGGGAATTTGGAATTGATCATAAAACCACCGAATAAAATCAATCAGTTCCCGATTGGTTTTTCCATAACCTCCAAAATGAAACTGATTGAAAATCTGGTATTCCCACGAATGTTTAATGTTGAACTTTGAAAACAGGTTAGTCATTTCATCAAAAATGAAATCCCCTTTCAAAGCTGAAAATCCAAGAAGCTTTTGGTGCGGGGCGATGCTGTCCAACAAACCTGCAAAAGTACCTCCTGTTCCGATTGAGGTAGCGATATGTGAAAATTCATAGGTAGATTCATTTAAGATCTCCTTTGTCCCCTGAATGGCCAATTCATTTGTTCCCCCTTCGGGGATTAGGTAGAAATCACCGAATTCCTTTTCTAAACTTTGAATAATTTCCTCATCATTTTTCCTTCTGTAATCTGTCCTATTGATATAATGGAGATGCATCCCAGAAGATGCTGCAAAGGAAAGGGTTGGGTTTAAACGTTGATGTTCTTCTCCACGAATCACACCAATGGAAGCAAAACCCAGTTTTTTTGCGGCTGCGGCAACAGCAAAAATATGGTTGGAATAAGCTCCACCAAAAGTCAATAATACTGATTCCCCCAATCTTTGAGCTTCAATGAGGTTATATTTCAATTTAAAGAACTTATTACCCGAAGCTAGCGGATGGACTTGATCGAGTCTTTTGATGGACAGTCGAATTCCCTTTTCCTTCAATAAAGGAAAATCAAGCTCTTGTGTCTCTATTTGATGGGGAATTAACAACTCTTTGATTAATAATACCCCAAATATCCAAAACTTTATCAAATGCCCTTAATTTTGCATCATGGGAAATCAGATTGAACCGGAAAATTTTGAAGAGGATGAAGAAGTTGAGTTATTTGAGCACCACAGTTTTGTGGTGGACAAAGGGCAAAGTTTGCTTAGAATAGATAAGTTCCTCACTGACAAAGTAGCCAACTCCACTAGGAATAGGGTTCAGAATGCCATTGAAGCAGGAAATGTTCTGGTGAATGGCAAACAGGTCAAACCCAATTATAAGATTAAGCCTTTGGATGAGATCAAGGTTTACATGGAAAAGCCTGTAATGCATACCGAAGTAATTGCAGAACCCATTGCGCTTGATATCATTTTTGAAGATGACTACCTTTTGATCGTTAACAAGCCCCCGGGAATGGTAGTCCATCCGGCCCATGGAAATTGGACCGGGACACTTGTCAATGGATTGGTATATTATTTCAATCAGCTTCCAACCTTGCCAGGAAATACAGGAAGGCCAGGTTTGGTACATAGGATAGATAAAGACACCTCAGGACTTCTGGTAATTGCGAAATCGGAAATTGCCATGACAAATCTGGCAAACCAGTTTTTCCACCATGATATTGACAGAACTTACTTGGCATTGGTTTGGGGAGAACCTAATGAAGATGAGGGAACGATTGTCGCCCATGTAGGTAGAAGTGCAAAAAACAGAAAAGTGATGGAGTCATTTCCTGATGGTTCTCAAGGAAAACATGCTGTTACCCATTGGAAAGTCATCAAAAGGTTACGCTATGTCACGTTGATCCAATGTAATCTGGAAACCGGTAGAACCCACCAAATCCGGGCCCACATGAAGCATATTGGACATCCCTTGTTCAATGATGCGATGTACGGAGGTGACAAAATCAGAAAGGGAACCCAATTTGCCAAGTACAAGACTTTTATACAAAACTGTTTTGACCTGATGCCTAGACAAGCATTACATGCCAAATCCCTTGGCTTTGTTCACCCCATCACTAAGGAAAGAATGTACTTTGAAACTACTCTGCCTAGTGATTTTTCAAATGTTCTTGAAAAGTGGGAGAATTACGTTAAATATGAGAATTGAGTGCTGTTGAAATTCAAAATCCAGGAATGATAATAGGTTAGGTTTTGGCAATTACTGCCTTCATTGATAACCCTTTAATTATTAATGAACCCATAATCCAAATTGGAAACTCAATTAGCATTGTTAAGTTATTAAAAGTGGTGCTTTCGCAATCGATTTAAAATTAATTATTTTTAAAAAAATGTAAATATTTTACAAATACTGTATTTTTTCTTTAATATT
The DNA here is from genome assembly GCF_015476655.1 of Aquiflexum lacus. GTDB lineage: Bacteria > Bacteroidota > Bacteroidia > Cytophagales > Cyclobacteriaceae > Aquiflexum > Aquiflexum lacus. The sequence continues at coordinate 18,294 of NZ_JABFHF010000027.1, forward strand.
TTTACATTATTATTAGAATTTGAGATTTCTAATTAAATTTGTATCGTTGATAACAGCAATGAATATTTAATCATTGTAGTGTAGGATTAAATCAAGGAAGAAGTTTTGAAGAAAAACTTCGGAGGTTCGAAACCTTCTCCTACATCCGGTTATTTTGGGTTTATTGTTAATTGACTAAAGCTGTGAGATTTTGTTTCACAGCTTTTTGTTTTTAAATACAGCCTATCATAAAATTTCGACTTCTTGATTGTTGGTATTTTGTAACATTACCCATTGAAAAAACCCTAATATTATTCTCTATTTCAATAGTTAATTATCATATATGTATTTTTTTTATCTTTTCATTTTAAATAATGTAAAAAAAATATCTTTTATTTAATTTAATTTTAATAAATCGATCCCTTTCTTAATTTTGATCCATTCTTAAGCATTCAAATCTGATATGGAGAGTTTGCCAAGGAAGTATACGCTGCAAAAAGTGCAGTCAATTCATTGTAGGATGTTGAAACTGGCAGACAAGCCCTCCTGTCTCGGGGGTGGGGAATCCGATTATTTCGGTTCGGATAAAGTGCATCAAGAGCTCTGATGCTGCCTAACTACCCCGTGGAGGTTCGAATCCTTCTCCTACAGCAAAAGCTTTCGTTTTATCAAATAATTAGGCAACCGCATTGTTTTTCAGGAAACAGGAAAATGGTTGCCTCTTTTTTTTCAAGACAAAATCAAAATCCTTATCGCTATTTTTCCAAAGCATTTGTATTACTTTTACTTGCGTAGTTTGTATTATGGAAAACGAAAAGCAAGATAAAGTAGCAAAAAATAAGCGATACAGAAAATACTTCAAAATAAGTGGTATTCTTATTCTGGTATTGGTTTTTCTGCAAGCGGCATTTTATTTCGGTTCAGATTTTCTCTTGAGAAACTACCTGAAAGAAAAGGTCAATCAAGCCTCGAACAACAAATATGAAATAGATTTTGACCGATTTTATATCCTGCTCATTCAAAGGGGCATCTCTTTCAAAGGTTTAAAAGTAAATCCTGTGGAAGATAAATTCGTGGAGCTTGATGATGCACCCTATTACCGAATTTCAATTCCTGATATTTCACTGACAAGATTAAATTACCTTTTTAGGAAAAGAGAATTTATTGTAGGCAATATAGATTTGATCAATCCTGCAATTGACTTCAGTTTGAAAAAAGGGGATTCCTATGAACCTGCAACTGATGAAACTCCACTCCATATCTTGCAAGATGAAATCAAAAAATCCTTTTTAGGAACAAGTTTAAAAGAAATCCGGATCAAAAACGTCAATATAAAAGAGGCGGACTTACTGCTCAAGAATTTCATCTCACAAAAGGCCATCAAAGCAGAAAACACAAGCATTTATCTAAAAGATATTCAGCTACTTCAAATGAGGTCACCTGAAACACCTTTTAATGCTGAGGGCTTTTCCTTTGAGTTGCAGAATTTTGAAATCTTGCTTTCAGATAGTGTGCATACCATAAAATCATCCGAAATAAAAGTCTCCTCAATTGATCAATACATAGAAGCGATAAAGGTGAACATCACCCCGGACTTTAGCAAAGGTTCTTCTTCTTATTTTGAGGTTGACCTTGAGGATTTGCTCCTCAGCGACGCTGATATCAACAAGGTTTTTTATACATCCGAAGTAGAGGTCGGTGAACTCAAATTGCAGAGACCATCATTCAATCTTTTCTCTAGTGCAAGGCCTGGAAGGAAAGATCTTAATCCGGAAGCATTTGATCTTTATAACCTGATAGAGGGGATTTTGCAATCCATCAATATCAAACATTTCGAAATTGAAGAAGGGAAATTCACGCAAAGGTCTACCGCTGACCCTGATAATTATAGGATAAAGGCCGAGAGAATAGATTTCAATATGGAAGATTTCTATGTAGGCCCAAATGAATCCAAAAAAACCAATCAGTTCTTCTATGCCAATCAGGCATCAGTGGAATTATTTCAGGTGGATTTGGCCTTGGGAGACAGTCTTCATTGGATACAAGGGGAATATGTGAGACTTTCATCTTTTGATGATGAAATAAAAATTACAGGGTTTAAGCTTTTCCCCATCAATGAAGATCAAAAGCAAGAGGGGAAAACTCTGTTGGAAATTGAGGTTCCTGAATTGATGATCAACAATGCCAATCTCAAAAAAACATACAATCAGGGCATCATTGATATCAATGAAATCGTCATCAACAATCCTGACATCCTTTTGAGGGATGTTCAGGGCGGAAAAAATCAAGCGGGGGCCTTTGATATAAAAAAAATATCGAAAGATTATCTAGAGGGCATCTATGTAAATCGCTTGGTCATCAAAGAAGGTTCACTTGTTGTGGACAACAAAATCAGAATTAGGCAGGACAGTCTTTCATTCGGCAAAGTAAGTATTGTCTTAGAGAATTTTGCCTTGGATCAGGAAACAGAAGAATCCGAAAGCAAAGGAATATTTTGGGCAGACCACCTACAGCTTGAATTGGAGGATTATGCGCTTAAATTAGCCGATAACCTTCATGTCTTCAAAGCCGATCGGGTATTTATAGATACCAAAAGTGGTCAGATTATGATCAATGCTTTCGCACTTCAACCCTTCAACAAAAGTCAGATACAGTCATCAGTGGACAGATATGGGGTCAGTACTGCCTTGGACATCTTCGTGCCCCAATTTCAGGCAACGGGTGTGGATATTCCGCAGGCCTACTTTGATGGAATCCTTAAAGTAAGGCAAATTCGGGTTCCTTCTCCCAAAATCAACCTTTATAGATACCGGACCAAAGTTGAGGACGATTCTGAAAAAATGGACAGTGGGGAAATGTTGGGTTTACTGACCAATTACTTTTCGGAAGTAAAGGTAGACTCTGTTATCATTCAACGTGCAACCTTGAATTATGAAAACTTGGTAGGAGAAAGAACCAGGACCTTCTCTGAAGACAATGTTTCTGTTGCAGTAAAAAACTTTCACATCTATGAAGGAATCGACTCTGATGCCATCAATTCTCTTTTTTCAGAAGAAGTGGATCTAAGTCTCAATAATTATGTCTTCAACATAGCCGGCGGTAAATATAACCTTCTTGCAGACAGGATCAATTTCAATACCGCAACAGAGGAAATCATCACTAGAAATGTAAGGCTTACTCCGAGCGAAGTGTTTTCGGATAAAACCAGAATTACCGCAAATATACCCTCTCTCTCCTTCAGAGGGGTTGATCTGGAAGCTTTCTTATTTGACAATACCTTGAGCCTTGAAATGGTCAAACTTTCAGGATCTGCTGTAGAGATTCTGATTAACAATGACTGGCAGGAAACAGAAGCACAGTCTGCGAGAAGAAGAGGAAGAGACAGAACTCTCCCCAAAAATATCGAAGTGGTCATGATTGATTCAATCGAAGCCGGCAATGCACAATTCAGTCTTTCTTTTAGGGATAAAGGAATTCAGCGGGAATTGATCAATACCGGAATTAATTTAAGCGTTTTTGATTTTCTCCTTGATTCGGCAAAAATAGCAAAAGGTGAAATTGCAGGCTTCTTTGGAGGAATGTCATTGGGTATTGATGAGTTTTGGCTAACCCTAAATGACAGTATCCATCAGGTGACTTTCTCCAAAGTAGAACTTGATACCAGGTATGAAGGAATTTTGGTCAATAATTTCCGGATCATTCCCAAAAACCTCTCAGGAAAACCAGGTATTCCGGTTTTTTCAGGACATATACCGACTGCATTGATCAAAACAAATTCTTTAGCTGAATTGCAGACGAGCAAAGATCTTTGGATAAAGGAACTAAGACTTTATAGGCCCGATCTTGAAGTTTTTATTGATCAAGTGAAACTTGATATTGCAGGCAATGACAAAGACCCCAGCAAAAAAAGATTATTGGAAAGTTTAAGGATTGATGAATTTGAAATTGTTGAAGGAGACATCGGGATTTTCGATAAAAACTCATCAAAACTTCCACAAGAGTTTAAATCTTTCAATTTTGGACTTGAAGACTTGCGATTTGATTTAAAAGATCTCAGTGGATTGGATAGGAAAAAATTGCTGAATAAAGATTTTCAACTGACCCTGCCCAATTATGAAATCCTGCTCAAGGACAGTTTGAATAAACTGAAAATCGGACTGATTTCATTGACCAATAAGGAAATAAAACTCACTGATGTAGATTTCACACCAAGATATGGCAGGTTTCAATATAGCAGAAAAGTCGGGTTACAGACTGATGTGGCAAACATCCACATTCCTGTCATAATAATCGATGGTGCTGACCTTGATGGTTTCATAGAAAATGAAATTTTTACAGCCAAATCAATCAGAATCAGCGATATCAATGCCGATCTTTTCAGAGATAAAAGATTTCCAAGAAATGAGGATGTTTACAAGTCAATGCCTCAGGAATTGATGAAAAGGGCTGGAATTCAGTTATCTGTAGATTCATTGTTCATTGTCAATGCTACTATTAACTATTCTGAATTCCCCGAGAATGGCATGGTTCCCGGCAATCTTTCATTCAATAAGATGAATGTAGCCATTTACCCTCTTCACCTGAGCAAAGAAAATGAACCCTTTCCCGTCGATGAAATTTCTATTCTGGCTAATGCAAAACTCTATGATCAAGCAGACCTGAATCTTCAGGGACATTTATTTTTTGAAAAACCATTTCCTATGACAATCAGTGCTCAAATGGGTGAATTTGACCTGGATTATTTGAATCCAATCCTTCAATCCAATGCTTTTGTAAAAGTCGTCCGAGGAAAAATACATGGTGCTGATTGGTCATTTACAGCGGACGAAGTTGATGCAGTAGGAAACATGATTTTGTTGTATTCGGATTTAAAGCTGGAATTATTGGATGAAAGAACCTTGGAGAGAGGTACCGGAAGAAAATCCATCCTGACCTTTGTCCTCAATACTTTTGCAGTCAGAAGCAATAACCCAAGAAGATATCTCCGAAAACCCATCAGCTCCAAAATTTATGAACCCAGGGATACCACTCGCTTTATATTTAATTATTGGTGGAGAACAACCCTGAGCGGTTTAAAAGGTAGCCTTGGACTGGGTCAGCCAAAAGTGCCAAAAAAGAGGAAGCTGGAAGCTGAAGAAAGACGGCGAAAAAAGAAAGAAAAATAGAAATATCGCTAGGGAACTTGCTAGACGCAAGATGCTAGATACGGGAAGCGACAGGTTTAGAAACAAGTTACAACAGAAAGAAGGATAAAGATGTAAGAAACGAGATGTTCGAGATATGCCTTCCGGCAAGGTGAAGTGAGGGACGAAAAGAAGAGAATGACGAATTAAGGACCTCGCATCAATTATGGATTTTTACAAAAAAAAGCGGCAGAAAAGCCGCTTTTTTTAAAGATTGAAGGACCTCTTTAAGGTTTCCACATAATCGAGTTTTTCCCAAGTAAAGAGTTCTACATCGAAAGTCAATGTCTTGCCATCAGGAGTTTTAAATGTTTTCGAGACCACTTCATTTTCTCTTCCCATATGACCATAAGCCGCAGTTTCTTCATAAATAGGATTTCTCAGCTTCAGCCTTTGTTCTATGGCATAAGGACGCATGTCGAAAAGCTTCTCTACTTTTTTGGCAATCTCTCCGTCACTCAATGACACCTTGGAGGTTCCATAAGTATTGATATAAATCCCCATTGGTTTGGCCACACCAATGGCATAGGAAACTTGAACCAATATTTCATCGGCTATTCCTGCTGCGACCATGTTTTTGGCGATATGTCTGGTAGCATAAGCTGCAGAACGGTCGACTTTGGATGGGTCTTTACCTGAGAAAGCTCCACCTCCATGGGCCCCTTTTCCACCATAAGTATCAACAATGATTTTTCTACCTGTCAGACCAGTATCACCATGAGGACCGCCGATTACAAATTTTCCCGTAGGATTGATATGGTAAGTGATTTTATCTGTGAATAATGCCTGAATTTCTGGTTTCAGTTGTGCCACCACCCTTGGTATCAGAATATTGATCATATCCTCTTTGATCTTAGCCAGCATGGCAGGTTCATCATCAAAGTCATCATGCTGGGTAGATACAACCACTGCATCAATTCTTTGAGGCACGTTATCATCAGAATATTCTATGGTTACCTGCGCCTTGGCATCTGGCCTGAGATAGGTGATATCCTCGTTTTCTCTGCGCAAAACAGCCAATTCTTTCAAAATCCTATGCGAAAGATCCAAAGCCAAAGGCATATAATTATCTGTTTCTTTGGTGGCATAACCAAACATCATCCCTTGGTCACCTGCACCTTGTTCTTCAGGATTTGTCCTATCGACACCTTGATTGATATCAGGAGACTGTTCATGAATCGCAGAAAGAACCCCACAGGAGTTTCCGTCAAACATGTATTCACCTTTCGTATAACCGATTCGATTGATCACATCCCTTGCGATTTTCTGAACATCCAAATAGGTCTCGGACTTAACTTCTCCGGCAAGTATTACCTGACCGGTGGTAACAAGCGTTTCACAGGCAACTTTCGAACGGGGATCAAAGGCCAAAAAATTATCAATCAAGGCATCTGAAATCTGGTCGGCGATTTTATCGGGATGACCTTCAGATACTGATTCTGAAGTAAATAAATAAGGCATATAAATAATCGGTTTTAACGCATTTTCTAATGGTGCGTAAAAATAAGGTTTCAAAGGGAAATAAAAAATTGAAAAAAATTTAGAGCTGATTCAATAAGAATAATGAGGGGGAGTTGGAACTTAAATATTAATACTATATTTTTAATTGATTTTAATACAATTATGTCGCAGAATAGTTTTATCCCATTATTCGCTGCTTTAATGATCGTACTTTTTCATCATTGCGCTCCAAAAGAAAATATACCTGAAATCAAATTTGATCTGCACGGTGAAAGTAAACTCACTTTTTCCAATTCAAGTAAATCGGATGTGTGGATCAAATTTGAAAAATGGTCCAGTATTCCCGTTGATTATATAACTGTAGATACGCTCATAGTTTCTGGTGCCGATTTTCAGATTAACCTGAAAAACCATAGTATGGATTATATCCATTGGGATTTAAATAAAGTTAATATTGATATTTTTATGCTTCCGGGTTCGGATGAAACCATTACTATTTATGAAAATGATTCGATTAATTTCTCTGGCGGATTAAGTGAAATCAACCAATTTCTTTATCAAAACTCCAAAAAGGACCTAAGCTTTAACAAGCTTAATCATGTCCGTGCCATGGCAACTCATGGAGAAAAAGATTTTATGCGTTTCATCGAAAAAAGTGACTCAATTCATCAGATACAACTAAAAAACCTCGAATCTAACAAATCGCAATTGCCTGATTGGTACGTCAACCTTGAAAAGGAGAGACTGAACTATAGGAATGTAGCAAGTAAGATGAACAGCATATCCTACAGGAAAAATATGCTTAAAACTGAAGATGAGATTCCTAATGGATTTATGGAAGGATTGATACAATCCGTACAATTGGAAAATGAGAAATTTATTGGGGAGTCAAATTACATGCTTTTTCTACATGAATACGGCAATTTTCACAGCCAAAAAATATCCATTATAGAAACTGATAGTAGCGATGCCAAACAATCATGGATGATATTGAAAGCACAAGAAATTGATAAATTATTTACCGGTAAAGTGAAAGATGCCTACTTAGCTGAATTGACAAGCATGTTGATTAAAAATGCCAGATCGGAATATGATGCTATGGTTTTAAATTATTTCACTGATGAAGAATTACGGGATTTAATCAGGGAGTACTATGAATCGAGTGTGACATTGAAGCCTGGGACACCAATGCCCTATTTCTTTCTTGAAAATCAAATGGGAGAAGATGTAGAATCCAGAGACTATCTCGGAAATATTTTGCTGATCAACTTTTGGGCAGATTGGTGCAAGCCTTGTATTGAGGAATTCCCTCATGAGAATGCTTTAGTGGAAAAATACCAAGGGAAACCAGTCAAAATCCTCAATATCTGTATTGAGTCCAACCGTGAGAGATGGAAAGAATACATCCTCAGATATGGCCTAAAAATGGACAACCTATTTGCAGGAGAGAATTGGACCAAAAAACTTAAAAGTTCTTATGACATCAGTGGCATCCCGCATTCGGTGCTCATAGACTGGAATGGAAATATTGTTGAAAACAGGACTAAAACTGCGAGTAAGGGAATAGATAAATTGATTGATGAGTTGTTAGGGGAAATGAAATCACCCTTTTAATCATTACCTTTGTCCTCCATATAACCAATCCCAAAACCCTCATGAACGAAAGGTATATGCAAAGGGGTGTTTCTGCCTCCAAAGAAGATGTACACCAAGCGATTTCGAAATTAGATAAAGGACTTTTTCCTAAGGCATTCTGCAAAGTTGTGGAAGATACCTTGGGAAATGACCCTGATTTCTGCAATATCATGCATGCCGATGGGGCAGGTACCAAGTCATCGTTGGCCTACATGTACTGGAAGGAAACAGGTGACTTGAGTGTCTGGAAAGGTATAGCCCAAGATGCCATCATCATGAATATTGATGACCTAATTTGTGTCGGTGCCATCAACAATATTCTTGTCTCTTCAACCATTGGTCGAAATAAAAATCTCATTCCCGGAGAAGTAATTTCAGCCATTATCAATGGCACAGAAGAAGTCCTTCAAATGCTGAGAGACCATGGTGTCAATGTAGTCCTTACCGGTGGTGAGACTGCTGATGTGGGTGACCTTGTCAGGACTGTGATTGTGGACAGCACCGTAACCTGCCGGATGAGAAGGGATGAGGTGATCTCAAATGACAAAATCAGACCCGGAGATGTTGTAGTTGGCTTAGCCTCTTCCGGTCAGGCAACCTATGAAGACTTTTACAATGGGGGCATGGGTAGCAATGGACTGACCTCAGCCAGACATGACGTTTTCAACAAATTGCTCAAAACTAAGTTTCCTGAAAGTTTTGACCCTGCAGTACCCGATCAGTTAGTCTATACGGGTAAGTACAACCTGACCGACCCTGCACCAGGACTTCCGGTGGATATGGGCAAGTTGGTGCTTTCTCCAACAAGAACTTATGCCCCTATCATGGTGGATGTTTTGAAATATCTTCGTCCTAAAATCAATGGAATTGTACATTGTAGCGGAGGGGCACAAACCAAGGTGCTCCATTTTGTGGATAATGTACATGTGGTCAAAGACAACCTCTTCGATACACCTCTGCTCTTCAGAACCATTCAGGAAGAAAGCGGGACCGATTGGAAAGAAATGTACAAGGTATTCAATATGGGACACCGCTTAGAAATATACCTAGAAGAAAGGTATGCCGAAGAAATAATCGACATTGCCGAAACTTTAGGCGTTGAAGCCAAAATAATTGGAAGAGTTCTGCCTTATGAAGGGAAAAAAGTAACCGTACAAGGACTTCATGGTACCTTTGAATATGAATGATAATCAAGAGAAATGAATAGTCTGGATTATACAACAGTTTAAGTGATCTGGGTCAAACAGGAATTTCTTTCTGATTTTTTACCTTCGTGTAATTTAGTATATTCCTAAACCCAAAATAAAATCAGATGCCCTCCTCCATTGCTCACCGAATTTTCAAAGTATTTGCGTGGATATTGGGTATCATAGTATTTTTGGCTTTGGCTACTTTGACCAGGGTGGATTGGAGGGACTATAAAGAAATGGATTATTACCATGAAACGATGGCTCATTTAGATACCCTCAGCATTCAATCCACTGAAGGTGAAACATGGTTTGCAGGTTGGTCATCTGTAAATGCGACACCAAACAGTCCGGCGAAATTAGTAGGATACAAGCCTCGCGGAAGATACCAATTTGTACAGGATAGCAGCTTTGTAAAAACTTTGGTTGTCGGCAACGGCAAATCAAATGTTGCTTTTTTGAATTATGAACTGATGATTGTACATCCCTATCTTTTTAAAAGAGTTCATGAAGCTATCGAAAAAGAAAATCTTTCACTTGATCATATATATTTTACCGCTACCCATACCCACAGTGGCATGGGCGGATATATTCCTGGTATAGTTGGAAAGTTAGCACTTGGGGGAAAAGACGAAAAAATAATCAATTTATTGACGTCAAAAACGATAGCAAGTCTGAAAGAAGCAATTAACAGTCAGGATTCAGTAGCTATTATTTTTCAAAAATCCAGAGCAGATTCATTGGTAGCTAATCGACTGATCGCAGAAGATCCAATAGATCCGTTCATCCGCCAAATGATCTTTGAAAAAAGGAACGGTCAAAAGGCAGTCATACTCACCTTCAGTGCTCATTCCACTATTTTGAATTCAAAATTTATGGGCCTGTCAGGCGATTACCCTCATTACCTAACAAAAATCATGGAAGATTCAGGCTATGAGTTTTCACTTTTTGCCGCGGGTACTGTTGGTAGCCATAGGCCAGTACCAAGTGGAAATCAGGCAGAAAATGTGCTGGAATATGCAGAAGATCTTCATAAAAATATAGAAGGAAACATAGTATTCAATGAAAAAAATAGCCAAAATAACTTGAATACCGCTGAAATTCCTTTGGAACTTCGGAAAGCACACTATAGGATCAGGGAAAAGACACGACTAAGACCATGGATTTTCAATTTGGTATTTGGAGATACCAATCCACATTTCGATATGGTCCAAATCGGAAACACTTTGTTTATTAGTTCAAGTGGGGAGATTTCAGGAGTATTTATGTCCGAATGGGAATCGCTCGCCAATGAAAAAGGCCTAAACCTGATCATAACCTGCTTCAATGGAGGTTACATTGGCTATATCACTCCTGACGAATATTATAATTATAAACTTTACGAGGTTAGGGATATGAATTGGTTTGGCCCCTACAATGGCGCTTATTTTGATGAAATCATTCAAAATCTCATCGAAAAAGCAAAGTGAAATTTAATAGTTAAATTATAATCAATACTAGCGGTAAAATAAAAACAGCTTCCATCTTTTGACGGACCATCTCCAAATCTTTACCAATGGAAGCAAGCTGAATAAGGTGAAACAAAAGCATTGCCAAAAGCAAGCTGGAGTGAATCCTAAAATAGGAAGGTTGCCAAAAGAGGATTACCATCAAAAACACAAGGCAGATAATCCCCAAGATCCAAATGAGGTTAAATAATTGAGATTTTGATAGTAAAACTAAAATTGATCCAAATCCATCATTTTCGTCACCCTTTTTATCGATATAGGAAAGAATTAAGAGATTTATTAATGCAATGATCAGATATCCTGTAAGCATCAAAAAATAAGTTTTCTCATCATATTCTGGATCCTTTAATAACCAAGGAACCAAAGTAATTCCTATAACATAAAACAAAGCAGTGGAAATTTCTTTGAGCCAGGATAATTTTTCGCCCATCCATTTCAAAAAGCCCATCCATAACGTCATCATGAAGGCTAAAATAATACCGGGAATAACCACGAAATGAACCTCTTGACTTAGAATCAACAAAGAAAAGCCCGTAATACCTACCACTAGCCAAACCAATGATATGACCTTAAAATACTTTTGATGAAATTGGTGTCTCGGTGAAGAGGCTCTTTTGTTTATCATTCTGGCATCTGCCAAATGGTCTAAGGTATAGATGCCCCAAACTGCTATTCCAAGTATAAAATAGGACAAAAGTGGGCTAGAGGTTTCAAGGATTTCCGAAAAAAAATACATGCCAGCCATCGAACCCAATACCACATCCAGTGACATGAGGTTAAAAAAGTGCAAGGTTCTTGTAAAAACTTTCATGAAGCATAAAGATAAAGTCTATAAATTTAAACGCTAAAATCAATTACATCTCTTATTAATTAATAAATTGACACGTATATACGCAATGATGCCAGTAAAATGGTAATTCAAAATAATTTCCGCGGTAAACTGAAATGTCATGTACCTGCCTGCCGGCAGGCAGGGGACTTCCTATCTGTTTTTTATAGAATATTGGATTACTGACAAAAAAGCGGATAAACATTTAAATTGATTCCTATAAATCTCAAACCATGAAAAAATTACTTTTAGCTCCATTTCTGTTTCTTTTCCTGATTTCTTTGGCATTTGCACAAGACAAAATCAAAGTCGCCTGTGTTGGAAACAGCATCACCCAAGGACCTGGTAGAGAGCATCCCGAAAGTTACCCACTCCAATTACAGGAAATCCTTGGAGATACCCATGAAGTCAAAAACTTTGGTGTAAGCGGAAGAACATTGCTCAAAAAAGGGGATTATCCTTATTGGAACGAAGCCCAGTTTGGCGAGGTAAAAGAATTTCAGCCTGATGTTTTGATTATCAAATTAGGGACGAATGATTCCAAATCCCAAAATTGGAAATATCAAGATGAATTTGTCCAGGATTATATAGAACTAATTGACACATTCAAAAAATCCATGCCCAAAAAGGGGAAAGTTTATATCTGTATTCCAGTACCTGTTTTTAAAACAAACTATGGAATCACTGAAGATATTTTGGTAAATGAAATGAGACCAATGCTACTAGAAATTGCCAAAAAAACCAAGTCACAGATCATTAACCTATATGACCCTTTATTGGGGCATTCCGATTTATTACCAGATGGCATTCATCCTAATACTCAAGGATTAGCCATCATGGCAACCGAGGTAGCAAGAGTCATAAAATAAAAAAAGCTGCCTGGGAGACAGCTTTAGGGTTTAATTGTTATATATGTTTTAATTGCCTTCCAGGGCATTGGCACCGGCTACAATCTCAAGGATTTCATTTGTAATGGCAGCCTGACGCGATCTGTTGTAGAGCAATTTCAATTCTTTCAATAAATCTCCGGCATTTTCTGTAGCCTTATCCATTGAGGTCATCCGCGCTCCATGTTCAGAGGCATTACTTTCCAACACTGCTTTGTAAAATTGGGTTTTCAATGCAGTTGGAACAAGATCTTGAACAACATATTCTTTGGAGGGTTCAAGGATGTAATCGGTATTGCTTACCGCGGTAGCCTTAGCTGCATTTACACCCATCGGAAGAAATTGCTCCACAGTCAAATCTTGGACAGCAACATTCCTGAAATGATTGTAAACCATCATGACACGATCAAACTTTTTAGAAGCAAAGCTTTCCATGACATACAGGGCAATTTTACGGACCTCATCATAAGATACGTCAGAAAAAATCCCATAGTAATCAGGATTTACCTTATATCCCCTTTTTGAAAAAGATTCAAAGGCTTTTTTCCCTAAAGGAAGTATGGTAACATTTGAATCTTTGAATTCTGTTTCAACCAATTGTACTCCCGCTTTGATTGCATTCGAGTTAAATGCACCACAAAGTCCTTTATCTGAAGTCATCACAACTACCAGCACATTTTGAATTGGTCTTTTCTCGGCATAAACCACTTCCAACTCACTTCCCATACCCGAAATCACATCATTCAGGATAATAGTCAATTTTTGGGAATAGGGACGCATTTTAAGGATTCTATCTTGGGCTCTACGTAGCTTGGCAGCCGCTACCATTTTCATGGCACGGGTAATTTGCTGGGTAGAAGTCACCGAAGTGATTCTTTGTTTTACTTCCTTAAGGTTTGCCATAAGAGGATATAGTCAGAAATAAATATTTTAGAACAGGTCTTGAAAAGATTTACTTTATCAAGACCTATTTATTGATGAATTATTGTTTGGCATACTTTGCAGACAAATCCTTAGCTGCACGCTCAAGGATTTTTCCGGCTGCATCGATATCATTTTTCAAAATCAACTCCAATGCCTCAGGATGACTGCTTTTCAGGAGATTGAAAAACTCTTTTTCGAATTGTCTTGCCATGTCAACAGGGATACTATCCATGAAACCTTTGGTAGAAACATAAATTATTGCAACCTGGTATTCTACAGGTACAGGTGAATATTGTGCCTGTTTGAGGATTTCTTGGTTTCTTCTACCTCTTTCAATGGTCCTCTTGGTAGTGGGATCCAAATCTGATCCGAATTTAGAGAAAGCCTCCAATTCACGGAACTGAGCCTGATCTAGTTTCAGTGTACCGGCTACCTTTTTCATAGATTTGATTTGGGCATTTCCACCAACTCTCGATACAGAGATACCAACGTTGATCGCCGGACGAATACCCGAGTTGAAAAGGTTGGTTTCCAAGAAAATCTGACCATCGGTAATGGAAATTACGTTCGTTGGAATATAAGCTGAAACGTCTCCGCCCTGAGTTTCAATAATCGGCAGAGCAGTTAAAGACCCTCCTCCTTTAACCAAATGTCTGATAGATTCCGGCAAATCGTTCATTTGCTTGGCAATTTCATCAGAGTCATTGATTTTAGCTGCTCTTTCCAACAATCTTGAATGAAGATAGAATACATCACCTGGATAAGCTTCACGTCCCGGTGGTCTTCTCAATAGCAAAGATACCTCTCTATAGGCTACTGCCTGCTTGGAAAGGTCATCAAATATAATCAACGCAGGACGACCGGTATCTCTCACAAATTCCCCGATACAAGCACCTGTAAAAGGAGCAAAAAACTGCATTGGAGCTGGGTCAGAAGCTGCTGCTGATACTATTACAGAATATGGAAGTGCTCCACCTTTTTCAAGTGCTGCTACAATACTAGCTACTGTAGATGCTTTTTGACCAATGGCAACATAAATACAGAATACAGGTTCACCCCTATCATAAAATTCTTTTTGATTTAGAATAGTATCAATGGCCACAGCAGTTTTACCTGTCTGACGGTCACCAATAATCAATTCACGTTGACCTCTTCCGATTGGAATCATGGAGTCAATCGCTTTGATACCTGTTTGAAGTGGTTCGGTCACCGGCTGTCTGTAGATTACCCCAGGAGCTTTACGTTCCAAGGGCATTTCATAAAGTTCTCCTTCTATCGGACCTTTCCCGTCAATTGGGTTACCAAGGGTATCCACAACCCTTCCCAACATGCCGTCACCTACTTTGATAGAAGCAATTTTCTTGGTTCTTTTGACATTATCTCCCTCCTTCACCAACTTGGAATCACCAAACAATACCGCACCAACATTGTCTTCTTCTAAGTTGAGCACCATTGCCTTTAGCCCGTTATCGAACTCCAGCAATTCACCAGCCTGGGCTTTGGTAAGTCCATATATACGGGCTACACCGTCACCCACTTGGAGTACGGTTCCCACTTCTTCAAGTTCAGCCTCAGTTTTGACATTGGAAAGTTGTTCTCTCAATATCGCTGAAACTTCATCAGGTCTAACTTGTGCCATTATATTTTTATTAAAATGTTATTCGATGATTTTAGTATGTTTTGACGAAATATCTTTGTCCAAATCTGAGTCGTAAGATTCTCAATTTATTGCTGAGTGAGTCGTCTAGTAATTTATCGTTGACTTTGAGTACAAAACCACCGATAAGGTCTTTATTGATTTTTTCCACCAACTCTACTTTATCGAGTCCAGAGATCTCATTGACTATTTCAATGAAGCTTTTCTTCAGGTCCGCAGTTAATGGTAAAGTTGTAGTCACTTCAGCAACTTGTATCCCCTTATGCAGATTGTATTGCCTTAGAAACTCATTTGCGGTGGTTAAGAGTACATCAGATCTATTTTTTCTAGTCACTATTTCAAAAAAAGTTATCGTAATGGGATTGGCTGTTTTTCCAAAAAGTATTTTGAGGATTTTTATCTTCTTATCAGCGGATACAATTGGGCTGTGCAGCATAAGAACAAAATCTCTGTTTTCCGATGCAACCGACAACAATTGATGAACATCAGCCATTACCGCTTCCAGTTGATTTTTCTCAACAGAAAGCTCTAACAAAGATTTAGCGTAACGGGATGCAACTTTTATTTCTGACATAATTAGTTCAGCTTAAGATCGTTTACTAATTCCTCGACCAATGCCTGCTGTGCAGTGTCTTCGGAAAAGTTTCTCTTTAAAAGTTTTTCAGCGATTGCAAGTGATAAAATACCAACCTGAACCTTCACCTCTTCCAAGGCGGCAAGCTTTTCGGTTTCAATCGCAACTTTTGCGTTTTCGATCATTTTTTTACCTTCGAGGGATGCTGTGCTTTTGGCCTCTTCGATCATATTTTTAGCAGTCTCACTTGCTTTGAGCAACATCTCATCTCTTTCAATCTTAGCCTCATGAATGATTTTCTCATTTTCTGCTTTAAGATTGGACATCTCATTTCTTGCAATTTCTGCTGATTTCAGAGCTTCTTCAATGCTCTTTTCTCTCTCATCCAAAGCTGATAGGATAGGTTTCCAAGCATACTTGGAAAGTAGAAAAAGAACGATCAGAAATCCAAGAGCGGACCAAAAGATCAAACCTAAACCTGGAGTAATAAGTCCCATATTGAATTTATTTATTTGTTATAATACTTGTCCAATTCAAGAAAGATAGAGGTTGGCCTAGCGCCAACCTCTTGATTCTTTTTACAAAGAGTAATCACCCAATGCAATTAGTAGACAAACTACTACTGCAAACAGGGAAACCACCTCAATAAGTGCAGCGATAATCAACATGGCGGTTTGGATTTTTCCAGCTGCCTCAGGTTGACGGGCAATGCCCTCCATCGCTTGACCACCGATTCGACCAATACCTAGACCTGCGCCTATTGCAACAATTCCAGCACCGATACCAGCACCCATAAGTGCAAATCCGGCAGTTAATAAGATTGAAGTTAACATACTTGTTAGTTTTTATAAATTGAACAAAGAAATTACTTAATTAATGATGATCATGTTCTGCGACAGCCATTCCAATATACATGGCTGAAAACAGGGTGAATACGTAAGCCTGAATTGTAGCTACCAATATCTCAATGAAATTGATGAAAACCACCATCACTGTACTGGCTAGCCCTACTGCAAAAGATTCAAAAACAAAAATCAAAGCAATAAAACTCAAGATTACAATATGCCCCGCTGTGATGGCTACAAAGAGTCGGACCATTAAAGCAAAGGGCTTGGTAAATAGGCCAATAATTTCTACTGGCACAATAATTAACAATAAAGGAACAGGTACACCGGGAGTTGCGAAAACGTGTTTCCAATAATCCTTATTTCCATTGACATTGGTTATGATAAATGTAATGATTGCCAATGTAAATGTTAATGCGATATTTCCGGTAAAGTTGGCTGCCTCAGGAAATAAACCCAATAGATTACCGATCCAAATAAAGAAGAACAATGTCAAGAGATATGGAGTAAACCTCATGTATTTCTTATGGCCGATATTTGGCAACGCAATCTCGTCCCTGACAAAAATAATAATAGGTTCAATAAATGATGCTATTCCCTTAGGTGCTGTTCCCGGATGTTTTCTGTAGTGCTTTGCAGCTGAAAGCATCAAGTAGAGAATAACCGCGATGATGATGAACATCATCATCACATTTTTGGTAATGGAAAAATCGTAGAATGCTCTGGATTCATCTAGGGCATGTAGGGTATAGTCTTCATCAATATAATATCCGCCAACACCATAATCTTTTCCGAATTTGTGTGTGTCATGATTTTGGAAATTAGAAGACATGAAAAATTCCAAACCTTGATCCGGAGAATAAATTATTACCGGTAATGGAAGTGTCACATGCGTATGACCGATGGTAGCAAAATGCCACTCATAATTATCCATCACATGTGGCAGGAGAAATCCTGTTTTACTCTCTTCATCTCCTGCTGCTTGCACAACATTTGAAAAACCTAGCCAAAATACTGATATTAAAATACTTAGGCAAAGAAATTTACGGACCATCAAATGATTTTTTAGTACCTAATTTGAATTCGGGCGCAAATTACTTATTAAGGTGTATATATCAAACAATAAGTAAAAGAAATAAATCGCAAAGAAATTGACCACAAACAAAATTAAATTTTCAGTACCTATAAAGAGAAGAACTGCAACAAAAGCAATGCTTGCTAAAAACCGGATGGCTATGGCACCCAAAAGAATATTCACGGAATTTTCTTTGCTCAGTTCTAATAGGTAATGTGTGAACATTCCCGTCAGCCAGGTTAATAAAACAAAAAATGAAAGGATAATCCACATGGTTTCATGCACCCAATCAGGTTTGATGAATTCCTGCAAGATGTAAATGATACCTGCTATTATCAGAGAATAAAACAATAATTTAGCAGTCAGTTTTTTTATGGCTTTCATTCGAATGGCATGTAGCCCGCAAAACTATACTTTTTTATTATTATCCTCTGATTTTTCATCATTTTTCATGCTGATGAACAGTTGATAAAAAGCAATCAAAATGGAAAGAAAACAAAACAGTAACAGCCACACCGGAAATCTCATCTGGCTTTTTTGTTGGACATACCATCCAAACCAGGTTCCAAGCCCAATGATTGTGAAAAGCTGAAACGAAAGACCTATATATTTGAGATAGGTATTAGAGTGAGGCAATTTGTTTTTTGGGTTGCTCTTCACTTTGGTTGGATTTGGATACCACCAAGGATTGGGTTGAAGATGTCATCTGACATTTTCCATTGAAAACAGCACCGTTTTCGACAACCAGTTTCTGTGTGGTTATATTACCTGTAACAATTGCTGATTTGTTGAGATAAAGGGTCCCGGAACAATGTACCTCTCCTTCTACTTTACCTGAAATCTCTGCATCGGGGGAAGAAAGGTTCCCTTTGATGATGGCAGAATCTCCAATTACAATCTTGGTCTTGGATTGAACTATACCTTCCAAGTGTCCTTCGATACGAATATTACCGGCTGCATTGATATCACCCACAATTTTTGTTTCTTTTGAAATTACATTTGTGGAGTTTACCATCTCTACTGCAGATTTTTTTTCAATTGTTTTGTTGTTGTTGTTGAACATAGCTAATCAAATGTTATGAATTCTTGGGGATTAAGTGGGGTACCTTTGTACCAAAGTTCAAAATGAAGATGTTGACCGGAAGTGAGTTCTCCTGTGTTGCCTATGATGGAGATGATCTCTCCTCCTCTGACTACATCTCCAATCTGCTTCAATAATACCGAATTATGTTTATAAATTGAAATCAATTCGTTGGAATGTTGGATGCCAATGATATAGCCTGTGTCCAAAGTCCAGGTGGAAAGTATCACTGTTCCATCTGCAATGGTTTTTACAGGTTCATTTTCTTTCGCTACGATATCCACTCCGAAGTGGTCATCCTGTGGGGCAAATACTGATGTGATCACCCCTTTGATAGGTGAAAAGAAAAATGTCTCTATAAAAGTATTATTTGAAACCTCAATCTGTCCAGTAAAGTCCAATGGCATTCCT
Organism: Aquiflexum lacus; assembly: GCF_015476655.1. GTDB lineage: Bacteria > Bacteroidota > Bacteroidia > Cytophagales > Cyclobacteriaceae > Aquiflexum > Aquiflexum lacus. The sequence continues at coordinate 37,530 of NZ_JABFHF010000027.1, forward strand.
TTGAATTCTTCAAGAATGCTTTTGGTGGCTTCACTTGGCTGAAAAGATTCAGGACGCCTTGTTGCTTCAAGGGTAATGGTATCCTCCAACAAAAATGGATCAAAATCACCTTCCCCATCAATTACCCTTTGAATATTTGACAAATAATTGTCTTTTTGTCGCACTGTATTGGAAAGAGAATCGACCATATCAGATAGGGCAATTATCTTTGCTGTATTCTCAGACTCCATATAGACCGGGTCAAACCACTGTCTAAGGATGGTTTTGGTCATAAGAAGCGAAAAACCAAACACCAACAAAAAAAGAAAGGAAAACAGGATGATGATCCTCCCAAAAGAGATGTTAAATGATCCTAAAACGGAAAAATCCTGTTCTTTTCGGATGACAAAAAGATATTTCGCCGTTAGCCAGTTTGCTATTTTTTTCTTCAGACTCAAAATTTTACTATTTGATTTGGGGATTCAAAAATATAATAATAATTCAAAGCGTTTACTAAATTACATCATTTACAGTAATTTGGGACAATTATGGCAAAGGCGTTAGCATGAACCGATTCAAATACCTCTTTCTTACTATCATCACCCTGTTGGTACTATCCTGTTCCTCAGAGCGCAACACCTTTACCAATAGGATGTATCACAATACAACGGCAAAGTATAATGCGTATTTTTATGCAAATGCGAAAATTGAAGAACTCGAAGCGGGCATTCAACAAAATCACAGGGAGGACTTCAGTCAGGTACTGCCTGTTTTTTATACCATAGACAGTGCTTTTATTGAACAAAACGAGGAGTTGCTGACAGAAGTCAGAGAGTTTGCGTCCCGGGCCGTTGATTGGCACAGGATTTCAAAATGGAAAGACCCCAGTTATTTTTTGATTGGGATGGCAGATTACTACAACGCAGAATTTGATGATGCTGCCAATACCTTTAGGTATCTCAATGTAAACAGCAAAAAGAAGAAAATCCGGCACCAAAGTCTTATCCAATTGATGAGACTATATACCGATCAGAAAAACTTTGATGATGCCACTTATGTGATTGATTTTTTATCCAAAGAATCCGGCATAAGTAAAGAAAATAAATACCGCCTTTTCAAAACGCTAGCATATTATTATGACAGTAGGGAAGACATTAATGGAAAGGTAGGTTCTCTCGATAAAGCCCTTGGTTTTACAAAAGACAAAAAGGAGAAGTCAAGAATCAACTTTATCCTTGCCCAACTCTATCAAAGAGAGGGTCTTGATGCCTTGGCCTATGACTATTATTTGGAAGCTGTAAAAGGCAATCCCCCCTACGAAAGAAGTTTCTTCGCACTTTTATATGCCCAACAGGTAGCGGAACTTAACAAAAGTAAAGACATCAAAAGGGTAAGAAGTTATTTTGATGACCTGTACAAGGACAGTAAAAACAATGATCTAAAGGATGTTATCCTTTATGAAAAGGCACTTTTTGAATTAAAACAGAATGAGCTGGAAGAAGCCGAAATTCTACTCCGAAGAGCAGCTAAGGAAGAGGGTAGTAACCCAATCCAAAAAGGATATATCTATGAAAAACTTGCTGAAATAAGTTTTGATATCAAAAATGACTTCAGAGCCGCTAAGTTCTATCTCGATAGTGCACTGACACATTTCAGACCGACAGATTCTTCCTATGATTTTATTATCGCAAGAAAAGAAATCTTAGACAGGTATGTTGCCAACTATGACACAGTAGAAAAATATGACAGTCTTATCCAACTCAGTGGCCTCAGTCGCGAGGAACAAGAATTAATTGCCGAGGCATTTATAAAAAGCGAGGAAGAAAGACTATTACTTGAAGCAGCTAAAGAGGACCAACCCAAATCAACCGGGATTTTTGACAACTTATTAGCTTTTGGCGGGAGAGGTGGGGGTGAATCCTTTTACTTTGACAATGCCGTAGCCTTGCAGCAAGGTTCTATTGATTTTTATCGAAATTGGGGCAATAGACCCTTACAGGATAATTGGAGAAGAAATGTTCAGAGTTTACAATCCACCGCAACAAGTTCTTCCACCACTGATCTGGATGAAGCAAGGAATTCAGAAGAAGAATTAAACTCAGAAGAAAATACCGCTCTTTCACAAATTCCCGATTTGGAGACGCTATTGGCACAAATACCCAGTGATCCTGAGCAAATTCAAATCATGAAATTAGACTTGGAGAAATCTTATTTTGAATTGGGCAAGATTTTATTTTTTGACCTGAAAGTTCCCGAGATCAGTATAGAATACCTTGAGAGCTTAATAACCAAATATCCCAACACCATCAAAAAACCTGAAGCCTATTACATATTATATCTGGCCAAAAAAGAAATCGGTGCAGATTTTGAGGCCTACGCACAGCGATTGAACAGAGAATTTCCCGAATCACCCTATACACTTTCGGTAAACAATCCAGAGGGGAGTGTTGGAAATTTAGCATATTTGGAATCATCCAAAAACTATAAGCAAGCCTATGAAATGTATTACAACAGGCAATATCAGACCTCAAGGGAATTGATACGTACTACTCTTGAGGCTTATCCACTTACCAGGAACACTGATAGGCTTTTGCTTTTGGATATTATGGTTTCAGGCAAGATCGATGAAACTGACCGATATAGACAAAGACTCGAAAATTATATCCAAACTACCGAAAACGAAGAATTGACAAAAATGGCAAGAATTATGCTTGGAGCATTGACAGGTGAAAGTGATGGTTTAAATGCAGATGATCTAGAAGAGGCTTTGGATGAAAATATTGAAGATGAAGATCAGGAAGAAGCAGAGAATGATGATCAGGAAGACGGTATCGAAGAAAGTCCTTACAGTGAAAATCCTAATCAAACCCATATATTTGTGATCGTTCTTCCCTCAGATCAATCCAAAGAGTCCAAAAACCTATTGGCAGACCTTGAAGTATTCCACTCTCAAAATTACGCCAGTTCAAGACTCCGTACAGGCAATATGAACCTTAGCCGTGAAAATGTGATTTTCATAGTAAGTCCTTTTAATAATTCAGAAAAAGGCATTGAATACAGGGACAAATTTCTGAACAGTTTCCAAACAGCTGCCATGTCTGATGAAGACAAGGCAAATACTTTCCTGATTTCAATCGAAAATTTCCAGGAATTGAACAAAAGAAAAAATCTGGATGAATACAGATCCTTCTATAAAAAAACATACCAATAAATTACCCCCATCATTAATTTTAGAATTTAGATGACCCAAAAAATAATTAGAGTAATATGGATAGCCTTTGCGGCAGGGTTGATAGGATTTGTCTTATTTGTCTGGGCAGTGAGCGGCAATTTTTTAGGACTCTTTGGTGAGTTACCGGATTTCCAGGAACTGGAAAATCCTCAAAGTGAGGTTGCCTCAGAATTATATTCATCAGATGGCATGCTCATGGGCAGTTACTTCAGAGAAAATAGGAGTCCTGTTTCTTACTATGAACTTTCCCCCAATTTAGTCAATGCCCTTATAGCAACAGAAGACGTTCGGTTTGAAAAACATTCCGGAATTGATCTGCAGAGTATGGGTAGGGTTTTATTCAAATCCTTGATTCTCAGGCAATCCGCTGGAGGGGGAAGTACCTTAAGTCAGCAGACCGCCAAGAACCTTTTTAAAACACGTAATCTAGAGTCTCAGGGAATTTTGAGCCGGGTTCCGGGACTCAGAATGCTGATCATCAAAACCAAAGAATGGATCGTTGCTGCAAAGCTGGAAAAATCATATACCAAGGACGAGATTCTTACACTCTACCTCAATACTTCGGAATATGGAAGTAACGCCTATGGTATCAAGACAGCCTCAAAAACTTTTTTCAATAAAGAACCTGCAGACCTCAACGTTCAGGAATCTGCCGTTCTCGTAGGATTGTTCAAAGCACCATCTTATTATAGTCCTGTTTTTAATCCAGACAATTCCCTGAGAAGAAGGAATACAGTGCTGTATCAAATGGAGAAATACGATATGCTTACTGAGTCGGAATATGACTCTTTAACAAAAATGCCGATTGAACTTGATTATAAGGTAGAAAACCAAAATCAGGGTATGGCTACCTATTTCCGTGAAGTAATCAAATCAGATCTGATCAAATGGACCAAAGAAAACCTGAAACCCGATGGGACACCATATGATCTTTTTGGAGATGGCCTCAAGATCTATACTACCATTGACAGTAGGATGCAACGCTATGCCGAAGAAGCAGTAGATGAACATATGCGGGAGTTACAAAAAAAGTTTGAAAAAGAAATGGGCAACAGAGATCCCTGGATTGACAATAACGGTCAGGTTATTTCAAATTTTATTGAAACGCAAGTAAAACGTACAGAAGCATACCGAAACTTGGTAAAAAGATATGGTGCCGACTCGGATTCTATCAATATCAAACTCAATGAGAAAAAAAGAATGAAAGTTTTCTCATGGGATCTGGGTGAAATTGACACCCTTTTGAGTACCATGGATTCCATGAGGCACTACAAAAAATTCCTTCAAACCGGATTTGTATCCATGGATCCAAAATCAGGACATATTAAAGCATGGGTCGGAGGCATCAATTACAAGCATTTCAAGTTTGATCATGTGCGTCAGGGAAAAAGACAGCCCGGCTCCACTTTCAAAGCCTTTGTATATGCTGCGGCAATTGAAAACGGCTATAGTCCCTGCTACACCGTTGTTGACCAACCCATTGAAATCAATATTCCAAATCAACCTACTTGGACGCCAAAAAATGCTGATGGCAAATTTTCCTATGAAAATATGTCTATCCGACTGGCAATGGCCCAATCGGTGAATTCCGTGTCGGCCTACATGATGAAAAAACTTGGCCCAAGAATAGTAGTGGAAACTGCACACCGACTTGGTATCATCAGTGACCTGGAAGAAGTTCCGGCATTGGCTTTGGGTACAAGTGATGTCTCTGTAATGGAAATGGTGGGAGCAATGGGGACTTTCGTCAATCAGGGGGAACACATCGTCCCCTTTTACATAGATAGAATTGAAGACAAAAACGGAAATTTATTGCAGCAATTCACTCCTAAGAAAAAGCCTGCAATGAGTGAAGAACATGCTTACTTGATGCTGCATATGTTAAGAGGAGGCTTTGAAGAAACCCGTGGAACAAGTCAGGGGGTACCTTGGTCATTGAGAGATGAAGGAAACGAATTGGGAGGAAAAACAGGTACAACCCAAAATGCTTCAGATGGTTGGTATATGGGATTGAGCAAAGACCTGGTATCAGGTGTATGGGTAGGTGGAGATGACCGTGCCATTCACTTCCGAAGCTGGACGAGTGGACAGGGTGGACAAACCGCAAGACCTATTTGGGTCAAATATATGTCGAAAGTTTATGCTGACAAATCCTTAGGGATCACCAAGGGGCCATTCCCAAGACCTGAAAGGCCGCTTAGTATTGAAATTGATTGCTCAAAATATGAACTTGAAAACAGCAGGTTTTCTGATTTTGATTATGATGCCAAAAAGAACGATTTTTAATTTAAGTCTCTATTGCAATACCGAACGTTTGAATTGTATTTAAGCATAAAAAAATCCACCAATGCCTGTATTGATACAGGCATTGGTAATTCTACAGTAAATAAACTCTTTTTTATATTTGTAAATGATGCAAGCCTCATCCTATTCAGTTGAAGAGCACAATAATCTCCCGGGTTTACCAGGGGTTTATAAATATTACAATACAGAAAATGAACTGATTTATGTAGGAAAGGCCAAAAACCTCAAAAAAAGAGTCAGTAGTTATTTTTTGAAAAACACGGGGGTAAACTACAAGACCAAACGCATGGTCAGGGAAATCCGCAAAATTGAAATTACCATTGTAGACAATGAATTTGATGCGCTACTTCTTGAAAACAACCTAATCAAAAAGACGCAGCCAAAATACAACATACTGCTGAAGGATGATAAGACTTATCCTTACCTAATGCTGACCAATGAGCCTTTTCCAAGGATTTATCCCACCAGAAAACACATCCCCGGAAGAGGAACTTATTATGGGCCATTTGCAAGTGTAAAGGCCATGAACAACGTGCTGGAACTTATCAGGAACATTTTTACAGTGCGCACATGCAGGTTGGACTTAAGTCCCCATAAAATCAGGGAACAGAAGTATAAAGTTTGTCTGGAATACCATATCGGAAACTGCTTGGGTCCTTGTGAAGGCCTTCAATCAGAACCTGATTATCTTATTGACATCGAACAGGCCAAAAACATTCTGAAAGGAAATTTGGGCATTGCAAAGACCTATTTCAAAAAGAACATGCAGGAAGCAGCCGAAAACCTGGCTTTTGAGCGTGCCCAATACTTCAAAAATAAATTGGATCTATTAGAAAAATATCATGCAAAATCACTCATTGCAAATCCATCCATCAGCAATCTGGATGTATTCGGGATTGAAACAGATGAAAAAATTGCTTATGTAAACTACCTGAAAATCATAAATGGAGCCGTTATTATTACCAAAACGGTAGAGCTAAGAAAAAAATTGGATGAAACAGAAGCTGAGTTATTACTTACAGCCATAGTAAGACTTAGAGATCAATTCAACAGCGACGCACAGGAAATTATAGCCAATATTCCCTTGGAAGAGGAATTTGAAGGCTTCAATTTTTCCGTTCCAAAAATCGGTGACAAAAAGAAACTGATCGAGCTTTCTTTAAAAAACGCCAAATACTATAAAAAAGAAAAACTACTGGCCTCCGGTGATGTAAGTGATAAGAAGTTCAGAGTATTGAAGCAGCTTCAATCAGACCTTTCCCTCAAAGAAATGCCTGACCATATCGAATGTTTTGACAACTCAAACATCCAAGGGACTAACCCTGTCGCAAGTATGGTCTGCTTCTTAAATGGCAAACCCGCAATCAAAGAATATAGACATTACCATATCAAAACAGTCATCGGACCTGATGACTTCGCCAGTATGACAGAAGTCGTTGGAAGAAGGTATAAGCGGTTGATTGAAGAAGAAAAGCCACTACCCAAACTTATTGTAATCGATGGAGGCAAAGGCCAACTCTCTTCTGCTGTCGAGGCACTAAAGGAACTGAATATTTATGGGAAGATTCCAATAATCGGTATAGCCAAGCGGTTGGAGGAAATATATTTCCCTGAGGACCAGTTTCCGATCCACATTGACAAGAAATCAGAGTCTTTGAGGTTGATCCAAAGGATAAGAGATGAGGCCCATAGATTTGCCATTACTTTTCATAGACAAGTCAGAAGCAAAAATGCCATTGGATCCAAATTGACTGAGATAGAAGGGATCGGGGAGCATACTGCAGAAAAACTGTTGAGCAAATTCAAATCCCTTAAAAAAATCCGTGAATCAACTTTTGAAGAAATCTTGAGTATAGTGGGAAAAGATAAGGCTGAAAAAGTATATGATGCATTAAAAGAAAAAAAGAGCGGTTGAAACCGCTCTTTTATTATTTAACATTTGTTTTTACCACTCCCAAAGTCCGTTTTCGAAATCGAGTAGCTTATATTCAAATTCGAGTGAATTCAAATATGCCTGCAACTCAGGATTGGGATGATCAGACTTAACCAAATCTGCTATGTAAGCATTATCCGGATTGGTATATCTCCTGACTATTGATCTAAATAACCTTTGATCAAATACTTGATCATAGGTCAAGACTTTTGCAGTATTCTGGAAAATCAACCATTTTGCCTCAGGATGATCCATAAAGTGGTTATAGAAATCCTTAAACCTTATAAATCCGATCGTCTTTTGACCAGCATTGGCATTGGTTTGTGAGGGCATTACCAATTCAATGTATTTGACATCAAATTTGATCTGGGAATGATGCTTGTCAAAGACAAAGTCTTCCATGAAATCCAGGAAATACAATTGCTTTACAAAGATACTGTCTCCATTTGCTGCGATCCAGAAATTTTCCTGAAACTCAGCAATGGACAAAGGTCTTGTAAACTCATCGTCTCCGAAAACCTCCAAAGCATTATCCTCAACTATAGCTTTGTAGATATGGTTTACGATACCATCATTTTTGGTATCACCGGATCCATAAAGCGGCTGATTATACTTTTCTCTAAGGTCAATCCTTCTCCAAACAGCCAATTGATACATTTTATCATCCTCCCTGATGGGATGGGCCGAAAATATGGTATCTTTTTTAAACTGCCTATCTCCGACACTGGATGGATTGACACTGGTGGCGCCCTGTCCTTTGGCATCAAGGCCAAGCAATATCACGCAAAGTGATAATAGACCAATGAATTTATTATGAAGTTTCATATTCATTTTATTTAGGGACAATACCCAAAGGCATTGACCAATTATTTAATTGCCATTCTGTAAATTTCAGGATTGGCCAAGGTATTCTTGATCTTATTTTGACGGAAATTGGTTCTTGTCACCTCCGTTACCCTTACTATCAGATCATCACCACTTCTAGCGGAAGCCAATAGATTTCTGATGGCTACATTCTTACTTGAAATGTTGACCCTTTCACGAGGCACATCATTTCTCAAAAGAATCACTTCACCACCTGTAACCTCAAAATTGGCATCTCTTGCCATAGTCCTTCCGAAAGTAGGCTCAGGAATTGCTTCTACAATAAGGGATGACGGGCCAGGAGCTGGATAAGCTACACTAAGGTCAATCGGACCCCTACCATCAAACAACCTGATTGTCGGTGCAGGTACCGGCTTAATATCATACGAAACATCTCCGATTTTATTGCCTCCACTACTTACTCCGATATTTACTTTTCCAGAGGCTCCTGGAATTACAGTCAATTGGCCGGGTCTAGTACCCTGAATAGAGGTACCATTAGACACTGTAAAACTTGGCGCATATGAATTACCCAATGCAGGTACATCTATCAACAAGTCATTGGCACAATCTGCATACAATTGGTTGACAACCTCTGAAGTGACCTTAATGATCGGCTGTGCAACATAATATTCATACTCAACAGGAAGGACTTTGTCTTCACCTCCCACGTTGGTAGTGATTTCACCTTTCAGAACTCTTTTGGCCAGACCTCTATCGTCATATTGACCTGCGGGTTGTGCTGTGAATTCTATTTTTCCAAAACCGTTTTCTACTGATACCGATCTTCCATCTATCGTCATCTCCGGAGCATCCGAAGAAGAAGATGAAGCAATAAACATGTCAGCTTGGAATTTGGTACCTGCTGCTACTACATTGGATAAAGCGGCAATCCTTGCCTCAACGATGTCAGCTTTGAAGTAAAATGAACCGATGGAAGAAGTAATTGCCGACAAGGCTTCACTTTCAATGTTCAACACTTCATTCTGATATTGAGAAATCAAGGCCATTACCGCACCTACTGGAGATTTAACAAAATTGAGATTCACAAAGTTTTTGTTTCTTGCTTCCGAATCGTTTTGGAAAATCTCGATATCCTTGGCATCCTTGGCGATATCTTCAAAAGACATCTCAATTCCAAGGTCATTCAATATTTGTGATATTTGAACCGGATAAGCATTTAGCTTTTCCTGCATTTCAAACCCTTTCCTGTTGTTATTGAAAATATTACCGGGAACGTCAGTATTTTTTAAAGACGAATTTCTGAATTGACCTTTTTCATCTCTTGCATTGGAAGTTTCAATCAGCTCTTGCTTTAAGCTTTCAAGATAATTGAAAATTTCTGCAGTTTGATTTCGGACTTCTTGGGAAGCCGCAACCTTAGGAACATCACGTGGATTGTTACCTTGCTGTTCGACAGTATTCTCTATAGAAGAAACTGTGAATTCATTTTTATTGATGTAGTTTTTTGAAGTTCTCTCCAAACCATCATTCAACAGTACAAACTTCTGAAGGATCTGATTACTTACCTGCAATGCCAGCAAAGCTGTCAATACAAGGTACATCATTCCTATCATCCGTTGCCTTGGTGTTTCTTTTCCTCCAGCCATTTTATTTCTCAAAAAGATTAAACATAGATTTAATTAAGCTTAACCTTTCATGGCTGTTAGCATGCCACCATAAATTTTATTAAGTGAACTCACGTTTTGGTTGAGTTTGGCCAATTCATTTTTGAACTGCTCAGTTTCTTTTCCTGCTTCATTGAGACCTTCCATAGCTGTAGAAACATTTGCATAAAACTTATTCAAAGTTTTCAAATGGGCCTGCGCATCCAACAATTCCATTTCATAGACATTGTTGAGTGCTGAAAGGTTTTTGGTAACTGTTACCACTTGGCTATGGTATTCTTTGGCATCAGTTGAAGCGTTTGAAAGTTCTGATAGCGCCATGGCTGTTTTACCATAAGACTGATTGATGTCTACCAAAGTCTTGGACGCGGTTTTTACATTTGTTGCATATTCATTGGTAGCTACTGCTGCATCAGCAAGAGTTCCCATTTTCTCTGCAGAGGTTGCGAGATTTTGGATTCCTTTACCTAGGCTGTCTAACAAGTCGGGACCGATTTTTGCGTTAGAAAGCATGTCATCAAACTTTTGGGTGATGTTTTCTTTAGGCTCTTTTTTGGATGATTTAGCCGCCTCAAGTTCTTCGCCTGCCAATTCAGGATATACTTTTGCCCAATCTATTTCTTCGTGTTTGGGTTCGAAAGCAGATAAGAAAAAAATCAGTGCTTCAGTAGTCAGACCTACACCGATCATTAAACTGGCTCCTTGCCAGTCCAGAATTTTAAACATCGCACCAAGAATTACAATTGATGCACCGATACCGTATATCATTGGCATGATATCACCGTAGAATTTGTGTTTAAAGGAATTTTTGTTCTTTGCCATAATAAATAAAAGTAAAGAGTTTAGAGTGATTAAGTTTAGAGTTGTTGATTTACCTTTTCCTTCTCCTATTGTTGTTCACGTTCATAGAGCCGGATCTTCCTAAGTAAGTCATTGTTGTTCTGAATCCAATATGAGCAGTTTTTACATCTTGGAATTCATAAGTTCTTGTACTTGTTTCCAAATAGTGAGCGATGTCCTTCCAGGATCCACCTCTTACTACTTTTCTTTTTTCATTCGGGTTATCATACTTAGGATCCAAATCCCAAGTCAATGCCCCACCAACTGGACTGTAAGCGTCCAATACCCATTCGGCTACATTGCCTGACATGTTGTACAATCCAAATCCATTTGGAGCAAATACATCAACGGGAGCAGTGTATGCAAATCCGTCATCGATATAATTTCCTCTACCTGGTTTGAAGTTGGCCATCAGACAGCCTCTCTTGTTTTTCAAATAAGGACCGCCCCAAGGATACTTGGCCACTTCCTTACCACCTTTTGCAGCATACTCCCATTCAGCCTCTGTTGGTAATCTGAATTGCGGATAATCGAAATCAGATCTGTCATTGGCGTTCAGATGGTATGTTCTCCACTCACAGTACATGTGAGCCTGCTCCCAGCTTACACCAACTACAGGATAGTTGTCAAAAGCCGGATGGTCAAAATAGAACTCCATCAAGGGATCTCCATAATGGAAAGTAAAACTAGTGTTCCAAACAGTAGAGTCAGGAAGTACCTCATCAAGATTAAATTGAGGAGGATCTTTCAATGTAGTCGGCGTGCTGTAGGTATATTCACCTAATCTCACAGCTTCTACAAATTGCCTGTACTTGTTGTTGGACACCTCGTACTTATCCATGTAAAATTCCGAGATGGTAATCTGTTTGTTTAAAGAAGACTGTGAGAATGCAATATCCTCATCAGCCTGACCCATCCAAAAAGTCCCTGCTTTTACGGGTACCATGTCTTGAGGCAGAACTTGCTGCCAAATGACTCTCTTCGGAACACCAGTTACTTCACCCCGTCTGTTGTCTTTTTCACTGGCTGAACCCTTCTTGCCTAAAAGTCCACAACTTGGCAGAACTGCTACTACCAAAAGGGCTAAAATCAAGGTGAAAATGCGTGAATTCATTTTTCTAGACATAAATTACATATAATGAGTTGTTAAATAACTTGTCCATTTTTTAATAGGAACAAGAGCGAAAAGTAAAGTAAATTCTTAGAAATACACAAATTTAATTTACCAATTTCTTTTATTTTTTTTTAAAACCTGAATCTTGGAGTTCTTTGAATTGTCCTTTGAAACTCCTTTGTCACGTCCGGCAATACATAAGATAACATGAATTCGTGACTGGTCGGAGATTTGGCTTCTATACCACTTACTACCAAGTCAAATGCATATCCAATCCTAAGTGAGTTGTCTCTGAGAAGGCTATATCCTGTAATCAATGAAACAGATTCTTCTCCTCTAAACGCAAGACCCGCGCTTATTTTTTTATTGTATGTCGCTATAACGCTCACATCATAAGAAAAATTATTGAATGAGACAGTTTTCAACAAAATACTTGGCTCAAAATCCCAAAGCGCAAATGTTCTTATCCTATATCCTACCATTAAGTAAGAATGATTCCTTAATTGGTTTTCCAATGCCCCTTCTCCAAAATCAAAACCGGGTTCATTGATATGTCGACTACTTAATGCCATGTAATACTTTCCCCTGTCATAGATGACACCTGCACCATAATTGATGTTCATTTGGGTTTCTGAACCTGTTTGAGGAAGTGTGGGGTCTTCATTCACAGTCCTTAAGTCTTCATAATTTAAGGTGCTGGAATAAACACCACCCATGGCACCGAAGCTCAATGTTCCCATCCTCAACCTTTTGTGGTATGCCAATGATAGATTCACTTCCTGATTGGTGGTCGGTCCGATATTGTCATTAACAAAATTAAGGCCAACTCCTAATTTAAGTTTTTCTATAGCTGCTTGGGCAGATACCAATTGAGTAATCGGCGGATTGCCATTGCTTCCTGTGTAATTTAACCATTGAGATCGATGAAGGGCAGAAAACCTATAGCCACCATCCTTGCCAGAAAAAGCTGGATTAAAATAAGTGCTGTTATACATGTACTGTGTGAATTGGGCATCTTGTTGCCCCTCTGCTTCCAAAAACAAAAAACAACTTGTTGCAAGAACAAAGATGTACTTTAAGAAACTAAACTCAAGCTTAACCATGCATAAATAAAATAATCATTTAAAACCCTATTCTACACAATTAAACTGATTTTAGCCATAAAAGATTGTAAGAATCACAAATTATTTGCCTTTTTTATGTACAACTCCAATGCACCTGTCATACTTGGGGCATTTGGCATTGGAGCTTCTATATCTAAAATTAGCCCTTGATCCCTGACTTCCTGAGCTGTGGTTGGACCAAAAGCTGCTATACGGGTATTGTTCTGTTGAAAATCAGGGAAATTATGCTTTAATGACTTTATACCTGAGGGACTGAAAAATGCAAGAATATCATATTTGATATCTCTCAAATCATTCAAGTCCGCAGCAACTGTATGATAGATGATAGCTTCGGTGATTGCTATATTCATCTTGGTCAAATAATCCGGTATCTCGGCTTTTCTAATATCAGAACAAGGGAAAAGATACTTTTCAGATTTATGCTTTTTAAAATAGTCAAACAAATCAGTGGCTGTCTTTTGACCTACAAAAAGCTTTCTTTTCCTTATTACAATGTATTTTTGAAGGTAATGAGCCGTTTGATCAGAAATACAAAAATATTTCATATCAGCAGGCATCTCTATTTTAAATTCTTTGCAGATGGTAAAAAAATGATCTATAGCATTCCGACTGGTAAAAATGATGGCAGTATGTTTTAAGATATCAATTTTCTGCCTCCTGAAATCTTTAACCGAAACAGGCTCAACCTGAATGAAAGGTCTAAAATCAATTTTCAAGTTGTATTTCTCCGCCAATTGAAAATAGGGGGATCTATCATCTGCCGGTTTTGGCTGGGAAACTAAAATACTCCTAACCGGATTGAATCTGTCTTTGGTAGATTTAGTCATCGTCTTACTCTTCTCCTTTTGATTACTGTTCTCTATTCTTTCACCCAATGATAACTTTTGTAAGTATCAAAAAAGGGACTATTTCCGCGCTGCAAATGTAAACAAATAAATGGTAATTTTTAAAAGAGAGCCTATTCGACATGATTATAAATAGTATTGCAACTCCTATTAAATAAATCCAAAAAAAACCGTACAAGAGATATTTAATTGTAAGTTCCAGTTCAAATAAATCATTCAATAATACGAAACTCACTATAAATGCAATACTGAAAGTGGAAATTGAAATGATTCTGAACAGATAAAAAAAATGAGCATTGACAATTTTTCCAAGCTCAAAGAAATAAGCCATTATCCTCAGAAACACAAACTTCAAGACTGCCAACAAGATCAGAAACCCCGAACCGAACAACCAATTGAGGAACAATTGGTTGAGGTCGCCGTTCACTATCCCAATAAGATTCTCGCTGTCGAGAACCTTGATAGACATCATTCCTAACAAAAATGCAAGCATGTTAACGATCAAGAGATAGAAAATAACATCCAATGTAAAGAATTTTTGAAGCGAGTTGGATTCAGAAAAATCCTCAGCTGAAAATACCGCTGAAGGCATGATAATCAATTTGAGTACAAGCGGGTAAATCATTTTATAAATCGCTAAAAGAAACAGAATCGTCAAAAGTGCAAAAAAGAAAAAATCATTAAAGTTGCTTTTCTCTCTTTTTTCTGGCAATTGACTATCCAACTTGTCTACACCTGCGCGTTCCATCACTTTTTCAAAAAAACCTTTCTGAACCGATACTGCTTCAGGATCTATTCCTTTTTTGATGATGCTCAAAACAACCTCACCTTCAGATTTACCCTCCAAAATATTTTCGATAACAGATGAAGGTACAATCAGTGTGGTATCCTGGGCCGCATAAAACCAAAGCCTCTCATCCAAAAACATGGTTGATTCTTTTGGAAAACTCAATCTAAAGCTGCTTTTGGGAAAGGATTGAAGATCTATCTCAATGTTAATGGCTGAATAGGAACGTGCTTTTCTTTGAGGATATAGTTCCTGGATTTTGTTGTTGTAATTTTCAAGTATTTGGGAAAACCCATCTACAGCTAAAAACAGCAAACAAAAACTTAAGATCAATTTATAAAAATTTCCTCGCATCACTTAAAATCTACCGGTGTATCCAAAATGGATTTTTGAAAGGTTAAAAGCAAAGTCCTGTACATTAGATCCTCCCAAACCATAAACAAAACTGAAAATCCCATTGCCTGTCTCTAGACTAAATCCCATTCCTGCCGAAAAGGTATTGTCGACGGGTAATCCCTGTACATTATTCTCTAGCCTTCCCATATCGGCAAAAATCATAAAATATGAGTAGGTATCAAAATAAAATCTTGGCTCCACATTGAGATAAACATAATTGTTGGCAAAAAAGAAATTTTCATTGAACCCGCGGACACTCTGAAGTCCACCCAACCTGAATAAATCATTGAGTAAAAGATTTTCATTTTGAACAAAACCTCCTGATAACCTTGTAAACAATCCCCACTGTTGGTTGAAATAGAAATGCTTTTCAAACCTTCCTTGCAAGTAATATTGTAAAGTTTTTAAAACAATCCCTTCATATAGGGAAGGTGGTATGGCCGTGTTTTGGATCAGGTTTTTGTTTCCGATGGCAAATTCCAATTCTGCAAATGCACCCCTTCTCGGAAAAAACACATCATCCAACCAATAATGGGCATAATTTAACCCATAATTGTTGAACCTGAAATCCCCTGCTTCCGGCAAAGCAGTGATCTCACTCAGTCCAGATGAAGTTAACAAATCACCGGCCTGCCTACGTATGAAGAATTTTAAGTAGCCATCTGAATTGAACCTGTACCCAAAACTTAGCCGGAAATCCCTATTCAAAAAAGTAGTGTCCTCTTTCAACAAGGAAAATGAAACGCCCATATCAATCATTGAACCCAACAACATCGGTTCAAAGGCCGCTACCTTCAAATTCTGAGAAAATTGATTGAACCTTTGCCAATGAAGTTCGTAATTCCTACCACTTCCACCTAGATTGTGGAGCATGACATCAAATTGACCTGTTACCAATAACCTCCCTCCTTCGAGTTCATTGGGCAAAAAACCAATGATACCATCTATTGAATTGATTCTTCGATCATTGATGGGTAAGTAAAGTGTTGCCTCCTCATTTTGAAAACTCAGTTCAGGTTCACCTGACCATCTGAGATAAGGCAAGTTCCTGATCTGCTGAATTCCATTCTGTACTTTTCTTTGGGAGAAAGGTTCGCCAGGTCTGATCTGTAGAAAGTTGCTAAGAAACTTAGGCTTTGTTTTTGAATCACCGGTAACTTTCAAAGTGTCAAAAGTGATAAAAGGCCCAAGATCCAAGTTCAATGCTGCCGAAATTCTATTGCCATCCCTTTCGAGGCTATCCAATTTTACGGCAGCAAAGGGATAACCTTTATTTTCTGATTCTTTGATGATGGATTCAAATAGTCTGTAAACCTGCCTGTAATCGAATGGTTTTTGGTTGAACCTTTTCATGTCTGCACCCGCTTTGACCAATACCACAGGTTCCACATTCCCCTGTCTCAAGGTTACCCATTCAAACTTTTTACCTGTATCCACACTAAGCCAAAGGGAATCTTTGGATTGGAGCAACACACTTTGGATAGGATCCAAATACCCCAATTGGTACAATTCCTGAAATCGTGTCCTTATAAATGCAGCTTTTGCCAAAGAATCGCTGAAAACCTGCTCTTCCACCAAGTTAAGGCCTCCTTTGGTTTCCAACTTCAACCATTTTCCCCCTTGGGAAAAGGATTGGAAGCAAACCAAAAAAAATAAAGGCAGAAGGAATAGTAGGGTGCTTTTCAATTTTGAGCAATTGGTTTAACTATCTTTGAAGGCTAAAAGTAAACAAATTGTCCGGTATCTACATTCATATTCCATTTTGCAAGCAAGCTTGCCATTACTGTGATTTTCATTTCAGTACCAACTTCAGTCGGTCAGATGAAATGGTGGATATGATCTGCAGGGAACTGGAACTGAGAAGCGATTACCTCCCCAAAGGTCAACCTGTAAATACCATTTATTTTGGAGGAGGAACCCCATCATTACTCAATGCTTCTCAGATCGAAAAAATTCTGTCGCATATTCACGATTACTACCAACTTGATTTGAAGGAACTCACACTTGAAGCCAACCCTGATGACCTGCACCCAAAAAAACTCGAAGACTGGAAAGCACTCGGATTGGATAGGCTAAGTATTGGTATTCAAACCTTCAATTCCGATATCCTTCGATTTTACAATCGTGCACACACTTCTGAAGAGTCACTTAATGCCATCATGTTGGCCAAGTCAGCTGGCTTCCAAAAACTTTCCATAGACCTGATATATGGTTTCCCTTCAGATGACCATAAAATCTGGGAAAATGATCTCAGAATAGCTTTGGACCAAGACCCGGGACATATCAGCAGTTATTGTCTGACGGTGGAACCAAAAACAGCTTTGGGCAACTGGGAAAAAAGAGGATTGTACTCCCATTCAACAGAGGACTTTGCCGCTGTGCAGTTTGAAATTCTGATGGAGTCTATGGATAAAGCGGGCTATGTTCAATACGAAATCTCCAATTTTGGAAAACCCGGACAGTTTGCTGTTCACAATACCAATTATTGGTCAGGCGTTCCTTACCTGGGGATTGGGCCGAGTGCACATTCCTTTGATGGCAAAGTCAGGGGCTTCAATATCGCAAACAATCCAAAATATACCGAAAAGTTGAAAAAAGGGGAGCTTGCTTTCACAGAAGAACCTTCCACAACCATAGATATTACGAATGACCGAATCCTTACGGCTTTAAGGACTATTTGGGGTTTGGACCTGATTTCCCTTAAAACCGATCTTGGGTTTGACCTGCTTGATTTA
The DNA here is from genome assembly GCF_015476655.1 of Aquiflexum lacus. GTDB lineage: Bacteria > Bacteroidota > Bacteroidia > Cytophagales > Cyclobacteriaceae > Aquiflexum > Aquiflexum lacus. The sequence goes on from NZ_JABFHF010000027.1 coordinate 55,311, forward strand.
AAAAACAAACAGATTGCCCTGCTGCTAAATGAACAACTGCTCAACTTGGATAACAATCACCTGACCCTGACCACTAAGGGTAAACTTTTAGCAGATAGCATTGCAGCTTCCTTATTTTTGGATTAAATGACCTAACTTTGAAAATCCATGGAAAACAATAGATTCAACTCAGGAAGAAAAAAAGATGCCGCCCCACTTCAGGAGGCTTTTGAAGAACTCTTGAAGGCCTACCGGTTAAAAGATAAATTTGATGAGAAGGTATTGATGAATGCCTGGCCTGAACTCATGGGCAAAACTGTCGCTTCCAGGACCTCGGGATTGTATATCAAGGATAAAAAACTTTTTGTAAAAATAACCTCCGGTCCTGTCAAGTCCGAGCTGAACATGAACAGGACCAAAGTTTTGGATTTGATAGCTTCTAAATTCGGGAAGGGGATTATTGAAGATATTGTTATACTATAAGTCTAATCTTGCGCCGCAAAAACCTTTCTCATCAATGCAGAAGTTCTTTGCATGGGATTTTCACGGATATTTTTCTCTTCCTCCGCTATCAATGTAAACAATCCATCTATCGCCCTATTGGTCACATAAGCATTCAGATCAGGATCGATTTTTCTGGTAGTCAGCGGAATGTTGTTGTAGGCATTGGCCAAATCCCCGTAATATTTTGTAGCCCCGACTTCATTGAGGGATTCTTGGATTTTGGGCTGAAACAAGGCCACCAATTGACTTTCCGTGGTTCTTCTAAGATAGTCTGTAGCGGCGTTTGGATCTCCCTTAAGGATCTGGAATGCATCCTGAATGGTCATTTGTCTGATAGCGCTTATAAATATTGGCTTTGCTTCTTGGGCTGCTTTTTCGGCACCTCTATTAATAGCGAGCATTGCCCTGTCCATTTCACTTCCAAGTCCAATTTGTCTTAAGGTATTTTCTACCCTTCGGGCATCTTCGGGTAATAATATTCTGATCAGGTCATTTTTGAAAAATCCATCAGTCTGGGAAGCTTGGTCCGCTCCGTTGCTGATTCCTTGGATTAAGGCTTCCTTAAGTCCTGAACCAACTTCCTGTTCGGTCAAAGTTCCCTGGCCAGCTGCCTGAAGGATCTTATTGATATCTGCGGACGAACATGCACCGGAAAACAATAATATAATAATGCTGTAAATTTGAATGGATTTCATAAAATGGTTTTTAACAATATTTTGCAACTATGGCGGTTAACGTGATCAGGATATTTAAGTTTGTTTCTGTAATATTGTGTTTGACTTTCTAAAATGCTTAACATCCCAAGACCAAATATCGGTAAAGTAAGTGTTTTGGTGGCCATATTAGCATGGTTGGCTTTACTTTTTGTCGATATCACCAGGATTTTTGAGACAGTAAACCGATTGGAGCCCAATATGGCACCACAGGTATCTTATGTTTTGGAAATTCTTTTTTTCATTACCGTATACCTCTTTTACAACTATTCCATCAATAAAAATGAAGACCTTGATTTCCTTGATCTGATATGGCGGGGTGCATCCACAGGACTTTTGGCAACTTCAGTTACCTTGATTATCAATTTTTTTTATCAGATGTTGGGTGAAGGTAGGTTAGCCTCTGACCCTTTGCTGCGGAATTTCTTTTATCATATCAATTTCGCCATGATTTCGCTTTTCCTGATTTCCTGTTCCCTGCTTTGGAAACATTTGATTTTATACCAAAAGTCCAAAAGAGTAGTCCAACAATGGCAGGCCTTCGAAATCTTGATGCTGATCAGTATGTTTTTCATTTTTTTCAATGAGAACAACCTGGACTACAGTTTTCTTTTTGGATTTGTCTTCCTTACTTTTTTCTCTGCTTCGCTGTCTGTCAATCTAAAATGGATACCCTATCTCACATTCAAGGAAAAATGGAAATCTATCCTGTTTTTTGTGATCATCCTGGTTTGTACTTCTTTTCTTTTCTTTGAGCTATTATCTTACAGTGGTACCAATCTTACTTTTGTCAATCTGACAGATAACCTTTTTTTGATGGGCCTTTTTGCCTTTGTCTTTATTTATTCACTATTCAGCTTTTTGGTCACGCTATTCAATTTACCTACCTCCTCAGTATTTGAACAAAAACTGGTAGAAGCGATCAATTTTCAAAGATTAAGTCAATCGATCAAACCCGGACAGGATGAAACACAGGTCTTGGATATTCTGATAGATTCGAGTATGAGTGCCGCCTATGCAGATGCCGGGTGGCTTGAATTGTTGGATAGCGAAGATAATAAGGTGATTATTCAAGAAAGGTTCATCAATGAAGAAGTCAGGGAAGAACTTTATGCACTGATCAGCAACACAAAACCATTTTCGGAGTTTAACTGGAAAGCTTCAGACAATGATTCCAGAAAATACCAAGGGAAGATTCCCCACAATATTTTCAAATCAGCTTTGATGATGCCTTTGGTAGTCAATACCAAAACCATTGGGAGGCTGTTTTTGGTCAAAGAAGTCAAAGATGGCTTCAATAAGGAGATGATCAATATCATCAACACCTTTGTGGGACAGGCCTGTATTTCCGTCGAAAATTACAGATTGCTGAACGAGGCGATCAAAAATGAAAGATACAAAGAGGAACTCAAAATTGCCCAAAGAGTACAGCGGAGTCTATTGCCCACAGAACTGCATCATGATGAATATTTTGAAATCAGTGGTTTTTCCGAAGCGGCTGACGAAGTAGGGGGAGATTATTATGAAACCAAGGAAATAAGCAGTAACCTGTTTGCCATCATTATTGGCGATGTCTCCGGAAAGGGTACCTCAGCAGCTTTCAATATGTCCCAAATGAAAGGCATATTTCATAGCCTGGTGCAATTAAATCCAAGTCCGCGAGAATTTCTTGCAAAAGCCAACATAGCACTGAGTCAGTGTCTGGAAAGAAATCATTTCATCACCACCGCTTATTATTTGGTGGACACCAAAAACAAAAAAATAAGGTACAGCCGGGCCGGACATTGTCCGACTCTGTTCTATGATGCAAGTCTGGAAAGCTGTGAATATATGAGTTTAGACGGCCTGGGTCTTGGCATGGTCCGCAATGCTCTATATGAAAATTATATTCATGAGGCTGAATTTGGATTTGAAAATGGAGATGTTCTCCTTCTATATACCGACGGAATCATTGAGGCCAAAAATGAATCCGGAGTTGAATTCGGTTACGAAAGACTGAAGAAAACGCTGAATGACCTTCATCAATTCAGTGCTATGGAAATTCAAAAAAAGATTTTAGAAAATATTTACGGATTTGTGGGTCAAAACAGTATGCCTGATGACGACTTCTCATTGTTGGTCATCAAATTCAATTTATAACCAATACCTATATAAAGCGTATAAAAAATGATGTTAAAAATAGAAAAAAACATTGAAAATGACCATTCAGTGCTCAGCCTAATCGGAGAAATCGATGCCAGCAATTCGGTGGAACTTGATGAGGTGATTTTGGAAATGGTCCAAGGCGGTGTCTGTAATATATTGGTGGATTGCTCAATGCTTGAATATATTTCATCTGCAGGTCTCGGTGTGTTTATGTCCTATTTGGAAGAATTTCAGGAAAAGCAAATCACACTCGTCATTTTTGGATTAAAGGAGAAGGTTTTTCAGGTTTTTAATATCCTTGGCTTGGATCAGCTGATCAAAATCAGGGATACTAAACAGGATGCGCTTGATGAAATACTATGAACCACAAATTGAAACTATATTGCGATACTACCCGCTTGTCTGATTTGAGGCATTTTTTGGGAAATGTATTGGAGGGCACAGCTTTGACAGAAGTAGATCAGCATCAGGTGATTTTGGCTGTAGAGGAAGTTTGTGCCAATCTGATCATTCATTCCCATGAATGCAATCCCAAAGAATGCATAGACCTGACGGTAAAGGAAAGCGATGAGCTCATGATATTTGAAATCAGGGATTTTGGACAAGGATTCAATATTCTGGAATATCAGGAACCAGAAATCTCTTTTGTCATGAAAACCAAAAGAAAAGGAGGGCTTGGTATCATTCTTGTCAAAAGGATTATGGACAAAATTGAATTTGAAACCAAAGAGAACGTCAATACCTGCCGTTTATACAAAATCTTGAAATCCAAATAATTGTTAATAAACCCATCTTAAAACCCAAAGCCACCCGAATTTTTCAATTTAATTTGTAACATTGCACTGATATTCCGGATTGCCGTTTATGATGAATTCAAATCAAATTAAGCTTCTCTTACTCGCTTTGGTATTTTCATGTAGCCCTAAATCCACAGTGAAAACAGTGGATCAGGAACCTGATATCAATAGCCCATTGGTAACTATCGGAAACGAAGAAATCTTTGCCGAGGAATTTTTATACATGCTTTCCAAAAACAGAAATTTTAACAGCGATGATGAAAAGTTAAGTGCTGAGGAATTTGATGAAAATTTCAGACTTTTTGTGAATTACAAACTCAAAGTCAAAGAAGCAGAAAATCTAGGACTGGATAAGACAGATGAGTTTTATCAAGAATACGAAGTATTTAAAGAAGACCTTACCCAACCTTTCCTGATCAAAAATTCCCTGCAAGAAGGTGAATTGATGAAAGCATACAGCAGAATGAAAGAGGTGATCAAAGCCAGCCACATTTTGTTGCAATTTCCCCCCAATGCAAGTCAGGCTGATACGATTTCAGTTTTAAGAATGGCCCAAAAGCTAAAAGCTGATGCAGAGAAAGGTGCTGATTTCAATGAGCTTGCATTTGAACATTCCGACGATCCATCTGCTAAGGACAACAAAGGCAGTTTGGGTTATTTCACTGCCCTACAGATGGTTTCAACATTTGAAGACGCCGCCTTTGGACTTGAAGTAGGACAGATATCAGATCCTGTATTGACCAATTTTGGGTATCACATCATACGTTTGGAAGACAGAAAGCCAAATCCAGGCGAAATCAGGGTTTCCCATATCCTTGTCAGGACGCAAGGAAATGATCCCGTCACTGAGGAGCGAGCGCTGCGAAAAGTCGGGGAGATTTATACTGAACTCCAAAAACCGGAGAGTATTTGGGAAGAAATCTGTCAGCTTTACTCTGAAGACCCCGGTACAAAAAATTCAGGCGGCACACTTCCTTGGATTGGATTGGGGGCTGTCTTACCCGAATTTGAGAGAGTGGCATTTTCCTTATCAGAAGAAGGCGAAATATCCCCACCCGTCAAAACTCCCTACGGCTATCATATCATCAGGTTGGAGGAAAAGAAGCCCCTTGAATCTTATGAAGAAATGGAACAGATGATCAAGTCCAGAATATTGAGGGACAGCAGGTCTTCCCTGATACAATCCCAAGTGGTGGCCATTCAGAAATCCAGGTATGGTTTTGAGGAAAATGAAAAATTATCAACCAACCTTGAGGAGATCTTTTCCCAAAATCAAAGGAAGGATCTGCCCGATATCTTATTGGAAAAAAACCTGACTGACTCAGTTCTTTTTTGGATTCAAGATCATCCAAAAACAGTTGGTGATCTTCTGGAATTTATGGATTCAGACAAGCCCGTGGTTCGATCCAACCCCCAAAATTACTTTGCCAATTGGTATGAAAAGTTTATTGAGGTCAATCTGTATGAAGCTGAAATCCAAGATCTCGCTGCCAATAATGATGAATACAGGTTATTGATACAGGAATACCGAGATGGTATCCTGCTTTTCTCGCTAATGAATGATCAGGTATGGCAAAAAGCGATTGAGGACAGTTTGGGTCAGGTCAATTTTTATAAAGAAAATTTAGATCAATATCAATGGAAAAATAGGATCCAAGCCATTGTAATCACGATGGGTAAGGAAGAAAGCATTTCATCTGTCCGCAGGTTTCTTTCTGACAAAAAATACATGCCCAATCTTGCAGACCGCCTGGAAAATACGTTCCTTTTGGACAATCCATTGGCATTCACCTTAACAGACGGGATTTTCGAAGTCGAAAGCCATCCAGTATTGAATCGGGCAGATCTGAACAAGGCTTTTCAGGAAATCAAAATTGACAACAAAACCAATTTTGTTGTCGTAGGAGAAAAACTCGGTCCCGGACCAAAGAAATTTGAAGAGACTAGAGGAAAAGTAATTCAGGATTATCAGGAATACCTTGACAAAAAACTCATTTCAAGCCTGAAAGATAATTATATCATTCAAGTCAATGAGGAAGAGAAACAAAAAATATTCGATGTTACAGTCAACAAATAAATGGTTGTTTCTGGCATTGATGCTGAGCATTTCATCCTGTGATTTATTTAAGTTCAAATCCTCAGAAGATACCGAGGAAGACGCCATCATCGCCAGTGTAGGCAATCAGAACTTAAGAAAATCAGAACTTGCTTTCATCAAAGCAGAAAACAATTCACCTGAGGACAGTATAAATATTGCAAGTCGTTATGTACAATCTTGGATAAGAAAGCAGTTGATGATCATTGAAGCCGGAAAATCAATGTCATTTGATGAGGCCGAGATCAACAGAAAACTCTTGGATTATAAATATGCCCTCATGGTATATGAGTTTGAGAAAAAATATGTAGAAGATAATCTCACCAGTGAAATCAGCCAAAAAGAAATTGAGGATTATTATCAGGCCAATCAAACCAATTTCAGTCTCAAGGAAATCATCGTCCGGACCAATTTTCTGAAAACTGACAAAGCAGCAAATGCCCAAAACAGAAACATGGAAAAGCTCCTGCGGTCAAACGATCCAAATGATGGAACTGCCCTCAAGGACTTGGCGTCCAAACAGGCAAGCAATTACTTTCTTGAAGATTCTACTTGGGTCAGATTTGAGGATATTATCATTAATACCCCTTTGGCCAATCATGCCAATATGGTTGAGCTTCTCAGAAACAACAAACTCATCATCACAGATGATGAAAGATATCGGTATTATTTCAAAATACTGGAATACAAATTGCAGGATCAGCTACCTCCACTTGAATTTGTCAGGGATGAAATCACTAAGATTCTGACCAATAGAAAAAGAATTGCCTTGGTAGAACAACTGCAAAAAGAAATTTATAACCAAGCATTAGAAAATGAAGCGTTTAAAATATATGAATAGGTTTAGTTTAAAGTATTTAATTGTCTTTTCCCTGGTACACCTGTTGGCTGTGGCAGGTTTTGCCCAAACCGAAACTGCACAGGAGGCAGCAAAGCCAACAGGCCAAGTGTTGGACAAAATCGTAGCAAAAGTCAATAACTATATCCTATTGGAATCTGAAGTACAAAAAGCCTACATGGAAGCCATATCCCAATCCCAACAGGGATTTGAGCCCCCAAGCAGGTGTGAAGTTTTCGAATCTCTTTTGATCAATAAATTGATGGTGGCCAAAGCAGAGTTGGATTCCGTCATGGTGTCCGATGCAGAGGTTATGTTCTCTGCTGACCAAAGATTCAATATGGTGATGGCCCAATTTGGAGGGGATGAAGACATGTTTATTGAAGTTTATGGCAAAACATCCGACCAATTGAAAGCTGAAATTCAGGAATTGCTCAAAGAGCAGATGATCGTCCAAAAAATGCAGCAAAAAATCACAGAAGGACTGACCATATCGCCTGCTGAAGTGAGAAAATTTTATACCGAAATTCCACGTGACTCTCTCCCCTTTTTCTCAGCGGAGGTGATTGTAGGTCAGATTGTCAAAAATCCCGAAGTAAACCGTGCCACCAAAGATAGCGTTGCCAATCAATTAAAGATTTTTAAAGAAATGATCAATGAAGGTACCTCCGATTTCAAAACACTTGCAACTCAATATTCTCAAGATCCTGGATCTGCTGTTCAAGGAGGCGAATTGGGGTTTTTTAGAAGGGGCGAGTTGGCCCCGGAATATGAGGCTACTGCTTTAGGATTAAGACCCGGAGAAATCAGTGACCCGGTAGAAACCATGTTCGGATTTCACATGATTCAGCTGCTTGAGAGAAGGGGGAATACATTCAATACCCGTCACATTTTGCTTAGACCTGAGCCTTCAGATAGTGACATTCAAACAGCTGAGCGCTTTTTAGACAGCTTGAGAAATCTGATTGTTGATAATAAAATTGAATTTGCAAAAGCTGCCAAGGAAAATTCCGATGACAGAAGTACCTCTGACAATGGTGGTTTTTTCACAGATCCCAATACCCAATCTACAAGATTGACTTTGAGGACCCTTGAAGATCCCATTCTTTATTTCACCTTGGATAGCATGGAGGTGGGCACAGTCACCAAACCTATGCGTTATGAAGATGAACGTAATGGTCCGCAGGTAAGAATCTTATATTACCGAGAAAAATTCCCTGCCCATCGTGCCAATCTTGATGACGATTACGAAAAGTTAAAAGCTGCAACTCGGAGAAAAAAAGAAGAAAGTATTTTAGGTCGTTGGTTTATTCTAGCCAAAGAGGATGTCTATATTGATATTGATCCTGCATATGATCGCTGTGACGTGTTGAGCGGAAAGTAAATTTTAGGTTAAAAAAATAAGAAGCCGAAAGACTGTAAAAGCCAATAAATCAGGTTTGGCAAAGGGTCTTCCGGCTTTTTATATTTATATGGTTCCTTGAAGGATTGCTTATTTTAACATAACCTCTTTTTCTACTACACTTACTTTTTCGAGGGCCTGTGAGATATCCCAAATAATATCTGTAAAATGTTCCACCCCAATGGAAAGCCTTACCAATTTTTCGCTGATGCCAAGTCTTAACCTGTCCCCATCCGAGACATCCGAATGGGTCATGGTAGCGGGATGTTCGGCAAGGGATTCGGTACTTCCGAGAGAAACAGCCAATTTTATCAATTTGAGGTGGTTCAAAAACAAAAATGCCTCTTCCTCCCCTCCTTTGATATCAAAGGATAACATAGCACCTGCTGAGGTATGCTGCTTTTTGAATATTTCATATTGAGGATCTCCCGGTTCCAAATGGCCTAGAAAATATACTTTCTCAACCTTTGGGTGGCTTTTAAGGAAATCAGCTACTTCCAAAGCATTGGTTGCTTGTTGTGTCATCCTTACTTTCAATGTTTCAAGACTTCTCATCAGCAGCCAACCTGTCCAAGGACCGGCCATATTGCCCAAAAAAGTCCTTAAAGTTCTCACCCTTTTCATGTACTTGGATTTGCCCAATACCGCACCTGCAATCAGGTCAGAGTGACCTCCTATATACTTGGTTGCGCTATAGACAATCAAATCTACACCATGCGCTAATGGATGTTGCCAAAGGGGCCCCATATAGGTATTGTCCACACAAAGGACCACTTCTTTTGTTTCAGAAGAAAGACGATCAGCCACTTCTCTACATACCGACAGGTCAAAAAGTGCATTCGTGGGATTAGCCGGGGTTTCTACATAGACTAGCTTAACTTTTTCGGAGGCTTCTTTGTCATGGACCAACTGAAGGATTTCTTCAGTAGACTGATCACTTGTAAAGCCAATGCCGATGATCCCATATTCGGGAAGCACCTTGTTGATAAAATGATCCGTGCCACCATAGACAGGCATGCTATACAACATCACATCACCCGGTCTCAAAAATTCCAACATTACCGTAGAGATGGCCGACATGCCGCTCTCAAAGACCGCACATTCCTCTGCCTTATCCCATAGACATAATCTTTCCTCCAATATCTGCAGATCGGGATTGTTCAACCTGCTGTAAATCAAGCCCAGTTCTTCATTCGGCTTCTTTTCTCTTTTGCCATAGGCAACCTGAAAAAAGGCCTTTCCCTCCTCCGCATTGTTGAAAACAAAAGTACTGGTCTGGAAAATGGGACATTTGATTGCCCCCTCTGATAATTCAGGTTTGTAGCCATGGGTCATCATCAGACTCTCAGGCTGAAAATATCTATCTTGCATTGTATTTGGGTTTATTTCCACAAATGACAATAAATTATCGGATGTTGTCAATAGATGATGTAAAATAATATTTTGCTAATTAAAGTATGGCTTTATGAATATTCTTTATTTATAAAATTTAAATTGGTAAAATAATAAAAAAAGAATTATAATTTGGATATACCCCTTTTCCAAGCTACCGGACTTCTCAAAAATAGCGAACCTTCCTCATCTGCTGTCAGGATATGCAGTAGGCAGGTTTCAGTAGGCAGTGGCAGGTCCTAGTGTGCAGAAGGTGGAGTGTAGAAAGTAGGGGCGGTAGACAGTAAGTTTTTAATGTCATTTCCTTTATATTAGATACTTCTTGTACAAAGCCGCGGATGGTACTTGGTACATCTTGTCCGCCGTGGCGGATTGTACGTAGTACTTTTTTCAATTTGGGAACTGACTTACCACTAAACCTCCTACCCACATTTATAATAAAGCTTTTTATATTTCAGGGATTTGGAGTATTTTTCTTTTTCTCTTTCAAATAACCCTAAAATGACTTCACCTAATCTAAAATACTGGTTTGCTTTTTCGCTTGTATGCGGATTTTTATTGTTAGTAGGTTCTTGGATATTTCTTCCTCAGGATGTGTTTGAGCCCTACACCCAGAAAATCCCCGATTCTCCGCAAAGTTTTGGCATGACCCCTATTCCGGGCGGTAAATTCATGATGGGCAATTCAGGTGGAGAAGAAGATGAAAGACCTGTGCATCAGGTGGAAATCTCCCCTTTTTGGATGGGAACACATGAAATCACCTGGGATATCTTCGAGATGTTTCTGGACAAAAATTACGAAGAAGCCATTTCTGAAAAACCGCTGCCCGATATTGTGGACGGGCTAAGCCGGCCAAGTATTCCTTACTTGGATATGACTTTTGGGATGGGCAAGGAAAACAAACCCGCCATCGGCATGACCCAATATGGGGCCATTCAATTCTGCAAATGGCTATACCTGAAAACAGGTGTGTTCTATAGACTTCCTACCGAGGCGGAATGGGAATATGCCGCAAAAGCCGGTTCGGACAGCAAATATTTCTTTGGAAATGATGAAACCCTGCTGTTGGATTTTGCCTGGTTTGAAAAAAACAGTGAGGGGGAAACCCACCCCATCGGACTCAAAAAACCAAATCCTTGGGGACTTTATGATATTTTGGGCAACGTCATGGAATGGACTTCCGACCAATACGTATCCAATACCTACCACAGCAGGACAGATGCTATTCAAAAAGATCCTAAAATACCCATTCAAAAACTCTATCCCGGCACTATCCGAGGGGGAAATTACAAAAGTCCTGCTTCAGATCTCAGAAGTTCCAAAAGGTTCTATTCCAAAGCAGACTGGAAAAGGATAGATCCGCAGATTCCCAAAAGTCAATGGTGGTTTCCGGAAGCTCCTTTCTTGGGATTGCGGGTGGTGAGGCCCTTAAACCCACCCAGCGAATCTGAAATTAAAGCCTATTATGATAGGGCACCGATAGCGGATTATTGAAAAGACAGAAGACGGAAGACGGAAGACAGATGTTGGCATGATTCTATATTTAGCCTTCACTTGGGGTTTGATGACTATTTGGTGGTAAGTCTATGGATTTTCAAAAATATAATTGACTTTAAAGAATCAACATGTAATGCAAAACCAAAATATAAAAAGGAAAGATTTAAATTCATTCAAAATTACAAACAACATTGAATTTCAGAATGCAGGGGTCATCGGACATCCGTCATCCAACATCTCCCAGGCTTAGCTTTCTTATGTCTTGCGTCTTGTGTCTCAAATCTCACATCTTCAAAAAAACAATAAACTCATGAATAACCAAAATCAAAAACCAAGAAGGGATTTTCTCAAAACTTCCGCGATACTCGCCGGAGGGATGATGATACAGCCTTTCTCCATTCCCGGAGCCTATGCAGCCGGCACAGATGAAATCAAATTGGCCGTTATTGGCTGTGGCGGTAGAGGAACGGGTGCTGTTTTCCAGGCATTCGAAACCGGCTATAATATCAAGCTTGTGGCCATGGCAGATGCCTTCAGGGACAGGATAGACAAAAGCTATACACCCATCATGGACAAATATGGCAGTGACAAAGTCGACGTCCCCGAAGAAAGGAAGTTTGTAGGCTTCGAAGGTTACAAGGAAGCTATCAAACTGGCAGATGTGTTGATTTTAGCTTCCCCTCCCGGATTCAGACCTGACCATTTTGAAGAGGCAGTCAAGCAGGGGAAACAAGTTTTTATGGAAAAGCCTGTAGCCATTGACGCCATAGGAATCCGAAGGGTACTTGCTGCTGCTGAGGAAGCCAAAAAGAAAAAGCTCAACGTTGTGGTCGGTCTCCAAAGACACTATCAGGACAATTACAGAGAAACCATCAAACGCATTCATGACGGTGCCATAGGAGATATTGTGGGCGGGCAGGTCTATTGGAATGATGGCGGTGTATGGGTCAACCCACGACAGGAAGGGCAGACTGAAATGGAATATCAGATGCGCAATTGGTATTATTTCAACTGGCTATGCGGCGACCATATCAATGAACAACATGTCCACAACATAGACGTGGCCAACTGGGTCAAAAACTCCTATCCTGTTCAAGCCTATGGTACAGGTGGCAGGCAGGTCCGTACCGGCAAAGAACATGGGGAGATTTTCGACCACCATTCCATCACCTTTACCTATGCCGACGGTACGGTGATTTTCAGTGAATGCCGACATTTTCCCGGAGCAGCCAATAGGGTAGACGAATCATTTCAAGGGACAAAAGGAAAAGTCTTCCTCAGTGCCGGTAACCATGGCAACCTGACAGACTATAAAGGAAATGCTCTTTATACCCACGAGAGAGACAACAACCCCAATCCTTATCAGGTAGAACACAATGAGCTTTTTGCGGCCATAGTAGCTGGGGAGTATAAGTTTGCCGATGCCGAAAATGCGGCAAAAAGCACCATGACGGCCATCATGGGCAGATACGCCACCTACTCAGGCAAAGTAGTGACCTGGGACGAGGCTTTGAATTCCAATGTGAATCTGATGCCGGACAAACTGGCTTGGGATGCCATGCCAAAAGTCCTTCCCAATGCTGACGGCTATTATCCATTTGCCATACCCGGAAAAACCAAAGTGATATGAACATGCAAAGAAGAAATTTCATCAAAAACCTGAGCCTTGGAGGTGCCGCTGCCTCATTGGTTGGCGGTGGTAGTTTGGCTGCTTATGCCAATGAATCAAGAGCAGGGCAACCATTCAACCTGGACTATGCGCCTCATTTCGGCATGTTCAAAAACCATGGGGGAGATGGATTGGTAGATCAGCTGAAATTTATGGCTGATCAGGGTTTCCGTTCCTTGGAAGACAATGGCCTCTTGGGCAGACCGGTAGAAGATCAAAATCTGATCGGCAGAACCTTGGAACAGCTTGGCATGCGCATGGGCGTTTTTGTTGTGGATGGGGGTGACAATTGGAAAGTATCTCTCACAACAGGCAAGCAGGAGTTTATCGACAATTTCGTGGCTACCTGCAAGAAATCCGTGGAGGCCGCCAAAAGGGTCAATGCCAAATGGGCCACAGTGGTGCCGGGTTATTTCGAAAGGAAATTACCTATCGGCATTCAGACAGGCCATGTGATTGAAGCCCTTAAACGTGGGGCAGAAGTATTCGAACCCCATGGACTGGCGATGGTGCTGGAACCACTCAGTGACAATCCCGACCTCTTCCTGAGATTTTCGGACCAAAGCTATGCCATCTGCAAAGCTGTGGACAGCCCTGCCTGCAAAATCCTCTATGACTTCTACCACATGCAGCGCAATGAAGGCAACCTGATTGCCATGATGGACCTGGCTTGGGATGAAATCGCCTATATACAGATCGGTGACAATCCCGGCAGAAAAGAACCCGGCACAGGCGAGATCAATTACCTGAATGTATTCAAACATATCGATGCCAAAGGCTTCAAAGGCATCTGCGGCATGGAACACGGCAATGCCATGCCTGGCAAAGAAGGGGAAACGGCGTTGATTGCGGCTTATAGGAAGGCGGATGGGTTTAGGTAGGATTTTAGATTTTAGATTTTAGAATTTAGATTTCGGCGTCATTGCGAGGAGCGCTTCAATTTCTCTTAGTATTTAGAATAACCCTTCGTGCGACGTGGCAATCTCATGGGGAGAGGTGACAGGGAAATGGGAAACAGATGTTGAGATCGTGGTAGATTGAGAATTGGGGAGAAGGATTTGGTTGCAAAAAATCTTCAAGAAATGAAAAAAGCCTTCCCTTGTCACTTCGACGAAAGGTCTTGTCCTCCGGGGCGGAAGAAGTCTGGTCCATGCTTGAAGGGAATGCGAGGTTCAATTGGAAACACTTCTATTCTGACTTTTCTAATCCTAACAAACCTATTGAAGTGGTAAAACCTCAAGGATGTGAGTGGAGACACTGACATGGGCGAACGAGACAGTTTTATGGCCGAAGGGGGATGAACGAAAGCTTTTGGTTTTAGGACTTTTTTATTATCTTAGTTACGTTTTTAAACGATTTTTTATGAAGAAGATTTTTATCAAAAATGGTACTATTGGTAAATCCCAGATGATTTTTCTGGAATTTACATATGACTTTGAGCTAAAGGAATTGGTCAAGACATTTCCCGGGATGGATTGGAAAAAAGAACTCAAAGTATGGTACGTCCCCTACTCGGACAATAAGCTAAGTGAACTCCTGGAGTTTTTTAAGGGAAAGGTTTGGTTGGATTATTCCCAATTTAAGAAAGTGGCAATACCAGTTGAAAAAATCAAGAATGATCTGAGTCCCCTTGATTCTGGGATTGGTGAGGAAATAATAAAATTTGAGCAATGGATGCGGAACAAAAGATACAGTGAAAGCAGCATCAAAACTTACCGGGATGCATTATCGGTATTTTTCCGGTTTTTGGAAAATAAGCCTATAGCAGAAGTTGAAAGCTCAGATCTGGAAAAATTCAATACGGAATATATCATCGCAAAGGAATATTCAAGTTCTTATCAGAACCAATTCGTCAATGCTGTCAAATTGTTTTTTGCGAATAGAAAAGGAATAAAAATCGATCCTGATATCATTTACAGACCCAAGAGGGAAAAGGCTTTGCCGAACGTGCTGAGCAAGGAAGAGGTTGGCAGGATTTTAAATGCGCCAACCAATCTAAAGCATCGAACAATGTTGATGTTTCTTTATGCCTGCGGATTGAGGAGAGGTGAAGTATTGGCATTAAAATTCGAGCATATCCAAAGACAAAGAGGTCTTTTACTTGTGAAAAACGCCAAAAGAAAAAAAGATAGAGTCGTGCCTCTGCCGGGATCTTTAATTAAGTTCCTTGAATCGTATTACAAGGCCTATAAACCTAAAGAATATATATTTGAAGGACAAAAGGGAGGTAGATACAGTGAAAAAAGCCTTGCAGAAGTATTGAAGAATGCAGTCGAAAAAGCAGGAATCAAAAAACCTGTAACCCCTCATTGGTTAAGGCATTCATATGCGACCCATTTGCTGGAAAGAGGGACCGACCTGAGATATATTCAAGAACTCTTAGGTCATGATAGCAGTAGGACTACAGAGGTCTATACCCATGTAAGCCAGAAATCTTTACAACAGATCCGAAGCCCCTTGGAAGATTTGGATATATAGGTAAGTAAAAACCAGACAAATCTCACAATATTTAATAAATTGGTCTGGAATTTCCAGACAGATAAGTAAGTTGTAGCCAATTTGAGAAATGAAAACACTAACCAAAATTATATTATTGACTTTTATGGGATTATTTACCTCTTGTTTTGGACAGAAAGAAGAAGAACATATTTATTTGGCAGGTTGGGAAGCTGAATTTAACGGTGATGAACAATGCCAAAAATTTCTCGAAACGCAAGTAATAGATAAAGAAACTGCAAACAATATTTGGAGTTCAATTGACCTTGTTTTCAAAAACGGAAAGCTCGTAAAAGCTTACAATAATGATGAAGGCTTTAAATCTGAAAGAGAATTAAAAGAAAGTGAAATCGGGTTTGAATTTCAAAAATTGAAACCAAATCAAATTTATAGTCTTAATCAAGTATCCAAATCTGAAAGCTATTTAGGTGGGGAAATTCCAGCAGAATTCAATATTCCAAAATTTGAATTTAATGCGCCATTTCAATATTTAGGGAAATTCTCAAAATCTGAAGAAGCTTTTAATTGGCTTCCGTTCGATTTGCATATTGCAGCACCAATTTATTTAAATTTTGACAAGCTATTTATAGATTATTCAGACCCTTTAAGTCCTAAAGTGTTAAATATTGAGGAATTAAAAAAAACGGACAATTCTTATGACGATTTAAAACCAGATTCCGAAATAGTTTATGAAAAAGTATACATAACAACAGAAAAAGAAACTGACTTTGGCGGAATTGGACATACGGCAGTTCCTAATTGGATTCAATATCCTGACATTCCTTCTTGCCCAAAGACAAAGAAAACAATGAAATTACTTTGTCAACTAACTTATGACGGAGTTGATATAAAAACAAAACGAACAAACGTTCAACCGAAAGAAGAATGGTATAAACAATATTTTGAAAATATGAACTTTTGGGGAGACGGAGACTTATATATATTTTTTGAACCCGAAAGCAAAATAATGTGCTTTATAATTCAAC
This sequence comes from Aquiflexum lacus, assembly GCF_015476655.1. Taxonomy (GTDB): domain Bacteria; phylum Bacteroidota; class Bacteroidia; order Cytophagales; family Cyclobacteriaceae; genus Aquiflexum; species Aquiflexum lacus. Next base: position 71,824 of record NZ_JABFHF010000027.1, read on the forward strand.
ATACATAAATAAAAAACTGGCTACAACAATGGCTATACGTAATGCGGGTGAAAGTGCTGATATGAAAGTTATTACATTTAATAAACTAACTGCTAAACGGAAAGTGAAGTGCCTTGAAATCCCGCACTACGCATAGCCGATACCGTTATGCGGCAGCTGAAAAAGACATGATCACGAATGGCAGATAGCGAATTCGATAGAGACCAAAAGCAAGTAGAACTTCAAAAGTACCGGGACTTGGTTTTAGCAACCATTGACTACTTCATCGACAACAAGGAAATCCATATTAAAACTGCAGACTTTGACTCCGTTGAACATTACAAAAGTCTTAGAAAACAAACTGAAGAACACTTTGAAAAAAGAAGACTGACCAGATTAAAACAATGGTTCCGAGACTTAACAGAAAACCAAGTAGAAACAGGAGATTTGAAATTCAACAAGTACTTGCAACACAAAACCAAGTATGACATTGACATTTTCCATTCCTACTTTCAACGAGTTGACAAAATAATTGAGAAAGGAAAAATAGCCTCAGAGAACCAATTTCACGACATTAATATCATGGTTGACCAACTTTGCCAAAATGAACCAGCGGAAAATGATAGAATTGAAAAATTGAACAGACTATTGGAAGACTACGAACAAAGAAAATCAAGAAAGAATAAAAAGCCGACCGCATAACAGCACCTAAGAAACATGGGGCGCAATCAGGTAGCGAGGCATTTTGTACTTTGGTTCAAACATTTTCACGGCCGACAAATACGGGTTTCAAAAGCCCCACGTTTCTTAGCTGCCAAACGTTAGCACACATAATAAAAGACGACACCGACAAAATAAAATGGACTCATTCGTGATTTTTTGGGGACTTTCAATTTTACTTTTCATTTCGATTATAGTCGGACTTATTTACCTTGCTTATTGGTTGCCAAAAAGACTTGGAAAAAGAAAATTAGGACTTTGGCTTTCGGGAATATTGACAGTAGGACTTTTGACTTTAATAGTGGCAACCGTTTTTGAAGACCAATTCTTCTTCAAATCAGATGCTATAGAAAAGCTGAAAGAACACAACGTAGAACTCATAGACGATTTTAAAATTCTTTCCAACGAATCAGGTGGATTTATGGACTATTTCCACCAATTCAGATTAACTATTTCCCCTGCTGATAAAGAAAGACTAATTGACCAAATAAAGTCAGCCGACAATTATGAAGACGAAGTTCAGGATATGTTCGACTTGCGTTCAGGAAAAATCAGATATAGCGACAAAGACACTTCATTCACAGCAAACTATCAAGATGGATCGAATTACATTTATGAATACTATAAACCAAATAAGCAAGGTTATACCCCGACTTGGGACAGAATTTCTATTTCAAAGACTGAAAATAAGCTGAATTATGAAAGAATACTTGACTGACGAACAAAGAATTACGTGTGCTAACAGCGCATATAGCTTATGGCGGGATTATCGTAAATTCGAGATCTGACTTCTAATGGAGATTAACTTTGAAAGAAAGAATTTCGCTTCAGAAGCCGCCACAAGCCATATGCGCAAAACGTTATGGTTAATTTTAAAACGACACAATGAAGCTATTCGACTTCTTTAAAAATAAGGAAAATGACACGTTTCGGATAACCGAGCCTGACCAACTGTGGGTTGAAGATAATTTTAGATGGTTAATCAAAATTTTTGGATACCCTTACCGAGAAAGTGAACAAATCCTTCTTTCAGAAAACTATTTTCCAAAGACCTTTAAAAGCGACAAAGTTTCAATTGAAAATATCATTAAAGACTTGTGTTCACTACTTCAAATTCAAGAAGAGAAGATATCTTTTGAAGTCGTTAACGACATTAGAGATTCTTATGGTATGCCCTACGAAATCGAAGGAAAACCATTTGAAACAGATTTAGAAATTGAAGACGGTAAATATAGAATCTATATAGCGAACAGCCTTCATAAACACCCCAAAAGACTGATTCATAGTTTGGTTTATGAATTTATCAGAATCAAACTTACAGACAATAAACTCCAATACGACACAGGTGATGACACAGACTTGTTTATATACTTGGCAGGAATATATTTTGGTTTTGGAGTTTTACTTTCTCAAAACCTAAAAGACACAGGTAGAGTTGATGATGGATTTTGGGAAACCAAATGGAATTACATTTCAGAAATACCAAATGAAATAATGGCATTTGCCCTTGCAACATATTCAAAATTAATCGAGCAAGACACACCGAAATGGAAAGATGATTTGCCAAGTGATTTGAAAAGCCAATTTGGAAAAGCAATAAAATACTTAAACGACAACCCAAGTGAACTTTATGATAAGCAAGAACTCGAATCTAATGAATTGTTTAAAACGGCTTATGACTTGTATTTAAAGAACGACTTTGAAGAAGCAATTGCCAATCTCCAAAAAATACTATTCCTGACCAATGATGATGTAATGAAAGCAGATGTTTACAACAACTTAGGCTATTACAGTATCAGGCTCAAAAATTATGAACAATCTGTTTCTTACTTCAAAAGTTCAATCAATATAATGCCGGACTATGGATATGCGAACGACAATTTAGGTTATGCCCTAATTCAACTAGGTAAATTGGATGAAGGAAAAGAGTTTCTAGAAAAAGCATTGAAGACAGAAAACAACGACATAGCTTATACTAATAGAAATTATGCCCTTTATTATCAAGCCAAAGGAGAATTGAATAAAGCAGAAGATTATTTCAAAAAGTCATTTGAATCTATAACAAACTCAGTTGACCTTTTAGAGTATCACTATGCAGACTTTTTAATGAAGAACGGAGAGACAGAAAAAGGACTTGAATTTTTGAAGAAAGCAGTTGAGAAAGGAGAACCCGAAGCAATCGAAAGTATGAATGAAATCAAGAAAAACTAACCATAACAGGCGTTTGGCTCAATGGCGGGTGACGTGGTTAATTGAACATACTACCTCGCATCAACTTTTGTGGTGTATTGACAGTTTTGTGCTCCGAAATCCGCCACTGCGCCAAGCGCCAAACCGTTATAGGGCATTTTAAGACGACACACCAACAATGACAGAAACGACAAAATACATAGGTGGAGAATATAAAGTATTGCAACAATTTGGTGGTGCAATGGGACACGTATTTCTTGTTGAGAAACAAGGCATCGGATTTCCTTTTGTTTTAAAAAGCTACCAAGACATTAAACCACATCTTGAAGAACTATTCTTTACCGAAGCGAAAAACTGGACTTCTTTTGGTGTGCATCAAAATATCGTCAAGACACTTTTTGCGGAAAAATTTGACGGAAAAATATTCGTTGCAGCAGAATTTGTTGAAGGCAATGAAAACGGAGAAAACAGACTAACAAATTACATTGGAAAAAATTTACCACTTCATTTAATTATTAAGTGGGCTGTGCAATTTTCCTATGGAATGAACCATTGTCTTGGAAAGGGAATGATAGCCCATTCGGACATCAAACCCGACAATATTCTTATTGATAAGGATTTAAATCTAAAGATAACTGACTTTGGACTTTCAAAATCTTACTTGAATGATGAGAAAGTCGGTGGTGGAACTCCTATGTATTACTCACCAGAACAAATTTTTCGCCCCGACAGCATTGACCACAGAAGCGACATTTATAGTTTCGGAATTGTATTGTATCAGCTAATCACAAAAGGTGCTTATCCTTATGTAATGTCAAGTCCTGACATAAGACAAGTTCATTTAAGCGAACCCGTTAAGAAAATAAATCATCCACTTTTTGAAATTTGTAAAAAGTGTCTTGAAAAAGACCTTTCTAAACGATACCAGCAATTTCAGGAACTATTCAAGGACTTGGATAAAGTTGCGAAAAGCGAAGGCATTGAAATACCAAAGCAAATTATTTCAAGAGATGATAAGTTAGAAGAATTATACATTCTCTCTCGTTCTTTGTCTGCAATTGGGGAAAACAAAGAAGCACTTAGAGCAATTGACCAATATTTAAGTCATCAACCTGACCATTATTCGGCTTGGTCTCAAAAGGGACGATTAGAATATGAGTTAGGTAATCTTCAAGATGCTTTAGAAGCAACTAAGAAAGCTGTTTACTTGTATCAGTATAGTTCGACAGCATTAAACAATTTAGGTGCAATTTACTTGGAACTTGACAACAATGCAGATGCTAAAACTTGTTTGCTTCGAGCAGTTGAAATCGACCCTGAAAACAGCGGAGCATTAATGAACCTTGCTAACGCATTAGTAGAAACAGGAGATGTTAGCGAAGCATCACAATGTCTTCTAAAATGTTTTGAGTTAACTCCACAGAAAAAAAGTGTGCATATAAATTCTAAAAACCTACTTCCTGTTTTTGTGCAAAATCAACTTTTTGAATTTTCTGCTGACATATACAAACAGCTTATCACTTATTCGACACTAACAGCTAATGAACATTTCAATTATGCAATGTGTAACTTTCAAATTCATAGGTTTGATGAAGCGATAAAAAGTTTTGAGATTGTTTTAAATTCCAATTCAAAAGATGCGATGGCTTTGGTAAGTATTTCCAAATCACATTTTTTCATTGGTAACGTGGACAAGGCGATATTCTATTCTGACAAATTAATTTCGGAAGAAATCAATCCTGCACAAGGAATGTCTATGAAAGCACAGTATTTACATCAATCAGGAAGATTTACCGAAGCAGAGAAATATCTTTTGGACATTCTAACCAAATTTCCAATGACAGATTATTTGTGGCTAACTCTTGGCGACATTTATTCAAAAGAAAAACTTTTCAATAAAGCTTTAAACTGCTACCAGAAAACAAGACAAATTAAAAAACAAAAAGGAGCATCTGACAGCGACAAAGACCTAATATTTATAGAACAGAAAATCAATGACACAAAGAAAAACGCCCTATAACACGGGTTTGGCAAAAGTGGCGGTTCAGTGCTCCGCAGACACATTTGTGGTTAATCAAAGTTTGGTTCTCCGCATCAACATTTGTGGTGAAATTCGCCACCTTCGCCAAGCCCGAAACCGTTATAAGCCATTTTAAGACGACCATGATAAGACAATTTTTAACCATATTCATTTTGACGATTTTCTTTTCGTGCGGACAGAGAAGCAACAACATTGAAAGTAAAATTGATACCATTGACAATTCCTCCGCTGACACTTTTTCAACACAACCTATTAACAAACAAATCGACCAAGACAACAATTGCAGTTATGACAATCAAGTATCAAGTCTAGGTATTGGTTTAATCATTCCACCACCAAAATTTGAAATTTATAATGACAGTTTGCTGAGCGAAAAAATCGCGAGTTGGGACATGTATGAAGATGAAAGTAAAATAAATATATGCTCAAAATTTTTCAAGCCTGACTACGGGATAATGCATTTTGTGTGTATTGCAAAAAGTGAAAAAGCATATAAGGTTTTAGTGAACTTTTCCGATATTAAATATTTACCTAAGACAAAGAAATATGACTTCAAAACTTGGGACGAATACATATCTCAATCTTTCGGAGTAAGACGGCTTACAAACGATAATGGAGTAATTTCAAAAAACTACACATTAAGAATTAAACCTGAATACAACGCAGACTCATTGGCAATTCCTAAAGGACACGAGTTGTTTTGCCCAATGGAAATTAAAGGTGATTGGATTAAAGTGAGATATGATTGCTTCTACAATGACGAAAATAATTCATATGAAGGTGAACCTTGTCACAATTACATTGACAAATGCAAAAATCCATTGACAGGTTGGTTGCGATGGCGACAAGAAAACCAATTACTTATTGACATATTTTTGATGCCATGACAATAAAAACGGCTTATAACAGCACCTACCCAAAAGTGGCGGTTCAGTGGTTAAATCAAGCTTTGTGCTTCTATCAAAGTTTGTGCTTGGCTGACAGTGAAGTGCTTCGAAATCGCCACCTTCGGGTAGCTGCCAAACGTCAGACTGTCTAAAAACCCGGCCTTGCGATGAGAAGTAATTTCACACTTT
>NZ_JABFHF010000028.1 GCF_015476655.1 Aquiflexum lacus
ATGACATCAAGGCGGGCTGCAGACCTCTCCTGACGTCGAGGTGACAAGGCAAAGTTTTATTATAGATTTAATGCTATCTGTAGTTCTAAACACTCGATTTCAAAATCTGTCATTGGTAGGCACGAGGAATCTCCAGAGGTCCAATTTGTTTTCAATTTTATCATTTCCTGAACCTAATGAACTTAAATAATGGTTGGAATAACTATCAGACAGCTAAATAAGGGGGAAACACCACCTTATGCCTTATTGGAATTGGCAGATCCTTCGCGCAAGATGATTGACGCTTACCTTCCGCATTCGGAAACTTACCTTGCTGAATTCGGTGAAAAAATAATCGGGGTTTTTGTATTGTCCCCCCTTGATCAAAAAGAAACCATTGAGATCAAGAATATAGCTGTACTTGCCGAATTTCAAGGAAAAGGATTGGGGAAAATGATGTTGAGGTATGCAGAAGAAATCTCCAAAAAATTGGGCTTTGCAAAACTTCGCATTGCCACTGCCAACACAAGCATCGCTCAATTACAGCTGTATCTTAGTCAGGGATTTTTGCTTGTTGACATAATCTCTGATTTTTTCATTAAAAATTACGATGATCCGATTTTTGAGAATGGCGTTCAATGTAGGGATTTGATGGTTTTGGAAAAGGAGATTCAAAGTTAAAATTTCAGTTATTTGCCCTCTGGCGAGTTGACTGTTTTTTGTGGGATGATCATTGAGCAATGCCGCCTTATCGGATGGCAGTTTCGCAATTTTAACAGCAATCCATTTAATTGAGTTGAAAAAAATGGAGTTTTTAAAAAATATCCGGGGAATAATCAAAGATCTTTGGTACCATAAAGTTGAAAAAATTGGTTTTCAGCATCAACGGTACCTATTAATATAATTTCTGCACCTTCCGGCAGGATCATATTGGGTTCAGGGTTGATATGCATTTCTTCATCATCCTCTATTCCAATGATGGTACAGCCGGTTTCTTTCCTGATCGAAGATTCTTTAATGGTTTTTCCACTTAACTGATGTGGAACTTTGACTTTGATCAGATCAAGGCCTTCTGCCACCATCAGAATGTCACTTCTTTGGAGTAAATTCAAAATAGTATTGGCACCCATAGAGGCGTATGACATTACAAAATCAGCACCGGCCCTGTGCATGGTACCTAAATTCCTTTCCAAAGTAGACCTGCTGATGATTTGGATATCAGGTCGTAGTTTTCTGCAGTATATGGTAAGGTATACATTGACATCATCGTCATGGGTCGTGATAATCACCGAAGGAGATTCCATAATCCCCGCCTGATTAAGTATTTCCAAATCAGCAGCATCCCCAACAATGGCATTTTTGACTCCTTTAACCCTAAGTGGCTCTTTTTCCACTATTTTATATTGAAGGTTTCTGGCAGCCAATGCCCTTCCTGTTGACCTTCCCACCCTTCCTCCTCCCAAAATCAATACGGGTGAAGTAAATTCACACTTTACCCCATAATTTTTGTTGTACATTTCTATTTGTTTCCCAGTACCTGCCAAAACCAATACAGTGCTTGAGGATATTTTAGTCTCGGGTCTCGCATCTTCAAATTTCCCCCTCTCCCAGATTCCAACTACACTTACCCCTACTTTTTGCCTTAGCGATGTTTCTTTGAGTGTCATTCCGACCATGGACGACCCTGTCACCAAGGCTTCAGCAATCTGCAAATCCCCAAAACGGCCAATCACATGTGCACATGCATCACCGGCATTGGCCCTTCTTGATAGAATGAGTCCCATGATTTCTCCTAATTGAAGTACATTATTGCTGCCTGCAAGTTTCAAAATATCAACTGCCGCTTCAGTATTTGCTGTAGAAATGATGGTGACATCTTTACTGATGCCTCTCACCGTAAAAGCAACATTGGTATTTAGTACATCTGATTCGGTGGTGGCAACCAGGGCTGCGTTTTCAACCCTTGCGTTTATATAGGTTTGCGGATCCACCAAATCCCCCAACATGACCTTCACTCCCTGTTCCCTTAGCCTCAATCCTTCAGTGAGATCCGCTACCAAGACTACGTAATCATATTTGAACCGATCTAATTTTTTGATCAATGCTTCTGTGACTGGACCATATTTGGTCAAAATAACGTGTCCCTTTAATCCAACGGGCATTTCCCTTGGCACTCTTGCTTGTTCTTGGGCTTTCATCCAAGGAGAGTAAAAGAAATTGATGAAAGTAAATGGAAACAAAACCAACAAAAACAACATCCCTGAAAGCAATACAACGATGGAAAAAAATCTGCCCAAATCACTGGAGAAAGTAATATCCCCAAATCCAAGTGTTGACATTACTGTTAAAGTCCAGTAAAAGCCTGTCAACCATGAAAATTCCTGACCTTCCCTTAACATCAAAATATGAAAAATCACTGTAAAGACGGTAATCATTGCCAGCAGGATCAACAAAAAATTAGACAATAGCCTGAGATTTCTACGATCAGGTTTATTTTGCAAAAAAAATGTCATTTGGGAAGTAAGAAATTTCATACTGTGGTATTTTCTTTATTTTTGAGTAATTGTTAATTCAAATAAATTTACCAAAAATCACGATGATAATGGGATTTTGTCCATGTTAATCAAGTTTGATTTGCAACAATCTTTCAGAACCACCTAAAAAGAATTTGTAGCATTTTTTTACAGATACCTTTTATTTTTTGATGAAAAAAGAAAAGAAAGGGTTATCGTTATTTTAAATAAACTGATTGTCCCTTACTTGCAGATTGTCTTGCAGCATCTAGAATTTCGGCGACAATCATGTTATTGCTTAATGAATAAAGACTATATTCATTTACAGTGATTTTCCCACGTATCACATCAGCAAAATATGAGAAAGGGTCAACATAGACTCCCAATTCTTCTGGCCTAACTTCCAAAAGTTTCTCTTCATTTGAACTCCAGCTTTTTGTCCGCATTTTTGATTTATTTTCACTGATCACATATCCTGAAACCCCATACACCTCCATGTCCTTCCTGTCAAATGGCCAATTCCAAGAGGCCTGAATGATGGCTTGTGCATCCCCATAATCTAAAATGATGGTAGCCTCATCATCCACATTGGGATATAACTCAGGTTTGAAAGTATTGGTAATGGCCGTAACTGAGACAGGCTTTCTTCCCTTCAGCAAATAGGTCATGATATTGGCCCCATAGCAACCAAAATCAACCAAGGCCCCTCCACCATTCTGAACAGGGTCTGTCAACCAATCCAAAAATTCCTTACCAACACCTATTTCCTTTGGCCCTCTATGCCCATGGTGAAAGACAGCTTTAAGAACTTTCCCAAATTCGGCTTCATCCTGTAATAATTGATAGGTCTTTTCAGTACTGGCATACCATGATGTCTCAAAATTGGTTAAGAGATAAATGCCATGTTGGTCAGCCAATGCTTTCATTTTAACGGCATGCTCATAATAAGCTGACAGGGGTTTTTCTACCATCACATGGATTCCGCGGGGAGCAGCTTTTTCCACCACCATCAAATGGTCATAAATAGAACCAAATGCCAATACCGCTTCAGGTTTCACTTGATCCAACATCAGGTCAGCATCACTAAAAAACAAATCTTTTTCCAAGCCATACCTTTCGATAAATGTTGCTGCCAATTTTTGATCCGGCTCATAGATACCCACCAAGTCCACATCAGATTTATCCTTCCTGTTGAATATCCAAGGAGAGTGCCCATGGGAAATACCCATCATGGCCATGCGGACAGGTTCTTGAGTGGCTTGTTGCGCAATGACTGCTTGATGTTGATAATTGATCAACAAAAAAATAAGAAGGATAAGGGGATATTTCATGATATGGGATTTAGGGATGTTGTTTTGGAAGATTATTTTTTTAGTTTAAGAATATCCGTTTTCTGTAAATTATATCAGTTTTTATTAAAATTAGGATTAATACCATCTTAATCATAGGCAAAAGCCCGATAAAACTGTTATCCATAAGTTTTCACTATTTTTAAAATATGAATCCAATCCTCCTCATCCTCCTACTATTCCTTACAAGCTTACATTCTATTGCGCAGGAAGACAAATTAAAGGTTCTTTTGATTACCTGTCAGCAAAAATGAACATGTATTGGCAAAAACCGACCATCCCCAAAGTATGAATCCTTTGGTATGGTGTCAGCAGATCACTCCCCATACCCGATTTGACTATATCCAGCCCGGTCATGGCCCTCAGGTGTTTTCAGACAATAATTACAGAAAATTGGTTTTTCAAAATCTGATATGGGCTAGTTCTACAAAGCAGGAAATTACAAATAAATGACACTTTAAAAATATGTAAACCATCTACCCAAATTATTTTTGGGCTCCTAGAAATGGTTCATCTCACTACTTCAAAAAAACCTACCTTTGCAGCATGTCAGAAAACATCAATCAGAAATACGCCGGATTTTTAAATCTTTTAGGAATCGAATCATTTAACGAAATGCAGCTGGATTTTATACAGCAGGCCAAGGAGACCGATAACTTGATGTTGTTGGCACCTACCGGTTCAGGAAAAACTTTGGCTTATCTCCTTCCCCTGATTGATAGTTTGGATGAAAACCTTCGAGAAGTACAGGCATTGATTGTGGTGCCCTCTAGAGAGTTAGCGATTCAGATTGAGCAGGTTTTCAAATCCTTGAAAACCAACTTTAGGGTCAGCACCTGCTATGGTGGCCACTCTGTGAAGATTGAACAGAACTCCTTATCCGAAGGTCCGGCAGTGGTAATCGGTACACCGGGCAGACTATCTGACCATGTTCAAAGAGAATCCATTAATATGGAAAATATCCGTCTGATCGTATTGGATGAATTTGACAAATCCCTACAAATGGGCTTTCATGAACAATTAAGAGGGATATTCAGGGCATTAACCGGAACGGAAAGGCATTTGTTGACTTCCGCAACCAAACTGGACAGGATGCCGGATTTTATCCCTTTCAGTAGACCACAACAGGTCAATTACCTCAAAGATGAGGTGGATTCCAAACTGGAACTCAAATTGATCCATACTTCAAGCAAAGTTAAAGTGGAGACTTTGATGCGACTTGTTGCAGGATTCCAGCATGAAGCCTGCCTTGTTTTTTGCAATCACCGGGATGCGGTGGACAGAATCAGTCTGTTGCTGACCGATTATGATTTTGAACATGGGGTATTACACGGAGGGATGGAACAAATTGATCGTGAAAAAAACCTGATCAAATTCCGAAGTGGCGTATACAATCTTTTAATCGCCACGGACTTGGCTTCAAGGGGCCTGGATATTCCTGAAATCAAACACGTAGTCCACTACCAATTGCCTCCAAGAATAGACGCATTCACCCACCGTAACGGCCGGACTGCAAGGATGCATGCAGAAGGTCAGGGCTATCTGATACTGGCCAATGACGAGGAACTTCCTGACTACATTGATAAATCAGTGGAGGAAATAGAAGTTTCTGAGACCTTGCCCCAACCCACTCCTACCCACCTTGCTTGCCTTTACATCAGTGCTGGCAAAAAAGATAAAATCAGTAAAGGTGACATTGTAGGTCTATTGACCAAAAAAGGCGGACTTGGAGGTTCTGATATTGGATTGATCACCATTTTGGATTTTGCTTCCTATGTAGCCGTAAAAAGAGACCTCGTCAAAAAAACCATCTCCAAGATCAATAATGAGAAGTTGAAGAAAGTAAAAGTGAGGGTCGCGGAAGCGAGTTAGGAGGATGAAACCTTTGAGGTCTTCCCTACCACGACGACAGGACCTCAAAGGTTGATCCCAAAACCTTTGGGGTCTTCCCTACCACAACGACAGGACCTCGAAGGTTTTCCCCTCTTTATCCAAACCCTTCCTATGAAGCAAAACCTTCGAGGTCTAAAAAAGACCTCAAAGGTTGGAAAGTCTCACATCTTGTGTCTCACATCTCATGTCTAAAAAAAAGTTTACTATTTATATACTTTTTTATTTAACAGAATCCTAACATTGAATAAATATACCCATAATTTTTTCGATCAATATTAAGTCTAAAAACTATCTTATAGGTTAATTTAAGCGCATTTTTTACTTCTTAACAAAAAATTAATTCACTTTTACTTAACCTTTTCTTAACCCCATCTGAAAGTCAAAAGTTTAGCTTTGTTAAAACTTTTAAACAAAAAGCCATTACACATTTCTACAAACTAATGAAAACCTTAACAACACAAAAAGTAGGATGGTTGCTCACCTTATTTCTAGGTTTGACACTATCTGCCTTCGCCCAAGAAAGAAAGGTTGAAGGAAAAGTATCTGATCCTAGCGGTCAACCGCTACCAGGCACAAGCGTTCTGATCAAAGGTACCTCTAAGGGTACCGTTGCAGATTTGGATGGTGTATTTAACATTGTAGCCAATGCATCCGACACCCTTTCTTTCTCCTTTATTGGATTTGAGAAATTGGATAGAGTGGTTGGCAATGCCAACATCATCAATGTAACCCTTCAAGAAGGCTTTGAAATGAGTGAGGTTGTCGTCACGGCACTTGGCATGGAAAGAGATGCCAAAGCCTTAGGGTACTCAGTCCAAACTGTCGATGGAGACAGATTTTCTGAAGCTCGGGAAACAAACGTATTGAATTCCCTCAGTGGCCGGGTTGCAGGTGTTCAGATCACAAACGGTTCAAGTACTTTGGGTGGATCGACCCGGGTAACAATACGTGGGGAGTCCTCCTTGAACATCAATGCCAACCAACCATTATTTGTAGTGGATGGTATTCCGATAAGCAACAATGTAGTAGGGTCCTCAGGTAGAGGTGGCCTTGAGGTGGATTATGGAAATTCCGCCGGAGAGATCAATCCTGATGATATTGCTTCAATGACAGTATTGAAAGGGCCTGCTGCTGCTGCGCTTTATGGTTCAAGAGCCGCAAATGGGGCTATTCTGATAACAACTAAATCAGGAAAAGGGAAAAAGGGATTAGGAGTTACCATCAATTCAAATACTACGTTTGACACTCCTTTGGTGATGCCCAAGTGGCAAGACCGGTACGGACAAGGAAATAATGGTCAATTTGCTTTTGTCAATGGTGCAGGAGCAGGTATTGCAGATGGGGTTGACGAAAGTTGGGGTCCTGATATGAACACTGGATTATCCATTCCTCAGTTTGATTCACCAAGAAATGTTCCAGGCTTCCGAGGCGGTGATTTGAATGCACCATCAGAAAGTACGATCAATTCCACTCCATGGGTTCCCCAACCAAACAATATCAATGACTTTTTTAGAACAGGGGTTACATTAGCCAACAATGTCTCTATCGCAGGAGATACTGAAAAGGCAAACGTAAGATTTTCTTGGACCAACCTGGATCAGAAAGGCATAGTCCCCAATACAGACCTAAAAAGGAATACCCTAGCATTGAACTCCGGAATCCAAATCATTCCAAATAAGTTGACCCTCAACACTACGGTCAACTACCAGAATACCAATTCAGGTAATCGGCCAAATATCAGTTATGGTACTGAAAATCTGATGTATTTATGGATATGGTATGGTAGGCAAATCAATACCAGGAACCTAAGAGATTATTGGATGCCAGGATTAGAAGGAGTTCAACAATTCAATTACAACTATAACTATCACGACAATCCTTATTTTACTGTCTTTGAGAATACCAACGGTCAACAAAAGAACAGGATTTTTGGAAATCTCATGTTGAATTATAAAATCACAGATAAACTTAGCCTTATGCTAAGAACCGGTGTGGACAATTACAATGAGATAAGGGACAGAAAAAGGGCTTTTTCTACACAAAGATTCCCAAGAGGAAATTACAGAGAAGACAATGTGTCTTTCAATGAAAGGAACTCTGACTTTTTGCTGACCTATTCTGAAACCACCAAGGCAACTTGGACATACAATATCGCTTTGGGAGGAAACTTGATGTCTCAAGAAAACAGATTCCTTCAATTGGTAGCACCTGAATTGTTGATCCCTGATATCTATAATTTTACCAATACAGCGGTTGCTTTGCAAACTGAGCAATTTAACTCCCGCAAAAAAATCAATTCACTATACGGATTTGGACAGATTGGATATAAGAATATTCTGTTTTTGGATATTACTGGAAGAAATGACTGGTCTTCTACCCTTCCTGTAAACAACAACTCTTACTTCTATCCTTCAGCGACCGTAAGCGGTATTATTTCTGATATGATAGAAATGCCAAGAAGCATCTCTTTGGTCAAAGTAAGGGCAGCTTATGCGGAAGTGGGGAATGATACCTCGCCATTCAGTCTGACGAATGTTTTCAACAATCAGATTGCTTGGGGATCAGATCAGGCAAAGACAGAATCATCAGTCCTTTCAAATGCAGAATTGAGACCTGAAAGAACTGCTTCAACTGAATTTGGACTTGATATCAGATTTTTTCAAGGCCGACTAGGATTTGATTTTACGTACTATAACAATATAACCAGAGATCAGATTATCCCGATCACTTTGGACATTGCCACAGGCTACAATAGCCGTATCATCAATGCAGGGAAAATCCAGAATCAGGGAATTGAAATTGTAGCTATGGCTAATCCAATTAGAAAAAACAATAGCTTCAGATGGGATGTAGTAGCTAACTTCACAAGAAACAGAGGTAAGGTAATAGAACTGACAGAGGGATTGGACACCTATACCTTAACAGAACGAAACGGCGCTTTTGTACAAGCCCGGATCGGTGAAAGAATGGGGAATATGTATGGAGTAGGCTTTGCAAGGGTTGATGATCCAAATAGCCCTTTCTTCGGAGAAATAATCCATAACAGTACCGGGACACCCCTTAGAGATTCTGAATTGGTCCTACAGGGAAATTACAATCCTGACTGGATGTTGGGTATTCAAAACAGCTTTAGTTATAAAAACTTCTCTTTTGGGTTTCTTTTTGACATCCGATATGGCGGGATAGTTGTCTCTAGGACAAAAACCATCGGTAGTACATCGGGTCAGTTGGAAGAAACCCTTTTTGGTAGGGAAAATGGATATGACCTTTCGGTAGAAGGAAATGGCATCGTTAGCCCGGGAGTAATCGCAAATGGAGATGGAACATTCAGACCAAATGATATCAAAATCACTTCCAGAAACTGGCATAACCGATATTATGAAAGAAACAATGTGGAAGCGGCCAAATATGATGCCTCTTACATCAAACTTCGGGAAGTAATCTTTGGCTACAATCTACCGAAAAAGTGGTTTGGCAACCTTCCCATTGAAGATGTTAGATTGTCAGTGGTAGGGAGAAATCTAGCCCTTTGGACAGAAAATCCGCATTTCGATCCTGAAACTTTGTCAATGTCTGGAGGTACACTTCAACCAGGAATAGAAAACATGGCTTTCCCATCAACCAGAAACTTCGGTTTTAATCTGAATGCTAAGTTTTAATTCACCAATCATCTGAAAATTGAAAATCATGCAACTTAATATTAAAAAATTACTAACTGCAATGCTCTTCCTTCAACTAGGTTGGATAGCATCCTGCACTGGAGATTTTGAAGAAATCAATTCAAATCCAAATTCTCCTGAAGTCGTTCCTTCGTCATTGTTACTACCTACTGTCATCAGGACCACCGCTGGACAAGTAGCAGGTCAGGCTTGGGGGATTGGAAACGTCGTGATGCAATACACTGCAAAAATCCAGTTTACCAACGAAGACCGTTACAACTGGGGTCCATTTGGCAATCCTTATGGTAGCTTCTACAATTCTATGAGAGACCTGAACAATATCATTCAGATATCTGAACCTCTTGGACAAAATAATTATGTTGGTATAGCAAAAGTGCTTAGGGCTTTTCAGTTTTCCTTTATGACTGATGCTTATGGAGAGCTTCCATATTTTGAAGCCACATTAGCCAAAGAAGGGGTCAATTACCCTGTGTTCGACAGTCAGGAGGCAATCTATGAAGGAATCCTGAGTGAAATACGAGAGGCCAATGAACTTTTGGGAACAAGCAATGAAGCCATAAGAGGTGATATCCTATTTGGTGGTGATGTCAACAAATGGAAAAAATTTGCGAACTCCTTAAGAATAAGGGCACTGATGCGCATTTCACTCAGAAAAGACCCTTCAGTTGAAATGCAACAAATTCTATCTAATCCAGCCCAATTTCCAATTTTCACCGGAAACGATGACCATGCTATGCTACAGCATCTCCCAGATGTACCTAATCAACATAACCTCTACACTACTCGGTCGGGTTCCTTTGATGAATACAGGTTAAGTAAAAACATGGAATTAACACTTAAAGACCTCAATGACCCACGTTTATTTGCTTTTGCCCAGCCAACAAATGATTCAGGTGCAGGGATTATTGGAGATATTGAGGATTATCAAGGTGTTCCCAATGGACTTTCTGATGAAGAAGCCTTGCAATATTCTCCATCAGGAGACCCTGCTAGAGGGGGGTCCAATTATATTTCCAGAGTTGGTTTTCTTTGGTCATGTAATCAATGTACCCCTTTGGCAAACCCTGTAGGGTACCAAACTATACTGATGAATTATTCTGAATTACAGTTTATCTTAGCTGAGGCTAGAGAAAGAGGATTCATCACCACAGGAAGCGCTGAAGAATATTACTTGAATGGTGTGAATGCTTCATTTGACTATTATGAAAGCCGATATAGATTGGTCAACCTGCCACAGATCGCCGATAAATTACAGGTTGGCAATGATTATTTTAACCAAACAAAAGTATCCTACACCGGAACACAGCAGGAAAAACTTGGGAAAATCGGTACTCAAAAATGGTTGTCTCTGTTTTTCTCAGGATTAGAGAACTGGTACGATTGGAGAAGAACCGGATACCCTGAAATTGTACCTGGACCTGCAGCATTTGAACCAAATGTACCAAGAAGATTTATGTACCCTTCTTCAGTACAGGCTTTAAATGAAGACAATTACCGCGCTGCCATCACAAGACAAGGTGAAGATCGGATTTCCACCAGGGTTTGGTGGGATGTTGTTAGATAATTAAGAATCTTGAAACTTAAATTCCCTGCCTGTACCAAAATGTGGTATGGGCAGGTTTATTGTAATAATAAATATGAAAACCAATCGAAGGGAATTTCTAAAACAGGCAACACTTTTTTCAGGAGGGATGGCACTTTGGGGAGGAATTCCTCAGGCCATTCAAAAAGCAATGGCTATCAGTCCTGATGCAGGCACCACTTTTTTGGATGCAGAGCATGTCGTTTTTTTGATGCAGGAAAACCGGTCTTTCGACCATGCTTTGGGTTCACTTCAAGGTGTCCGAGGATTCAATGACCCAAGGGCAATCAGGTTACAGGACGGATTACCGGTTTGGCTGCAAAAAGATAAAGAAGGCAATACCTACAAGCCTTTTCATTTGGATATCCAAAATACCAAAGCAACTTGGATGAAGGATATACCTCACTCATGGGAAAATCAGGTAGATGCCCGTAATGAAGGAAAATACGATGGATGGATTGAAGCCAAGCGTCCCGGCACCAAAGAATTCAGTCATGTCCCTTTGACCATGGGTTACTATACCCGGGAAGATATTCCATTTTATTATGCCTTGGCTGATGCATTTACGGTCTGTGACCAGCATTTTTGTTCCGCACTGACCGGTACGACTACCAACCGCATGTATTTTTGGACAGGAAAAAGCAGGGATCCCAAAACGGGCCATTCGGTTGTAAGGAATTCTGAAGCGACTTATAGCAAAGAAGTAGACTGGAAAACATATCCTGAAAGATTGGAAGAAAACGGCGTTTCTTGGAAGGTTTACCAAAATGAAATCAGCCTATCTTCAGGTTTGGAAGGAGAAGATGAGAGCTTGTTGGCAAACTTCACGGACAATAACCTTGAATGGTTCAAGCAATATCATGTAAGATTTGCCAAAAGTCATTATCCATTTTTGAAAAAAGCTGAAAAAGAATTGGTGCAAACCATCGCAGACTTGGAATCGGCAATAAAATCCACTCCTGTGGAAGGACAAGAAAAGAGTTTGACTGAAAACAAAGCAAAGCTGGCCTATGTCCGTGATGCCTTGGTCAAATACCACCCAGAAAATTTTGACAAATTACCTGAAGCAGAAAAAAATCTTCACCAAAAGGCTTTTACCATCAATGATAATGACCCGCATTTTCATGATACAGAGTGGATGGAATATGAAAAGGATGGTGAGCAATTCAAAACCAAAATTCCAAAAGGAGACATCCTACATGAATTCAGAAAGGATGTGAAAGATGGTAAATTACCAACAGTAAGTTGGCTGGTTGCCCCTCAGAAATTTTCAGATCATCCATCAGCCCCTTGGTACGGTGCTTGGTATCTTTCCGAGGTAATGAATATCCTGACCGAAAATCCCGAAGTCTGGAAGAAAACCATTTTCATCCTCAACTACGATGAAAATGACGGTTATTTTGACCATATCCCGCCTTTCGTTGCCCCTCATCCCACCAATGAAGACTCAGGAAAATACACTTCTGGAATCAGCACCAATGATGAATATGTTACCATGGAAGAAGAACTCTCCAAGCCTGGAATGAAACCTCAAAATGCGAGACAAAGCCCAATTGGACTTGGTTACAGGGTTCCTTTGATCATTGCCTCTCCTTGGACAAGAGGAGGGTGGGTAAACTCTGAGGTTTGTGACCTGACCTCTTCTTTGATGTTTTTGGAGAAATTCCTCAAACACAAAACCGGAAAGGACATCAAAGAAGAAAACATCAATTCCTGGAGAAGAACGGTTTGTGGGAATTTGACCTCAGCCTTCAAGCCCTACAATGGCGAAAAAATCAGTCTACCACAATCTGTTCAGCAAAAAGAATTTATGTCCATGATACACCAAGCCAGTTTTAAAGACATGCCCAATAATTTCACGCCCTTAAATCCCGAAGAAATCAAAGCTTCTAAAAAAAATGGGGTAAGATCCCCTGTTTTGCCAAAACAGGAAGCTGGTATCAGAAACTCCTCTCCCCTACCTTATGAACTGTATCTCGATGGGTCATTGAATCCTTTTCAGCAAAGGTTCAGAATTGTTTTTCAAAATGGAAAGGATTTTTTTGGTGATAAGACAGCTGGCGTTCCATTTCAGGTTTACAGTCAAAACAGATTCTTGGAAAATGGCCAGTGGAAATCCATGAAATCTTGGGATTTCGCTTTGGAAGCAGGCACTGAATTGGACTACGAATGGCCACTTCAAAATTTTGAAAACAATCAATATCACCTTGAGGCTTACGGCCCAAATGGATTTTTCAGAAGTTTCAGAGGTGTAAAGGGAGAGTTAGTGTTGGAAGTTAATACAACCTACGATATCTCTGATCCCAAAAAACCACAGCTTCTCATTCATTTGGAGAATAAAGACAATTCAAAAACTGTCCATTGTCTACTTGAAGATCAGGCTTATGGAAAGGAAATGAAAGCATTTAGCCTAAAGGCTCTGGAGAAAAAAACCATCCACATCGATACAGAAAAAAGCTTCGGGTGGTATGATTTTTCTCTCAAGACTAAGAATGACAACAATTTTGAAAGAAGGTTTGCCGGAAGAATTGAAACCGGATTGGCCTCTAAAACAGACCCGCAAATGGGTAATTTAACCCTTGACAACGACTCCTTTAATGTATGAAAAAAATTCATACCCTGATTCCATTCAAATAGACCACTAATTTAATCATCTCCAATGTTTTTTTATCCTACTCAAGTCATATCTATCTCATGAAAAACTTTCATTTTCTTTTTGTAATTCTTATTCTGATATCGTGTAAACGGCAAGAGTTTGCACCAACCTACTCCAATGCTGCTTTTTCCCATTTAGACTCCTTAGAAAATTTTTCTGTTTTTCAGATCATACCGGCCGATGATAAATTGATATTGGAAGAAGGGTGGGAGTTGCATGGCTGGGATACAATTCCTGGAAAAATATTTCCAAATAATTATGTCAGTGAAAAGACCAAACTGCCTCATAGAATTTCCCAACCAAATAGCAATATCTGGTACTCGAACAACTTGGACCTATCGGAGGGCTATCTTTGGATCAATGCCGATGATGGCGCCCAACTTTGGGTAAATGGAGAAAGGGTTTTGCAAAATGCTGAAATGTTTTTCCCGATTAAGGCATCACCAGAAACTTCACACAAAATCCAGATCAGGGTCATCAATAATGCTGCTTCAGGAGGATTGAGGCAAGTATTTTTTGTAAAAAGGGAAATTTGGGAAAAGCTTTTGCAGGATAAGGAAAATAACTTTGAAACAGCTATACAAAAAGCCAAAGAAAAACTTTGGTTGGATAATGACTATCCGGATAATTGGAATGACTATCCCATTTGGTATAGCTCTCCGGTACTCATTCCTATCAACAAAGATAGTTTGATGCTGAGGTGGACGGGAGAAAAAAATGCTGATGCAAAATTACATTTCGGTCATGACCCTAATATGGTAGTGAACACAAAAGACGTGGTGGAAAAAAATGGAGTATATAGTGTAGTTGTTTCAGCCAAAAAATGTAATTATTTCCATTTTGAAATGAACAAAACCATTTCTCCTCTTTTTCAAGCCAGTATTTCTCCCGGACCAACAGCTGTTTCTTTCGCAGTATGGGCAGATAGTCAGGGAGGTTGGAAAACGTTTTCTGAAATCGCCGAACAAATGAATCGGAAAAACCCTCAATTCACCGTAGGAATTGGAGATTTGGTTGGGAATGGAGGTGAACCATGGCAATATGTGAAATTACTGAACCAACTACATGAGGTATCTGTCCCCCACTATCTTTTCCCCGGCAATCATGATTACGACCATAGTTACAATGACTGGATCCCAACCCATTTCAACCAAAATCTGAAATACCAAAACCAGCAAAATTACCAATTTTGGCAGGAAGGTCCATGTGCATTTATAGCCTTGGACCCCAATGAAAACTTTCCTGTGAGCGTGGATTTAAATTCTAAACAACATAATTGGTTCCAAGAAACGATCAATTCTGAGGCTTGGAAAAATACACCTTGGAAAATTGTATTTGTCCATCAACCACCTTTCAGCCAAGGTTGGAAAGGCTATAAAGGAGAGAAAAGTATATTGGATCTGTTGAAGCCATATTGGGAATCAGGGTTGATTGATTTGGTAGCTTCCGGTCATACCCATGATTTTGAGCGATTGCTTCTGGATAATAAAATTAATCAAACCGCTTTTGTAATTGTGGGAGGAGCAGGAGGGAACTTAGAACCGGATGATGAACAGGAACTATCCCCGAAAATGAACAAGTTGATCAGGGCACATCATTTCGGTTGGATTGTGGCGGATCAGGATCAATTGGCATTTGAGGCGATAAATATTGAGGGTAAGGTGATTGATAGGTTCGTATTGAAAAAGTAAAAAATTGATTGAATATTAAAGAAGATGTGAGTGGAGACACTCACAACAGCAGAAGCTGATTTTAATGATGCACATAGATAAATAAATCAGTGAAAATCAGCTCAATCAGCGTTATCTGCGTTCCTCAACAAATCACCTTTAATGCCATCTTTTTATACCTGTCGAGATCAGGCAAGGGGACTTTTTCTTCTTTGGCCAATTCATCCCATGTGCGCATTTTCAGGGAAAGTTCAAACAATTCATCATTTTCAAAAACTTCTGCCTCTTCAGCAGTCATTACACCTCCCTGATATGCAAAGGTTTTTCTACTCGCTTCTGACAACTTCTCAAAGTATTCGGGGTATTTATAGGTCAGGTACCTTTTGGCCTGAACATGGTTTTCGACCAGCTTGTCAACTTTTTCAGGGAACCCCAATCTCCTTAAAAAGTCTGCTCCCAACTTTTCGTGGCTCATCACTCCATAGCCTCCCATATTTTCAAGATCCTGATCCATTGCAAAAAGATGTCCGATATCATGAAAGAAAGCTGCCAGTATAACTTCTTCATCAAAGCCCTCCTTTTCTGCCAACTGAGCAGATTGACACATGTGTTCTATCTGGGAAACAGGTTCTCCAATATAATCAGCCTGTCCGAATTTTTCATAGAGGCCAAATACTTCACCAACCCTTTCACCTTTTGATTTTTCAAACACATTCATATCAAATTGTTTATAAATACTAAATTAAATCAGAGCTTTTGATTAATGAAGCAATTTCTGTTAACAAATAGTTAACTGTCACTTATTTTTAAGATAAAAACCAAAAGGTGTACAAAAAATTAAAAAAATACATTTACCGTAGAAGTCCCATTGAAATAGTAATAGAATTAACAGAAGGATAATGATGTTTTTCATTGTTGAAAATATACAAAAGTTTATTTTTGCTAAACATGAACTGAAGTTCTATTCAATAATCAGATTAACCCATTCATTTTATCCCATTCCATCATTTTCAATCTACGCCCATTCAGAAATATGAAAAAACCGATAAAACTGGCAGTCTTTGACATGGCAGGTACCACTATCAAAGATAACAGTAACGTTGCTGCTGCATTTCAGGAAGCATTTCTTCATCATGGTTTTGAAAAGGTTACTTTGGAAGAAGCCCAGGAAAAAATGGGCTATCCAAAACCTCTTGCAATCAGAGATATTTTATCCAAAAATGTGGCAGAAGAAAGTGAAATAACTGATGTATTGGTAGCTGACATCCACGATGATTTTGTCAAAAACATGATTGAATATTACCGGAATACTCCCGGTATTTCCGCCATGGATGATGCGGAGGAAGTCTTTGCCGAACTCCAAAAGATGGGAATAAAAATAGGATTGGATACTGGGTTTAGCAGGGACATTACAGATGTGATTTTGGAAAGGATTGGATGGAAAAACACTCCTTTAATAGGCATTACTGTATGTAGCGATGAGGTTGAAAGAGGCAGGCCATATCCTGATATGATACAGGCAATGATGAAAAAATTCGGAATAACCGATCCCAAAGAAGTAATCAAAATTGGTGATACAGAAGTAGATGTGAATCAGGGACATAATTCCGGATGTCTTATGAGTATTGCCGTGACCACGGGTGCATTTACAGAAACCGAATTACGAAAGCATCATCCTACACATGTGGTGCATTCTTTAAGGGAAGTGGTGGGTTTGGTTAAGGAGATGTGAGACGTGAGATACAAGACGTGAGACATAAGACATAAGACGTAAGATATAAGAATCAAAGCTTGCCCCGAGTATCGGGGAGCCAAAAAGCGAGAAACGAGAGGCGAGATTAGGTTAACCTTTGAGGTCTTTTTCCAGACCTCGAAGGTTTTAATACTAGAAAAAAGTCCCAAAGTTCTCATGGAAGCGTACTCCTAAACTTCAAGACCTTCGATACGCCGCGGCGCATCAAAGGTCGGGACTTACAACCTTTGAGGTCTTTTTCCAGACCTCGAAGGTTTTGACCAAGGAGGTGGGATACACGACTTTTCTGCTGGCAAAGCCGAGAATTATTAATAAAAATTATAATACTTTCCATGCTCTACATTCCCTCCATCAGCAAGCGACTGGCCAAAAGCAGTAATTTTACGATGAGTTTGTTTGCTGCAAGTATGGCATTCTTGACTTACAGCAGCATGTATGCATTTAGGAAGCCATTTGCCGCGGCAACCTTTGAAGGGGAAGTGCTGTTCGGGATGGATTTGAAGGTATGGTTGATTTTGGCCCAGACTTTTGGCTATATGGCAAGCAAGTTTTACGGTATCAAAATGATCTCGGAACTGCGCCCTGAAAAAAGAGCCATTCTGATTTTATCTCTAATTGGTATATCATGGCTTGGCTTGCTTGGATTTGCTATTTTACCGGCACCTTTCAATGTATTTTGTTTCTTGATCAATGGATTCCCGTTGGGTTTGATCTGGGGATTGGTTTTTCATTACCTGGAAGGAAGAAAGTTCACAGAAATGATGGGCAGTATCCTGGCCGTCAGTTTCGTCTTTTCTTCAGGTTTGGTCAAAACCATTGGCAAGTACCTCTTGGATGAATGGCATGTCAGTGAAAATTGGATGCCTTTTTGGACGGGTGGTCTTTTTGTACCCCTACTATTGATCGCAGTGATTCTTTTGAACCAAACCCCTGCCCCCTCAGAACAGGACATTTCCTTGCGGTCGGCCAGAAAGCCCATGTCCAAAGCCGAGAGAAAAGCATTTTTCAATGCCTTCAAGCCCGGGATTATCATTTTGGTTTTGGTCTATGTTGTATTGACTGCTTTAAGAGACCTGAGGGATAATTTTGCTGTGGAAATCTGGGAAGCATTGGATATAGTAGTAAGCCCTGCACTTCTCACCCAAACTGAAATTCCCATTACCTTGCTCTTATTGTTTTTGATGGCTTCCTTGGTTTTGGTCAAAAACAACAAAATGGCCCTTTTCATCAACCATTGGATCATTATAGCTGGTCTTGGTTTGGCGGTAGTCTCGACCATTTTACTGAAAATTGGAATCATCTCCCCTTTTTATTGGGTAGTAGGAACGGGTACCGGGATTTATATGGGTTATATTCCTTTTAACTGCTTGCTTTTTGAAAGATTGATCGCTGCATTTCGTTCCGCTGGTAATGTTGGGTTTTTGATGTATCTGGCAGATAGTTTTGGATATTTGGGTTCGGTGGGGATTGTGACCGTCAAGCAATTTGGCATTTTGGAAAATATGAGCTGGTACAATTTCTACTCACAGGTAATCCTCATATTTTTGAGTCTGAGTGTAGTGCTGATACTTTATACGCTCTTTTATTTTAAAAGAAAATTAAAACAGCCAGTCACTTTAACTCGCGAAGAAGTCATCCTGAAAACAAGCTTTTAAACCAATTTCAAAAAATGAATCAATCAGCAATTGTAATAGGTGCGGGAATAGTTGGACTTGCCATCACAAGAGCCTTGTCCAATAAAGGCTGGAAGGTGAAAGTCATTGAAAAAAACCCAAGACCTGTGGGTGCATCTATCCGGAATTTTGGAATGGTTTGGCCTGTTGGTCAGCCCCAGGGAGAGACTTTTGACAGGGCAATCCGGTCAAGGGAGATTTGGTTGGAAATGAGCAAAAAGGCCGGGTTTTGGACAGAGGAAACAGGTTCCCTTCATCTGGCTTACACTGAGCTCGAAAATGAGGTGATCGCTGAATATGTCCATGCCATGCAGCATCTCAAATCTGCCCATCACCTGAACCCCGAACAAACAAAAGCTAAAAGTCCTGCTGCCATTATCCAAGGTTTGAAAGGAGCACTTTGGACAGAGGAAGAAATGATTGTGGATCCAAGGGAAGCCATTTGGAAAACAGCTGATTATTTGGGGTCTCAAGAGAATATCACATTCGAGTGGAATAAAACTGTTTCCCTTATAGACAGAAACAAAGTCTTTTCAGGTAATGAATGTTGGGAAGCTGATTTGATTTTTGTCTGCAGTGGAGCTGATTTTGAAACCTTATATCCGGAAGTTTATTCAGAAACTCCAATCAACAAATGTAAACTTCAGATGATGCGTTTGGTCAAGCAACCCGAAAATTGGCGTATCGGTCCTCCACTTTGTGCAGGCCTGAGTTTTATCCACTACAAAGGTTTTCATGTCTCTCCTTCTTTGTCGAAATTGAAAACCGTTTACGAAGAACAATATCCTGACTTGTTGGAATTGGGCATCCATGTCATGGTATCCCAAAATGGCTCGGGGCAATTGACCATTGGCGACAGCCATGAGTATGGCCTGCATTTGGATCCTTTTGACCGACAGGATATCAATGATAAGATTATTGGATTCTTGAAGACTTTTGCTGCTTTTAAAGACTGGACCATGGAATCATCCTGGCACGGGATTTATCCAAAAATGACCAATGGCGCAACAGAATTTATCCATCAGATTGATTCCCAAACTTGGATTGTCAATGGTTTGGGAGGTGCAGGAATGACGCTGTCTTTTGGATTGGGGGAAGAGGTGGTAGAAAGAATTCTTTAAATCTTTAGACAAAAAAAAATTTACGCTTATTTTTCAGGATGGAAAATGAAATATTGGTTCAGATCAGCCAAAAAATCAAAAGTATCAGAAAAGATAAAAACCTGACCATACAGGAAATCGCAGACCGGGCGGGGGTGACGAAAGGCTTGATATCTCAGATAGAAAATTCAAGGACCATTCCTTCTCTTCTGGTATTGATGCAGATTATAAAAGGTTTGGAAGTGGATTTGAATTTTTTTTTCAATGACCTGAGTCTGGACGGCAGGGAAGCACCCATATTGGTCTTAAGGAAAGAGGAGTATCAGAAATTTGAGAAAGAATCTGCCTCAGGCTATCAGTATGAACGTATTTTTACCCGAAAAATCAAAACCGGGGCGGTGGATTTTGTATTGCTTGAAATACAGCCCGGATCTGAAAGGGATTTTGTAACAACCGATGCATTTGAATTCAAATATATCCTTCAAGGTTCAGTCAAATATATTTTCAGAGATACTATCGTAGAATTGCATGAAGGGGATTCCATGCTTTTCAATGGCAGGCTGGAACATAACCCGGTAAATGAAGGTATCGTGCCTGTAAAAATGTTGGTGGTCTATTTTTTTGAGAATTTGGAGTAGTGGTAAAATATTTAAGTAGATATTCCTTGATAACTTGCGCACGCGAAATTTTTCAAAATCAACCAAAAGGGTTTATTTCAAATTAAGCCCTGAGCAATTTTAGTATATTTGAATTGTAAATATCAATCCAATGGTAGATTTGATTAAAAATAACAAAGAACAATTAATTAAGCTTTGCCAAAAATATGACATTCAAACCATGCATGTTTTTGGGTCGGCTTCTACAGATCAATTTAATGAGTCAAGTGATGTGGATATTTTAATTTCTTTTCTGGAAATTCCAATTGAGAAATATACAGATAATTATTTTGGGCTCCATGAAGATTTAGAGCAGTTATTTGGCAGAAAAGTGGATTTGATTACTGAAAGATCCTTAAGTAACCCATATTTTATCAAAGGAGTAGAGAATACCAAACAGTTACTTTATGCAGCATGATGTCAGAAAATATCTCTTGGATATTTCCACCTCTATTGATTCAATTAACGACTTTATTGGAAACGACAAAAACTTCAATGATTATGAATCAAATAAGTTGGTTCGTCGGGCGGTAGAAAGGGAACTAGAGATTATTGGTGAAGCAACCAATCGTATTTTAAAAATTGATTCAGATATTGATATTTCCGATGCACGTAGGATTGTCAACTTGAGAAACTGGGTGATTCATTCTTATGATAATGTAGACAATATTCTAATTTGGGGAATTATTTCTAAAGACCTCCCCCTCCTTAAAAATCAGGTTGATAGATTACTTGAGAGATGACTTTGATGAAGGTTATTCCTCAATACTATTCATCTTTTTCAACTTGGCAAAAATCAATCAAACTCCCATTTAAATCATAAGTCCTTAATTCAAGCTTTTCACCAACAACCTGAACGGTGCAGTAATGGAATCCCCTGAAATTCTTGGCTGCAAACCAGGTTCTTGTCGGGGCATTGTCCTCTAGGTTCCCACCTGTACCACCTGCTTGGATATAGGTCACCCCATTTTCCACATCAACCTTTCCCCCTTTGATCGGATGAGATCGCATATAAGTATGTAAATGTCCATAAAAAACCATATCCACTTGCTGGCTTTCGATCAAATCAACTAAACCCTTCAATTGTTTATCACCTTGATTGCCTGGACCTGCCCAAGTATCCCCATAATCATCTTCATCGGAAGTATAGGGCGCATGGTGCAATACCACAAATTTCCATTTGGAACTGCT
The DNA here is from genome assembly GCF_015476655.1 of Aquiflexum lacus. Classification (GTDB taxonomy): domain Bacteria; phylum Bacteroidota; class Bacteroidia; order Cytophagales; family Cyclobacteriaceae; genus Aquiflexum; species Aquiflexum lacus. Next base: position 21,696 of record NZ_JABFHF010000028.1, read on the forward strand.
AATATTCAATTCTTCCTCTAACCAGTTGTATTGTTCCCCACCGACTTGTAATTCCTTTTTCAGATTACTGTTGAGCATCCAAAATGACGCTTCCCCATAATCAAATCTATAATATCCCTTTTCACCTGTATGAGGATGGTATTGGCTGTACCAAAAAAGATCAGCATCGCCATTTCCTGGCACTGTAGCTATTGGTATTCGGGATGTCAATGGCCCGATTCCCTGAAAATACTCCATCGTCCATTCAAACTTGTGGTCTTTTTTGCCTCCGTCCGTCAAATCCCCAAGATGGATCAAAAAATCAGGACGTTCATCCCACAGCATCTCCCCTACCTTGTGATTGATGTGAGGTCGGCTTTCGGTATCGCTGATAATCCCGAACATAAATGGTTCGTTTTTAGCCTTTACAGTCTGAAAAGTAAGAACCGGTGTAATAATCTTTTCACCTTGATTGGATTCAAGTTCCACCTGATAATAGTACGTTGTTCCCGGCTTTAATCCGGTCAATTCAATCGAATGAATGGTAGTTTCATTTGATGGGATTATTCTCTTTTCCTCTAATGGAATTTTTTCTCCAAAATAAATGGTGGCTTTGGAGGATTCTTCGGCTTCCCAAACTATTTGAACAGCATCTTCCTGAATATGGCTTAAGTAGGGTCCTGCCATCAAGTGAAAATCCTCTGGAAACAGTTTTCCCAAATCGATCTGACTTTCGATTTTATCAAACCTTTCTTTGATCATCGCAGCATCCAATGCACCCTGATAAATGGCAATCTGCTTCAAAAAATCCTGTAATTGCATGTAAGGTTCATTTTCCAAAAAAGACCTCAAATAAAAGTTACTGGGATTTTTAAAAATATTATAGTCCAATTCCATGGCCTTCTTTCCTTGAACAAAAACAGTGGATTTTATACCATCAAAGTTAATGATGATATGTGTCCAGTATTTTTTGAAATAGTCTGCGGGTTGGCTTGTTGAAATCCAATTCTCACCCTGTTTGCCATTAAGTTGGATTTTGTTATCGTAGATTTCAAAAATTACCTGTGGTGAAGAATCATCTGTCCAAATGGCTTCCATTCCAATTGGCTGATTCACATGGTCAAGCATTAAAAATTCAATCGCAAAAGGGCTGGTGAAAAAATCCTTTGAAGCATCAAATGGCTTATATACCCCAGAAACAGGCTGATTAATTCCAGTAGAAGGGGCCTTAAGAATTTGTTGGTCAACCCTCAAATCCTCCAACTTTTTGAATTTTCCTGTTCGCGTTTTGGCATTTCTTGGGAGATCTGTTTGGTTCCAAAACCAAAATTCCACCACAGGTTTCTGAGGAGGATCGACTGTCAAATGAGGTGTGAAGACCTGTGTAATCAGGGTAAACCAAAATATAACAATTGCCATCATTAATAGATTTTATGTTTAGCAATACTAAAATAAAATCTGAATTTAATGATGAATAAAATGTTAAGTAAGTATCAAGAAAAAGACCGGGCCTAGGGTTCAAATCCATTTAGATTTGAACCCTAGGCCCGGTCTTTATAAATTTTAGATAATGTTAGGTACGATTTCAAACTGTTTTTTCCTAAGTAAAATTATTCCTGCTTTAGCTTTCGTAACTAACTTTTTAAAGTCGGAGGAATGATCAATACCGATAAATAGCAGCCAATCCGGTTTCCGTAGGAATTTTCTCTGCTGGCATTACGACAACTTTACCTCCCATTTTAAGAACCAATTCACCCATGTCATCCAAAAGATCATCCACTCTTGGGTTATCTATATCTTTTTTCTGGGTGTTTCCGGTCTCAAGGTTAGTTATCCTTGCCGCAATCACTTTATCAGATTCCAATAACAAGGTATCAATTCTTCCTTCTACTGCTGCAATGGCCAATTCTTTATAATCATCACTGCCCTTTCCGTCAGCTCTCGCCTGTTCAAATTTCTCCACCCATATATCCAATGTCTTTTGGTATTCAGGTTCCATAACCTCCCAAGCCAATTCTATCAATTTCTCCTCCGAAACTGATTTAGGGTTAACTTTAATGCCATGGGACAGAAGCGAGGGATTTTCATTTAACTTCTGAAAAAGATTATGGTGTTCTGGGAGGGCAGCCAAAATGAGGGGCAATCCCGAAGGCTTGGAGTAATTCTCATGAATTGACTTTTCGATTTCTCTAAAAAAGCGCTCTGCGTCAATATCTGTTTCTTCCTTTTTACCACCATGGCCATGGTGCATTGAAGAACTTTCTCCGCTGCTTCCACCATAGGAGGCTACAGTAGTATGTTTGTCTGTCAGTTCATGGCCAAGTGCTTCTTCTATGGTTTTTGGAACATCCTTTATCAGATCAACTTCAGTAAGATAATGTCTGTTACCTTCATATAAGGAAATTTCATGCAAACTCAATCCCAAAACGTGAAAACGATCCACGGATTGCAGGTATTTTCGAAGTGGTTTAGTGTGAAAACTGTCTGCAACTATTGCGAGAGGTTCCACAGCTACTTGTAATTTTACGATTTCCATGACGCTGGCTGAACTGAATACAGCCAATCCTTCAAGGGTCAGGTTCCAAATTTTGGGATCGTCAATCAGTTCTTCCAATGGTGCCAAAAAATCCTTGGTTTCATCATTGGTGAATTTTTGGAGTAAAGAAGTCTGGATTTCTTTCAAAAGATTTTTGTACCTGATGGGATCCTGCTGGTTTTCAGGATGGCTCCTGTGCGTTGGCATGTAAAGGGAAATACAGGGTTCTTCATTTTTTGACAAAAGTTGCTGAACCAATTTTTCGGTAAGTAATTTCATGGGATTTGGCATTTATTTCAATAAATGGTGATAAACAAAAAATAAAGTTGAATTCCACAAACCTAATCAGATCGCAAACAGTAACTGTTACATTAATATTCAAAGTTATTATATAATTCCTAAGCTGCTCAAATGAGCATTACTAATTAAGTACTGGAAATTATTTTTGAATGATGTAACCATACAAGTCTAAAAAACCCGCATTCGAACATGAATGCGGGTTTTTTTATCTGAATTAACCTGATTTTTATATGTAATGATCCCAAACTAAACTACAGCTGGTCAAAAAAAGATTCATCCCAACTTCGGACATCCAACTTCCCTAATTTCAATCAATCATACCGATAAAAAAAGAGGTTACTGGCTTCATCGCGTAAATCACATTACCTCTTAAACGTAAATGACACCAATACCTTATCAGTCAACTTTTGTTCCTCAGGGCTGAAAGTGGGCTCCTGACGGGATTCAGCCGTATCCATAGCCATCATGGTTTTTGCCTGTCGCATCACAGGATAAAGGTTGTTGCCTCCAGAAGTATAGTTCACTCTATGAACCTGAATATTCTGGATTCCCAATGATTTGGCAATAATATCGGCTTTTGATCTTGCATCCGCAATGGCCAACTCAAGTAATTTCTGTTCCGAAGATTTGTGAACATTATCCGAGATATTGAATTGGATATTGAAACCCATGTCCGCTGTTTGGTGCAGGCTTTCGGTGATTTTGACCAGGTCTTTGTCAATGTTTCTTACCCTGACTTTTATAGTTTGGGAAGCTACATAACCACTGTCGCGGGAAGTTCCTTTAGTGTAAACCCTATTCACACTGACATAGTAATTGTCAACTGTAAAGTCGTAATCCTTTACCTTGGTTTTTTTCAGGGCATCTTCGATGGATTTTGTTTTCTTGTTCAAAGCATTGGTTACATCTGCGACCTTCATGGCCTTTTCCATCAAATTAAGATGAATAATGGCTTCATCGGGCATAATGCTGATTTCACTGGTACCTTCCACATCAATCAATGGAATATTTTCCTGAGCGAAGACTATAACAGCAGATAGTAAAAACAGGGCTGTGATTAGTAGCTTTTTCATAATATTGGTTTTTTATTATTTAACGGTAGATTCAAAATTTGGGCCAGTTTTTTATGAAAATGGATTACCCTCAGGGTCTTGTCTCATATCCCAAAAATTCAATATGACTAATTGACCTTTATAAATTCCGTAAATTATTTTAAAGTATTTCAAAAAATTCAAGCTTCTCACCCCAGGGATTTCAGACTCCTTTCCAATCAAAGGATTCTCTAGGATAAATAGAATCCTTTGATCTAATTCTTCCTTGATTTTGATAGGGTACGAGTAACTTTGGGTCCTATTTTTCCAATAATCCAGAACATTAAAAAATTGGTCTTCAGCTTCATCTGTCCAGATTACTCTTTCATCCATTTTTCAAACCTGTTATCAATTTCTTTCTGTGTCTTTACTTTGCCTGTTACAAACTGGTCTTTAGCCTTCAATATAGATGACATTTGCTTGTCCGAAAAAACAGCATTGTCTTCTTGAATTTCTTTTTCAAGGAATTCAAAAATTCTACCTAATAGACTATCATCATCAGTCTGCTCGATCAGTGTAATTATTTTTTCTTTTAAAGTTTCCACTATTAATTCTTAAGCCAATTTGTTGTTTGAATATACGGAATTCTGGCACTAGACAAAAATATAACAATCGTTTATTTTCAATCATATAACTAAGTTGTCTAATATAAATGGCTAACCCATTTAAATAGGATTGATGTTCTATAGATTTTGGTCAAAACTTAAACCAGTTTTTTCAGGATTCAGTTTTCAGAAGGAATTAAAGGGAGTTAGAATACCCTGCGAACTGAGAACTACTGCAAACTGAGACTGCCCACTGCAACTGAAAACTACCTACTGCCCACTGAGACCGCCTACTGCCCCAAATCCAAAATATCCCTGATTTTATTCACTTTGCCCATTTCATTGGCCAATCCCTCATAGTCATCCGCAATGATTTTATCTCTAAACTTGGAAAGACTTGCAATGTAAAGACTCATGGCATCGAGGATGTTCTTTTTGTTTTCCTCCATTATCGGTGCCCACATAGCAGGTGAGCTTTTGGCCAAACGTACTGTGGACGCAAAGCCTGAACCTGCCATATCGAAGATATTTTTTTCATCTTCCATTTTATCCAACACGGTCTTGCCCAACATAAATGAAGAAATATGGGACAAATGGGATACGAAAGCCAAGTGCCTGTCATGTTCCTCAGGATCCATAAAACGTAACTTCATATTGAGTGTCTCCAAAATCTCGTAGGCCATTCCTTTGAGATGAATATTGGTTTTTTCCATCTCACAGATGATAAATACTTTTTTGTCCAACAGATTTTCCTGAGCCGCTTTTGGACCTGAATACTCCGTACCTGCAATGGGGTGACCTGCCAAATACTGCTCTCTTTTGGGATGATCCGCTACAGATTTACAAAGGGCCTCTTTGGTTGATCCAAAATCCATTACCAAGGTATTTGGACCTATTTCATCCAAAGTTTTAACTAAAAGTTCAGATAAGGTATTTGCGGGTGTAGCCAATACAATCACATCTGTATCCATATCGGGTTTTTCTTTGGCTTCCTCAATGATTCCCAAGGCTATGGCGTCTTCCTGGTTTTGTGAATTTGAATCGTATCCTGTGAATTTTATTTCAGGTTTTGCTTTTTTAAGAGCCAAAGCAAATGAACCTCCCAAAAGACCAAGCCCGATGATGTGTATTTTTTTCATGTTTACAAAAGTAATAGTATGGTTAGATGATTAAATTCTATTGATAGCTTCTTGGATAGCTTTTTCATGGACACAGAGTGAAAATCTTACATATCCCTCCCCTTCTTTTCCAAACACATGGCCGGGAGTAGCAAAAATATGGTGGGTATAAAGTAGGCTGTCCACAAATTGATCTGAACTTTGTCCTTCGGGCAGTTTGGCCCAGACAAACATCCCTGCTGTGTCTTTCTCACAACTCATTCCTAATTTTGCCACCAATTGCCAAACGAGTTTTCTTCGCTCCGAATATGTTTGATTCAAGTGCCGATACCAATCTTCTCCCAAACCCAATGCTGCAATAGCCCCTTCCTGTATCCCCAAAAACATGCCGGAATCCATATTGCTTTTCACTTTGGTGATTGCCTGAATCCATTCAGCTTTTCCAGCAAGCATCCCTACACGCCAACCTGCCATATTGGAAGTTTTGCTCAGGGAGTTGAGCTCTAAGGCAATATCTTTGGATCCTTCAATCTGGAAGATGCTTTTGGGATTGTCTTCCAAAATGAAACTGTATGGGTTGTCGTGTGCGATGATGATATTGTGTTTTTTACCAAAGTCTATCAGCTTTTGGAATATTCCTATGTCTGCCTTGGCTCCTGTAGGCATGTGGGGATAATTTACCCACATGATTTTGACCTTGCTTAGATCCCGCGTTTCCAATTCTTTAAAATCAGGATACCAATTATTTTCAGCCTTCAATGAATAATAAATCGGAGAAGCTCCCAACAATTTTGTCACAGAGGTATATGTCGGATATCCGGGGTCAGGGATCAATACTGCATCCCTTTCATCCAGAAAAGTCATGGAGACATGCATAATTCCTTCCTTGGAACCCATGAGTGGAAGTATCTCCTCTTGGGGCAATAATGAAACTTGATAGAATTTGGAATAAAATTCCGCAAAGGCCTTCCTAATAGCAGGAATACCTTGATAATTTTGGTAGCCATGGGTTTTGGAAAGAGAAGCCGTTTTGTATAATGCCTCCACTACTGTTGGATGCGGGGGTAAATCGGGACTGCCGATTCCCATATTGATGATGGGCTTTCCTTCGGAAATCAGTTGATTGACTTCTTTGAGTTTCTTTGAAAAATAGTATTCCTCCACCTGAGCAACTCTTTTTGAAAAAGGCATCATTATTTCCTGTTTAGGTATTCCCCAAAGATTTTGACTTCCCCAAAATTATTGTTTATTTCTTGGATGGCCCTTTGAAAAGCAACATAATCTTCAAATTGTGTATCCATGAAAAATGCATATTCCCAAGGTTTTTCAATGACAGGTATAGATTGGATTTTGCTGAGGTCCAAACCATATTCGCTCATCATGGTAAGCAATTTGGCCAGAATACCTTTGGCATTTTTCACAGTAACTTTGATAGAAGCTTTGTTTGGTATAAAATCCAAATCCACATCATCTTTTTGAAGAATGATAAATCGGGTAAAATTATTTTTGACCGTTTGAATGTCTTCGGCCAATATTTCCAAGTCATAAGTTTTTGCGGCTGTTTTACTTGCAATGGCACCAATTCCCAATAGCTTTTCTTCTGAGATTCTTTTAGCGACTGAGGCTGTATCCACATCATCTATCAATTGGATGGCAGGAAGATTCCCGAAAAACTTTTTGCATTGCAACAGGGCCATGGGATGGGACCTGACTTCCAAAAGGTCATCAATCTCTTGACCTGGCAAGGCCATCAGATTATGTGAAATGGGCAGGTAGTACTCATCTTTGATGCGGAGATTGTACCGGTCTATCAATTCATAATTTGGTAGGATAGCACCTGCAATGGAATTTTCTATAGCCAAAACCCCAAAACCTGCCTCACCTTTACTGACACTTTTGGCAACTTCCTCAAATATCCGAAATCCCAAAATTCCTGCATCCGCCCCAAAAACATTGAGTGCTACCTGATGATGAAATGAACCGGGAATTCCTTGAATAGCTATCTGCATAGGGTCAAATATTTTAAGGTAGAATTAGATTAACATCCTGAATTCTCTCAAAATGCTTTCTTCTGAAATAATCAAAAAGTACAGAAGTATCCAAGCAAATTATTCTGTCCTCCATTGGTTGATTAAGTCTCTTGCTTCCGATATTTTCTCCAACTCTTCTTTAGAAAGCGTCGGGCCCTGTAAAAGCAGTTCCCTTAAAATTTCACTTTTCCTTTTTCTCTGATCCATTTCCAAAGTTTTTTGATCGAGAAGGACTTTGACCTCTACCAATTCATCAGGTTGAAGACTATTGATGATCTCCTTTAATTGATCTATATTTTTTTCTAATGACACACCCATATCTAAATATACGGAAATTTACATTTTTGATTCTAATTTTGTGTTTAACAACCTTCTTCTATTTCTTAACTATTGGTTCTAAAATCTCGCATCCCCAATACTCGGGGCAATCCTTTACCTTCATCCCTCATCCTTTATCCTTCATCCTTTCCCCTCTTATTTCTTGGCTCTCATCTTTCCTGCTTCATACCCCCCCCCCTCGTCCTTCTCGAGATTGCCACGTCGCACGAAGGACTATTTAAAATATCTAAGTTTGTCAAGTGCTCCCTACCAAAATCGGCAGGCAGGCTCGCAATGACGCGTGTCTCAACCTTCATCCCTCATCCTTTCTCCTTCATCCTATCCCCTCTTGGTTCCTGATTCCCCGATACTCGGGGCAGGCTTTGATTCTAATCTCTCGCTTCTCGCTTCTCAACCCTTCCCTTCAGGAAAAACCTTCGAGGTCAAAAAAAGACCTCAAAGGTTTCAACGTCTTGGTTCTTGTGTCTTGCGTCTTGCATCTATCAAAGCAACATGCTTCCAAAAACTCGGATAAGATTTATTGACCACTTCGGGGTCTTCTATAAATACATTGGTCTTGGTCATCAGCGGCATAAAGGCCATGGCCATTCTATGGTCGTCATAGGTATGGATCCGGACTTCATGGGGCATTTGAACCGATGGAATCAAAGTGAACGCTTCATTTTCACCCTCCACTAATTCGGCATTGAAGCTTGCCAATTCCTGCTGCAAAGCATAAATCCGGTCAGTTTCTTTGATCCTAAGGCTTTCAAGTCCGGTAAAGACTGACTTTTGGCCAATAATGGCACATGTCACCGCCACAGTCTGGGCCAAGTCCGGGCAATGAGTAAAATCCCAAGAAGCCAAGCCTTTGACTTTTTGTTTGGTCAACTTTACACCACCCGATTTAAACTCACTTTTTACACCTAACTTATCCATAATTTCAACTATGGCTGAATCTCCTTGTAGACTATTTTCTTTCAATCCCTCCAAAAACAACTCGCCTTTATCCGCACAGGCCAAAAGACTGAACCAATAGCTCGCTCCTGACCAATCACTCTCTACAGAAAAAGCAGTAGGTTGATAGGACTGATTCGGAATTTTAATCCTGGTATCTTCCCAAGTATAGTTAATCCCAAATTGCTTCATCAACTGCAGGGTCATCTCTATATAAGTCCTTGATCCGACTTTTCCTTCCAATGTAATCTCCAATCCTTTTGGAAGCAAAGGTGCTATCATCAGCATGGCTGAAATATACTGACTGCTGACATCACCCCGGATGCTCACTTGATCATTCAATTGTTCCGCCATACCATGAATTGCCAAAGGAGGAAATCCTTCCTTGTTCATGTAGTGAATCTCCGCACCAATATGCCTTAAAGCATCAACTAATATCCCAATAGGTCTTTCGCACATTCTTGGGGTACCGGTCATGACCTTGTGCTGATTGGTCACTGCAGCGTAGGCTGTCAAAAACCGCATGGTGGTTCCGGCATCGAGTACATCAAAAATAGCCGGATTCTGCTTCAATAACCTGATCATGGTCTGTGTATCTCTTGCCTCAGCCAAATTGGTAATGGTATTTTCACCTTCAGTCAGGGCGTCTATGATCAAGACCCTGTTGCTTTCACTTTTGGAGGAAGGCAAGGAGATTTTGGTGGGTTGAAAAGATGTGATTTGTTGTAAATATTGGGCAGTCATTCGGTTTGAGGTTAATTTGAATTGGATGTGGCATTTTCTCTGGAATTCAGGCCGCTTCTGACTATAGGCCTGTATAATAATGAATAGATTCAAAAATCTCCTCCACAGTCACATTGAAGTTATACTCACATTTTCCGATTTGGGTCAATAAGGAAAAATTGAGGGTTTTCCCTTCATTTTTTTTGTCTTGGCTACAGAGGGCGACTATGGCTGGAATATCTTGGACAGGGAAATCAAATTTTCCAAAGACATCCATCAACATTTTATTTATGATCTCCAATTCAGAATTTGAAAGACCTGATTTTTTGACTGATAGATAGGACTCACAGATCATCCCGATAGCAATGGCTTCACCATGCAACAGGTGTCTGTCAGAATCTAAATAATAAGACTCAAAAGCATGCCCAATCGTATGTCCAAAATTGAGTATTTTCCTTAATCCGGATTCTTTGGGGTCCTTTTGGACCACTTCCTTTTTGATACTCACTGATTTTTCAATGATTTCTCTCCAGTTCTGATTTTCCCAACCTTCTGTTTTAAGACAACCAAAATAATTGGCATTCTGGATCAATCCATGTTTGATTACTTCTGCATAACCCGACCTCAATTCTTCTTGGGGAAGTGTCTTTAAAAACACTTTAGAAATCATCACCGCTTCCGGTTCAGCAAAGACCCCAATATGGTTTTTGAAACCATTGAAATCCACTCCCAACTTACCACCTACACTGGCATCCACCTGGGAAAGCAAGGTGGTGGGGATATTGATAAATCGTACACCCCTTTTGTATGTCGCCGCACAAAAACCGCCCATGTCCCCTGTGACACCTCCACCAAGGTTGATGATCAATGCTTTACGGTCAAAGGCTTCATCTGTCATCCATTGCCAGATAGCAGAACATGTCTCCAGGTTTTTGTGGGTTTCTCCTGCCGGAAAGGAATACTGACAGAACCTTTCAGGTAAATGATCCTTAATGACCGGAAGACAATGAATTTCAGTATTGGTATCTGTGATGATCCCTAACTTGGAAAAACTTTGATTTGCCAGGTAGCTCTTGAGATCCTCGGCTATGGAATTAGAAAATATGATTGATTCCAAAATAATTTATTTTTAATGGTTACCCGCTTCTTTGCCAGTAACCCAATATTCTACAAAATACGTGACGGAAGACCGAAGTCGGAAGACCGATGTACCGGTCATTTCAGTCTCTTGGTGAGAATTATATTGAATTACCATTTTACTGGCATCATTGCGTAGATATTTTGTTTTTCTAACAATTTAAAATACAAAGCAAAAGTACGAAAATACCCAGTCTGATATCGCTATCCTCCCTAGTAATCCCGTACTTTTCTTCAACGACACTTTACAAATCTCGGAAAGCTACAATGTTCTTTTTACTTGGTACTTGGTACATCGTACTTGGTACTCTCCTCACTTCTTCACCGCCGCTGCTTCTCTCAATTGCTTTTCCTGTCTTTTCACGGACTCTTCGTGAATACAGTATAGCAATTCCTTCATGAATTTTTCGCTGAGATTTTTCTCCACACCTTTTTGGGTTCTGGACTCCATCACATATTTCCATCTGTCTGATTGGAATACAGTCAGGTGATGCTCTCTTTTATATGAACCAACTTGATCTATCAATGAGAATCTTTCCTGCAGAATATCCAACAACTGATCGTCCAAATGGTCAATAGCGTTTCTCAAATCATTCAATCTTTCACTTGGATTTTCTGCCCCAATCGTATCTTTAAAGTCAATTTGGGACAAGATATTTTTCAGCGCTGCCGGAGTCACTTGCTGTTTTGCATCAGACCAAGCATTGTCGGGGTCATGATGGGTTTCAATCATTAAACCATCCAGACCAAAGTTAATTGCCCGCTGCGCTGTCTCAAGAATCCCTTCCCTGTTACCCACAATATGGCTAGGATCATTGATGACTTCCATCCCTTTCCACTCTCTCTTCAAGTGGATGGGCATTGACCAATTGGGCTTATTACGGAATCTTTTGTCATAAGAATCTGAAAAACCCCTGTGTATAGCGGCCAACTTATTGATGCCCACGGCATGTAATCTTTCCAACGCACCAATCCAAAGTTGAAGATCCGGATTCATGGGGTTTTTGACCATTACAGGTATATCTACTCCTCTTAACGCCTCAGCGATTTCCTGAACTGCAAATGGGTTAACGGTAGTTCTTGCACCGATCCATAAGACATCTACATTGTGCTTGAGTGCCATTTCTGCATGGGCAGCATTTCCGACTTCGGTGGTGATAGGGATATTAAGATGATGTCTAACAATTTCCATCCATTTTAGACCATCTTCTCCAATGCCTTCAAACATACCGGGCCTTGTCCTAGGTTTCCAAATACCTGCACGAAACATATCAGGAATCATATTTTCTTTTTTCATTTCGATGCAGACTTTTTCGATTTGTTCAGGGCTCTCCGCGCTGCAAGGACCGGCAATGATGATGTGGCCTTTAAGTCCTAATCCCCAGTCTTTGGTTTGTAAGTGATCTTTCATATTCAAATTGGTTTAAAATAAAAAACCCGACTCTTTCGAATCGGGCTCTTATATGGTTTGTATTTTTTATTCTTTTACCAGACAATAGGCAGCTCCGATTCGACCTTGAAGACGAAAGTAAAAATAAAAGAAGGTAAAATATGCGAAGGCTGCGATTAACATGTTTCAAATGTAAAGGCCACTTTTTTAAAAACAAATTAATTTTTGAATATTTTTCTGAATTTTATTCAAAGATTACACGATTGGTTATGAAATCAGAAACTATACATTAGAAATAAACTGAATACCAAATATAATTTTGAAAATATTATGATCGGCTTTGGGGCTTTGTAGGAAATCGGTGATTGAACTTGCAGGATTATGGCACTGGATGTTTAAGTTTAAAAAATGATAGTCTGCATAATTTGATTTAAAAATCAACCCTTAATATTGGGATAGTCAATTCTTTCCTTGACTTCAGTTTGTTTTTTAATGGATTCTGTATGGATCAGCTGAAACAGGTCTTTGGCAAAATCGGGATTGAGTCTGAGTGCCTGTGCCCATTCCGGTCTGGTTTCAAATACTTTCTTCCATCTTTCCCTTTGGAAGACCGTTACATTATTTAATTTTTTATATTCACCCGCCTTCTCCACCAAACTCATTCTTCTGCTCAAGATTTCCAGAAGCTCCCTATCCACATCATCAATCTGCTCCCGTATGAGTTCCAACTGCGATTGAAAAATCGGATTGTCAACATCCACCTTTCTGGTTTTCAAGGCTCTTAATAATTGTCCTAAATCCGAGGGATGTAGTTGTTGGAAAGCGTCTGACCAAGCCTTTTCCGGATCGATATGAGATTCAATCATGAGACCATCAAAATTAAGATCCAAAGCCATTTGAGCAATCTGCGGAATCAAATCCCTCCTGCCACTGATATGGGAAGGGTCATTGAGTAAAGGGATTTCGGGTAAATAGGTTTTCAATCCCAAAGGAATTTGCCACATGGGGCTATTTCTGTAAGTCTTGTCATTGAAATTTGAAAAGCCTCTATGGATGGCTCCTAGCTTTTTTATTCCAGCTTGATGAAATCTTTCCAATGCACCGATCCATAATGCAAGATCCGCATTGACCGGGTTTTTCACCAATACCGGCATATCAACCCCTTTGAGACTGTTAGCAATTTCTTGTACCGTAAAGGGATTTACTGTCGATCTAGCTCCTATCCAAAAAATATCTATTCCAAATTTAAGCGCCTCTTCCACATGTATGGGAGATGCAACTTCGATGGCGAATTTGACCTTATATTTATCTTTGACTTCTTTGATCCATGGTAATGCTTTGGCACCTACTCCCTCAAAACTATTGGGGCGCGTTCTGGGTTTCCAAACCCCTCCTCTAATAATTTTTATGCCTTCACTCACCAGGGCTGCCACGGTCAGATCCAATTGTTCAGGTGTTTCCACACTGCATGGACCTGCTATACAAATAGGCGCTCCTAAACCCAAATCCCAATTATCAAATGATGAAATATCCAAATCTTTCTGTTTACATCCTACTAACACGTATCAACGGGGACTTGTTGTACTATTTGAAAATAGAATAGCCTAAAGTCCATTCAAAGAAATCTGCCCTTCCCTTATGTGCTTTAATGGTCAATCCGGCGAAAAGATTGTTGTTGAACCTGTATCTCAGGCCAACTCTTTGGTAAAACCAATTCCATTCACCATTGAAATCATTTCTATGTAAATAAACCCCCACACCCATTGGGGCGTACAGGTTTTCGGTCAATAACCATTCCCAAGATCCAAAAACCGCAAATGAATTGGCATCCCAAAAAGCTGATTCTCTAGGCTCGACAACTCTTGACTCCCAATTTCCTGAATAAAAATGTTCCAACCCCAAGCCAAATCGATACTTATAGGAAAACTCCCTGAGGACATGAATACCTGTTCCAAGCTTAAAATGGTTTACATCACCTACAAAATATTCCTTTACACCCGGGGCGACATGGAAATGAATGGCGGTTCGACCCTTGTGCTCCGGGATTTCAATATCTGAAAAGTCCTTATCATGTTCCTTTGTCAATCTGTATTGTAGGCCAAGGGAAACGGGAAACAAGTTGATACCTGAATTTGGCAAACTGGATGCTCCATTTGAAAAATGTTTAAAACCGAAAGTTGATGAAATGGCAGTTCGGTCACTGATGTTGTAGGCTGCCCTAAAACCAAGATGTGCGTATACATTCCGGTAAGATCCAATAAAGACATTGATCGGATTATCAGCAGGATTAAAGGGATTGAAATTATAAGATAATCCGTAGGATGCAAAATAGCTGAATTTGACAGCTCGGTTATTTGGATAGCTAAATGGCATGTTCAAAAAGAAATACACCGCATTGGGTTCTCCAACATTGGCATTATGAAATGTCGCAGCATAAATTCCTACACCAAAGGTAGGAAACCTATAAACCTTTGAGTACAAAGACTCCGAACCCTTCCTAAAACCCAATCTAGCATCTACTCCAAAATAAGAAGAACTGTTTCTGATTTGTTCACCGAAGTCAGTACCATTTCCCAACATGGGTCCTCCCTCTGCACTTACATCAAGATATTTTATAAACTTAGGCGAATTCTTCTTGAGTTCGCTATAATTCTGGGCATGAATACCGTAAGCAGAAAACAATAGGGCGATAACAAAGTAGATTGATTTGTTCATTTTCAAAATTGATTTGAATGAGGCTTATAAAATTATATCAGTAGAAAATATCCTATTTAAACAAAATAAAACAAGTAATTAGGCTATCCCGTACCAAAAATATCACGGAAATTGATGTAAACAAATACCCTTTTTCTTTTACCAAACAAATACTATCCCCATGGAGTTTTTTTGATATATTTGCGCCACAATTAGAGCTCCCATGCCAGTCAAACCCAATATTTCTTTCGAAAACCTGGAAGTTGCCTTTGCTTCCAAATCAAATAGAGATTTAAAGAAAATGTATCTCATCTTCGCTACCATCAACAACAATGTGGCGGTAAGTGTGGGAACTAAAATGGCAAATTGGGCTTTTGCTTTAAAATTGCCCATCAAAGGCATCATGAAGAAAACGATGTTTGGGCATTTTTGCGGAGGAGAAGATATTGAGGATTGTCAGCAAGCTGTGGATGTCCTTGCCAAATATAAAATTCATACTATCCTGGATTATTCAGTTGAAGGTAAAGGTGATGAGGCAAGTTATGATGCCACTAAAAATGAAATTCTGAGGACGATCGAAAGATCGGCGGGAGATGACAATATTCCTTTTGCTGTTTTTAAGGTAACAGGATTAGGTGATTACCGCATCATGACCAAAATCCAAGAAGGGAAAAAACTCAATGAAAAGGAATCCGTTTCCTTTGAAAAATTAAGAAACAGGGTAGATGCTTTATGCCATGCCGCCTTCAAGGCCAACACAAAAATACTTGTGGACGCAGAGGAATCATGGTTTCAGGATGTTATTGATCAAATGGTCTATGAAGCCATGGAAAAATACAACCAAAATACATGCATTGTATACAATACTTATCAGATGTACAGACATGACATGTTGGAAAGGTTGAAGAAAGCCCATCAGATTGCAAGCAAAAAAGGATATTTGCACGGTGCTAAGTTGGTAAGAGGTGCTTATATGGAAAAAGAAAGAGACAGAGCGGAAGAGAAAAAATATAAAAGTCCCATCCAACCAACCAAAGAAGCATCTGACAGGGACTATAATGATGCCTTGAGGTATTGTGTGGAACATATTGAAAATATGGGATTGGTCTCCGGTTCCCATAATGAACATAGCAATATCCTGCTCACCGAATTGATATCAAAATATGGTATCAAACCCAATGATGACAGGGTGTACTTTGCCCAGTTATATGGGATGAGTGATAATATTTCCTACAATCTGGCCAATGCAGGTTACAATGTAGTAAAATATGTTCCGTACGGGCCTGTAGAAAAAGTTATGCCTTACCTTTCGAGAAGGGCTGAAGAAAATACTTCCGTTGCAGGTCAAAGCAGCCGGGAGTTTGATTTGGTGAAGCGGGAGATTGCAAGGAGGAGGAAGTAAGTTGGGTTTTTGCTTTGTAGCAAATATAATCGTTTTCATTTGTCTGGAAGTTGGAAGTCCGAAGTAGGAAATCCGATGACCGATATAAAATTCCTGTTTTAAACAAAAACCCCTGTTTTGATGTGGTCAAACTAAAATCAGGAATGTTGGGTAAACATATAGTTTCAAATTAAATATTATTAAAGAGAAAAGGAGTCCTTTGCGTAAGTAAAGATTTAGGAAAATCAAATATTTTTCCATCTTGTGTCTTGCGTCTTGTGTCTTATCCCGATAGCTATCGGGACTAAAATCTAAAAAAAATGCAGTTATTAAGCGAACAGGAAATAGAAAGAAGAAAAGATAGGGAAGAGTTGATGAAATTGGGAATTGACCCCTACCCTGCCGAATCATTTCCGATCAATGTCACCGCGGCGGACATCCATAAAAATTACGAAAACAGAAAAACTGATTATAAAGACATCTCCATTGCAGGCAGGTTGATGACCAAAAGAATTATGGGGTCTGCTTCTTTTGCAGAAATCCAGGATTCTACAGGAAGACTTCAGATTTACCTGAGAAGAGATGATCTTTGTCCCGGTGAAGACAAAACTTTTTATAACACCATATTCAAAAAACTTTTGGGTATCGGTGACTTTATCGGAGTGAAAGGATATATTTTCACTACTCAAACCGGAGAAATTTCGCTTCATGTCACAGATTTGAAAATCCTTTCTAAATCTATTAAACCACTTCCTGTGGTCAAAAGAGATGAGGAAGGCAATGTATATGATGGTTTTACCGATCCTGAATTAAGATATAGACAACGTTATGTTGATTTGACAGTGAATCCTGAGGTGAAAAATGTGTTTGTCACCCGGTCCAAAATCATCAGCAATATGCGCCGCTATTTTGATGACCACGGATGGTTGGAAGTAGAGACTCCCATCCTGCAACAGGTACATGGGGGTGCTGCTGCGCGTCCATTCAACACCCATCACAATACCCTGGATATGGGGCTATTCCTGAGGATAGCTAATGAACTTTACCTCAAAAGATTGATAGTCGGTGGTTTTGAAGGGGTTTATGAGTTTGGGAAAATGTTCCGGAATGAAGGCATGGACCGAACCCACAATCCTGAATTTACATCCATGGAAATCTATGTGGCCTACAAAGACTATATATGGATGATGGAAATGGTAGAGGAATTGATTGAGAAGGTTACAGAATCCATCCATGGTACCACCATTTTAACAGTTGGAGACAAACAGATTGACTTTGCAGGGCCTTATAGAAGGTTGACCATGTTTGATTCTATCAAAGAATATGCAGGCGTGGACGTCAGTGAGATGGATGAGGATGCATTGAAAAAAGTATGCGCTGACTTTGGCATTACGGTTGACAATACCATGGGCAAAGGAAAGCTTATAGATGAGATTTTCGGAGAGAAAGTAGAGGCAAATCTGATTCAGCCTACTTATATCACCGACTACCCCGTTGAAATGACCCCTTTGGCCAAGAAACACAGAAGCAAAGCAGGCTTGGTAGAACGTTTTGAACTTTTTGTCAACGGCAAAGAAATCGCCAATGCCTATTCAGAATTGAACGACCCAATCGTCCAAAGAGAAAGATTTGAAGAACAATTGAAATTGGCAGCAAGAGGAGATGATGAAGCCATGGCCATGGATGATGATTTCCTGCGTTCGTTGGAATATGGCATGCCCCCTACCTCAGGTTTGGGTATTGGAATAGATAGGTTGACCATGTTGTTGACCAACAAAACCACTATACAGGAAGTGTTGTTTTTCCCACAGATGAGGCCTGAGAAAAAAGTGCAGATTGCCTCTGATGAGGATTTTATGGCATTGGGTATTCCCGCAGGATTAATCCCTGCCATCCGTGACCTAAACATCCATACCCTTGAACAATTAAAAGAACAGGATGCCAACAAGCTCTTCAATGATGTCTGTGGGCGAAGGAAAAAGTTGAAACTTGATGCTGCAAATCCAAGTAAGGAGGATGTGGAGAGGTGGTTGGTTTAAGGTAGAATTTAGAGGGATAAAGGAGAAAGGATGAAGGTACAGGGTAGACCTGCCTGCCGGTAGGCAGTTTTTAGATTTTAGAAAAGCTACTTCTTGTCACTTCGACGGCAGGTCTTGTCCGCCGTGGCGGAAGAAGTCTTTTTACCTTATTCGGGGCAGGTAGATTTCTCCCTACGTTCGAAATGACAAAGCTAAAGTCTTTGACACAATTAAATCAAAAATTACAATCAAAAACACCAAAAGGCTTATCCTTGTCACTTCGACAACAGGTCTTGTCCGCCGTGGCGGAAGAAGTCTTTTACCTTAATCGTGGCAGGTAGATTTCTCTCTCCCATTTTAACAACAATCCATTTTTAAGTTATTTTTTTACCCATATTTTTAATTAATTGAATATATTTAGATTTATTCGGCAAAAAAACAAACCATGAACCTAAGACTCAACTCTGAATTTGGGACATTGAAGGCTGTGTTGATGCATAGGCCAGGAAAAGAGATTGACAGACTGACCCCTTATAATAAGGACTTGTTGCTATTTGAGGATGTACCTTATTTGGAAGCCATGCAAAAGGAACATGATGTATTTACAGACTTGATCAAACAGACTACAGGGGCCCAAGTATATAGGTTACACGAATTGCTGATTCAAGTCTTGTCAAATCGGGAGGTTTTGGAGAAATTGATGCATGACGCTTTATCCAAATCCGGATTGACACATTTCAAAGAATATATTTTTGACAGATTATCCACAGCAGAGTGTGCCACAGCCCTGACCGCAGGTGTCAAAGTCCACGAACTCAAAAGAAAAATTCCAAATCTGCCCTCAGGAGAATTGATGGATTATGCTTTTGTGATTCCGCCAAGTCCAAACCTTTATTTTCAAAGGGACCCCATGGCCATCACACCGGGGGGAATTATTTTCTCCAGTATGAAAATGGAAGGAAGACAAAGAGAAGCGAATCTTTTGAGATCTATATTTGAAAACCATCCTGATTTCAAAGACCATGTCCATCAGATATACCCTGTGAATGGACATGAATCCCCACCGAGTATTGAAGGTGGAGATGTAATCGTGCTATCAAAAAAAGCAGTAGCTATCGGCAATTCGGAACGCACAGATGAAAAAGCCATCTACCATATTGCCAAATCCTTACTCGCTGAAGGAACAGTCGAAAGGGTTTATGAGGTTCATCTACCTAAAAAAAGACAGTATATGCATTTGGATACGGTATTCACCATCTTGGACGAAAACTTGGTACTCACCTACCCTGATGCCCTTAATTCCGTACTACAGACTTCCCTTTATACATTAAAAGAAATCAATGACGATAAAGTGCATATCAAAAGACAAGTGCTCAATGAGTCTTTACTTACAGTGCTGGAAAAAGAAATCTTACATCTGGAAATTCTTTCCACTGCCGATGGTAAGCCGGATTATTCTATGCGTGAACAATGGTTTGACGGTGCCAATGTCTTTGCCATAGGACCAAGGAGGGTGATTTCTTACAATAGAAATATCCATACGAATCGGGCTTTAAGAAATATGGGGGTGGAAGTTTTGGAAATCCCTTCTTCTGAGTTATCCAGAGGCTTGGGTGGCCCTAGGTGTATGACAATGCCCCTGAGTAGGGCTAAGATATAGTAAAAAAAATAGGGGGAAAATTTCCCCCTATTTGATTGACTCCAGAATTTTTTAATTTTTAAAAGCCCGTTCCTTTCTCAGGATTCAGGTCATCAGATTTTCTCTCGATTATTCCTTGTTGACTTATTCTGGCACTTAACAGCTCAGTGATCGGATTGGTATCAATCTGTGCTACACCAGCCAAAACTCTTGTATTGGAGCGATCATAAAATAACGGGAAATCATCCGGTCCCAATTCTATCACTGATGCACAAGCAATAGTGAAATTGGTAAGGTCTCTTGTAATTGGATGAGGTCTCAATGATGCCAATGGTAAGTTATTGTATCCACAGTCCACCGCTTGCCCTATATTTCTCATAAAGGCTCCCATATTGATCAAAAATTGATTTTCAGTATTTATACCAGCGTTTGTGTAAAAACCATCCCATTCGCCGACAAAGATTATTCTGCCACCTTCAAGCGCAAATGATTTCAGGGTATTTATTTCATTCACTGTATAGGGAACTATAGGTAACCATAAGAAAAGCACTTTTACATTTTCAGGTATGTTGGTCAGAGTGCCACCTGTCGAACTTATATCCTGAATTGTGAAACCTTCGCTTTGTATCAGATTTCTCAATGGATTCCATCTATTTCCTGTCTCACAGGCAGGTGGCCTATCCACCACTGTAAATCTGGAATTTCTTCCGCAATCAAACATTATGACATCTCCTGAATTTCTGATCCCTGGAGCAGAGAAATTAATCAAATTTTTGACAAACAACTGATTATTGGGATTGCTTATGGCATTATTGTCAAAAATGTTGAAATCATTGAAAACTACAACATCTCTTCCTGGTCTGGGCCCAATGGCTTCTTGTACAAAAAGATCAGCTTCCCCAGTAACATCAAAAGAGGTGGCGAAAATTTTTGAAAATCCAAATTCCAAACCCTTAGCCATCCCATCTTGGTTAATACTTGCCACCGTGGAATTCCCCACATCCCATTTGACCTTTAAATCCAATACTTCACCAAAAAAATTGTAAACAATCGCCTCAAATTGCTGTTCTCCATCTTTTAGTATCGTAGCTTCAAGAGGTAAAATTTCAATTTTAGCCGGGCAGATTTTATCTTCGATTCTAAAATCAATTCTAAAGGTTTGATTTTGTACAACTGGGACAAGACCGGATTCCAGTTGCTTCGCTGGAGACGGTACTATCCCAACATCTACAAACCCAAGGATTTTTTCTCCAACCCTCACCCTTATTCTATAGATTTTACCAAGAATAACCTTGGATTCTGAAGTATTCCATGTAGCAGAATAGAACTCTTCAGATTCGTTGACAATAATTTTTTTATCAGAGGAGTTCTCCCTGCTAAAGGTAAGAAGGATGTTTTCAAAAGACAGGTCGTCACTGATTTCTACTACCGGTTTTAGGCTCTGATGGAATTTTCCATGATATTTGGGGGATTGCCCTACCGTTGGAGCTAGAAAATAAAACTCATCTATTCCATCATTGGCTGCATCGGATATACCAATCTTCCCATAATTAATTGACAATGATTGTGACAAAAGATTAAGATCATTGCTGAAATCTTCATCCTTGACAATCCCCTCTGTGCAGGACCCTAGGACTATGATCATACTGACCAAGATCCAGAACCGTTGTTTAAAATTGCCCTTTGAATATTTAGCAATTAAAGTTTCATTAAAGTTTTTCATGGTTAAAAGTGTTTAGGTTAAATTTTAATAAAATCAATATTCCGAAAGCCAAAGCGGAAATAAATAAAGGTACTTGGCCATAAACCGTTTGGAATTTATAAAAAGTTAAATATTTGATTTAGCTTCATCAATCATGAATGTACAGTCAACCCTTTTGGCTGTACCAATAGACCACTTAAATGTACGGATCAAGTTATCCAAAAATTTAAAATACAGTTTTTTTGTGTTGAATTATTTTTTTTTAGATATAAAAATGAAATTAAATTTGATTTTTTCTTAAAAAAGTTGGAAATTCAAATATTCTCGGTAGTTAACCTCTTTGTAATTTTTAAAATCCGATTAGATGGCACCAATTAATGTAGCAATTGTCGATGATGAGCAAAATACAATTGATTCATTTTACCGACTTACACGAAGCAAATGCCCTGATGTTGATGTATTGTTTGATTGTTCCAATCCGGACACTTTCCTCAACAATTATCAAAATCACTTGAACAATGTTGATATTCTGTTTCTGAATATTGCCATGAAACCAATAAGTGGTCTCGAACTCTTGCATAAACTTCAGAAAAACAACAAGTGCCTGGGATTTGAATTTGTATTTCTTACCACTTATGATGGGTTTACCACTGAATCTTTAAAATATCGTGCACTTGACTATTTATTAAAACCGTTAGTTGAAGATAAATTCTTAGAAACCTTGCATAAATGGAAATCTTCAAAAAATAAAGAAATTGATTTTTTAATAAAAAACTATTTTGAAGGACCTTTGAAAAAGGACAAGCGGATTGCCATTCCAACTTTTGAGGGTTATGAAATATTGGTAGTTGAAGATATTATAAGAGTTGAAGCAGAACGCAATTATAGCAAAATCAAATATTTAAATAATAATAAGGAATATCTGGTTTCTAGGAACTTAAAAGAGTTGGTAATGCTTCAAGAAAACCATGGCTTTTTACGGATTCACAATTCGCATATAATCAATCCATTTTTTATCAAAAAAATCCTTAAGACTGACGGGGGAATAGTAGAAATGTCTGATGGTACACGGATAAGAATCACAAAAAACAAAGAAATCATTCTTGAACTTTTATTTAAACAGATCCCAAAAATCTGATTCTTTACCTTAATACTTCCTCCTTTTCAGAATTTTAGGGATCATTTTTAACCCTATATAAAAAAACAAAAGACCATATTCTATGATAATGAAAACCCATGGTTCTTGGACTTCCATATTCCTGTAGGCAGCGTAAGAAAGGAAAACCAAAAATGTCCACATTAAAAATACCCTGTTTTTAGTGAGCACACTGACACCAAATGCAGGAATCAGATACCAAGGATGAACCACAGGCTGCAGCAATAAAAAAATGAGATAAATCCAGACTATTCCTTCTGCCAAGTCTTCAGCCTTCTCAATATTCCAAAAATACACAAAACCAATAATGCTCAAAAAGGTAGCCATGTTTAGGGCTGGACCCAAATAAGCGATGGGATTATAGCCCAAAAAAAACGAAAAGAAATCCCTCAACAAATAGTAAACCGAAGCATTAAATTCAAAATTATGCTGATACAAACTTAAACTTTTCCAAAAACCCGCCAATCCATTGTCAAAACTTAATGGAATCAATAAAAGCACAATTAAAATGCCTGATAAAATAAAAAAAGAAATCAGCTTATTTTTAGTCCAAGCTTTTAACCATAAAGGCCCTAATATCAAAGGGGTGAGTTTTAAACCCACTGCCCAAGACCATCCCAAAGAAGCAGTTACATTTCTTTTTTTGTTAAACGCGTAAACCGACAACAGCAAGCCTGTCAGAACAATCCCTTCAAAATGGAGATTCCCTGAGATTTCCACAATCACCAAAGGGTTGAAAGCATATAGCCATAAGGCCCTATTGGGAAGTCGCCATTCCTGAATGATTTTCCAAATCAGGTAAATATTCAACAAATCAAATAAGATTAAGACAAGTCTAATTGACATGATATTCATAAGCAGATGCTCCCCCGTCATCGCAGCAATCCAGAAAACAGTTTGATGCAAGGGAGGGTAAACCGAAAAATAATTGGGTGAATTCATTTCCGTCAATAGCGTGTTCCAAAAAGCATTCGAAACAATCCCCGTCTCCTCAAATGCGGTCAATGGTAAATACAAATAAGGATTTACCCCATTCTCTAACAATTGACCATCAAAAACATATCTGTAGAAGTCATCCGATAATTCGGGAACAGCGACAATGAATACCAATCTTAAAATAATTGCGGCCGAAATTCCTGACCAAATTCCCGTTTGGTTATTTGTGAACTCCCTTGCCATTAAAATATAAAGGCCAAAAGCAAAAGCAAAACAGGTCAGTTGAACAGCAAAATCCTCTCTTGGTATCAAATACCCGAAAACTAATAATATCAGCACATAGAGAATTCCAAAAACAGACGTTTTCAAATTGGAATGATGATTGTTCAGTTGCAATAGATAAAAACTTATCAATAAAAACAATACAATGAGCGCTTTGAGAACTTAAAGGAGGCACATCATTATACAAATCTGAATAATATTTACATAAATCAGTGTTTTTCAGTAGTTTAATTTCAGAAATTTTGAAAAAATTTTAAGTATGAAAATTATAATAAAAATTTATATAAAATCTGTTTAGGTATTTTTAATGCATTTTTTTGCTTTTCAAATAATTTTTAATGCATTTTGTTTTTGTTTTTAATTTTTATCTGTATATTTGAAGCTCTGAAAGTTTAATATTAACCATAAGGCAAAGAAATAGTAAAGACGAATTAACAGGAATGAAAAACAAATTTTTGTATATTTGTCATCCTTATTTAAGCCTAAGATAACTTTCAACATTTATAGTTTACCAGTTTCACAAATAATTGAACCTCGTACAAAAAAATTTTATTACAATTAATTTTTAAAAGGCTATGACAAATCTTCACAAAACAAATGTCCCAATTTTAGTTTTTTGGGACGTGTTGAATTTATCTCTTGCGTTTTTTATATCCTTATACTTCTACAGGATTAATGACTCCCTATTTCAAAAAATGGAAGTTGTTTTCCTATTGAGTCTGATCTCACTTTGGTTGATCATTGGATATTCTAACAAACTTTATGGAGAATGGGCAGGCAGCAGTTTCTATAAATCAAGAATGACCAAATATTTCAAGACTTATTTCATTCTTGCAGGTATTATAGGCATTCTCTATTTGATCTTTTCCTTTCCGAAAGATGTCAGAAATCTTTTGATGGCCATATTGGTCGGTATTCCATCTTTGGGTGTTATTACCAATTCCCTTGTCATCAGGTTTTACACTCCCATCAGGGACCGAAGGGTTAAAATGAGTACTACATTGATTGCAGGTTCAGGTGATTTGGCAAAAAAAGTAGCGGCATCCTTAGAGTCAAATTCTTACGCTAAATTAGCTATTCAGGGTTTTATTGACTGCAGCAATGATGGTCAAGTAGGTTTGAAAAAAGAAAGAGTTGTCACTAACCTTGAATCCCTAAAGGATTATTTGAAAGATAATTTCGCGGATGAAATCATCATTGCACTGCCATATAATCAATTGGACCGCATAAAATCCATTGTTGAAGTAGCAGATTTTCATGGGACAAGAATCAGATTCATCCCTGACTACCAAGGTGTATTTGGTGAAAATGTTAAAAGTTACCAATTTGGTGATTTGCAGGTGGTAAATGTCCGCCAACTACCTTTGGACAATTGGTTCCCGAATTTCATCAAAAATGTTTTTGATGTGGTCTTTGCCTCACTAGCGTTGATTGTTTTATCCCCCTTTTTCTTCGTGATCGGTGCATTGATCAAATTGGACACTCCAGGACCCGTTTTCTACACACCTGTACGAATTGGCAAAGGAGGAAAACCTTTTAAAGTCTATAAATTCAGGAGCATGGAGAGTTGTGACAATATCATAGGAGGAACGCAATCCACAGTAAAAAATGACCCAAGGATTACTAAAGTGGGCAAATTCCTTAGAAAATATAGTATTGATGAGATGCCACAGTTTATCAACGTCCTGACAGGAGAAATGAGTGTGGTAGGCCCTAGACCTCATAGATTGTTCCTGAATCAAGTGATGCAGGAAAGCGAAGACAAATACATGGTCAGACATTACTACAAGCCCGGCATTACCGGTTGGGCCCAGGTTAATGGATGGAGAGGACCATTGGAAACTGAAAACCAGAAAAAGCAAAGGACTTCACACGACCTTTGGTATCTGAGACATTGGACATTTTGGTTGGATATCAAGATTGTCTGGTTGACGATTTTTGGAAAGAAGACGCATAAGACTGCTTTTTGATTTTAAGCTTTAAAATTAAAATTCCTTCAAGTGCCTATCGAAAAAATCGATAGGTACGTTTTTATTTAATTCGTGGAACAGAAACCTTCAGACACCCGATCATTTACTTTGATAGCATTAAAAATATCAGCGAAAATCAGATAAATTTGTGGACACCTTCGGCCAGGTTCATTTTGGCAAACACCTTGGCCCCTCTTTTTTTTTTCCATCCAAAGGGTTACGGCCGGCTCCCTTCAGGATTTCTTTGAAAAGTGTGATAGTATTGGAGTCAAAGACTTCAACCATCCTCGGATCCACCTCTCCGCCTATATCAAGCCAGTTGCCCTGAAGGCTGGTTCTGTAATAAGTATAAAGTCTCATGTCAAGCAGTGCAAACACCTTATTGTCACATTTTCGGTTAGCGTCGGATAGTTTAGATCCTGGCTGGTAACTGTTTATAGCCGAATGGGATCAGCTTTTTGGCAATCAAAGAAATATTCTCGCAGACCTCCCTAAGACTGCCATTCCGGGTAAGGACGGCATAAAACATACATATGAAATGGTCTGCGGATTTAAATTTCTTGTAATACCTGTCAGAATTTTCCTGTTCCACGACTTCGTTGAAAACCTCTTTCGGGATCATTGATAAAAGCTGGTCAATGATGGGGTGTCCAGGCAAAAAATTCTTATTATATTGCTTCATATTTTTTTTTCTTGGTCGAAGCAACAATATGAAAAAGATGGGACCATATGATACCTCTGAAGGTCTCTTTTCAGATTGCTTACCCATCTCAGGTTGAACTTCCCGAAGAAATTTAGATGATATGCGTATCAATACAGTCAGCAATATTGACTAAAGTAATACTTTCATCTGTGTGAAGGACAGCATCTTTATCAACCAGTTTCTTGACTAGTTTTTCCGAGGTTTTGGCTTTTAGGCTTTTTATCTTCACCATTTTGAAGTATCGACAGCTTTTGTCTTTTTCACTGGTATTGTAATCTTCCAGAACAGTGGATTTAGACATTACCGTAACAGAAACCTGTTTCTGGTTACCTCTTCCTCTTTTAAGGTCTTTTTGGTCGGAGGTACTTGTTGTTTTACCGATGAAGGCTTCATTTTATCCCACCATATCTTCGCTTTGGTACAAGCTATCGCTTTCTCCCATTACCTCCCTGACTTTGTGTTAAAGCCTGAAAACAGTCATATAACGGCTGTGTCCCATCTGTCTCTGGAGTTTAAGGGCACTCAATCCTTTCTTGGTTGCACTGATAAGAGTCAAGGCCAACAGCCATGTCTTCAGGAGGAGTTTACTGTTTTCCATCACTGTCCCGTTTTTAAGACCTGTTCTGAAACATCATTTCTTGCATTGGAACACGTCTTTGGCTTTGAACAAAACAGTATACAAGGCTCCTTTGTCCGTACTATTTGGATTTCAAGAGCGAAAGTAGGAATAAGGATTATGGACCTGCTACATTTGAATAGATATTAAATTAAGCCCATTTCTTATATTTGGGACAATGAGAATGAGTAAAAGAGAGAGAAAAACATTTGACGAGGCCTTCAAAAGAATGGCAGTTGAATTGAACCAGGGGAGAGCACCGACGACATAATTGGATAGGTAAGTGTGTACGTGAAAAACGTAACCTTGTAAGTTACTGATAATCAAAAAAAAAAAAATGGGAAGGGATGGGGAGTAAGATTTGGTTTTTAAAAAACCAAAAAGTATCTTTGATAAATAATATCACCCAAAATAGTGATTCGACGTGCTCTTTTAACCAACAACAATAAGTTAAGGTTGATATTTTGTAAAATTGATAAGGTTATTTTGTTGTTTTTTGATCTACAGAATTCCTCGCGGGAGAGATTATTAACTGTCCTTCATAAATATCAATTTTTGCGATCATCAATGGGCTTTTAACTTTATGAGTAACCTGCATAAGGAATATTAAAAAAAAATTCTTTTAAGTATGCGTATTTTATTTGATTTAAACCATCCTGCACATTTTCATTATTGTAAAAATTTTATAAAGAAAGCACAAGAGGTTGGTCATTCTGTTTGTATTACATCTAGAGATAGATATCCACTATTAGAACTTCTTAACCAAGAAAAATTTGAATACATCAACAGGGGCAAGGGGGCTAAAACATTTTTATCAAAGATTTTATACCTATTCGTTGGCAATTATCGGGTATTGAAAGTTGCACTTGAGTTTAAGCCTGATTGTTTCGTGGCATTTAATTCTTCTTATGCTATTCATGTAGGATGGCTTCTAAGAAAACCTGCTTATTTATTTGATGATACTGATCATGCAAAATTGGACCACGCTGTTACGTTTCCATTTGCAACAAAAATATTCACGCCTGCATGTTATAGACGAGAGATAGGGAAAAAACAAATACGGTTTAACAGTTTTCTTGAAATTGCATATCTTCATCCCAACTACTTCTCACCAAAGAAAACTGTATTAGACGATTTAAAAATTAGTCTCGGAGAAAAATTTGTGATATTTAGGTTTGTTTCATGGCAAGCATCTCACGATGTTGGTCATAAAGGTATTAGCCTAGAAAATAAGATTAAAGCTGTTAAAGAATTTACAAAATACAGCAGGGTTGTTATTACATCTGAGGAAGAATTACCAGCGGAATTAAAACAATACCAAGCAATTATAGAGCCCTATAAAATGCATGATGCAATTTATTATGCATCTTTACTAATTGGGGAAAGTGCTACAATGGCTAGTGAAGCCGCTATGTTAGGAACTCCCTCAATTTTTATAGACAATGATGGAAGAGGTTATACAGATGAATTAGAAGAAAAATATGGCCTTGTCTATAATTTCACTGAGTCTATCGAAGATCAATTAAAAGCCATTAAAAAGGGAATTGAAATTCTCCATGAGGATAAGAACATTTATACTGAACGTAGAAATAAGCTTATTGGTGAGAAAGAGGATACGACTCAGTTCATGCTCAGGGAAATACTAGGTAAGTAATACAATGCTGTTTTTGCTTTCAAATTATTATAACCATTTTAATATCAAATAACAATTAAATTAATGACTAAATGAAAGAAATGGATAACAACAAATTAAAAATTGGAATCATTGGCCTAGGCCGAATGGGGCTAATGCATACGGCAATTTTTAATTCATTGCCTGATAGCAAAGTTGTTGCTGTTGTTGATCCGGCTATGTTTCCTGCTAAGCCGCTAAGCATGCTTAACCCTAACATTAAAGTTTACAAGAGCATTGAGAAGATGTTCAGTAAGGAGGAAATCGATGGTGTTGTCATCGCCAGTCCAGTTGGATACCACGTCGAAAATGCAATGGAATGCGTGAGCAAAAATATTCCATTCTTAATGGAGAAGCCGCTTTCCATCAACGCAAAGCAATCTGAGTCTTTGGTTAATGAATTGGAAAAGAAATCAATCCCCAATATGATTGGCTACATGGCTCGGAATATTGATAGCTTCCGTGAGGGCAAAAAGATTATTCAATCGGGAGCACTGGGAAGAATAATCAATATTAAGGGCACTGTATACGTCTCGCAATTATTTAAGCAAGGCAAAGGTTGGAGATACGATCCAAAAGTCTCAGGTGGCGGGGTTCTTGAAAGTCAAGCGTCACATTTATTGGACATGTTACATTGGTATTTTGGTCCGGTGAAAAGAGTAAATGCAGATATTCTTTCAGTATATTCGAAAGGAATTGAGGATTTTGCGCATGTCATCTTAGAATTTGAAAATGGTCTAAAGGGTTGGATCGATTCTTCCTGGAGCGTTCGGTTCAAGCGAAAGATGGAATTAAGGGTTGAAATTCTTGCAGAAAATGGGGTTCTAGTAATAACGGATGATACGTTAGATCTTTTCCTAGATACTGCTCATGGCGAATACAAGGAGGGCAAGACGTTTTTTTCGGCCAATGATCTTTTCACGGGAGTTCACATTGATATAGGTGGTGCAAAATTTACATATCAGGCTGAGGAGTTCATTAAAGCGATTCAACAAAAGCGCCAAGCTTCACCATCCATTAAAGATGGATATCATGTTCAGAAGATAGTAGATGCTTGTTATCAATCCGCATCTGAAAACGGCACGCCGCAAGATGTATTTTAACTATTTGCATAGGTTTTATTAGTATAATTCATTTATACTGTCGAAAAAGAAAAATTGATTTTAAAAGATTGAATTAGTAAACTGGAATAAACACTTAAATGAAACAGTTAGATAAAATATTGCTCGGCCATAATCCCTTATTTGGCGTTGATCACCTCTCTCAGGAGCGTGGAAATGCCAAAGACCAGAAATTTGAAAATCGAAGTGCCTTGGCCGAAGTACTCAGGTACGCTCACAGTAAAGGAGTTAAGGCAATGATGATGTCAACTCATCCCCGGGCTAAGGTTGTGTTAGATATTATTGCCAACGATCCGGTATTAAAAGATGATTTTACCATTTATCCTTTATTACCCTACATTGTAAAGTATGTAAGGCAGTCAAATGAAAAGGGCATGTTTAATGTTCTTACCGAACTGTTGAGTCAAGCTGGCGCTGGTGCGAGTTTGTCAATGTTGATGACAGGTATGACAGGTCTAGCCTCCGGCAATTTGTACAAAATGGCTAAAATACTTATTGATATAGAGATGTTGCCCTTCAAAGGACATAAACTGGGGGCAGTCTTTATGCATGACGCTTTAGTTGATCTTGCCTTAGGGTTGGGATGTGATGAAGGTTTTGATATTTTTAGGGAGCATATTGAGAAGAAGTATAATGTTCCTGGTGGTTTGATCACTAAAAATGTACCTATGTTACGTGAACGACTTGACAGCAGAGGATGGAACGATTATCTGATTATGGCGGCCTTTAATCCAACTGGATTCTACATGAATCCATCTTTAGAGAGTACCATAAAGGAAGTTCAGCGTCCCGGAATGAACTTTATTCCGATGAGTGTAATGGCAGCAGGTGCTATCCGTCCTGAACAGGCATTTGAATTTATTGGTAAGTTCCCGGAAATCAAATCGGTCGTAGTTGGAATGTCCCGAAAAGATCACATCGACCAAACTGTCGAATTGATAAATAAATATATACCATAGAATATTAATTATTCATGCGAGTCAAGTTTAAAAATATGAGGTAGATAAAGGCAACGGCAATTTTACAAAAACATGAAAGGGCAAGGCTCAAAAAATTCACCCATTAGTGGATCGCTTCCATCATCCTAGTGCTCAACTTGGTCAAATTTGCCGGGGATGTACTTTAGTGCCTGAGTTTTTCAGCATGGAAAGAGGTCAATCGCCTCCTTTTGACAATTAATTATATGCTCCTGGAAAATGTTAAAACAAAAAAACCGGTTCAGAATACAATCTGAACCGGTTCTAGGAACTTGATATCATTGACTTTTTCAGCAGACCCTAAATAACAAGTTTATTGAGCTTAAAACACCATTCAATTGTTATAATTTAAACACCTTATAATTGCTGTTTTTTACTGACCCAGGATTTATAGATTGTAGTTCGGATGATCGTTCCACAACAAAGAATGAAAGGGTAATATCCGCATTAGACGGATTAAAATATTACTTGAAGTATAACTTTGCTGACGAAATCCTTATTGCTTTACCCTACAATGAACCGGATAAAATAAAGTAAATTGTAGAAATAGCTGATTACCATGGAACAAGGATAAGATTTGTCCCGGATTACCAAAGCCGGGGATCACAGGTTGGGTCCAAGTCAATGGCTGGAGAGGTCCTCTTGAAACTGACAATCAGAAAAAAACAAAGAACCTCAGATGACCTGTGGTAACTGAGACATTGGTCCTTTTGGTTGGATATCAAAATTGTATGGCTGACGGTTTTTGGCAAGAAAACACATAAGACTGCTTTTTGAACTATTGAATTATAGATTCTAATAATTTCAAACGCCTCTCGATTACAACAGTAGGTATTTTTTTGAGGCTAGGAATAGTTGTTTATATGGTTGGGTATTTGTTTGGGGGTAGGATTTTGCCCCACTCCGGCCCTCCCCAGGTGGGGAGGGAGATATCCGGAATAGGTGGATGGAGGTCACTCCCATTGTTGAAATTACCGGAGTTTGAAAACTCCTGGATTCAAGGTCATGAAGCTACAAGGGTTCGGACAACGGGGAGATTTCAGGACAGAGGTATCTCTATTAGAACAGAGGGTTTAATCCTGATAATCTTGGCCTACCAAAGGTAGGTAAATTCGAGATTTCAATTCCCGAACAGCAGTGGCCCAAAGGAGAGCTCCGAGGGAGGACACGCAACTAGACTAAATAATAATATTGATTTTTATAAATTAAAAATACACAAATCCAATATTCTTATAACTTTTAGAAATCAACATATAACCTCTTAATTTTTTTAATCAAGAAATTTAGAATGTCGATTATTTATTCAAATAAATACTACGAGAATAAATTTTACTCGCTTCAATTTTAAATCTAAATAATGGATAAAAGTACAAAAGTATTTCTCGATCCTTCTTGTAGAGTATGGTATGCCACTTTTTATATTCATGGACTTATCCGTGAGTTTGGTAAGCAGAACGTGTCCTTTTCAAACCAATATTTTAAAGAATTAAGGAGAGATGAAGAAGCCCAATTTCATTATTTGGCCGTGGTGATCGTTACTCTAAATAATATTCATACTAGAATTATCATTGATTATCATGATAAACCCCTTGTCATGAAATTGGCATACCAATGGTCAGATATTTATGCCAAAATCAACATTAATGATGAATTGACAGACCATCGGTTTTTCAATAAAATGGTTAACATTCCTCCTGGCTTTGGAATTAAATTATGGGATAGGTGGGAAGCAATATACTATAGCTTTACTAATTTCATAAGATGTAGGTTTTCAACCCATATTTTATGGAAACGCTTTTTTAGGGATTATTACGCTCAGAATAAACGAGAAAAGCTTAAAAACTATCTTTTAACCAAACCTGAAAGGGATTTTTTATCTGAAAAAAAACCTTACGTCTTTATGATTGGACGACTGTGGATTCACCAACACTGTATAGATCACACCAATCTAATGAGGAAAAAATTTATCGAGACCTGTCAACAGGGTGATTGCGACTTTGAGGGAGGTTTTTTGGCAAGAAAAGAGCATCCCCAGTATGAAAAGTTTAGAAACCTCTGTTTTTTAAAACCCTATTCTGCTTGGGATTATTTAAAAAAAACAAAAGAGTCGGCAATAGTTTTCAACACCCCGACTGTCCATAATTGCCATGGGTGGAAATTAGGCGAGTTCTTAGCCATGGGCAAAGCCATTATCTCGACTCCATTATCTAATAGGTTGCCGGGAGATCTTGTCCATGGAAAAAATATACACTTTATATCTTCAATTAATGAATTAGAATCTGCTATTCACCTCTTGTTGAACAATTCTGATTACAGAAAAAAGTTGGAAAAAGGTGCGAAAGCATATTATGAGAAGTTTGTCGACCCTCAGCAGGTTATTCAAAGAATTTTAAAAGGCCCCTTAGGTTTGAATCAGACATGTCAAGATCCGATTGACGCATTTGAAATAAAAACGGACTGTAAATAATTAAATAAGAATAAAAACATACTGATTTATTGGTTTTTAAATATATTCTAACATGCGAGGAATTGTCAAAATTAGAGTTGGATTGGTAGGCACCGGAGCTATTGCCAAAGGCCTTATAAAACTTATTAATAAAAATTTAGAAATGGATATTTCTGGCGTGTTGACGCGTAGGAGCGGCGTCATTGAAGGTCTTGAAGTCCCAAATGAAATTGTATATCAAATTCCTGAAATTCTATTTTTAAAATCTGATGTCATTGTAGTCAGCACCGGGGATCCGGTTTATAATACTGAAATAATAAATATGGCATTTCAATATAATCTTCCTGTGGTGACTATGGATGCTGATACCATGGTAACTACTGGTACCTGGCTTTCTAAACAGGGCCTGATAACAGAATCGAACGGTGACCAACCGGGTTGTCTTGCTTCTCTCAGGCAAGAGATCTTGGACATGGGTTTTTCTCCCATCGTTTATGGAAATATCAAGGGTTTTTTAAATCTTAATCCCACAGAGGATGAGATGAACTATTGGGCCTTGAAACAAGGCTTTTCTGTGGATTCGGTAACATCCTTTACCGATGGAACAAAAGTGCAAATTGAACAGGCATTGGTCGCCAACGCTTTTGGTGCATCAATCGCTAAACAAGGTTTAATTGGTATTCAAACAGAAGATTTTGAAGCTTCCGGTTATAAACTAGCAGAAGCTGCAGAAAATATGGGATTCCCAATCAGCGATTACATACTGTCAAAGTCAGCACCTCCCGGCGTCTTTATAATCAGTAAGCATGATGAAAATCTTAGGAATGAGCTTAGGACTTATAAGATGGGTGATGGGCCCTACTATCATCATTACAAGCCTATTCATCTTTGCTTTTTTGAAGTTCCGGGAACAATCAAAAGACTTCTGAACCATCATGAAATACTAATAGACAATAGTGATTATCCAAGTACTAGTGTAGCCGCTATTACCAAAAGGCCATTGTTGAAAGGCGATTTTATCAAAAAAGGAACGGGGAGTTTTGATACAAGAGGATCAGCCGTGCGGATTATTGATGAATCAGACCATGTGCCGATTGGATTACTGCAAAATGCCCGAATAAGGGAAAATATGGAAGTGGGACAGATTATCAGATTTTCTGATGTCGATATTCCTCCATCTATGGCCACAAAGGCTTGGTTTGGCACCAAAGAATGTTTAGAAGTAATTTTAGATAATGTGACTAAACTTAAATAGTTGAGATTATCCCCAACAATGAATATTATTATTGTCATATTTTAGGGAGCTGTTGGAAGTAATAGGGCAAAATCGCTGTAGAGTATTTCAACAAATTCATCAAGTAGACTATGAAGAATGGTATTGTCAAAACAAAGCCTGTCAATATTTCAGATATTGTTGACACATATTTTTAACAGAAGGAGAAATGAGTGTGGTAGGCCCAAGACCACAACGTTTAGGGAGATTGAAGTGGGGAATTCACTGGAGTTGAGAAAAAGGAGAATCGGTAGTTTTAAGGGGTTTTTTGAGGATTGTAAATCCTGATTATCGGGCCTACCAAAGGCAGGTAAATTCGGGATTGCAAATCCCGAACAGGGAGGACAGCGAGGCGAGTGAGGACCCACCTTGGCAGGAAACGAATTTACTAAAGTTCATAATAATATAGGTGGCTATTATTAATACTTAGAACAATAAGAAAATAGCATAACAGAATGAAATATTTTTTTTAAATTTAATGTATCATATTGAATGAAAAATTTGCGCATTATTTTTGCTCTTATGCCGCTTAACATGGACCACACATTAAACTCATAATTACCATATGGATGAAAAAGTGATTTTTAAAGTTAGAAAATTTACTGATCAGGATACTCTTAAGGTAATTGAATTACTTTCTAATATTTGGGATCTTCCAACAAAAGTAGAGATAGAATCCAAGTTTTTCTGGCAATATAAGTCAAACCCTTTTCAATCCGAAGAAAATATTTATTTGGCTTTTGACAATGAAAAGTTGATTGGAATTAGAGCTTTTGTACCATTGGATGCTAATTTTTTTGGGAAAATATTTGAAATTTTATGCCCAAGCGATGCCATAGTGCATCCTGAATATAGAAAGAAGGGGGTTTTTTCTTTATTAAACAATTCATTTATTGCTGATTTAAACAGTCGTTTTGTTTCTACAGGATGTGTTTTAAACTTGTCATCAAATGAGGCGAGTCTAAAAGGAAATTTAAATAAGGGATGGGTAAAAACAAATTGTAAAAGAACCTATGTTTACAGGTTTTCAATGTTTAATTCAATTTATAGGTTACTTAATAAATCCTATAAAAATGAAAATAAAATAAAGAAAATTAAAAATCGATTATTTTCTGTATCAAAGAAAATAAATATCAATTCAATTTTAGACCTAAGAAAAAACATTGTTTGGGATAATTATATTTCAGTTAACAGAAATTTTAATTACTATGAATGGCGATATATCAAAAATCCATCAGATTTTTATTTTGGCTATATATATGAAAACGATAAGCTTATATCTTTTATGATTCTAAAAAAAATATCTGTCAATCAATTCGAGGTCGAAGAATATTTTTCATTAGAACCAGAAAATTTGAAATGCCTTTTGAATTTTTTACAACGAGAATTGAAAATCCCCATCATTAAAATGAAGGTCTTTAGTGAACGACAAATAAAGTACACTAATAAATTAGGGATGAAATTATACCCTATTATTCTAGAAAAACTTACAGGAAAAATAAGAGCCCCTATTCTTGTTAGGAGTTTTAAAGAAAATCCCTGCGAAAACGATTATTTTTTTTATGGAAAAGATATTAGAGATATGAATAATTGGTTCTTATATAATTCAGATTATAACTAAATATCTATGAATAATTTGAGTAAAAAAAACGGTTGGGTTTGGATAATTTCTGAGTTAGAAGACTTAAATAGCGATTTTTTAATTCTGAGAACTTAAAAAAAAAGAGATCAAAATCTGAAGATTTACTCTAGGATATTTTTGGGACCTTAAGAGGCTACAATGATCTTAACGGGGGCACCTGAGTTTTGAGACTCATTTTTGAGTATCACGAAAATACAGGTTTAAGACATCAATATGCTCTATGATTTTTTAAGGAGTTCTTTTTGTTTACCCCCAATTTCAAGTTGCATATGACTTATTTCAGGTTGTTTATTTTGGATTTGTTGTTGCAGCACTTCAATTACTTTATTGAACTTATCAGAATCAATATTCTTCGCGTAAGAGCAGGTCAAAGTTGGCAACTGGGGTGTAACTCTTGTATTTTTCCATTCAGTTTTGGCATGCATTGAAATAAACCAAAAAACTCCCATTAACTCCGAACCACTCACCAAAGTAAACATGTTCTGCCCAAATTCGATTCTTGTTATACAATCTGCAAAAAAATCCATCCTGGGGAAAAGTGAAAATTCTTCATCAAACAAAAAAAGATCCGAAATTTGATTTTCATGGATTACGCCGATTGCTTCAATTTTTTCAGTAATGGGGCTTGGGTCCTTCAATGAAAAAAACTGAGACTCCCCTTTCAAAAAATTAGTGAACTCCTTTTTTTGGTGGTTTCTCAAACTTTTCTTTAAAAACCTACATTTAAATTTGAACCTAATCCTTGCCATATTAAGGTTAGAAAGTTCAAAACCCCTGAAAGTTTTTTCCTGAAATCGAGGCTTTAACCAATTTTTGACCCGCTCAAACCATTTCTTCATTGTGGCATCCGTCTTGGAGGTAAACCACATTTCATAAGCCATACTTATTTCTGTCGCCAACATGCTTTTATAACCATCTGCATCACCTGGAGTCAAATCAAAATACTTAAACCCGGATTTTTTTAATGCTATCCCTAACATCAAAAATTGAAGAATCCCTGGAGAATTCTTGGAGTAAAAGGGAGAATGACTGTTGATTCCTTGGAGATGAACCACATCAGGTCCCATGATTCCTGCATTGGAAGCAATCAATTTACCATCTATAGACAAACCACTGACATGCAAAAGCCCTAATTCAAAGAGCTTTAACAAAAAGGTTTTCCTTTCAGGTTCATCGTAAAAGTAGGTTTTGTTGTAAAAGGCACCTTTTCTAAAATCACTCAGTAATGACATTTCATCGATCAAAGCTCGGAAATGATCATTTTCCTTGACTTCAAAAAACTCCAGATCACCCAATCTTTTCAGTCGGTTGATTTTCTCTTTTTTGTTTTTCTTTTTCAATTCAGATTTCAACAACTCTTCATTTGTTTCCATTAATGGATGAGCATATTCACGAATAAAAGTTTGTGTACCATAAGGACCTTTTTTAAAAAAAAGGTTTAAAGGAACTTTGGCTGTAAGGTATTTTAGGTACAGAGTTTGATTGGGAAAGGTTATATTGATTGCAAGAAGGGCCTTTTTTAAAAATTCATCATTGAAATTCGGTAAACTTAGCCAAACTTGATATTCTGCCAAGTCTAGACCTGCGGCAGTAAGCTGGTTGTTTTTTTTGGTAAGGGCCAATAACCCGGTCATCCTGATACCATCCCAATCTGTAACTATTATTTTTGGAAAGGATTCAAAGCATTGATACCAGTTCAGCGCAAATTCTTTGCTCTGGAAAACTGTGGCCCAAGGACAATCATGGTACAGCTTGTCCCAAGCCTCTAAAAATTGGGGGGCTTGTAATAGTTTTTTGCATTTTTCATTTTGAAATATCAATTGACCTGAGTCCAACATTATTTTTTATACATTAAAATTGATCCCGTATAACTACTAACATGCTGTAAAGGCGTTATACCATCCTAAGCATGTAATTAATTTATATTTACGAAGACAAAAATATCAGTCAAAATCCAATTTATTGAGAAGATAGAAATTAGAAACAAGTTTATCTATGAAGCTACTGGTAGCGAAAATCCTTTTCTTGTTTACCTTTCAGCAGTTTTTTCATGTTTTCCCAATAATCCCCAAAGGCCAATTTGGCCAATACGAATGTACTACCCCCTTTGGTGACTCCCCTTCTTGGAATACTTAAAGGATTGTCCCTTAAAGAAAAGTGCCTGCTTTCAGTAGAAAAAGCCAATCTGATTTTCGCTTCTTTCAACAAGTTTATTTCTCTTTCTCCAAAGTCTAGGCCGGGTAGACCATTAGGATACGCAAAGTACTTTATTTCTTCGTGTAGCAAATCTCCCAAATCTTGGACAGATTGGAGGATTTCTTTGCGCGTAATATCATCGTTCTCGTTTTTTAAAATCGGATGATGCAACGTATGGGCCCCTATACTGACCAATCCTGACGCTTTCAATTCCATCAATTGGTCTAAGTTCATTCCCACCCTTTCCCCATCGGGAATGTTAAAGGCCCTCTTATAGGCTTCGATTAGGCTATTTATTTCCTTTACCTTCATCGATTTCAAGATTGCATAAACCTGATGATCTCCAACAAATGGGATTTCTTCCCCTTTTTGGACAGCAAGAAAATTTAAAAGCTGCTTCATATCAAAATTCTTGATTTCTTGGAACCAAAAATTCTTTCCGGTTTCAACGGCATAGGGAGAGACATAAATGGAAATCGGAATTTTATATTTTTTGATTAGGGGAAATAGGTAGCTATATACACTAATATCTCCATCATCCACAGTAATGTGACAAGCATTTTTTATAGAAAGGCCTTCGTAATAATAATTTTCAAGGTCTTTAGCACTAACCATATAGAAATGCTTTTGAAGCAGCAGCAGGATTTCCTCCATCCATGCTGGATTTTTTATAACATGAAAGTTAATGTTTGTGTTTTCTATTTTCATATTACC
Source organism: Aquiflexum lacus (assembly GCF_015476655.1). Classification (GTDB taxonomy): domain Bacteria; phylum Bacteroidota; class Bacteroidia; order Cytophagales; family Cyclobacteriaceae; genus Aquiflexum; species Aquiflexum lacus. The sequence continues at coordinate 60,958 of NZ_JABFHF010000028.1, forward strand.
TATAAAGTGAAATAGCGGGAAATATAAATTTTTTTGATTTTATCCTTACGGAAAAGTTCATCCAATTCAATAACCGAATTTATCTTCCCCACATACCAAATACATAACCTCAGGCGTCCATCACGCACATAAGTTAGGCAACTTTCATGATTTTCTAATCTTTTAAGTGCGTCTTCCAAAAACTGCCATTTGCTTACCTCAAAACAGGTATCCTCCAGAAGAAGTAAATCACTGATTTTAGAACTATTCAGGTTAATTTCGGCCTTTACATGGATACTTTTAGAGACTAACTTTAACTTGTCCAAAATCAAATCGGTAGACAAATGTAAGTTTTTTGATTGATGCCAAAACCAATACCATTTATTTTTTAGGGACGCTTTTTTTTTGCTCAACCAAACATGGACTTCCATGGGCCGAATGCCATTATTCAACATCATGACCCTTGCTTTCACCCGGATTTTTCTGAAGATTCTCTCAGACCATTTTGGACTAATCAGTATTTCGAACAATTCCTCGTGGGTATTGGAAAACCGCTCTTTATAAGCATCATCACCAGGAGACAATTTTAGGTTTTGGAATGATTCCTTGCGCAGCATCTGACCCAATAAATATAAGTGTACCAATCCGGGGGATAATTTTGCGTGTTTGGGAGAATAAGTAATTAAACCTGCCAAATGAGCAGTTGCCCCAAAATCATTCACAATAAGGACCGCCGCAATCAGTTCTTGATTGAAACGCAAAGCAGTCACATGTAAAACTCCTTTATCAAACCATTCCCAAAAAAGCTCCTTCTGATGGTTACTCTGAATAAATGGGGTTTTGTTAAAAGCAGCCCCTTGTCTCAGATTATGAAAAACCTCAATGGTCTCCATAGCTGATTTTAAATCATCGATAGATGTTATTTTTTCGAAAATCGCTTCCCCTGCCCTATTCAATCTGTTAAATTTGGAACGGAAATGCCTCTTTCCGAAAATCTGTTGATAATTTTCGGACTCATAATCCAATACAGGGTTAAGGTGTTTTTCAAGCACAGAAACCCTTTTAAAGCCTCTACCTATTGACATTTCATGATAAATTCTTTTGTCCGGGAGTGACTTGAGATTAATGCTGCATCCGGGTATCTCTTGCCATAAACTTTTCATACCCTTATCCCAAAATTGTCCAAGGTACTCCGGAAGTACCACCCAAGTTTGGTACAGGGCAAAAAAACTACCTGCCCCTATCAATTTCCGACAATATTTACCCGTTTGCGCATCTATTTTTCTAGCTAAAGTCAACAGACCAACAAGTTTTTGATCAGCATAAGCCAATAGGACCACCGGAGAGAATTCCTCTAAATTTAGTCTGTACCATGGCAGGACAAAAGAGGCATGTTGAAATACTGAAGCATATTGGTATTCATCGAGCAATCCTTCCCAACTTTTTTTAAAAGCAGGATCTTCTAAAAGTTCTATGGCATCAAGGCCCTGTATAGTTTGAGTAGAAAATTCTACCTTTAATTGGGCTGTTTTACGTTTCGACATATCTTTTTGACTATCGGAAAAATATTATCATTTTTCGGGCTCAATTTAAAATTTAAAACTTAAAATTATTAGATACAAGCTTCTCTTTGTCTATTAGAGTTGTAATTCATTATTTTTTAAGCTTTAAAATATGTTTAGAATTGAAAATATTTCTTTAAATTTTTCAAAAAAGCAAATTATTGTTACTCATTGTTTTAGAGAAATTTAAATTTACTTGATATTATTTCTAATTAATTTAAAAGATTTAATAGAGTGATTTATAGATCAAAGCTAAAGAATTTTAAAATCAAATCAATGACTTATACACCTTTTCAAATTCCCCACCCATTCTTGAAAGGGTAAACTCAGTCAGAATTCTATTTTTAGAATTCATACCCATTTCTTTCATTTTATCCGGATTATCAAGTAAAGAATTAATCATTTTTGCTATTTGCTCAGGTGTTTCATCCTTAATCAGGTATCCATTCTCCCCATTTCTAACCACTTCCTTAGTACCTCCAGCGTCATTTGCAATTACAGGCTTTCCTAGTGCCATGTATTCAATAATTGAATTAGAAATACCTTCACCATGAACTTCAGTATTTGAAAAAAGTACTCCAAGGTCACAAGCATTTACCAATGATTCAACATTAGAGGTACCTGGAATTGGTCTAAGATTAGGGTAAATTTTAGTGAGTTCAATTGCTTCATTAAACAAATCCGGAAAATCGGCCTTAAAAAAACCAACACCAATAAATGTAAAGTCCGATCTCAATTCATTTAAAGCAATCCCGACCTTAAAAAATTTTTCATAATCCTTGTTTTTTGAAAAGGAGGCAATCATTACTATTGTGAATTTATTCTTCAGGTCAAAATCATTCTTAATATTTTGTGGTACAGCAAGATTTTGAAATCTATCGAAATTTAATCCATTATAAATTACCTTTGATTTAATTTTAGGTGGATTGTATACCTCTAAACCTGCATAAGAATTTGATAAAATCACATCTGAATAATAAAAATTAACTTGATTGATTAACCTTTCCTTTAAACTGATTTTGGGAGGAGCCGCAGTTATTTGACTATTTACCAATTTCACATTTCTATTTTTAATTATAAAGGGTAAAACCATAAATGTTTGTACAGAACCCCAAGTATGGATGATTCCCGGGTTTATTTTATTTGCTATTCTATAAAATTGTAAAACTGATTTTAAATCTGAAAACAGTGAGTCAAGCGTTATCCACTTGACATTAAGTTCAAAAAATTTCTTGAAAGAAATTTCTTTATTTTTCGAAACTAATATTAATTCATATTTATTTAAATTATCTAGGAATGTTAATAATTCAACTAACCGCCTTTCTTTCCCTCCTGAACCAAGAGAACCTATAAAAAACAAAATTTTGGTTTTCATTATTTATTTTGATTGATTTTCGATTTAAAATATACAAGTAACAATTTTTTTTTACCACTTTTATACCGGTAATTTAAAAAAACAAAAGATTTTGGTAATCCAAAATAAACAAATCAATTTGAAACTAATTATCTAAATATAACTGAATGTAAATCTGCTTAATCTTTTCGGCAACAACTTCCTTATCAAAATCCAATTTCTTAATTCTTTCCCTTCCTTTTATTCTAAGCTTATTTTTTCTAAATTCAATCGCTTTGATAATTTCTTTGCTGAATCCCTCTGGATCGTAAGGGGCCATAAAACAGCCTTCTAAATCAGCAGTAGTCTCTGCCACATCTCCTACATCAGTGAATACTATAGGGCAATTACAGGCAAAAGCCTCTTTGACCACATTGGGTGAACCCTCATGATATGATGGAATCAAAAGTGCCGTGGCCGCACTGAAATAATATTTTAAGTTTTCACTTTTCTCCTGAAATACCGCATGCAATTTTACAGGCCTTCCCTTTTCCTTTAATATTTTAATAGCATCATGGACAAGCGGATAATTTTTTTCAGGTCTATTTGGGTTGGCCATAAATAGAAAGTGATTTAAATTTGGATCCCATCCCAAATAATTCAATGCTTCTGCTTTTGGGATTTCTTGAAAAAGTGTGGTATCCACTCCATTGGAAAGAATATAGGTAGGACCTTTTCTTTTGAGAAACATGTCTTTCATCTTCCTATTCATGACTATAACTGCGTCGTAAATATATATTCCAAAAAAATGATTGATCCATAATATAATTTTACTTCCCAAACTCATTTTCCCTTTGAGGTCCTTTCGTCCCAAAACATCTGTGCCCATGAGGGTGACCAGTAAAGGCAGTTTCCCTTTAGCCAATTGGGCAACAATACAGGAGAATCCAAAATGAGCATGAATCAGGTCATAGGAATGTTTTTTAAGGTGTTTTCTCAATTTGAAAATATTTGAAAAATAACCCTTAATCCCACTACCAAAAATTAAAAAATGCTCAATTTCGACCCCTTTTTCTTCTATGCTTTTAGCCTGTAACTGAATAATTGGGTTCAAGCCATTTCTTTTATTGCCACTGGATACAAATAGTACTTTCATATAGACGCTCCTCAATTATCAGAAATTAATTGAATATTTTTCAACAGAACTCATTTTTTCCACTTCCTGCATCATAAATTGGGTGTTATCCGATTTCTCAGAAAGCAGCTTTTCTCTTTTAGCCTTTATATCCTTTTCCAAATCAGGATTTTTCAATAATTCAAACCGAAAGTGTTTTTTACCTAAATCTAACCTGTAACAAGCCGGAGTAAATACTTTTGTAGCAAAATGAACTGTAAGTTTATGATGAAGAGGCGCATGTTCGGTATCACTGAAAACCAAAAATGGCTTATTTAAGAAACTCTCCATCTGGTAAGTATAGGGGTGAGGAAAATTAAGAAATAAATCAGGATTAAACTTTCTGGCTATTTTAAAAAGTTTAAAATTTTCATAAATCATATACATTATTTTTCCGATTTTTCCATCTTATCATTTGCCCTTATCTTTAAAGGGAATTCCATAAGAACTTAGTAAACGATGCTCAATTTCCTTATTCCTCAAAACAAAAAGGTTTTTATGACATTTTTTGGACATGATTTTGTAAAAATTTCTAAAATAATGGACATGGGCGGAGTGATTGATATCGATTAAAATTTTCATTTTAAATTACTACGACAAACTTTTACGATAAATAAAGATATAAATTTATAATAAAAAAAATATTTTACAACACACATCAGACACTCATAGTTGACCTTTCTATAAATTCTTTACTATAATTTATTGAAAAGGAATTAATCATATTTGCACTCCATCATCAGGATTCAGCTTTGGCTTCTAATAAGATTTAATTTAATCCAACAAAAACCAAAAAGGCATTGCTTTTGAAATGATTCACCGCACAGGAAAGAAAAATATAGCATTGATGGGATTGAGCTTTAAAGAAGGAACTGATGATTTAAGTTACAGTCCTTCTGTGGCTATTTTAGATAGATTAATCGGAAAATGATTCCACTTATCGAAATTTTTCGGTATCAACCAACAGTTTATTGAAGAACATCTACTCCATCCTTCTGATTTGATCACCAATGACCCTTTGGAAGCCTTGAAAAATGCTGATGTTATCTTAGTCAACCAAAAAAATTTTGATGCAAGTCCTTATCTGCAAATTTTGGCTGAACAAACTTTAGTAATTGATTTATTCAGATTGCCTGAGTTAGAGCATTTACCGAATTACCAAGGATTGTGTTGGTAACAAAATTGGTTATATCTTACTATCCTATTAACCCAATATTCTATAACAAACAGTTAGGATTCCCGATAGTTATTTGCACGAGGTCGGAAGTCCCCTGCCACATGCTGGAATGTACCGAAAATTTCAGATTCCTAGAGAGAATTTAATGGAATTACCATTTTACTGGCACCTTTATTTACACAAATATTTATTAAACAAGAAATCATTGATTAATATTATTAAAAGAATATTTTTGTTTTTATTTTTAAAAATACAAACTATTTATGAGTAACAAAACAATTCTCTTCCTCCATTTTGGTTCTTTTTCTCTAATAAATGAATCAGTCCTAAAAGCATTCTATAAAATATTTCCAGAATATAAAATTGAAACTATTGATCTAAAAGCCTTACTCAAGAATATGAGTAAAAAAGAAAAAATCAAACTAATCTACAAAACACTGATTCATACCAAGAGGTTTTCATGGAAAGGTGTAAAAGGTAGTTATTCAAAAAGCATCTACTATTGGGAACTCACCAATCAATTAATAAGTAAAGCCGTCAAAAAAAAAGATTATGTTTTTTCCTTCCAAACTCAGTCCAATTTTAATGGTAACTTGGTTTTTTGTCCTCATTATATTTATACGGACCATACTCATTTGGTCAATTTAGGATATCCTGATTTCAATCGGAACCAAATTAATTCCAAGGACTGGATTGACTTTGAGACTACCCTATATCAAAATTCCAACGGAATCTTTACCATGAGCAATCATGTAAAGAATTCATTGTTAAATCAATATTATATCGATTCCAACAAGGTAAAATGTGTTTTTGCCGGAGCCAATATATCCCAAACGGATGTACAATATTTATTGGAAAGGTATCAAAAAAAGAACATTCTGTTTGTAGGGGTAGCTTGGGAAAGAAAGGGTGGGCCTGAATTGTTTGAAGCTTTCAAATTAATTTATCAAAAACATCCGGATGCAATCTTGAATATTGTCGGCTGTAGCCCTGACATCCAACACCCCAATGTGAAAATATGGGGCAGGTTGCCCAAACAGGAAGTGAAAAAACACTATGAATCCGCTTCTATCTTTTGTATGCCCTCCAAAAGAGAACCTTTTGGTATAGTCTATTTGGAAGCCATGTCCTATAAGTTACCCATAGTTGCGCTTAATATCGGTGCCCTACCTGATTTTGTAGAAAAAGGGAAAAATGGATTTTTATTGGAGTTCAAGGATATTCAAGGTATGGCCTCTCAAATTATTTATCTATTGGATAACCCGGAATTGGGTCAAGAAATGGGTAAATACGGCTATAAAAAAGTAAATCAGCAGTATCATTGGGAAAAATCTGTATCTTCAATACGTAAGTTTATCGAAAATCAAAAAATATTGGAAATGAAGCTTTAAAATAATTAACATTTCAAAGCAGCAATATTTACTTATCACTACCCATTAGTTCATTTTTTTGATCCCTTAAAAAATGTCGTCACTATTAACGAATTATTCTTCTTTCAAAAAATCCATGAACCTCCTACCTAATGTTAAGTGATCGTGATTTCCCCGAATGTAATTGATACAGTTTTTGGAAAATTCGGCATACTCTTCATCTGAAAGGTTTCTCAGTACATGCTCCAAATCAACAGGATTCTGATATAAAAGACCTAAACCGTGTTTTGAAATGATTTGATCAGGATTGACATTCGGCGTACTGAGAATTGGTGTTCCTGTTTGCATGGCTTCAAGAAAGGTATTTGAAAAACCCTCATAACGAGAGGTATTTAAAAGAAATTTTGCTTTTTGAAACACCTGAAGTATTTCATTTCTTGATACCATTCCTGCAAAAGTTACATTAGGTAATTTCCTTATCTTTTCTGAGTATTCTGCAGATTCAGGATCTAATGGTATCAATGGTTCTCCTACGATGAGAAATTTCTCGTTTGGCATAGCCACAGAGATTTTATAAAGTAATTGAAGGTTTTTTTGAAACCTGAAATTGGCGACCCATGCTATATATCCCTCCGGCTTTATCTTACATTTTTGAAATTTACTATCAATTACAAAAGGATTAGAGATTTTTAATATGCGCTTATCCGGATATTTATTTCGCAAAGCTTGATATTGAAAATCATTTTGTGCCATAATAAATTGACAATTTTGAAAAGCTTTAGAAATAAAATATCTTTCAAAAGAACTGTGCGTCAGCTTGATTCTTTCGTCCAACATGTTATCATTTGCAAGTCTTATAATCAAATGAATATTTAGTTTTTGGCACATCAGGGACATAAAATAAGATGACCATCCAGGAATAGAATTGATAATATAATCTGGCTTCAATGTCTTAAATACTTTAAAAAGCTTTGGAAACCGATAATAAACCCATCTGATTACCGGTATACCTTTGTTTGAATGATAGGTCTTGTATGTATTTACCCATTCATACTCAGGTAAAATCCGTCTTTCATCCTCTTCCGAACGCAGTAAGTAAACTTCATGACCTAATGCATTTAGGGATTGCATCCAAGCATGCGTGGCAACCACAGCCCCTCCTGAGGGCTTTCCTCCTTTTACAATCATTTCAATATTTTGTACTTGGGTAAATAAAAACTTAGCCATAATTAGTTTTAATGGGATGTTAAAGCGGGAGTGAATAATATTAAAAAAACAATCTATTCATTTAACGGTCTGATTCTGAAAGCAAGTTAATTGTACTGGTTAACTAAAAAAAATTATTGTGAAAAAAATCAGATTTAAAAGCCTTGATGGTTATAATCTATAATTTTTTTAGAATGTATCAAATCATCTTTACCCCTGTATTTGGTTAAATTTTTATGATAAAAATCATTGAATCATTCTATTTTACAAAATAATAAAAACTCAGTTTGTTATAGATCTATAATCTAATTTATTTTTTTTTATAAATCATAAAAAGTAATATGTGCTTCATTTTTTTATATTTCAAATAATATTTATAGATTTGAACAATATTAACTTTATACAAAAAAGAAGGTATGATTTACTAATTATTTTCTCCAAAATTAAGCAGAACACAATTTAAGCAAATAAGAAATTTATTTGCAAAACAGGTTATCAACCTATAATAATCTCGCATGATTAAGTAATCGTTTATTTTTCTTCCTACTAAAGAATATCATTATGAACTACTTGTCCTTGTCCCAAACATCCAAAATCCTTTCAGTTTTTGTAGGATTATTGTTGTTTACTTCCCTTGAATTAAGAGCCCAAAGTGTGGAATTTGACCTTAGCACTTTGAATTTTAATGGCTTTACCCCGCCCTCCCAAGGTACTTCTCTGAAATTCGGACCTGATAACAGGTTATATCTTTCCAGGAGAAGGGGTGAAATTCAAATTTATAGAATAGAAAATACGGGATACAATAGTTATACCGTAGTGGACCACGAAATTTTATTTGATGTAAAAAACATTCCCAACCATGATGATATTGGTACTCCTGCTTGGAATGGTAGATCAGACAGACAGATTACCGGGATAGAAGTCGTAGGCACCCCTGAAAATCCGATTATTTATGTGGGTTCCAGTGACCCTACTTGGGGAGGTCCATCAGGAGATAAGGTCTTGGACACCAATTCGGGTATTATTACCAAATTAACTTGGAATGGGACTTCATGGGATGTGGTGGATTTGGTCAGAGGGCTTCCAAGATCTGAAGAAAACCATTCTACCAATGCCGTTGAATTTACCATTATCAACAATAAACCTTATTTATTGGTAGCTAGTGGAGGGTTCACCAATGCAGGGGCACCCAGCACCAACTTTACTTGGATTACTGAATATGCCCTTTCCGCAGCACTTCTAAGTATTGATTTGGATGCCATTGAAGCTATGCCTACCCAGATAGATCCAAGCTCAGGAAGACAATATAAATATGATATTCCAACACTTGATGATCCTTCTAGGCCAAATATAAACGGTATCTATGATCCAAACCATCCCGATTATGACGGCATTGATGTAGGAGATCCTTTTGGAGGAAATGACGGCCTGAATATGGCCATGGTAGTGGAGGGAGGACCGGTACAGATATTTTCGGCAGGCTATAGAAATGCTTACGATTTTGTGGTTACAGAGGCTGGAAAAGTCTTTATTACAGACAATGGCCCTAATACTAACTGGGGGGGATTGCCAGAAAATGAAGGTGATCCTACTACGATTACCAATAATTATTTAATAGGTGAACCTGGTGGAAATAGCACCAATAAATCTGCAAGTGGGGAGCATGTCAGAAATCAGGATCATATTTTATTGATTACCCAGGACATTCAAACCTATCAGCCCGGTGCTTTTTACGGGGGGCATCCGACCCCTATTCGCGCGAACCCCGGAACTCCTTATTCCCTAGGAGCCTCCTTTCCTTTTAATCCGGGAGGCGCGGGCTTGTATACCAAATCTCTTGGCGATGATGGCAATTGGACCAATCTCACCCCATTGTACACTCCGAATGAAATTTTTAGAACCCAAATTTTAGCACCAATCGCACCGGGTGAACCCGGATTTGATGAGTATGCACAGACTTCCTTACCAGTGAATTGGCCTCCTGTGCCTTTAAGTTTGTCTAATCCCGAAGAAGCTGATTATCGAGATCCTGAATTGGTCAATCCCAATGGTCCCCAACCTGAATTTGTAACCACATGGAAAAGAAATAGCAATGGGATTGATGAATATAAGGCTTCTAATTTTGGCGGAGCATTAAAAGGGGCATTGATCGGTGGAAGGAATCAAGGTTTTTTACATTTGGTCCGGTTAAATCCTGACGGTTCTTTACTTTCCTTAGAAGAGGATAAATGGAATTTGAACGGCGGTAATGCCTTGGGGATTACCTGTCAGGGAGATGAGGATATTTTTCCGGGAACCATTTGGGTAGCTACATTTGACAATAGGGTCAGTATACTCACTCCTTCCAATAATCCGTTTTGTCCTCTACCCGATGATCCGTTTTTTGATCCTGATGCAGATTACGACGGGGATGGCTATACCAATCAGGACGAAATTGACAATGGCACTGATTATTGTTCAGGAGCATCACGACCCAATGATTTTGATGGAGATTTTGTCTCTGACCTGAATGACTTGGATGATGACGGTGATGGTATTTGGGATGAATTGGATCCTTTCCAATTGGGAAGCCCATCAGATTTACCTATTAACAATGAATTGTTTTCTGACAAAACAGATGAGTTAGGTAGACCATTTGGTTACCGAGGTTTGGGACTAACAGGCTTAATGAATAACGGCGCTCCTAATCCTAACTGGCTAAATTGGTTGGATAAAATTAACGAAGGACCTCTTCCTGATGATATTTATGGCGGTGCAGCCGGTGCCATACAAATAGCCATGACAGGAGGTACTGCTAATGGTTTGGCAAATAATCAGAAAAAAGGATTCCAATTCGGAGTAAATGTTGGCACCGAATCAGGGGAATTTTTGGTCATTGGAGGGCTTTTAGGCTTTCAGGGGCCGCAGATGTTCTATGATATAGATCATGCGGGGGAATTGGGAATTCAGATGGGTGATGGAACCCAAAGCAATTTCCTGAAATTGGTATTTACCAAAACAGGAATAATGGCTGCTTTGGAAATTGAGGATCTTCCTGATCCTAACCCTCTAGTTGTTCCACTGGCAGTGGAAGACCGTCCATTGGGTTCTGAAACCGTTGAGTTTATGTTCCGGGTAGATCCAAATCTTGGAACAGCTGAACCACAAATCAAAATTGGCAATAGACCTATCATCAGTATGGGTACAATTGTCCTTTCAGGAAAAATTCTTGAGGCAGTTCAAGATATGGCCAAACCCTTGGCAATCGGTGTTTATGGAAGTTCAGCAGATGAAACAAAAGAATTCTTATCCATTTATGATTATTTCAAAGTATATGGGGAGAGACCCTTTGTCATTAACCCCTTGCTTGATATTAGCCGACAGGTTGGATCTCCACAAAGAGAATTTGATCTGAATAATTACTTTGATGACCATAATTACAGTGGAAATCTGATTTTCACCTTTACCAATACCAATGAGGAAATATCGGCAGTTATTCAAAATAACCAATTGATATTGAATTTCCCGGAAAACCCTGCCTCAGGGACCATCACCATTAAAGCTGCCAATCCAGCTGGGTTTTTTATTGAACAGTCATTTGATGTTCAGGTCATCCCGGCAGAGCAAATTGTATTTAGAATCAATGCCGGAGGTGAGGTATTTGAGGGGCAAAATGATTCTCCCAATTGGAGAGCAAACAATGTAGCAGGCAATTATTCGGGAGATGGTTATACTGTCAATACAGGATTGGTCAAGCCAAGTAATTTCAGTTATGCGAATAGACATATATCTATTCCTGAATACATTGATGAAATTACCTTTGCCGGAATTTTTGCCCAAGAAAGGGAAAGTGAAGGAGGGGACAATATGATTTTCAGCATACCTGCTTCCAATAGTATTTACAAGATAAGGTTATACTTTGGGAATAGTGATGCCAGCACTTCAAATATCGGGGACAGGATTTTTGACCTTAAAATTGAAGAGCAAATAGTACAAAGTGACTTTGATTTAATAGAGTTATTTGGGCATCAAGTTGGAGGAATGGTTGAATTTCAATCATCAGTAGCCGACGGTTCTTTGAATATTGAATTCATCAAAAAAATCGGTAATCCCACTGTCAATGCCATTGAAATATTGGATACTACCCCAGCTGAACCCATTGTCATTACCAATCCCATCCCAGATCAAATCAATACTGTGAATGAAGATTTGGCCGGTGATTTACTTTTCACTGCTTCAGGCGGCGTGGGCACGCTGCATTATAGTGCAAGCAATTTGCCTCCTGGAGTGGATATAGAGTCAGTCAATGGCAGACTCTATGGGAAAGTAGATCCAAGCGCTCTCCCGAATAGCCCTTATACTGTTACCCTTTTTGTCACCGATTCCAACAGTCCTGTTCCCAATCAAGAGTTTATGACTTTTACCTGGACGATCTTGCCTTTTGATTCGTGGAATCTTCTGAATGAGGATCAGAATTATACAGGAAGACATGAAAATTCATTTGTTCAGGCCGGTGAGGCATTTTATTTGATGGGTGGAAGAGAAAGTTCCAGAACCATTGATATATATGATTACCAACTAGATTCTTGGAATTCCCTGAATAATGTTGCCCCATTGAGTTTTAACCATTTCCAAGCCACTGAATACAAGGGTTATATTTGGATAATAGGTGCATTTGAAAACAATAATTTTCCTGATGAAACACCTGCAAGTCATGTTTGGATTTTTGACCCTGTCAACCAGCAATATATCCAAGGTCCTGAAATTCCGGAGGATAGGAGAAGAGGTTCAGCGGGTCTAGTGGTATATAATGATAAATTTTACATGGTAGCCGGAAACAGATTGGGGCATAACGCTCAATATGTATCTTACTTTGATGAATTTGATCCTGCAACGGGAGAATGGACAATATTGCCTGATGCACCAAGGCCAAGAGACCACTTCCATGCGACTGTTATTGGAACTAAAATTTATGTAGCTTCTGGCAGGCAAACAGGTGGAATCAATACTTTCGGCCCTGTAATCAGAGAAGTTGATGTCTATGATTTTGAAACGGGTACTTGGTCCACTCTACCCAGCGCTTTGGATATACCCACCCCAAGGGCGGGAGCAGTGGTAGCTAATTTTAAAAATAAATTGTTTGTGGCAGGAGGAGAAATCCCGGGTGGAGGCAATACCGATGCATTGGATATCACTGAAATCTTTGATCCCCAGGAACAAACATGGAGCACGGGGCCGAACCTCAAGTTCAAGAGACATGGGACACAAGGAATTGTATCAGGAGATGGGCTATTCGTGGCAGCAGGATCACCAACCCGAGGCTCTGGAAACCAGAAAAACATGGAGTTTTATGGATTGAACAATCCTCAAGGTACCGCGATTCTAAAAAGTATGCTTTCAGGCCCCGAAACAATTGAATTGCCTGGTGAAAATGTAAATGTGGAACTCTCAGTATCAGATGGTAACCAAGGGGTTTTTATCAGAAATATTTCCTTTACGGGAACAGATGCAGCGGAATTCAATCTGGGTGAAATGAATTATTCAGGGTCTTTGATTTTACCCAATAGTCTACTTAATCTTACTATCAATTATTTGGGAACTAAGGTAAATCCGGAAGCAAACTTGTTGGTTGAATTTGGGGTAAATGAAGAGCTTTTGATTCCTATTGCTAAGGACCCATTGCAAGTGGTAAGCTTTACCTTGATTAATCCTGACAATACAGTTGAAATCTCACCTTTGGATGAAGGGTCTCAATTATTGTTGAGCCAAATAAACGGCTTAGCATTAAATTTCAGAGCCAATACAATTCCTGATTTTATAGGTAGTACTGAGATTATTTTGACAGGTCCTGTTCCGTTTACCAGAATTGATAATGGATTTCCCTATACTTTACGATTATTGGGAGAAGGATTGATCCTTTTGGAGGGTAATTATATCCTTTCTGCTATACCTTACAGCGAAGTAGATGGAGGTGGTATAGTAGGTGAATCTTTGACTGTACAGTTTTCAGTCATCGATGATTTGATTCAAGTGCCCGAAAAAGTAAGTTTGGTAAGCCCTATCGATGCGGCAACAGGATTAGGAACTACACCAACCCTTCAATGGGAAGAACAGGCAATTGCCAAATCTTACAGACTTCAGGTTTCTACAATAGCTGATTTTTCGTCGACCTTTGTAGATATGCAGGATATCGAAACCAATTCGTACACTTCTTCTGAACTTGATGGAAATACGACATATTATTGGAGAGTCCTTGCTTCTAATGCTGAAGGTGATTCGGAATGGTCGGAAGTTTGGAGTTTCACTACAAATAATATTTTCAGTGTAGAAAGCTTTACCCTTATCAATCCTGAAAACACACTGGATATTTTGGGATTAGAACAAAGTACTGTTTTGTTTTTGGATGAATTAGGCAGCCAATCTCTTAATTTTAGGGCGAATACCAACCCTACAGTTGTAGGGTCTGTCTTCTTATCCTTAAGTGGACCAATCAACCTTTCAAGGTTTGACAATGGCGGTGCTTATACCTTATTGTTTAATGAAGGAATTAATCTGGATATTGGCAATTATACGCTTACCGCTACTCCATACTCTGAATCCGGTGGAGGTGGCATCTCAGGAACTCCGCTGACAATCAATTTTACAGTTGCAGTATCCTCTGTAAACCTACCCGATATTCCTAGTTTGACTTCTCCGGCAGATGGAGCTGTCAACCAAGAAACTGAGGTTGACTTAATTTGGACAAGTATTTCAAATGCTGAAAACTACAGCATACAGCTTGCAACCGATATTGATTTTGCAAACATCATTGCAGAAGATCCCGCGCTTACAATCAGTACATTCACCACCCCTGTACTTGCGGCAACTACCACTTACTTCTGGAGGGTCTTGGCTTCAAACGCAGATGGAAATTCAGAATGGTCGGAGGTATGGAGCTTTACTACTGAGGAGGAAACGGTTGTCAACCCTGACGAAGATCTCGTTGGGCACTGGAAGATGGACGAGGGATCAGGAAATATACTTGTGGATCATTCAGGTAAAGGAAACGATGCGACCATTCAGAATACCAGTGGAGTGACATGGACGCAGGGGGTCTTAGGATTGGCACTTGACATGGCAGGTCAAAGCGGTAATCTGGCAACGGCGACCCACAACAGTACCCTTGAGATAGATCAGGAACTTTCCATAGCCGCATGGGTGAA
>NZ_JABFHF010000029.1 GCF_015476655.1 Aquiflexum lacus
GTGACATCTAGGTGGGCTGCAGACCTCTCCTGACGTCGAGGTGACAAGGCAAAGTTCTTTATAGTCTTGAATGCATTTTTCAGTTCAAGGGTATAAATCTCAAATTCTGTCATTGGTACCATAGGGAGAAATCTCTAACAATTCCGGAGAAACAGATTTCTCTCTACGTTCGAAATGACAAAGTTGAACCCTTTGACGCGATTGACCTTCTGATTGCTTCTAATATTTTCAATCCCTCTCCATATACTTTTTCAATAGGGCCCTCGACTGTTTTTGAATTTGTTTTTTCATGAGGGAAGTCCAACCCATTAGCCAACCTTTCCAACCCAAGGCCTGAGTGGCCCACATCCAAACATCAAATCTGTCCCTGTGCCTGATGATTTTACCGTCTTTGAATTCGAATGTTGCACTTATTTTGTTGACCACTTTCCTTTTGTCAGGTCCAAAAATATAAGCTGCTTCCCAAAGTGCACTTCCCTTTTCAGCATCCGCCTCTACCTGAGAATGACTGATTTTTATATTTCCTTTACTCCGTTCGATCAGCATTTTCCACATGGCTTTGGCTTCTTCTCCTTTCAATTGCCCAAAAGCCGGATCTTCAAAGACAATATCTTTATGATAATGCGATACCATCTCATCTACTTTTCCCTTTGAAAAAGCCTCATAAAAGGCAGTGATGATTCTTTTCTGATTTTGTGACATAGCCAAAAGTTACAAAATATTTAGCATCAATCTGCGCCAATCCGCGAAATCCGTGGTTAAGAATTTATTAACCACAGATTTCACGGATTCTCGCAGATAAGGTATTCAATTCTTTCTGGCTTCATTTCATCCTGAGTCCCCAACATTATTAAAATGTTCAGAAAGGGTAATGACATTGAGGTCAGTCTAATTTGGTCTCGGCAAGCTCGACCACCGAGGGGTCTTATATGGAGGGGGGAGAGTGAAAAGCGGCGAAGCCGCTTTTCACTCTCCCCCCTAATACAACCAGATTTCCGTTCCCCGAGCTTGCCGAGGGGTATTTAACATTTATGTCAATGGTAGGATCATTAACCAACTTACACTGGATATTGAAAATATTTCTTTGCGCCTTAGCGTCTCCCGAAAAAATCGGGACAGGTTTTGCGGGAACAAACCAAAAAACCTTTTAATCAAAAAACATATGATACAGTTCCTTCAGCGGTAACTCCTCCAAAATTTCCCTTTGGGAAACCCCTTCGATCTCTGCCCATTTGACCAACCTCACTTTACCGTCCGCAATCTCAATTCCTGAAATACTGTCATCACTGAAGCAGCAGCAACCTGCGTTGAAATAAGTAGGACGGTATTGTGGCAAGTCGGCATCACCCAAGGCACACTGACTGGGATGCCGCTCGATTCTGTCCTCCAATTCTTGTATCATTTCCTCGTTTCCCTGAGTTTTGGCTTCTTCCAATTGTTGTTTCAACACCTTGATATGGCTGTAAGAATGAAAAATAGGTTGGTGGGTATGGCCTGTCACCAAAATCAGGTTTTTCTGTTGCTGACTCCATTCATACATCAACCTGTTATGCAGTGTTTTTTCTTTTTTCCCAACAGCAGGAGTATTGATGTTGATGTCCAAAAAAGACTGTAATGGGCCCCAAATATAGGCTACAAACCAAATGGAGAACTTACTGCCATCGCTGCGCTTGTCACCCTGATGTCCATGGGTACAGAATACATCGATATATTCTCCGTTCTCGTACTTTACCCTAATGACGATTCCACCGTAAATGTTAATGGCTTTGTCATAAATTTCCCTGAGGTACATTTTTGAAAAGGGATCTATTTTCCAAAACAAGTCATGGTTACCATAGATTTTAAAAAAGGCTTTCCGATCAATAAATTTCTTTTCAGCCTCAAAAGTTGCTTTGTTGTGCTGCATGATGGAAAAGATATTGAACTTCCAAAACTCCTCAGAATCACCTAAATTCACATAATAAGCCCCATTTTCATTGTAATAATCGAGTGCTGCCAAGTAATTTTTCTCTGCATTCCGGAATTCATCCCTTCCTTTTCGGTTTCCCTTGTGCACATCACTCAGGATGATAAAGTTATTGGCCCGCATATCCAAGTGGTACAATGCCCCGTCGGCAGGTTTTGGATTTTGGGTAATGTCCTCATAGATTTCAGTCAGTCTCTTAAACACAAATTCCTTATCAGGAGAAGAAGATACTTTTTTGGAAAACCAGATAATAGGCTTCCGTAACACAAAAACGATAGGTGCTTTGATCCAAGCAAACAGCTTATCCAACATCAAACAGCTTGTTAAAAATGGGTATTGGGTATGGGATACAAATTATGGATTTTTATTTACTTGAACCTAATTAGGTCCAATAATTCAATAAAGAAGGTCTGTTTGAAGAATGAAGGATAAGGGATGAAGGATGAAGGTCGGGGAAAAATCAACCTTTGAGGTCTTTTTCAGACCTCGAAGGTTTTTATTGGTGCAAGAAATTTTCCCCTTGTCTGAAGATTGTACCTTTGGACCATCTAGTCAGGAGGTTCCACCCCCGCAATACTTGAGCCAGAGACTCAATACCCAAAGATCCAAAGCTACAGGCTTCGGATAACTGAAAGTTGCGACTTATAATAACCTAACAACAAGGTTCCTCCTCCATCTTGACTCTTGGTTCTAGCACTAAAATCTCTGTTTCTCGTCTCTCGCTTCTTTTGTCTCACCTCTAAATTCTCCCATTCACAAAGTACATCTTCATATTCCCTTTGTTTTTGACAGGAATTTCTCCCCGGTATTCACAATCAAAGGTTTCGGATATCAACTTATAGGTATGTTCAGATACATTGATTCTCCCTTCTTGTGAATTCTCTTCCATTCTGGCAGCAATATTGACCGTGTCACCCCAAATATCATAGGCAAACTTTCTATCACCCACTACTCCTGCTACTACGGGACCTATGTGGATGCCAATCCTAACTTCAAAACAGGCCTCAGCTCTACTTCTTTTCTCCTCGTTGTATTCTTTGACAAAATCTATGATTTCAAATGCGGAAATAATAATTCTTTCCAAATGGTCAGCGCTTGCCACAGGAATACCGCCCGCTGCCATATAGGCATCTCCGATGGTTTTGATTTTTTCCAATCCAAATTCTGTGGTAATGGAATCAAATCCTGAGAAAATTCTATCCAAATTTTTGACAAGGTCATCAGGAGTCATTTTATCAGCGATTTGGGTAAAACCCATGATATCGATAAACATCACAGAGACACTTTCATACAACCTTGCCGAAGCTTTGCCTTTTTCCAACAATTCTTGGGCAACTTCCTTGGGCAATATATTCAAGAGTAAATTTTCACTCTTGTGCTTTTCCTGTTCAAGTTGGTAAGTTCTTTCCCTAACCTGATTTTCCATGTTTTCATATAACAGCGCATTTTCAATAATGGCCCCAATCTGTCCTGCCATTAGGCGCATCAGACTTACATGTTCCTCCTTGAATGCTTCAGAGGTCTGACTGTGTGTCAGGTATATAATTCCTGAAATTTTGGATTGGTTGATAAACGGAATACAAAGCACTGATAGAATATTTCTAGCCCTGACAACCCTGTCTTCATCAAACGGCTTGGTCACAGAAGCATTGGAAATGACCAAAGGTTCCTTGGTTTTTTTGGTATAATTAAGAATCGCCTGACTCACCGCTTTGCTTTCCTGAAGCATCGTCCTCGGAAAACTGGTATGTAAACTGTGGTTGGCAGTGGTAGAAACTTCAACTACCCAATCGCCATTTCTGTTGATGATAAAATGTCCTTCCTGTGCACCTGTATTTTCCATGGCATAAGTCAGTAGCTTCTCCAAGAGGCTTTCTACCTTGATTTCTGTAATCAAGGCCTGCATGGTTTTAATCAGGGTTTTGGTATCAATCGTTGAGAGCTCTAAGGAAGAAGTAGAAGATCCCCTGCTTGTGCTTTTTTCTTTGCCTGTGGTCGGCTTTTTACCTTCCAAGTCACTCATCAGTAAATATGATTTTGAAAACGCATTCATCTCCTTGGATTTGATGATGGCACGGTTTCTATAGTATTCATATTTGGCTTTATCTGACGTCTTGATGTGATCAGAATAAATTTCGCAAAAAAGAACATCCAACTTGATATTTCCAAACTCTTCCAACATTTCAATACTTTGTTCAAAATATGGATGATTTACCTTATTAGTCGTAATCAAATCCAATTGCGCCTGTAAAAACATCCAAAGCGGCTGACAGGTCACCGGATTCAGCTTTGCACTTTCCTTTAAAACTTTGATACCATCTTTGATGAATTTGATAAGGTTTTTCCCTTTATATGAACTGTCCCCTGATTGTAAGACCAACAAGGATGCATTCAATAATCTTGAAAAATTGTAGCTATGGATAAAATAAGTCGGTACTTGATGTTTGGCATAAGACCAATAGCTTTCAAATAAATCATAGGCTTGATGGTATTTTCCATACCATAAATTGACAATGGCATTTATCCCATAATATGAATACAGGTAAACATCGTTCTTTTCTTTGATAGCAGTGGTATAATACTCGTCTTTGGTTTCATTGAATTTTCGAAGTCCGACTTCCAGATTTTGTGGTTCAACAGTCATCATCTTCAAGGCATTGAAACTTGCACTGTTGATTGCCTCCTGATTTCTGAAATTGTACTGTTTTTGAAAATTCCCGACTTCTTTTGCCTCCTGAATCAGTTTTAAGTAATCACATCCCAAGTCGAATTTTATGAGAAAGCCAAAAAGAAGGTTCCAACTGGCATATTCCATATTTCCTGCCACCACTCCTTTTTGGAAGCCTTCATGGCACATAGGAATTTTATCCCGGATATTTTCCTTGACAAAAGATGTGAAACTGATATCCACCATAATATTGGTAGCGGCATGTTTTTCTGCGCCTTTGATAGAAAGGAGTTTGAAAGACTCCTTGACCACCTGATACCCATCGACAGGCTTTTTCATGGCACCGGAAAGAATCAGGCCATAAGAAGCAAATCCCGGACTGGACTCCGGGGCACAGCCCTTCTTCAAGGTAAGTTCGATCATTTTAAATATCAATAGGGGGTAGGTATCGATATTGACAAAAAAGTACGGAGGCAAAGAAACCATCAGAACCCTAAATATGCCTTTAACTAAGTCGTCTTCCACTAAGGGCAGATTGGCAATTTGTCCAAACTTGCTTGGGGGCAAAAAAATCTGAAGCTTGATGGCCTGAAAGATTATCTGCCATTTCTTTGCCTTTTCAGGTATGCTGATTCCAGCTTCTGAAAGTGCTGTTCTTGCCATCTGTACGGCCTCTTGAGGATGGTTTCCATAATCCAATCCCCGAATCAGGTTTTCATACACAAGTAATCTTTCAGGAAGTGTATCGGCAAGGGACATTGCGGCTTTCCTGTATTCAGTTTGTCTTGGCTCATTTTTGATCAAAAATGAATATTCAAGCAATTTGACCAAGATCAGGAATTTGTCTTTTCTGCAAAGACCGTCTTTCAAACACAGCAGCGCATTTTCGGTAAATCCCAAAGCTACTTCAAACGAAGCTGCCTGTGCAGCCATCCTTCCTGCGGCCAAAAGAATCTTGCCGATTTGAAATTTATCATCTGAAGAAGGGACATGTGCAAAGCCAATTGAAAAATGCCTTGCCATATCAATTATCCCTATTTCAACATCTGTTTCCTGTTTCTTTTTTAAATAGATGAGACCTAGATTAAAATGGAACGTGCTCTTTTCTTCTTCATCAAGCAGGTCATAAACAGCCTGTTGAATCCTCGGATGGGCAAATTTAAACCGAACATCCCTATTGGATTGTTCATAGAATTCTGGAAGGTAATGGTAATCATTGCCTACAGGAAGTAGTGACATATCCTTGATCAAAGGCCAAAAATCACGGTGTATGGCAGCCGGGCTTTTACCACTTATGGATGAGACCTGTTCCAATGAAAACTCAAATCCCAAGACGGCAGCAATCTTAACCATTTTAAGCGCTTCATCATCCAAGTCTTTGATGGTGTATAAAAGCAAATCTATGATGTTGTCACTGATGTTATGATTGGCGATTTTGGCCAAATCCCATTTCCATATTTTCCGCTCATATTCAAATTGAAGGAGCTTCTGCCTGTAAAGTGATTCCAGCAATTTGGTCAATGCAAAAGCATTTCCCTTGGTTTTGCTGTAGACCAATTCTGACAATAAAGAAACTTCAAGATGTCCCATTCTTAGGGTATCACTCAGCAATTCCGACACATGTTCCTGCTTCAAAGGCGCAAGTTTGATTTCTTCGATCAACAGGTTTTCCTCACTGTGACTGGATTTGATGTCGTGGATAGTCTTGCTGAAGGGATGGAAATCAGTGGTTTCATTATCCCTGTAAGTAATCAGGATAAGCAGGTTGGAGAGAGAATAATTATTGAAGAGACTTTTCAATAATTCATAGGAAGCCTCATCAGCCCATTGAAAATCATCCAAAAAAAACACCAACGGGGTTTCTGAGGTAGCGAGACATTTGATAAAAGCATTGAAGGTATATTGTACCCGCTGTTGATTTTCAAAACCACTGAGATCTACCAATTCAGGTTGCTGGGGAAGAATATATCCCAAGTTGGGGACAAGGTCAATGATGATATTCCCAAGCCCTTTCAATTCTCGTTGAAACTTATCTGCCCAGGATTTCTGCACCTTTTCAGGCTGTGCAATCAGCCAATCTGCAAACTGTCTGAAGGCTTTGATCCAGGCAAGATAGGGAGTTTGCTTGTCCAATGCATCAAAATTTCCGCTTAGGAAAAATCCGTTTTTCAGGATGATAAACCGGTGCAGTTCAAAACAAAGCATGCTTTTCCCTGTGCCACTGTAGCCCCCAATGGTTACCAAGACTTTTTTGTTTTGGCAAGCGCGATCGAAGCTTTCTTTCAAAATCTCTATTTCCTTTTCTCTTCCGTAAAGTTTTTGGGAAATAGTCAATTTGGAGGCAACATCTGTAGTGCCCGCCTCAAAATCCGGAATGGTCCCCGATTCTTCCCAATGCTTCAAACAAATTTTGAGATCAATCAACAGTCCCTGTAAGGACTGATACCGGTCCTCTGCATTTTTGGAAAGCAATTTTAAAATAATAGCATCTATTACTTTGGGAACTGAAGTCTTGAGGGCACTAGGATATTGGGGGTAAAGTGCAAGGTGGCAATGGACCATTTCCAAAACATCCTCATTTTCAAAGGGCAATTTGCCCGTAATCATCTCATAAAAGGTCACGCCCAATGAATAAAAATCAGACCTATAATCCATCTTCCTGTTCATCCTTCCCGTCTGTTCCGGCGACATATATTCTACCGTTCCTTTGATGGTCTGTGCCTGTTCATACGAGATCTCAATGCTATTCAAAACAGAACTGAACTCAAAGTCAATCAAATGACATTGATGTTCATTGTCAAAAATGATGTTTTTGGGATTGATATCATGGTGCAAGACAAATTGTTGATGGAGATTTTGAAGTACCGTAGCAAGCTGTATAGCGGATTTCAGAAAATCCTTCAATTCCATTCCGCCTTTGGGAATCAGTTCCTTGAGTGTTTTTCCCGAAACATAATTCCGTAGCAAAACCGCATTTCCATTGTAAAGCATCATTCTGGAATCAAAATGACCCGCCTTCAGGGATGAAGAAATAAATACTTCATTGTGCAATCGGGATAAATCTCCCGAAAGGTCTTCTTTGATCAGCATTTGCTGACCGCTATCACCTTCCGCCAAATAGATCCGGCTTCTCTGATTTTCAGAGATTGTTTTCAATTGCTTTATTTCCGGAATTTCATTCATGAAAAGTGTTTGTAAATATGATCATTGAAGAAATCTTCCAAAAATTGCTTTTCTGCCTTTATGGGCAAATGGCGGATGACATCTTCATAATCGCCTTTGATCGATATGATATATTGCTGTTCACTTGGGGCTGCTTGGGGAAGCCAAGAGGTATGTAAGGTAAATCCAAAAACCAGTTTTTCATGACCCATTTTACAAATTGGGCCTTTGGCAATATCCTGGGCATCAAAAATCCAAAATTGACTGGTGAAAGACCAGGTACCACCACTCTCAATACCAACCTCCACAGGTGCAAAAAGATAACCATCCATTTCCTCCGGAATGTTTGGGTTCGGTGTTTTCCTTGGGATAAATTGTACTCCTCTGATGTAGGTTTTCGGCGCACATTGGTAGTAATCCTCAGGCTGCATCGTTTCAAGATTGATCCTCGTGACGCTAAATGGAAGTTCTTTTTTGGTCACTTCTTTGATTACATCCAAACTTAATTTTCTATGAGGATAATTTTTGTAAAGTCTATATACAAATTTGGTCAACAGGTTATTGTCCGTACCGTCGCTGACATACCATAGCTGTTTGATGGTTGGAACCACTTTTTCACTGGAAATCATATCTCTAAAAGTATACAGCACGATAGTCCAGGTATTGGGCCCCAAATTCTCTTCTTTGTATTTTCCCGGATCTTCAAAAATGACTGAGTTTTCAATCTCTAGGTCCCAAGTGTTGGTATTGATTTTCCATTTTCCAAGACGGCTGATATCCATACTCCCAACTGCAAACAAACTGTAGTATTCCGGATCTACAGGCTTACCGTCCGTCGCCCTGCGATCAAAAGTCCTCACCCATTCAGCAACACAGGTAGCGGCATTATGTACGCCATATAAGGTAATGATGCCTCCGGGATTTGCATAATCACAGGAATAGTGAATGGTTTCGAGTGGAATAGGTTTTTTGAGTTTATAAGCAGTTACTTTTTCTGCACCCTCGATGATATCCGATTTTTTGATGATATAAGTATGGGTATAGGGTTCCATCCTCACCGTAGCCAATCTTCTGATAAGCCTTTCGATCAATTTATTTCCCGGAAAAGGATTGTCAAAAAGCAGGTCCATGGCAAATTTAAAAGCGCAATCAGTAAGAATGATAAAATCCTCAGTGATTCCCATTTGGTGCATGCATTCATCGATAATCAGATTTTCTCCGGTTTGGTCTACTACATCCCATCTTTGGATGGGACCATTTCCGTCCCATTTGAAGAGGTACATAAAAACTTCTCCTTTAACTTTTTGCTCTTTAGCAGCACCTTTTTTAGGAGCGGGGAGCTTTTTAAAGAAATCATGCACTTTGGACTTGATGTGCAAATGGTCGGGATGATCAACCAATTCCTCTGCCAAGCTTTCCAAGGAGTCTTTGAATGCAGCCCTATTGGTGCGAAGCTGATGGATGGTCTGTTCCATGTGGGTAAAAGAACTCTTATCCCTGCTGTAGTTGACTGTGAATAATTCTTTGGTTACGGGGTCAAAAACCGGGTGGGCCGAAGTCTGCGTAATCCCAAATGGCCAAGGTACCATAGCCGGTTGTGCATTCATCCAGTCGGAACATTTTCCGACAGGTGTGACGATTTCAAGGGATTTTGAGTCAAGCAAAAACGGCCTGCCCACGTCATAAGTCGCAAGGAGAGAGGAATTGTTTTGCCCTTTGAACTTTACGGGCACGGTAGCGGTATTCAGTTCATTTCTGGCACCGAATACCATACTCATCCTCGTAATTCCCATATTATGAAATCCCATCAGTCCATGGTGTTTGGTACCCCATTTGGTGGCCTCATCCGCATAGTAGCAGGGAGTTTTCATCAGTTTTGTTTTGACCAAAGGGGCAGGTACATGGTTGAGATCCACCAAAATCACTATTCCGTCACCATTCATGATGGGACTGCCATGTTCGGCATTGCGAGTGTCATCAGGGTTTTTGCTGACAAAAGGCAGACCACCTGAGTTGACCGAACCCACAGGAAGGGACACATAAAACGCACCGAAAATATCATCCGGTAATGTCCCTTCTAAAATTTGAAGTTCCGCTTCAAACTCTTCCCTGCTTGTGGTCAACAAGCCCTGTCTCCCATAATCTCCATCTGCCCGTTCGGAAAAGGCAGGTAGATTGCTTTCAGGATCCTTTTTAAATGTATTTTTAATAAATTCTCTTACTTTTCTGAAAAGGTTCCTCTTTTTTTTCATCCGTTCCTTCATTTTTATTATTTAAAAATCAATTTCCACTGGTGGCATAAGACCAATTGGCTTGTACTCCTCAAATTGGCAATAATTTGGTTTATAACCTACTCAGTAAAAGCTTTT
Organism: Aquiflexum lacus; assembly: GCF_015476655.1. Classification (GTDB taxonomy): domain Bacteria; phylum Bacteroidota; class Bacteroidia; order Cytophagales; family Cyclobacteriaceae; genus Aquiflexum; species Aquiflexum lacus. The sequence continues at coordinate 10,166 of NZ_JABFHF010000029.1, forward strand.
TCCTTTGGGAATGTTTTCGGGCGTTGAAAAATTTCCATCTGTGGAAATCACTACTCCATTGCGAATATTCAATGTTTACCACAGAGGACGCAGCCCTATCCGTTGTTCAAAGGTTGTACCTTCGGACCACTGAGTCAGGAGGTTCTACCTCCACTGCACTTATGTCAAAAACTCAAAACCCAATAATCCAAAGCCACAGGCTTTAAATAAATTAAGACAAGAATAATATGATAGCGCTGTTTGAGGGTTGGGAAGGCTTGGGTCTGATGGAGGTTTTTACTTTTAAATCTGTCGATCCATCCATCTTTGGAAAAGGGGTTTCAATCTTTTCGATTTACAAAATGTAAATTACAATTTGTAAATTGAGAATAGGGTTTACTTTTCAGATGGTGTATAGTCCTTCTTCTCCGGTACTACTCCCCGAACTCCTCCGATAGGGTTATCCACATCTCCCCGGTAGCGGGGAATCAGGTGGATATGGGCGTGGTGGATGGTTTGGCCAGCTATAGTGCCAATGTTGATTCCAATGTTAAAGCCGTCCGTTTTAAACTTTTTTTGAAGCAATTCTTTGACATAGTTGAGCATAAACACACAGGCAGACTGTTCGCGAAAAGTCAGATCGAAATAGTTATCCACATGCCGCTTGGGTAGGATTAGGGTATGGCCGGGACTTAGGGGTACTTGTCTGAAATGGCGAAGGCGGTAGCGGATTTTATTAAAAAGAAATTAGAATGGTGGAATCATTTTGACTTTAGCTGTTCCACCAGGTCTTCCAAAAGCTTATTCTTTTCCTGATGCATTTTTAGCAATTCTTCAAGATGGGCAATTTTAACTTTATAAGCGCTACAATCAGGTGTATCAATTGAAGTGGAAGCCTTGGAATTATTAATATTTCCGGCATCTGACAGAAGCATTTCTCCCTGCCCTGTTATTAACCAAACCGGATTGACATCAGTGAATTTGTTGGCAAAAAGTGAAACCCATTCAGATAAGATATCTTTTCCTTTTCCGATAGCTTTGGACAGGGTACCATTACTGGCTCCAATTTCCTGTTCTATGCGTCGAATACTGATATTTTTATTTTCAGCATATAAACCAATTCTATCGACGATTTTACTCATGTAGATATTTTTCTCTAAAAATTTGTTTATATAGATAATTATCTATAATGTTGTATTTTAATTGAATTAACCAAAAGTAATTAAAAAAGAAGGACAAATACAAAATAGAATTAAACCTATGCATGCTCAATTTAAAAGAGCCATGAAATTGTATTAACTGATAAAAAATAGGCTCAATTTAAAATCTTGTTCTTATAATGATTACCTACCATTTAAATAGGCACATAGAAATTTTCAAGGGATTTAACCGATTCTCAAAATTCATTTTAATTGGAAATAGCTCCTATGGCTATCTAAATGTCAAAAAGGTTAATTTCGATTGCTTCGAAGAAGTTATTAAAAAACTGCCCATTATCATCAATGATTTGGCTTTTAATGGAAAATGGGATTTAACACTTTATCAGATAACAGGCCAATATGACCTAATTGAAAAATCCAAAAACCACTTTATTCCAAAAAAAGGAAGAAGAGTATTTAAATTAGACGATCAAATTGCAACCACTTTCATGGATATTTTTGTTAACTTTTCAATTATTCATTTAGCCTTGTGCAACAAAGAAATAAAAACAAATATCGTCCCTGGTGAATCATCCTATTTCATCGAATTATCAGAAAATTATTTGACGATTCATTTAGAGGAGAATATCCATCAGAAGTCAATAAGCTTAAAAATATTTAATGGAGATCAAGACAAATTATTCGACAGTTACAGGTATTGATCCAATTGTTCCCGAAATTATTTACTTGGACAACAACGCCACCACCCCACTTGATCCAAGGGTATTAAAGGCCAAGATGCCGTTTTTAACCGAAAATTATGCTAATGCTGCCTCCACGCATAAATTTGGGGTTTCTGCACACGAGGCGGTTAAACAAGCTAGGCAACAAGTGGCTGACCTGATCGGTGCAGATACACATGAAATCATTTTTACCTCAGGTGCAACGGAAGCAATCAATCTTGCCATTAAAGGAGTTGCAGAAGCCTATTCTAATAGAGGAAAACATATTGTTACTGTTTCGACTGAACATTCGGCTGTCTTGGATACTTGTAAATATTTGGAAACAAAAGGATATGAAGTGACATATCTCCCTGTCCAATCAGATGGTTTGCTTAATTTGGAAGTAGTAAAGTCAGCAATCAGAACAGATACGATTCTGGTATCTGTGATGCATGTCAATAATGAAACGGGTGTCATTCAAGATATCAAAGCAATTTCTCAATTAGCCCATGAGAAAGGAGTCATTTTTATGTCAGATGCTACACAGTCGGTTGGAAAAATTCCGGTAAATGTGGATGATTTGGGAATAGACTTGATGACTTTTTCAGGCCACAAGATTTACGGTCCGAAGGGAGTTGGGGCTCTCTATATTCGCCAAAGACAAAATCGAATCAAAATACCGGCACTCTTGCATGGTGGTGGTCATGAAAGAGGATTAAGAAGTGGTACACTGAATGTTCCTGGAATTGTGGGATTGGGGAAAGCTTGTGAATTGGCTGGTAAGGAAATGGATGATAGTGCTGAAAGAATTCGTGAAATGCGGGATTTCTTAGAAAATGAACTCTTGAAAATCGAAGGAACCTGGATCAATGGGAATCGAGAAAATAGGCTTTATAACGTGACCAATATAGGTTTTGAAGGAGTGGATAGCGAAGCCTTGATTATGGGATTAAGCAATCCTGAATCGGACGAACCTATGATTGTGGTCAGTAATGGATCGGCTTGTACAGCTGCTAGTATTGATCCATCGCACGTGTTGATTGCGATGGGATTGGATGAGGTTAGGGCGTTTAATTGTATCAGATTTTCTTTAGGTAAAAGCATTTCAAAAGAAATACTAGGTTCGGTAAAGTTAATCTTGTTTTGTAGAATCGAACATTTAAAGTCGATGGCAAGCTAAATTATATAGTTATTCAAGAAGTTTTTATTTCGAGTAGGGTATTATTTGAGGTATAGATAAGAATAAATCACTTTGAGAAATTCTCTCTTGCTCTAATCTGAAATTATTCATCTTGAGAAAATCGAAAGCTTCCTTTTCTTTTTTTGTAAGATTTGGGAGTAAGGAAATATTTGAAAGAGTTCCTTTTGTAACAAATTCCCTATACTTTTCTAAAATGTTAATATCCATCAAGAAAGACTGTGTTTGAGGGAAATAACTCCGTACCTGTGATAACATTTGAAATCCCTGAACATCTAAATCACTCCAATAAAATATCTCCTTCTGCTGAAACCAATCAATTATTTTCAGTGATTCAACGGCGTAACCTTGACCCCAAACTGCAATGGAATTGGGTAGTTGTGGGAAGGTTAGAAAATTCATTTTGTTTTCAATAATATAAACCTTAGCGCAGTCTATAGGATTTTTTGAGAATTGCTCAATTGGAACCGATAGGTCATCATATTGTTGAATTTTCCAACAATTCCGGTCTAGTGGACGAAACCTGACCAAAGGCTGATCAAATTTTAGGCTATATCGTTTTTCAAATTGGTTCTCTGAAGATACTATTGCATCCGGAATAAGTTCATCTAGCAACAACCTCAAAACGGCTCTATTCTCTTCAATGAATTTAGTGTGTACGGTTATAGGCAACTCTCTTATATAATATTTGCTTGGTTCGAAACTATGGAGAAACCATTGACAAACTTTAAGTAGTTCAGGCCAAATATCTGAATTATCGATTATTGCCTTTGGGTTTTGCTTTACCCATGAATCAAGCAGATGGAGTTCGGACTTAATGAAATTAAAATTTTCCATCATCATTCGATACTCCTTTTCCTTATTTAGAAATTTCAGGTAATCCAGCTGGCTTTCAAATTTGATGGATTTAGGTATATCCTGTATTCCATGGAGTCGGGTTTTCACAGGCTCAGAAATCACTGAGTAGCCAAATCCTCTCCTTTCCTTCGAAGCACTAAAGACCTCCGCAATTTCCTTACTCATCTGAATAAAATCCTTTGAAAGTGCTTTATCGGATCGTATGGCAAGGGGGAAACAGTTTTCACCTTTCAATGAAGACACAAGGACCTCCAGATATTTCGCCTCAGACTTTTTTCGTATTTCACCTGCCGTTATCATACCTACACTGCCGATTGTAAATATTGCTCCCTTTGCTCTTGAAGTTTCTTGATAGGCATATCATATACCACCGAGTGTCGGTTGTCTTTTCTCTGTACAAAATGTACCCTGGCTATGTAAGGCTCAACAATGGCCACTTCTTCCGCTTTGGCTGGAGATACAACCATCACTTGGAGGTGAAGTTGTTTACACAGTTCCATTAGGAATTGGGCTTTTTCATCGTCTTGCTTACTGAAAGCTTCATCTACACAAATGAACCGGAATGAATTGGTATTGAGGCCTTCGCTATGTATTCCGAATTGATAAGCTATAGCAGAACCAAGAATTGTATAAGTCAACTGAGCCCCTTCGCCTCCTGAGAGCTTGGCAGTTCCCGTGAAACTCCTAAAAACCTTTGTTGGATCCTCTCTATGATGTGCAACTGCTTTGAATTTTAACCAATTTCGAACATCCAATACTTCTTTTCTGAGACTTTCATCCTCAGTCAAGCGGTCAAGAAGGGATCTGATCTTATTGAAGCTTTCTTCTAATATTCGGTCATCCTTTGAGCGCTCAAATTCTACCAAATTTGGTTTCCATTCATTTAGACGAAGCCTAAATTCTTTCACCTTAGGGGAATAGTCTTTTTCTACATGGAGCTTGATGAAGGTTGGAGGATTATTATTGAAATTGATCTTTTCTAAAGATTTGTTCAAAGTCTCGATATTTTCCTCAATATCCTCTTCCTGCCTTTCCAGCCAGGTTTGGAAGTCAGACATTTTGGTAATCATTTCTTCATTCAGGTACTTCTTGAATTGTTGTTTGTATTCAGCCAATTCCTCCTTTTCAATCCTCTCCAATAAAGCAACGTACTCCTCAACAAACTCGGCACTATCACTAAGCCTATGGGTGTCCGAATTCCAATCACTGAACTTTTCTACGATCTCCTTTTCAGGATTCTTGAAGAGCCTCATTAGGCCTTCAGCGGCACTTTCTATTTTGCGAATGTCATCTCTTAGTCGTTCGATATCCTGATTGATTTCACCAATGATTTTACCTCTGACTTTTTCTATTGAGTCAATGTCACACTCAATCTCAGCCGTAAAATGTGCTTCAAAAGCAACTAATTTTTCACTTGTTTTAAGACCGGAATAACGGTCAATCACCTCCCTGGCCTCTCTCAATTTTTGCTGTTGAATATTTAATTGTGAATCAATTTGGTTGATCTCCTTCTCCAAATTTCTTATTACTTCCTGCTTGGCTTTGATTGTCTTAACGATCTCTTCTCGTTGTTTTTTGAGGGTGTTTACCCTATCATTGGTCTTTTCAAGCTCTTCTATCCTCAGCTTGTTCTCCTGAATTTCAGCGGATAAAGACCACCAATCTATTTTTTTGAATGCTTTAAAATCAATGAAACGAGTTAGGTCTTCAGCTACCCTTCGACCCCTTGTCTGATGTGCTTTTATTGCTTTCCACCTGTTATCAATTGCATTGATCTTGTCATTCAGCTGGGCTGCTTCTTCTTTTAAGACGGCTATTTTCTCTTTATTATCCCATCCGAGAACATACTGCTGGCGACTTCTAACTTCTGGCCGATCGTCCTTTTCATGTCGGCTGGCATTTTTGGTTAGCCCCTCCCTGGTTATTGCCCTTTCTGCCAACCGAAACGACTCAAGATCATCGACACATAAATAATTGAACTTTGAACTGATCTCATTCTTAATCCACTCTGTGTATTCGGATGATTTGAAGTCCAACTTGTTGGTCAGCTCCTTTTCATCATGCTGCTGGAAGATACGAGGGGCTACTTCTTTTTTGCTGAATTTATGATAGATGACCCTACCTCTTAAATCATGCTCTTTGACATACTGGTTGACTTGTTGGTAATATTCTTCAGGGACTATAAGCCTTAAGGCAAAATTGTGAAGTAATCGCTCAATGGCCGATTCCCATTCCCGGGCTTCCTCCCGAACTTTTATCAGTTCACCGACAAACGGAATTTCGTTTTCAGTTGCCCCAATAGATTCAAGAATTTCGTTTCTTATGCGAGCCGGATGGCCGGTGATATTGTTCTTTTGTGATCTCAACACGCTCAGTTCGTTGGAGAGGTCATCAAACTTTACTTTTGTATCATCTGATTCCTTTCGAGTCTGAAAAAGCTTTTCCTCATTTTGATCCAATATTTCAGCCGTCCTTTTCTTTTTATCGATAGCGAGCTTTCTCTGATCATTGAATAATTCCTGTGACTGAGGGCTCGGCTGAAATTCCAGGTTTTCGGCCAACTGATTGTAAAGATTCAAGTCTTTTTCTCTGTCAGACTTTTCTTGTTCGAACCGTTTATTGTCTTTTTCCAAATCACGGATTTGCCGACCAACCTCATCAGATTCAATTTGTACGTCAAGCTTTATCCGTTTATGATCCAATTCTTCTACCTCATCGCTCAAAATTTCACATTTTTCCTCATTTTCCAGTCTTTGCTCATTTATGGAAGCAATAAATTTCTGAATCAGAGCATCTTGATTTTTGGCAAACCAAAGTGGGGCTGTCTGTTTGAAACTTTCTTTATGGATCAAGTCTACTTTCAGTGTTGTTAACCTGATGGATTTATCCCTGATTGGGGTTAACAATTCAATTTGCTTATGGGCTTTTTCAATAGCTCGATGAGCATCGTTGAGTGTTTTGAAATAACTTTTGATCTTCTGAAACTCCTCTTCTGACTCCCGTTCTTCAAGCATTTGAACCCGAACAAATTCGTCCAGATTACCCAATACTTTGAGACCTATAGTTTTATTGAAAAGCGTTTGAGCTTTCTCCGATCTCATTCCAAAGGCCTTGCGCATCCAGCGGCCATACTCACCAGAGCTATCGGTAAATAATAGAAACTCTTTGCTACCTTCTTTAGGGTATTTTTGCTTCAATCTCTTTTTCCACTCCCCACTGCTGTCAAAAGGCATAAAGTCATCTTTTATGGAAAGTTTCTTAAAAGCGATAACAAAGTTTCGCTTCAACTCACTTCCCGAGAACCACCGTGCCTGAGCTAGGGTCACGTATTGGGATTCATTTTGAAAGACCGCCACTAATACCGATTGTGCCTTTGATTTGTCACCCCTTAGCTTTTTCACTTCTCGTGTATTGGTATCTGCGTTTTCAGTTTCCCCAAATTCGCCAAGCAAATAGGTCTCCTCGGTCCGCTCACCTTTTTCACCTGCGGTCTGATTGTAAGCTCGTGCCCTACGCTCAGGCAGTAACAAGGTCAGGAGACCATCCACCAAAGTTGTTTTTCCGGAACCATTACCTCCTGTAAGCAGAGAGGTTTCACCTCCTGGCTCGATGGAGAAAATGTCCTTATCAAATGTTCCCCAGTTCCATACTTCAAAAGCATGGAGGCGAAAGCCGGATTGGCTCGGTTTGGTGCTAAACAGACTTAAGTTCATCTTCCAGTTGTTGTTTAAACTTAGACAGCTCGTCTGTAGTAACCCTAGCTTTCAGGATCCGCTTCACTTCGTATCTATATTCATCAGTAGATGTCCTGTCTTTGTGCACCAACTTCAAAAAGCCCATCTTTACGCAATCTTCTAAGTGGCGATTGAGCTCTTTGATAAACTTTAATTCATTGGTTTTCTCTTTGAAAAACATCTCCATTCGATCCCTGAATTCTTTAGGAGTAATGTACAAATTGGCGGTCTCCAGATCGCTCGATTCAAATTCAAGCAGCCACTCTCTTAGCAATACACAAACCAATGTAAGGTCGTAAGTCAGAGGCATTCTACGAATTAATCCGATAGTGGTTCCTGATTCATCGAGTTCGATCTGTTTTAGATAGGCATACCCGTCTCTTTTATCAATGACCACCTCAAGAGCTATTCTTTCAAAGTATTGAGTGAGTTCGACCTGGTACTGAAGTACCTCATTCCAAACTTCTTGCTGGTCTTCAAAAACAGGGCCCTGTAGAAGCTTTACAGCTGACTTGGCGTAGGGAGCAATATTTCGATTTTGGTGTTGCATTTACTATCTGGTAAAAATAATTTGCGGCAAGTCAAGGTACTTTCCTTCCGTTAGGTTGAACAGGATGGTTTCACGAACATTCTCATTGATGAAGAATCTGTTGTTGGCATTTATGAGGGTGATGTAAGCCAAGAGTTCTGCCAAGCCTTTATTGAGCCCCTTTTCTCGCACTACTTCCTGAAGTGAAACCTGCGATCTTGACTGAAGTAAGTCGTGTATGTTGGCAAGTAATTGCTTCTTGTCAATCAAGTCGGCATTGTAAATTTTTGATAGATCCTCCAGGTCTTCCATTGCAAGTTGAGCCCGCTCTGCCTTCATGACAAATGAATTGTTTTCCGGCCTTTCCCCAAGCTTGCGCTCCAAGGGGAGGTAGATTTCCGGATTGCCCTGCATGTCGAGATAATACTCCTTAGATGAGGGGTAATTGACCAACTGGATGGCAAGCTGCCGGATTCCGGACATGAGTTCTTTTGCCTTTCGCGATTCAAACTGCTCTTTAGCCACAATCTCTCTACTTAGTTTGTCAGCAAGTACCCCGTTTTTATCCAACACTTTACGGGCTGCCAGGTGCAAAAGTGATTTTAGCTTTCTTAGTGAGCGGGAAGAAATCTCGATACCACGATCTTCCAGCACATCGTACACTTCTTTGGTAAGTTTCTGGAAATCTGACTGACTTGCATCGTCCAGCATGAATTGCCAAAAGGCATAAAAGCTTTTGCCCTGATCAGTACTGCGCAGTTCGTTCAGCGCATCAAAGGTTTCTGATAAAAGCTTCCCCTTGGAGAGTTCGGCTTGTTGCTGCCGCTCATAAATCTTGCGGGTGATTTCCTTAAAGTTGTCCTCCACTTCCTTGAAATCCCCGATTAATTCATTTGCTATACGGTTTACTTCTTCATATCGGGACTTGATCTGGTAATCTTCATAAGTATTCACATACCCATCAATCTTGATTTTCCGGATTTCTTCCTCAATCGCCCGCTTTCTTCGTTCCAGTTCTGTCAACCTCTTTTCACTGTCCGGATTGGCATTTTCTATGATGTCCCTAAGTTTGGTAAAGATGTCCTTGAACTTGGATTCTGTCCCTACAAATTCCTTTTCCTTTAACAACTCAAATACCTGAAAAGCCTTTTCCACATGTTTGGACAAAAAGACCAAGGGCTCTTTTCGGACATCATCCATCATGTTGCGGAGGTAATTAGCGTCAATCCATCGATCGATATACAGTTTGGCCTTTTCATCAAAAGCCAAAATGAGCCTGTCGGATTTGACCTCGTCATCATCCTCCAAGTATTCGATTTCCTCAAGAAAGTCAGCTAATCTTTGCACCAAAAGCTGGTATTGGATAGAGATTTGTTCACCTAACTTGTATTCTCGATATAGGAATGTAATAATCAAAGGCAGATTTTTGGCTCGCAATAATTTCAAGGTTACTGCTGAATCAACAAGAGATCGAACTTTCAATATGGAGGTGAAGGATTCTAGCATAGAAAATTAATTCTTGAAAACATTATTTCTATGCCACAAAAAATTCTCCTTTAATGGATAAAATCTTTTAGATATTGGTAATCTTATTTCTTGACCCTCAAAATCTCTTATCCTATAATTTGATTCACTCTCTACAAAACTATTTGATACAATTACCTTATAGTTATCATCAATCCCAATTAATCCTCTATCAAAGGCCCTATGCAAATTTGGACACAAAGCAATTCCGTTTACTACGGTATCATTATAACTTTCACTAAATGGAACAATATGACATGCATCAATCATAGATATATCTATAGTTGCATCAATTTTCAAACCTGAAATGCAGCATGTATCATTGTAGATTTTGGGAATTTCCCTTTTGAAAAGACTACCCCTTAAAAAAATTTCTTCATCATTCTTTTCTAAAATCAATTTCCTAATTTCTTCACGATAATCTTCCGATGATTCATTAAATATTTTTTTTTCAAGTGAATCAAAATGTTTTCTTTGAACATATAATGAATCTACAAATTCATCTTTGGTATCAGGAAAAAATTCATGAAGAATAAATTGCTGCAAGATTAAATTTGACTCTGGATTTGACATCAAATCAACTAAATCCTGATCAATAATCGCGCATTCAATTACCATGTTTAGGTTGGCAAAAGTCTTCATTGAGTTTGGAAAAAGTAGAATGTTTTCAAAGCCTTGCTTAGGAACTAGTTTCCAGAACTTATCCCCGCTCAGGTGATAAAAAGGTAAAGCAAACCTGCAATCATGATTAGATTTTACTAATAAACTCCAATTGGTTTTGAATAAAGAAACTAATTCCGGACTTATATGTATTCTTTTTTCAAAATTAATTCCTTGTTGAAAAGTTTGTAATAAGGAAAGAAGAAGAATCGGCTTATGAGGAGCTGAACCTTTAGATCGGTCAATTCTTAGTTTTTTAAAAATTTTGAGATATTTTGACAAAACAACATCCATTTCAAAAAGTAATATAGGTGGTAAATATTTAATTCATTTTTAATTGATTAATATATTGTTCAAGTCTTCTATTCAAATCAGCTTGTAAGCCTCTTTTTCTGATCATTAATGTTTTTGTTTTTTGTAGGGCCAGGCTATCCCTGATAAAATTCAGGTCTTTGGGTTCCTCAGTACAGGATTTTGCCAAAAGTTCTTCTTCTTCTTTCAGCTTTTCGATTTGACGGCTCATATCAATTTTATTTTTAAAAACTAAATTATAAATATCCGACACTTTTGTGTCGAAAAAGCAATCTCTAAACCAATGGTACTGTATCAATACCAATTCTTGTTGGGTAATCAATTCAACACCTTCTGTTTCCTGAATATGTTTTTGAGCCCAAAGAATTCTTCTCAATATTTCTGCTCTGGTCTCAAATAAATATGGGCCCCAAACACCCTCTTTTAAATCTCCGTTTCTCCTTCTTGGATCCCTGTATTTCTCAGGATTATCACGAGTTTCAACCAAAAAATCCCTGATTTCAGAAAGTGGCAACATCCATTCTTCACCATTGTCTATTAGCCCTTCCATGGATTTATCCTTATTGACAACAGTACATGTCCAACATCCAAATCGGCTATTTCCACAACTAGGTGTTGTTTCATCAATTACCAATGGACAATCTCCTGCGTTGGCGTTTCTATAAAGTGTCACCAATTCCTTATGTGTTCCTCCCCATGGTGGTGGGACTTGATTCAAATATTGCCAAAGTTCATTTGTAGTTACATCCTTTATCGGAGCATAAACAACAGCATTTGGAAGTTGATGTTTTCTAAGCCTCTGACCCTTTATTTCATGTTTTTTGATTGATCTAGCCCTATTTCCACTTTCTGCACTCCTAGTCCCCAATAAAATTATCGCTTCACCAGCCTCGTTTATTTTCTCTGTAATAAATCGAGTTGTTGGATTAATTTTTAGCCTTTCTGTACACCACCTGACAAACCTATTTGGAGCAGGATAACCCAACCCAATAAGCCGAACCCAAAAACTATCTTCCATTCTAGGCATAGTTTCATGCACTGTTAAAGGAATCTGTTGGTCTTTTGCAGCAATTTGGATTTTGTTTAGGGTAGTCTTAATGAACTTTACCATCCTTGGATTCTCGACCATTGTATCATTACAGACCACATAAATCCTTCTTGTTAAAAGTATAGGCTCAACTTTTTTGAGAGCCTTCCACACCACTTGAAGCAGCATAGTACTGTCTTTCCCTCCACTAAATCCAATTATCCATGGTCTTGGGTTTTCATCGTACAAATACTGATCAATTATTTCGTTTTCTAAATGGCGGAGATCTAAAGACATGTTTTTTAAAAAGATTTCAATTTTTACTTATTGCCAAAATAACAATTTATTAATGATATTAACAGTGAATTTTACTGCAATTATATTTAAAATCTGAGATAAAATGGAAATTCAAAGAGTTGGGTAGTAATTGAGGTAAAATAGGCTGCAAAAATATTTCACATACCTCTTCGATTCCAACAACTAATTTTCACTTCCCCTCCAATTGGCCTCCGTTGATAACAATAAACCAAAGAAAGCAGAATAAAAACACTTCCTACAAGCAGGGCTATTCCTAAAGTATTCAAGTTGGCAGGTACGGATGTTACCAATTTCAGGTTTACCCTGTTGTCCAAAGACTCTGACTTAGTGACGCCTGAGTCTGGAGTTTCCAAAAAGAAAAAGGATAATCGTGTCGACGCAATACTTGGTACTCAACCTCACCTTTCCCCATTTCCTTCCTTCCTCCCAAAAACTACCTCAGGCAACACCACCAAGGCCTCCTTCCCGGTTTCGGAATCAGTCCAATAAACCATCCAATTGACGCTGACTTTTTGTAACAGGTAATCTTTATTAGCCAGGCGCTCTATGGTTTTTTGGAAAGCGAAGGAAAATCTCAGAATGGGATGTCCTTGGGTATCGAGGCATTCCTGACCGTTGTACCTGAGTTTATCACCCGGCCTTAGTCGGGAAATTTCCCGCTGCCGGCTATGGGAAAAACTCAAAAAGACATCCTTGTGCGTAAGCTGCATGACCAAAGTGTCGGTATCTTCAAACCGGTTGGTTTCTTCTTTGTAATTCATTTTGGACACTTTCAGGTTGTCCAAATACTGTCCCTGATAATGAATGGACAGGAAGTTTTTGGCCCTTGTCATCCCCACGTACAGCAAGCGTTTTTCCTTTTCCTCCTTGACCTGTCTCTGTTGCAGCATCAAAAATACCTGATCAAACTCCCGGCCCTTGGCCTTGTGAATAGTGGAAACCAAAACACTTTCGGAAGACTGCCTGTAAAAATCCTCTATGCGGGACTCAGAGATGTAAGTTTCCAGATCACTTTTGAATCTGACTTTGGGATATATCTTTTCAAAATCAACCAACATATTACAGATCCATTCAAAAGTGGTACTTCCTCCAAATTCCTTTTTCAAGACCTCTTTAGCATACTTCCATTTTTCCTCTAATATGGTGTATTCCCCGGGCTGCAATTTAAGGGCTTTGAAAAATGTCCGCACTTCGTACAGTTGCAAGAGGTTGAAAAGATCGTTGCTTTGGACAAGACTTGCCGGAAGTCCGCGTTGCAACAGCAAACTGACCACTTTAAAGGCTTCTTCATTGGTTTTGGTCAGTACCCCGACTGTGCCTATCAGGTCCGTGGATAAAATCTACTCCACCAAAGGCCTGACCATAAAATCTCCCACATGCTTGGTCAATCGGAGTTCCCCCGGACTTTGGTCCTTGGCCATGATGGGCGTATGCTTCAGCCTATGGTCAATGGTTTCCACCCATTGGTTGGTGAAGTCCACGAGATTGCCCTTGCTTCGGAAGTTTTCCACCAATTCGTACTTTATGGCCTTTTTTTCCGTGATGAACTTTTCAAGATAAACAGAACTTGAACCGCGAAACTCATAAATGTTTTGATCATCATCACCCACTGAGATGACCCGCATTTCCTCGTTTTGATCCATCAGGGCTTCCACCAAGGCATATTCCTCGGCACTCATGTCCTGAGCTTCATCGATGACCAAAACCGTCTTGGTGATTTCCTTGATTTCGGCTTTGTTTTCACGGATGAGTACGGTGGCCTGTGCGATGATTTCATCGGATTTTTCAAGTGTTCCCATTTTTCCCAAAAGGTCAAAGCAGTAGGAATGAAAGGTTTTGATATCCACATAAAGAGCCGCATTCCCGATCAGGTCCATCAGTCGTTTTTTAAATTCCGTTGCCGCCGCCCGGGAAAAAGTAAGCATCAACAATTGTTCCTGCTTGACATCTTCCATCAGTAATAAAGCCGCTAATTTGTGGACAAGTATGCGGGTCTTGCCGCTGCCCGGACCCGCTGCCACCACGATAGACTTGGAATCCTTGTCCTTGATGATTTTCAATTGGGCAGGTGAAAGTTCCCCAAATAGTTGCTTGAATTTGGCAGGGGTAATGTTCTGAGAGATTTCCTTTTGTCTGTCGCCTTTAAAATACTTGTTGAGGAACGCAGGATAATTCATCTGAAAGTAATCCTCTACAAAGCGCAAAGCGTCCTGATAGTCGGCTATCATCTTTTTGGCATATTCCCCTACGATATGGATCTGCTGCACCTTGTTTTCGTAGAACTTCTCCAACTTCTGATAGTCTTCCTGCTTGTAGCGGGAGCGGGTATCTTCGGTAGTTCTTTCCACGGTCAGTCTGTTATACAGGACGAGGAATCCACCTTCGATTTTGAGAGACTCAATGCGGGAAAGGTAGAAAAGGGCATCCTCCACCTCAGCCGATGAACAGGTTTTTACAAAAAGATTAGAAGAAAACTCAAAAGCCACTTTCAGTTCCTGTACAGAAAAATCCACCGACATCTCTCCGGAAAAAAGCGGCAGTTCTTTATCAGGTGAATCTGCATGTTCAAAAAGGTATTGGATGATAAATTTCGAAATTTCATGCCTTTGACGAAATTTCTCCTTCAGTTCATCCAAAGGAAGGTTCAACTTCAGTTCCACATGGTTTTTGGAGGTTTTGGAAAATCTTTTGCTCACCCAGTTTTTGATGCTCCAATAGTTGAAGACCGAGCGGATACGGGCAGGAGTGACTCCCTGCAATCCCTCCAATTCAGCGGAATCATTTAGGGCTTTGAGGTTATACACTTCTGCCCTTTGGGAAAGCTGTGGAAGGAGGAAATTTTCCAAGCGTCCAAAGGAATCCACGATTTCCAGGGAGCGGTTTACATTTTCAGATTTCCGGACGTAGGCTTTCAGGTCTTTGGCATCGGCCAGTATTTTTTCCTCCCTGAGCAATTGGATGATTTCGATCACATCTTCCCTGACCATGCCCAAATGGTCTGCGATGTAATCGACACGGGCTTCCGCTTCTTCATCTTGGGCTTTTTTTCGGCTTTTGGAAGAAAACAACTTTTTGATAATCCGGACTGCTTTTTCTTTTTGCTTTTCAGAAAATATTGTGGACAATTCAATTTTGGATATGGCTTCTTGGGCAGTTTTGGTCTGAATGCTGCTGGCAAAAATCTTGGGCATATTTTGCCCCCTTTTAAGGTATCCCGCATCTTCCAATGCAGCGATGGCCGTGGTCACCCGGGTTTCCAGATCCATAATGGAATCATCCCAACCTGCTTTTCTGGCAATCTCCAAAGCAGAATTGGAAACCTGTTTACGGTATCGTGTCAGTTCCTTGATGGCTTTCCACACCTGCTGGATTTCCTTGATGGTGAGCTTGGTCTGATTGAGTAGTATAAAATGTTTGCTCAGGTCTTCTTCGTCAAACAATACAAAGCAATCTGCTTCAATGTTTTCATCACGGCCTGCCCGGCCTGCTTCCTGTACATAGTTTTCAAGCGAATCAGAAATCTCATAGTGAACGACAAGCCCCACGTCCTTTTTGTCCACGCCCATGCCAAAGGCAGAAGTAGCTACCATGATGTCCACTTCGCCGGCAATGAAAGCATTCTGGTTTTCGGTCTTTTCCGACTTGTCCATTTTCCCATGATAGGCCCGGGCCTGGAATCCATCTTTGTTCAATCTTTCTGCCAGTAAAAAGGCCCGCCGGGTCCTGGAGACATAGATGATACTGGGACATTGCTTTTCCTCCAACAAGTCACGGAGAGCGGCAAATTTTTCTTCCTCTTTGTTTCTTTCTACCACCTCAAATTTCAGGTTGGTCCGGGAAACTGTGGAGCGGTATATTTCAAGGTTGAGAGATAGTTTTTCCTTAAAATAGCTTCGGATATCTTCAATTACTTTTTGTTTGGCAGTGGCCGTAAAGCAGGAAACGGGAATGGGATCCTGCAATCTTTTCCTTTTTTCGAGCGAACGGATAAAATCAGCGATATACAGGTAATCAATTCTGAAATCCTGTCCCCAAGAAGAGAAACAATGTGCCTCATCGATGACAAAGCGGTTGATTTTTCTGCCCAATAAAAGCCGTTCAATGGAATTGGAGCGCAGGGATTCAGGAGAAATATACAGCAGGGAGGCCGAACCGTCCTCCACTCTTTCAAAGGACTTGGCCCTTTCAATGGGGTCCAAGAGGCCATTTATGGTAACCGCTTCGGTGATGCCCAAAGTTTCGAGGTTATCCACCTGATCTTTCATCAGGGACTGCAAGGGGGAAATGACCACCGTCAGTGCCATTTCGTTTCTTCCCGCCATCATCGCGGGCAATTGGAAAGTGATAGACTTCCCACCTCCTGTGGGAAAAATAGCCAAAAGGGATTTTCCATCCACGGCAGCTTGCACTGCCTTTTCCTGCAATGGTTCACCGCCATAAGACCTGAATTGGTCAAAACCAAAAATCTGTTGCAATCCCACATGGATATCATGCTTTTCATTGCAAAAGGTACAACCCTGTAAACAGGGTCGGCCCCTAAGCAGAGTCATCAAGCGGTCTGTTTCAGGAAATTGCCGAAGAACCCAAGGAGGAGTAATGCTGTAGCGGTCGCCACTGTGGATAAGTGACAAGGCATAGGCCAATGGAAGGGGTTTTTCATTTACCAACTTTCCCAAATCTGCATGGGTGCAGAGCATTCCTTCAAATCTTTCCCAGATCATTTGCGCAGGGTTATCCACAGACTTCTTGAAATCCAGGAATTCAAAAAAACCTTTAAAGGCATCTATATGATGTAGAAGGGCATAAAAAATATCCTGAACACCTGGATTTAAAGACCTGAATGCACTGAGTTCGTCAAAAAACAGGGCTTTGGCTTTTAGGGCATCATTAAATGGATTATTGATGCTGTCAGACTGAAGCTTGTCATCCTTGACCAGATGGTGGTAGGGTTGTTTGGGGAAAAGCAGGGGTGATAGGTAAAGGGTATCGATGAATTTGGGAAATTTAATACCTATCCTTTCAAAATAAATGATGTCATGTCCAAAAATATTGTGGCCGCAAACGAATCCCGTACCTTTAATAAATTTCAGAAATTCATTCAGATTTTGGGAATGGAACGAATTTCCATTGGCATTAACTGCCCCAAAATCCAATATCTTGCCACTATTGGGTTCAACTTCAATATCTATGAAATTAATCTTATTTATTGATTCACTCATTCATGTAAATTGAATTACAGTTTGTTAATGGATAGATGCAGTCAATGCGCACAATAATATCTATTTTAGTTGAGAACTTCACCAATATAATCCATAACCATGAACAGAATCCCATTTGGTCTTCTTATTATTTTAATCCTCTCCTGCACCAAAACCCAAACCGATATGAATTACAAACAAGATGCCTTTATAGAAATCTTTGACCAAAAGATATTGGAAATCCTGGACCCGGAAGCCAAACTGGAAATCTTATCCACAGGCCATGCCTGGACTGAGGGGCCGCTTTGGTTGGAGGAGACCCAAACTTTGATCTTTACCGATATCCCCAATAATGCCATCTATCAGGTAAAGGATGGGGAAAGCAGTATTTATATCAAACCTTCGGGCTACACCGGAGAAACCCAAAGAGGCGGGGAAGTCGGTGCCAATGGCCTGACTCTGGACCCTCAGGGCAGGTTGGTCATGTGCCAACATGGGGACCGCAGAATGGCGAGGATGGACAGTCCCTTGGACCAACCTCAATCAAAATTTATGACCCTTGTGGATAACTATCAAGGAAAAAGGCTCAACAGTCCTAATGATGTGGTATTTGACAAGGCCGGAAATATGTACTTCACAGACCCCCCTTATGGCCTGGAGTTCAATATGGATGACCCGGCCAAGGAGTTGGATTTTCAGGGAATCTATTGTCTGAAAACGGATGGGGAATTACTGCTTTTGGACAGCATTTCCCGGCCGAATGGTCTGGCATTTAGTCCGGATGAAAAATATTTCTATCTGGCCAATTCCGATCCTGACCAAGCTGTTTGGTTCAAGTATGAAGTTGGAGAAAACGGACTTATCCACAACCGTAGCCTTTTCTTCGACGCCACTTCCTATGTGGGCAAAGAAGGTTACAAGGGATTGCCCGATGGGATGAAGGTCCACAGTTCGGGGACTATCTTTGCCACCGGTCCGGGAGGGGTGTGGATATTTGATGCAGCAGGGAAACCCCTGGCAAGAATCGCCACCGGAGAGGCTACCTCAAACTGTGCGTTTTCCACAGATGAAAAAACCTTTTTTATGACGGCCGATAGTTATGTGTTGAAGGTTAATTTGAAATGAGGGGTAGATGGGAGATGTGAGACATGAGATATGAGACAAAAGACGCAAGACATAAGACATTAAAACTATCGGTCGGAAAATAGACTCCTCTAAACAATAACCATCGGGATCGGAGTTGAGGATTTCAAGGCTTATAAATACCAAGAGTTTCAGGAATTGCTTGACAAAAATGGCATTGATTTTATCCTCTTGGTGACAGAAAAATTATTCATCCAAAGAGAACAAATCGCCAATGTAAACAGCATCAAGTTTATCTTTTTGAAAGAGGTGTAAATATGCCAATTTGGGTTTCGTTTGGATATCAAGGTAGTTTTCCAGGAAAGCTGGCTAAAGGGATTCTTAAAGATTTGAAAAAAGAAGGTTTTTTGTAATCCGTTATCCGAAGCTTGTAGCTTTGGATTATTGAGTTTAGAGCTTTTGGCTCTAGTTTTTGCTTCCCCGATACTCGGGATCGGCTTTGTCTCTCCAATAAAAACATCGGAGCAGTCCTCCTTAGCTATTACCTCTCAGTTCTATCCTTCTCTTTAGCAAAAAAACCTTCGGGGTCAAAAAAAGACCCCAAAGGTTTAGTCTTCTAATTTACGCTCACATTCACCACATTGTCATCGGGTATTCTGTCAATAAGCTTGTTGTAGGGGTCAATTCCTGCTTTCACAGGAATACCCCCCTGAACTTTGATCTGAAGCTTGGTTTCTCCTGGAGCAATTTTATGTTTTTGAATGTAGAGTGGATTGGTCCGGTTACGGCCGTTCTCATCTTTATCCTCTTTGGCAAAAATCCCAATGTCCAAGTAATCCCCATCATAAATTGCCGGTGTTTCCCGACCGAGACTGTCCGCGTACAATTTCTGAGATGAAACCATCAAGGTGACCAAGTACTCCTCCTCCCCGGTCTTTTCAGCCGTGGTCTCTATCACTTTATTTTCATAAAGGGTAATTTTGTTCCAAGTATCTTCCAGAAAATAATGCAATGAATCAGGGGTGTGTTGGGTCAAATGCCTGAGTAAATCAGAACTGCCTGCAAAAGGAGGCGTTTCTTTCAACCCAAACTCTGCTACAAAACCTTTCAAAGCCGAATCTATAGCCTCATCCCCAATATAATCTCTCAATGCATAAAGCACCAAAGCACCTTTTTGATACCATATATATCCGCGGTCTGCATTGATAAAGACATTTTCTTTTTTACTTTCAAACGAACGGCCCGTGAGATACCTATCCAACTCATCTTTAAGAAAGCGCTTCATATTATCCTTGCCATAAGCCCTTTCGGTCAAAATCAAAGCAGAATATTCAGCCAAAGCTTCTGAAATCAAATTTGAGCCCCTGGTATAATTAGGTGCAATCTGATGTCCCCACCACTGATGGGCCAACTCATGGGCAGTTACAAAATACACATAATCAAAGCTGTTTGGGTCGCTGAAATCGGCAACCCAACCGAAACTTTCAGAAAAAGGAACGGTATTGGGAAAAGACTGGGCAAAGCCTGCATAACGGGGAAATTCCAAAATCCGCATTTGCCGGAACTGGAAAGGACTGTATTTTTCTGAAAAATATACCAGCCCATCTTTATATGCTGCCAAACCTCTGTCGAGGTTATAGGTATGCCTCGGATGGTGATAAATTTCAATAGCTACTTTTTGTCCATCCGGTAACGCTACTTCATCCAACAGCACTTCATAATCTGCTGATACTATAGAAAAGAAATACTGTATAGGGGTGTCCTGTATGAAATGGAAATACCTTCTATCGTTTTCTGTCCATTCCTTTTGCAGATATCCCGGCACTACTGCAATTTGATCAGGAGAAGTACTTACCACTGCTTCAAAATTTACAAAGTCCGCATCCTGCGAAAACAGCAGATTTCTCAATCCAAATGGATCATCATGTTTTGGAAGATCTGTATCCTTCGGCCCTAAATCATATTTTCTTCTGGTTTCATCCGAACTCAGTTCCAAGGATTCATTATAGCCGAAGCTTGGCAAAAATGCACTGGTAAAGGTCCCATTGTGGACAAGGTCTCTTCCATATCCGGAATTGGGAAAACCTTCATTCACCAAATTGGCCAAAACCTGAATCTGCAAGGTGTCCCCAGGCTGCATGGTCTGAGGCAAGGGAAGGATTTTATACCAATGCTTCTGCTCAAATTTATTTAAAATATCAAATTTTCGCTTGTCGTAACTCAAAGGAAATCTATAGTCCAATACCTTTCCATCATGTAATATTTCAAAATTGGAAAGTGAATTGGAATGCATGTGCAAGGAATCAATAGGACTGTCCGTTTTGTTCACAATCGTCAGGTCCAATTTGAAATCCGCTTTCCTTTCTTCCGGATATACATCAGCAGTGAGAAAAACCGAGACTACTTTAGGCTGTGGTATAAACTGATAATGCTTCAATTGTTTCTCGTAATCAGCCCTTCTTTTTTCACCCTCCCGGATAGTCAGGTAGCCATTATCATACACTACTGATTGATAAATGTAAGCGCCTGAACCTATTGTAATTAAAAGAAAAACCAAAGACAGTTTGACTACAGGAGAACTCAGACGCTGTTTTGCAATTTTCCACCTACTGGAAAAATTTGTCTCAGAACCACGGGTAAAGAAGATGCTGAAAAACAAGACCAAAAACAGACCAAAAGCTGTCCAATACAGGTTAAACCAAAATAAGGATTTGCCAAAATGACCTAAGCCATTCATATCCGACCAAATAAAACTTGGTTTGTAAGAAAACTTAAACATGGTAAAATTGACCTTGGCCAAATCCAATACCAGGCCAATCACTACCCACACCGCAATGCTTGCAGCATGACCGGCAAATTTATTATTGAATATCAGGTGTACCACAAAAACCAACATCACCATTTGGAGGTAATCCGGATAGGTGATCAACAAGCTATCTATCAGATAAATATCAAAGTCAAACATAAAATATCCCTTCAATATTTGGACTATAACTCCTACCGGAATGGGAATAATGGCTAAAATGAAAGTAACAGCAGCCATTGCCAAAAACTTGGAAGTCAACATCACACCATCTTTGACCGGAAAGGTATCACTGATAATCGCATAGCCCGAGGATTGACTCCTGTGGATGGATTCTCCGGTAAAGAAAACGATGATGATAAATACAAAAAGGTTGTAGTCAAAGCCTTTGAACTCCATCAGAAAACTGGTAACCGGAAAATTAGATACACTGTAAAGCGTATTGCCAACCCAGAAATCCAATGCCAGGAAGATGCCACCGCCAAGTAAAATAGATCTGAAATAAATATCTTTTAGGATATTACTTACTTCTATTTTACTTAAGGCCACTAAACTTAACCACTGATATTTCCGGGAAAAATCAGGGAAAACCCTGACTTGGGAAGGTGCTTGATACTCCTCCTCTTTTTCTGATTTTTTAGCGCCTTTAATTCTTTCCTGAAAGAAATAAGTAAAACTAAACTTCCAATAAGCTGCCACAAAAAACAGCAATCCCGCCAAAGACCAAATCACTCTATTCAACAACAGGTTGCCCTGAAGCGGTAGTATAAATGTATTTTGCTCGAAAGGAGTCAGATATCTCGTTTCGTAATTGAAGGTATTCAGGGCAAAAGGGTCTAGCAGCTGAACCAGGTCTTTGTTTTCTATATCCTGTGCCAAAAAACTGGAAAACAAATAAGCAATAAACAATACAATTCCTCCGGAATAAATGGATTTGATATTTCGTGTAAAAATAATCAGGGCAAAGAAAAGCGTTCCGGCAATCCACATATTGGGCAGCACCAAAATCAGCCAAGGTTGTATATAATTGATCAAAACATGCGGCCCATAGCGCCCAGCTTCTGTCCAACCTGT
Source organism: Aquiflexum lacus (assembly GCF_015476655.1). GTDB lineage: Bacteria > Bacteroidota > Bacteroidia > Cytophagales > Cyclobacteriaceae > Aquiflexum > Aquiflexum lacus. The sequence goes on from NZ_JABFHF010000029.1 coordinate 32,324, forward strand.
GGCAGCACCTATCAGACTACCGAAATACATTCCGAACATGACGCCTGTGGTAATAAACAGGAGTACTACAAAAGAACCCCAAAACCGGCCCATAAAATACGCCGACTTAGTAAGGGGGTAACTGAACATAAATGTTCCAGTTTTGTGTTCCAAGTCTCTATAAATGGGAACACCCATAATGGCTGATGCCAGTAAAACTCCAAAAATCGAAATGATAGATTGAAGTGAGGCTATCACATAAGGAGAATTATGATAGACTTTTTCAGAAGCAGGAGTAAAGCCTCCCCCAAACAACAAAATTGCAATGGCAAATAACATCCCGAAATAGGCATAAGTCGCCGGCCTGGAAAACCTATACCGGATTTCAAATTTGAAAATATTCCAAAAATCCTGCATGGCTTACAAAGTTATAGGGTCCACTTTTTGAGAAATGTAACTGAAATACACGTCCTCCAGGTTGGTGACTGTCGGCACAAAACCACTTCCGGGTTCTGTTTCGCTTTTTATCCTTAAACTTAATTTCCCCTCTTTCAATTGGGTAGAAATTACATCAAACTGACCTTTATATTGAGAGAGGTCTTCCTTAGCGATACTCTTTTGATAAATCTGTCCTTCCAATTCGCTGATTCCATCAGAGGGCTTTCCTTGCATAAGCACTTCTCCGAGGCAAATAATTGCCATTTGAGAACAGAGCGTACTTACATCCTCCACAATGTGTGTGGATAAAATGACAATGGTATTTTCTCCCAATTCGCTCAGCAAGTTGTAAAACCGGTTCCTTTCTGAAGGATCCAATCCTGCCGTTGGTTCATCCACGATAATCAGCGAAGGATTTCCTGCCAATGCCTGTGCAATTCCAAATCTTTGCCTCATCCCTCCGGAAAAGGTACCCAAGGCCTTTTTTCTATCCTTATATAAGTTGACCTTGTTCAAAAGCGAATTGACGAGGTCTTTTCTTTCAGACTTATTGATTACGCCCTTCATTTGAGCTATATGGTCCAACATGACCTCAGCTGTTATTCTTGGATATAGACCAAAATCCTGCGGGAGGTAGCCCAGTTTTTCACGAAGACTTTGTTTGTCATGTAAGACATCGAGGTCGTCCAAGAATACAGATCCTGAGTCTGCGTCCTGCAGGGTAGCGATGGTTCGCATCAAGGTAGATTTGCCGGCCCCATTTGGCCCTAAAAGACCAAACATCCCCTGATGGATGTGTAAGGAAATGTCGTTGAGCGCCTTCACTCCATTAGGATAGGTCTTGGAAAGATTTTGAATTATAAGTTCCATATTGAATAAGGTGTGGTGAATATTTTCAAATTAAGGTTCAAAATAAGGTGTAAAAAATTAAATCTATATAATTTATCCGTTTAAAATCCATTTAACAATAAATAATTTTGCTAATGATTCAAAAACGGACATTTTTAATTTTTGTCCTTTTAGCTTAAATCGTAATTCACAATGACCCGCAGGCAAAAAAACACCCTCCAAGGAATTTGACCTTGGAGGGTGTATGAGTTGTTTTTAAGTCTTACGTCTTAAACCTTAAACCTATTGTCTATTCCGGTTTTCCGAAGCTTGTAGCTTCGGATCATTGAGTTTAGAGCCTCTGGCTCTAGTTTTTGCTTTCCCGATCGGGACAGGACTTTGGTTCTTAACTCAAGCCTTTAATAACAAAAAAACCTTCGGGGTCTAAAAAAGACCCCAAAGGTTTAGCGGTTTTTAAGTCTTGCGTCTTCCTTCTTAAATCTTACGTCTATGGTCTATTCTTCACATACTTATCCAACCAGGCATTCATCTCCCAAAGCGTATGCAAAATGGATTCTTTGGCGGCATAGCCGTGACTTTCATGAGGTAAGAAAACCAAACGTGTGGTCGCACCATGACCTTTCAGGGCATTGTAATAGCGCTCAGATTGAATGGGGAAAGTACCGGAGTTATTGTCTGCTTCACCGTGGATCAACAATATTGGTGTTTTGACTTTATTGGCATTCATAAATGGCGACATGGTATTATAGACATCCGGCGCCTCCCAATAGGATCTTTGCTCATACTGAAAACCAAAAGGCGTCAATGTACGGTTGTAAGCACCGCTTCTGGCAATACCGGCCGCAAATAAGTCTGAATAAGAAAGCAGGTTGGCAGTCATAAAGGCGCCATAAGAATGCCCTCCTACAGCTATTTTACTTCTATCCCCAACGCCGGCACCAACAATATAATCAATGGCTGCCTCTGCATTGGCTACCAATTGCTCCACAAAAAAGTCATTCGGTTCTTCATCTCCTTCGCCTACTATGGGCATTTCGGTTTGGTCCATAATAGCATAACCTTGGGTTACCCAATAAATCGGAGAGCCCCAACTCAATCTGGTAAACTGATACTTGGAACCCCTTACCTGTGCAGCATCTGCAGCAGATTTGTATTCTCTGGGATAAGCCCACATCAAAACGGGCAATCTTCCGTCTTTGGCAGGGTCATATCCTTCGGGAGTATACAACGTAGCAGACAAATCCAATCCATCTTTTCTTTTGTATTTCACCAAGGATTTATTGATGCCTTTAAGAGACTCGTAAGGATGGACAAAATCAGTAATTTGCCTTGGTGCAATTCGCTTACGGGTATTGACAATCCAGTAATTTGGCTGTAAGTCAGTGCTTTCTTTGAGGGTTACAAATTCTGTGGCGTCTGCATTCAACACTTTGACCACCCTTTCAAAGTAAGGGGCCTGACTTTTCCAAAGGATTTTTTCGGTTTTGGTTTTGGTATTGTAGGCCGAAAGATAAGGCATGTCACCATCAGGGCCTCCTCCTGAGGAAGTCATGTAAACATCATCTCCTTTTCTTAAAATAACGTTTCTCCCTAAATCATTGACTGTAAATACCGGACTTCCAGGATCATTGTAGCGATCATCCGAGGATCTTTCAATAATCACCGTCCCCTTGTCATTAGGATTGGAAGGATCAATTCTATGAACACGAACCTGCCTTGTTGCTGACCAACTCTCATTCAGCAAGGCAAAATTATCATCTGACCAATAGATGCCTCTATAGCGGTAAGCAATGCCAGCCAATTTACTAGGAGTTGAAGTAAAAGGCGCATCTTGCATGTAGATGATTTCTCTTTCATCTATTTTGACTTTTGGATCTCCTCCATCTTGGGCTTCTACCCAATAGAGCGTTGCAGGTTTATCGGCTCTCCAATTGATAGATCTTGGTCCCGTGACTGTGGCATCAAAGCCTGTAGGTCTTACCTCGTCCAAAGGAATTTGGGCCAAAGTTTTCACTTTATCACCATTGATATCCCAAATCTCCACATCATAAGGAAAACGGGAAACAGGTACCAAATAAGAAAATGGCTTTTGGATAAGATCCACCATGATATATTTGCCATCGGGTGAAAGGTCAACTGATTTGATCATACCTGGATTTCCTACCGCCTGCTTATTGCCTTGAAGGTCAATCAGCATCAATTGAGAGTCCATGAAATACGCCAATAAAGCTTCATCATGAGGATTACTCAACAAATCCTGATAGGTTCTCGACGGTGCAGCATTACCGGATGTTTCTTGGATAATCGGCCCCGAAGGAGCTAAAGGTGCTATGGGCAACGGACCTCTTTTGGGGTTTATAGCTTTCAGTAAAATCTTATTGTCAGGAGTCCAGAAAATAGCAGATCCATAAGTGGCATTGACAATTTCATCTGTCAACTTTTTAGCCTCATAGGTAGTCAAATCCACGACCCAAAGGCTGATTCCTGTATTCGTGGTATTGGTAACTGCTGCATATTTTTCGTCTTTGGAAAGAGAAATACCACCTAGTTTAGGGTTATTTGGAAGGCCTTTGATGGCCTGTTGTTGAGCGGTTTTGGTGTCTTTTACAATGACATTGTAAAAACTCCCTGATCTTGAAGGACCATTTGTTGCAGGATTGATCCTGATTCCTCCTATTCGAAGCTCAGGCTGTGCCAAATCTTCTATGGAGGGTTTGTCCGCTCTTTCCAAAAGCAGCATTAAATCACCGGAACGGCTAAAACTGACTGTTGGGGTCAAAGGTGCATCAACCAAATCAGCGATTGCCTTTGGAGGAGTCTGATAAGGAAGGGCTACCTGTGCCTGTGCAATGCCTACCAAAAAAACGAAGCAAATGACCGGGCAAATAAATTTATTCAATATTTTGATCATAAGAATTTTATTAAGCTTAGTTGTTAAACAAATTAGTTCAACTTGTCTTAATATAATTGATTTTTGGGGTGTTTGGTTTTTTAAAGATGATGGGTGGTTATTAACCTAGGAGATAGGCAAGGAAAAGTTTAAAAGTAATCTTGAATATTTTTGCTGGATTAATTGTGCCATGGGTTCTCTTTGTCTTTTAGAACGAAGGGAGAAATCTAAAACCTAAGGGAGTATAGACCTCTTCCGCCATGGCGGACAAGACCTGTGGTACCAATGACAGAATTTGAGATTTATACCCTTGAACTGAAAAATGCATTCAAGACTATAAAGAACTTTGCCTTGTCACCTCGACGTCAGGAGAGGTCTGCAGCCCGCCTTGATGTCATTTTCCTTTCTGTAAATGCGAAATTTTAATTACTACCATTGACAGAATTTCGGAGCAGCCCAATGTCATTCCCTATTTTGAACATTTACAAAATGTTGGAAACTCGAGGTGACAAGGCAAAGTCTTTTTCAATAGCCACCATTCACTTGATAGAATGCTTTTATCTGTTCAGGTAAGCTACAAAAAAAGGAACCCTTTTGAGGCTCCTATTTAATTTTTTTAAAACACAAACAATTATTTTCCTACTCCACCAATGGATATCATCGCGCATCTAAACCCAATGTGATTGGTAGCGGAATCCTGATGGATAAATCTTCTTGTACCTGGAGCAAGCCAATAAGCCATGTCTCTCCAAGATCCTCCTTTATAAACTCTGTATTCGTCAGTAATCAATGTGGTACCATAAGTTTCTTCTTCATCGTAGATACCATCTTTCCTCAAGGGATTGAGGTCATCAAAATCCTGGTAAGAAAGAGGTCTGTAAACATCCTGAACCCACTCATTGACATTTCCGGCCATATGGTAAAGACCAAAATCATTTGGTGGAAAATCATAAACGTTAGTTGGGAGGATTTCTCCGTCATTGGAATTGCTACCTGCAATACCTGCGTAATCACCTCGTCCTCTCTTGAAGTTGGCCAAGAAATCACCCTGCTTACCTTTTCTTTTAACATTGTAAGGATTCCTTACACCCCTGCCATCCCATGGATAGATTCTTCCGTATTCCTGATTTTCATCCATATACTGTGTACCAATCATGGCTTTAGCAGCATATTCCCATTCTGCTTCACTTGGAAGTCTGTATTCCGCAAAGGCAACACCTCTTTCTATCAACTGATTTTTAGTAAAAGAACTGTCAATTTCATTTCTTTCACGGATAAGGTCAGAGACAAATTCGGTCCTCCATTTGGCATATACATTAGCTTGTGTCCATGAAACACCTGCTACAGGATAAAAATTGAAACCAGGAAATCTGAAGTAATATGTGTCATATACATCATTGTAAGATAATGCACCTGCCCATACACCTTCCTGCGGTTCCAATTTCTGGATGGAATCGGCACTCACCTTTTTCTTCATATAGAAAAGAAATTCACGGTAATCATTGTTAGTGATTTCAGTCTCATCCATAAAGAAGGAAGCGATGGTGACAGTTCTTTCAGCATTATCCCTGAAAGCCATGACATCTTGTTCCTGAGAACCTAAGACGGCACGTCCACCTTGTATGTATTTGAGGTTGGGTCCGATCTCCTGCTTGGCTAATCTGGTTACCAAAAATTGAGTACTGTCATTTGAAGCGTCGAAGCTATATTCAGCACCTGTGGTAGGGCTGGCCTTGCCCGGCTTGGCGGCAGTCCTTCTGCCGTAGCCTGGAGTTTTGTTACAGGAACTAAGGAATGCTCCTGCGATGATCAATGCAGAAGCTAAAATCAAGCCTGTTTTGTTATTTCTAAAAACCATAGTATTAAAGTGTTTTTATGCACAAATAGAACGCTAATATATAATCATTAATATCTTAACACAATTATTTTTTTTGTACCATCCTTTGTAGAAAATGGGATTTTTGCGTGATTGTTGGAAATAATACAAATATTTTGAGAGGAAAAACAAATAAGCTTTGATTAAAAATTTTCAAAATTTATGAATTTTTCATCCCCATGAGCCATTTTTTTGCTTTTTCGATCGTATTTACCTCATTGATTATGAGAATTAAGCGGTTCCTCGCCTCTTTGATTTTACAATATTTCCCTTGCTTTTGTATAAACGCTAAGATCTTGCCAAAGGTATCTGACTTGAAATACTTTTCTTTCTCAGAGGGAAGAAAGTAACATTTCATGATGCCATTTTTGATCACTAATTTCTCAAATCCCAAGTCTTCTGCTATCCATCTCAGCCTGACCGTTTCGAACAGGTCATCTACTGTATCAGGAATCGGGCCAAAACGATCTCTGATAGACTGTATGTAGGTAAGAAGTTCAGATTCCTTTTTAATATTATCCAATTTGGCATATAGACCCAATCTTTCTGAAATATTGCTTACGTATGTTTCCGGTATCAATAGTTCCAAGTCTGTCTCAATCACACAATCCTGCACCAAAACCTTTACCTTTTCTTTTAAATCTACTTCGAAGAGTTCAGCAAATTCATTTTCCTTTAATTCCTGCACCGCTTCATCAAGGATCTTATGGTACATTTCAAAACCTAAGTCAGTAATAAAACCACTCTGCTCAGCTCCAAGAAGATTGCCGGCACCACGGATATCCAAATCTCTCATGGCCACTTTGAAACCATCCCCCAAATCTGAAAACTCCTCCAAGGTCTGCAGCCTCTTCCTGGCTTCCGCTGTAAGTCCCGAAGTAGGAGTTGTCAATAGATAGCAAAAAGCCTTTTTATTACTCCTTCCCACCCGGCCCCGCATCTGATGCAAGTCGCTTAAGCCAAACATGTGGGCACGATTGATAATAATGGTATTGGCATTGGGAATATCCAATCCTGACTCAATGATGTTAGTGGAAACAAGTACGTCAAATTCTCCTTCGATGAATTTTACCATGATGTTTTCCAGTTTTTTTCCATCCATTTGCCCATGGGCCGATGCTACTCTTGCATCAGGTACCAATCTCAGGATCAAATTGGCGATGGCGTCGATTTCCCCTACGCGGTTATGTACAAAAAAGACCTGTCCGCCACGGCGAAGCTCAAATGCAATCGCATCTCTTATCACTTCTTCCCGGAAAGTATGTATTTCAGTGGTAACAGGCTGACGGTTAGGTGGAGGAGTTGCAATGACAGATAAATCCCGCGCACCCATCAAAGAAAAATGAAGGGTTCTTGGAATAGGCGTGGCCGTCAAAGTCAATACATCTACATTGACCTTCATTTCCTTTAGCTGATCTTTTACTTTTACGCCAAATTTTTGCTCTTCATCAATGACGAGCAATCCAAGATTTTTGAATTTGATATCTTTATTCACAATCCTATGCGTTCCTATAAGGATATCAATTTCTCCTGTGGTGACCTGTTGGGTGATTTCTTTGATTTCTTTTGGAGTACGAAACCTGTTGATATATTCCACCTTTACAGGAAATCCTGTAAGTCTTTCCTTGAAAGTCTGATAATGCTGCATGGCCAATATCGTCGTAGGCACCAATACTGCCACCTGCTTTCTGTCATTCAATGCTTTGAATGCCGCTCTGATAGCAACCTCTGTTTTTCCAAATCCCACATCTCCACAGACCAATCGGTCCATTGGATAGCTTTTTTCCATATCCGCTTTGACATCAGCAGTTGCCAATGCCTGATCCGGGGTATCCTCAAAAACAAAAGAACTCTCAAGTTCCACCTGTAGGACAGAATCAGAAGAAAACTGAAATCCCGGTGCACCTTTTCTTTTGGCATATAAGGCTATCAGGTCTTTGGCTATGTCTTTGACTTTTCCTTTGACTTTTCTCTTCTTATTTTCCCATTCAGGAGATCCAAGTTTGGACATAGAAGGCATGGTTCCTTCCTGCCCTGAATATTTGGAAATCTTGTGCAGGGAATGAATATTTACAAATAGTAGGTCATCATCCCTAAATATCAGTCTGACTGCTTCTTGGTTTTTACCATGGACATCTACTTTTTCCAGACCTGCAAATCTGCCTACGCCATAATCCACATGAACAATAAAATCTCCCGGATGTAAGGTCTTCAATTCCCTTAGGGTAAGAGCTTTGGATTTGCTTGCCTTGGATTTTGTCTTGTAGCGATGGAATCTTTCAAATATCTGATGGTCAGTATAGCAGGCTATCTCATGATTTTTGTCCACAAAGCCCTCTCTGAGACCGATACGCAAGGACTGCACCCTCAGTGTGGGGTCCAATTCGTTAAAAATATTTTCAAGACGCTGTATCTGTTTATCACTTTCCGAACATACAATGTTCAGCCAACCTATTTTTTCATTATCTACCAGATTTTCTACCAAAAGGTCAAAATTCTTGTTGAAAGATGGTTGTGGCTTGGAGTTGAAATTAAATATTTGAGCGTTTTTAAAGTAAAACTTATGACCAAATTCAAGTTGACCGAATTTGGCTGCATACTCTAAAAATGCTGCCTGCCCATCAAAAAGATCTTCCGGTTTGAGGAGTAGCTTTTCATTGGCAGTGCGGCCGACAATTTGGTCAAATTGACTGTGGGCTTTTTGAAAGTACTCTTCCATGATATCCAGTGTAAACTGGAAATCCTTGAACCAAATCAAGGTATTGGCAGGGAGAAATTCCAAAAAAGACTGCCTCTGTTCCTGTAAAAGTTTGGTCTGAATATTTGGAATGATACTGATATGGTCAATATTTTCCAAAGAAAGTTGGGTTTCAGGATCAAAAGTCCTGATGGACTCTATCTCCTTGCCAAATAGTTCCAACCTGAAAGGAAGATCATTGGCATAGGAAAAGATATCCAAAATACCTCCACGAATGGCGAATTGACCCGGTTCAAAAACAAAATCCGTCTTCTCAAAATCATAGGTACTGAGCAATTCGGCAATAAACTCCAAATCAACTTTTTCCCCAACAGCCGCAAGAAAAGTATTATCCCTCAAGGATCTTTTGTTGATGACTTTTTCATACAATGCTTCGGCATAGGTAATGATGATGGGGCTTTCTCTTTCCTGAACCAAAATCCTATTAAGTACTTCTGCCCTTTGAAGCACATTTGCATTTTCTATTTCATCAAACTGATAAGGTCTTTTATAACTTGAAGGAAAGTAATAGGTCATATTTTCACCCAACAGTTCCTGAATATCATTGTTGAGGTATGCCGCTTCCTCTTTATCATGCGCCACGATCAAGTGGCAGCCTTTAATAATATTAAAAATTGAAGAGAAAACCACCATGTCCAAACTGCCCGAAAGCCCTTTGAACTGATAGTTTCCAGATCTTTTGTTCAAAATGGTCTCTGCCAAGGTCTGAACAAAAGGATCGTTTTGATATAATGAAAGAAATGAATTTTTTTCCAAAATGGGTCGGGTAGGAATATTAGGGGGCTAAGTTATGAAATTGATTTTTAATCTGCTTTCAAAAGGCTTTTATGAAATTGTAATCACTTAGGCTGAACCTAAGAGACTTTAAAATGTTTAAGTTATAGTACTTGAAAAATCAAATGGAAAAAACCAAAGAAACCTGGTTTCAGAGAATAGAAAATATGCATCCTTATCAGACCCTGCTTTATCTGGGCATGTTTGGAAGTGGTCTCATTTTTCTTTTTATGACGGTAGCATTTCTGTCTTCGGATACCTCCGTGATGGAAGGTGTCAAATTTAAAATGCCAAAATCATTTATTTTAAGCTCTTTGATCATTCTTATCAGTGGATATACCGTCAGCAAAATGATGTTGCATTTTAGGGAAGAAGATGTAACCAAACTTAAGAATAGCTTGTTATTGACCTTTTTTCTTGGGATAATCTTCACAGGGCTGCAGTTTATGGGTTGGAGAGAACTCGGTAATATGGGTGTTGACTTCACAGGATTGCCCAGTGGGAGTTTTTTATATGTCTTGAGCGGCATCCACATATTTCACTTGGTAGGAGCGATGAGCTTTGCGATCATTATGGTATATCAATATAGCAGGGTAGAAAAAGACGAAGTGAAGCATTTGATCCTGCTGACCAATCCATTTGAAAAAATGCGAATCCAACTTTTTACAACCTATTGGCATTTTATGGATGTGATCTGGTTGACGCTCTTTTTAATTTTTGTACTTACCTTTTAGAAAATAAAACTAATTTCAGTCCCAGATTGAAATATTAACGAATAAACCAAAAATAGATATGGCAGAAAACAAATTTGAAATCGATATTGATCCAGATTGGATCAAAAAATACCTTGGCCGAATCGTTTTGGGTTTCTTGGTGTTGGTGGCGGCAGTTACAAGTACCAAAACGGTAGGTCCGGAAGAGGAGGGGGTTGTCATTCAACTTGGCAAATACAACAGAACAGTGGATCCCGGTCTAAGTTTTATTTTACCTTTTGGCTTGGAGTCTATGTATAAGATTCCTGTGCAGCGTCAATTAAAGCAGGAATTTGGATTCCGCACCACGCAGGCTTCCCAACGAAGTGAATATTCCGGTGGAAATTATGGCGATGAAAGCATGATGCTCACCGGGGACCTCAACCTCACAGATGTGGAATGGGTGGTACAATATAGAATTGTGGATTCATACAGGTATTTATTTAGGGTAAGAAATGCTGAAAAAACACTCAGAGATATGTCAGAGGCATCCATGCGAAAAATAGTGGGTGACAGGACAGTCAATGAAGTTCTTACCGTAGGCAGGCAGGAAGTTGCTTCGAGTGTAGAAGTTTTGTTACAACAGTTATGTGATGAATATGAAAACGGCATACGCATAGATCAGGTCGTGCTACAAGACGTCAATCCTCCGGAGCCAGTCAAACCTTCTTTCAATGCTGTAAATGAGGCACAACAAGAAAGAGAGACCCTCATTAATCAGGCTGAAGCTGAATACAACCGGGTTATTCCAAGGGCACGGGGCGAGGCACTTGAAACCATACAGTTGGCAGAGGCATATGCCCTGAACAGGGTAAACAGGGCAAAAGGGGAATCAGACAGATTTAATTCATTGTTTGAAGCATATATCAAAGCCCCTGAGGTTACCAAGCAGAGAATTTACTTGGAAACAATGGAAAAAATATTGCCAAATATCGGTAATAAAATTATTGTCGACGAAAAAGGTAACAATGTGTTACCCTTGCTGAATATAGATAGAGCTAAAGCCATCAACCCATGAGAACGAAAAGAATAATTTTAATAAGTTTGGTTGCAATTACCGTTTTGGTATTGACCAATAGCATATATATCCTGGACGAGACCCAACAAGCGATTGTAACCCAATTCGGTAGACCTGTAGGAGACCCAAGGACAGAACCAGGATTGAATTTCAAAATTCCATTTTTGAATAAAGTGCAGTTCTTTGACAAAAGATACCTGGAGTGGGATGGGAATAAAAACCAAGTGCCTACCAAAGACAAAAAGTTTATCTTTGTCGACACCTATGCCAGATGGGAAATCACCAATCCTTTGCAGTTTTTCATCCGATTGCGGGATGAGCGATCGGCCCAATCCAGGCTGGATGACATTTTGGATGGAGAGACCAGAAACGCCATTGCAAGCCATGATTTATTGGACATCGTACGTTCTTCAAACAGAGACCCTGAAATCACAGAAGCTTTTATGGAAGAAATAGAAAAATTGGATGATATCTCGGTAGGAAGGGCTATAATTGAAAAAATAGTTCTAGAAAAAGCCAATGAGAGAACCTCTGATTTAGGAGTCCGCATTTTGGATTTTAAATTCAAGAGGATGAATTATGTGGATGAGGTAAGGGACAGGGTTTACGACAGAATGATTTCTGAAAGAAACAGGATTGCAGATCAGTTCAGATCAGAAGGTCAGGGTGAAGCCAGAAAAATTGAAGGAGACAAAGAGAGAGACCTTGCCGAAATCCAGTCAAATGCATTCAGAGAAGCAGAAGAAATCAAAGGACGCGCTGATGCCGAAGCCACGGATATCTATGCTTCTGCATACAACAAAAACCGCACAGCAGTCGACCTTTACAAATTCTTAAGGACGATGGAGAGTTTCGAAAAATCAATGGATGAGAATACAAGCATTATTTTGTCCTCAGACAGTGAGTTTTTCAAATACCTCAAAAAATTAAATTAGGACAAATTAACTGATTGAAAGATATAATTTAAAGTCTCTTAGGTTTTTATGGTTAAGGACAATGTTTGGATATACAATTTGTCTTTGCCTTTCAAAAAACTTAAGAGACTTTTTATTAAACATTGAACAAGCCTAACCAAAATTAACCTGACATGAAAATCAATATAGAGACTCCTGTTGAACAGGACTACCTAAAAGTAAAAGAAGGTTTCAATGAAAGCTTGTTTACAAAATTAAGTCCGCCTTTTCCACCTGTGAAGCTTTTACGCTTTGATGGTTCTAAGAAGGGGGATTTAGTCACGCTTGAACTCAACTTTATTTTTTTCAAGCAAAAATGGACGAGTGAGATTACAGAGGACAAGACTACCGATCAGGAATTCTATTTTGTGGACAAAGGAGTGGCGCTTCCATTTTTTTTAAAAGAGTGGCAACACAAACACCGAATCATCAAATCAGAAAAGGGTAGCATCATCCGGGATGAAATCACATTTAAAAGTGGTTTTTTTCTTTTGTCCATGCTCTTATATCCTGCTCTTTTTGTTCAATTTATGTACAGAAAGCCAATCTATAAAAAAATTTTCGGGGGTTGAGTAATCCTTATTTTATAAAGCTTTATAAATATAAAAGCGTCAGTTTATATAAGTGTGAGGTTTTCACAATTCTGAATCTGACAATCACCATACAGCACTAGAGAGTGGCTGCTGATGGCAGATTGGAATTCCTTACCCATTGCCTCCTTGATCAAATTAATTCTTTCATCAGAAAATTCCCTGATTTTTCTGCATTGGTTACATACATGATGGTCATGGTGCTTGTAGGTTAACGCTTGTTCGTATAGGGCAACCTTATCTTTGAACTGATGCTTCACAGCCAAACCACATTCAACCAAGAGATCTAAAGTATTATAGATGGTAGCCCGGCTGATGGTATACCCTTTGTTTCGCATCAGTAAAAACAAGCCTTCAACATCTATATGTTCGTCCTGAGGCAAGGCATATAACTCATCGATTACGGAATACCTTTCCGGTGTTTTTCTACTTCCCTGTCTGATAAGAAAGTTCTCAAAAATTTTCTTTGCTTTTTCTACTATTGCCTTTTCTGCCATATCAAATGATTCTAAAAAATAAAGATGGGGTATTTTTTAGATTTTTTCAATAAATAGATAGGTGAAGGACATTATAACTATCTAATTTGATTTGAATCCAAACAATTTTTTCCTGCTACTAAATTTTGGTCAAATCAAATCAATAGATTGAAACTATTGATCAGGAAATAATATTTATGATTATATTAATGCCAAAACCCAAAATTAACAGGATTACACATGTTGCAAAAAAAATTCTTTTCCCTTTTCCTTTTTTTGTTGGCAGCAATACCAACCCTCTTTGGGCAGGTTCCTGGATTTTATATGAAGGAAGAAAGCAGGAAAAAAGAAATCCCTTTTTTGGTCTCCAATAATCTGATCATATTACCTGTTTCTATCAATGAAAGTCCTCCTGTAAATTTTCTTTTGGATACAGGCGTCAAAACCAATATTCTATTCAGTAAAACTTTGGGGGATTTAATTGGGCTTAATTATACTCGAAAGCTAGACCTAGTGGGTGCTGACGGACAGACTGTATTGACAGCTTCCGTTTCTCCGACCAACCACCTTGATTTGGGGCCAATTGAGGGGATTTTTCAAACAATACTTGTTTTGGATGAGGATTTTTTGGAATTGGAACGGGTAATCGGAGTGCCCGTGTATGGAGTGATCGGTTTTGAGTTTTTTAAGTACAACCCAGTAAAGATTGATTATGATGAGGGGGTTATATCATTTTACCGATCAGATGCATTCAAAAGGAAACCCTTCGGATTTAGAAAATTACCGATCAAAATTGAAAACAGCAAACCATATATTCAAGCAAAAGTCAAACAAAACGCCGTGGCTGAATTGGAGGTAAAACTCTTGATAGACACAGGTGCCAATCATGGTCTATTGTTGAACAGAGAGACTTCAGATCAGATTATTTTACCAAAAGAACATCTTGAAAGTGACCTTGGAAGATCATTGGGAGGTGATCTGTATGGGTTTGTGGCAAGAACTCGTAGGATAAAATTAAGTAATCTGAAGTTCAGTAACCTCATTACTTCATTTCCTGATGAGACAGAATTCAGTTATGTTATTAAAGACAGCGGGAGACAAGGAAGTCTTGGTTCTGAATTATTGGGAAGGATGAATATCATTCTCGATTATGCAAGGGAAAAGATCTATATCAAAAAAGGTTCAACTTTTCATGAACCATTTGAATATGATATGAGCGGAATAACGGCACGTGTAATACCTGGTGAAGAAAAAAGATTTTATATTTCTGAAGTAAGAGAAAGTTCACCTGCTTACCAGGCCGGTGCCCGGGCAAATGACGAATTTGTAAGTATCAATACTATTCCGTTGGATTTTTGGGAGCTATCGGACTTAATCAAAATTTTTAGGTCTGAAGAAGGTCGAGAAATAACACTTATCTTGAAAAGGTATATTGACGAAAATCCTGAAAATTTTGAATTAAAAGAAGTAAAATTCAAACTCAAAAGACAGATTTAGTCTTTTTTTGGTAGCTTTAAAGCATCTATTAGTCTTGGTTTCTAAGTAACGCCAATTTGTCCAATCTTAATCATAATAAAACAATTACCTGAATTAATCTTGCTTGTATCTCTATCCGGTTATGATTTAGTTTTTAAAACCTAAGCGGTTTTCCTAATCGAGGAAATATGACATGTTAGGAATAAGATATATTCCAAGTATAGTATATTTGGGAATAGTATTATCAAACAAAATCAAAAATCAGCAAAAGCCATATATGTATTTCATTTATTTAAATGATGTCTGAAAGCCCAAAAGATTCATTAAAAAATATATTGTTTACGTACAAAAGGTATGAAGACGGCAAATACGAACTGCTCTATATTTCTTCAGAAGTACGATCAATATTAGATAAAGGCGAAAAATTTTACGAAGAAGCATTTTTTGAAAAAATTTTCCCGACAATTCCCAATCCATTCTTTGAATACTTGTTTCAAATTATGGGAAGCGGGGATAAGATTTCCTGCCCTCTGGTATGGAAGAAAAAATATTTCAGATTTGTCCAACTTGAAGGGTATGTCATTGCACAAGAAGACCGATCCTATTTAATCAATGTTCTGATATCTCCATCTTCCCCTGTCGAAAACATCAAATTTTCATGGTTAATGGACAATACCAAAGACAAAGTATTTTTGGGATTGGAGGGGGGAAATAATCTCAATACCATTCAAGATTGGAAGAATTATTTTATTTCCAAATTCGATTTTCTCGATAAAGATGATTTTTCGGAATTCGCACATAGAGAAGAATCCGAAATCCTGACGATATTCCCTGAGCATTTATACCTAACCAAACAGCAGCTTTCCAAAAATTTTATTTTACTTCAATTAGTATATGGATCATCGGGGGAGTATGATACCGAAAAGAAAAACAACCTGATTTACTATGAATATGATCTTGAGGAAGACTATTTTATATTTTCAGGAGGTTTAAAAAAAATACTTGGATATCCCTCTCATTTCTTTTCTAGATTAAAAGGTAAAGATTGGATCAACCTGATACATCCCGAAGACAGACATTATTTTGATTCAGGTTTTGAGCATTATTCCAAGTTAGTCTATAGAATTCTGCATAGTGAAGGCCATTTTATATACGTACAGGATGAGAACAAAAATTTTGCAGAAGAACGAGGTAATAAAAAATTGGTCCTTGGAATTATAACTGATATCACCGCCCTCAAAGAGATCGAAAAAGACCTATTGGAACACAAAACGGTTCTCGATGAATTAACAGGTGTGGTACCCGGAATGGTTTATTTATTGAAATCCTTTCCTGATGGAAGCCGTAAATTCATTTTTGTAAGTGAGGGTAGCTACAGTTTGTTTGAACTTGATGCATTTGCAATCATGGAGGATGACATGAACCTCCAAAATTTGATCCATCCGGATGATCTTGAAAATGTCATTAAAGCAGATAAAGAAGCTTTTATTAAGGATCAAAAGTTTGAGTCCTATTTTCGGATAATTACGCCTTCAGGCAACATCAAATGGATCTATGGCGCTTCTAACAGATTAAAAAAGTATAAAAATGATTCTATTTGGGCAGGGTTTTTTGTGGATTTTACCTATACCAAACAAAAGGAGACTGAATCTTTCCTGAATCTAAGCAAGTATAAAACACTTTTTGAGGAAAATCCACTACCTATTTTCCAGTATGATAAAAACGGGTTTATACAAGATGTAAACAAAATGTTCCTGGAAAAAATAGAAGTTAAGAATAGGGACGCATTGATTGGCAAAAACATTTTTGAACTCATAAAGGACCATCCCATAATCGAAGCTTATAAGGACAGTATCGATATGGGTTATGGTTACTATGAAGGGCCTTATATCAGTTTCTTCAACAATAAACTTTTTCATTTGAGGGTTAATGCCAAATCTGTGGATGATGGAAGAATTTTTCAGGCCATTTTGGAGGATATCGGCGAGGAGCAATATGTTTCAAACATCCTTTCAAGCCTAACTGAAAGAACTTCCAAATACAGTGGGCAGGCTTTTTTCGATGAACTTACAGCATATTTGTCAGAAAAACTCCAAATGTCTTACTGCTTCATTGCTGAAATCAATGATAAAAACAAAACAGCCAATACCCTTTCATTTTATAAGCGTGGATTGAAGGTGGAGAATTTCAGTTATAAACTTGAGAGTACTCCATGTGAACACTGTTTGAATGTCAATGCTCCTTACATCATCCAAAGCGACGCTTTCCAAAAGTTTCCCAATGATAAGGTTTTACTAGAGAAGAAAATTTCCACCTATTTAGGTATTCCTATTACCGATATGGAAAATAACCGATTGGGAATTTTGGTCTTGATGGATGAAAAATCACAACCATATAGTGCTGGATTATCAGGTTTGTTGAGGGTACTTTCAGACAGAATAGGCGCCGAATTAAGTAGGATTTACTTTGAAAAAAGACTCATTTCCTCAGAATTACTATTTAGAAGTATTGCAGAAAATTTTCCTAAAGGCATCATTGCTGTCTTGGACAGGGAGTTTAATTATGTCTATACCGACGGCAAAGGCTATCAATCTCTTGGTATTGACCCCAATAATCTGATCGGTACTTCCTATTTGCTTACTCATGAGCCTAAAGAAGCTAAACTTGTAAAAGCTTACTTTAAAAAAGTACTCAAAGGAGAATCTGTAGTGTTTGAGACAATGAAAGGCAAGCAATACTTATTGAAAAATGGAGTCCCTTTGATCAATAGTTCTGGGCAGATAGATAGAATTCTATTGGTTTCACAGAATATTACCGAAATCAAAACAGCTGAATCGGAAAGAGAACAGTTGATAAGGGATCTAAAATCACAAAATGAAGAATTACAGCGTTTTGCCTATATCATTTCCCACAATCTCCGTGCGCCTATTGTAAATATTTCTTCACTTTTGGACCTGTATAATATTGCTGATCCCTCAGACTTTGAAAATAGAGAAGTCATAGATAATCTAAAAATATCTACTGATATCCTGCACAGTACATTGGAGGACTTGATCGAAGTGGTTTCCATCAAGAAAAATAAACTTCCAAAAATAGAACAGATAAGTTTTATAAAGTTGATTAAAAATCTTGAAAAAAGCCTTTCCAAGCAATTCAAAGAGTCCGATACAAAAATCCAAAGTGATTTTTCTGCGGCACCAAACATCAATTATATTTACTCCCATCTGGAAAATTTTCTGATCAACCTGACCACCAACGCCATTAAATACCGACATCCGGAAAGAAATCCGATCATTCAAATTAAAACCTATCTTCAAAAAGAGTATACGGTTATTGAGTTCAGGGACAATGGTATTGGAATAGACTTAGAAAGGTACAAAGACCGGCTTTTTGGATTGTATCAAAGATTTCATTCTCATGTAGACGGAAAAGGACTCGGCTTATATCTCGTAAGAGAGCAAATCCGTGCACATGATGGTAACTTAGAAATTGAAAGCACAGTTGGTGAGGGAACAACATTCTATATTTATCTCAATAACTTAAAGTCCTACCATCCCGTAGAAAACTAAGAAAAATTGCAAATAATAATAACAGGCTAATTCTCTTGTATTATTCTACCTTTGCATTGGCAATTAATAAAACCTTAAAATATGAAAAAAGCATTAATCCCAATACTCATCATTGCTGTAGTAGGAATATTCGTGTATACCAAAGCAGTGGGGGTGTACAATATGTTTGTGCAAAATGAAGAAACCATCAATGGACAGTGGGCAGAAGTAGAAACCCAATACCAAAGAAGGGCGGACCTCATTCCCAATTTGGTCAATACAGTCAAAGGATATGCGGATTTTGAGCAGGAAACCTTAACCGGCGTAATTGAAGCCCGATCCAAAGCAACATCCATCAATCTGAATGCCGATAACCTTACACCTGAAAATATTGCACAATTCCAACAGGCCCAAGATCAGTTGAGCGGAGCACTCAGTCGACTTCTAGTCACGGTAGAAAGGTATCCTGACCTGAAAGCCAATCAAAACTTTTTGGAACTTCAGGCCCAACTGGAAGGGACAGAAAACCGTATAGCAGTAGCAAGAAGAAATTTCAACCAATCCGTACAATCCTATAATTCCAACTTAAGAACATTCCCAAACAACATCTTTGCAGGTTGGTATGGATTTGAAAGAAAGGGATATTTCGAGGCAGCTCAGGGTGCAGAAACAGCCCCATCAGTTCAATTTTAGCAATTATGGCAGAAAAATTATTTTCTCAGGAAGACAGAGATAGGCTCATTGCTGCCATTCAAGCAGCTGAACGCGAAACATCCGGAGAAATACAGGTTCATATTGAAAATCATTGCTCAGGAGATGTCATGGACCGGGCAGCAGAGGTCTTTGAAACCCTAAAAATGCATCAAACGCAAGATAGGAATGCTGTATTGTTCTATTTGGCTGTAGAAGATCATAGATTTGCCATTCTTGGAGACAGCGGAATCAATCATGCCGTTCCAACTGACTTCTGGGAAAATATCAAGGATAGCATGCTACTTGAATTTAAAAAAGGTGCTTTTACTGAAGGCCTGAGAATTGGTATAGAAATGTGCGGACTGCAATTAAAAGCTCATTTCCCTTATGAACAAAAAGGTGATATCAATGAACTTCCTGATGAAATCTCTTTTGGATAAAAACATAATGGTCTATAAATTACAATTACTCTTAACTCTCCTTTTTCTACAATTATTGATCCTGCCGCTTTTTGGACAAGACGATTTCCCTCCGGTCCCTAGCCCTCCCAAATTGGTCAACGACTTTTCAAATACCTTATCCTCAGATGAAGTTTTGAAATTAGAGCAAAAATTAGTGGCTTATAATGACAGTACTTCCACCCAAGTCACTATTGTCATGGTCCGCTCAATAGGACCTTATGATATCAGCGACTACGCCTTCCAATTAGGAGATAGGTGGGGCATAGGTCAAAAAGACCTTGACAACGGCATTTTGATCCTGGCAGCAATGAATGATAGGAAGGTTTTCATTGCGACGGGCTATGGTATGGAGGGAGTCATACCGGATATTTTGGCCAAAAGAATTGTTGACCAATTAATCGTCCCAAATTTTAGGATGGAATCCTATTATGCCGGATTAGACAAATCTACTGATATGATTTTTAAATTGGCTTCCGGTGAGTATAAGGCAGAAGAAATGGCCTCATCAGGTGAACACGGAGGTGCACTCATATTCTTTTTAATCATCATCTTCTTGTTTGTTATCTTACCCTTAATTAGAAACAAAAAAGACAACAATAACCATATGGGGGGTAAAGGAGGCGGAATAGACTTATTTACCACCATCATGCTCGCCAATATGCTCAAAGGTGGAAGTAGAGGAAAATTTGGAGATTTTTCATCAGGAAGAGGTTCCTTTGGTGGAGGCGGTGGATTTGGAGGCTTCGGTGGAGGATCATTCGGAGGTGGTGGTGCAGGAGGCAGTTGGTGATTTATGCGTACTTCATCAAAAGATTGAGGTACTTTCTATCCAGTATTTTTTAGACTTTACCAGCGGCAATTACCGCTAAATCCACCGTCTTGACTTTTTGGCCATAAAGCATATTGGCACAGGAAACCAAAGTCGCTCCTGTAGTCATTACATCATCTACCAATAAAATGCGTTTTCCTTCTAACTGACTATCCTTTCTAATTTCAAAAACTTCAGCCACATTTTCAATCCTTTCAATTCTGGATTTCTTCGTCTGTGTTTCTGTAAACTGTATTCTTTCCAAGGAAATATTAACCGGAATATCCAAAGATTCAGAAAGACCTTTGGCAAATTGTTCGCTTTGATTATAACCTCTTCTCTTTTGTTTCAAGGGATGCAAAGGAACCGGAGTTATCTCATCCCAATTATTCTGAAAGTTATTTGAACGTAATATTGACCCGTAGATTTTTCCCAACTCTACCCCTATCTCAGGTTTGTTTTTATATTTCAATTGATGCAGCAAACTTTGACTGACGCCTTTTTTTGTAAACCTCAAAAATGACATCACTAGATTGGGTTGAGTAAGGCCCATGATCTTAGTGACAAGCTCATTGTTATAAGGCCTGAGGTGATAATTGGTAATGGGTAAGTTTGCTATACAAATTTTACAAAGCTGATTCTCAAAGTCAAAGAGACTTCTTTTACAGAGACAGCAGGTCTTTGGGAAGACCAATGCCAAAAAATCTTCAAAAATTGGGAAACGCATTTGCAAAATGGCTTGTTAGAACTGATTGAGAATAAATACCTGTTATATTTGCAGGTTAACTAAAACCTCCATAAAATTTAATGAATTTAATAGAAGAATTCAATAGCTACAGAAGCCAAATGAACGAAAAAATCATGGCGGCTGACAACAAAGTCATCAAACGTTTTTTCAATTTGGACACCAATACCTATGCGGAAGGAGCTGTAGATGTCAAGACAAAAGAAATGATTGGATTGGCTTGCTCGATGGTTTTGCGCTGTGACGACTGCATCAAATATCATTTGGGGAAATCCTATGAAGCTGGATTGAGCAAAGAGGAGGTTTTCGAAGTATTTTCCATTGCAACCATTATAGGAGGATCTATTGTGATACCACATTTAAGAAGAGCTGCAGAATATTGGGAATTATTAGAAGAAGAAAAAAATACAAATGCTTAAAAAAGATCTTGATCTGGAAAAAAGATGGGGCAAACTCCTACTGGGAATTAATGACCTTGTAGGCAAAAAACCTTCTGACCTAAATGGGGTTTTGTTCCTGATTGGCGTTCAGGAGTTGGGTCAGGGAAATAAAAACTTTTCCAAAGAACAAAAGCAAGACCTCATGCATATTGCTATATGCAAAGTTTTAAGTTTGGCTGGATTCTATGAGTTGGATTATATTGACCAAGATGGGTGGCCACACTGGAAATTGATAAAAAAACTTCCGCATTTCAATATGTTGGAACAGGAAAAACTATTGAAAATACAAGTGCTGGAATATTTTGAACAGGAATTTCAAATTGAAATCAAATAAATAGAAGACACAAATTAAAGCATCCTAGATCAATGAAAATCGTATCCTATAATGTTAATGGCATCCGAGCAGCACTAAACAAAGGGTTTTTGGATTGGCTAAAGGCTACAAACCCTGACATCATAGGATTACAGGAAGTAAAAGCTGAACTAAACCAAATAGACAGCTCAATATTTGAAGACCTGGGATACCACATATATTGGTTACCGGCGGTAAAAAAAGGATACAGTGGCGTTGCAATTCTAAGTAAAACAAAACCCAAACATGTAGAATATGGAGTAGGATTATCCAACTATGATAACGAAGGGAGAATCTTAAGAGCAGACTTTGATTCATTTTCATTTATATCTGCTTATTTTCCATCAGGAACTACCGGAGATATCAGACAAGACTTCAAATATCAATTCTTGGATGATATTTATGGATATTCACAGGATTTGATTCAAAAAATTCCTAATTTGATTCTGAGTGGAGATTATAATATATGCCATAAACCAATAGACATCCATAATCCCGTTTCAAACAAAAATTCATCAGGATTTTTGCCTGAAGAAAGAGCCTGGATGGATAAATTTACTGAATCAGGGTTTGAGGATAGTTTTAGGTTATTCAATCAGGACCCACATCATTACACTTGGTGGAGTTATAGGGCAGGATCTAGGGGTAAAAATTTGGGTTGGCGAATTGACTACCATATGGCCACTTTGCCAATGAAAAAACGGATCAAAAAATCAATCATATTACCTGAAGCATATCATTCAGATCATTGTCCCATATTAATGGAGATTGATAATTGAATAATATAAGTATTAAACAAATTAGCCATAAAAGATTCATGAAATCTATAAAAATTTCAATCCCTTCTCTCATTGAGAATATAAAAATCATAGAAAGCTTTATTGACAATGCACGGGAAAAATTCTCTATCAACGAGGATATTTATGGAAACATTATGATTTCTGTAACAGAATGCGTCACCAACGCTATTGTACATGGCAACAGTTTGGATGGTTCAAAAAAAGTAGATCTTGAATTACACCTCGATGACAATCAAGTAAAATTTGTGATCAAAGATGAAGGAACAGGTTTTGACTATGACCATTTAGAAGATCCAACATCCACGGAAAATCTTGAAAAAGCTGGTGGAAGAGGCATTTTCATCATGAAGCATTTATCAGATGAAGTAAAATTCGAAGATTTGGGAAGAAAAACAATTTTAACCTTTTACATGTAAATGGCAATACAATTTTTTGAAGAAGACATCAAATTTTCTCTAAAGGAAAAAAACAAGCATAAAAGATGGCTAAAAGTCATCGCAGAAAAACAAGGGTACCGAATATTAGATCTCAATTATATTTTCTGTTCAGATGAATATCTGTACAAAATCAATTTGGAATATCTAAATCACAATACTTATACAGACATCATTACATTTGATAATTCTGAAGAAAAAAACACCATTGAAGGCGATATCTTTATCAGCATTGAGAGAATTAAAGAAAATGCTGAAAAATTAAATAATGCCATAAATATAGAAATTCTAAGAGTCATGAGTCACGGACTAATGCATTTGATGGGATACAAAGACAAAAGTAAAGAAGACAAAAAGCTAATGAACGAAATGGAAGATAATTCCATTTTACTCTATCAACAATTTAATGTTTCACGTGGAACAGATCAAAATTAATATAGCTTCCACAAGAGAAATGTTTCACGTGAAACACTAACAAAAAAATTAATTATGTTTCCAATATACGATGTGATCGTGGTAGGGGCAGGACATGCAGGCTGTGAAGCTGCGCACGCTGCCGCAATGATGGGTTCAAAGGTGCTGCTCTGCACCATGAACATGAATACGATTGCCCAAATGTCCTGTAATCCTGCAATGGGTGGTGTGGCGAAAGGACAAATCGTCCGGGAAATTGATGCACTTGGGGGCTTATCCGGAATCATATCAGATAAGTCAATGATTCAATTCCGTATGCTGAACAGATCAAAAGGTCCTGCCATGTGGTCCCCAAGATCACAAAACGACAGAATGAGGTTTGCAGAGGAATGGAGATTGGCGCTAGAACATACTCCAAATGTTGACTTTTGGCAAGAAATGATCAGTGGACTTGTTATAAAAAACAACAGAGTTTGTGGTGTCAAAACAGGAATAGGTCTAGAAATACAAAGCAAAAGTGTTGTGCTTACAAATGGAACGTTCCTAAATGGCATCATACATATAGGAGAAAAACAATTTGGTGGGGGTAGGACCGGTGAAGCGGCGGCTAAAGGCATAACAGAACAGTTGGTTCAATTGGGCTTTGAGGCAGGAAGAATGAAAACAGGAACACCTCCCAGAGTTGACGGAAGGTCTTTGGATTATTCGAAAATGGAAATCCAATATGGAAATGAAAATCCGGAAAAATTCTCATATTCAGACGAAACCAAGCCTCTTACAAAGCAAAGAACCTGTTGGATTACCTATACCAATAAAGAGGTGCACAAAACATTAGAGACAGGATTTGATCGTTCACCTATGTTTAATGGTAGAATACAAGGACTTGGGCCTAGGTATTGCCCATCTATTGAAGATAAGATCAATCGATTTGCAGAAAGAGAGAGGCATCAAATTTTTGTCGAACCCGAAGGGTGGAATACAGTAGAAATCTATGTAAACGGCTTCTCAACTTCTCTTCCTGAAGATGTACAATATGCAGCATTGCGAAAAATTGAAGGTTTCGAAAATGCAAAAATGTTCAGACCAGGCTATGCCATAGAATACGATTTCTTTCCACCGACACAATTGAAATTAACATTAGAAACTCAATTGATAGAAAATCTTTTCTTCGCCGGTCAAATCAACGGGACTACCGGATATGAAGAAGCCGCATCTCAAGGATTGATAGCAGGCATTAACGCATCAAGAAAAATAGCAGAATATGAGCCTTTCTTGTTGAAGCGGTCTGATGCATATATAGGTGTACTTATTGATGACTTGATCAATAAAGGTACAGAAGAACCCTATAGAATGTTTACTTCAAGGGCAGAGTTTAGACTACTGTTAAGACAAGACAACGCGGATCTAAGGCTTACTCAGATGGGACATCAAATTGGCTTAGCAAATGATTCAAGGCTTGAAAAAATGCTCGACAAGAAATCTGACACCGCCAAATTGGTCAATGATTTAAAACAGAAAAAGCTTTCTCCCGATATCATCAATGAAGGGTTAGAAGGGTATGAAACTGCAACAATCAAAGAGAAAGTCTCCATAGAAAAGCTGCTGAAAAGACCTCAGTTAGGCCTTAATCAAATAATGGAACTAGATCAAGAATTAAAACTATACCTCTCAAAATATAAAAAAGAGGTATTGGAACAAGCAGAAATTCAGATCAAGTATGAAAGCTATATTGAGAAGGAACAACAAATGGTCGAAAAACTCAATAATATGGAGAATTATAGAATTCCTATCAGTTTTGATTATTTGTCTATACCGGCACTTTCAGCCGAAGGGAAACAAAAACTTCACAAGGTAAAACCTGAGACCCTGGGCCAAGCCTCAAGAATAAGCGGCGTATCACCCGCAGATCTCTCTATTTTAACAGTATATCTAGGAAGATAATGTCTAAAGAAAGATTAACCAAATGCCCGCTCTGCAAAAGCGGGCTTTTTCTTAATCACAAAGAAATAAAAGACCATGCTATCAGCAAGGAGAATTTTTTATTATGCCAATGCAGAACCTGTAAACTCATATTCACAAATCCTAGACCGGGACTTGAAGAAATAGGAAAATATTACGAATCAAAAGATTATATATCACATCAAAACAAATCAAACAATCTAACCAACTTTCTCTACAAAATAGTCAGAAAAATAACGATCAAAAGCAAAGTCAAGCTGATCAATCGGATCAATCCATCTAAAGGTAAATTATTGGATATAGGATGCGGAACAGGGTATTTTTTAAAAGAGGCCATGAGGCAACAATGGAAAGTAACAGGCATTGAACCCAATCCCATTGCACGGGAAATAACTCATCAAAAAAAAATCAAAGTTTTTGAATCTTTAGAGGAAATAAAAAAAGACAAAAAATTTGATATCATCACCTTATTTCATGTCTTGGAACATATACATGATTTGAGAAAAACAGGGAAAAGCCTAGCAAAACAACTTAAGAAATACGGAACTTTAATTATAGCAGTACCCAATGTAAAATCTTTTGATTCCCACTATTATGATACGAATTGGGCTGCATATGATGTACCAAGACATTTATATCATTTTGACATTGATAGCATGGAAAGGTTTGCAACAGAAATAGATATGAAAATAGTAGAAATAAAACCCATGAGGTTTGATAGTTTCTACGTATCCCTGTTAAGTGAAAAATACAAGAACCCCGGAGAAAATTCAATAAAACATTTTATTAGCGGATTTAAAAAGGGGTATTTATCCAATAAATGGGCGAAAAATAATGAAAACAATTATTCAAGTTTATTATTTGTTTTAAAGAAAAAATGAAATATTTTAAATATTTATTTACTATATATATTATTATATTACTAGTATCCTGTGCAAAACAAAGTACACCAATGGGCGGTCCAAAAGATGAAGAACCACCAGAATTATTATCAATTACTCCTAGAAATGAATCATTAAATATTAAACCAAGAACCATTGAACTGGAATTTGACGAATATGTCAAAGTAGAGAATCCTAACAAACAAATCATCATTACTCCAAGAATCAAAAAAGAAGAAATGGAGGTAACTGCCATCAAAAACAAAGTTATTCTAAAACTCAATCAAGAATTGGAAGACAGTACAACTTATGTATTTAACTTTCAAAAAACTATCAAAGACATTACAGAAAATAATGTGCCGGATAACCTGAAATTGGTTTTCTCGACAGGACCTACAATAGACAGTCTTACCTTCTCCGGAAATGTATCCTATATATTTCCCCAAAAAGAAAAGTTGATGAAAGATGTCCTTGTTGGGCTTTATGCATTGGGTGATACTACTGATATCTTAACCGCACCACCCTATTATATCGGGCAGGCAGACTCTGTTGGCAACTTCAATATAACAAACATAAAAGCAGGTGAATTTTTGGCATATGCATGGCATGATTCAAATAATTCACTCAAAGCAGAGGAAAAATTGGAAGCCTACGGTTTTTTAGGAGATACCATAAATATAACCACAGATATTTCAGGTGTCCAATTCTATATTTCTAAATCAGACATTTCTGAATTCAAAATCAATCGCAGAGCAGCAGTTGGCAATAATTTTGATGTCGTGGTGAGCAAATTTCCAGTAGAAATTAATATTGAACATGAAGATATCAATCACAAAATCTTTTTTAGAAAAAATGAAAAAATCATACGTTTTTATCATACAGAACTACAAAATGACAGTACAGCCATTCAATTGAATCTGGTAGATTCTGTTGGCTACAAAATAGACACACTGATTTATGCCAAATTTGAGGAAAGTGATAGAGCAAAAGAGAAATTGGAACCTTCTATTCAGGGACCAAAAAGCTTTATCAGCGAACTTTCATTGGATATTAAATTCAATAAACCTCTAAATGAGATTAATTATGACTCTTTGATATTCAAGTATGATACAGCATCTATTATCCAGATCAAAAAGGAATATACTTACTTCAAGGACAGTATCGACAGAACCTTATTAACAATTGCTTTACCGATACCAGACTCAATTAGCAATGAATCATTTAATTTTTACGCTTCAGATTCAACATTTAAAGATATAGAAGGCGTATACAATGAAAATAAATTAGAAGCCGCGTATAAAAAGCTTAATGCAGAATCTCTTGCAGAGGAAGTAAAAGTAAAAGTTAACACGACAGAGTTACCAATAATCCTTCAAATTTTAAATAAAAAGGACGAAATTATAGCTGAAAAATACCTTATCGATTCCAATGAGACCATATTCAATAATATTGAACCGGGCGTTTATTACATTAGGGCAATAATAGATAACAATAATAACAAACGTTGGGATACGTCTAATTTAATGGAAAATAGGCAGGCAGAACCAATATATTATCTCGAAAACCCTAATGATGAAAATTCAAGAGATACTACAATAAGAGCAGGTTGGATACTAGAAGTGACTATTGAACCGAATAAAGCCGTAGGACTGGGAAATAATTCGCTACAAAAAGATTCAAATGAAAAAATAATCGAAGAAATTAATGTAGACAACTAGACGATTACGTGTGGAAACACAATAATAACTTGGGTATAACCTGACACTTATACTCAAAAGAACATCGATTATTTAACAAATAGAAAAACCCAATTGATAACTAGTACATCATCCACACTTATAAACATTTCAGTGAACACAAACTTATACCTGATTATCTATTCCTAACTAATCCACACAAATTGTGATCTCTTTAATAATCAATTCAAATCCAATAGCTTAACACAATAAGTAATGTTAAGAGATTGTGAATAGATGATCCATAAAACCAATCATCAGTGTTGATTAATGAAAGGCAAATACTTACCCACAAATCCACACCTTAATAACTTTAATAGTTTTATTTAATTAAATAAAATAATATAAATATAAAGCTGTGCATAAACCTCTAAGAATGGGTTTTGGATAAATGAGGTCTTTTTCATAATTTGACGTTCTGTCCCTAACCCAAAATAATTATGCAGATCAGCAGACTATTTGATTTGATCAATTATCAGATTGCCAATTATGATAAAGAAGATGCTTTGGCGCAAAAAATAGATGGCCAATGGAAAAAATATTCTTCTAGAGATCTGAAATCAATTGTAGACAATTTGAGTCTTGCATTTTTAAAATCAGGGATCCATCAGAATGATAAAGTTGCTATCATTTCCAATAACAGACCTGAATGGAATTTTATTGATCTGGCATTACAGCAAATTGGGGCCATATCTGTTCCCATGTATCCTACCATATCCGCAGATGATTATAATTATATTTTCAACCATGCAGAAGTAAAACAAGTATTTGTAGGAGATGAGGAAATTTATGGAAAAGCAAAAGAAGCATCCAAGGAAATGGATGTGCAGATTTTTTCTTTTGATAAAATAAAGGGCTGTGAATATTGGGAAGATTTTATGCAAACAGGAGAATCAGGTAATGTTGCAGAACTTGATTCAACAAAAGAAACCATCAAGACCAATGATCTTTTTACCATAATTTACACCTCAGGCACCACCGGTCGTCCAAAAGGGGTAATGTTGACCCATGGTAATGTAATCCATAATCTTTTTGCCATTGAAGACCGGATTATTGTTTCAAAGGGTATTGGAAAGGCCCTAAGTTTTCTCCCTTTGTGTCATATTTACGAGAGAACAGGTTCTTTCTGCTTTTTGTACATGGGAATTTCCATCTACTATGCAGAAAATATGGAAACCATTGGAGATAACCTCAAAGAGATTCAACCACATGTTTTCAATACCGTGCCGCGCTTATTGGAAAAGGTTTATGATAAGATCGTTTCTAAAGGTTACGAACTTACCGGAGTAAAAAAATCATTGTTTTTCTGGGCGCTTAACTTGGGATTGAAATACGAACCCACCAAAGATCAAGGAGCCTGGTATAATTTTCAGTTGAAAATGGCCAATAAAATTATTTTCAGTAAGTGGAGAGAAGCATTAGGTGGAAACATCATGCAGATCAATTCCGGAGCTTCTGCACTACAGCCAAGATTGGCAAGAGTATTTTGGTCAGCGCAGATTCCGGTCTGCGAAGGCTATGGCTTGACTGAAACTTCCCCCGTGATATCTGCATCAATTTGTAACCACAAGGATATTCGAATTGGTATGGTTGGAAAACTTGTCAAGGATGTAGAGGTTAAGATCGCTGCTGATGGTGAAATCCTGGCCAAAGGACCAAATATCATGCAGGGATATTATAAGCAAATCGATCTGACTGCTGAAGTACTTGAGCCGGATGGATGGTTTCATACAGGTGATATAGGGGAATTGGATAAGGATAATTATCTCAAGATTACCGATAGGAAAAAGGAGATGTTCAAAACCTCAGGAGGGAAATATATTGCTCCACAGCCTATGGAGAATAAGTATAAAGAATCTCCTGTAATCGATCAGGTTATGGTAGTGGGAGAAAATAAAAATTTTCCTGCAGCTTTGATTGTGCCAAGTCTACAAGGATTGATGGATTGGTGTAAACACAAGGACATACCCTATACTTCCGATGAAGAAATGCTTAAAAAGCCTGAAATTCTTGATAAATTCCAAAAAGAAATTGAAGAACTCAACAAGTATTTTGGAAAATGGGAACAGGTCAAAAAATTCAAAGTTCTCAATGCTCAATGGGGAGTCGATACGGGAGAGTTAACGCCTACCATGAAATTGAAAAGGAAAGTTATCCATCAAAAATTTGCCAAAGAAATTGAGGAGCTGTATAGTTAGGAATGATAATATGGTTATACGCTTCTTTGCCAGTTACCCAATATCCTATTTCAGGCAAGACAGAAGACCGAAGTACCGGACATTTTAGGGTCCTGCCATGAATTATATCGAATTACAATTTTACTGGCATCATTGTTTATATATATGAATTAAATTATTCGAAATATGATTTTGATTTTTTGAAGTAAATTCCTTATTGACCAATTATATAAACTATACTCTGTAAATATTCAGAATATAGTTTTTTTTATGTCATTATTATATCTGATTAATTTATTATGCATGCATAACTTTTTTTGTATTTAGTATGCATGCATACAATATTTTTCTTAACTTAGTCGTATTAAAATTATACCTATGAAGCGCGAAGAAACAGTAGATTATCACATAAAGAGTGCATGGCATGCCATATCGAGGATGTATAATCAACAAGCTGTTCAGGAAGATTTTACCACAGCCATCGGATTTGTATTGATCAACATCAATTCCAAGGAAGGTACTCCAGCCACCAAGATTGCCCCTTTGATGGGATTGGAAGCCAGAAGCCTGACCAGGATGCTCAAAAGCATGGAAGAAAAAGAGTTGATTTTCCGAAAGCCCGATCCTATAGACAAACGTTCTGTTAGGATTTTCCTGACACCGGAAGGAAAGCGAAAAAAAGAAATATCCGTCAAAACCATCATGGAATTCAATGAACAGGTACGGGAAGTGGTCAGTGAACAAGAATTGAATGACTTCTTTATGGTATTCCAAAAGATCAATCAAGTCATAGAAAATATTCAATCAGAAACAATAAACCCCAATGCGTACGAAAATCTGTACGAACTCTAAATCCAACAAAAATTTTATGAAAAGAACAATTAAGAAAGTCGCGATTTTGGGTTCCGGTGTGATGGGGTCAAGAATAGCCTGCCATTTTGCCAATATTGGCGTGCAGGTCTTATTGCTTGACATTGTCCCCAATGAACCCAATGAAGAGGAAAAGAAAAAGGGACTGACTGTCGAAGACAAAGCTGTCAGAAACAGATTGGTCAACTCAGCTTTGGATAGTACCTTGAAATCAAAACCTGCATCTCTTTATGATGCGGCTTTTGTATCCAGGATAACTACAGGAAATTTTGATGATGACCTTCCAAAGATCAAAGATTTTGATTGGGTCATTGAAGTAGTAGTGGAAAGGTTGGATATCAAAAAGTCACTTTTTGAGAAAGTAGAAAAGTATAGAAAACCTGGAACTTTGATTACTTCCAATACCTCAGGGATTCCAATGCATCTGATGTGCGAGGGAAGATCAGAGGATTTTCAGGTAAATTTTGCCGGAACACATTTTTTCAATCCGCCTCGTTATTTGAGGTTATTGGAAATTATACCGGGACCAAAAACCAATCCTGACATCATCGATTTCTTGATGGATTATGGAGACAGGTTCTTGGGCAAAGAAACAGTGTTATGTAAAGATACACCTGCTTTTATTGCCAATAGGATTGGTGTTTATGCCATTATTTCAGGAATGCATGCCATTGAAAAAATAGGTATGGGAGTGTCAGAAGTGGATAAACTCACCGGACCTATCATAGGCAGGGCAAAGTCGGCTACTTTCAGGACCATGGATGTAGTTGGTTTGGATACTACCGTAAATGTGGCCAACAACCTGTACAAAACCCTTACCCATGATGAATCAAGGGATAAATTCCAATTGCCCAATATCGTAAAAGTACTTTATGACAATAAATGGTGGGGAGATAAAACCGGACAGGGTTATTTCAAGATGATCCGTCACAAAGATGGCAGCAAGGAACTCAAAGAATTGGATCTCAAGACTTTTGAATACAAAGATGCCGAAAAGCCAAAGTTCAAGGCTTTGGAAGCTTCCAAAGAAATCGATGACCTCAAAAAGAGAATCAAATTCCTGGTCAATTTTGATGACCGGGCAGGTGAATTTTACAGAGCTTCATTTTATGACCTTTTCAAATATGCCTCTCACAGAATCCCTGAAATTTCCGATGAACTGTATAGAATAGACCAAGCGGTCTCTGCAGGATTTGGCTGGGAATTGGGTCCCTTCGAAACATGGGACATCCTTGGTGTAAAAGATACCGTGGAAAAAATGGAAGCTGCCGGTGAAAAAGCAGCTGCTTGGGTCCATGAGATGCTTTCAGCCGGAAACGATTCATTCTATAAGGTAGAAAACGGTAAAAAGAAATATTACGATATCCCTTCAAAATCCTATCAGCCAATTCCAGGTACTGAAGAGTTTATCATTTTGGATACACTCAAAGCGGCGAACAAAAAGCTTTGGGGCAATGCAGGTGCCACTGTTTATGACCTGGGTGATGAGGTCATCGGATTGGAATTCCATACCAAAATGAATGCAATCGGTCAGGAAGTGATTGAAGGTATCAATACTGCCATCAACATGGCCGAAAAATCCTATAAAGGTTTAGTCATTGGTAATGAAGGCGGAAACTTCTCTGCAGGTGCCAATCTTGCCATGTTGTTTATGTTTGCCGGAGATCAGGAATTTGATGAAATCAACCTCATGATAGCCGGCTTCCAAAATACCATGATGCGGGCAAGATATTCTTCCGTTCCTGTAGTAGTTGCTCCGCACAATATGGCATTGGGAGGTGGATGTGAACTTTCACTGCATGCAGATGCCGTTCAAGCACATGCAGAATTGTATATGGGCTTGGTGGAATTTGGTGTAGGCTTGATTCCTGCCGGAGGCGGTACCAAGGAAATGACCCTGAGATTTTCCAACGAAGCCAAAGCAGGCGATGTGGAATTGAACAGACTACAGGAGTATTTTATGAACATAGCTACGGCCAAAGTATCTACTTCAGCAGAAGAAGCAAGGGGCTTGGGATACCTTCAGGTGAAAGACAATATCACTTTGAACCGTAAACGTCAATTGGCGGAAGCAAAAGCAAAGGTTTTGGCATTGTATGATGCAGGCTATACACAACCCCTACAACAGACCAATATCAAAGTTCTCGGCAAAACTTCCTTGGCCCTGTTTGAAGCAGGTATCACCGGAATGCTCTATGGAAAATACATTTCAGAGCACGATGCCAAGATCGCCAGAAAATTAGGATGGGTAATGTCCGGCGGAGACCTTTCTTCCCCTACGGAAGTCAGTGAACAATACTTACTCGACCTCGAGCGGGAAGCCTTCCTCAGCCTTACCGGGGAAAAGAAGACCTTGGAGAGGATACATAGTATTCTGTTTAAAGGGAAACCGCTTAGGAATTAGGGGTGAGAGGCGAGAAGCGAGAGTTTTAGAACCAAGAGACAAGAACCAAGAATCAAGACTGACTTTGGGTTCGATTTGAGCAAGGATTATAATGAAAGCCGATGACTGAATTAAATAACTAGCGTTTTAGAAACTAGAGACAAGAACCAAGACTGGCTTAGTGGATAAAACATTGGTTACTCAGAATTATTAAACAGAGAGAAAAGTTGAAATAGAGAAGAATTGAAACCTAAAATTTTGAAAGAATATGAAAGTCAAACATAACTTCAAGAATCTCAAAGTATGGCAAAAGTCAGTTGATTTGGCTGTAAAGGTTTACCATATCACAAAAGAATTTCCTTCTGAGGAGAAATTTGGTATGACCTCGCAAATGAGGAGGGCAAGTGTCTCAATCCCTTCAAATATTGCCGAAGGAACCGCAAAAAGTACTTCTAAATCTTTTGTAAACTCTCTGGATATCAGCCTTGGGGAAAGTTATGAAATGGAAACTCAGGCTATCATTGCCAATCTGGTAGGCCTACTGGATAAGGAACAATTCACATCTCTTGAATCTGATATCAGCGAAGTACAAAGAATGATCAACGGATTTATTTCAACAGTGGAATCCAACCCATATTGAATTCCAAACCTTGAATTTGACCTCTAGCAAATCTTGATTCTTGGTTCTCAACCTCCTTTAGTTCAACAAACAATAAATCAACAATAAACCTCAATAGAAACAAACATATGGAAGCTTATATAGTAAACGGATACAGATCAGCGGTGGGAAGGGCCAAAAAGGGTGGCTTTAGGTTCTACCGCCCGGATGATTTGGCAGCAGATGTGATCAAGCATTTGGTGGCCAATACCCCGGGATTGGAAAATAAAATGGTCGATGACCTCATTGTCGGCAATGCCATCCCGGAAGCGGAACAGGGCATGCAGATGGGCAGAATGATTTCCCTTTTGGCACTGGGCGTGGACAACCCCGGATTTATCATCAACAGGTACTGCGGTTCAGGAGTGGAAGCCATCGCATTGGCTGTGGGTAAAATCAAGGCAGGCATGGCCGATTGCATCATTGCAGGTGGAACGGAATCCATGTCGCTCCTGCCCATGATGGGATATAAAACCGCCCTGAACTATAAAATTGCCTCTGAAACTCCTGACTACTACTTGAGTATGGGGTTGACTGCGGAGGAACTGGCAAAAGAATATGATATCACCCGTGAACAGGCAGATGAATTCGCGGTGAGATCCCATGACAGGGCTTTAGCGGCTATAGCAGCAGGCAAATTCAAAGACGAAATCGTGCCTGTGGAAGTGGAAGAAACTTATATCGATGGAAATGGGAAAAGGAAAACCAGAAAGTCTATCGTGGACACAGATGAAGGACCAAGGCCTGGCACCTCCATGGAAGGCCTGGCGAACCTTAAGCCTGCCTTTAAAATGGGCGGGCAGGTTACTGCAGGTAATTCCTCCCAAACCTCTGACGGTGCCGCATTCGTGGTCGTCATGTCCGAAAGGCTGGTCAAAGAACTCAACCTGGAACCCATTGCCAGAATGATGTCTTATGCCGTGGCAGGAGTTGAACCAAGAATCATGGGAATCGGTCCCAAGGAGGCAGTTCCCAAAGCCCTCAAGCAAGCTGGACTGACTTTGGACAAGATCGATCTCATCGAATTGAATGAGGCATTTGCCGCACAGGGCTTGGCAGTCATCAAATCCCTGGACATGGATATCAACAAAGTCAATGTCAACGGAGGTGCGGTTGCCCTAGGTCACCCACTCGGCTGTACCGGTGCCAAACTCTCCGTCCAACTCTTCAACGAACTCCGCAGACAAAACAAGAAATACGGCATGGTGACAGCTTGTGTAGGCGGCGGACAGGGTGTAGCAGGGGTGTATGAGCTACTTAAATAGACGTGAGATATGGGATGTGAGACTTGAGATAGGAATGGAATCCATTTTAGAGTTTCACGATAATAAATAAGTTTCAAACTTTTAAATCAAGAATTTATGAACAACTATAAAGAATTAGATATATGGAAAAGATCCATTAAGCTAGCAGTTAAAGTTTATAAAGCAACCAAACTTTTCCCCTCAGAGGAAAGATTTGGCTTGACATCTCAAATGAGAAGATGTGCTGTGTCAGTTCCTTCAAATATTGCAGAAGGTGCAGGAAGGAAGTCTAATAAAGAATTTTCGCAATTTCTGAGTATTAGCTATGCATCACTTTGTGAATTGGAAACCCAAGTTATTATTTCAGAAGAATTGGAATTCTTGGAAATTACAGAAGCAGAAATCATTTGTAAAGAAATTGAAGAATTACAGAAAATGACCTTCTCATTGATAAATAAGTTTTCAGTCTAAACACATCCCAAATCTCACATCTCATATCTCATATCTCATATCTCATATCTCACTTCTTAAAATATTCCAAATAAAAAAATATATGTCAACAATAACCAAAAACTCAATCAACGGCGGTGAATTCCTGATCAAGGAAACCGCGGCGCAGGAAATCTTCATATTTGAGGAGTTTTCTGAGGAGCAGAAAATGATGGCCCAGGCCTGTCAGGATTTTATCGATACCGAAATACACCCAAGAATCGAGGATATCGACAGCATGAAAAACCCGGAGCTTGTTCCTTCCATTTTCCATAAAGCAGGCGAACTCGGACTTTTGGGAATTTCGGTTCCTGAGGAGTTTGGTGGTATGGGGATGAGTTTCAATACCTCGATGCTGATTGCAGATATTATCGGTGGTGCAGGTTCATTCTCCACTACCTATGGGGCCCATACCGGGATCGGTACTTTGCCGATTTTGTACTATGGTACAGAAGATCAAAAATCCAAATACCTGCCCAAACTTGCAACAGGTGAATGGGCGGCCTGCTATTGCCTGACCGAACCGGATGCAGGTTCAGATGCCAACAGCGGCAAGACCAAAGCAACTTTGACAGCAGATGGAAAACATTACCTCATCAATGGACAGAAGATGTGGATCTCCAATGCCGGTTTTGCGGATATCTTTATCGTGTTTGCCAAGATCGAGGATGATAAAAACCTGACTGCATTTATTGTGGAAAAAGGTTTCGGTGGCATCACCATGAACGAAGAGGAAAAGAAAATGGGCATCAAGGGCTCCTCTACCCGTCAGGTGTTTTTCAATGACTGCAAAGTTCCTGTTGAAAACATGCTTTCCGAAAGACAGAACGGCTTCAAAATCGCGGTGAACATCCTCAATATCGGTCGTATCAAATTGGGTGCGGGCGTATTGGGAGGTTGTAGAACCGTGGCAACTTATGCTGTCAAGTATGCCGGGGAACGTAAGCAATTTGGCGTGGCCATCAATTCCTTTGGGGCCATCAAGCAGAAATTGGCCGAAATGGCTGTCAGGACTTATGCATGCGAATCCCTTTGCTACCGTGCCGGACAGGACATTGAAGACAGGATGGAAGCCATAGCTTCAGAGGGGATTTCTGATGCGGAAGCCAAATTGAAAGCCTTGGAGCAGTTTGCCATCGAAGCGGCAATCGCCAAAGTACATGGGTCTGAGGTATTGGATTATGTAGTGGACCAAGGTGTGCAGGTCTATGGAGGAATGGGTTATTCGGCCGATGCCCCCATGGAGCGTGCTTACAGGGATGCCCGTATTTCCAGAATCTACGAGGGTACCAATGAGATCAACCGCATGCTGATGGTAGGCATGTTGCTAAAGCGGGCCATGAAAGGGGAAATCAATCTTTTTGAACCTGCTATGGCAGTATCGCAGGAACTGACTTCCGTGCCTAGTTTTGAGACTATTGATACTTCTGAGCTTTTTGCCGCTGAAAAAGAGGTGATCAAAAAACTGAAGAAAGTGTTTCTGATGGTGGGTGGAAAAGCCGCGATGGCATTGGCAGACAAAATCGAATCCGAACAGGAAGTGATGATGAACCTGGCCGATGTGATGATAGAAATCTATGCTGCCGAATCTGCTGTCCTCAGGACAGAAAAACTGGTCAGTCTCCGTGGCGAAGAAGCCTGTCAGCCACAGATTGCGATGGCGCAGGTGTACCTCTTTGAAGCAGTGGAAAAAATACAGACCGCAGCCAAAGAGGCCATAGCATCCTTTACCAAAGGCGATGAGCAAAAGGTCATGCTGATGGGCTTGAAGCGCTGGACGAAAGCCGACCTGGTCAATACCAAGGAGCTGAGAAGACAGATAGCGGATTATATGATTGAGAAGGGGAAATATCCGTTTTCTTGATCGATAAGAATGGGATTTCAACTTATAGTTGATTTCCCGCGAAGGCGCTAAGACGCAAAGGAAAGAAGAGCCTCCAGAGATGGGGGCTTTTTTTGTGTTCTTAGACCTTTATAGACCTAGTAAATATTAACCCTGGTGACAAACGGGGCTGACAGGTTTTGAATTAACCGTTTAACTTCAGCCATTTTCTTTTACATTTTGCTGATTCGAATTATTTTACATGATGGAGATCGCGACCTATGGAGAAAGTAACTAGTCTAAATAGCAGATCAAATATCGATTCTTCGTTTTACTTTGCTTTCCGGTCAGGGGACTTCCTCAACATCGGTCATCGGTCATCTGACATCCAACAATTTAGCCACATTAACATCTTTAAACATGGAACCAAGACCTATTGAAGTAGAAATCATCGGGCGGAAGATTATATTGAAGATGCCCAAGAATGAAGCGGATATACATTTTATCCGAAGCATTCAGTATGCAAGGTGGAATAAGGAAGGCTTTTTCTGGGATGTCCCCCATTATCCCGGCAATCTTGAAAGGATCAAGCAATACTTTGGAGAGCGGATTTCCATACTGAAAGAACATGAACAAATTGAGGTAAAAATCATAGGTAAAGAACATAAGATCGGCAAAAATGAAGTTTTAATTATAAAAAGCAGGTCAGGAAGACTGAAGCTGATTTTTGGTTTTCATGCAGGATTGATGAAAATGATCAAAACCATTCCTTACTATAAATGGGACAGTAAAAATAAATGGTGGACCGTTCCCTACTCAGAGCAGTTTTTAAAGGAAATAAAAACGAAGATCAAGGATTTTGGAATGGTAATGATATTTGAAGCAGAGGAAAAAGGGATAATAGTTGCAAGGGCGAATCAATTTGATGTACCAAACTATCGGAAATGCCCCGAGGAGTATGTGCATAAGTTGGAGGAAAGGAGGTATAGTGAAGGTACAATCAAGGCCTATGTGCCATTATTTGAAGAATTCACCCCGTAGGATAAAAATAAGAATCCATGTATTATTATGTTTATGTTTTAATTTCAGAAAAAGACAATCTCTTTTACACTGGTTATACCAAAGATCTGAGAGGTAGATTGTCTGAACATAATTCTGGTAATGTCATATCTACAAGATTTAGAAGACCACTTAAGTTAATATACTTTGAGGGCTGTCTGAGCCAACAAGATGCTACACGAAGAGAAAAATATCTAAAATCAGGTAATGGAAAAATTTACTTAAAAAGCCGTTTACGTCATTATTTTTATCCAACAGGGTAAATCACTACCCAGGTATTCCTATTGAAGACTTAGGTGAAAAAGAGGTAATGGAGTTCTCAAGGTTTCTGGTAAATGAAAGGAAAGTTTCAAGCTCGTATCAAAACCAAGCTATTCACCCCGTAGGACAAATACGGTCATGACATAAATAATGTATATATAGTTTGGTAATGTTAGATATTTCCTTTAGGTGATTTGAGAGATTTTGTCCAACGGGGTAAATGCGATCAAATTCTACTTTGAAAAAGTAAGAGGAGGAGAACGTAAATATTACCATGTTGACAGACCAATTAGAGAAAAAGCTTTACCTGAGGTGCTGAGTGAAGAAGAGGTGACAAAAATTTTAAGGGTAACCAAAAACATTAAGCATAAAGCCATCCTTATGACTATCTACTCGGCGGGGCTTAGAATAGGTGAATTGGTAAATTTAAAAATCAAAGATATCGATTCAAATCGCATGCAGATAAGAGTTGAACAGGCCAAAGGTAAGAAAGATAGGTACACAGTTCTGTCACAAAGGACTTTGGAAATATTAATGAGATATATTAAGCAAGATAGACCTTTTGAATATTTATTTGAAGGGCAGGGAAGTACGAAGGAAATACCCGTGAGGTATTCTACAACTAGTATTTCATCTATTTTAAATAAGGCAGTAAAAATTGTGGGAATTACAAAAAACGTAACCGTACATACCTTAAGACATTCCTTTGCAACCCATTTATTGGAAAGAGGCACTGATTTAAGATATATACAAAGTCTTTTAGGCCACGAAAGCCCTAAAACGACACAGATATACACACATATTACCACTAAGGGTTTTGACCAAATAAAAAGTCCATTAGATGGTTTAGATTTATAAAAATTCTTTTAGTTTTATAGGACATCTTTCCACAATATTAAGGAAAGCATGCCAAATAGGATTGCTTTCTAACATTATAGAATAAAGCAAAACGTTGTGCTTCATGCGAAAAATGAAAACGATACAGAAAATATTGACCATTACAT
The DNA here is from genome assembly GCF_015476655.1 of Aquiflexum lacus. Classification (GTDB taxonomy): domain Bacteria; phylum Bacteroidota; class Bacteroidia; order Cytophagales; family Cyclobacteriaceae; genus Aquiflexum; species Aquiflexum lacus. The sequence continues at coordinate 72,391 of NZ_JABFHF010000029.1, forward strand.
TGACTTTGACACTTTCAACTTCGTTTGCTCAGACGGACTGCAAAAAATGCGACATCGAGAAAGTGAAAACAATTCATGACAACATTGACAATCTGACTTTTAAAATGGTGAAAGACTTTCTCTGTACGTTCGACAACTTATGTGAAACGAACATTGAATTTTCACAATGGAGCAATGAAATGCTTTATAAACTACTCGACAAGGAACCTGAATTAATAATCAAGGTTCTTGACCAAAGTCAATTGGACAATATTGAAATCTTACTTGACGAAATAGAAAATCCAATTCACGAGTTTGACTATCAAAAGATCTGCGAGAAAGTTTCAGAAGTCAAGATTGAAAGTGATTTTAAGCAAAAAGTGTTGAAATCAATTAAGTTGGTGGCTGACAATGAAGGAATAAAGATTAAGAAATAAAAAAGCACGAAAGCACAACAGCACCTAAGAAACATGGGGCGCATACAGGTAGCAAGACATTTTGTACTTTGGTTCAAACATTTTATCAGCCGAGAGCGAAACGGTTTTAATTGCCCCACGTTTCTTAGCTGCGAAACGTCAGACTGTCTAAAAACCCGGCCTTGCGATGAGAAGTAATTTCACACTTT
>NZ_JABFHF010000002.1 GCF_015476655.1 Aquiflexum lacus
ACTAATCTCTGCTATCATGAAAAATTAGCCTGGGTGTCCCATCGCACAAAACAGGAGTACCAGGAAAAAAGGTCAAAGGAAATAAGAGGAGGGGATTATATAGATTATGAAGATGTCAAAGATTGATTCATTCCGTGAATAGACACTGTTTTGATTGCAGAGACAATTGAATAGACATTTCTGATTGTATTATTATCCTATTCTTTCCAATTCTGCGTGCAGAGATTTTAGAATTTTTTCCAGTTCTTCATTTAGTTTTTCAATGATTTCAGGGCTTTGTTCATCCAAACCTCCAAGACCTTCTACCGCAGAAGAATAAGTTACCAGATCCACAAAATCCAGATTCAATCCAACTCCTTTTAATGCATGTCCTGTCTGCTTGATGGAATGGAGGTTTTTTTCCTCTTGATTCCTTTTCAAAGTGATTTTGAGTTTGGCAATATTGCTGTAGCTGACTTCTAATAATTCCTTGAAAAAGTCAGGATCACTTTCCCTATACTCCTCAAGTTTTGTGAGTTTTAGGTTATTCTGATCAAGGGCAGTATCACCGGCCTCTGATTTTGGATCAAGATACTTTTTGATCATTTCAGCTATATCCGAAACAAGAACCGGTTTGCTTAAATAATCATTCATACCGGCTTCAATACATCTGTGTTGCTCCCCCTTGACGGTTCCGGCGGTCAAGGCAATGATGGGCGTTTTGAAGTCAGTTCCTTCCTGAAGGCGGATTTTCTTAGTGGCTTCATAGCCGCTCATTTCCGGCATTTGAATATCCATAAAAATCATATCGGGTTTTTCTTTTTCAAATTGGGCCACTGCTTCAAGACCATTATAAGCTTCGGATATCTTGGCTGAAGGAATCAGGCTTTTAACAATAGATTTTGCCAATAACATGTTGACAGGATTATCATCAACCAAAAGTATTTTATAGGAAGATTTTGAAGTTTTATTTGAAATCGAAACCGGATTTACAATTTCTTTTTCTTCAATAATTTGGTCCTTTTTCTCTGCAGGTATTGGTGAAAGTGTAAGGCCTAAAGAAAAACAAAACTCACTTCCTTTACCAACCTCGGTTTTTAATATCAGTTTGCTCCCCATTAAATCCAACAATTTGCTGCAAATAGAGAGTCCTAATCCTGTTCCACCGTATTTCCGAGTGGTGGAATTGTCTTCTTGAGCGAAAGCCTCAAAGATTATTTTCTCTTTTTCCTTTGAGATACCTATACCTGAGTCAATTACTGAAAATGATACTTGGTACAGATTTGAATTATTGATTACCTGACCTTTAATAGCTAATTCTATATATCCCTTGGGGGTAAACTTTGCGGCATTGCTCAACAAATTGATCAAAACTTGCTTTAATCTCGTTGTATCCACAAGCGCAAAATCAGGCAAATCTTTATCAATGTTTAGGATTAAGTCCAGATTTTTATCTTTAGCAAAAGGTTGAATGATCTTTAATGTATCTGTAGCGAGCTCTTTAAGATTGACCCATTCAGGATTGAGTTCAAGTTTCCCTGCCTCAATTTTTGAAAAATCCAGAATATCATTGATCAGATCAAGTAATAGGTTTCCCGATTGAATGATTGATTTCAGGAAGCCTTTTTGATTGTCATCCAGCTGGGTCTTCATCAATAAGTCAGAAAAACCAATGACCCCATTGAGCGGTGTCCTGATTTCATGACTCATATTAGCAAGGAATTCAGATTTGGCCACACTGGCTTCTTTGGCCTGTTCCATAGACTGGATCAAATTCTTTTCCAGGTTTTTCCTTTCAATCGCATTTGAAATACTGTCTGCAAAACTGATCAACAGGGCTGTTTCAGCATCACTCCAATTCCTTTCATTGGTACAATCATCAAACCCAACATAACCCCAGAAATATTCTTTTACATATATAGGGATCAACAAAATGGACTTGATATCCTGGCTTTCTAGAAGTTCCTTCAGTTCGGGGTCATTGTCAATTTTGGAAACTATGGCATGGTAAGGTCTGTTCTTTAACATGGCCTGTGTGCCTTCACCAAAAAGTCCTACAGGAAGACCTTGAAGATCGGGATTGTCTATTTCAGGAGGTACACCCAAGGCACTCCATTCATATCTCTGGGAACAAAAAATATTACCATCTTCATCATGGAAATTTTCAAACAAATATGCCCTGTCTACACCGGCACCATCTCCCAATAAGGCCATTGCCTTTTGGGTAGCCGTGGGAAAATGTTGGTTTGACAACAATTCCTTTGTAGCAAATGCAATAGAAGTCAACATTTTCTCATTTCTCACCAAGTAGCTATTGACATTCTGAAGCTTTAGTTCATTGCTTTTGATGATCTCCTCTGTCGACTTTTGTTCGGTGATGTCACGGATAAATAGGTATTGAAAATTAGGTAATCCGCCATTGATGATATCATTATCTATTTCTTTGAGGTAAACTGCAAATGTTTTACCATCATTGACCAATTTGATTTCCACCTTTTCTCCTGTAGTTCTTTTTGAAAAAAGAACATCAAACTCGTTCGATAACTTTTTGATCTGATCAACATTTTCCAATTTCACATCAGTGAGCTTAGAAAAGAATTTTTCAGCGGCATAATTGACAGCTACCAATTCACCTTCCATATTGATGATCAATATCCCGTCAGATATATTTTCAAAAATTGTTTTAAATGCAATAGGATTGGCTCTGAATAATTGGTTTCGGAATAAGGCCCAAAAAAGTAAAAGACCACTGATAGCCAAAAAAAATGGCACCGGATCCAATCCAAAAGGATAATAACCGAATACCACAATAATGTAAGCCACCCAAGGCATGAAAGTCCCCATCATCATGACCAGTAATTGTTTTCTGTAAATAGCAGGTATTGAACTAAACATCCTGACAAGGATGAAGTTTGATGTCAGGATCAAGAGTGAGTTATATCCCGCATAGATCCAATGGAAAGAGCCTCTGTCGATATTCTTCGCAATAAAATATGAATTGTCTATTGCTAGGATTTCTTTGAAAAAAAGTAAATGGTAATCATTCGTGAGAACCAGCACCAGAAAAAATACAGAAACCCCAAAAATTGCTGTCATCCAAAGGGGATTGATGTATTTGGCTTTATCAGAATACTTCAATAAAAATAACAATAATAATGGAGCTATAAATACACCACCCACAAATTCCAACATATACAAGAATTGAAGCATATTGGGATCAGTGAATAAAAGACCTGTTCCATAAAAAAATGTGTATATAAAACATGCAAACATCAAATAAGAAAAATATCTTTCTCCTAAGAGATTTTGTTTTTTGAAGGAAAAAACGGTTAATACTATAAATAGTAGGCTTGTAATAAAAACCGGTATGGCGTATGGGTTAAAATAAAATTCGAGATTCATACTTTACTTTTGATAAAAAGAAACTGTATTCTCATGATATTAAATTAGGTGAAATTAGCAAAGTAAAAATAATTGTTTTGTTGTCTAAAAAAAATAAATAAACATCAAATTAATACAAAACAAAATTGAACATATTTAGAAGTTAGATTATATTTGGAATAAAAATAACCTAGAAATGAAGAAATTTCCATTTTTGATAACATTAATTCTTTCATTAGCTTTTTCCAAGGGTGTTTTCGCACAAGAAAAAATACAATTATCTAAGGAAGAACAACTGGAAGCAAAGAAAGCCTTGCAGGAAGAAAAAAGATTGACGGCACAGCAAAAGGCTGAAGATAAGGCAGCGCTTAAAGAGAAAAAAGAACAAGATGCTGCAATGAAAGCCGAACTGAAGCGAATCAGTAATTTGCAAAAAGCTCAAAAAAATTATGACAAAGCATTGACTGCTAAACAAAAAGCTGAAATCAAGCTTGCCAAACAGAATCTTAATTTAGAAAAAGTCAAGTTAAAGACTAAAACCACTGATGCTGATCTGGCGAAATTGGAATTGTCCATCAGGAAAAGTGAAATAGCCATTCAGGAAGCAGAATCTAATGTAGACAGATATCAGCGGGATATTGATAGATATAGTCTAAAAAAAGAAGAGAAAGAAATAATTATAGAGGAAGAAAACTGAAATTAACAATTTCCGGAAAAGCCTCCATTTACTTTTTAATGGAGGCTTTTTTATGTCAAAAAGTCCTGATTTTCATGTGTTGAGATATATTTCAGGACATTTTTTCCGAATTAATCCCATTTTTTGGATTGGTGAAAGATTTGATTGAGTGGTAAAAAGTATCTTGTTTCTTTACAGGAACTTAAAAAAGTAACAGATAACCACATATATACCATGGATTTCAAGCAATTCACCATCAAATCCCAAGAAGCTATTCAAAAAGCCGTGGAAATAACCTCAGCCGAACAGCAACAGGCCATAGAGCCTGCTCATTTGTTGAAAGGGATATTTTCCGAAGATGAGAATGTAACCGACTTTTTATTCAAAAAGTTAGGTGTAAATAAAATTTTCATCAATCAAAAAACAGATGAGCTTATCAAATCTTACCCCAAAGTTAGTGGGCAGCAACCTTATTTGTCCAATACTTCCAATCAGGTTTTATCCAAGGCAAAAGATTATCTAAAAACCTTTGGAGACGAATTTATAGCCATTGAGCATTTATTATTGGCAATTTTGTCAGGCAGCGAAAAAGCAGCCCAATTGTTAAAAGATCAAGGCTTATCTGAAAAGCCTTTAATTGAAGCGATTAAGGAACTTAGACAAGGAAATAAAGTGACAGATCAAAATGCGGAATCAAAATACAGGGCTTTGGAAAAATATTCCAAAAATCTGAATGAATTGGCCAAAAAGGGTAAAATAGATCCTGTGATTGGCCGGGATGAAGAAATAAGGAGGGTCCTCCAAATTTTGGCAAGAAGAACCAAAAACAATCCGATTCTTCTCGGTGAACCGGGAGTAGGCAAGACAGCAATAGTGGAAGGTTTGGCCCAAAGAATCATCAGTGGTGATGTGCCCGAAAATCTTAAGTCAAAGACCTTGATCTCTTTAGATATGGGTCTATTGGTCGCCGGGGCAAAATATAAAGGAGAATTCGAAGAAAGACTAAAGGCCGTCATCAAAGAGGTCACAGACTCAGATGGTGAAATCCTGCTATTTATAGATGAAATCCATACCTTGATTGGAGCCGGTGGAGGGGGTGAAGGTGCCATGGATGCAGCCAACTTACTGAAGCCCGCTTTGGCAAGAGGAGAATTACATGCAATCGGTGCCACCACACTTAAAGAATACCAAAAATATATTGAAAAGGATAAGGCCTTGGAGAGAAGGTTTCAGTCTGTAATGGTTGATGAACCGGATGCAGCAGATGCGATTTCCATTTTGCGAGGTATCAAAGATAAATATGAATTGCACCATGGGGTGAGAATCAAAGATGATGCAGTGATAGCCGCAGTCGAACTTTCCCAAAGGTATATTTCAGACAGATTTCTACCCGATAAGGCAATAGACTTGATGGATGAAGCGGCAGCAAAATTGAGAATGGAGATAGATTCTCTTCCGCAGGAATTGGATGAACTCAACAGAAGGGTAATGCAGTTGGAAATTGAAAGAGAGGCAATCCGGAGAGAAAACAATAAGGACAAGGAAACTGTACTCAGCAAAGAGATCGCTGAACTTTCGGAGAAGAGACAAAACCTCAAAGCCAAATGGGAAAGTGAAAAATCTGTAATTACTGGAATTAGAACAGAAAAGGAGAACATAGATAAGTTAAAGTTGGAAGCTGAACAAGCGGAAAGAGCGGGGGATTTTGGAAGAGTAGCTGAAATCCGTTACGGCAAAATAGTCGAAGCTGAAAAAAAACTTGACCTGTTCAAAAAACAATTAGAGGAAATGCAAGAGGGCTCGCCTTTACTCAAAGAAGAGGTGGATAATGAGGATATAGCATCTGTGGTTTCCAAATGGACAGGTATTCCATTGTCCAAAATGATTCAAAGTGAAAGAGAAAAATTATTACATCTTGAAGACGAGTTGGGGATAAGGGTCGCAGGACAGAGAGAAGCCATTACGGCATTATCAGATGCTGTAAGGAGAAGTAGGGCTGGATTGCAGGACCCAAAACGACCCATAGGTTCATTCATCTTTATGGGAACTACAGGTGTTGGAAAAACAGAATTGGCAAAAGCTCTTGCTGAATACCTCTTCAATGATGACAATGCCATGGTCAGGATTGACATGTCCGAATATCAGGAAAGACATGCCGTCAGCAGATTGGTCGGAGCACCTCCTGGATATGTTGGATATGATGAAGGTGGTCAGCTGACGGAGGCGGTCCGAAGAAAGCCATATTCTGTTGTACTACTTGATGAAATAGAAAAAGCCCATCCAGATGTTTTCAATATTCTTCTACAAGTTCTCGATGATGGTCGCTTGACGGATAATAAAGGCAGGGTTGCAAGCTTCAAAAATACCATCATCATCCTTACGACCAATATTGGATCTCATTTGATTCAGGAGAGGTTTGCCGAAATAGAAGATTGGAATAAAGAGGCGATCATGGAAAAAACCAAATCGGAAGTTTATGATCTTCTCAAAAAATCAGTCAGACCTGAATTTCTTAACAGGATTGATGAAACCATCATGTTTGAACCGCTGAACAAAAAAGTTGTCCGCAAGATAGTTGACATTCAGTGGAGAGAAATTCAACAAAGACTTTCAGAGTCCAATATAGAAATAGATGCAACGCAAGAAGTTTTGGATTATCTGGGTGAGATAGGATTTGATCCCCAATTTGGAGCTAGGCCCTTGAAAAGAACCATGCAAAGATTGATTTTGAATGAGCTTTCCAAACAGATACTTTCCGGATATATCAAAAACGATTCTGCGGTTTTGGTAGATTTGGATTCCGAAAATCAGGTCTATTTCAAAAATATTGACACTGTTGAAGTGTAATCAGAAAATGGTCTTATAATTAGAAAGCGCGTAGGGGAAACTCTACGCTCTTTTTCTTTCATTATATTCTAAACATATACACGCTGGAATTGGTATATTTTGAGATAGATAAAATAGATATACCATGCTGTTTACTGATGAAGATTCTTTAGATGATGTTTTTCATGCCATCAAGCATGAGTTGAATAGAGGTTCTTTGGACTCAAGGCATCCTTTTAGATTCGTTTCTCTGGCGACTCAAGGGGAAGAAGGGCCCGATCTGCGGTATGTGGTTTTGCGGAAAGTTGATAAGGAGTTTAACTTTTACTTTTTTACTGATGCAAGATCTTCTAAAGTATCGCAATTGATGAAAGATGGGAGTATCGTACTTCTTTTTTATCATCCTGGAAAACGAGTTCAAGTCAAGGTGTCCGGTGAAGCTGAAATCCATCAGCAAAATGAACTCAGTAGATCTTTTTGGCCCATTGTTCAGGGAGATTCACAAAAAGCATATAATTCAGTGATGGCACCTGGGACTATAGTCTCTGATCCAGAGAAGGCTTTTCAATGGCCTGATGAAATGAATGACCAACATTTTTGTCTCATCAAATTTACCCCGGTGGAAATTGAAGGCCTGCAATTGAATGGATTGACTCACATACGGGCCCAATTTAAATCAACAGGAAATGGGAATTGGTCATCCGTTTGGCTAGTGCCTTAAAGTATTTCTGAGAAGTTTTATTATTTTCGGTAATTAATCAACAGGTTTGGAGCATTTTAAAATTTTCACTCTATTTTAGTCCAGATCATAAAACATCAATTTTATTTGTAAATTAAGAGGCATAAATAGCAACCTGTATGGAAGAACCGAAAATTGCGAAAAAGGAAAAAGACACCTCAGTCAGAGAACGGCAAACCTTTTTTAGGGTAACTTTTAAAAATAATTGCAATTTACTTCAGATCGCTGACAACAAAGCGAATATGATCATCAGCATCAACGCATTGGTGATTTCCTCCATCATCGCAATCGCGGGATACGGTACAATTTCGGAGGAACTCGATCTTTATGGGTCAAAATTGATTCTCCCTATAGCATTGATTTTAGTTTCATGCCTTGCTTCTACAGTGCTTGCGGTTCAAGCAGCCAAACCAAAAATCATTGATAAAAACCAAGATTTTCAAAATAAAGGCAAGGCAAGTTTATTGTTTTTTGGAGAAGTAGCCAATTATACATTACCTGAGTATTTGTCAGAAGTAGAAAAAATCCTACCTAAACAAAATGAAATCAATGAACAAATGTCAATCGCTGTTTATTATCAGGGTAAAGTGCTTAAAAGAAAATACAATATGCTTGGGTACGCCTACAATATATTTTTGATGGGGATAGTATTTGGTGTTTTGGTTTTTCTAATCTATATGTTCTCCTGAGAAATATTCTGTATTTAGCCTTTGATAAAAATCCAAAATTTTCAAAAAATCATATATTAAAGCATATTTTTAATCTGACAGCTTATGTCAGCGAGTTGGTATTTAAGTTCTTTGAGACTAAATTCAAGAAAATTTTATTCTTGGATTTTTTGTCTTCCAAATAATCCAAATGGATAATTTGATTCGTAAATGACTTACAACCCTTTGATAATGGGCTGTTTTTAATGGAAAATTCCATTCCTCTTGATGTCCATTTATAAACTTCTTTCAATGAAAATCATATTTCTTACCAATGCTTCAGAAAAGGATAAGTTAAAATTTATTGAGGAAAATTATGAAGGTAGTCATCAATGTTTCTTTCTGAATCCAAGTAATTCATTAATCGATAGGGGTTTAGATCAATTTAATGATTCTCTAAGTCAAATTAATCTTGTGGATATTGGTGTCCAATCATTGATCAAGGGGTTTGATTTGGTCATGGAATATGCAATACAAAAGCAGGAAATCGATTTGAATATTCTGATTCATTCAGCAGAAAATATTGGTTTGAAAACAGAAGTCATTGATTTTCAAAATTCTTCAGCGTTGAGTCAATGGATTGCAGGTGTTGACCAAAAGGCATGGAACAGAATGATCAGGACGATCATCAGTACCTATGCGGAGAGTATAGGTATTGAGGAAATTTGTGTTGTAGGAGGAAAAAATGTCCTGATCAAATTTTATAAATATGAAAATAATGGTCATGAAATATTTTATTATGCCACCAATCAAAAGTGCATTTTCAATTATAACCTTGGAATAGATTTCGGTCAAGAGACCAGTGAAAGAGAAGTGGATGAATTTTCGAGTTTCCAGGAAGCTTTTGAAAACATTCAGATGAAATACCAAATTTTTCAATTATATCCACTGAGAATAAATGAAAAATATACCAGAGCTTTCAATCATGCATATCAAAAGTTTTTGGGCAATCAAAAAACTGATTTTAAGATAGCAGAATGGCAGGAGTTTTTGAATTGATTTTTATGTTAATTTAAATTGGCATTTGGTGTCATCTAATTTTTTAAGAGTTTGTTTTTGGGTAAATTGATTAGGTAATTAAAAAACAAAAACGATATGAGCAAAATAATATTTGTGGTCGGAGCTGCGGGTACAGGTAAAAGCAGACTGAATCTCCAGTCTTTATAAAGTGGAGGATAACGGAGTCGAACCGATGACCTCTACACTGCCAGTGTAGCGCTCTAGCCAGCTGAGCTAATCCCCCAATAATTATTTACTATTCTAGCTATCCCGATGGCTATCGGGATAATCCCTCAATTGGGATTGCAAATATAGAAAGCCTTTTGAATTGCGCAAAGGAAAATATCAATCTGCTGAATAATTTACGCGGGTTAAAATACTTCTTCCAAGGGTGACTTCATCTGTGTATTCCAATTCTCCTCCAATTGGAATTCCCCTAGCGATGGTGCTTACTTTGATATGAAATTCTTTAAGTTTCCGTGTGATGTAAAAGGAAGTAGTGTCTCCTTCCATGGTAGCAGGCAAAGCCAAAATAACTTCTTTTACCTTTTCCTCTGATCTGGGATTCCTGATTCTGTCAAGAAGGGGTTCGATATTGAGTTCATCAGGCCCAATGCCCTGAATTGGTGAAATCACCCCACTGAGTACATGATATAGTCCGTTATATTGAGAGGTGTTTTCGATTGCCAGTACGTCAGGAATGTCCTCCACGACGCATATTAAACGTCTATCTCTCCGGTTTCCAGTGCAAATACTGCATGTTTCTGAATCAGAAATATTATGGCAGATATTACAATACTTTATATCTTTTCTTAAAGAAATGATTGAGTTAGCTAAATCCTCTGATACAGATTCTTTTTGCTTTAGCAGATGAAGTGCTAAACGAAGGGCTGTTTTTTTTCCAATACCGGGCAGCCTGCTAATTTCACTGACTGCATCTTCTATCAATTTTGAGGGGAAATTCACAAATAAAGGGATTATGAAACTGTAGCTTGGATACCGGCATCTAGAATTGCCTCGCACATTGGCTTCAGCTTTTCTCTACTGCCTTTCTTTACAGCACATTTACCTTTATAATGAATAATCAGAGTACATTGCTCAGCTTGTTCAGGCGTATGTTGACAGACTTTGATAAGAATCTTTGCGACATGTTCAAAAGTATTGACATCATCATTGAAGACGATCAGTTCACTTTCTTCAATATCTACCAAATCTTCCAACAGGACATCTTCTACTTCTACCATGGGGTAAACTTGTGTTTGCGAATTCATTTTGCAAATTTAATTATTATAGACAACTTAGCATAATTGACCTTCAATCATCTATGGATTCAAATTTAGTTTTAATCGTCATAACATCATATTTTGTTCTCTTGTTTTTGATTTCTTGGTTTACTTCAAGGGATGTTTCAAAAGACACTTTTTTCACTGGCGATAGGCAATCACCATGGTTTTTGGTAGCATTTGGGATGATTGGAGCCTCTCTTTCTGGGGTTACTTTTATTTCTGTGCCCGGTGAAGTTGGGAATACCAATTTTTTTTATTTCCAGGTGGTGTTGGGGTATACTTTGGGTTATTTTGTGATTGCCAAAGTTTTGCTGCCTCTTTATTACAGATTGAACCTTGTTTCTATTTATGCTTATTTGGAGGATAGATTCGGTTTCTGGTCTTATAAGTCCGGAGCATTTTTCTTTATCTTGTCCAGAACACTCGGTTCCTCGATCCGGGTATTTTTGGTTGCAGGTGTTTTGCAATTGATATTATTCGATCAATGGGGCATACCCTTTTGGGTTTCTGTGTTGATTACTGTCTCGCTGATTTGGCTATATACCCATAAGGGAGGTATCAAAACGGTAGTCTGGACAGATACTCTGCAAACCTTTTTCATGCTGCTGGCAGTGGGAGTGAGTATTTATTTGATCGGTAAAGATCTTGGAATCCTTAAAATCTCAGAGTTTGTCGGAACTATAGCCTCAGATTCCCGGTCCGAGATATTTAACTGGGATTGGCAGTCCGGAACCAATTTCTTCAAGCAATTTGCCTCAGGGGCATTCATCACCATAGTGATGACAGGATTGGACCAGGATATGATGCAGAAAAACCTGACCTGTCGAAATATTGGAGATGCTCAAAAAAACATGTTTTGGTTTACCATCATCCTGGTATTTGTCAACCTCATGTTTTTATGCCTTGGCTTGTTACTTTATCTGTATGCAGAAACCAATGGTGTGACCCTTCCGGTGAGATCGGATGATTTGTACCCTTTATTGGCAACGCAGGAATTCACAGCTTTTGCAGGAATTGTTTTTGTTTTGGGTATTACGGCGGCCGCCTACTCAAGCGCAGATTCAACCTTGACTGCTTTAACTACCTCTTTTTGTTATGATTTTTTAGAAATTGAAAAAAGGTATGAGAAAGACAGACAAGTAACCGTACGCAAACAGGTCCATATCGCCTTTACTCTCCTGATGTTTTTGGTGATTCTGGTTTTCAGATGGCTAAATGATCAGAGTGTAATCAATGCGGTTTTTATTATTGCAGGTTATACCTATGGACCATTATTGGGATTATATGCTTTTGGTTTATTTACCAAATGGGAGGTAAAAGATAAACTCGTCCCATATTTGGCTGTTTTAGCGCCGATTTTAGCTTTCCTGATCAGTCAGAATTCCGAAAAACTTCTATGGGGATATAAATTTGGCTTTGAGATATTGATACTCAATGGTTTGTTGATGTTCACAGGATTGTACCTTCTAAGGAAACATTGACCTTAAAGTTCCTGTTTGGCAAGAAGTTCATTGATTTTTTTGAGCCTGATGATATTGTTTTCCAAGGAACTGCTACTGCCATCAAGATCAACCAAAACAGAAATCAATCCATTTGATTTTTTGGAATTATCTGAACCCTGATGAACAGTTGGAGAGATTGAGATCAATTCCTGGACATCAACCTCATACAGACTTGCTAGTTTGATGGCATCTTCCATTTTTAGATTCGATCTTCCCTGTTCATACCTGGAATAAGCGGTATAGTCTTTTTTTCCTAAGTATTCAGCGATGTATTCTTGTGTATACCCTCTCAGGACTCTATGTTTCCTGAGATTTTCTGCGATATTGCTTTTCAATGCTGTTTCCATACGACAAACGATTTTTAATAACTGATACAAAAAGCATACACTTTTGAATCAATTGTGTGAAAAATATAAAAAAACCTGAGGTTTGCTATGAAATAGACCTTAAATAAGCGATTATATATCTAATTCCAACTTGTTTGGATCCCAAAAATGATCTTCAAAATTCTGTATTTTATCTTGTATGACTTCTATTCCCTCTTTACTGAGGAGCGTTTCCATTTCTGATGGGCTTGAAAAATGATGCTTCCCTGTGAGTACTCCGTTTCTGTTTACAACCCTATGCGCGGGAACATCAGTTCCGATATGGGATGCATTCATGGCGTAGCCGACCATTCTTGCCCCGCTTTTGAGTCCTAAATAATTGGCTATTGCCCCATAGGAAGTCACTTTTCCCCTTGGAATCAACCTGACCACCTGATAGACAAGATCGAAATAATTTTCCTTTTCAGTTTTCATGAAATAGCGATAATAAGAAATGATGTAGTTCAGACTGAACCTCCGCTTCATTCTCAACAGGAGTTTCAAATGATACCTTTAGGGTAATAAAATCCTTTTGAATATGCTGTAGCGTAAGGTTCAATTGGGAAATGGTCTTTTCTTCAATTCTCTTTGCAAAAGTTTCCTTTAGTCGTAAATTTATTGTGTTGATATCGTATTTAAAACCATGAGGTAATTCTATAGGAAATTCGATTATTTTTTTCTCATAATTCCTAAAATTGGTTACTTGTGCATTCAAAATCAGACTATTTGGAACCATGGTTTTATAACCATCATCTTTTTTCAGTACCACATTGAGTAGGGTAATGTCTTCAATCACACCTTGTGTTTCCCCGATTTGAATCGTATCTCCAAGTGAAAATTGATCTGTAAACATCATGATGAGTCCATTGAGAATGTTGGTTACATAATCTTTGCTCAATATAGCAATGGCAGCCGCTACAATTGTCAGGCTAGTGAGAAATTCCAATGGCTGAATATCAAAAGCCAGCATGAAGGCAATGACAAAAACCAATGAATTTAGTATATTGGAGATCCAGGAAATACCTAACAAAAAGTTGCCGTGAACCTTTTCATCCTTAGCTTTACTTAAATATATTCTTGCCGTGATGAGACGGGCCAAGGAAATAAGGATATTTCCTCCAAGTAAAAATAGAATTGCTGTATGCAAACTGTCCATTCCAGGATAGTCAATAAGAAAATCCTGGAAAATAGGTAAGAATTTTCCACCAAACAGGAAAGCCAAATAAATAAAGAACTTAAGAAAAAATATTCTTTTTTTCTTTGTCTCAATATTTTTGAAAGATGAATTAGGGGTTTCCATGATGTTGGGTAAGATTTGGAGTAGTTTTGAATAAAAGAATGCAAACATAAAAAATAATTATTTATGGAAAGGAATATTATTGTGACCGGGGCTGCTGGAAATTTAGGAAAAGCAGTTGTTGAAAAATTCAAAAGAGAAGGCTATAGGGTTATTGCTACAATTTTGCCTGACTCAGGTGATGAGGTTGAGGAAGCAGATGATGTTTACGAACTTGATGTCACAGACGAGAAGGCAGTTGCCGCATTTGCGAGCGAGTATCACCTTCAATACGGTGAAGTGGACGCTATCGGACTATTGGTGGGCGGATATGGAAAGGGAGGAATTGAACAAACAGGTTTAGAAGACCTTGAAAAAATGTTCAAGTTGAATTTTTATTCAGCCTACAATATGGTTAAAAATTTCCTTCCTGTGATGAAAAAAGCAGATTTCGGCAATTTTTTGTTTATGGGAGCCAGGCCTGCACTTCAACCGGAAGACGGGAAAGGGGTTGTGGCATACGCTTTGAGTAAAAGTCTTGTAGACGAATTGGCGAAGTATGTTGCAGAAGAGGCAAAAAATTCAAAAATAAGGGCACATGTTTTTGTCCCTAGTATTATTGATACTCCTGAAAACCGGGAGGCAATGCCGGATTCGGAATTTTCAAATTGGGTTAGTCCTTCTGAAATAGCAGAAGCCATGCACTTTGCGATCAATAGTCCAGGACTCAGGAACACTACTTTCAAAATGTATGGAGGTATTTAAATAGATAAACCAAAATGAAAAAAACAGTAAAATTCATCCTATTGTTAGCCTTTGTGACCGTAGGTGCTTTACAGGCCCAAACACAAAAAGACAGTAGAGACCTAAGGGAATTTAATGCAGTGAAGGTTTCCAATTCCATAAAAGCTGAATTGGTTAAAGGAGATCAGAATAAGGTTGAAATAACTGTTTCCGGGATTGATGTGGGGAACGTAGAGACTTCTGTGTTAGGGGAGACCCTAGAGATAAAATTAGCAAGAGGAAACTTTAGAAACCATGTGGTATCTGTCGTGGTAACCTACGTGGAGTTATTGGGTATTGAAGCCAATACCAGCGCGAATGTCATCTCAAAAGATCCGATTGTTGCCCAGGAAGCCTATCTTTCTGCTGGCACCAACGCTTATCTTGAGGCGGAGGTTGAGGCTGATGTGCTCAGCGTTGATGCTTCTACCAATGCAAGGATTTTTGTAAGGGGTCATGTAGATGAGTTGAATGTGAAAGCTTTTACCAATGCTGAAATAGATGGTAAAAATTTGACAGGGAAGCAAATTGAATTACAGGCCAATACTGCCGCAACTATTCATTTTAATGCAACATCGACTATTGAAGGTTCTGTAGCTACCGCCGCTAAGGTTTATTATGGAGGAAATCCAAAAAACGTGGATGTGAAAACAACAACAGGCGGTTCAATTCAAAAAAGATGAGAAAAACAGTTTTAATTGTTTTAGGATTGATTTTCTTGGCTGTTTCGCCCTTGTGGGCCCAGGAAGATTTAGCAGTCCGGGAAGTAATTGTATCTCTTTTTGAGGGAATGAAAAATAAGGATGCAGAAACTTTACGAAATGCATTTCATCCTGAAGCAACAATGCAAACTGTCATTTCTAATGTTGGAGGAGCGCAATTGGGATCCAATACCGTAAGTGACTTCGTGAACCGTATCATCGGGACAGCAGCGGGTACTATTTTAGATGAAAGAGTTTTGGATTACCAAATAAAAGTAGATGGGCAAATGGCATCCGCATGGACGCCTTATGAATTTTTTGTCAACGATAAGTTCAGCCATTGTGGCGTCAATTCCTTTCAGCTGATCAAAACTGCTGAGGGATGGAAAATTACTTATATCATTGATACAAGGAGGAAGGAAGGTTGTTGACGGCTTTTCTTAATTTTTATGTCTAGAGTGGAAATTATGGAAGGAGATAAGTTGCGTCTGTATGTAAGGTGTATCTGGTGATTTTACGTTGTATTTTCAATTATAAACTAGTAAGGATAAAAGGGTGAAGTTTGGCATAGGCGCTAGGTGTAGATTGCATCTACACCTTTTTATTTTTGGAATTTGTAATTCCAATGTTGGCCAAATAGCTTTATTTAAGGATGAAGTATATCACCAAACACCTTTAATCGGACGAGTCGTAGATAAAACCAAATTTGACTATTGAATATGGATTAATCCGCCACGGCGCACAAGTATCCATCAATATCCAATATCAACAAATATCGATTTGGACAGATATATTATATAAAATTTGTGATAATACGGATATAGGTGTTATTTGAAAAGATCCAATTATTCCTTAATCTCAATCACTTTAAACTCAGTCCTTCTATTGGTTTGATGTTCTTCTTCGGTCTGTGCATTTTCTATGATCAATTGTCGTTTGCCATAGCCTTTGGCAACCAATCTATCTTCAGCAATACCTTGTGACACAATATAGGCTACTGCAGATTCAGCCCTTCTTTGGGACAATGCATCGTTATAAGCATCACTCGCTCTTGCATCTGTATGAGAACTCAATTCAATTCTGATACTAGGGTTGTCTTTGAGGATTTTGACCAATTTATTCAATTCAATGGCTGCATCAGGTCTGATATCAGCTTTGTCCAAATCGTAGTAAATGTTGTCCAGTACGATTGCTCTTTCCAGGATAAGTGGCTCAAGTACCATGGTTGTGTCCAGTGTTACATTGGTCACATCTTGGATCAGGTCTTCCAGTCTTGGCGTTTTACCTATGGTACTATAAGCAATGCTTTTAGTGAAATAGCCACTCTTAGAAGCGATGATGGAGAAATCCTGATTAGGTGTAAGTGTAAATCTCAACCTCCCGCTTTGATTGGAAAAATCACCCCCGATATTTTTGTTGGTATTGTCATAAAGCACAACCCTTGTTTGTGGAAGCACTTTTTCAGTACCATCTTCATTGAGTTCTTTGGTGGTGACATTGAGGAGCACATTGACAATTTTGGGTTTTGGTGTTTTGTCCTCAAAATAATAAATGTCATCATCACCCAATCCACCTTCTCTATTGGATGATAAGAATCCTTCAGTTGGATATTTGGTAAAGAAAATCCCAAAATCATCTGCAACAGTATTGATATTGGAACCAAGGTTTTTTACGTCCCATCCCTTTTCGGTTTTTTCAGCCACAAATAGATCTAGTTTTCCAAATCCAGGATGACCGTCAGAAGCAAAGAAAAGTTTGCCGTCAGGTGCTACATAAGGAAACATTTCATTGCCCATGGTATTGATCTGGGGGCCAAGACTGACGGCGTTACCAAAATCGCCATTGGCCAATTTAGTCGCTTTATATAAGTCCATTCCTCCCAAACCATCAGGCCGTAAAGAGGCGAAATACAATTCATTTCCATCAGGGCTGAAGGCAGGGGTAGTATTGGTATAAAATTCGTCCTCATTCACAGGCATCCATATCGGTTGGGTAAATCCGCCTCCTCTGAAATAAGATGCAAAAAGCTGTACATCAGGTAGATCTTTTGGCGATCTTGAATTGGCCCTTGCATAAATCAAAGTGTTGCCATCGGGACTGATGGCCAAAGATCCTTGATTAAGATTTTCTTCATTTCTGAATTCGGGTAGTGGCTGAATGTTTTGGACATCCACTTTTATTCCATCCACTCTAGTCCTCATGAGTTTCATGTATGGGGTACCTGTTGCCAAGTAAATGCCACTGCTCGCTCTGTTACTGGTAAAGTATAAATAACCTTCATTTACAATCGGAGAATAATCTGCTAAAGGTGTATTGAGTAGTCGATAGTTTTCTACTTCTATGAAAGGAAAATAATCTTCAACAGCCTCAATCTTCTCAATATTATCAATTTCTCTATTTAAAAGTTTTTGGTAGTTATCGTCCAAAGTCAGATCCTTGGCTTTCGTAAATGCTTCCTTTGCTTTTTCATATTCACCTTGGCTTTTCAGGCTTTGGCCAAGGCGATAGAAAGTGTCAAAGGTTTCTTCCTCTTCAGCTACTTTTTCATAATAGGCCTTTGATTGTTCAATTCGGTTGGTCAATCGATAACTTTCTGCCACATAAAAGTTGGCTTCTTTATTTTCCGGATCATCCTCCAGAATTTTAGAAAAAGTAATAATGGCAAGCTGATAATCACCGCCCTGAAATTGGTTTTGACCCTTTTGATATAAGCTTGTACATGAGCTGATCAGGATAACCGACAAAACCAGAAATACAGCAATTTGCTTCATAGATATTATTGATGGATTAATCTCTAAGTTTTAAATATAGGACAATTATCATAATTAATTTGCAAAGTATTTGTTCAGCCAACTTTCTTTTGCACTGATCAGCCATTTATTTTCCAAATCGGATTTATGTTGAATTACAGGATTCAATACGGTAGTGTCTGATTTGAGGGTGCCTTCTTCAACTTTTGATTTGATCCCAAACAATGGACTAACTTCTAAGGAATCACGATCAATCAAAAAAGATACTTTTCCCTGATTGAGTAGGTCTATAGATAATTTGTTTTCAATTTCCTTGAGTATCCTGACCGAACTGTCAATAGAACAACCGCTGGCGCCTAATTGGCTTTCATCTACAGAAAGGATAATTACCTGATCAAAACGAATATCAAAAGAAGTCGGCATCAATGCCCCATGTGTATTCCATTTATCACAAAAATCGGTAAGTATATCATTGATGTATTTTTTCTCCTCAGGATTTAATTTTCTGTCTGATTGATAAACCCAAACCCTGGAATGGTCAGGCATTTGTTTAAATGGTAGATACATATGGTGATAATTTTATTTCCTAAAAGAAGGTGAATTCCGTCAAATTAGTTCTTTTTATTAACGGAGAAAACAGTGACTTGGGTATATTTCAATAATTAAATCTGGTAATCAACAGATGTTATCATCTTTCTTGTTTACAATTTATTTTCAAAAGGCTTGGTGAGACCTGATTTAAGCCAAACCAAGCCATCTGTCAGCTTTTTCCTGTGTCCATTTCCAAAAAGGGATCAAATCAACTCCCCCGATTGTATCTTCCTGATCAAATGTGATGATACAGGATTTGACCTTTTCTCCAGCTTTGGAGGCTTCATGGATTCCTTTGATTTCACGCTGCATGTTATCATCGTCTATTTTCCAACAAACTTGTATAACAGCTAGTATAACTTCATTCCATTTCACCAGAAAATCACATTCCCCTGACGAAGTTTTGAAATAGTAAATCTCGGTAAATGATCTACGAAGATGTAAATAGACAAAATTTTCCAACCTCCTTCCCAGGTCTTTATTAAAAGAGATACTATTGGCCACTGCCAAAGCGGGATCTATGGCATAGATTTTTTTTGGGTTAGCAATTTGTTTTCTGATTGAAGTGGCGTAGAGTGGGATCAGATCGAACAAATAGCTCTCTTCTAAATAATCACAATAGTCGATTACTGTCCGGACTGACTTGATCTCCAAAAGCTGCCCCATTCGGTTATAGCTTAGCTCTTTTCCAATATTTGAGCAGAGAAAAACTCCCAATCTCACCAATTGCATTTCATTGAGAATATTTCTTCTTACCGCCACATCCCTTGTGATGATGTCTCTCAACAAAGTCCGGAGGTATTCAGGAACTTGGTGTTGTAAATATTCAGGGAAGCCCCCAAGTTCAAAATAAGACTCAAAACTATCCTTCCCCGGAGTCATTTGCTTTAAATCCAGGAATTCCAAGTAACTAAAGGGGAAAAGCTCGATCTGCTTATATCTCCCTGTCAAGCGGGTTCCTAATTCCCTACTTAGCATGCTTGCATTTGAACCGGTTATATATAGATTTTTTCCCTTTTCGTGCAATGACCTCGCAAAAATCTCCCAACCTTCCACCCATTGCAATTCATCTAGAAGCATGAATTTATAGTCCAACTCTTCTTGTATATCCTCGAGTTTAGAGAAATCGCTAACATCGAAATTTGCCAATCTTGGATCCTCAAAGTTCAAGTACATGCCATCTTCTTGGAAACTTTTTCTGATCAGCATACTCTTGCCACATCTTCTCACACCGGTCACGATAATGACTCGCTTATCGCCCAAAGGAATGTTAATTTCCCTCTTGATCATCAAGTCCGAGACAAAATACCTGCTTTGGTCTGCTACTATTTCCTTTATTGTGTCCTTCGAAACCATATAAACCATTGATTTACAACACAAATATAAAAGCTTGTATTGATAATACAAACTTTTATGTATTCTTAATACAAGATGTTATTTATTGTGAATACTAGTTTTTAAAAAGGTTAATATTTATGTACGCAATTATGCCAGAAGAATGGACATCTATGTGAATTCTCGTCTGAGGACTGAAATGCCCGATACATCGGTCTTCCGACTTCGGTCTTCCGTCCCGATTAAAGAAGAATATAGGGTTACTGGCAAAGAAGCGTATATCCATAAAGGTTAAAAATCATATCCCCATATCCTTCGCAAGCATTTCTGCCAGGTCATAGACCTTGACATCGTGCTCTCTATCCTTATTTTTGACCCCATCCGACATCATGGTCAGACAGAAAGGACATCCTACCGCAATGGTAGTTGCCCCTGTTGCCAAGGCTTCTTCGGTTCTTTCGATATTGATGTCTTTATTTCCAGGCTCGGGTTCTTTGAACATCTGTCCTCCGCCGGCACCACAGCAAAGGCCTTTTGTCCGACATCTCTTCATTTCCACCAATTCCACATCCAAAGCCTTGATGACTTCCCTTGGCGCCTCGTACACATTATTGGCCCTGCCTAAAAAACAGGAATCGTGAAAAGTGATTTTCTTCCCTTTGAATTCCCCACCTCCTTGCAGGACTATTTTTCCTTCATTGATCAAGTGCTGTAGGAATTGCGAATGATGGATTACTTCATAGTTTCCGCCCAAGGCAGGATATTCATTTTTGATGGTATTGAAGCAATGTGGACAAGCCGTCACGACTTTCTTAATATTGTATCCATTCATCACCTGAATATTGGCCACAGCCTGCATTTGAAAAAGAAATTCATTTCCAGCCCTTCTTGCCGGGTCACCTGTACAAGCTTCTTCTGGTCCCAAAACAGCGAAACTTACGCCTACTTTATTCAATATTTTGACAAAAGCCTGGGTCACGGCTTTATATCGGTCATCAAATGAACCGGCACAGCCTACCCAGAAAAGGATTTCTGGACTATCGCCGGAAGCGGCCATTTCGGCCATGGTGGGTACTTTATATGTTGACATCTTACTGATTTTAGAATTTTGATTTTAGATCTTAGATTAAAGAAACAAGACTACGGTATCCGTCTTGGCTCTTGATTCTTGTTTCTTGTATCTACTTTACTTCTTCTTCCTTGACTTTTTCCGCCCAATTGAATCTATCACTTGGGGAGAATTTCCAGGGGGAGAAGCTGGTTTCCATATTTTGGAACATGGCATTCCATTGGGCCGGGGTACCTGACTCTTCCATGGCCACATATCTGCGCAATTGCAAGATTATTGAAAGTGGGTCGATATTGATGGGACAAGCTTCTACACAGGCATTGCAGGAAGTGCAAGCGTTGATTTCTTCTTTTGTTATGTAATCGCCAAGCAATGATTTGCCATCCTCTAAACCTTGCCCTCCGGCATCTATACTTTTCCCGACTTCTTCGGCCCGGTCACGGACATCCATCATGATTTTTCTTGGAGACAGTTTTTTGCCGGTGATGTTTGCCGGGCATTCTGAAGTGCACCTGCCGCATTCTGTGCAGCTATAGGCATTCATTACGTTTACCCATGTCAGGTCATTGACATCTTTGGCACCGAATCTACCTATTTCAGCCGGAGGAGTTTCCTGATTGCCTTCGGTAGGTATTCCCAACATCATGTTCACCTCATTGGTCACCTCAGGCATATTGACCATTTCGCCCTTAGGCTTAAGATTGGAATACCATGTGTTTGGGAAAGCGAGGAAAATGTGGAGGTGTTTGGAATAGGTCACATAGACAGCAAATCCCAAAATCCCAATAATATGGAACCACCAAGCAAACCTTTCAATAAATATTAAAGTACCATTACCCATTCCTTCAAAAATGGGACGGATCAGGCTACTGAAAAACAGGGTGTTCAACAAAGCGTAATCTCCAACCCCCCTAGATGCAAGGATTTGGTCTGTTGCGTTCATGGTGAGGATGGCAAACATCAGGACAATCTCAATTACCAAAATCAAGTTTGCATCCAAGGAAGGCCAACCTTTCATTTCGGGTTTGGTGAAGCGCTCGACTTTCATGACATTTCTACGGATTAGAAATGCCACACAGGATACCAAAACAGCAATCGCCAAGAACTCAAAAATGTTCATGGCAACACCATAAGCAGCACCTAGAAAAGGAGCAAAAATCCTATGGGTTCCAGCTAGGCCATCAATGACAAATTCCAATACTTCAAGATTAATGATCACAAATGCGACATAAATCAAGAGATGGAGAAAGGCCGGAACAAATCTCTTAAACATCTTTTGTTGACCAAAAGCTACCAATAGCATGGTTTTCCAGCGCTCTTCAGGATGGTCATTTCTGGTCTCTCCTTTGCCAAGAAATATGTTTCTTCTTAAATACTTAATCCTTTTTGATAGGATATAGGCTGCAATGGCGAAAATAAGGAGAAAAACCACTTGAGGTAAAATGCTCATATTGTTTGTTTTATCGTTTTTTGATCGGGTTTATTTTAATTTTTTGTTCAAATGGTTTGCTAGAAAGGTTCAAATATCTACCTTTGCATCACTTTATCAGAAACGGTGATATAGCTCAGTTGGTAGAGCATCGGACTGAAAATCCGTGAGTCGGTGGTTCGAGTCCACTTATCACCACAGGCCTCTTTGAAAGAAGGGGCTTTTTTTTGTCCAATACTTTTTTGTGAGCTTTCAAATCAAGGTTCATAATGCCAAATTTAAGGATGCAAAATAATAAATAGTAGGCATGCATACTATTTATGTCAACAATTTAAAATCAATCTAATTTCTGATTTTTTTTCCAAATTGCTGTAACATTTCCAAAAACCAATCATTACCTACCTGAATGAAGACATTTTTTGAAGCACATATTTGGACGCTCAAAAGCAAACTCTATCGGATGGCCTATTTATGGGTAAAAGATAGGGATGTGGCTCAGGATGTGCTGCAAGCGGTTTTTGAAAAGGCTTGGTTAAAGAAAGATGAGCTTCAGAAAATGGATAATCCTACAGGTTGGATGGTCAGAAGTATTAAGAATGAAAGTTTGCAACACTTTAGGCAAATAAAAAGATTTGAACCATTGGGCGAGGTGGAGATTGAAACTGATAATCAGGAAATTGATAACAAAGACCACGATGTGGGGATGGTTTTCAAGTTTTTGGATTCCTTGCCTGAAAAGCAAAAGGAGATATTTCAATTGAGAGAGGTAGAGGGATTGACCTATGATGAGATAGCCGAATACTTGGAGATTTCTCTTGAGCAGGTTAAGGTAAATTTGCATAGGGCACGAAAATCACTCCGAGAATATTTAATGGGGATAAAACATGAAAGATAGACTAAACAGATTGCTTGAAAAGTATTTTGAAGGTGAGAGCAGTCTTGACGAGGAAAAAGAAATTCGGGAACTGCTGCAATATGCAGAAGGGTATGAAATAGAAAAACAGTTTTTTTTAGGATTGGAAAAATACACAGCATTGGAATCCAATGCTGAAATTCAACTAAAACCCACCAGGAATCTGTATTCTTTTTGGGCAAAAATAGCAGCCGGTTTTATGCTGTTTTTGATGGCAGGAATTGCTGTTTTTCAATATCAGGAAAAGCAGAGAGAGGAAGAAGCTTATGGACAAGTGATGCAGGCATTTGCTTTAATACAAACCAATATGCAAAAGGGATTGAACAGCATGGATGCTATGGAAGACTTTAAGCATTTGAATACAACTGAGCAGTTATTTGAATTGAACACAAAAAAATAAACACGATGAAAAAATATATCACAGCCATTTTATTTTGCCTGATTGTCACAGGCGTTCAGGCACAGGATGATGCCATAGTCAAGTTTTTTTCAAAGTACATGGAAGATGATAATTTTTCCAGGGTGTATATCAGTCCCAAAATGATGCAAATGGCTGGAGGCTTTCTGAAATCTGACGTGGAAAATTCTGATAAAGATGCAGCGGAATTGGGGGAACTGATTTCAAATGTAAGGGGGATAAGGATTTTGAGTGCAGATAATGTCAACGGAAAAAGCCTTTATAATGAAGCCATGGGCACTTTGACCAGAAATAAATATGAGGACCTGATGGATGTGGCGGATAAAGGCTCCAATGTCAAATTCATGATGAGAGAGGAAAATGGCAGGATCAAGGAGCTTTTGATGATTACCGGGTCTGAGGAAAGCTTTACCCTGCTGAGCATGTTGGGCAACTTTACTTATCAGGACCTGAATATCCTGGCAGACAAAACAAATATGCCCGGTATGAAAGAATACCAAAGTGGAAACAAAAATAAATAACAAATCATAAACCGATGAAAAAACTACTCTTAATATTCTCCTTTGCCATGATTGCACACATGGCCAATGCCCAAAGTAAAAGTGTAGAGGCACTTTATCAAAAGTACAAAGCCAATGATGATTTCTTTCATATGGATATAGGGGGCAATTTTATGAATTTTGCCAAAGGATTCAACGTCAAATTGGATGAAGCCAATGCTGAAGGAATCATCAATTCCCTAGAAAGAGTCAAATTATTCAAATTACCTGAGAACAGCCCCACCAGTAAAGCTGAGTTCAAAACACTGCATAGCGCATTACAAAAAGAAAGGTATGAATTGATGATGGAAGCCTCTGATAAAGGAAGTGGTGTTCTCATATTTACCAAGGGTAATAAACTGATCAGTGATGTAGTAGTACTCATAAATGATACAGGCGGGGACCTGATGGTCCTGGAATTGCACGGTAATTTTGACTCAAAGTCCTTGGCTGAAGCAGGAAAATCTATCAGATAAATCAAAATATCTATAATTTTAATTCATATAGGGAGCGTGGTAGTGATACCACGCTTTATTTTTTACATTTTTAAATGATGTAATGAATATTTTTTTATCCTAGCTAATAAAATACTTAAACAAAATTTAAATTGGTTTTTATGAAAATTGGTTTAAATTTTTTAACAGTGATATCGATTGCGAGAAAATTTAATATAATTATTGAATCCGTAATAATAATTTTATTTTATTACCAAATCATTAACAAAACATAAATAAAATTAAAAAATTTGCAACATAAGGATTTTTGATTTAGGTTTGTATCAGAGTTCAATACCACATGACTCTATTCTTCCCAAGGTAACCAGCCTCACATTGTTTGAAATAGGGAAAATCCCTAAGAGGTAATTCAAAATAAAAATTTCTTAAAACCTATTAACTATTATTACCATGAAAAAAGTAATCATTGCAATCATCTTTGCAGTCGGTGTTTCATTAAGCGCCACAGCAAACACATTAAGTTCAGAGGAACTTGAGAAAACAGCGGTATCCCTTAAAAAAGTGGATCAAAACAAAGTCCAATTATTCTACGGTCTCAATGAAGAAAGTACAGTATTGGTAAAAATCTATGATGAAAATCATTATTTGGTGCAGAAAGACAGAACTGTTTCCAAAAATGCATTTGCCAAATATTATGATTTTTCCCAACTGAATCCGGGAGTTTACACCATGGAGCTTTATTCGGACAATGAATTGTTGGATAAAATTGAGATGGACATGCGTCAAACAGAGGTTAAGCCAATTGTCTATTCAAAGTTGGAAAAAGTTGAATTCAATACGTTCAAATTGCTTGTAAATTCAATATTTGCTTCGGATATGATCCTTGAGGTATATGAAAATGACCGATTGATCCATGAGGAGAAATTTGAAAATGTAAGCGGTTTTCATAAACTCTATAAAATTGAAGGCGTAAGTCCGACTTCAAGACTTGAGTTTTTTGTAAGAACAAGCGATGGCTTCAAAAATGTGCTAGCCGCCAGATAAGCTAAACCACCAATAAATAGAAAAGGCCACGATGCATATCGTGGTCTTTTCTATTTTATTGTGAATTTGAGTTATAAAAAATATTTCAATTTGACCACTTCTTTTTCACTCAGGAATCTGAATTTACCTCTTGGGAGGTCTTTTTTATCCAAACCTGCATACATCACCCTGTCCAAACCTACTACTTCATATCCCAAATGGGCGAAAATCCTTCTTACAATTCTGTTTTTTCCGACATGAATCTCAAGCCCTAGGATCATTCTGTCTTTAGAGAGCACTTGAATGTCATCCACTTTGACAGGGCCATCTTCCAAAGTCAGGCCTTCGGATATGTCTTTTTCATGATTGTGCGTGATAGCCTTATCTAAAGTGACCTGATAGATTTTTTTGATGTTGTTGGAAGGATGTGAAAGTTTTGCTGCCAATTCACCATCATTGGTAAATAGCAGTAGACCTGTCGTATTTCGATCCAAGCGGCCTACTGGAAAGACCCTTTCCTTACAGGCGTTTTCCAAAAGATGCATCACTGTCTTTCTTTCCATAGGATCATCAGTGGTGGTGATGAAATCCTTTGGTTTGTTCATCAAGATATAGACAGGTTTTTCTGGATTAATGGTTTTCCCTTTGTAGATCACCTTATCCGTTTTCATTACTTTATGGCCAAGTTCTGTGACTACCTCACCGTTGACCATTATTTCACCTTTCGATATCAAGTGATCAGCCTCTCTACGTGAACAAATCCCTGAATTGGAAATGTATTTGTTAAGTCTAAAAATCTCAGTTTCTTCAGTTTTTCCACGGCCTTTTTCTACCTTATCAAAGTTGTATTCAGGCCTTTCTTCGTGCTGGATTTTTGTGAAAGGTTTCTTAAATTTTTTTGTAAAGCGGGATTCTTTCGGTAATTCAGATTTAGGAACCCTTTCATAAATGGGTTTTTCATCCTTTCCTCTTCCTCTGTACACATTCTTGAATTCTTCAGAATCAGAGCCTTTGCCTTCTGATGGTGCTCCTTTTCTGAATTTATTGTCTGAAGGCTTTTGAAACTTATCTTTTTCTTGGAAATTTCTTTTAAAACCGCCTTCCCTTGGTTCTTCACTAGGGGTTCTTTTTTTATAATCCTCTTTTCCAAAACTACCTTTCCCTTCTTGATCAGATTTAGGGGATTTGTTAAAATTAGGCTTAGGGTATGAATTACTTTTTGAAAAATTGCCCTTTCTATCGTCTTTTTTCTCAAACTTATCCTCACCGTAAGGTTTGGATTTTTTATAATCTTTTTTGAAAGAGGAGTCTTTTTTTCCTTCAAATTTGCCACCTTCTCTATGATAAGGTTTGGATTCCCCCGATCTCTTTGAATCAGGTTTTCTGTTATTATCTTTTTTCATTGTCGTGCAGCATCTCTGCTGGATTATTGATTATCCCTTTTGTCCAAGATTAAATCCTGATTTTTAAAGGGATGCAAAGATAGATAATTTATACAATATATATCTCAAGGTTTAATTCTTCTGATAATAAGCTTCTACTGCTGCCCGAACCGAGCCATGCTTTAGCAGCATTTCTTTCGACCTATCTTCATTCAAGCCTGTGGATTCCATGATCATTCGGATACCACGTTCTACCAGCTTTTTATTTGAAAGTTGCATGTCTACCATTTTATTTCCTTTGACCCTTCCAAGTTTGATCATCACTGTTGTGGATATCATATTCAGCACCAGTTTTTGTGCGGTACCCGCTTTCATTCTTGTGCTTCCTGTGACAAACTCAGGACCCACTATCACTTGGATCGGATATTTGACAGCAGCGGCAAGGGGAGTATTCAAATTACAAGTGATACATCCTGTCAATAATCCTGCATGGTCCGCAGCCTTTACACCTCCTATGACATAAGGAGTAGTACCTGAAGCAGCGATTCCAATGATGGTGTCATTGATATTGACCCCAAATTCATTGATGTCCTTCCAAGCTTGGTCAGGATTATCTTCTGCATTTTCAACTGCCTTTCGGATGGCTTGGTCTCCTCCGGCGATTATGCCCAATACCCAATCATGTGGTACTCCATAGGTGGGTGGGCACTCTGAGGCATCAAGAATACCCAACCTACCACTTGTACCCGCACCAATGTAAAAAAGCCTACCTCCTTTTTTCATTCTAGGCACGATTTCGACAACTAATTTTGCAATAGATTCTAGTTGGTCCTCAACCGCAAAGGCTACTTTTTTGTCTTCTTCATTGATATTCTGGAGCAAAGAATGAATATCCATTTGCTCGAGGTTATCGTATAGGGATGGACTTTCTGTTGTATTCATAGCAATTCTTGGTGATAAAGGGTTAATCCTGCAATCGGGCCTTCAATGACAATGTTGACATGTATATCTACATCATAAGCAGCACTTCTGAGGATATCACTGTTGTAGAAGGCAATAGATCCCACAAAACTGACAGGCTTCTTTTTATAATCATCATATTTCATGACATGCTTTTTGAAAAAGTCCTGAAAGGAATTGTAATAAAGCATATAGCAGTAAGGATCGCTGATATGTTCTGTTATGAATCGGCAAAAACTGGCCATATACCGTCCTGGGAATGGTCTTTGGTAAACATTCTCAATAATCATGTTATTGTCTAATTGGAACTTGTCAATAACTTGGTTTCTCAGTTTTTTGGGCATTTCATCGTGGATGAAATCCTGAAGGAATTTCCGGCCAATATAAGCTCCTCCTCCCTCATCTCCCAGAATGTATCCGGGTGCAGGTCTTTTGTCTATGATGAGTTCCCCATCATAATCACAACTATTGGAGCCTGTCCCTAAAATACAGGCAATTCCAGGCTTATGGCCACAAGTGGCTCTTGCGGCGGCCATCAGGTCATGATCCACATTGATTTCAGCTCTTTTAAATATGCCTTTCAAGGCATTGTTTACCTGAAGACGGTTTTTTGGAGAAGCACAACCTGCTCCATAATAATAAATCACTTCAACATCATCCCGGAGATCCAATAAAAAATCATCCTGAAGTTCATTGGACATTTCTTCGGCAGTTTGGTAGTTGGGGTTAAACCCAATACCTCTATGCTGACCAATTTCTCCACTTTTATTGATTACTCTCCAGTCTGTTTTGCTGGCACCACTATCTGCAATAAGTATCATGTTATTTTATCAACTGACCGATAGGCGTAAATTTTTGAAATACCTCCTCCGTATGCGGGGCATCAGGAAGTTCATCTGTCAAATCCTGCCCTGCCCAATGTTCATAATGTTTCCCGTTTTTCCAGAGTCTGGAATTGGACACATCATAGATGATTCCTTGATAAGCCACCCAAATCTCTGGTTTGTCCTGACCATTCCTAAGAGCAAGTTGTTGCCTGCTATAAGCTTTCATCTAGAATAATTTAAGCTGGGCGTTTATCCATCTTTCGGGGATTTCTCCTGACTGTGCCATTTGATAATCCTGATAGCTACAAGGGATAATGGTGGTCCGGTCAAATTTTGTCTGATCACCTTGAGGAATTTCCATCCACCATTTTTCACTTCTTATGCTTTTATAGAATATAAGGAGAGAAGGTTGCGCATCCAAAGATACTGTATATTTAATATAATCGCTGCTTTTAAAGGACAGGCTGTCTTTTCTGTCATAGAATCCTTCAATGAAATACCAAATCATCGTTGCAATAATTGAAGCAGTCTTATTCCTGTTGTCATCAAAATAGGGTTGATATCCATAGATTCCGATGGAAGAGAGCTTTTCATTCATGCCGGCAAATCGACAGATTTGGCAAGCTTCTTCTCCGGTCAGTCCAAAAGGCTGCGCATCTGCAGCACCTGGAGCATCTGAAGACTGTATCGCACAGACATCAAAACTCAATAGGTCAGCATTTCTGATAATGGGTTCGATTTCCTTAAAATTGCTCCTCAGATTTCCTATCCTTACATGGTCAAAGTGTAGTTTTTCCAACACTCCGATTAAATCTAAATCCGTCAGAAAACTTTGATAAGCCAAATGGCTGTAGTTGAATAAAAAGTTGGGTTGGTGGAGAATGATGTCTTGTGAGTGTTTTTCGGAAGGAGTCCCTTCTTCTTCCATGTCTATTTTAGCATCGATAGTAAGCAGGGAGACCAATTTGTCCAGCCTTTGATAAGAAAGATATTGGCCGATGTCCAAATCATGGGTACCTCCAATAAATATGGGTAGAATTTGTTTTTTGATTAAATATTCTCCCACGGAATAAATGAGTTGAAGGGAGTCACCCAAAGTATTCCCAATTTTCAAATCGCCCAAATCCGCGATCTTGTACAATCCATGACCTTTTTTAAGATGATACAGTTTTTCCCGTATTTCAGAAGAGCCTCTTTCAATACTATCATTTTTCAACATTCCCCTTTTTTCAGTCAGTCCGACTATGGCAATCTGCAATCCTTTTAAATCAGGGAAGGTATCTCCAAAATAATGGATGTAATTGAAAAATGAGTTATGGCTATATTTCTGAGAGGTGATGTATTCAGGAACAGGTTCAAAGAATTGATGTATATCCATAGGTTGGGTTTAGATGCTATCCAAAATTAAAGAAAAAATCCTGAGTAAATAAAAAAGTCCCGCAAAAGCGGGACTCTTA
This sequence comes from Aquiflexum lacus, assembly GCF_015476655.1. Lineage (GTDB taxonomy): Bacteria > Bacteroidota > Bacteroidia > Cytophagales > Cyclobacteriaceae > Aquiflexum > Aquiflexum lacus. The sequence goes on from NZ_JABFHF010000002.1 coordinate 30,369, forward strand.
TTTGAGGTCTTAACCTCCAAAGTCATCAAATCGGATATTCTCCTGTGGTATTCCCATGTCATCGAGAAGCTTCAATACCGCAGCGTTCATCAATGGAGGACCGCAAAGGTAATATTCCACCTCATCCGGTTCAGGATGGTTTTTTAGATAATTATCATACAGTACTTGGTGAATAAAGCCGATATAACCATCGCCTTCTTTATCATCAAGCGATTTCTTTATTTTCCAATTGTCTTCGGGCATTGGTTCGGACAAGCCAATGTGGAAATTGAAATTGGGAAAATCTTTTTCTATATCTCTAAATTGAGGAGTGTAAAAGAGTTCTTTTTTCGATCTTCCGCCATACCAGTAAGATACTTTTCGATCTGTTTTCTCTGTATGGAATAAGTGGAAAATATGTGACCTAAGAGGAGCCATGCCTGCACCACCTCCTATATATATCATTTCCCGCTGAGTTGGATTGATGTGAAATTCTCCATAAGGACCTGAGATGGTTACTTTATCACCGGGCTTTCTTGCGAACACATAAGAGGAACATACGCCAGGGTTTACATCCATCCACTTGTTATTTGCTCTATCCCAAGGTGGGGTAGCAATCCGGATGGTTAACATAACAATGTTTCCTTCTGCAGGGTGATTGGCCATGGAGTAGGCCCTAAATAACTCTTCGTCATTTTTCATGGTCAAATCCCAAAGGCCAAATTTATCCCAATCACTTTGGTATACATCAGCAGGGTGACCAAGGTCAGGGTGTGGCGTAATATCCATACCTTTGAAATTGACAGTAATCGGTGGTACGTCAATTTGAATGTATCCTCCTGATTCGAAATCCAAAGTTTCACCCTCAGGAAGTTTCACTTTAAATTCCTTGATGAAGGTAGATACATTATAGTTTGAAACCACTTCACAATCCCATTTTTTGATACCGAAAGTCTCTTCAGGAATCCTGATTTTCATGTCCTGCTTTACCTTAACCTGACAGGAAAGTCTGACATTCCCCTGCTTTTCTGCCCGGCTTAGATGGCCAACCTCGGTTGGGAGAACTTCTCCTCCGCCTTCTTCAACAACACACTTGCACATGGCACAAGTACCCCCTCCACCACATGCTGATGGAAGAAATATTTTTTTGTTGCCCAATGTGCTCAATAGGGTAGACCCTGCTGAGGCAACGATGGGATTACTCTCATCTCCATTAACGATGATTTTGACATCTCCGGAGGCGACCAATTTGGATTGGGCAAACAAGAGGATAAAAACAAGTAGCAAGATAATTATGGTGAATGCTACAATTGATGTAATAATTACTGAACCCATTTAAATGACTGTTTTACTTTTAATTCTCAGTATTGGAACCCGTTTTGGGAACACAAATATATTTATAAATCGGCAAACTCGGTCAAAAAGAAACTTAATTTTGCCTTTTTCCATTCATTGACTTAATGGAATAACTGATTAATTCCTAAGAAGGTTTAAGAGTGTCGTCAATCTGTTTTTCAACTGCCTTCTATCGATGATAAAATCCAAAAACCCGTGTTCTAACACAAATTCGGAACTTTGGAAGCCTTTCGGTAAGTCCTTGCCTATCGTTTCCCTGATGACTCTAGGTCCGGCAAAACCAATCAAGGCACCAGGTTCTGCTATGTTAAAATCCCCCAACATCGCGTAAGAGGCTGTGACGCCACCTGTAGTAGGGTCAGTCAAAAGGCTTATATAAGGAATAGCCGCTTTGTCCAATAATGCAAGCTTTGCGGAAGTTTTGGCCATCTGCATCAAACTGAATCCTGCTTCCATCATTCTGGCTCCACCAGATTTGGAGATCATTAAAAAAGGAATTTTGTTTTTTAAAGAGTAGTCTATCGCTCTTGCTATTTTTTCCCCAACTACGGAACCCATTGAACCCCCAATAAAATTAAAATCCATACAGGCGATTACAAGGTCCATTTCATTTATCCTCCCAACTGCTGTCCGTACGGCATCCTTCAATTCTGTTTTAGTGATAGTCGCTTCAATTCTTGATTTGTATGGTTTGGTGTCCACAAATTTCAAAGGATCCCCCGAAATCATATCCTTATCGAGTTCCATGTAATTGTTCCCGTCAAACAATATCTCAAAATATTCCTTGGAACCGATTTTGACATGATATTCATCATCGGGGCATACGTAAGAATTGTTTTTGAGTTCCCGGGTATGAATGATGCTTCCATTGGGCGTTTTATACCAAAGTCCGTCAGGCGTGTCTTTCTTTTCTTCCGTGGAAGTTTTGATTCCTTTATCAGTCCTTTTAAACCAAGCCATATTTTAGATTTTTTAATTTTGAAACTTCCGTTTCAAGTGATTACAAATTTATAGGTATTATCCATTAAATAAAATTTGAACCTCAACTTCATACAATCAGGAAAAAAATCGTTCAACAAAAAAGCTTTGTTTCTTTTTGGTGTTTTTTCAAAAATTCTGCTGAAAGTCATAAAATCGGCTAAAATCAACTGTGCTTTTTCAAACATGGGAATTTCATTTGTTATTTAAAGGAATTAGCTGAAATTCATGCTTTATTAACTTTAATATCCAAAAATGAGCCTGATTGCCCTTCTTGTCGTTTCGGCGATTGTTCTTACCACTGCATATTTCACCTATGGCAAATATGTAAATAAAAAATTCGGCCTTGATGATTCCCGAAAAGCACCCTCGCATACCTATTCAGATGGCATTGATTATGTACCAAGTAAGCCTATTGTGGTTTTGGGCCATCATTTTGCTTCTATTGCCGGCGCAGGACCAATAGTAGGACCAATCATAGCAGTTACTTTTGGCTGGATTCCTGCGGTGATTTGGATTCTTGTTGGAGGGATATTTTTTGGTGCGGTCCATGATTTGGGAAGTATGGCTGCCTCATTGCGGAATCAGGGCAAATCCATTGGGGTGATCATTGAAAAAAATATTGGTAGAAAAGGAAAGCAATTATTTATTGTATTCAGCTTTTCAACATTGATTCTTGTCATTGGGGTTTTTGCAGACATCATTGCTAAGACATTTGTGAACAATCCCGGAGTTGCATCAGCATCAATATTGTTTATCATTTTGGCTTTAGGATTTGGATTGGTCAACAGAATGATTGGGAGCAGTAAGCAAGCATTTTTAATCATTTCAATTATTGGGATTGTTTTGATGTATTATTTCGTCTATTTGGGAATGCAGTTGCCGTTTGCTTTGGATTACCAAATGTGGATTTATATTCTTTTAGGCTACGCTTTCGTAGCTTCAGTCACTCCGGTAGCCATGTTGTTGCAACCCAGGGATTATCTGAACAGCTTTTTATTGTATGGTCTTATCATTGCAGCAGTCGTTGGGGTATTTATTGCCAATCCTGAGATCAAAATGGATAATGACATTCATCTCACTGCGGATAATCTTGGTTATTTGTTTCCGGTTTTGTTTGTGACCATAGCCTGCGGTGCCATCAGCGGGTTCCATTCGCTAGTAGCTTCAGGTACAACTTCCAAACAACTGGATAAAGAAAGTGACGCAAAAATAGTGGGATATGGAGGTATGTTGATTGAATCATTTTTGGCCATTATTTCAGTGGCAGCTGTGATTGTGCTGAGTAGGGGAGAATATTTGGGGAGGTTAGGAGAAGAAGGTCCAGTTCCACTTTTTGCCAGTGGGTTGGGGGGTATGATTTCGTCCATGGGTATTTCTGAATCATTTGCGATAGGATTTGTTGCGTTAACAGTTTCTGCTTTTGCACTGACCACTTTGGATACCTGTACCCGATTGGCAAGATTCACCCTTCAGGAGTATTTCGAAGATGTCAAAAATCCAATTGGAGCCAAATTATCACAAAACAGGTATTTATCTACGATGGTTGTGGTATTGCTATCCATTTTGCTTTTGGCTTCAGGAAGCTTTACCACACTTTGGCCAATATTCGGTTCTGCCAATCAGTTGCTGGCAGCCTTGGCGCTGCTGACCATTGCCGTGTGGTTGATGCGGAAAAAAATCAATGCCACGTTTGTGATGATACCGATGTTTTTTATGTTCACAGTCACATTGACGTCCTTGGGTTTGTTTGCTTGGAAAAACTATCAGGACAAAGTTTATGTGCTTTCCTTGATAGCGGGCTTACTTTTTATCCTTTCCATTGCTTTAATTGTTCTCGCTGGAAAAAGCCTTAGAAAAGAAATTGAAGAACCTGTAAAAATTACTTGAGAGCGGTTCATTTATTGATCATAATTTTCAGATTTGCAGGATTTTTCTAAAAAACAACCCCGGCCCAAAGTGTTGGCCGGGGATGAATCAACATATCAATCTATGGTAATCTGTTACATGTATCATTTGAAGGATTAAATGTCCTCCAATAATGACGATTCCTGTGAATAGAATCCTAAACATCCATCGGTAGGAATAAAGGATTCAAACCTATGAAAAAATGGTATTTCATTTATTGTGCTCCGTCAGATTTTGCTCGGTTGATGGCATAAGTACCTACGTTTTTACCTTGCTCGACACCTACTTCTGCATCGAATCGATAATGAATTCCACCATAAAGCCGTGAGACGGCTGCTTCTTCAGCCCAAAGTCTAAATCTTGCGGCATCTTCTGGAAATATGTATGAAAGAACTTCAGCACCTGCTGCAGAGAAAGTGCTATGTCCAGAGGTGTATGCAGGGAAGTTGGGTGTACCAAGTATGGTCTTAAATCCTGCAATCGTCTCAACAGGACGAGGGTAATGGTAATAATATTTAGTATCCCAACAAGCCACACCGGCATCCATGATGGCAGTATTCATATAGGCAAATACCCTTGCTGACCTTAGCGGATTTAATTTATGCTTGACAATTGCTTCTTTGGCAAATTTGTTCCAATGGCCAGGAGGGGTATAGGAGCCTATACCATCTTCCCACCAATTTGCAATTCTCCTTTGATTTAATGTCATATGCGCAGCAAACCTCTTCAATTCAGCAACATCTTCCTCAAATTGAGGAGAACCAGGTGCAGGGGGAGGTGGAGACCTAACTTCTTCCACCGTCGGTACATGCCACATTTTTACCTGACCAAAAAGAGGAGTCAATCCAACAGGTCTTTGAGGCACTTCGGTATTCTGCCATTTCCATCCAAACCTTTCAAAGGCAACATTTGCTATGGAATCTGATACTGATTTTGGGGTCTGGGCTTTAGACATGCCATCTGTGGAGGCCCTCTGCTTGGCCACCATGACTACTTCTGAACCGATACTGATACCTGCTTCGATGTCGCTTTGGGTATTGATACCAGCGTGTATAAGACTGGCAATGTGTTCTTGGTATTTATTTTCAAGAAATGAAGTCTCAAGTGGAAACATGACAGACAGGATGTCTTTGGAAACTTTGGCTACCGTGGCACCATCTGAGGGGTATGAAGGTATAGTACTTGCGAGATAAGCTGGTTTGATACTTTCATCCACTTGATATGGGTTTGGACGATTGTATTGGAATTTGTAATGCCAGGCAATAACCAATCCATCAAATTGGGCAACACTAAGGTAAGCCAACATCCTACTCGTGTAAGGAGGATGAGCAAAAGGAAATGATGGAGGACCCACAGGGTTGGCAGGGCTGGGCAAAGTATATGTCCCATCAGCGTTAGGACCTGGGATCAGGTTGTACTTTGCTGCCAATTCAAGGGCAATCTCATTCCACCTCAAAATGGGGTTGGAGGTCCAATAATGAATTGCCTGATTTTGTGAAGGAGTCAATCCTGCCATCTGTAGTTTCAGATCATTTAATTCAGCCTGATAGGTGTTTGAATTGGTTGGATCGGGTTGTGGGATATTGATTTCTTCAGGATTGATTTCGAGTATGGTTTTCCAGGTTCCCCCGGTTACATCCAAGTCTTCAAATTCATATTCATCGAAATCCAAATATCTAGGCGTTTCCTCTAAGCAGGCGCTTGTAGTGAAGAAAAGTATAGCTAAAACCAAATATGATATTTTGAAATTTTTCATAGTCGTGTGGGTTAATAAACTTTAAACTGATAAGTAAGGCCAACACCAACTGTCGTGGCTTTTCCCATGTTTCGACCGCTTACAGTTTGATTGAAATAAACAAGTCCACCGAGACCCCGGTCTGCTTTGATATAATATTGAACCCAGCCTCCAATTTGGCTTACTTCCATCTTATTGGTAGGTTGTGGTCTATTGTAAGACCGGATATCATCACCGGAAAGGCAATTGAGGCTCATGAATGTAGCTTCCATTCTTAATCTGTTGCCCAATGTCCAATATCCGATAGCACCATGGAAATTCACGGCATTGGGAACGTTCATGAATGGTGAGTATACACTTCCGTTGTCATAGTAATAATCACGCTCAATTTCGGATTGTCCTCTCCAGAGATAGGCAAAGCCAGCCCTGAATAATAATCCGTTGTCCATTTTGTATCCTCCTATGCCCCTTATGCCCAGCTCAGGAGCTCCAGCCCCGATACTAAATGGCATATAATCTGAAAGGTAACTTCCAACAGGTGTACCAAAATGGGTATTGGTCAGGAACAAGAGTCGTCCCTTACCCAATTGTTTTTGAATCCAGTTCACTTTTACTGAAATGCTCAAATCCTGGATTCCAGATTGACCTGCTTGAGTTCCGTTAGACGCATTTGTGCTGATATAGGGAAGAGAGGTGATAATATTTATATGCTTAGTAAGCCCCATGGCTACCATGGGCATTCCCATTTGTCTGGTAAAGGTGCCAATATTGGCATTTTCTCTTAGGTAGCTACCTTCCCAATATTGATTCCAAGAAGAATGCTCATAAATCAGGGCAGCACAAATTTCCCCTTTATCCATCATTACTTCATCCCAAGGAGTTTGACCGTAGGTATTGAATAGGGGTGTACCGAATACCATCAATCCCAAGATGATTGGTAATAGTTTTTTCATAATAATTTATTAAGAATTAAAAGTCGATTGAAATCTTTAAAAATCAGTCCAGTCTGAATTTCTGACCACCATCTTCAATCCATGGATTGAAGATGGTGGTCAGAAATTCAATTTTATATCAATAATTCCTTTTGGGGAATGTCCTAATTGAACAGATTTATAATATAAATCCAATGCAACAAACCCATCGAAAACAGAGAATTTAGCTTATTAAACCTGTTCGGCTGCGGATGTAAACCAAGAAGAAACTATTGAATTTTGACTGGCTGAAAAATCAAACCAACTCGGGGGGAGGGGTAGTAAGATTGATATCTTGATTTTGATAAGTTAAAAAAACAAACCCTTTGTAATTTTTTTCTTTGGTAATTTTGATGGAAAAATCAAATTCATTCATAGGTTGGGTATAATCTTTTACAAAGATTTTGCCCAATAAACTATTGCTTCCTGAATCCGGTAATTCGTCTTGGACCAGGGAATTTACCCACTGTTTGATGGTGCTTTCCAAGTTCTTTTTGGCGCTGTCAGGAACATAAACAATTTGCAGGGTGTCATTGATATACCGCTGTTTGATAACCCTATAATACTGGCCGTCTTTTTGGAAACTGGTGTTGGTAGCCCTGAATCCTTCCTCATCAGCCATATAGGGTATGGTAAGTGGGATTTCCATTATCCGCTCTTCAAAATCACTCTGATTAACACTGTAAATTTTTTCTGACCAATGATTTTCCAACTGAAGCCTAAACGAAAAATATGCAGCATAATACCCGAAATGGTACAATGCAAAGCAAAAGAGGAGGAATATGGCTACTATCTTTCTCAATTGGAAATGAATTCAGCTAGAAATTTACATTAATAAATCAAAATTTGATAACAGTCAGCTGTTTTTTTAGGATTAAAGTGATAGGAATCCTTCATTTTTCAATATCCGGACTGAAAAGCCTAAATTCATACAATCATATTTAGGTATTCAAGGATTTGCAGTAGGAACCGTTAAAATTTGCAAGTAGTAAATTTAATTATGTAGTATGTTGCCTTTGAATATGTGGTACTTGCTAAGTAATTATGGCATTTGAAATACAATCAATGAAAAATACTTTACTGACGATTGTTTTTGACACTCTAAAGAGGGTTTTAATAAATATCACCCAAACTAACTAAAAACCAGCACTATGTCAGTTGATTTTGATTATAGCACCTTGTTTTATCTTAGTCCCCTTCCCAATTGGATTTATGAAATAGATACATTCCAGATATTGGATGTAAATCAAGCTGCTATCCTACACTATGGATACAGCAGAGAGGAGTTTCTCAATATGACCATTAGGGACCTCCGCCCCAAAGAGGATATTCCTAAAGTTATGGATGCTCATAGGGACATTGAAAATAAGGAAGGGAACATCTATTTCGGCATTTTTACACACCAGAAATAAAATGGATCAGACTATTTTAAAATCACCAATATCACCAGCCAAATAATTGTCAATAAACCATACACCTTAATTACTTTCCATCTATTGAACCGATCCAGAAACCATAAGACCAAAACCGGTCGGATCAATCCCATTATCAGACATGCAATAGATAGAACAAACAGAATTTGGGAAAAAAGAAAAAAAGTCTCTTTCATCATGCCATAAAAAAAGGAACGGTTGAAGCCGTTCCTTTTTTATTTTTATTTTTTACGTTTTATCTCCTGCATGTGATATCCTTCAATGGTATCATCGACCAATATGTCGTTGAATTTCTTGATGGAAATACCGCATTCGTACCCTGCTTTAACTTCGGATACATCATCTTTAAACCTTTTCAATTGATCGATCTCTCCATCATGGATGACTATACCATCTCTGACCACACGGATTTTGTTTTTCCTTGTAATGAACCCGTCAGTCACATAACAACCGGCCACGGTTCCAATTTTGGAAATTTTGAAAACCTCTCTAACCTGTATATTACCGGTAATGATTTCTTCAAATTCAGGTTCCAACATTCCTTCAATGGCATCTTTGATTTGGTTGATGGCATCGTAGATAATTGAATAATGTCTGATCTCAATCTCCTCTTGTTCGGCCAATTTCTTGGCATTGCTAGAGGGCCTGACTTGGAATCCAAGGATAATCGCATCAGAAGCAGATGCCAACAATACATCGGATTCGGAAATCTGACCTACACCCTTATGGATGATATTGACAGAAACTTCTTCTTTCGATAGTTTGAGCAGGGAATCAGAAAGTGCCTCTACGGATCCATCCACATCACCTTTGATAATGATGTTTAGTTCTTTGAAACTTCCGATCGCCAATCTTCTTCCGATTTCGTCCAAAGTGATATGCTTTTTGGTTCGCATACTTTGCTCACGGAGAATCTGTTCTCTGGAGTTTGCGATTTCTCTGGCTTCTCTTTCTGAGTCATATACTTTGAAGGTATCACCTGCCTGAGGGGCGCCAGCCAATCCCAGCACCTGTACCGGAGTGGAAGGGCCTGCCTTATCCAGTTTTTTACCTTTATGGTCAAACATGGCCTTGACCCGACCATAGTGAGGACCTGCAAGCATGGTATCTCCAACTCGCAACGTTCCCGCCTGAACCATCACAGTGGCCACATAGCCTCTACCCTTGTCCAAGGAAGCTTCTACGACTGTTCCAACTGCATTTTTATCCGGATTGGCTTTTAATTCGAGAATTTCAGCTTCCAGTAAGACTTTTTCTAAAAGCTCATCTATACCTAAACCCGTCTTTGCGGAGATATCTTGAGATTGGTATTTACCACCCCATTCTTCTACCAACAAGTTCATGTTGGCCAATTCCTCTTTTATTTTATTTGGGTTGGCATTTGGTTTATCAATTTTGTTGATAGCAAAAATCATCGGAACACTTGCTACTTGGGCATGATTGATCGCTTCTTTGGTTTGAGGCATGATATTGTCATCAGCTGCTATTACGATGATGGCAACATCTGTTATTTTTGCTCCTCTTGCCCTCATGGCGGTAAATGCTTCGTGTCCAGGTGTGTCCAAAAAGGCTATCTTATCACCTTCTTTGGTAGTCACATCGTAAGCACCAATGTGCTGTGTGATACCTCCCGCTTCATCAGCAGTTACTTTTGCTCTTCTTATATAATCAAGTAATGAGGTTTTACCATGATCAACGTGTCCCATGATAGTAACTATCGGTGCACGATCAAGTAATTGCTCAGGAGAATCTATGGCCTCTATGGTATCAGCTTCTTCATCTGATTTGGTAAATTCGACTTCATAACCAAATTCGTCGGCAATTATGGTAATGGCTTCTGCATCCAATCGCTGATTGATGGAAACAAACATGCCTAAAGACATACAGGTGGAAATTATCTGATTTACAGAGATATCCATCAATGAGGCCAAATCATTGGCAGAAATAAATTCTGTTACTCTTAAGATTTTGTTTTCCTCAACTCCTTCAACTTCCTCTCTACTTCTCTCTGTTCTTTTATCTCTCCTCTTTGATTTACCACCACCGGATTTTCCACCGCCCTGCAGCCTTGCTAGGGTTTGCTTGATCTGATCTTGAATCTCTTTCTGGGTGGGTTCAGCTTTTTGAATTCTTCCAGAGGGCTGTTGACCTGGTCTTGGCCTACCCTGTCCACCGCCACCCTGGGGTTTCCTGTCCCTTTGCGGACCACCTTGTCCGGGAGTTTTTGGTTTATTGGCATCCCCTTCCGGTCCTTTGCCTGGAGCGCCTGGAGTTCCGGGCTTCTTATCAATTCTTTTTCGGAGTCTTTTCTTTTTATCTTTGCCTTTTTCGTCAGAAGAGGCAACGGGTTTGCCTTTTTTCTTTGACCTGTCTTCAGGTAGTTCAATTTTTCCCAACACCGTTAAACCTTTCAAAGCATCTGCCTTAGCAGAGATGACTTTATTTTCCGGTTTTTGTTCAGGCTGCTTTACAGCGAGTGATTCTAAAATCGGAGGCTTTTCCACCGGTTTAATTGGAGTTGGTTTTTCAGGCTCCATCACTGTTTTCTTTTCTTCTTTTGCAGGAGGAGCAGAAACGACTTTGATTTTTTCGACAGGTTTTTCTGGAATTTCTTCCTTAGGCTTCTCAGGCTCAATGATTGGCTTTTCAATTTCCTTTTCCGCCTTTTCTGTTTTTACTATTGGGGGAACCACCTGCGGTTTTGGTTCTTCTTTTTTGGGTTCCTCTTTTTTGGCATTGAGGTCAATTTTTCCCAATACTTTAATTCCCTGCAATTTTGGAGCTTCTGTAGAAACTCTTTCCACTTCAGGTTGTGGTTCCTTGGCCTTTGGAGCCTCCGCAACAGGCTTGGCTGTTTCTTCTTTTTTGACTTCCGGAGTTGGGTCAGGTTTCTTTTCTTCCTTTGCCTCGGATTCCGCTTCTATTGTAAAAGTATCATGATGACGCTTACCAATAGAAAGGTGCGAAGCTTCCTCCTTGTCCTGTGCAGAGGATTTAAACTCCTTGGCCAACATATCGAATTGGTCAAGGTTGATTTTGGAGTTAGGATTATTTTCTACTTCAAAGCCTTTTTTAGCCAGAGATTCCACAATCGTAGCAATTCCTACGTTGAGTTTTCTGGCAGCTTGGCCAAGTCGCATCGTTTTTTCTTCTGACATACGCTAAAAACGCTTTCTTAATTTTTCGCAAATATAGGCCAATTATTGGGTTAATTGGCCTTTATTTATTGTTCAAATTCTTGTTTTAAGATTTTGAATACATCATCTATTGTTTCTTCTTCCAATTCAGTCCTTCTTATGAGGTCTTCTTTGGTCAAAGTCAATACACTCTTTGCAGTATCCAAACCTGTTTTTTTCAATTCATCAATTACCCAACTGTCGATTTCGTCCCCAAATTCTTCCAGATCAACATCTTCTTCCTCCTCGTATTCACTCAATTCCCTAAATACGTCGATTTCATATCCCACTAACCTTGAGGCTAAGCGGATATTAAAACCGCCTTTTCCGATTGCCATAGAAACCTGATCAGGTTTCAAGAAAACCGAAATTCTTTTGTGGTCTTTGTCAACTTGGATTGAAGTGACCTTTGCTGGACTCAAAGCCCTTGATACGTAAAGATCAAGGTTGTCGGTATAGTTGATGACATCAATATTCTCATTCTGAAGTTCACGCACAATGGCATGGATTCGGCTACCTTTCATTCCAACGCATGCGCCCACGGGATCAATTCTGTCGTCGTAGGATTCTACCGCCACTTTCGCTCTTTCTCCAGGCTCTCTGACGATCTTCTTGATGGTAATTAAACCATCAAAAACTTCAGGCACTTCATTTTCAAACAATCTTTCCAGAAATATGGGGGAAGTTCGGGAAAGGATGATTTTGGGATTTCCGTTGAACATTTCCACTTTGTGAACAATAGCCCTGACGGAATCGCCTTTTCTAAAGCGGTCTTTTGGAATTTGCTCTCCTTTTGGAAGAATAAGTTCATTACCCTCCCCGTCAATCAGAAGGGCTTCTCTTCCCAATATCTGATAGACTTCTGCGGAGATGATTTCACCGACAAGTTCTTCATATTGATTGAAAAGAAGGTCTTTTTCCAAATCTTTAATTTTTTGGATCAATGTCTGCCGGGCCATCATGACAGCCCTTCTTCCAAAGTCCTCCAATTCGATTTTTTCGTATACATCCTCACCAACCTCAAAATCAGGCTCGATTTTTTGGGCATCACTTAAGCTGATTTTATCAAAATCCCAAATATCTTCAGAATTGTCGTCGACAATCTCCCTGATCCTTAAGATTTCCAGGTCACCTTTGTCGGCATTGATGGTTACATCAAAGTTTTCATCGGTTTCGTATTTTTTGCGAATCATCGCCCTAAAGACATCCTCCAAGATACGTATCATGGTAGGACGGTCCACATTTTTAGACTTTGCAAACTCTGCAAATGATTCTATGAGTACTTTAGCATCCATTTTTTTTATTTGAAAGAGACTAACACAATTGATTTCTTAATCTGTTCAAAGGGTACAGTAAATTCTTGATCATGGGCTTTTTTACCTTTTTCTTTAATTTTAGTTAAAAGCGTAATTTCTGATACCCCTACTTCAATAAGTTTACCCTCTGTTTCTTTTCCGTCTATTAAAGTCAATTTAAGATTCCTACCGATATTTTTGGTATATTGTCTTTTTGAATCCAATGGAAAATCTACACCCGGAGAAGAAACTTCTAGAATGTAAGCTTCAGGTAATAGTTCTTTTGCTTCAATTTCTTCACCCACCATGCGGCTGACCAATGCGCAGTTTTCAATACTGACACCTTGATCTGCGTCAATAAGGACTTTCAATTGGGGTTTGCTGCCTTTCTCGATCAATTGTATATCGACCAGGAAATGACTTTCGTCAGGCAGGTGTTTGATTACAATTTCTTCAAGTATGTGATTCAGACTCATGTGCAACAGGGCTATTAAATGAAAGAGGGGACTCGTGTCCCCTCAGTTAAGCTTGGTATTACAATGCAAAGTTAATAAAATTATTCCCACAAAAAAAAACAGCAATCTTGTAATAAAATGGGAATTAGATAATAATTTTGCCCGCCCACGTTAGATGTTCTGCGCTGCATTGCTAAATTTACACGATTATCTATCATCAAATCAACCAAAAAACATAATGGGATTATTCGATTTTTTCTCCAGTGATATTGCTATCGATCTTGGTACAGCCAATACACTTATTATACACAAAGACAAAATTGTTGTGGATGAGCCATCGATCATTGCAATAGACAGGACCAATAACCGCGTATTGGCAGTCGGGAAGGACGCCATGAACATGCACGAAAAGACCCATGAGAACATCAAAACCATCAGACCTTTGAAAGATGGTGTGATTGCTGATTTTTATGCGGCGGAACAAATGATCAGAGGCCTGATCAAAATGATTCCTGGTCATAAAAAGGGGATGTTTCCAAAATCCCATAGAATGGTCATCTGCATTCCCTCCGGTATTACTGAAGTGGAAAAAAGAGCCGTGCGTGATTCTGCCGAACATGCTGGTGCCAAGGAAGTATATATGATCTATGAGCCAATAGCAGCTGCCATCGGTATAGGCATAGATATTGAAAAGCCGATGGGTTCCATGATTGTGGATATTGGTGGAGGTACAACTGAAATTGCATTGATTGCCTTATCGGGTATTGTCGCGGACCAATCCATCAGGGTTGCAGGGGATACTTTTACAAAGGATATCCTGGATTACATGAGGAGACAACATAATCTTTTGATTGGTGAACGTTCCGCAGAGAAGGTTAAAATTGCAATTGGGTCGGCTTTGACTGAATTGGATGATGCGCCTGAAGATTACGAAATCAGAGGACGGGATCTGATGACCGGTATTCCAAAAGTCATCAAAGTATCCTATTCTGAAATTGCTTTTGCGCTCGACAAATCTGTTTCCAAAATTGAAGAGGCAGTACTGAAAGCCTTGGAAATAGCCCCTCCGGAGCTTTCAGCCGATATTTATGACAATGGCATTCATCTTACAGGTGGAGGAGCATTGCTTAAAGGGCTAGACAAGAGATTGCATCAAAAGACCAAATTGCCAATACACATAGCAGAAGATCCATTAAGGGCTGTGGTGAGGGGTACAGGTACAGCTCTGAAAAATATCAATAATTTCAGGACAGTACTGATGACTTAATCTTTGAATGCAACGCATACTACTCTTTTTATATAAAATCCGTGCATTCCTTTTGTTTGTGCTCTTGGAAGTAATTGCCATTTGGATGATTACATCCCATAATTCACAACAAGGGGCGGCATTTTTCAATAGTTCCAATCAACTTATAGGGTCAATGCTTGGTGCCCAAAATGATGTCGTCGAATACTTTTCACTTTCTTCTGTCAATAAGAGTCTTGTAGATAAAAATGCAGAACTTTTAGCAGAGTTGGAAAAATTAAGGCAGCCTGCAGACAGTGTTTTTATTGAATTGGATAGTTTATTGTCAAGTACTTTTCAGTTTAAAGGTGCTAAAGTCATCAATAATTCCTTGAGACTTACCCAAAACCATCTTACCATCAACAAAGGCTCTAACCATGGGATTAAGCAGGGAATGGGAGTTTTCAATGAAGAAGGAGTAGTGGGGCGAGTAAAAAATGTCAGCAAAAACTATGCTTCAATCATTTCCCTCCTGCATACTGAATTGCTCATTTCTTCCAAAATCAAATCTAATGACGTCTTTGGCTCTACGAAATGGGATGGCAATAACCCCAAGATGGCTAAGCTGATGTATGTCCCACGGCACGTGGTCGTAGAGAAGGGTGATAAGATTGTTACCTCTGGCTATAACGCGGTTTTTCCTGAAGGCATTCCTATTGGAACTGTCGTCGAAATAAAGCCGGGTCCGGAAACCAATTACCTGGATATTACCATTGAACTGGCGACCGATTTTTCCAAAATCTCTTATGTTTACCTTGTTGAAAACTTTCAACAGCAGGAATTGGACTCTTTGTATCAATCAACTGGTCTAAAATATGAGTAGTAGCAGGATATTGACTTTGGTTACAGGAGGAATCTTTTATTTTTTATTTCAGGTTTTGATTTTGAAAAATCTTGTTTTATTCGGTATTGCATTTTGTTTTCTCTATATCTTTTTCATTTTGCTCTTACCCGTTCAGGTTAAGACCATACCGACATTATTGATCAGTTTTATTTTGGGTCTGGGAGTAGATTTGTTTTATGATACAATGGGTATTCATACAGCAGCACTTGTTGCAGTTGGTTTTATCCGGTATAGATGGTTGCAGGTTTTGGTTCCTACAGGGGGGTACGATGACGATCTTATGCCAAGTATTTTGAATATGGGCTTTGGGTGGTTTTTGTCTTACAGTTTACCTTTGATTTTGATTCATCATTCCATATTTTTTTATATTGAGAGTCTGGGCACGGATTTATTTATGTCTTCTGTCCAAAAAATTATTGGCAGTGCTATTTTTGTATTTATTATGAGTATAATTGTCCAACTGTTGTTATACAGGAGAAGGAGAGGAATTTAATGAATGACCAAAGACAAATTACTATAATCATCGCCGTAATTCTGGTGGGGATAGTTCTATTGACAAAACTTTTTTTGATTCAAGTAGCTGATGATAGTTTTTTAAAAAGGGCAGAAAGGAATGCCATTCAACGTGTAGTAGACCATCCTTACAGAGGCTTAGTCTATGACAGAAAAGGAAAAATTCTTGTCTACAATAACCCTATTTTTGATCTCATGATAATTCCCCGGGAGTTTCAGGTAGGGGATACTACAAGATTTTGTGAGATTTTTCAGATAGAAAAAGAATACTTGGAAGAAACTTATGCTGCGGCAAGAATGTATTCCTCGGTCAAGCCATCACCTTTGATCAAGCAGATTTCAACCACTGATTTTGCACGGATTCAAGATTATCTGATTGATTATCCGGGTTTGTTTGTAATGACAAGGTCAGTCAGGGCCTACCCACAGGCAAGTGGGGCCAATGCCCTGGGGTATATTGGTGAAATAAGTTCCGCTCAGATCGAGAGAGACAGTTCAGGATATTATACACAGGGAGATTATGTGGGATTGAGTGGGATTGAAGGATTCTATGAAAAGGAATTGAGGGGTGTCAAAGGTGTCAAGTACAAAATGGTCAATGTAAGGGGCGTGGATAAAGGAGCATTTAAAAGTGGGGAATTTGACACTGCTTCTGTTGCGGGGAATAACCTGACTTCTACAATAGATCTGGATCTCCAGCTTTATGGAGAACAGTTGATGGCAGGAAAAAGAGGTTCTGTAGTGGCCATTGAACCAAAAACAGGTGAAGTGCTTGCCATGATTTCAGCTCCTACTTATGATCCAAATATTCTGACCGGTGCCAAATTCGGATCCAATTACATGGTCTTGAACAGTGATGAAAGTAAACCTTTGTTTAATAGGCCGATTATGGCCATGTACCCTCCTGGGTCAATCTTTAAAATAGTACAATCACTTGTCGGACTTCAAATGGGGGTTTTGACCCCCAATACGACTTATAGCTGTAACAGGTCTTTGGTGGCATGTCATAACCACCCAAGTCCTGTGAATCTATTTGGAGCTATTAGGAATTCCTGTAATCCCTATTATCATCAAGCCTATCGCGCAATGATCAATAGGGAGGTTTCTTCAAACACCTTCAAAGATACTGAGGTAGGTTTGAATGAATGGAGAGAGTACGTTCTTAAATTTGGACTTGGTGGTACCTTGGGGATAGATCTTAGAAATGAAAAAGGAGGTTCCATCCCATCGAGTTCGCTTTATGATAGAATATACGGAGAGGGAAGATGGAAATATTCCACCATCTATTCCCTTTCAATTGGCCAGGGAGAAATGTTGGTAACACCCTTGCAGATGGCAAACTTGGCAGCAATTTTCGCCAACAAAGGATTTTATTATTCTCCACATTTGATCAAGGCGGTGAACGGTGATCCTACCCAAATACCTTTGGAATTTCAGGTCAAACATGAGGTTGGGGTTGATGCCCATCATTTTGATCTGGTGCAGGATGCCATGGCAGAGGCAATATTTGGGACGGCTGCGAGAGCCGCTATCAAAGACATAACCATCGCAGGTAAAACTGGGACGGCCCAAAATCCACAAGGTGAAGATCACTCAGTTTTTATAGCTTTTGCGCCTAAAGAAGATCCAAAAATTGCCATTGCGGTGTATGTAGAAAATGCAGGTTGGGGTGGTAGAGCTGCTGCCAGTACTGCCAGTTTGATGATTGAAAAATATATCAGAGGGGAGATTACAAGACCTGATTTGGAAGAGTATGTGAAAGCCGGGAAATTTATGTAGACTGTGAGGCAGGACGATTTATATATCAATAAAATTGATTGGATTTCTATTTCCATTTATGCTACGCTGGTCATTATAGGCTGGTTTAATATTTATGCGGCTGTTTATGATGAGCAGGCAGCTAAAAGTATTTTTGATTTTTCTATCAATTCCGGGAAACAACTTGTTTGGATTGGAACGGCTATTCTCTTGATCATTGTGATCATGGTTGCAGATTACAGGCTATTTGAAAACCTGGCTATTCCCCTTTATTTGATTTTTCTGTTTTTTCTGTTGATTACTCCTTTTTTTGGCAAAGAAATCAATGGTCAAAGAGCTTGGTTTGAGATCGGTGCATTTAGACTTCAACCGGCTGAATTTGCCAAATTTGCCACTGCACTTGCCCTTGCAAAATTTATGGAAAGACCGGCTTTTGATCTTTCTCAGATCAAATATCAAGGTCAGGCCATAGCTGTCATCATGCTTCCCGTAATCTTTATTATGTTACAACCCGATACTGGTACAGCGATGGTGTATTCTTCATTTTTTATCATGTTGTACAGGGAAGGCATGCCACAGTCCTATTATGCCTTGGCCCTTAGTTTTGTTACTATTTCATTATTGTCCTTAGCCATTGAAAACAACTTAAATCTAGCGATTGCGGTGGTAGCTGTCATTGCCATTATTTTTTTATTGGGAAAGAAAAAATTGTCAAGGGGGATCATTTTGGGAGTGATAGGCATTGTTGTTATAGCATATTCCTACAGTCTTGATTATGTAGTATCAAAGTTGCCCGAACATCAGCAAAACAGGATCATGGTGTTGTTCAATCCTGATATTGATCCTTTGGGCGTAGGATGGAATGTCACCCAATCGAAAATAGCCATCGGATCAGGGGGATTTGTAGGTAAAGGATATTTGGAGGGTACCCAGACCAAGTTTGATTTTGTTCCGGAGCAGCACACTGATTTCATTTTCTGTACGCTTGGGGAAGAATTTGGATGGATGGGCAGCTTGGTGGTGATCGTCTTGTTTTGTACTCTTTTAATCAGGTTGGTGATGCTGGCAGAAAGACAGAAAAACCGATTTTCAAGGATTTATGGATATTGTGTCGTTTCCATTTTGCTCTTTCATTTTGTCATCAACATTTCTATGACAATTGGCCTGTTCCCGGTAGTGGGGATTCCCTTGCCGTTTTTTAGTTATGGAGGATCTTCCCTTTGGTCATTTACCATTCTCTTGTTTATTTTTATCAAGTTGGATTCTCACAGGATTCAGCAATTGAGCAGAATGGGATAACTTTAACTTAGAGAAATATGATCAAACGTGATTTTCATGGATCTTCTCTAACCAATACTGTTTTCTCGGATCCCTGTATCGTTTTGCAAAAGGGGTATGAAAATCGTGTTTAGTCAGAAATGAAATTTGAAGATTTTTCCAATCTTGATCTGTTTTGATAACGTTAGTTGCCTTGAACTCCAAATATAATCTACTGCTTATTTCTGGATAGTCACCGCGTCCCAAGTAATCTAGATCAGAATCACAAATAATTTTTTGAAGTTCTGTTTGGGGATTTTGTGGAATTTTGGTCGCTAGTATAAGACCTTTTACGATTTCAATGTGTTTAGGGTCCATATCCAGAGACGCCATAATGTTTGCCGCCATCTCTGCCCCCACTTCTTCATGATTGATATTTGTTTTTAAAAAACCCATGTCATGAACAATAGCTCCAATTCTGAGCAAAAAAGCATCATCCCCTTTTATCTTATTTCTTTTGATGTACTGATTGCAAACATTAAGTACATCTAAAACATGATCAAGATTATGATAAGTTAAATGTCTTGGAAGACCATTTTCCAATTTGGTCAAAACTATACGTCTAAGCTTCAGGTAACCTTTCATTTTTTAATATTTTTCATTCAAAAAGTTTAAATAAAGGATTATACAGTATGTTTGGTACTAAAATATAAATTATAAACCAAATTGATATAAGAAACCATAAGCAAATAAAGGTTATCGGAAAATATTTTTGATTTTTGGGCAATAATATGACATCTTCAACAAAGAAATACTGTTTATCATTAGTTACCAAACTGATATTACAGAAGTTTTTCCAATATATAAATTATATTAATATATAGTTAATATTCGGTTTATATTTATTCTTATGCTTTTAGTCTTTTTGGTCAAACTTTCTAAATACCAATTGCAGAAACTCAATGACAACGTCAGAGTTTTTGTCCCATTTTAATTCCCCTACAAATCTATCATTGATGAGATTGATCGCTTCCACAAAACTTTCACAGGTGTCAATGGACTTGAGTGCATGCTTCATCAGGTCAGGGTTACCGTCGAAGAGTTCTTTGGTGAACATGAACCTTTGATTTAAACCAACGCTCTCAGAAAGTTCTTTTATCGTTCCTTTCATGATGGAATATTCCTCTGTTTCGAATTTTGCCCATGCCTGCAATGGATCTATCGCATTTGCTGTTGTAGCAACATTTCCTTGTTTGAAAGCGGCTATATTTTCTATATAAAGTTCATCCTCGTCATTCTCAAACTCATCATTCCTTTCAATATTATCATTCACGATGGGTTGACTTGATGTTTCTTTATCAAAAGTATTATCTACTTCGATTTCCTGCTTTGGGATTTCCTGAATTGGTTTTTCTTCTACAGCCTTTGTCTTTTCAGGTTTAATTTCTTCGATTTCATTATTCATAACTTCATCAAAATCAATAAACCGAACTTGTCCCATACTATTCAGCAGGATTCTGAAATCTTCCAAGCTATTTTTTTGATTGGAAAAATTGACCCTCAATGCTTCTTTATATGCCTGCTGAGACTGTTCCAGACCTGCCTTGTCAATCAGGTTAAATACAAGGCTATTGTGCCATTTATAATACTTTTTGTTTTCTTTCAGAGACTGATTGACCTGATTATTTTGGACTTTCTCAAACTCATTGGAATAAAATGTCAATGGGTCTATTGCCAATGCTATGGAATCAATGACAGCCCGAATGATGAGCGGTTCGAAATATGATCGCTCAATCTTTATGGTCCGGGACAGTACATTCATAAAATCTTTCAGCGCTTCATGCACTGATTTGTCTCTATAATCAAAATAAGGACTGCTTTTAAGTTTTTCAAGTTCCAATTGCCATGCTTCAAAAATTGTTTTGATGATAAAAAAGTTGACTTGGGGACTTGGACTAAGGGTAATGATTTCGTGGCCTGTCATATACTTTTTTTGAGAAAAGTACTGGTCGCAGATCTGCTTGCTGAATTCCTTGGCGTAGTTTTCTACGTAATTGCTGTTTATCTTTACGGACATATTATGTGAAGGACTTTTTAATCTAATTAAGCACAAACCATGCTCAAAATTATTATCGAGAATTTAAATCATCGTGAGATCCAATCAAAGGATAATCTACGTAAAGTTATAGATTTAATCCATGAAAACTATATTGATTGGATGCATGCTTGTGGAAAAAAAGGAAGGTGCACCACTTGCAAAATCATTGTAAAGGAAGGGATGGAAAACCTATCCCCATTGACAGACCGTGAAGAATTTTTCAGGAAAAACAACAGGTTAAAGACTTTCGAAAGATTATCTTGCCAAGCAAATCTAATTAAAGGGGAAATTCGGGTGAAAGTGGCTGAGGAAAACAAATTTCCACATATGGATTATACTGATTGAAAAAGCATGTTCATAGAACCTACAATAGGGAAATCAAAGCAATCGGATAAAAAGGGACATATCGAGGTCATATGTGGCTCGATGTTTTCCGGTAAAACAGAAGAGTTGATCAGAAGGCTCAACAGGGCCTTAATTGCAAAGCAAAAAGTAGAGATATTCAAGCCTTCGATTGATAAAAGGTATCATGAGCTCGATGTGGTTTCGCACAATGAAAACGCGATTCGCTCCACTCCGGTACAGTTTGCGGATGATATCATACTTTTGGCGGGGAACTGTGATGTGGTTGGAATAGATGAAGTCCAGTTTTTCGATAACAGGATTATCAATGTAGCCAATGTGCTGGCCAATTCCGGGAAAAGAGTCATCATGGCAGGTTTGGATATGGATTTTGAGGGAATACCTTTTGAACCGATGCCCCAATTACTGGCCATAGCCGAATATGTCACCAAAGTCCATGCAATATGCATGACATGTGGAGATTTGGCATCCTACTCTTACAGATTAATGGAAGTAAAGGACAAAGTAGTTTTGGGAGAGAAAGAAAGTTACGAGGCTAGATGTAGAAAGTGCTTTTTTGAAGGCAAAAGTAAATAAGGAGGAATATATTATGAGGAAATTAGATGGCTTGTTTGCTAGAAGAATCCGCATAACTTGTCTTAAAAATTGTCCTTCAGTAAAGTTTTTCTGGTTCCTCATTTTTCAGGTTTTGTTTGTTTTTTGCAGCCAAACAGTGATTGGACAATCCCAGATATCCGTGGGTAGTTGGCGGATCCATACTTCTTATTTGGAAGGAGGTTATCTGACAGGGAGCAACCAAACAGTTTTTTCCCAAGGAAAGTCTTCGCTTTTTTATTTTTCGGTAAATGATTTAGATCCGAAGCCTTTGACGGTAATAGATGGTCTTTACTCACAGTCATTTACTGCTTCTGCTTTCGATCCGGCATCAAAAAAATTGATAGTCGGATATCAAGATGGTACTGTTGACCTGGTGGGGGAAAAGAATGTTCAGCGCCTGACTTCTATCCGAGACAATCCCCTTATCTCAAATAAAAATATTAAATCAGCCAAAACGCTAGGTAGGTTTGTGTATCTGACCGGTGATTTTGGAATTGCAGTAATCGACCCACAAAAAGCTGCTTTCGTTTCATCCTTTATCAATATTGGACCAAATGGATCGGCTTTGGAAGTTCTGGATATTGATGAGGATTCCGAATCTTACTACTTAGCGACACCTCTAGGACTGATTATCGGCGACAAGGATGAAAATCTAAATGATTTTAGGAATTGGCATCTACAAAATTTGAATTTGGTAATAGAAATCCGAAGACTCGCTGTTGCTGAAGAAGCTGTTTATTTGATCGGCTCGGACAATAAAATATATATTCTTGAACAAGGAAATTTATCCTGGATGATAGGTGCAGACAATGTTATCAGTCTGAAAAAATTTGAAGATCAATTATTTTTTTCAGACTCAAACGCTATCTATCAAGTGGATGAAGGCGGTTCTTTTTTGCAAGTCTATAATCAAGATTCAAGGGAGATTTTTGATTTTCATATTGTAGAAGATGATATCTATATCAGTCAAGTAGGTAAGGGCATATTTCACGTTTCTGCTAACATCCATATTGGCCCCAACGGACCTTCATCTGCTGTCAATGGTTTTCATTGGGACAAAAATGGCACATGGGCACTTCCTGCAGGATTTCAGTTCAGTGGAGCTCCCATTACTTCAGTTGGCAATACTAGCTCGGTGCTGAAAGATGGTAATTGGTCTGAAGCCATTACTCCGGATCATGTTATTTCAAAAACCGTTTTTCGGGATTCCGATTATTTCGGAACCATAGGGAGTGGATTATGGAAAGGATCAGATGCGGGTTTACAAGAGATTGTTTTACCCGGATCTTCTCCTAACAAAAGTATTGGTGCTTTGGAAGTGCAGCATGAGAACTTACTATGGATAGGTATTTTCAATGATTTTGGAGGCTTGTACAAGCTATCGGGAAATGGTGATATCAGCCAAGTTCAGGTTCAGGGCCTTCAATTTCCGCGTAAAATTATTGTGGACAGATCAGGTAACTTATGGATATTGCAGACGCCACCAAATGGTCAAAACAGGATCAGGGTTTTCAATGAAAGCACAGGTCTCAATAGGTTGTTGAGCAACTCCACCAATCAAGGAAATCTCCCAAATGCAGAAATCAGGGATATGGATATTGATTTGGAGGGAAATCTCTGGGTTGGGACATCAACTGGTGTGTTTTACCTGCCTTTTGTTCAGTTTGTAAACTCCAGTAGTCCTATAAATGCTGTTTTTCCCATCTTTGACAACAGACAATTGTTAAGTGGAGTATCAATCACCTCTGTTTTAACTGCCCCAGATCAGACAAAGTGGTTTGGTACGGAAAGGGATGGGATATGGCAATTTTCTGAGCTTGGTGATAGAAGGCTTGGCCATTATACAGTAGACAATAGTCCCTTGACTTCGGCTTTAATCCAAAGTCTTACTTTAGACCCCATATCTGGTGAACTGTTGATTGTGCAGCCTAATGCTGCTTTTTCCTTTAGGACAAATAGCATGGTCGCGTTTGAAAGTCTATCCCAATTGAAGATTTTTCCAAATCCGGTTAGACCTGATTTTTCAGGTGATCTGAGCATAGAAGGATTGACTGATTTTTCCCAAATAAAAATAACAACCTCAGCGGGCAGGGTAGTTTATAGCGCGCAAGTACGTGGGGGAAAAGCTACTTGGAATATCATGGAAGGATTAGGAGGAAGGCCCGGACCGGGAGTTTATTTGGTGTATGTCATTGATGCATTAGGACAAGAGCGGGTATCAGGGAAATTTGTGGTTTTATGAAGCTAATAAAAACCAAAGGGCTTGTCATTTCATTTTTGAAATACCGGGAGACTTCGATCATTGTCCGGATATTTACCAGAGATCTGGGCTTGAAATCATATATTGTCAATGGGGTCAGGTCAAAGGGGCCAAAAAGCAAAATGGCATTTTATCAGCCTTTGACCCAATTGGATTTGATAGTTTATGACAAAGAGGGTACAAGTTTAAACAGGATTTCAGAGGTGAAGCTCGCCAAAGCATACGAAAGAATACCTTTTGATTTTCAGAGGTCATCTATAGCCATGTTTATGGGTGAGGTTTTGGGAAAATCGATCTATGAGGGTTATCAAAATGATGAATTTTATGACTTCATAGCATATTCTTTGGAATTGTTGGATGATGAATCAGTTGTTTTGGTACATTTTCCGCTTGTATTTTTGTGGGAAAGTTCAAAATTTCTTGGGTTTGCGCCCAATGATGCCATTTCATTTTTCAATGAACTGACGGATGAGTCCTACCATCCCGGACAGATGAAAGCGGAAATGGATTACTTGGATTTATTGATAGAAAAATCGTTTGCCTGTACCCAAAAAGTACATGCCATGCACAGAAAGAAGCTACTTGATCATTTTCTCATGTTCTACTCCAAACACTTGGAATCTTCATTTGAATGGAAGTCTGTCAAGGTGCTCAGGCAGTTGCTGGAATAAAATATATTTCTTGGATGACCAAAAATTTGGTATTTACCTAATGAAAGGTTAATATTGCATCGTTATAGTATCCGAAAATCCGTTCCCCGTGGGTTTCAACTATCCTGAATATCTTTTTAATTCAGTTCAGTAATACTCAATACAAATTCATTACTAATCTCACACATCTTATTAATTAATTTCATAAGCTTTTTATGTATAACATAGAAGAACTAAGAATCAGACTTCTTTCTGAATTGAAAGACATTGCTGAGGAGTTAGGTGTTAAAAATTTCAAAACACTTAAAAAAGACGACCTTGTTTACGCCATTTTAGACCAACAGGCGATCACTCCCGAGCAGGCCATGCCAAAAAAGAAGCCTTCATCAGTAGATTCAGAAAAATCAGAAAAGGAAAATACACCGGCTTCTGAAGCAGTAACCGAATCACCCAAATCCAAATCAGCTGAAAGCCAGTCAAAATTCAAAAGGGAGAATGTAACAGCATTGCCCAAAGAAAAGGAAACTCAAAGCGATCCTCCTAAACAGGAAGAACCCAAGAAAAAACAGGTAGAGCCTAAGAAAAAACCTGAAGCTCCAAGAGTAGAGAAGGTAGCTCCAAAAGAGCCTGAAGTTAAACCTGAAGTTAAAAAAGCTTCCAATCCTCCTGTGCATCAACCTTTGCCGAATCAAGAAGAAAAGCCAAAATTTATCAGACCCAGAAGGAAAGTTGTAGATGATCCTGAGCCGATTGCTTCACCTGCACAAAGTTCTGTTTCAGATTCAGAAGTGGAGCTTCCCCGAAGAAAGAATTTCAAAAATATAGATGAAGTTCATATTCCTTCGGCTGAAATGGTTCCTTCCAAAAGGAAGCCTTATGTCAGTGTAAAAGAATTCGAAGGAATTATTGAAAACGAAGGTGTTTTGGAAATAATGCCTGAGAGTTATGGGTTTATGCGCTCATTGGACTACAACTACCTAGCCTCACCGGATGATATCTATGTGTCCCCCTCCCAAATCAAACTATTTGGTTTAAAAACCGGGGATCATATCAAAGGTACGATTCGCCCACCGAAAGAGGGGGAAAAGTATTTTGCCCTTTTAAAAGTTATTACTGTCAACGGTAAGACATCAGAAGAAATCAGGGACAGAATTCCCTTTGAATATTTAACTCCTTTATTCCCAGAAGAGAGATTAAATCTTTCTACAAAATCAGATAATTATTCTACCAGAATTTTAGACCTCTTTGCTCCTATTGGTAAAGGGCAGCGGGGAATGATTGTCGCCCAGCCAAAAACAGGTAAGACAGTTCTGTTGCAAAAAATAGCAAATGCTATAGCTGAGAATCATCCTGAGGTTCACTTGATGATTCTCTTGATAGATGAAAGACCTGAAGAAGTGACAGAGATGGCACGGTCAGTGAAAGCTGAGGTAATCTCTTCCACCTTTGATGAACAAGCAGACAGACATGTGAAAGTTGCTACCATAGTTTTGGAAAAAGCCAAGAGAATGGTGGAATGTGGGCATGATGTAGTGATTCTGCTGGATTCTATCACCAGATTGGCAAGGGCATATAATACAGTGGTCCCATCTTCAGGTAAAATCCTATCAGGTGGTGTCGATGCTAACGCATTGCACAAGCCAAAAAGATTCTTTGGTGCCGCAAGAAATGTGGAAAATGGTGGTTCTTTGACCATTATTGCAACAGCTTTGGTTGAAACCGGTTCCAAAATGGATGAAGTGATCTTTGAAGAATTCAAAGGAACAGGAAACATGGAATTGGCCTTGGACAGAAAGCTTTCCAACAGAAGGATTTATCCTGCCATCGATGTACCTGGATCAGGAACAAGAAGAGAAGATCTATTGATGGACAAAGAGGAGATGCAGCGCGTTTGGATACTTAGAAAACTCATGTCAGACATGACTTCCCAAGAAGCCATGGAATTCATTTTACAAAGGATGAAAGGTACCCGGGACAATGTTGAGTTTTTAATCAGTATGAATAGCTAATCAAAAAAAACTACATATAATTTTAAATAGTCCTGTTTTTTTAATGGGGCTATTTTTTTTGTCATTTCTATAGTGTGAAAACTCGAATTTTAAATTTTATGTCTATTTATAGTTATACTATTTACTTGAAAATTAAATTTGCCTCGCTTATTTTAATATATAATTGACAAATGTAATGTTCTTCGCATTTTAATGCCTTGATTTTAGGAAATCAAAAAGGTTAATTCCATTTTTACACTACTTAGATAGTGCACCTTTCACCCAAGGTAAGTAAGTTATTATATCAAAAGGTAATAGGTTGGGAAATTTAGGTTTCTTCATCCCGGTTTATCATTAATTTTAAATTAAGTTTGGTCACCTCTACTATATCTAAATAAAAATTTCACCCCAAATTTTACCTTTATAAATCAACATTTCGGATTAAATTGTTGAATATATTGGGTAAAAAATAATATAATAAACCTACTTTATTAAGTTCTAGCGTTTAAAAATGATTGACTATGCTTCAATTCTTTCCCATAAAATCAAACAAGATCCATTTATAATGGTTATGCAAATAATTACCTCAACCTTTTAAAAGATTGCATTTAAATCACCCAAAGTTTAAAATGAAATCAGTTTGTGTAAAAATGCTTTCCGGCATTTGCCTATTACTTTTCTTCATTCGTCCGGTATTTTCTCAGACCTATACCACCTCAGGTCTTAGTACAAACTGGAATGATGCGGCAGCTTGGGTGAAGACTAATCCAGATGGATGTCCTACTCAAAATGCAGCTAATGTACCTCCACTGGGGCCTGTTTGGAATCCTAATTGCCCTATAAAAATAGTAATTAACCACCCAATTGAAAGAGTTGGAAATACAAATATCGGGAGTGGAAATATGGCTTCCTTAACAGTCAATTCGGGAGGCGAAGTAAATTTTTCGGGGAACCTAACAGTAAATAATAGTGGTGGAAATCTTTTTAATTTTCAGATTAATGACGGAGGTAGGTTTTTAGTAGGGGGAACTTTAGGAATTCGTGCTGGGGCAACATTTAATGTGGTCAATGCATCAAATTTAGAACCACAAACTTTTGTCCAAGTCAATGACCTCACTTTTTTAAATTCCGGTTCAGGCCAAGCTGTCAATGTAGGTGAGAACACAATTTTCATTGTAATAGATCAAACACGTTTAGAAGGAGGCGGTGCTTTAAACATTCAAGGGGAATTCAATACAAATACACTTAATTCAACTAATTCTGGTGGAAGTCAAGTAAATGTTTCTGGAGATGGTATAATTAGGGCTACTGGAAACATGCAAATTAATGGATTTCCTATGCATTTGTCAGGTAGTGCAGGTGTAGTAGTAGGAGGAACTTTAACGATTACGAATAGTGGAAACAGTTCTTTGAACTTGAATGGACCAGATACCAATTTCATTGTTCTTTCAAGTGGTTCGTCTATTGCGGCCGGAAAAACACCAACAGGATCTTGTTTCCAGTCCCCTGAAAATGACAATACCTGTTCTTCTTCGGCTTGTTTAGAAACTATTATTTTACCTGGTTCAGAAACTACGTTTGAGAGGGTTTTTATTATTCGTTGTAATACTTCTTGGAATATTCCTGGCACTAATGAAAATGAAGAACCCGTCGATGAAGCAGAGGTCCTGATTGTGGCCGGAGGCGGTGGAGGAGGAAGAGGTACAAGTGCTGGAGGAGGAGGAGCCGGTGGGCTGATTTACATTACTTCCGAATTGTTGCCTTTTGGAACAGTTGAATCTGTAATTGTGGGTAAAGGTGGAATTGGGTCTACAAATACTAATGCTAGTGGACGTAATGGATCAGAATCATCTTTCCTTGGATTAATAGTCAGTGGAGGAGGAGGGGGAGGTTCTACAAATTCAGGTGTAAGAACTGGTAATTCTGGCGGTTCTGGTGGGGGAGGAGCTGCTTCGAATGATGTTAGAAATGATTCTAATTCTGGTGGAAATGCATTGGGTGGATCAAATGAAAGTCTTTCACCTGGGTTAGGGAGTAATGGTGGAACTGGTAATAGACAAGGAAACAGTAATAATAGAGGAGGAGGTGGAGGCGGTGGAGCTTCCGGTGATGGTGATGATGGGAACGGAAATTCCGGAGGAAATGGTGGTTCAGGTATAAGTAAAAATATTACTGGAAGTTCTGTTATCTATTCAGCTGGAGGTGGTGGTATTGGTAATACAACTAATGGTGTTGGAGGTTCTTCTGGTATTGGTGGTACAGCCAATGGAACAGGGGCAAATAGAAATGGGAGACAAAACACAGGCTCAGGGGGAGGTGCAACCACCTCTGGAAATGGTGGTGCCGGAGCCAACGGCATTGTTATTGTCAGGCAGACATTTAGAATTTTGCCGGTAGAATACCTTCATTTTGATGTGAATTTCAAAAGTGAGGAGCGTACGGTGGATTTAAATTGGGCAACTGGCAAGGAATGGGAAAGCTCCCATTTTGAAATCTTTAGATCGATAGGAAATATTAGAGATTGGAAAAGCTTGGGAGATGTCAATGCAATGGGTTGGTCAAATAGTCCTGTTGATTATATGTTTACCGATTCACAACTGCCTCTTGCAGGAGGAATGGTTTATTATCAACTCAAACAAGTGGATCTGGATGGTCAATTCTCGATGAGTAAAATTGTTTCGGTTAGAATACCTCCCACGCAAGAAAATGGCAGAATTTGGGTAGTTTATCCAAATCCTACCCATGGTGACAAATTGAATATTGAATTGCTGAATTTGAATGGCCTTAGAGACGAGAAAATACAAATTAAGTTAATTCATCCGAATGGCTTCATTAGAAATTTTGAAGGGGTCAATTTAGATTTACTTTCCGAAAATATCTTATCACATTTAAAAATCACTTCAAAAGGAGTTTATATGCTCGTGATATCCAATGGAAGTGAAATAGAATACCATCGACTTATTTTCAGGTAGCTTTGGAGTTTTTTTTTCTGATTAAATAAAGCTTAGCGCATTGTTTCAAAGCTTCTCGAGAGTTCTTAAACTGATATTAATCAATAATTTAACGAAATATTGAATCATTCTTTGAATAAAGCATTTTTAAGTTTTAATTGCATTATAATTATCATCCCAAATAATTCCTTTGCTCTTAAAATAGATAACGAAAACGTTAATCTCCCATTGTTATCTTTTTATTTTAAGCGATTGGCAATTAAAATACTTAATAGTTTAGAGTTGATCTGGAACTTGGTATGAAGACCAAAATATTTTTGTGTTTTTTATTTTTATTGGTGTCACTCTTTTTTGATTCAAAAGAGCTTGCCGCCCAATGTACTTCCTGTACCGTAATTATTGATGGCAATGCTGCTCCTGATGGAGTAATCAGTAATGGCAGCATTGTATGCATTACTGGAAACAGAACTTCTCAAGTACTTTTTAACAACAGTAGCAACATTAGAATCTGTATTGGCAATGGAGCTTCTTGGAATGGATCCTTCAGCCAATTATCCAGTTTAAGCAGTTTAGATAATTTCGGTGAGATACAGATCAACAATGATTTTAATGGAAACTGGACCATCAACAATTACAGGTTGATGACTTTTTCCGGTAATATCAATTCCAATAAGTCCATCTATAATTACGGAGAAATGATCATCCCGGGAGGTTTGAATGTCAGCAGTAATGCTACATTCTTTAGTAATGGAATTCTATCGATTGGAGGAGCTGTTAATTTCAACAGCAACTCCAATGTTTCATTGGAAGGAAATACAGCTATCGGAGGCTCAGTTAACATTAATTCGAATGTATCAGTCAATTTCTCTGGTAACCTTTCTATAGGAGGTGCTCTTCAACTCAATAGTAATAGTGGGATTTACAATTTAAACTCCAACAGGTGTAATAGTATTTCGGTAGCCGGGGCATTCAACAATAATGGGATAATCAGCGGAAATAATCTGAATAGCTCCGGATCTCCATTGCGCCTTAATAAAGCACCCTCTGGAAATGTATTGTCTGGTGGAGCTGCAGTAGGTAATTGTCCTTTTCAGGAATGTTTGCAAACTGAAATCATAGAGACCCCTTCTGGTTACGATGCAGTTTATATCTATAGGTGTTCAGATACTTTCACGATGCCCTCTATTGGGCTTGCCGAAGAAATTGTAGATGTCATGGTGGCAGTCGTAGCTGGAGGGGGTGGGGCCGGTCGCGGAGAAGCAGCAGGAGGCGGGGGCGCAGGAGCCATTTCAAATAGGGACGGACTGCCTTTAATCGTGGGAGCCTCTTATCCCGTTGCCGTTGGAAGTGGTGGAACAGGATCAAATTCGCTAAATCAAAGAGGTGCGAACGGGACCCTATCCTCCTTTTTAGGTATAAATTCTTTTGGCGGTGGTGGGGGCGGTTCTTCATCAGCTGCTGCGAGAAATGGCTCAGCAGGAGGTTCAGGAGGAGGTGCAGCTGCAAATAACAATCCTGGAAATGGTCAGGGAACAAGAGGAGGAAACTCTGGAAATCAGACAAATTCAGGTGGTAATGGCAGAAGAGGAGGCAATGGCAACCAACTTAATGGCGGCGGCGGTGGGGGTGCAGGTGGTCCCGGGTCAAATGGAGCAAATAACAATCCGGGTAATGGTGGGAATGGTGTGGGTTTGAATATTCTGTTGAATATTCCCAATGTCCAAAATAGCTTTGCCGGTGGAGGAGGATCCACAGGAAGGAACCCTGCTCAAATTTATGGTGCTGGTACAGGAGGTTCTTTTTCTGGGATTTCATTGGGAGGAGATGGTGATGGCTCTGTGGGAGTAGGGATAGGTGGAAGCGGCAGAGCAAATACAGGTTCTGGAGGAGGAGCCGGAAGGAATAATGGTGGAGCAGGTTCTGCCGGTATGGTTATTATCCGGATTTCTTACCGGATTTTACCGGTTGAATACCTTTATTTTGATGCTTTTTTTAAAAGGGAGACCAAATCGGTTGACTTAAAGTGGTCAACTGCCAAAGAGCTGGGTAATTCCCATTTTGAAATTCAAAGATCGCTACAAAATATAAATAATTGGGAAGTGATAGGAAATGAACCTGGATTGGGCTGGTCGGATAATCCTGTTGCATATGTGTTTAGTGATGATAACTTACCACTGATAGGTAATTTTGCTTATTATCGAATCAGGCAGTTTGATGTCAATGGTAACGCTAGTTTGTCAAAAACAATATCTGTTCGCCTACCATCCCTAAATCAAGTGAACGGTGTTTGGCGAGCTTTCCCGAATCCCAATAGCGGTGAAAGGTTTAGCTTGGAATTGATCAATGAAAAAGAATACAATGGGGAGGATTTAACGGTAAAACTTATTTCGCCTACAATGGTAAATAGAGTAATTAAAGGTAAGAATCTCCGTGAGATTTCGGGATTAATCTTGGAAGAGTTTCAAAATGTTTCAAGAGGGATTTATCTCCTCGAGATTACTTGGGGTCAGAAGGCAGAATATTTGAAAATTATGAAACAATGATTCTTTCAAAATTTTTTGTGGTTTAGGAATACCATTTGGTAATTTTTGATTTTATACTTTATGGTTCAGATTTTTTAGTGTGAATCAAAAAAGATAGACGAATAAATGCATTTTAATGGCACAAATAATCTTTTTATATTTTCTTAAAAATGTTTTTGCTATATTAATAGCCATATAATCCCCTAGTGATTTCGACAGTTGACATTGACTAAAGCCTATTAAACCCCTCTTATTTCTTAAACAAATATTTGTATACCAAGAAATTAAGGAATCCTGGATGAATAATAAAATTACGCTTACCCAATTTATACTCCTATTTGCTGTTTTTTTTGGTAGCAATCTAAGTGCATTTGGACAATGCAATAGTCCTGTTGTTTTCAATAGTCCTGGGGAAAACACTTTTTTTGTTCCTGCCGGTGTCAATTCCTTGATTGTTGAAGTTTGGGGTGCAGGTGGAGGTGGTGGCGGGAGAACAGAAAACGGTACCGGCGGCGGTGGCGGAGGTGGAGGCTATTCAAGAAGCGAAATCATAGTTATTTCAGGTTCAGTTTATACCGTTTGGGTTGGTGCCGGTGGTCTTTCTAGTATCAATGGTGAAGATTCATGGGTTGCGCCTACAGATGATATAACCAATAGAATAGTTTTGGCCAAAGGCGGTGAAACTCCGGGGATCAATACTCCTGCCGGAGGACTTGGAGGATCATCTGCAAATGGTATTGGAACTTTTAGGTTCAGTGGTGGGAATGGAGCTACTGCAGCTGCCAATGCTGGAGGAGGTGGTGGTTCATCAGCAGGTATTGGAATAGATGGGAATCCTGCGACGGACCGAGAAGGTGCCAACGCCCCGAGAGGAGGAGGCCCCGGAGGGGATGGCGCAAATGGTAATAATCGACCTGGAAATTCACCTTTTGAAGGACCGGGAGGTGGCGGGGGCGGTGCAAGAGGCGCCAACCAAAACGGTGGGGATGGAAGCGATGGAAGGGTCAGTATTTCCTATACTTGTCAGTTTTTTGTTGGAGGAATCCTATTGGATGATGGTGCAGTTACAGGGACCACAATCATAGAGTTTTCTTCTCCGGGTTTGAATTCTTGGACTGCTCCAAAAGGGCTTACTGAGTTTGACTTGTTTGTAGTTGGAGGCGGCGGCGGCGGCGGTTTTGGAAATGCAGCAGGAGGTGGAGGTGCAGGGGGTGTGTCTCTGGCTAGTTTCAGTAATATTAACGGAGGACAGGGATTTGTCGTGGATACTGATTTTGAAATGAACGTCGGAGGAGGAGGAGGGGGTGCTGGGAACCAAAACGTTAAAGGCACCAATGGTACGCCATCTATTTTTGGATTTGGTACAGATTATGAGACCATTGCCGGGGCTGGCGGTGGTGGAGGTTCTAATTCAAGTGTTGACGGACGAAATGGGTTTATGGTTAATTCTTCCGGAGGAGGAGCAAGTGGTTTAAATATATCCGGTCTTGGAAATGCATTAGGGAATAATGGTAGTCCTGGTTTGAATGAATTCACTGGAGGCGGGGGCGGAGGAGCAGGAAGTACAGGTACACCAGGAATATTAACTCCTGGGCCAGGTTCAAATATTACTGCAACAGGCGGAAACGGTGGTGAGGGATTTCCTTCGAATTTTAGAGGAAATTTGGTCATTTATGCTGCTGGAGGGGGCGGATCCACTGATGCAGGTTCTAATCCATCAAGAAATAATCCCGGTTTGGGGGGAAGTGGTATAGGTGGAAATGCAAATAGAAACGGGATAGGTGGTGCAGGACGTTCACAGGGTTCTGGAGGTGGTGCGGGAAGCGGTGGTGGAGGTTCAGGAATTTCAGGAGTGGTCATTATCCGATACCCCAACTTCAGAATTTTACCGGTTGAATATCTTTACTTTGATGCTAATTTTAAAAGGGAAGATAAATTGGTTGAACTTCAATGGGCCACTGCCAAAGAATGGGAAAACTCTCATTTTGAAATCCAAAGGTCTTTGCAAGGCATCAAAAATTGGGAATTGATCGGGAATGAACCGGGGTCAGCTTGGTCTGATGATCCGGTGGAATATCTGTACAATGACAACAACCTGCCATTGATAGGTGGTATGGCCTATTATAGACTCAAGCAGGTTGATTTCAATGGGAATTCCAATTTTTCAAAAACAGTTTCTGTCCGTCTACCAACTTTAAATCAAGTAAAAGGTGTTTGGCGGGCTTTTCCAAATCCTAACGCAGGAGAAATATTCAACTTGGAATTGATAGATGACAGGGAATATCAGGGAGAAGATCTGAGGGTAAGACTTATTACACCTTATGCAGTCAATAAGGTGATTAATAGTAATAATCTCCGTCAGATTTCGGGATTGATATTGGAAGAACTGCAAAGGGCTTCTAAAGGGATTTTTCTTCTAGAGATTTCATGGGGACAGAAAGTTGAGTTTATTAAGATAATGAAGCAGTGAGCAGTCTCAGTTGGCAGCCACACATTTAAGGTTTCAGGGATCGTAGTTGCAAGTCCTAAACATTTTTTTAAAATATTCAGAAAAGGTAATGACGTTAGGCAGCCGTCATCCCGAGTGGAGAAAATTGGCATTTACTGAATGGAAAATGACATAAATCGGGCTGCAGACCTCTCTCCACGATAGCTATCGGGATTCGGGACAGGCTTTTCTATGTCATGACGGCTGATCCGATTTTTTAGATATAAAAATCCTTTTTGATTTTATTTTTCGATTGTATTTAGATTCTTTTGAAGATAAGGGATAGTTACTGCTGAATTTTTAAACGATTAATTGTTAAAGAATTATAAATCAATGAATTAACCGTAAAATTTTATAGTGGTAAATCTAAATCTATCTGGATTTACGGATATTTTTTAATAGTTTAAATATTTTATAAATCATTAAAAAAGCATTTCATATATAAAAAAATGCAAAAATATTGATTATTTATTTGTTTATTAAATACAAATAAGTACATTTGAAACACAAAATAGACTCTACAAAAATCAATCACCCCATGAGATTTTTAAAAACAGTACTTTTCGCCCTATTTCTTTTGCTTGGCTACAATAGCAATGCGCAAGTGACATACACTACAAGTGGAACTTGTTCTCCTACAATGACCAATTATCTGACAACGGCTTCTTGCTGGGTGCGTACCGGAAGTTGTTCTCCAAATCCTCCAGCAACTCCACCTTCCAACGGTTCATCAGGTTGTCCGGTAACAATTGTTATCAACCATGAGGTTAACCTTGCGAGTTTGACTGTTGGTTCATTTACTACGGTCAGGGTAAATTCAGGTGGTAAATTAAATATCTCTGGAAACCTTACAAAGACAGTAGATACCGAAGGAAGTATTTTTGTAAATGGTGGAGAGATTGCAGTTAGTGGGAACTTAATTTTACCAAGTGGCAAAAATACTGCAAACACAAAACTTAATATTGATATTAGAAATGGAGGAAGTTTTAATATTACTGGTGGACTATTGGACATTGAAAATAATGCACAGTTAGTCATTGATGGTGATGGAGATGCTACTAGTATTTTAAGCGTGAAGTCATTTAATTTTGGTCAGAGATCCAAGGTTGATATTTTGGTAGGTGGGGGATTGTTTGTCGAAGGTGATGTGGATTACAGAGGAAATAATTCGGAAATTAATGTCACTGGTTTTTTTAGAACAGGTGGAAGTGTGATTATTACAGGGGGGTCTGGTAATCAATTGAATGCTTATGGGAATGCTCAGATTATGATTGAGAAAAATCTTGATGTTAGAGGTACCAGTGACATTACTTTTGGAGGAACAAGTGAAACAGATATTGGTGGCGATATAATTACTGTAGGTAGTGCAAAAGTAATTGCAACCGAACAGGCTCAAGTTTTTGTTTGCGGAACATTTCCTGTTCCATGTAATGATAATAATTGTAACACACAGGAAATTATTCAGGGAACTTTTGCAGCATCCTGTAGAATAATGCCTGTAGAATATGTTTATACCAAAGCACAGTTTAATGCCAATATCAGATCAAATTCTATTTTTTGGGCAACCGGTAAGGAGGTTGAAAACAGTCATTTCGAAATTGAAAGATCAATTGGTAATATTACTGATTTCAGAGTAGTTGCAACTGTTGATGGAATGGGATGGTCAGACAACGTGACCGAATACAGTTTTGAAGATTTGAGCCTTCCTTTGAATGAGATTGTTGTTTATTATAGAATCAATCAGTTTGATTTTGATGGAAAAGTTACAGTTGGGAAAGTGATGTCTGTACGTCTTACTTCAAGCAATCAGAATATGGTCAATGTGTGGAAAGTATATCCCAATCCATTGGTTGGAGGTGAGCGATTAAACATCAAGCTTACAGATTTTAAGGCCTATACCGGTGAAACCATTACAGTGAAAATTCTTTCTTCAACATCAGCAGCTTTCCAAGTACAGGCAAGGTCTGAATCTGAACTGAATGAAGTGTTAAGCGTATTAGTAGCAAGGGTACCGAGAGGAGTTTTGATGATCGAAATACAGTGGGGTCAGCAGGTGGAGCACTTTAAATTGTTGAAGAAGTAAAAATTTTTTTAGAATGAAATCCAACCAGGAATAGTTTTTAAAAAACCTGTTTTATTCAATATAGAACAGGTTTTTTTTCTATTTTTGGATTAAACAAAGAGCAGATATAAAAAAAATTGTTTAGTTATTAGGAACACGAAAAGCAAATATGTATATTTGAAATTCAGTTTTCTTTGCTCAAAAACGAGAATAAATGAACAATTTTTATAAAATATTATTTTTATATCTAATCCTCTCGGGAGTTTCTTTCTATGGGTATGGGCAGACATATACATACAATCCAAGTAAAGCAGGCTGTAATGGAACATGGGGTAATGGAAATTGTTGGGATATAACGACATTAAATGACCCAAGTGGTTGTACAGCAAATGCTAGTCTTTTTCCTCCGGCAATACCTGCCGGGTGTAAGGTTAATGTGGTTATTAACGATGACCTAACTATTACTGGAGATCTAACTTTTGATGGAACTTACAATAGCATTTCAGTAGGCAATGGAGCGAAATTCAATATTACTGGAAATGTAACTATTGGAGAAGCGAGACAAGTAGAATTTAATGTAGTTGGAAATAGTGAGTTTAATATCCTGGGCGAATTGATTATTTCCTTAGGTTCCAATAATCCAAGTACAATTTTAGATATAACAGGCGATGATACTGCCAATATTTTAGTTGGCTCAATTGACCTGAAAGGTAGATCTATAATTAACATACTAGATGGAGGTAGGTTAATAAGTTCTGGGACGACTAGGTATAATGGTAATAGCTCTCAAATTAATGTTTCTGGATTTTTCAGAACTTTCCAACTTGAAATAATGGGGGGGAGTCAACATCAATTAAATACCTTTGGAGATGCAAAAGTGATTATTGATAATGATTTAGAATTATTTGGTAATTCTCAGATTGTTTTTGGAGGGAATAGTGAAATAGACATTGGAGGAAATATCAATGCAGGTGGGGCTGCTAGAGTAACTGCAACAGGATCTGCTAAGGTTTATTATTGTGGTGTTATTAGTAATGAAATTGAACTTGAAGCTGGCAAATTTTTTGATAGCTGTCGGATTCTACCAGTTGAGCTTCTTTATTTCAATTCTAATTTTTCACCTCAAAATGGTGCTACAATAATAAATTGGTCTACAGCCAAAGAATGGGAGAACAGCCATTTCGAAATTGAAAGGTCTGAAATGAATATAAAAAAATTCAAAAAGATTGGACAAGTGAAGGGGATTGGTTGGACTGAGACAATATCTTCCTATTCTTATGAAGATAAAAATTTACCGATTTCGGGAGGCATAGTTTACTATAGGTTAAAACAAGTAGATTTCAATGGAAATTTTGAATATTCAAGTGTAGTTTCTGTAAATCTTCCAATGTTACAAGTAACCAATGGCATTTGGAGAGCTTATCCAAACCCAACAGAGAATGGTCAATTGAGGGTAAGTTTATTGGATAGGGATGGATACAACGAGGAAAGCTTGACTTTTAGACTGATACACCCCACTTCAGTTACTGAATCCATGTCTGTTTCAAATGAGGATGAAATGAACGAAATCCTTGCTACTTGGGTGGCTAAAATTCCAAGAGGATTGTTTGTTGTAGAAATCCGGTGGGGGCAGAAAGTGGAGCATATCAAGGTTTTAAAAAAATAATTTATTTTAAGTAGTAGGATTTTTTGAATTCCAAAAATGGATTTCATACCCTAGATTTTGTTTTGTAAACTAACCATTTGGTTATTTTGTTATTCTTTTTTTATTTCATTTTTCTGATAAGGCTTTTTAACTCTTATTATTATGAATGTCACCTAACTTAATTTCTTTGAAATGCGTAAAATCACCCTTACTTTATTTATTACAGCTACGATTCTGGCATGTGTGCCTGATGATAAAAACCCGATTTCGGATCCTACAGTTGAAATCAACACAGATATTGAAACACTGAATACCAGGGTTTCATTGGAAGGTACAGGGGTAGTGGAAATATTCGGATCGGAAATGTTAAATGGAAGAATCTCGGAAGAAGATATTCCTGCCGGAAAAGTACCGCTCATGATGGTATCCCAAGTCGATCCACCTAATCTGTCAGGCAAGGAATTGACTGCTACTCATGTGGATATTTCGGGCAATTATGCCTATGTCAGTTACAATACAGTCGGACCGGTTTTCTTGGGAGCAATTGAAATATTTGATATTACCGATCCCCTACATCCAAAAATCACGAGCCAGGCAATTTTCAAAAATGGTGATATTAATTCACTGAGCTATAAAAATGGCGTATTGTATGCTGCAGCTGCTTTTGATATCGATCAGGAACCCAATATCAGTACCGCTGCACAACTCGTGGTTGTCAATGTCAGCAATGGTAAATTCGTTTCAAATTTTTCAAAATTTGATATAGAAGGATTTGCTGCAGTGGATGTATGTACTACGTCAGAAGATATTGCAGTGGCTAGTGGAAGCAATGGACTGGTAGGTCTGTTCAGCAGTAAAGGTGAAATGCACAATAAATTTCCTTTGACTGATCTTAGGGCGGTCAAATATGGCAATGATGTACTGGCAGTACTAAGTGGAAAGGAAGGAATTAAATTATTAAATCCGTCTAATTTAGAAACTATTAAGTCAATTCGGACTGAAAATGATATTGCAGAATCAAAAAGGACTTTGGATATGGCCCCAGGCTTGTTATTTGCTTCTGAAGGACAGAGAGGCGTAGGTGTATATTCCACTGCAACAGGTTTTTTTTTACAACGTCTTTCCATTCCTGTCAAGCCTGAAGAGGTAGAAGATGGCGATGTGGTGACTAACGCCGTGTCTTTTGATGACGGCAAAGTTTTTATGGCAAATGGCGGGGCAGGGATTTCTGTTTCCCAATTAGTTGAAAATGATATGTTGGAAAATATCGGGGTATTGGGAATCTATGGTTCTACTAACTTTGTGAAAGCGAAAAAAGGATATGTTTTTGTAGCTTCTGGTCGAAAGGGGCTCCAAATTCTTAATTTGACACAAAAAGAAGAACTGCCGTTAAGTAGCGAAATCAGCTGTACGGGATTTGGATCTTATGAAGGTAAATCCAATCTAAATGTCAATTCGAATCAAACTGAAGGATATACAGGTGCTGTTTCTCTTAAGAATGTCAATATTGGAGGTTCACTGACTTTCTGTGGCTCTATGGCTATAGAAAATAGTCTAAACTTAAATAGTGGGGGAGTATTTATGATGAATGGATCCTTGGTTTTTGGGCAATACAACAAAAACCGGTCGCTTTCCATTAACAGCAATGCGGTTTTGAAAGTATATGGGGATTTGGTTATTTATGGGGATTTGAACCTCAACTCAGGTGCTACTTTGGAATTTGTTGGAGAAGGCAATAAGGTTTCGATTTTTGGCAAAGTAAATAAAAATCAAAACGTAACCATTAAAGGTGAATTCATTGATACGGAAGGGAAATTGAAATAAAAAACAATCGTTAAACAAACCCTCCGAAATTTAAGTTTAGGAGGGTTTTGTTTTTATCTCTTTTCCTCATACCAGGTCTTATGGACTATTTTCCACTGACCATCCATTTTGATCAAAGTCAGGTAATCAAAATAATATATGCCCGGCCAAAAGAGTTCGGTCTTAGCCAAAGCTGTATAGCCTTTAATTTCAATATCCAGTAATCGGTTATCAAATTTATCGGGATCTCTTTTGTCACCATTTGCCGTTCCTGAAGCCCATTCTTCGTATGGCGTTACGGTAAAATTCTCCCCCCGATATCCGATCAATCTGGCTGAGGGATCAAAAGCTGTATCAAGTTTCGTTCGATCCCTTTCCATCATGCCATCAAAATAAAGTTGTATGGTATGTGTGATGGCCGATTTTTCCTCATTGACTGACTGGGCAAAAACTGTCCCGCAACAGGAAAGAAAAAGAATGATGAGGGATAGATTTTTCATCGATGGGGCATATTAATCTTTGGTTTAAATAAAATCAAAACCCAAATAAGGGACCAATACATTGGGCATCTTGATGCCATTCTCAGTTTGGTTGTTTTCCAGAATGGAAGCTACGATTCTTGGCAATGCCAAGGCACTGCCATTGAGGGTATGGGCCAATTGCGTTTTCTTATCCTCTCCTCTAAAACGCAGTTTCAACCTATTGGCCTGATAGGTCTCAAAATTGGATACTGAACTGACTTCAAGCCATCTTTCCTGCGCAGCGGAGTAGACTTCCATGTCATAAGTCAATGCTGAGGTGAATCCCATATCTCCACCGCAAAGCCTCAAGACACGGTAAGGGAGTTCTAATTTTTGCAGCAGGTTTTGAACATATTTGCTCATATCCTCCAATGCAGTGTAAGATTGGTCAGGATGTGAAATATGTACGATTTCTACCTTGTCAAACTGATGTAACCTGTTCAGCCCTCTGACATGCGCGCCCCAACTTCCCGCTTCCCTTCTAAAGCATGGGGTGTATCCGACATTTTTGATGGGGAGATCCTGTTCCTCTAAAATCACATCCCTATACATATTGGTAATGGGAACTTCCGCTGTTGGGATTAGAAAAAGCTTGTCGACTGTTGCTTCATACATTTGACCCTCTTTGTCAGGTAGTTGCCCGGTACCATAGCCGGAATCTTCGTTGACCAAAATCGGCGGTTGAACTTCGATATAACCGGCTTTCAATGCCTCATCCAAAAAGAAATTGATCAAAGCCCTTTGAAGTCTTGCACCTTTGCCCTTGTACACGGGAAATCCTGCCCCTGCTATTTTGACACCTAGATCAAAGTCGATGATGTCATGTTTTTTGATCAATTCCCAATGGGGTAATTTGTTTTCGGGAAGTACAGGGATTTTGCCATGTTCCAAAACGATCTCATTGTCTTCAGCAGATTTTCCTTTTGGGACAGA
The DNA here is from genome assembly GCF_015476655.1 of Aquiflexum lacus. Classification (GTDB taxonomy): domain Bacteria; phylum Bacteroidota; class Bacteroidia; order Cytophagales; family Cyclobacteriaceae; genus Aquiflexum; species Aquiflexum lacus. The sequence goes on from NZ_JABFHF010000002.1 coordinate 72,193, forward strand.
AACATGGGGGACATTGGGAATGGTAAACAAGAGTTGTTTCAATTCCTCTTCAAAATTGGAATAGGTAGTCTCTAAGGTTTTGATCTGTTCCTTGATTTCAGAGGTCTTTGATTTGATTTTTTCAGCCTCCTCTTTTTTACCTTCCTTCATCAAGGCTCCAATCTGTCTGGAAATCGTGTTGGAATCTGCTTGAAGATTGTCTCTTTGGACTTGGGTTTCTTTCCTGTTTTTATCGATTTCCAAAACCTGGAGTAGGACAGTCTCCGCATTTGCAAAATTGCGTTTCTGCAATCCATGCAATACAGCTTCAAAGTTGTCCCTGATGGTATTTACAAGTAACATAATGTGTGTTGTATAGTCTAATTGAAAGGTGCAAAGATAAGGATGTTCACCAATTGAGGAGGCGCTTATTTCAATAATATCAAAGGCTAAAAATATTATTTGACCTTAATTATTTCACGATAATGGCCTTTTGTACACTGGAAAAAGGGCCATCCAACTCGGTCCCGTCTTTATTCAGCAGTTTGAGCTGTAGGTTATATTCACCTTTAGGTAAGTCTGAGATTCGGATAGGATACACCTCATTGATTTCATAGGAATATTCACCAACCCTGACCTGCACTTTAAGATTGTCCAAAAGCATATCACCTCCAATGACCAAAAAATCTATGGTAATTTCCTCATTTTCAAAGTAAGTCTGTCCATTGATGGGAAGATTCATTGCCAGGTAAGGTTCTGCAGAATATGGAAACGGCCTAGAATCCCCTACCAAAAAATCCCGGATAACATAGTTTCCAAATTCCTTGAGTGCCAATCCTTCATTATCTAAAAGATACGCTACTATCCTGTAAGTGCCTTCATTTAGTTCTCTTTGAAAAATGGGCGAATTATATCCAATAGGGTCACTCGAGTTAAGTATGATATTCAGTTGGAATCCGCTCAATCCTTCTCCAAATGGATAGTTTTTGATATTGAATTCAAAAGGCACTTTACCAGGTTTGAAACTCTCCATATTCAGAGGGGAATACATTTCAATGATGGCGTCAGGAAAATCCTTTTGTTCATCAAAATAGTAAAAACTGATTTCTTTGCTTGCATTGGCCAAAGAGTCAATGATATCACTTTCGAATTTCAATTCATCTTTTTTTTCCCTTGATCCCGAACAGGCGTGAAGTAAGATCAATACCAAAAGACAAAAATACTGCGTGGTTTTTTTCATAGTGAAGGAGGTACAAAGGCTAATTTATTTAATTTTGGCTTAACTTGGCTTATAATTAAAACAAATTTACAGATATGAGTGAGATACTATATGATGAGATCCCTTCTTTGGACTTGGCTGACTTTACTTCAGGTAATCCTGAAAGGAAGCAGGCTTTTGTGGAGAAACTTGGTCAGGCATACAATAACATAGGTTTTGTGGCGATCAAAAGCCACGGATTGAGTAAAGATCTTCAGGATAATTTATATTCCAGTATTAAAAAATTTTTCAGCTTGCCTGATGAAATCAAGTCCAAGTACGAAAAACCTGAAATCGGATACCAAAGGGGCTATACCGGCAAAGGCAAGGAGCATGCAAAAGGCAGGAATACAGGTGATCTCAAGGAGTTTTACCATGTAGGTCAGGATCTTTCCTCCATTCCCGATAAAGATCCCATCAAAGCTGAATATCCTGATAATATTTGGCCTTCAGAACTCCCTGAATTTGAAGCCATTGCACTGGAAACCTATAAGACCTTGGAGCAGGCCGGTAAAAACATGCTCAAAGCAATAGCCATTTACCTTGGTTTGGAGGAAACTTATTTTGAGGACAAAGTAGCACATGGCAATTCCATCCTCCGACAGATTCACTATTTTCCGATAGAAAACCCTGATGAGGTACCTGCTGATGCAGTTCGTGCCGCAGAACATGGGGATATCAATCTCATCACTCTCTTGATGGGAGCAAGTGCCGATGGTCTTCAGGTGTTGAGAAAAGATGGCAAATGGATCCCTATCACCGCTTTGCCGGATCAATTGGTAGTGAATGTTGGGGATATGTTGGAAAGATTGACCAACAAAAAATTGAAATCGACGATCCACCGGGTAGTCAATCCTCCCAAAGAAATGATGCATACCAGTAGGTATTCCATACCTTTTTTCATGCATCCCCGATCTGATATGGATTTGACCTGCTTGGAAAGTTGTGTTGACGAACAGCATCCCAAGCAATTTGAGGATGCCACAGCAGGAGAGTTTTTGGATGAGCGTCTGAGGGAATTGGGCTTAAAAAAATAAGCCGTGTCAGTCAAAAGCGCTCGATATTATTTCTACCTAAAAGATGTATTGTGGCTTTCCTTGACAGCATTTGGAGGTCCGCAGGTTTTTCTCGCCATGGTATTGGATACCATGGTGAGGAAACGCGGCTATATCAAAGAACAGGAATTATGGGAACTGAATGCGCTTTGTCAGATCCTTCCCGGCCCTACTTCCACACAAACCATTTCAGCGATTGGGTATAGAATTGGAGGCCCTACTTTGGCCTACTTATCCTTGTTTGTTTGGATACTACCTGCAACGTTATTGATGATTTCCGCGGCTTTTCTTATTGATTACCTCCAAGAAAACACTCCCGGTGCGCTGAATTTTGCAAAGTTTATTCAACCTATGGCAATAGGTTTTATCGTTTATGCAGCCCGGCAGACCATCTTCAAAATGGTAAAAACCACAGAGGCTTCCATTTTGATGATGTTTTCAACTTTTATTTCATTCTTTTATAACTCCCCATTTATTTTTCCAATCCTGCTTCTTGTCGGAGGAGTTACCACATCACTGAAATACAGGAATCAACCCAAAGAGGAAGGGGATAAGAAATTGGTGATTTCATGGGCCAATTTTTACTTATGGGGAGGCATACTGATATTTGCGGCGGTTTTGGGTGCCATTACCAAAAACCAATCTGTATTGCTTTTCGAGAATTTTTATAGAAACGGAAGTTTGATCTTTGGAGGAGGTCAGGTGCTCGTCCCTTATTTGTTTACAGAGTTTGTGGAATTCAAAAAGTTTTTGACTTCTCAGGAATTTCTGACTGGATATGCCATATCGCAGGGGATTCCCGGACCGACCTTCAGCATCAGTTCGTACGTTGGAGCCCTATCCATGAGAGATTATGGAGTGGCAGGATTACTGACAGGAGGTCTGATTGCTGCCGCAGGGATATTTCTACCCGGAACATTTCTGATATTCTTTGTCATCCGCTTTTGGGACCAATTGAAAAAATACCGGCCTGTTCGTGCAGCCCTTGAAGGAATCAATGCGGTGAGTTGTGGAATGTTGATTGCTGCGGCCTATTTGCTTTTTGAGCCTTTGGATGCGAATGTGTTTAATATTTTGGCCATCATTGGAACCTACTTGTTGCTTCAGTTTACCAAATTGTCCTCACCGTTGATTATCGCCTTGGGTGTTTTGGCAGGGATTGGATATAATTGGGTTTTTTGAGAAGTGAGACGTGAGACGTGAGACGTGAGACACTAGACACTAGACACAAGATCCAAGAGCCAAGAAGCAAGAAACAAGAGCCAAGAAGCAAGAGCTGAGAGAAGGGGGTGAAAGAAGGGAGTTCTTCATTGCGAGTTTTCAACATTTTGAAAATGTTCAGAATAGGTAATGACATCAAGTTACCTTTGTTTGGCCTCGTCCGCGATAGCTATCGGGATCGGCCACCGGGCTTGTCTTTTGGGGAGGTGGGAGTGGGAAAAGCGGCGGCGCCGCTTTTCCCACTCCCACCTCATATAACCATATTTCCCGGTCCCCGAGCTTGCCGAGGGGTATTTTACATTTATGTCATTGGTAGTTTTTAAAATTTGGCATTTACAGAAAGGAAATGACATCAAAGCGGGCAGCAGACCTCTCCTTACGTCGAGGTGACAAGGGGAAGTACTGCAATAGATTCGAATGCTATTTGTAGTTCTAAACCATCAATTTCAAAATCTGTCGATGGTAGGAGCATTGGGTAAACCTTGATATTTCGAATTTTCCTTCGTGCAGCGTGGCAATCTCTGAGGGGAATATGGAGAGGATGAAAAAAGGGCTTTCAACATTTGAAAGCCCTGATTAGAAATTGTCTGTTTGTTCGTTGATTCGCTTTTTTCCAAAAAAAGAATTTAAATTATCAAAATGCTGATTAAAATAAACTTTGGCGTACATCGGTCAACGGTCATCCAACTTCCAACACGAAAATCAAAGGAAACTAAAGCACTGGCATCATTAAGGTCAGCCAAATAGACCATTTATTGCTTAGCGAGAACAGCTTTCTCTTTAAATTTTTTGATTTGTCGTCGAAGGGCCTCTATGGCTTCATCTGCAGCTGCTTCAAAGGATTCACTTTGTTGTTTGGCAAAAAGGGTTTTACCCGGCACATTCATTTTTATTTCAATAATTTTATTTTCCTTCTTCTCATGATTATCTAGTCTCATAAAAACTTCACCGTCGACAATCTGATCATAATAGGTGTCTAATTTATCGGCTTTCTTTTGGATGAAGTCGATAAGCTTGCGATCTGCGTCGAAATGGATGGAATGCATTTGAAGTCTCATAACATTAATGGTTTAAAGTTAAACGTATATTAAGCTTTTGGATGTGCCTGTTCAAACACAGCCTTAAGTTTTTCCATGGAATTGTGGGTATAGACTTGCGTTGCAGCAAGGTTGGCATGTCCGAGTAGATCTTTGACAGCATTGAGGTCCGCCCCTTTGTTCAATAAATGCGTCGCAAAAGTATGTCTCAGCAAGTGTGGGCTTCTCTTGGTAGTTTGAGCAAAAAGGTCTAAATAATGTTTTACAATACGGTAAATCTTCATGGGATATGCCTGCTCTTTAGAGTTTATAACGATAAAATAGTCACTCTGGTCTACAAAAGAAAATGTTTCTTCAAATACTTTTTTGTACGAAATTATATTCTTTTTTAGCCTATTGGTAAGTGGAATCATTCGTTCTTTTTTCCTTTTACCAAACACCTTGACACTTTCGGAATAAAGGTCTATATCTTTCCATTTTAATTCCAATAATTCCGAAAGCCGGACCCCTGTCAGGTATAAAAACTCCATGACCATTTTGTCTCTTTGTCCATCAAAATCGGCCTCATATTCCATTTCATCCAAAATCTTGTCCATCGCCTCTTCCTGCACAAATTCAGGTAGGCGTTTTGGTGACTTCAGGGCTTTCAGTTTGTAAGTGGGGTCTTTGCTGATTTCACCTGAACGGAGCAGAAACTTATAAAAGGAGCGTAAAGTGGCCATTTTCCTGTTTACAGTCAAGGCACTTCTATCCTCTTCTACCAAATCAACGATCCAGGCCCTGATTTCGGAATGTTCCGCATGAGATATGTCCTCTTTTTCAAATGATAAAAGGTAAAATTCAGTAAACTGCTCTAAATCCTTTTTATAGGCAAGTACGGTATGTGCACTCGCTCTTTTTTCAAATTCAAGATAGTTGATAAAGGATTCCAGCATGATTTTGGGTAACTTATTTTTGAATATATGAATTTAAGTGTGAAACTCATATTTAATATTGATGAAAATCTTTAACCATCAGGACTTGAGTCAATCTCCATTTGGTAGCGGTTCATCAGGATTATAAACGGCATCCATGGAAGCGGCAGTTTCCTCAACAGTATCTGTAAAACCCACCGATTTTCTTCTTTCATTAATTGATTCAGGGTTTTCTACAGGCCAAATCACCCATGAACCATCTTGTCTGAGTTGCCCGCTGGATTGGGTGCCGTAAACCTGCTTTTTACCTTGATACATCAGCATCCGGTCCAGCATCATGGCTGCATGGACCGGGCGGGCCTCCTCCCTATCTGCCAATGCTTGCAATTGAGGATAATAGGTTTCTATGTCCGATAGCTCGGCATGTTGGATCACCAGAAAAACTGCCCTAGCGGCATCGTCTCCGATTTTGCTTTTTTCCGGCCAACCATATTTCTGAAGTTTGTTAATTACCCAAGCTTGATTGGAGGAATCAATTCTGTTCATTTCTCCATAAAAGCTGAACTCAATTTCCTCATTGGCTTGCATGGCATCCATAAATTTTTTCCGTATACCTTGGTCAAGCGCCATGATTGAGTCCAATGAGTTGGCAAAAGATTCGTAATCCAAGACCTCATTGTTTTCGCTTGATGGGTTACTGCAGGCTATGGCAAAAAGTCCAAAATAGATCAATATTAATCTTTTCATATTTTAATAGTCTAAGTTGACCCTAAACTACTTTTTCCCTTATAAAAATGAGAGCATGGTCCGTTAAGGATTGTTAAGGATATCAAAAAAAAGCGCATCCACTTTCGGTAGATGCGCTGATTGATGTGTGTATCTCAAAAAGATAGCAAACAATTAGTTCATTTCTTCTGTTTGCATTCTTTGCTTGTAAGCTGCTTTGATTACTTGTTCTCTTCTTTTGATAGAAGGTTTTACAAAGTGCTGACGTGCCCTAAGTTCCCTTACAGCACCAGTCTTGTCAAACTTCTTTTTAAAACGCTTGAGCGCTTTTTCAATTGATTCGTTTTCTTTTACGTTGACTATGATCATATGTATACACCTCCTTTCAGGGTTGCAAAGGTAGTGGAATATTTTTCCAAGACCAAAATTATTTAGATTAAAATGGAAGGAGATACAAAATTGATTGAATTTAGCCTTTCTAAAAACACAAAACCCGACTGTTCAGCCGGGTTTTGTGTTTGAATATATTAGCATATTTAGCCGATTACTTTCTCGGCCAACAATACAATTTTATTGTCATTGACTTCTACTACGCCTCCTTCGACGACGTGGCTTTTCTTTCCTTCTTTGGTAGTGTAGGAAACAGTCCCTCTTCCCAATGCAGACACAACAGCTGCGTGATTTTGCAAAACCTGAAAAGATCCATCAACACCTGGAAATGTGGCTTCTGTCACTTCACCCTGAAAAACCTGCTGTTCAGGAGTTACTATGGTTAATTTCATCATTGGAATATCTTTATAGCCTGAAGGTTAAGACAGGCTTTGGATTATTTTACCTCAGCAAGCATTTTTTCACCCTTCGCAATGGCATCTTCAATAGAACCTACCAAGTTGAAAGCGGATTCAGGAAGATGATCCAATTCACCGTCCATGATCATATTGAAACCTCTGATGGTATCCTTGATGTCTACCAAAACACCCTTCAGACCTGTAAATGCTTCAGCTACGAAGAAAGGCTGGGAAAGGAATCTTTGAACCCTTCTAGCTCTGTGAACGACCATTTTATCTTCGTCAGAAAGTTCTTCCATACCAAGGATCGCAATGATATCCTGAAGTTCTTTGTATCGCTGAAGAATTTCTTTCACCCTTTGTGCACAGCCATAATGTTCTTCTCCCAAAGTCAGGGGATCAAGAATCCTTGAGGTAGAATCCAATGGATCCACAGCAGGATAAATTCCCAATTCCGCAATTTTTCGGGAAAGTACTGTAGTGGCATCCAAGTGGGCAAATGTAGTAGCCGGAGCCGGGTCAGTCAAATCATCCGCAGGTACGTAAACGGCCTGCACGGAAGTAATTGAACCGTTTTTAGTAGAAGTAATCCTTTCCTGCATCTGACCCATTTCTGTGGCCAATGTTGGTTGGTAACCAACCGCTGACGGCATCCTTCCCAAAAGGGCTGACACTTCAGAACCTGCCTGTGTAAATCGGAAGATGTTGTCAATAAAGAACAGGATATCTCTACCGCTACCTTCGCCTTCACCATCTCTATAGTATTCAGCAAGGGTTAGACCTGTCAAGGCAACTCTCGCACGTGCTCCCGGAGGCTCGTTCATCTGACCGAACACAAAGGTAGCTTTTGATTCTTCTAATTTTTTGAGATCAACTTTAGATAGATCCCATCCACCTTCAGTTTCCAAAGAGTGGAGGAAATCATCACCATAAGTTACGATTCCTGATTCGATCATTTCTCTCAAAAGATCATTTCCTTCACGGGTCCTTTCACCGACACCGGCAAATACGGAAATACCTGAATAAGCTTTTGCAATGTTGTTGATCAATTCCTGGATCAATACTGTTTTACCAACACCTGCACCTCCAAAAAGACCAATTTTACCTCCTTTGGCATAAGGAGCGATCAAATCCAATACTTTGATACCTGTATAAAGAATTTCAGTGGCTGTAGTAAGATCTTCGAATCTTGGTGCCGACCTGTGAATAGGCAATCTTTTTTCAGAAATCACTTCAGGTAAGCCGTCAATAGCTTGACCGATTACATTGAACAGACGTCCTTTGATGGCATCGCCTGTCGGTACAGATATAGGAGCGCCGTTGTCCACAACCTCTTGACCTCTCACCAAACCTTCTGTAGCATCCATTGCTATGGTTCTGACTCTATCTTCACCGAGATGCTGCTGTACTTCAAGGATGATTTTGAGACCGTCTTGTCTCGTGACAGTCAAGGCATCCAAAATGTTGGGTAAATATCCCTCTTCAAAGGATATATCCACAATAGGACCGATTATCTGTGTTATCTTACCAGTATTTGCCATTTGTTTGTATTAGAATAAAAAGGATGATGCTTTTTAAATTTGAGTGCAAAATTAATTATAAAAGCTTAATACCAAAGGATGTTTGGAAAATTAATCCTGCTTGGTTGATCTTTTTTAAAATGTTTTTCAAAAGCCTTTCTGTAAGGTCGTCTTTAAACTTAAATTTTCAAGAATCTTTTTAGGTTTTTTATGCCTTTAGGGTTTATTAATAGTTCCGGTCCATCGTCATAGATTGATTCTATCAATTTTGTATTCTCTCAATACCCTGATAAAAAATTCAGATTCATAGAAAATATCAATTAAATTTTATTTGGATTAAATCTAAATACACTGATATTTGTCACATTATTTTAAATCAATCTAAATAATGATAAGATTCATTCTATTATTCCTTCTTGGAACTACAATCTTTTCCTGTGCTGAAAGGAAGACTGAAGTCACCGCAGATAAAGTTAAGATAATCACAGCAGGTGGTACCATCACAGAAGTTGTCAGCGAATTGGGGTTTGGAGGAGACATTATTGCGACTGACATTACCTCAACCTTCCCTGCCAACATGCAGGAATTGCCTTCTATTGGTTACCGTAATCAGATCAAAGCCGAGGGTATTTTGGCCTTAGGACCCGATTTGGTCTTGGCGGAGGAGGGATATATGTCTGAAGACGTGGTCAGGCAGTTGCAAGCTGCTGGACTTCAAGTCCAGTTTTTTGAAAAGCCCAAAGATATCAATGGTACCTATAAGATTGTCTTTGAAATCTCCAACTTCTTAGAAGTGCCTGAAAAAGGGAAGGCCATCAATGCTTCTATAGAAGCTGACATCAAAGAATTGCAAAATTATTTGCAAGCTCAATCTACAAATCCAAGTATGGCTTTTGTCATGGCAAGAGGTCAGGAAATGGTGTTTGTTGCGGGCGAGGAGACCTTTGCGGAATCGATGTTCAATATGGCAGGGCTAGACCATGTGGGTAAAGGATTCAAAGACTTTATTCCACTTACTCCTGAAGCTTTGATCTCCATGAATCCTGATTACCTGCTCTTTTTTGATTCGGGAATTCAGTCTATAGGAGGAATGGATGGTGTCAAAAATATCAGAGGTATAGAAAATACCACCGCTTTCAGGCAGGGACAGATTCTTTCTTTGGACGGACAATACCTATCAGGATTTGGCCCCAGAGTTGGTAAAGCTGCATTGGAACTTGCAAAATCCGTGAGAAAATAAACCCTTGATACAGACACTGACATATCGCAAAAATAAGACTCAGAATCTCATTCTTGGATTGTTGGGTAGTGCTTTGATGGTAGTTGTGGTCATTTCACTATCCTTGGGAGCTTTTCATATTCCTGTTTATAATGTCTTAGGGGTTCTTATGGATACTATAGGATTAGGTATTACGGATTTTTCCCCACAGCAATCCAATGTTTTGCTTCATATACGTTTGCCTAGGATAGTGATGGCAATTCTTGTCGGTGGAGGCCTAGGAATTACCGGGGCGGCTTTGCAGGGGCTGTTTAGAAATCCCCTTGTCGAACCGGGCCTTATTGGGGTGAGTAGTGGAGGAGCCTTATTTGCAGTGATATTCATTGTATTTGGAAGTGGTTTTCCGGTCTTGAGCTATTTCGGAGGAATAGGCCTACCGCTTTTTGCCTTTATTGGAGGTCTCATCAATACCTCCTTGGTATATAAGCTGAGCAGTTCAGCCGGAAAGACAAATATTTCTTTATTGATTCTCGCAGGAGTTGCTCTAAATGCACTTTCAGGGGCACTGATCGGATTGGTGATTTTTTATGCGGATGATGCCGCTTTGAGGAATTTCACATTTTGGAGTTTGGGCGATGTTGGAGGGGCCAATTGGGATAAGGTAGGGATTGCATTTCTGCTGATATCAGGTCCGGCAATATTGGTCACCTCACAGTTTAAAAATCTCAATGCCCTTTCAATAGGTGAAAATGAGGCATTTCACATGGGTGTAGATGTCCAGAAAGTAAAATACATCTTGCTATTTTCAAGCGCGCTGATTGTTGGAACGGCGGTGTCTTTAACAGGAACTATAGGATTTGTCGGCCTAATCGTTCCGCACTTGATTAGAATGATGTTTGGAGCCGACCATAGATTGGTTCTTGCGGGATCATTTCTATTGGGTGCCTGTTTGTTGACTATTGCCGATTTATTGGCGCGGACCATTGTCATGCCTTCTGAAATGCCCATCGGCATCATCACCGCCATCATCGGTGCTCCATTTTTTATCTGGCTTATTATCAACGTAAAAAAAATCAGATCCTGATATGTTACAAGCAAATGATATCCATTTCTGCATCCGGAATATGCCTATTGTGGACCAGGCAAGCGTCTCTCTCGCTCCAGGTGAATTGACAGTAATCCTAGGTCCCAATGGTGCCGGTAAATCTACTCTGTTCAAAATCTTATCAGGAGAGATTCCATGTAAGTATGGAAATGTCGCATACAACGGATCTCCAATTACCGGATTCTCTCCCAAAAATCTTGCCCTCGTCAGGGCGGTAATGCCTCAGCATAGCTATTTATCATTTCCATTCAAAGCTTTGGAAGTAGTTGAGTTGGGATTACTCTCGGGGGGTAATTCATTTCGTCAAGACCTAGTGGAAGAGGTCATGACCGAAACCCATACCTGGCACCTCAAGGACAAACTTTACGGGAACTTGTCAGGTGGTGAAAAGCAAAGAGTCCAACTCGCCAGGGTGTTGACCCAGATTTGGGATAAAAAACCTTTTCCAAGATACCTGCTTTTGGACGAACCTACTTCCAGTATGGATATTGCATTACAACATCATGTACTTAAGATAATCCATAAAATAAAGAAAAGAAACATCGGTGTCCTTGCCATTTTGCATGACCTTAATCTTGCTGCCAACTATGCTGATAAGGTAATCTTACTCAAAAAAGGAAGAATCCTTTATCAAGGAGCCGTCAAAGACGTGATGACAGCTACAAATCTGGAGAAAATATTTGAGCATCCTATTCAGGTATTCTCCGGCTCAGAGGATTCTCCCATCATCATTCAAAGTATACCATTTATTCAAAACCATTTAGAAACCAAACTTGCATAAACTATGGAATCTACCATGCAATTTTCCTCAGTAGCTTCTTTAAAAGAAGCCTGGGAAGAACTTAAAAAACAACAGCCTCAACTGAGGGTAAGAGATGCCGCACAAAAGTTAGGCGTATCCGAAGCGGAACTGATTGCTTCCACTATTGGACCTGAAACGGTCAGGCTAAACGAAAACTTTGCAGAACTTATCATCGCCTGCAAAAGCCTTGGCAAAGTAATGGCCCTGACCAGAAATGAAGGTTGCGTATTGGAACACAAAGGTAATTTTCAGAAAATCGACCTGATGGGTCAGGCACCCAATCAGGTGGCGACCGTGATCGGCCCGATCGAGCAGCGGATCTTTTTCAGCGGCTGGAAATTTGGTTTTGCTGTGACCAACCATACACCAAGAGGCACAATGAGGAGCTTCCAGTTTTTTGACAAGGCAGGTGTTGCAGTTTTGAAAATTTATCTTCAGGAAAAAAGTAATGAAGATGCTTATGATAAGATTTTGAATGATTTCAGAAGCAATGACCAAAACGCTGATCTGGAAGTTGAAGCATATCCTAAGTCAGAACATGCCAAAGAGATTGATCTGGCAGCTTTTACGCATGAATGGGAAAATATGAAGGATACCCATGATTTCTTTGGGATGCTCAGAAAGTACAATGTACATAGACTTGATGCTGTCAAATGGATCAATGACAAATGGGCTTATGAAGTGGACAGACTATCGGCAAGAAAAATTGTAGAAACTGCCTCAGCTGAGAAAATGCCTATCATGATTTTCGCTGGTAACAAAGGAAATATACAGATCCATCAAGGAAAAGTAAGAACCATCCGTCAGATGGGAAATTGGCTCAATGTCATGGATCCTGACTTCAATATGCACCTGAATGAGGACATCATAGATTCGGCTTTTGTTGTTCACAAAAATACTTCAGACGGTTTGGTTTCTGCTTTGGAGCTTTTTGACAAAGAAGGGGAAATGATCGCTCAATTCTTTGGATTGAGGAAGCCGGGAATACCACAATTGGATGCTTGGAAAGGCCTAATTGATAGTCTTTAAACTTAATCCCGCCGGGAGGAATCCTCCCGGCAAAAAAATTTGAGATTATGATTAGATTTAATCTAAATAAAATAGCATTTTTCTTCCTGTCTTTATTATTTTGCTCCGAACTTTCTGCTCTTGAAGGGGATGGGGAAAAGAAAATTCTTGATAGCTCAGGAAAACCTATCATCCATGCTTTGATCAAACCTGAAGGCCAAAAAGCGCTTGCTGTAGATGCTTTGGGTAAAATCGAAATTCAAAATCCTTCCGAAACGATAACCGTATTTGCTTTGGGTTTTGAAAGCCGCCAATTGACTTGGCAGGAATGGCTGTTGGATGAGGAAATTATCCTTCAAGAGAAATCGGGTAATCTTCAGGAGATAGTAGTGGCGGCGACCCGTACAGAACGTAGTGTTGAACAACTACCCATGCCCGTAACGGTATTGAATGCTGAAAAGATTAAGGAAACAGGGGGCATTCGTTTATCCGAGATTTTGAGGGAGCAAACAGGCTTACAGATTACTTCAGATCATGGTTCGGGGCTGCAAATGCAGGGCTTGGACTCGGATTATATTCTGATTCTTCTTGATGGAGAACCCATGATAGGGCGAACCGCCGGCACCTTCGACTTAGACCGTATTTCTGTTTCCAATATTGATCGGATCGAAATCCTCAGAGGGCCTTCGAGTGCCATTTATGGCAGTGAAGCCATGGGCGGCGTGATCAATATAATTACCAAATCAGGTAACAATAAATCCAACGTGGATCTAGGCCTTCGGCACCGCTCCTTCAATTCCTGGAATCCCTTTTTGGAATTAGGAGTCGGCAAAAAAAACTGGAGTACTCAGGTTTTTCTGGATCATTTTCGGACAGATGGATTTGATCTTACTCCCGAAACAGTGGGCCAAACCCAAAATCCTTTTCAGGCCTCTACCGGACAGCTTAAAATTTCAGGTGACCTTTCTGAAAAGTTAAATGTCAGTGTTTTTGGCAGAGGATATCTGGAGACATCGCAAGGCATTCTTCAAACTAACGGTAATTCAGGTGTTGAAATTCTTGACTTGGGTAATGAAAGAAGGGATTTCAACTTAAACCCTACCATACGTTTTAAGCCCGATGCAGATTGGACACTGACGCTTCGGGGCATGAGCTCATGGTTTTCAACCAATTCGGACACCAGGTTCAGAAATGGTGGAGAAGTTTTTGACTTTCAGTATTTTGCACAATTCTATCATCGGACTGAACTGCAGACTGACTTTCAGGCCAATTCTAAAAACCTGATCACTTTGGGTATGGGGCAATTGATAGAAACGGTGGAAGCCACCCGCTATGAAGAAAAAAACCGATTTGACGCGGGCTACTTTTTCCTTCAGCATTTATGGGATCCTATTCCCAAAATCAATGTAGTTACCGGCCTGAGAGCTGATTTTCACAGTCAATTTGGAAATCGACTGAGCCCAAAAATTTCAGCGCAATATCAGATTTCTGAAAGCTTCAGTTGGCAGGCCTCTATGGGTACCGGGTTCAAAACACCCGATTTCCGGCAATTATTGTTGAATTTTAACAATGCTGCTTCCGGATACTATGTTTTTGGTGCCAATCTTGCTGAGCGGGAAATTTCCAGATTGCAGGAAGAAGGCTTGATAGCACAAATTCTAATTGATCCTCAAACACTGGGAGAACTAAATGCCGAAACATCCAGGTCAATCAATACCGGATTTCGATGGAAACCAACAACACAAAGTCTCATTCAGTTAAATGCTTTCCGCAATGAAATAGATAACCTGATAGAAACAGCTCCAATTGCCCAATTGGTCACCGGACAGAATGCATTTTCCTATTTCAATATCCGTAGCGTAGTCACCCAGGGAATAGAAGTTGACGCCCAAATTAACTTACTGGATAATCTCAGTCTGAGTGCGGGTTACGCTTTTTTGGATACCAAAGATATGGAGATGCTTGAGCGCATTGAAAATGGGGAAATTTTTAAGCGGAATTCACAAAACCAAACCCAACGTGTCACCCGTGCAGATTATGGAGGACTATTCAATAGAAGTCGTCATAGTGGAAACTTCAAAGTGAATTACCGTGACAACCTTACTGAAATCAATTGGTCCCTGAGGGCCATTTACAGAGGTAGGTTTGGTTTTGCAGACCTAAACGGAAACCTCATCCTTGATGACGACAGAGAATATGCCCCGGGATGGGTAAGCATAAATATTACTACCTCGAAGACATTTGAAAATGGGCTTTTTCTGGAGGCAGGAGGTACCAATCTTTTAAATGCTGCAACACCGGCTCAACCGAATAATCCCGGCAGGGTGCTGTTTCTAGGAATCAAAATACCAATTCTAAATCTTATAAACTAAAAAATAAAATGAAAACAATGCAAAAATTTATCTTCACAGTTGGGATTATTACCTTCTTATTTTCCTGCAACAACAATGATGAACCTGCTCCGGTAGTACCTCTTGAGGCCACTTTGGTGGAAGATCTGGCAGCTCCCAATGACCTGATTGATCGAACAACCGGTCAAGTAATTGAAGAGCGTCCATTTCAATATTTCAGCATGGAGCAAAATGCCATTGTAAGCGAAAATGAAAATTGGGATTTGGCTTTCAAAGGGACTACCATCCGTGTCAATAGTGCCAATAATGTCAGCGCTGCCATTGTTACTGGAATTTTCGAGGAAATCACTGAAGTTCCTGCTTCTGCTGTGTTTGCTAAAGATACAGCCACTTCCTTTGCGATTCCGACTGGTAGTGGAACAGGCTGGTACAATTACAATTCCACGACATTTACGGTAACGCCTATTCCCGGCCGTGTGATTTTAGTTCAAACCACAAAAGGGAATTATGTCAAAATGGAAATCCTAAGTTATTACAAAGGTAATCCACCTGTAGAAGAAATCGACCCAAGGATGACTCCAAGTGGACATTACACCTTCCGGTTTATCCTACAGCCAAATGGAAGTACTAAGTTTTAATTTTCTTCTCAATTTTCGATAATTAAGAGGCTGTCTCATAAGTGAAATCTTCAAAAATTGTATCCAGATATTGTTTGGGATTAAATTTCACTAAACTTTGTGTCTTAGTGGCATTTTTGAAGAATTTTGGTCACAAAGACACTAAGCAAAGCGCCTAATTGTAAAACCGATAATTTATTTGGCAATAAAATTAGAAAGACGATTTATGAGACAGCCTTTTAATTTTTTATCTAAAAAACTCTTCGCCCAAACCGAAATGCCTTACTCCAATAGGAATTGTCCAGCTTGTCTTCTGTGACACCAAGGGATGTCGATGAGTGGATAAAAATGATGTTGCCCCTGGAGTTTTCAGTGACAATTCCGGCATGAGATACTTTTCTTTTGCTTTTTCCCGTAGAGAAAAAAACAAGATCACCTTTTTCCAGCCTACTCTCATTGACCTTCTTACCCATTTTGCTTTGTGCTTCGGATGTTCTGGGCATGTTGATGCCCACGGGTTGGAATGAATGAAAAATCAAAGCGGAGCAATCTATTCCTGATCGGGTAGTTCCGCCGTACCTATATGGAGTGCCCCGGTAAGAACGGGCGGTGTCAATCACTTTATTGATATTCTGATTCCGGATTTTTTTGGTTGAGGAGCATGAAGAGAAGAAAATAGGAATGGTGATAGTAATCAGGATCAATAAAATTCGGGATTTGAGAATTTGCCCTAAGTTTGTCTTCATTATTGGCAGGAATATTTTTATCTTCAATAATACATAGCTAACGTATAGATTCAAAAGATTATCTAACTATAAATTAATTACTATCTGGCAAAGGGTGATACGGTTAAGGCGAAAACTGTTTTGAAAATGTCCTTAAGAGTGGAAATTGGTCTGCTTTTGGCTATATTGCCTCAGAAATGGAGCTGTCAAAATTAGTGAAATGAGTAAGGAAGATTTTAGAAAATTACCAATAAATAAAAAGATACAGATGCTTTATACAGAAGGAACTTTTGTAGTAGGCATCAGGTATTATACCTATAAGGTAAATCTGTACTTACTTAATAATGAATATATTGAGGTTTTTTACAACCATAAATTGGATAAAATAGATAACATTGATTTTTTGAACAGAAGGCATACCAGAATGAAGTTTTATCTTGATCAGATTCAGTTCAGCCTCTAAAGGTATTTAAGCTTGCTGACCCAATAGCTCACGGTGGATTTGCAACACCTGCGGAATCAATAATTTGTTGTCAGCGTTTTTGATCACATAGTCTGCCCTCTGATTTTTTTCTTCATCAGGAATTTGTTTGTCAATGATATCATTCACTTGCTTTTCTGTCCTATGAGGGTCACGAAGTAAAACCCTTGTAATCCGGATCTTCAAAGGTGCACTAACATTGATCGTTTTATCCAGGTCTTTGAAAGAGCCGGTTTCAAAAAGTAAGGCAGCTTCTTTCAAAACATAAGGGGAGATTTGTTGGGCGGCCCATTTTTCAAAATCCTTTTTTACAGCAGGATGGACCAAACTGTTAATGGTTTTGACTTTTTCTTCATTACTAAATACCGTTTCTGCCAAATAGCTTCGGTTTAGCTTTCCATCTTCGGTGTAGCTTTTATCTCCAAAATGAGTCAAAATTTGATTTTTCAGTTCCACATCGTACGCCATCAACCACTTTGCCCTGTCATCAGCATAATAGATGGCTATGCCTAAAATGGAAAAAATCTTTGCTACGGTCGATTTGCCCGAACCAATACCTCCTGTGAGGCCGACAAGAAGTGGGGTTTTTCTAGTCATACCTTAGTTTTAATACTTCCGGTTCAAATTTGATGTTCTCAAGGTAGGTAGGTTTTGGTAGAACTTGTACATTGATGGTACTATCCTGAGCGTTGCGGTTATTATAATTTAATATGGCCTCAAACTCCAATGCCTTGAGGTCCTCAAGCTTTCTTTCATCTATCAAATAAGACATGATGATGGTACCAGGTTGTTGAACCAAACTGACATTGTCGGGGAAGTTGACCAGTTTCAATCTAAGCCTTTTATTTCCTTCCAGCATTTGAATCAACTCAAAGCGGACGTGAACACTTTCTTCTTCCAACTCCAGATATTTTTTCAGGCTGTCAGGTAGTTCAAGGGTAATAATTTTACTGTAATTTTCACTGATTCTAACTTCTTGGAGGTCAACATTCAAAACGCCATCGAGTTTTTGTAACACAGAAGTTGGACCTTTGATATTGATAACAGCAGGGTCAATCTCAATTGGGGTAATCAATCTAAAGTTTTTTGCTAAAGTATTGGTAGTGGTGTCTGCTTGAATTTTGATTTTTCGGGTTACTATTTTGTCAATACTGAATCTGACTGTATCTGGCAAAATTGAGACTAAACTTGTAGGATTTAATGTTTCCGAAAGACCACGCCTGATTTCAGAAGTGAGAAAATAATCCTTGGTAGAGGGATTGTTGATTTCTATCAAAAAAGGAGATTCGTTGATTTTAAAATATTTTCTTAATAGATCCCAACCATTACCATTGATTTCCAATTTGATTCTGTTTGGGAGATTTTCAACAGCCATAAATTCATTGTCATCAAAAATAATTTCAATGGGAAAATCTACGACTGTTGTATAATTATCTTTATTAAGCGCATTTAAAACCCAAAAAGTGGCGGCTGCTATGAAACATAGCGCCGCCACTTTAAAATTTGAGGTTTTTTGTGGATTAAGATTATTGAAGAATTTTTTAAGCTGGGCCAAGATATTTTTATTGGGTTCCTAAAGCTTTTTTACTAAAATCAGCCGAAACAGCAGATTTTTCAACTTTAATCTTGAATCCTTTGTCCAGTTCAAGTGTCAGAGTTTCTCCATCTATGGAAAATATTTTTCCATGGATTCCACCTATAGTCACTACGCTGTCTCCTTTTTTAATGGACTCAAGAAAATTTTTGGTTTCTTTTTGTTTTTTTTGTTGAGGCCTGATCATGAAGAAGTACATGATCAAAATGATGGAGCCAAAAAGGAAGACTTGTCCCATAATACCAGCACCACCATCGGCCTGAAGTAAAATCCAAAGTTTCATATATTATTTTTTAACTGGACCGAGTTGATTTGGGTTTGCGCCGGCTAATTTTGGGGTTACATTACCTTTCAATCTCAATCTTGTAACATTAGGGCTTGTATTTGCCTGAATGGTAACTGTTGGGGCCTGCGTTCCAGTCTTGGCTGTAGAATTGAAAATCACTTTCACAAAACCTTCATCACCTGGCTTAACGGGCGTTTTGGTCCAGTCAGGACTGGTACAACCGCAAGATGCAGTGATGTTTGAAATCACCAATGGTGCTTGTCCGTTATTGGTGAATTTGAAGAGATGCTCCACTACTTTTCCTTCATTGATTGTTCCGAAATCATACTCCATTTCTTGAAATTGAAAGGCCCCCAAAGAGGTAGGATCTGCAGCTGCCACCGAACTTACGTTTGTTGGTATGGGTTGGGATGCTTCCAATCTTGCCAATTTTTGTTCCAACTCAGCGATTTTATCGCTTTGGTCATTTTTAGTTTCGCAACCTACTGCGGTGATAGCTAGGGCCAAAGCCAAAGCAGACATTTTTAGGTATTTCATAACTTGTTTGATTTAATTCGATTCTCTGTTTATTTGTTCTATCAGTTTATTCACATCACTGAGAAGGTTTTCTGCTTTGTTTTTTGCATCAGAAATGACCTTGTTACCTTCAGTTTTCGCTTCATTGGAAGGCAGATTTTTTCCTTCTCTTAAATCATTGATCAATTTTTCCAGCTCCTCACTGTACTTGGATAGTTGGTAAGAAAGTCTGTCTCTGGTGTTTTTTCCAGTATCGGGGGCGAAAAGGATACCAATAGCAGCGCCTATACTGGCACCTGCAATGAATGCTATCCATGAATTTGAATTATTGCTCATCAGTTTAATGTTTTATTTGTTATCTAAAAGACCTCTACCACTCTTACGGATAAGACCCTTTTCAGTTAGTTCTTTTGACAAAACATCCAACAATCCGTTCACAAATTGTTTGCTTTTGGGAGTACTGTATGTTTTTGAGATGTCAATATACTCATTGATGCTGACTTTGACCGGGATACTTGGGAAATTCATCATTTCTGTGATTGCCATGGAAAGGATGATCTTATCTGTCTGAGCAATTCTTTCAATATCCCAGTTTTGGGTTTTTTGGGAGATCAGCATTCTATTATCCTCGTCATTTCGGACGGTCAAGTTAAATATATTTTGGAAAAATTCCTTGTCATCCTCCCAATTGATGGCTATTTCGGGAAGTACGGCACCGGAATTTTCCGCTTCGTTTTTGAGTACTTTTGAGGCTAGGCTCCTTACCACAGATTTATTCTCTGTCCAATTAATGTCTTTTTCCGCAAAAAAATTCAATATCACCTCAGATTTGAATATTGCTTTTTTTAGAATGTTATCTACAATCTGGAAATCCTGTTCCATACTGGGTTCCTCCAATTGTATGTATTCCTGATAGCTCTCCAATGGCTTCACATATTCCCTGAACCATTCTTTGATTTCCAATTCCAATTCCTCAATGCCAGCATGTTGTCTTATGACAGCAGCTTGGTAATCAGCAGAATTTTTAATGTTCTGGAGAATTTTGTTTTTAGCAAGATTGATTTCTCCCAACGTCATTTTTACCGCGTCTGTAGACCTTTTTTTCTTTTTTTCTGACTCAAGAGCCACATAGTCTCCAAATGCAATTAAAAGTTGAATGGCAAATAAGTATAATTG
Organism: Aquiflexum lacus; assembly: GCF_015476655.1. Lineage (GTDB taxonomy): Bacteria > Bacteroidota > Bacteroidia > Cytophagales > Cyclobacteriaceae > Aquiflexum > Aquiflexum lacus. The sequence goes on from NZ_JABFHF010000002.1 coordinate 92,571, forward strand.
TGGGATCCTTTCTGCCGAGGTTACCATATTCTTCAACAAAAACTCATAGTCTTTTTTATTGGCTTTGTGATAATTGTTGATTGCTGCTTTGGCTTCTATATTGACTTTCTGATTGAGATTGCCATTGGGTTTAAAAATTTCAGAATTCAGATTTTCTACAAAGGCTTTTACAGCTAATTCGCCTTCTTTTTTGAGAAGACCTTTATCCTGTACTTCCATGGTATTGAGGTCAGGTAAGAAAGCTTCCCTTATTTGGTCTTTGGCGATATTGAGATTTGATGCCTTGCATTGATCATAGGCGTATAAATTCTGAAAGGCTTTGACCCTGAGTATTCTTCTGTTTAACATACCTGAAATTAAAGAACGTAAATATAAATATTTTGTGGGAGGATAAAGAAAGTATTCTGTTTTACCTTCCCAAAGATGACAATACCAACTGTAGCCTTGATTTTATTCGGCTGACAGGTGGTATTGTTTTGTATTGTTTATCTCAATAAGGCAATTTGACTTTGCCCATTGCCTGTATCCTATTCCATGCCATTTCAATGGCAGCTTGCTGGGCAGGGATATTTTCTTTTTCTGATTTATCCAAAATCGCGGTGCAGATATCGTAAATCTTTTCTGCGTGTTTGTAGGTCAGTTCCCTGTTGTAACCGCCTACAAATTCGGCGTAGACATTGATAAGGCCGCCGGCATTGATCAAAAAATCGGGAGCATAGGTGATGCCTTTTTCCAAAAGGATTTTGCCATGCTTTTCTTCATCCTGCAATTGATTGTTGGCTGCACCTGCTATAACCTGACATTTTAATCTATCGATGGTTTGATCGTTGATGGTAGCGCCTAATGCACATGGTGCATAGATGTCCATATCAATATCATAAATCACATTTGAGTCGACAACTGTGGCTCCGGTTTCTTTGGCCACCTGCTTCAATTTATCTTCAAAGATATCTGTGATAAAAACTTCTGCCCTTTCTTTGATCAAGTGTTCGACAAGATATTTACCAACTTGTCCGATTCCTTGGACAGCGATCTTTTTTCCCGTAAGGCTATCTGATCCAAAGGCCTTTTTAGCTGCTGATTTCATGCCCAAATACGTGCCATATGCCGTGACAGGTGAAGGATCTCCACCACCTCCCCTTACTTCGGGCAGGCCGGTTACATATTTGCTTTCCATAGCGATATATTCCATATCGCTGGTTTTCATATTAACATCTTCGGCAGTGATGTAGCGGCCTCCAAGGCTTTCAATAAATCTTCCGAATCGTCTTAGAAATGCTTCATTTTTCAGCTTAGGATCGCCAATGATTACGGCTTTTCCTCCCCCCAAATTCAGGCCGGAAATGGCAGCTTTGAAAGTCATACCCCGGGATAATCTCAGTACATCTGTGATGGCTTCAGCTTCGGAAGCATAGTTCCACATCCTAGTACCACCTAAGGCTGGCCCGAGTACCGTGTTGTGTATACCGATAAGGGCCTTTAAGCCCGTAGGCTCATCATAACAAATAACTAATTGCTCGTGGCCTAAAGAAGTGATCTGACCGTAAATAGATCCTTCCCTCACTTTTTCCTCAGTATTAATCTCTACCATTTGAACTTGGATTTTATTTAAGTGTTATATTTGGGTTATTGTGCTTTAAAAACGTCAGGCAAAATTATATATTTTGTTTGGGCTTTACTAATACAATTAATGGAGTATAACAAAACTTATCAAGAGATTTTAAAGTTTTTATTTTGTGAAACACTTACTACGGCTAAACAAATACCTATATAAATACAAGGGCTATCTCCTTTTGGGAACATTATTTACCATTATCTCCAATATTTTTGTAATAATACCTGCCCAATTGGTAAGAATTTCAATAGATTTTGTGGTTGAGAGTTTTAAGTATTATCAGGTTTTTGGAGAGGGTCATCTGGCAGAAATTGCCCGAAGTCAATTCCTGAAATTTGTTCTTGTCTTTGGAGTTTTGATTTTGGTCATGGCGCTGTTAAGGGGTTTTTTCCTTTTTCTGATCCGTCAGACTGTGATCATCATGTCAAGGCTGATAGAGTATGATTTGAAGAATGATATTTTCGACCACTACCAAAAATTACCCCTCAGCTTTTTTAGACAGAACAGTACAGGAGATTTGATGGCAAGGATTACAGAGGATGTGAGTAGGGTAAGAATGTATCTCGGTCCGGCATTGATGTATGGTATAAATCTATTGGTGTTGTTTCCTTTAGTGATCGGATATATGTTGACAGTCAATGTTGAGTTGACCATTTATTCACTTCTTCCCTTACCTATACTTTCTATAAGTATTTATTTTGTCAATAACATGATCAATGAACGTTCAGAGAAGATTCAAAGGAGCCTTTCTGGACTGAGCACTTTTGTACAGGAGGCATTTTCGGGTATCAGGGTCTTAAAAGCTTTTGTGAGAGAGGAGGACAGTTCCAATGAATTCACCAAGGCAAGTGAAGATTATAAGGATAAATCGATTCGTCTGACTTTGGTGCAGTCTCTGTTTTTCCCACTGATTATGGGTCTGATCGGAGTCAGTACGATATTGACCGTATACGTTGGCGGCATACAGGTGATGGATGGGCAAATTGGATATGGTGTGATTGCAGAATTTATTCTTTATGTCAATATGTTGACATGGCCTGTGACTTCTTTGGGCTGGGTGACCAGTATCATCCAACGGGCAGCAGCATCTCAGGCCAGAATCAATGAATTTTTGGATGTGGAAAATCCCATGATAAGTACAGAAAGTTATGTCGGTCCTATTTCTGGAGATATTTCTGTAAAAAATGTATCTTTTGTATATCCTGATTCGGGAATAAAAGCTTTGCAGAATGTAAGCTTCACGATCAAGTCAGGAGAATCCCTCGCGATCATAGGTACCACAGGTTCAGGCAAATCCACCATTGCCAACCTTTTGCTTCGAATGTATGACCCACAGGAGGGTGAGATATGGATTGATGATAAAAACATACAGGAATATGACATCTCAGACCTTCGCAAACAAATAGGATATGTTCCTCAGGATGTCTTCCTCTTTAGTGACACGATTGCCAGTAACATCGCTTTTGGACGGGATCAAACAGATATGGATATCGTGGAGAAAGCTGCAAAAGATGCTGATGTTTATGAAAATATCGTAAAATTTCCAAATGGCTTCAACACAAAGCTGGGTGAGCGTGGGGTCACGCTTTCAGGAGGACAAAAACAAAGGGTGTCTATTGCAAGAGCTGTGGCCAAAGAGCCCAGAATTCTGCTACTAGATGATTGCCTCTCTGCAGTTGATACCAAAACTGAAAATGCAATTTTGAATGCGCTCAAAGACATTATGGTCAATAGAACCTCTATCATCATTTCGCATAGAGTTTCCTCCGCAAAACTTGCAGATAAAATTATAGTCTTAGACGATGGAAGGGTCATCGAACAAGGATCGCACGATATCTTGATGGCAAAAAAAGGCGTTTATGCTGAATTATATGAAAAACAGACCCAAGTGAATGAGGTAGTCGGAGAATAATCCTCTCTTGGCAAGAACATGTCAGATTTTTTTTGATAATCATACTTGACCTGTCAGATCAAATCATTCACGGTTTTTGGCGAAAAAATCAAATCCAATTTTTTGGGGATTTCCCATGCTTGAAGTATGTTCGAGTTTTTGGTGATAAGAGATCAGCATGATATCATGGAAAGCAGGAGCCAAAAGATCATTTTCCAATGCAGAAACGATCAATTGCTCTACCAAGTCTCTCATTTTTTCTTTGGACACCGGGTTTTCCTTTAGCTCTGGAAAATTGAAGACTATTTTCCTGTCACCTTCCAAAAAGAATTTGTTTTCTCGATTGAGCAGTATTCGGCCTATCAAATACCCCGGGTCATCGAGCCTGCCAAACGTCAAAGTATCGCTAAGGAAGTTATAAATCAAAATCTGTCCAAAATACCTGAGTGAAACATCCTCTTTTAGGTATTTGGATTTACTGAGATAAGTGTCGTCTGGAAGTCTTACAATATTACTTTGTAAAATAAAAATCAAAACATCGGCACCTATCCTAAAGATGAATTCATAGTCGTTGATTTTTTCGATTTTGATGGGGATAGGTTTTTCTTCTTTGTTTTCCTCAATGATCTCTTTACTCAGTTCCCGGCAAATATTTTCCAACTCGATAAAGAGCGCTTCTGTGCTTTCAAATAAATTATATTTCAATTTGCTGGTAGTCTGAAGCTTACTTAGTATATTAGAAACCATTGATTCAAAGGGTTTAATAAATATTTATATTATGTCAGAAAAAAAAACAGGGTTTGAAGAAGTGGAATCACTTCTACAGGATATTGGCACTAAAATAGAACAATTAATCGAAAAAGGCACCAATGCGACAGGTGAGGCAAGAGATGAAATAGAAAAGAAAATCAAAGACCTAAAAGAGAAGAAAACCACCCTTGAAGACGAATTCAATAAGGGAAAGGAAAAAATTGAAAAGCTCTATAAAGAAGAAATGGAACCTAATTTTCAGGATTCCAAGGAGCATTTCAAAGAAGGATTTAAACAGTTATTGGAAGGTATAAAAACATTGTTGGGCCAAAAATAAAACTTATCCCGCTCCTGGAAGCAGAAGCGGGATAAGTTTTATTTTTTTAAATTTCTTTAGGTTGCCTTCAATTTTTTTCGATTTCAGGCAAAGCAAAAGCAACATAAGCGTCTCCGGATTTTGTGCCTTTACCTCCTCCGCAGGCAATCACCACAAATTGTTTACCGTTTTTCTCATAGACTGCGGGGGTAGCATGACCTGCAGCGGGCAACTTGGCTTCCCATAAAACCTTACCTGTATCTTTATCAAATGCCCTGATCTTTTCATCTTTGGTGGCAGCAATAAATACCAAACCTCCGGCAGTAGTGACAGGTCCTCCATAATTTTCTGAACCGGTCGGCTCAAAACCCTTTTCTGTCAGTTCATCAAATTCTCCGAGGACCGATTGCCATTTGATTTTCCCTGTATTCATATCCATGGCAGTAAGGGTTCCCCAAGGAGGCTGAATGCCAGGATAACCATCTTCAGTCAGCAACCTCGAATAACCTTGCATGACATATTGAGGCGTAAGCAGTTCAACTCCGCCTTCCAGTTCTTTTTTTTCTGCGTTTGGATCCTGTTCTTTTCCAAGAAGATATTCCACCAACAACTTCCTGTCATCGTCCGCAATGTGCGCAAAAGCAGGCATAGCCCCTTTCCCGTTTTTGATTAAAGCGTCCAAGGAAGTTGCGGTAAAATTTTTGTTCAAATCCATCAAAGTTGGAAAAGCGGGCGGATTTCCTTTTCTATCTACGCCATGGCAATTGGCACAGTAATTCACATATATTCCTTGGCCAAGATTCTCGAATTTTGGGTTGGCACCCATTTTTATCACCCATGGGATTTCATTGGCATTGATGTACATGGTTTGGGTATAGGGATCAAATGAAGAGCCCCCCCATTCAGCCCCACCATCCATTCCGGGAAACAACACTATCCCATGTTCATGACTTGGAGGTAACCACATGTCACCATATTTCACATTTTCGAGTTTAGACCTGATTTCTTGTTCCCATTCAGGCGTTAGCTTTAAAATTTCATTCTCCGTATAGGCCATTCTCATAAATGGTTCCGGTAATGAGGGATGTGGTTGAGTGGGCCAACTTTTATCCCCAGGAATTTCTGATTGTGGTACAGCCTTTTCATGTATCGGCCAAACAGGTTCACCCGTAACCCTATCAAAAACATAAATATAACCCTGTTTGGAAGTCTGGGCCACAGCATCAAGCCATTTGCCATCTTTTTTGATTCGGATCAGGTTTGGATTGGCAGGAAAATCCCGGTCCCAAATATCGTGATGAATGGCCTGAAAGTGCCAGATTCTTTCACCGGTACTTGCATCAAGTGCGATCAGGCTGTTGGCAAATAAATTCTGACCATGCCTGTAACCACCCCAGAAGTCATAGGCTGCCGAGCCTGTAGGTACATACACAATACCCCTTTCATCATCCAGACTCATACCTGCCCAGTTATTGGCAGCACCGATTTTATCCCAATATTCTGCTTCCCAAGTGTCATGTCCAAATTCTCCGGGATGGGGAATAGTGTGAAAAATCCACTCCCTTTCTCCAGTTTTTACATTGAATGCACGGATATGGCCAGGTGCAGCATCAAGCCCTTCAGAAAGGCGCATACCCATGATCAATTTGTCTTTGTAAATAATTCCAGGGGTATTGGATACGATCAGGAATTCTTCCATGTCTGTATCCAGATTTTTTTGAAGATCCACTTTTCCGCCATCGCCAAATGTTTCGATAGGTCTTCCATCTGTTGCATTTAAAGCCATCAGCCAATTGCCTGCTGTAAACAATATTCGCTTATCATCACCTTCTTCCCAATAGGTCACGCCACGGTTAGTGCCGGCCCAGGAGTTTTGACCCCCAAGCAATTGGAACGGGTTGAATCTCCAAAGTAATTTGCCTGTAGCAGCATCCAAAGCAAATACATTGACCTGTGGACTAGTGGCAAACAAAACGCCGTCAACTACGATTGGTTGACATTGGATTTGGGACCTTTCGGTGGCATCTCCGGTGTTGAAAGTCCAAGCTACTTCGAGGTTTTTGACATTTTCTTTATTGATCTGACTGGAAGCAGAATATCGAGCGGCATCTTTGGTCCCGCCAAAAGTCTCCCATTTGCTGTAATCCAACAACTTAGTAGAATCCGGGCCACTGCAAAAGGTGAAAACAATAAAATTGAGGCAAATCAGGGTTCTTATAGACTTGGTCATCGGGTGGATTTATTGAATACAGAAATTAAAGTATGGATTTTAGCAATAACAACAAACTAATTCCCCTTGAAAAGTAAAATTTTTGATTGTTGAATATATGCAAGGGATTGTCTGCCTTTATTCCTTATAAATTCTTTACTTCTTAAGCACTACCCAAAAATCCTCCATCATGGCTTTACTGTCTATTTTTGAAAAAATCTTAACCGTGAAGGTTTTGCTCTCAGGAGGAGAATTAACCAAAATAGTCTCTGAATACTGGGGTAATAAATAGGCCTGCACTAAGGCCAAATCCCACATTACCCGCGTTTTATCCTGAGGATTTTGTTCTCTCCATCTGTCTGCAAGAATTTTTTCTATAGGGATGTTGTCGTCGGTTTTTTTAAAGGTCTCGTCCCGATCAAATTTCAAGGGAAGTGCGGTTTCCAAAGGCATGATTGTAAAGTCGAGTCCGGAAAGATCCAAAAGGTAATCAAAGGCATTGAGGTCATTCCTGATATTGAATTCATTCTTACTCCAAGCTCGCGAGCTTTGATTGTATTTAGCGCCCAAAGCGTAAATCCTTATTTTGGGTATAATTTCAGGGTCAAGAATGATGGCTGATGCTACATTCGTCAATGCTCCCAAAGTTAGGATATCCAGTTTTTCATTTTCAGGCAATGAATTGGCAAGAGCTATTATGGCTAGTGCTGCCGGAGAATCCCTTGGTTCCTGACCTCCCCAAGCTCTGCCGATTTGCCTATCTGCACCTTTGGGGTGGGGGATATGGGAAAGTCCCATGGTGTTCAGAATAAGCTCATTGAGCCGCTGACTGTCCTCCAAGGTATTCAAACCCTTGGTATCATAAGCATTCCATTTTTCAAAAACCAAAAGGTCCGGATTATTAAAATGGGTTGAACTTAAGCCAACCACATCCACAGAAGGCTCTTTCAATAACCTGACAATTGCATAAAGATCATCCATTTCATTCCCGGTATCCGAATCCAACCATACTTTTTGCTTTTGGGCAAAAAGCTGGAAGTTCATCAGAAAGACGAGGAAAAAAATGGTTGATATTTTCATAATTTAATTTTATCGGGCAGTCCTTGTATTGGTGCCATCCACAGGTGTTCTGTTCTCTCTATTGGCCAAATCCCAAGCAGTATGGAAAATCAACGTAGCCCTTTTGGTCATCAAAGGAAACTCGATTTTGTCCACAGTATCACTGGGCTGATGGTAATCATCATGAATGCCATTGAAAAAGAAGATCACCGGAATATTGTGTTTGGCAAAATTGTAATGGTCAGATCGGTAGTAGAACCTGTTTGGATCATCTTCCGCGTCATACCTGTAATCCAAAATCAGACCGGTATAGGTGATGTTGTTGTATTCGTTGATGACTTTCAAGTGTGAGGAAAGCATTTCAGAACCGATCACATAGACATAATCCTGATTCTCGGCATCCTGATATTCATAATCTATCCTGCCCACCATATCAATGTTGATATTGTTCACCGTATTTTCCAATGGGAAAATCGGGTTGTTGGAATAATACTCAGAGCCTAAAAGTCCTTTCTCTTCTCCGGTCACATTCAGGAACAATACGCTTCTTTTTGGTCGAATACCATCTTTTGCAGCCAAAGCAAATGCCTCTGCAATTTCCATCACGGATACAGTCCCCGAACCATCATCATCGGCACCGTTGTTTATTTCTCCTTTACTGTTGATTCCTACATGGTCATAGTGGGAAGAAATCACCAATACCTCTTCCTTTTTATCTGTACCCTCCAAGAAAGCCATGACATTTTCAGTGGGGACCAATCTGTTTTCTTTTTTGACTAAATAAGAAGCTTTTTGTGTTTTGATAGACTCAGGGTTATTTTTGGCGGCTTCCTTCAATATCTCCACAGGAGTATCAAACAATACAGACATCTTGTCTGAGCTTACCAAAAATATAGGTTCTTGTTTGGTTGGTTGTTCAAAACCCAATCTTCCCCTGCCGCTCAAGGATTTGTACCAATTGGTCATTCGGTCAAAATTAGCCTGTCCTTCCATGGTGACAATCACAATTCCTGCAGCACCTGCTTCCATCACCTCAGGCACAACTGTCTGAGCTCTGCTACCGATTGCCCATAGGCCAACCAATTTTCCTTTCACATCTACTTTTTTCAAATTCTCATCGTTGGCAAGCCCCAAAAATACCAGATCAGTTTTTGCAAGCCTTTTCATGTCCGCATCACCAATGAACACAAAGTCTTCATTGTTAACCAGTTTCTGTTTGCCAACAGTAAGGTTCACTTGGGGATATGAAACAGATGATAGGTTAAATTTCTGAAAATATTCCCCATCAACAGGCCCTGAAAGTCCAAGATTTTTATAAAAACCAGCTAAATATTCAGCAGCTAATTTTTGACCTTTTTCCCCTGTATCCCTGCCCTCCAATTCATCTGAGGCCAAATAAGTCAGGTGTTTTTCAAGGTCAGTCGCAGTGATTGAATTGGCATATTTTATCGCAGTGGCATCTTGGGCTTCGATCTTTCCAGTAAATAATAGAGCTATCGCTCCTACTATCCATATTTTCTTTTTCATAAAATATATTTGGGGTATTTAAAATTAAGGCTTCAAACATAGAAATAATTCCCAATACATTAAAACCGTTTGTCAATTTGAGTGTTACAAGACTATAATTCTTTGGGTTTAAAAAATTATTATCATTCAATAATTTATACCTTTGCACAACCAAAAAAGTGATGAGAATAGAACCCAAATTTGTCCTTATATCTTAATAAAAATGAAGATTAAATTAGATCCCTCTACCAAGTTTGAACAAAGACATAACGGCCCATCTCCGAAGGAAATTGAACTGATGCTAGACAGTATCGGAGCAGCTTCCATGGAAGAGCTAATAGATCAAACCATTCCAAAGGCCATACAGTTGGAAAAACCTTTGGATCTTCCCAAATCCAAAACAGAAGCTTCATTTTTGAGGGAATTCAAAAAACTGGCATCTAAAAATAAGATTTTCAAATCTTTTATTGGGTTGGGTTATTATGATACGATTGTGCCAGGTGTGATCCTGAGAAATATCCTTGAAAATCCGGGATGGTACACCGCCTACACTCCATATCAAGCTGAGATTGCTCAGGGAAGATTGGAAGCATTGATCAATTATCAGACCATGGTGATGGACCTTACCGGTATGGAGATGGCCAACGCTTCATTGCTAGATGAAGCCACTGCGGCTGCTGAAGCGATGACCATGCTTTATGCTTCCAAGCCCAGAGAAAAAAAGAATGCCAATAAATTTTTTGTGGATGAAAAAATATTCCCTCAGACCAAGGATCTTCTGATCACCCGTGCTGAACCTATCGGTATCGAGTTGGTCATTGCGCCTCTTTCAAGTTTGGATCTGACTGATGCAAACTTATTTGGGATGCTTTTGCAATACCCTAATCTTGATGGTGCTGTGATCGATCATGCTCAATTGGTCGCTTCTGCAAAGGAAAATAATGTGCTGACTGCTTTTGCTACAGATCTTTTGAGCTTGACCTTACTTACCCCTCCGGGAGAAATGGGAGCAGATGTGGTAGTGGGCACTAGTCAACGATTCGGAGTCCCTATGGGATATGGAGGTCCTCATGCCGCATTTTTTGCTACAAAAGAAGCTTATAAAAGACAAGTTCCCGGAAGAATTATTGGTGTTTCCGTAGACAGGGATGGGAATAATGCTTACAGAATGGCATTACAGACCCGTGAGCAACATATCAAAAGAGAAAAAGCCACTTCCAATATTTGCACAGCACAGGTGTTGTTGGCAGTCATGGCAGGAATGTATGCTGTTTACCACGGTCCAAAAAGCTTGAAAGAAATTGCAGCAAGAACCCATGGACTTGCCCAATTGACTGCAAAGGCATTGGGATTATTGGGATATGAGCAATTGAATGAGAACTTTTTTGACACCATCAAAATCAAAGCGGATGCTGTACAACTGTCAAAAATCAAGGCCTTTGCTTTATCGTCTGAGATGAATTTCAGGTATGAAGAAGGTGCCGTAGTATTGGCTTTTGATCAAGCAAAGACCATCAGCGATGTTAAGGGAGTGGTGGAAGTATTCTCAAAGTCCATCAACAATAAAGTTCAGTTTGATTGGAATGCCATGATTTCTGAATTGGAGTTAAATTATCCGGCAGGTTTGTTGAGAACTTCTGAATATTTGACGCACCCCGTTTTCAATCTTTACCATTCAGAGCATGAAATGCTCCGGTATATCAAAAGATTGGAAAACAAGGACCTTTCTTTGGTACATTCCATGATTTCTCTTGGCTCATGTACCATGAAACTGAACGCAACAGCAGAAATGATTCCCGTTACTTGGCCTGAGTTTGGTCAGTTGCATCCTTTCTGCCCCCAAGATCAGGCAGCCGGATATTATGAGCTTTTTCAAAATCTCAGAAATTGGTTGACTGAAATCACAGGATTTTCCGATACATCCCTCCAACCCAATTCCGGTGCACAGGGAGAGTATGCCGGATTGATGGTAATCCGCGCTTACCACATGAACAGGGGAGATCACCATAGGAATATAGCTCTGATCCCAACTTCCGCACATGGTACCAATCCAGCATCAGCGGTGATGGCAGGGATGAAAGTTGTCTTGGTCAAATGTGATGAAAGTGGAAATATTGACGTGGAGGATTTGAAGTCAAAAGCTGAAGCACATAAAGGTGAATTGGCATCTTTGATGGTGACTTACCCCTCAACCCATGGGGTCTTTGAGGAAGCCATTCAGGAAATCTGTCAGATCATCCACGATAATGGTGGTCAGGTATATATGGACGGGGCAAATATGAATGCGCAGGTTGGACTGACAAGTCCTGGAAGAATTGGTGCGGATGTCTGTCACTTAAATCTCCATAAAACCTTCTGTATTCCTCATGGTGGTGGTGGACCAGGGATGGGCCCAATATGTGTAGCAGAGCATTTAGTGCCGTTTTTACCGGGCAACCCTTTAATTGAAACAGGAGGGACATCTGCTATCACTTCAATTTCAGCAGCACCTTATGGTAGTGCGAGTATTCTTCCGATTTCATATGCCTACATCGCCATGATGGGTGGAGATGGATTGACCAATGCTACCAAAATCGCCATTCTGAATGCCAACTACATCAAATCAAGACTGGAAAAGCATTATCCAATTCTCTATACTGGAAAAGGTGGACGGGCAGCCCATGAAATGATCCTGGATTGCAGGGAATTCAAAGAGGTTGGGGTAGAAGTAGAAGATATTGCCAAGCGTCTAATGGATTATGGATTCCATGCTCCGACGGTATCTTTCCCGGTAGCGGGAACATTGATGATAGAGCCAACGGAATCAGAAACCATGGCTGAATTGGACAGGTTTTGTGATGCCATGATTGGAATCCGCGAAGAAATCCAAGAAGTGTATGATGGTAAGGCAGATAAAGAAAACAACGTGCTAAAAAATGCACCTCATACAGCAGTACTCGCTTTATCAGATAATTGGGATTTCCCTTACACAAGAGAAAAAGCAGTCTATCCTTTACCATTTGTGAAAGGCAATAAATTCTGGCCAACCGTCAGAAGAGTCGATTCCGCATATGGTGATAGAAATCTGGTGTGTAGCTGTATTCCTGTGGAGGAGTATGCGGAGACGGAGGTTTAGAGGTGAGACATGAGTTGTGAGAGTTAAGAACCAAGAGCCAAGAGACAAGAAGCGAGAAACGAGAGGCGAGAAACGAGATGAGTTAGGGTGAAACCTTTGGGGTTTTTAAAACCCCGAAGGTTTTTACCAGAAAACAAGGTTCGAGACTTAGATTCAAAGCCTGGCTCTAGTATCGCGGAGACAACAATAAAAAACATCCTTCCAGGAAACTGGGAGGCTTTTTTTGATCTCCAGATCAATCCCTTCCTTTCTTTTGTTTCCTTTTGTCACTTTTGTGGTTAAAAAAAAGTATCTTCTTTACCAAATGTTTCGAAGCTACAAGCTCCGAAAAACAATATTTTATTCCTCCCCAAAGTCCATAAAACCAAGTTTGATAAGACCTTGTTTAAGCTTCTTATCCCCAGTCCATAGGGGGATTTTAAGCTGAATTGAAAGTGCTACAAAAGGAGTATCTTTAATATCAATGCTTTTGCAGAGATGGTATGCCTTCTTTTTGTTTTCTTCTTTAATAGTCTCAAGAGAAACAAAATTTATTCGGTTTACAATTGAGGAAAAAAATTCAAAGAATTCGGTCTCATCAAGTTTTGAATATTTCAGTAACTTCTCTTTGTGTTTATATAATTCAATGATGATATAATTTGGGGCAAAATAATTCATTGTTTCATCAAAAAGTTTTTCCCTAATTCCAGAAGATTTGGAGATTAAAGCTGATAAAATAATGTTGGTATCTACGACAGCCGCATTCGAAATCATTTGGCTATATTTTTCAAAAACTCCTCACCATTTTTATCCCACCAATCCTGATTGATTTCATCTGCAATTTTCAATATTTTGTCATCCAAAGCCGATTTTTGTGCCAAATCTTCGATTTTTAATCGCTTAATCAAGGAATCTAAAAACTGCTCAGTAAAGCCTTTTTTGTTAAGTTTCAGAATAATTTGACTGGTTGTGCTTTCTATCTGTAGATTTTCCATCGCTTATTTCTTTTATCAAATTTAATTAATTCCCAGAACATTTTGTTTATGGTGTTTGATTTCAACATTAAATCTTCCTTTTCTTTTGTTTTCATTTGGCACTTTTGTGGTCAAATAAGTACCTCCAAGGTGAAGAACTCCCTTAAATATATGACGGTTCTTTTGGGTAGTAATCAGTATTTTTTCATCTTGTTTTTCAAACCGTTCTAACCAATCAATTACATGCAAAGCTTTGATTTAACCCCTTCCGAAAGACAGGAACTGTACAAATTCACCATTGACTTTCTTGAGAAATACTATTCTGATACAAAGTCCAATCGGGTTTCTCCGAGGCTCGATATTTCTGAAATTGTGAAGGAAGTAAGGAAGGTTGATTTCTCTGCTCCTTTAACTTCTAAGGAGGCTCTCAAGCATTTGGTGGAGGGTATGAAAAACTATTCTGTCCAAACCCCACATCCAAAATATTTCGGCCTCTACAATCCCCGGGCAAACTTCCCCAGTATTTTGGGAGATTTGATCACCGCTGTTTTTAATCCCCAATTGGCAGCTTGGAGCCATTCTCCATTTGCCAATGAAATTGAGAATTATCTGATTGCTGAATTTGGAAAGAAGTTTGGATATTCTACAGAGAGCATAGATGGGGTGTTTGCAAGTGGAGGTGCCGAAGCTAACCTGACCGCTGTTTTGTGTGCGGTGAACTATGCTTTTCCCCAATTTGCCAAGTCGGGTTGGTTTGGGGTAAGGAAGAGACCTGTGATGTATTGTTCGGCTGAGTCTCACCACTCAGTTCATAAGGCAGCTAAAACCGTTGGATTGGGCTATGATGCCATCAGGAATATTCCGGTTAGGAAAGACCTGAAAATGGATTTGGAAATCCTAAAGGAAACCATTCAAAAGGATGTTCATGACGGTTACCAACCTTTTTTGGTCATCGGTACTGCCGGCACAACGGGAACAGGCGCCATTGATGACTTGCCGGGAATCAGGAAAATCGCAGATGACTTCGGGCTTTGGTTCCATGTGGACGCTGCTTATGGAGGTGCGGCAGTTTTGCATCCCGATCTGAAACCTTATCTGAACGGAATTTCACTTTCTGACTCCATCACTTTTGATGCGCACAAATGGTTGTCTGTCACGATGGGCACCAGTTTGTTTATCACCCGGCACAAAGAAATCTTATCAGAAACATTCCGGATCACAGCCGAATATATGCCCAAGGAAGCCAAAGACCTTGAAATTGTCGATCCATTTACCCATTCCATCCAATGGTCCCGCAGGGCTTATGGCATCAAACTGTATTTGGCATTGATGATTTTTGGTTGGGAGGGTTATGAAAAAACCATTCGCCATCAAACAGAAATAGGGGAAAAACTGAAAGGTTTGTTGAAAAACAGCGGATGGACTGTAATGAACAGCAGCCCATTTCCCGTGGTATGTTTTATGGATGAAAATTACCTGGATAATCCTGATTTCACCAAAACAGTAATCAAAAACATCATTGACTCCGGAAAGTCCTGGCTATCTATTTATCCTGTCTTCGGCAAACCAACATTCCGGGCCTGTATTACAAACTACAATACTTCGGAAGAGGATATTGAAGCATTGGTAAGTGAATTGAATGAGGGGAGGGAGATTTTAGAATCAAGAATCAAGAACCAAGGGACAAAATGAGTTAGGGTTAACCTTTGGGGTTTTCAAAGCCCCGAAGGTTTTAATAGAAAATGGAGTTAAAGTTGCCAAGTAATTTTAAGCCAATCACATCTTTTGTCACCCAACTCAGTCGATATTCACCTCTATGCCTAGACAGAAATTTGTATTTAAAGCCATCTGGGTGAAGATTGACGAAGACGCTAGTTGTAGTCCGGTACAGCAGTCGGGAGTATCTACACATTTCTATCTTTGGATCCCGTACAGGAGTCAGGAGCAATTCCAGTGCTGTTGAAATATTTTTAATTATGGGAGAAGAATATCATCCCGATGGCTATCGGGACCGAAACCAAAAAATGCCTCTCTTATGTCTTACATCTTGCTTCTTATGTCTTAAACCTATCTCTCCTCAACTCCTTGCACTCCTACGCAATTTTGACTAAATTGGTCAAAAAATATTTGTCAAAATCATGAACAGGTTCGGCAAAAAAATCAGAAAGCTTAGACTGGAAAAAGAGATGCCCCTCCGGACAGTAGGTGTGTTCTTGGATATTGACCAAGCTTTAATCAGTAAAGCAGAGCGGGGAATCAGGAAACTATCCAAAGAACAGGTCATCCGCTTGTCAGAAATTTTTGAGATTCCATCTTCAGAACTATTGGTTCCTTGGATGGCGGATAAGGTAGTATATGACCTCGGCGATGATAACGAAATGGCCAAAGAAGCACTGAAAGTTGCAGAGGAGGAAGTTGCTTATAGGGTTTTTGAGAAAATTGACAGAAAAGCCATAATCAAAAAAATCAATGAAATCCTTGATAGGGATTCAAGAATAGAAAAAGGCTGGGTTTTTGGCTCCTTTGCCAGAGGGGACGACAATCCGGAAAGTGACATCGATATCTTATTCCAAGTAAAGAAAAATGTTAAATTCAGCATATTCGATCAGCTTGGAATTAGGGAACAGTTGATAGAAGCGCTTAATAGAAAGATTGACTTTGTGGAACACGACACACTTCGTGAGTATATGGTAGATAATGTAAAAAAGGATCTAATTCAGATTTATGGCTAAACCTACCAATAAAGAAAGGCTACTACATGTTATCCATGCAATCGATAGTATCAAGGATTTTATGGATGATATGGATGAAGAGGAATTTCTTAAAAATTCAATGATTCAAAGTGCTGTTCTTTACCAGTTCTTAATTATCGGAGAAGCTATAAAAAGTATTGAAAGCTGGTTTTTGGAACCTTATCCCTATCCATGGAATGTTCCAAAATCCTTTCGGAATTTTATAGCTCATGAATATCATAAAATAAAAATGACACGGATTTATGCAGCTTCTGAAGATTTAGATCAATTGAAAGCTCTTGTGAACCGTATTATAGAAAAGGAATTCCCTGATACCAATTAACCCTATTATATTAAATACAATGAAAACAACCTCCCTAATCCTATCATTCCTTCTGATCTCTTTCAGCACATTTTCCCAAATCCAAAAAAACTGGGCTTGGGGTGGGGAAATTGATCCTTTGCAAACAAAATATGAGGTTCTGCACTATCAGTTGGAACTGGAAATATTTCCCGAAAAACAGGAGATCCATGGGAAAAACAAAATCACTTTCTCCTCAGATGAAAAGTTGGATACGCTAAGAGTGAACCTGATCGAGGAGTACAAAGTGAGCAAAGTCATCATGGATGGAGCGGAAGTCGGTTTCAGGCATTTTGGGGATACATTGGACATTTATCCTTCCGATTGTACTTGCACTGAGGTGGAGGTGTTTTACGGTGGCCAAACTCCAATCGCTATCCGGCCACCCTGGACAGGAGGTTTTACTTGGGAGATAGACGAATTGGATAACCATTGGATGGGGCTATCCTCTCAGAATGAAGGTGCAAAGATTTTCATGCCCTGCCTGGACCACCCATCAAGTGAACCTTCAAACGGAGTGGATTTGATCCTCACTGCCCCATATCCTTATTTTGTAGCAGCAAATGGAAGACTGGTAGATACCAAAAATGAAAATGGAAAAGTCACCTACCATTGGACCACACAATATCCCATTAACAATTACAATATCAACTTTACGATGGGGGTTTTCCATGAAGAATCAAAAACTTTCAACAGTACAGATGGGACGGAAATCCCGATGATAGTCTATGTCCTGCAGGAAAACAGGGATAAAGCCAAATCGCTGATGGAAGTATTGGAAACTTCTGCCAAAACCCATGAGAAGTTTTTTGGATCATACCCCTTTCCCAATGACAAAATCGCTGTGGTGGAAACTCCCTATTTGGGGATGGAACATCAGACTATCAATGCTTATGGGAACAACTTTCAGTTTGAAAAAATAGGGGATGGGTACGCCGATTGGCTGCTTCACCATGAATTGGGGCATGAGTGGTTTGGCAATAAGGTTTCGGTCAAAGACTGGGCAGATTTCTGGATCCACGAGGGATTGACGGCTTATGGGGATTGGCTGTTTTATCTGGAACATGGAGGAGAAGATGCCTATCATGAAAAGGTAGCTTCGGTCAAAAAGGGGATTGCCCATGCCAGGCCCGTAGTTTCACCAAGAAACTCCAACTCTGACCAAGCCTATCATCCCGAGATTTACACCAAAGGGGCATTTATAATACATTCGCTGAGATACTATATTGGGGATGAGGTGTTTTTCCCCATGCTCAAATCCTTTGCTTCAGATGAGCGATTTACCTATGAAAACCTCGTCGAAACAGCTGATTTTACTCAGTTTGTACAGCAATATACTGGAATCGAATTACAGGGATTCTTTGATATGTATCTAAAAACCATCCGGGTTCCTAAGGTGAAAGTTTCCAAAAAGGGTAAAAAAGGGTATCAGGTCAGCCTACCCAATATTGATTTTTCGATGCCAGTGGAAATCAAAACTTCCAATGGATTTGAGCGCCATATTCTTTCCTCCAAACCAGTGCTAGTAAGAAGTGCAGGGACGATAGAGGTTGATCCGAAAGGTTGGTATTTACTCGATCAAAAATAATTATTTATCAAATTCAAGATATTAAAGCAACCGGAAAAGATTATAAGCAGTTTAAAATGAAATCCATTTAAAATTTATAAATCTTTGGATTAGAAAACTGATTTCGTTTTCTTGCCGGGAGCCTGCTAGCCATTTTTAGTATTTTCTCAAACCTAAACTTTAATCTACATGAACAAGCATATTTATGAATCTGGGCTAATCGGTAACTGTTCCTACATTGCCCATGTTGAAAAGAACACTAATATTTCGTGGCTTTGCCTGCCTCGCTTTGACTCGGATTTTATTTTCGGTGGAATGCTGGACAGAAAAAAAGGTGGTGAGTTTACCATTTTACCAGAAGGGTCTGATTTTGAATCTACTCAATCATATTTAGAAAATACCAATATACTTGAAACCATAATTAATACTGGACAGGATAGTTATAAAGTGACTGATTTTGCCCCTCGTTTCAAGAATTTCGACAGGTATTTTAAACCCTTGATGCTGATCCGGAAGATAGAACCTCTTACCGGAGCCTCAAGGATTAAGATTACCTGTAAGCCAGTTGCGCAAAGAGGAACAAAAACACTTACGCCCAGTATTGGTAGCAATCATATTCAGTATATGGGTGAGGATCAGGAAATCAGACTGACTTCAAATGCAGCCCTTACTTACATCTGTGAAGGGAAATCTTTTGTGCTTCAGCGGCCAATTTATCTGGTTTTCACCTATGGAAGGCCATTGGAAGCGCCGATTGAATCCACATCTGAGAGATTTCTGCAAGCAACTACGGATTACTGGCAATCATGGGTCAAGTCCACCAGTATTTCCGGATTTCATCAGCGGTTGGTGCTTCGCTCTGCCCTGATCCTAAAAATCCACCAATATGAGGACACCGGTGCCATCATAGCCGCCTCCACCACATCCCTTCCGGAGTCTCCAGGCTCCACAAGGAATTGGGATTACCGATATTGTTGGATAAGGGACAGTTATTATACCCTAACTTCTTTTAATGGTGTTGGTCACTTTGAAGAGCTCGAGAAATATTTTGAATTCATCCAAAACCTGCCGACAGGTGCAGATGGAAGATATCAACCACTTTATTCTATTACAGGAGAGAGTTTGTTGATTGAAGAAATCTCTGATTTGGAGGGTTATTTGGGAAACAAGCCCGTCAGATTTGGCAATCAGGCCTATACCCATATTCAAAATGATCTGTATGGACAGGTGTTGGTTTCCCTTTTACCCCTGTATTCAGATCAGAGGTTCACCTCAAAGGAACGAAGTCATTCTGAACCCATGATCATGAATCTTTTGGATAAAATCGAACAGACGATGGATGAAAAGGATGCAGGTTTATGGGAGTTTAGGAGTCTTGCCCAAGAACATTGCTATACATTCCTTTTTCATTGGGCAGGTTCATTGGCAGCCGCCAAAATCGGGAAACGTCTCAAAAACGAAAAGATGTATGAGAAAGCAATGTACTTGAAGGATCTTGCAGTGGCAAAAATAGAAGCTTGCTATCTCCCTGACAGGAAGGCCTACTCGCAGGCCATTGGCGCAAAACATATGGATGCTTCTACCTTGCAGTTGATTACCATGGGTTACTTTGGAGATGATATAGAGCGGGCAAATAATCACCTTAAGGAATTGGAAAAAGAGCTGCTTTCAAAAGATTACCTCTTTTTCCGATACAAGCATATGGATGATTTCGGGGTACCTGAGACCACATTTTTGATCTGTGCATTTTGGTATATTGAGGCATTGGCTTGTGTGAATAGGCTGGATGAGGCAGTTGAAGGTTTTGAAACATTGATCAAATATTCCAACCACCTCAATCTATTTTCAGAAGATGTGGATCAGGCTACAGGTAGTCAATGGGGGAATTTTCCACAGGCTTACTCCCATGTAGGATTGATGAATGCGGCTTTCAGAATTGGTAAAAAGTTGGATCGGCCTAATTTTCTATAAACAAAGTAAAAAATGGAACCACAAAAGTGACAAAAGAATACAAAAGTTACTGAATATCAACTTTTGGTCATATCCTCTTTTGTTCCCTTTTGTTTCTTTTGTGGTTCAAATATAATTCCCTAATTTTTTTAAAACCAATTGCTTAATTTTCGAATTTTCAAAACCACCTACTCAATGAGTTTTTTGAGTAGGTCTCGTACCTGTCGGTAGGATTTGATGTTATAATTTGCTTGGGTGTAGGCATAACCTACCCGGATGGTGTAAGCATTTTTAGGCATGGCCTTGAAAGTGTCTTCATCTGTCCAATCGTCACCAATTGCCAGGACAAAATCATATTCTATACCTTTCATCATGGTTACAGCTGCACGACCCTTGTTGATATCAGGCCGTTTGATTTCCAAGACCATGTTTCCTTCCAAAACCTGCAAATTATATCCACGTGCCATATATTTGAGATGAGAAAAGAGTTCCCTCATTCTTAGGTCTCCTAGACCGCTTTCTACTTTTCTGTAATGCCATACCAACGAATGGTGTTTTTCTTCAATAAATGCACCTGGGGTCCTGAGTACATAATATTCCATGATTTTTCTGATCTCTTCCTTCCAACTATCATCTACCTCGGCATAAAGTTCCCATCCTTCCTTGGAGGATTTGCGCTTCACCCAAACACCGTGTTCAGCAATCATATCTATTGATTGACCTTTAAACCATTGACCAAGCGTATCCTTATCTCTACCGGAAATAATGACAACTTGAGATTTGGTACTCAAACCTTTGATTATAGCTTTTAACTCCGCATCAGGCATAGCATCCTGTGGGTTTGATTTGAATCCCGTCAACGTACCATCATAATCTAAGAACAGAACAGGGTTGGAAGCAGTTTTGAATTTTTCTTCAATTTCTTGGATAATTTTGGTATCCACCACCCTAGAGGTAAGTTCCGCTTGTTTCTCTTTCACATGCTCCAACCGATCTAGATAAACCTTTACCCATTGAAAAATATCATACTTCTTCAGACTTTCCTGCATAGAAACCATTCTGGATTTTTGTTCCTCAGGTTTCATAGCTAATGCTTGATAAATAGCATCTACCACACCCTGCTTATCGTTGGGGTTGACCAAGACTGCATCTATGAGTTCTTTAGAAGCTCCTGCCATTTCGGAAAGAATCAGGACACCTGTTTGGTCGGTTTTACTGGCTACAAATTCCTTGCATACCAGATTCATCCCATCCCTAAGCGGTGTGACCAAAGCGATGTCA
The DNA here is from genome assembly GCF_015476655.1 of Aquiflexum lacus. Taxonomy (GTDB): domain Bacteria; phylum Bacteroidota; class Bacteroidia; order Cytophagales; family Cyclobacteriaceae; genus Aquiflexum; species Aquiflexum lacus. The sequence continues at coordinate 113,876 of NZ_JABFHF010000002.1, forward strand.
GACATACTATAAAAAGCACTCAATTCCTCAAAAGGAAAACCCCTGTAGAAATAGTGGACCGGTATCCAATTTAGGGTGGAGTACTCTGCATTTATCCGGCCTACCAGTAAATCAATTTCTTCCTTAAGTTCCTTGTAGGATTGTACCATGTCCCTACTGGGCACCACAACCATGATCATAGATATTTTCCCATGAAGTTCCTTATGGCTTTTTAGAAGTTCGTAGAATACATGGAGACGTTGAGGAATACCTTTGGAATAATCCAGTCTATCTATGGTTAAGATCAGCTTGACATCTCCTACTTGGGTTTTGAAATTTTTGACAATATTTTGGGTTTTTTTGCTTTTGGCCTGTTTTTCAAATTTCCCATAATCAATACCCATGGGAAAAGAATCGACATTAATTATCCTATTTTCCGCTTGGATATATCCGCTTTCGGAAGACATTCCTGTGATCCTGCCCACAGCACTGAGAAAGTGACGCATGTCGTCATATGTGTGAAATCCGATCAAATCAGAACCGCAGACTCCTTCCAGCAATTCTTTTCTCCAGGGGATCATCCTGATAATTTCATAGGATGGAAAGGGTATATGTTGAAAAAATGCAATCGTCGCATTGGGCAAGGCCTCTCTCAGCATTTTGGGGAGGAGCAATAATTGGTAGTCATGCACCCAAATGGTGTCATCCGGAGCAGCTTTTTTTAGAATAGCCTCGCAAAACATTTGATTGACCCGAATGTATGCTTCCCAATGCTCAGGGTTGTAAACTATGTACTGGGTAAAATAATGGAATGCCGGCCATAAGGTTTCATTACTGAATCCTTCATAAAACTGCTCCACGTCTTCTTTTGTAAGGAAAACCGGTGCCATTTTCAATTCATGCAATTCCAAAATGATTTCTGCTCGCTGTTCGGGGTCTTCAACAGTATTGCCCGGCCAGCCTATCCAGATATTTTCACCTGATTTGTAAATGGACCCTAAGCCTGTGGCCAAACCTCCTGCCGATGGTTTGAATTCGAATCGGCCATTTCGGTGTCTTAGGGAAACAGGAAGTCTATTTGATACAATTATGGTTTTTACCATTACACGGAATTAATAAACAATAAATGAATTTTTGATAAAAGACAGATTTCTAAATATAGTCAAAAAAGTCCAAAATTTGACCATTTTTAAAGGTTTTTGACCCAAATCGATAATGTTAAATTGTAGTCAATTATCTTTATTAGATTGTATTTCTAACTCAAAAAACATAACCAAAATGAAACATTTTAGGCATTTTATCCTTCTTTTTGCAGGAATTTTTTTTGGGATTCCAGGATTTTCCCAATCAGATCCACACGCATTTTACCTCACTTGGACCTCAGATCCGACCACCTCTATGGATGTGGACTGGCATATCGATGAGGAAGGAAGATTAAGGAAGGAGAGGACTGAAACACGATTGAACCAAAAACAGCTTTTGAGATTTCAAAGTTTACTTTGCTTTGTCACCTCGACGACAGGAGAGGTCTATTGCCTCCAAGCTAAATAGCCCTCACCCTATTCACCATCCAACCCAAAACAAATCCCACAATAAAAACAGCCATGGTTCCCAAAACAATCGCTAGATTTTTATGCAGTTCCAGGACTGGCCAGCCATAAGCCCTGAGTAACTCTTCCAGACTTATCCATGCAATGATGATCAAGCCACAGATTACACCTGTGATTGCTGGGATAATACTTTCGGATTGAGTCAGCACTCCTAAAAGGAAAAGTCCCAATATTCCACCACTGAAAATCGAAGCCAATGCCCACCAGGCATCCAAAGCGCTACTGACCCCATTAAATGCCAGTCCAATTAAGATACTTGCTAATCCCATGATAAATGAAGACAAATACAGAACTTTGAACTCGACGGCTTTCGGTAGTTTGGGGAATAAGTATTTTTTGACATGATCTTCCAAAATAACTGTAGCCGAACTGTTGATACTGGTAGATAGTGTACTCATACCTGCGGCAAATATGGCTGCGATCATCAGTCCGGTCAATCCTTTGGGAAGCGTTGAAACAATAAAATAAGGGAAAACTTTATCCGCATTTTCAAAGGATTGTAATTCTATTGGGAGGTTTTCAGGGAATTGTTGATAATAGGTAAAAAGTGCTGTGCCTATCATAAAAAACAACAAGGAAACCGGGACATAAAGCAGGCTTCCCAACCACGTTGATATCTTGGCTTCTGATTCGGTTTTCGCACCCAAATAGCGTTGGATATAACTTTGGTCCACACCGAAATTCTGCAAATTGATAAATAATCCATAGACCAAAATTACCCAAAAGGTACTCTGACTCCAATCAAAGGAAAAGCTGCCCAAGGAAAGTTTATTTTGTTCGTGGGCTATTTCATATACCTGTGAAAAACCTCCTGGCATTTCCCAAATGATCAAAACAAAACAGGTCAATGCACCTATGATTAATAAAACACCCTGAACAGCATCCGTCCAAACCACCGCTTCTATTCCTCCCAACATGGCATATATTACCACCCCAATTCCTGTGGCAATGATTATCAAAGGGATACTCCAGCCAAACAATGCATTCATGGGCAAAGCCAATAAATACATGATGGCCCCCATGCGTGCCAATTGGGTAAGCAGGTAGCAGGTGGAGGCATAGACCCGGGCCCAAACTCCAAACCTGTTTTCCAGATAGGCATAGGCTGATGGGCTCTGAAGTTTTCTGTAGAGTGGGACAAAATATTTCACTGCTACAAATCCTGCCAATGGTATGGAAAGACTAAAAACAAAACCGTTCCAATTGGACTGATAGGCACTGCCTGGTAAGGCCAAAAAACTGATGCTGCTCACATAAGTTGCGAAAATGGACATTCCCAATGCCCATGCCGGCAACCTTCCTCCTCCGGTGATGTAATCGATTGGTGTTCTTTTTTTGAAATAAAAGGAAGCCCCAAAGCCAATTATTCCAATCACATAAACCAAAAAAACAGTGAGGTCGATGATAGGAAGATTCATAAATGGTGATTGAGAGGTGGGGATTAAATGCTTTTAATTTTGAAGATGATTTTTTCAAGATTTTGGACTATTTTTTCTTTCGTCAGTGCGTCCACGGTTTGTAAAGGTGGAGCGATATGAGGTTCACAGATACCCAAATAATAGAGGCTTTCTTTGACACCACAGAGGTAGCTTGAGCTTTTTGGGCTACATCCATAAATGTTCTTTGAAATTTCCAGAATGAGAGGCTGGATTTTGTTGACCATTTCAAAATCATGGTTTTTAGCAGCTTCAAAGAGTCGGACATAGAGACTTGGGAAAATATTAGCACCTCCGTTGACCCCGCCATCACCACCTGAAAAGACAGATTGAGCAAGCATCTCCTCAGGACCTATCAACACAGAAAATTCAGAATTCCCCTTTTTTAGTTCCAATAGGTTCTGGAAGTATACGCCATTTCCCGAACTGTCTTTGATTCCGATAATATTGGGATGTTGGGATAATTTCTGTACCGTCTCAGGCTCTAAAGTGATTTTGGTCATGACGGGAAAATTATACAAAAAGAGTGGCAAGGGGCTCAGGTCCGCAAGTCTGATATAATATTTAAATAGGTCATCCTGATCCAAATGGAAATAGTAAGGAGGGGCAGCCACAACTGCTTCAGCGCCATTTTCTTTAGCGGTTTTGGCTATTTTCAAGCTTACATCCAAAGCCGTATGGGTGATACCGGCCAAGACCAAATGCTGGCCTTGTGATTCCTTACAGGTGATTTCTATCAGTTCTTTTTTGATGGCCGGTTTCAAACTGGAAGCTTCACCTGTGGTTCCCAAAATAAAAATCCCATGGACTCCCCCTTGGGTCAGGTGTCGAATCAATCTTTCTGTCCCTTTCCTGTCCAATTCTCCATTGGATAGTAAAGGCGTAACCATAGGAACAATTATTCCTTCCAATTTATCTGATGTATTTTCTGTATTCATTTTAGATTTTCCAATTTTGATTTGGTATAAAATCCAATTTAAATAAATATCCCATTAGATTATGAAAATGGGCCTTAACTTTTATTTTCTTATGCTGTTAACGTAAATTAGTTTACGTTTGCAAAATAAGACAATTTACTTTTACAAAATAAACTTTATATTTGTGATGTAAATTACTTATGCTTATGGTATTTAAAGAAGATATAGAAGCCGCATACGATGGTCAAAAACGAGTATTAGCCAAAGATTTTGGGTTTATCAAACGTGAAATGTTGGAGATATTCAAACCATCCTCTACTCATGTCGAGGTAATTTCCGGCATAAGAAGATCTGGAAAGAGTACCCTGATGCGACAGATAGTCAAAAAATATTATGAAAAAGTCGCCTATTTCAACTTTGAAGATTCAAGAGTATTTGGTTTTGAAGTAGGTGATTTTTCAAAGTTGGATGATGTCATGGGAGAGGATGTTGAAGCCTACTTTTTTGATGAAATCCAGAATGTGAAGGGTTGGGAGGTTTTTGTGAGACAGCTACATGAAAGAGGGGAGAAAGTATTTGTCACCGGTTCAAATGCTTCACTTTTGAGCCGGGAAATGGGTACAAGATTGACCGGAAGATATCTCAGTCATGAAGTATTCCCTTTTTCATATAAAGAATACCTCACCTTTTTAGGTCTAGATGATAGTCAGGAAAATTTCAATGACTATGTGGTTAAAGGTGGCTTTCCTGAATTCCTAAGAGACCAAAACCCTGAAATACTTCAAATGTTGCTGAAAGATATCTTGTATAGGGATATAGCGGTCAGGTATGGAATAAAAAATACCCATGTGCTGATGGATATCGCACTTTTTTTAATATCCAATATCGGGAAAGAGGTAAGTTTCAATGGTATCCGCAAAACTTTCAATGTCGGTTCGCCTACCACCGTTTCTGATTATTTATCTTGGATGGAGGATTCCTATTTGTTGTTTTTCCTTCCGCGGTTTAGTTGGTCCTCTAAAAGTATATCGAAAAATCCCAAAAAAGTTTATTGCATCGATACTGGATTTGCCAAATCCAATTCATTGAGTTTCATAAAGGATAAGGGAAGACTTTTGGAGAATCTTGTTTATTTGAATTTTAGGAAAAAAAATAAAAAGCTGTATTACTTCAAAGAAAAGAAGGAATGTGATTTTGTGGTTTTTGAGGGAACTGTTTGTCGATGGCTGATACAGGTTACCAATGAATTGAATCCTGACAATAGGGATAGGGAAGTGGAAGGTTTGGTGGAGGCAATGGGGTTTTTCAATATGGATGAGGGTTATATCATCACGATGAATCAAAGTGATCAATTGACAAAGGAAAATAAAAAAATCATCATCCAAGACTTCAAAAAATTCTTTGACCTCTTGAATTAAATAATATATTTTTGTAATATTCTAAGATAAAATGGATGTCCAATGAAACGATTTCTTTCAATTCTCGCTATCGTTATGCTGACTTTTTCCTGTCAGGAAACTGAGGAAAAAAATGAAGAAACAATTTCTCCAGAAGCAGAGGCATTTTTGAATGAGTTCCTCCAATTGGTTGAAAATGATTTTTATAGTTCATTTAGTTTCAATTACACTTGGAAGAAGTCCCAAATTGATCAGGCCATATCGGAATTGACTAAAGATGCCCGGAAAATCGAGGATACTTATATTGCATTGGATAAGGTGTTCGAGATGATTGGGGATGATAAAAGTTATGTGATCAACTCAAGAGGAGAAATTGTAGCAGGAGACAAAAATGCCTTTGATTGTATTTCAGTCCAAAAACAAACACCCGCTTTACCCAATAATATAGCCTATTTGGATATTCCGACCTCTCAATTAAGCCCCGAAGATATAGCTTTGGCCATTCAGGAACAGATAAGGGGGAGAGAATTGGAGGCAACAGATGCTTGGATCATAGACCTCCGAAGCCTGACAGGAGGGAATTTGGAGGGAATGTTGGCCGGTTTGGGGCCTTTACTTGGAGATGGGGTCTTGGGGGCATTTTTTTATGATGACAGTAAAAAAGAAGATTGGGAGTATAAAAACGGTGGATCCTTCATTGGTGGTGTTCGAAAAGTGACTGTTCCAAATGCATTGGAGGTATTATCTCCCTTACCAAAAGTTGCAGTCTTGATTGACGGGTCAACTTGTCGGGAAGGAGAGCAAATATTTGCTGCAATACTTAGTAGGCCCAATACCCGAACCTTTGGTAATGCCACTGCTGGAAGGGCTTTTCTGGAAGACCAACGAAGCCTGGCAGAAGGGCATAAGCTACATTTTGTGAAAGCGATGCTGATGAACAGAGAAAGCAATCTGACCACTTTTCCTAATTTGCACCCGGATGGCAATTCTTCTGTTACAGTAAATTTTGATGATGTATTTGAATGGCTGGGAATTTAAGATTGATTAATTTTATTCTTCAATCCCGAAAAATCCATGTACTCAAACGTCCAAGATTTTCTAAAACAACCTTACCCCTATTATTTCAAGGGGAAAAACCTTTGGATCTTAGCTACGGTGATTTTTGGGATGAGTATGGGCTTCAACTATTTTTTTGAACCTTTTGTGGTTTACAGACCTGAACACAAAGTCAGTTATTTTTGGATTTCCATGATACATTCTTTGAATGCCTTTTTTTGTGTATTGCTCATTATTGGTTTGAACAATTTGAGTGTAAATGAAGACAAGTGGACTGTCAGAAAAGAAATCGCATTGATTGCAGGTGTATTGTTGATGATTGGAATCAGTCAGTTTCTTGTCAGGGATTTTATTTATTCAAATCCTGATAACTGGTCAATAAGATACTTTTTGGAAGAAATCAGAAATACATTTTTGGTAGGAGTTCTGTTTGCAATTATTCTTGTTCCCATGAATTACCTGAGATTATTGAAGGCACATCTGAAAACCGCCAAATCTCTCAACAGTCAGCAACAGCTTGATTTTTCAACACAAAGGGAAAAACTACTTCCTATTGTTACCCAACAAAAAAGTGATGACTTTGACCTCAACCCTGAAGAGTTTTTATTTGCCAAATCGGAAGGGAATTACTTGGAGATATATTTCGAGAAAGGTGACACAGCGAACAAGGTTTTAAAAAGAATGACACTCAAAGAATTTGAAAGCCAATTGCAATCCTTTCCCCATTTTTTCAAAACTCACAGGTCTTTTTTGGTAAATCTCCAAAAAGTAGCGCAAGTAAAAGGCAATGCACAAGGTTATCAATTGAAAGTAAAAAGTCATTCTGATTCACTCCCTGTATCAAGAGGGATGATTGATGACTTTGAAAGAAAGTACAAAGTCTCATAATCTTGCATTTCATCCCAAATCCTTGACATTGATCACAAGGCCCTTTTTTCAATCTTTTCAATATCTACTTTTGGATAAAACAAAATCAAAAATTATGCGCAGACATGACTTAGATTGGCTAAGGGTAATCGTTTTCGGATTGCTGATATTTTACCATGTTGGGATGTTTTTTGTCCCTTGGGGATTCCATATCAAGAATGACATCATTTATCCCGACTTGCGGTGGCCTATGTTATTTGTGAATCAATGGCGTTTGCCTATCCTTTTTGTGATTTCTGGGATGGGAACCTATTACGCCCTTTCCAAAAGAAGCGGTGGACATTTTGCCAAAGAAAGGATTCAAAGACTTTTGTTGCCATTGATGGTTGGTATTCTTTTGGTTGTTCCTCCCCAGGTTTATTTTGAGCGTTTGGATAAAGGTCAATTTACTGAGGGATATTTCGAATTTTGGCCATCACAGGCATTTATCGGAGTTTACCCCGAGGGTAATTTTTCTTGGCACCACTTGTGGTTTTTGCCCTACCTGTTGCTCTTTTCTCTGGTGTTGATTCCTGCTTTCCTTTACCTCAGAAATCATCCTCAAAGCTGGTTATTGAAAAAAATGACTGTCCTAGCTTCCAGGCCTTTTGGTCTGTTTTGGTTGATCATTCCGCTTTATCTATGGGAATCTTTATTGGAGCCTTTTTTCCCCTCCACCCATGCCCTATGGGGAGATTGGTTCAATGTGGTGAATTATATTACACTGTTCTTTTTTGGCTTTTTATTGATTTCTGTCAAAGATATTTTCTGGAAAACTGTTTTGCAAAACAGAAGGAAATACCTCTATTGTGGGTTGGTCGGTTTCACACTATTGATTGGATTGAGACAGGTGTATGCAGATTCTACTTTGATCCATTTCATTGAAGCCTTTTTCAAAGTGTTCAACCTTTGGGCTTGGATATTGGCTTTGTTCGGTTATGCGGCTGCTTACCTGAATCGGCCCAGCACAGCCCTGACCTATGCCAATGAGTCGGTCTATCCATTTTATATTCTTCATCAGACTTTCACTATTGCGATAGGATTTTATTTGATGCACTTGGATTGGGGGTTTTGGCCCAAGTTCCTGGTCATGTCGGCAGGAACATTTGGTTTTTCCTGGTTGGTTTATGAATTTGGTATCAGGAGGTGGAAATGGATTAGACCTTTGTTTGGACTTAAGCAAAGCAAGCCTGAAGGAGTTGGTAAAAGAATTTATGCCTGATTTGTTTAGTTTGTTTCAAAATGATTTTGGACAAATTGGGGGAATTTAAATGTATTCATTAGTTTGCATTTCAATTACAAATTTTGAATTATCATGGTCAGATCCAAGCATTTTTCTGCAGCGATTTCTTTCTTTCTACTTTTCACTTATGCCTGTAATGCTGAACCCATCATGCCCCCTATTCCTCCTGTTGGGAATTCTTATTCCTTGGGGAGGGTCGGAAATGCTGAGGATCTACAGACCGATACGGAAAGTGGACTTGTCCTGATGGGCGGCAGCACGGATGTGGATGCAGCCATGTTATGGATGATCGAAAGGTCGGGCGGTGGGGATTTTGTGATCATCAGGGTAAGTGGCGGAGATGGATACAATGATTACCTCTATAATATGGGTGGACTGAATTCTGTAGAAACCTTGCGTCTCAATACAGTTGAATCCGCCAATGATGAAAAGGTGTTTGAGACCTTGATGAATGCCGAGGCCTTGTTTATTGCGGGTGGTGATCAGTCCCAATACTTGAGATTATGGGAAGGCACCAAAGTTGAAGAGGCCATTCAGTACCTGATCCATGAAAAACAAATTCCGATAGGTGGAACAAGTGCAGGTTGTGCCATTATGGGTGAGTTTGTCTATACAGGGGAAAGCGGTTCCATCATCAGTCAGGAAGCCCTCCAAAATCCATTTGATGAAAGATTGACAGTTCGCCGGTCCAGTCTCATCAATCATCCCCTTTTGCAAAACACAATCACTGACCAGCATTTTTCTCAGAGAGGGAGAGAAGGCAGATTGGTCGGGTTTTTGGCAAGGTTGAAAAACCTTGCCAATAATGAGCTTCTCAAGGCCATTGCAGTAGATGAGAAGACTGCGGTGGTGATTGACAAAGATGGCCAAGCCAAAGTTTTTGGTCAGGCCAATGCTTTTTACCTGATGGAATCCAATGCAGACCAACTAGCCGAAACACTCCAAAACCAAACTCCCCTAACATGGAACCTTGGCCAACAAGCCCTGAAATATAAAACGGTCAATGCTGATCAAAATCCATCTTTGGATCTCAAAACATGGGAATGGGAATGGGATGGATTTTGGTATGTGGAAGCGGGGGAACTAAAGATCAATTGAATTTTTTTCTGGTCATTTAAAAATATAAGAAGGAATATGGATTTAATTTTTTTGAACCACAAAAGAGACAAAAGGAAACAAAAGTGAGTAAAATTTGAGGTTGAATGAAACCAATTTTTTTATTTTTCTTTTGTACCCTTTTGTAACTTTTGTGGTTCATTATTTTTTTAAACCTCCCTGAAAAAGGCATTTACGAAGCTTCCTCGTCTTCTTTTTTGGTTTCGGCGATATCGATTACATCTGATTTTAGGATCCAGCCTTTATCCAGTGCGTGCCTTGCAGCGTCCATGGTATCCGTCACCAAGAGCATCTCCACTCCGAGGTTTTGCATTTTCAATTGAATCTCTTCCATCGCAGCATGCCGGGACACTTGGACATCCCGGATATAAATCATCTTGACCCTACCTGGATAATCTTTGATCACTTGCAGGTAAATTTCCGGGTCATGTTGACCGGAATCGCCGATCAGGATAAAAGGAATTTCTCCATAAAATTCAAATATCTTTTCCACTTGGGACAACTTGTGGTCAAAATGACTACCGGCTATCAATTGTTCCCTGGACAAGCCAATATCCCTTAACATCAAGGGACCTTTGGGAATATGATGCACTTCCAAAAACTCCATCAGGAAATCATAAAGGTTCCAGGGGCTGCTCGATACATAAAACAAGGGGTTGCTTTCGATTTCATCCCTCCCTTTTTCCATTGCTTTGTAAAATGCCGAAACACCTGGAAATGGAATTCGGGAATAGGCATTTCCCAAAAAAGTCGTCTTGATCATTTCCCATAGTCTCGTAGCACCTGTTGGTACAATAGTATCATCAATATCCGAAATGATTCCATACTCCAAATGTTCAGAGGGCATGAATATCTTATTGATGGCCGCTACTTGACCCTGTTTCGAAATGACCTTATCCAATAATTCCAAGTGTACTTCCTCCCATTGATTGGTAAAGGTACAATTGGCAGGAACAGGGATTCTGAATTCAGCATAGCCTTCCTCATCAGATACAGCAATAACTTCATTTTCATAAAATGTAGCTTTGACCCTCACATGGGGTATTTCCCAAGTCATAAAGCGTTTATACATTTTTTGAAAGTTTCTCAATCGCCTATCTTGTGCATCCGAAGGTCCGATTTTTCGGTCCCTGAGAATTCTTGCTACAAAATATATTTCCCGTTCGTTGCCAAAACCTTTGTAAGGCATGATCATGATTGACTTGATCAGTCCTAGTTTGATTCCGGATTTGAGTTTAAAAGAAGAATAAGCCCGCTTGATTTGGTATAAAAAAGGTAGTAGGTAAGATTGGCGTCTTTTCAATTTGACTGGTTTTTAAAAATCAGGAATCCAAATTAGCCAAAATACTGTTGTGATTCTATTCTTTTTTGCGATATTAATAATCGATTTGTCTTTAGGGTATCTGAATTAACAGAATCGGATAAGACAGAATTTTCAAACCCAATCAATCTTTATAACCCAAAATATTTCGTGATGAATCGTAGAAGAGATTTTCTCAAAAAAGCCGGATTGGCAACAGCAGCTTTAGGATTCGGTATTCCCCAATTCAGTTTCACTATGAAAAAACAAGACCCTTTGTTCAAAATCTCTCTTGCAGAATGGTCTGTCAACCGGTTGCTTTTTTCGGGACAGATGGATCATCTTGATTTTCCTTTGATGAGCAAAAAGCATGGAATTCTTGCGGTGGAGTATGTCAATCATTTTTTTATGGATAAGGCTCAGGACAGAAACTATCTCAAGGAAATGAATACCCGATGCGATAATGAGGGGATCGACCAGGTCTTGATCATGGTGGATAGGGAAGGGACTTTGGGAGCCAAGGCTGCTACTGATAGGCAACAGACCGTTGAAAACCATAAAAAATGGGTGGAGGCCGCGGAGTTTTTGGGATGTCATTCCATTCGGATCAATGCCTATACTGAGATTCCTTGGTCAACGGATCCAAAGATGGCTGCAGAAGCTATGAAGCTTTGTGCAGATGGCATGCGATCTCTTTGTGAATTTGCTGATGACTTTGATATCAATATCATTATCGAAAACCATGGCGGATTTTCCATCGATGGCAAATGGCTCGTAGGTATGCTCGAACAGACCGGACATAAAAGAGCCGGCAGCCTACCGGATTTTGGCAACTTTAGGATTTTTAGGGATGAGAACAAACATGTTTCCTATGACTCTTATCAGGGTGTGGATGAACTGATGCCATGGCCAAAGGTGTCAGTCTCAAGCCAACTGTCTTTGATGACAAGGGAAACCAATATCCATTAGACTATGAGCGGATGATGAAAATCGTGCTTTCCCATGGCTACCACGGCTATGTAGGCATCGAGCATGGCGAAAAAGACAAGGAATGGGAAAGTATTGTGGAGATTAGGGATACTTTGGTGGAAGTGAGGGATGCGATGAACGGGTGAATTCCACCTCAAAGCTCATAATCCAAGCAACTTTTCACGTTCTTCTCGTGTCAATTAAACCACCCTTCCAGCCTTACTATCCTCAATGCCTCTTTTTATACCCTTCAATACTCCGGAATTTTCAAAATAAGGGTCATTGCTAGGGGAAGGGTTTGTTTCCTTGGCCAAATCATCTTTCTCGGTAAACTTAACCTTAAACGCCTCGGCCAGTTTCTTAAAAGCTTCAATTATTTCTTTATTATCGCTCTGAATTTCAATAGATTTCAAAGGGTAAATATACAATTAAATTTAAAGGATTTTAAAAATGGATTAGCTTGAAATTATGCAGATATTCAATTTAGGACTTTATGTAAAACACCTTTTCCTGAAATTCAGGCACTTCCTTGTAAGTTTCAGCCTTCCCAATCTTCCAATTTTCTAATTTTTCAATCTTCCAATCCTCCACGACGGACAAGTTCTTTAAATCCCCTACCTTTGCCCCATGGACAGTACCGTAAAAAAAGACATTAGGAAGTTTACCTTGGAGCAGTTGGAAGAATTTTTTATCTCCCATGGTGAAAAGAAGTTTCGTGCCAAGCAGGTGTATGAATGGCTGTGGAACAAGTCCCTGAAAAACTTTGATGACATGAGCAATATCTCTAAAGAAACCAGGGAAATGCTCAAAGAGAACTTCACCATCAACCACATATTGGTGGACCTGATGCAGCACTCTACCGACGGTACAATCAAAAATGCCGTGAAGCTTTATGACGAGAAAATAGTAGAATCTGTTCTGATCCCCACCACAAAAAGAATCACCGCCTGTGTTTCCTCTCAAGTGGGTTGCAGCCTGGATTGTAACTTCTGTGCCACTGCAAGACTTAAACGCATGCGAAACCTCAACCCAGACGAAATCTACGATCAAGTAGTGGCAATAAAAGAAGAGGCAGAGACTTACTTCAACAGGCCCCTGACCAATATAGTATTTATGGGAATGGGCGAACCACTTCTCAATTATGCCAATGTCATAGAAGCCATCGACAAAATCACATCTCCTGATGGCCTGGGAATGGCAGCGAGAAGGATCACACTTTCTACAGTCGGGATACCCAAAATGATCAAAAAGATGGCTGATGATGAGGTGAAGTTCAATCTTGCCGTTTCCCTGCACTCAGCCATCAACGAAACCCGTAGCAGGTTAATGCCCATCAATGATGTCAATCCCTTAGAGGATTTGGCTGAATCCCTGAAGTACTGGTATCAAAAAACCAAACGAAAAGTCACCTATGAATATGTAATCTGGGAAGGCATCAACGACAACGAAGAACATGCCAGGGCTTTGGCAAAATTCTGTAAAATCATTCCTTCCAAAGTCAATATCATCCAATACAACCCAATCGACGAGGGTGAATTCCGTCAGGCATCCAAGGAAGCCGTGGAAATGTATGTCCGGATATTGGAACAAAACGGCATCATCGCCAAAGTCAGAAAATCCCGTGGGCAGGACATCGATGCTGCCTGTGGGCAATTGGCGAATAAGAATGAAGTGGGGCAGTTGGGGTAGGATTATTGCCCACAAAGACACTAAGACGCAAAAGAAATAAAAGGATCAACCCTGACAACCAATTTAGTTAAAGATTGTCGGAGGGCCTAGGTGTAGTCCGGTACAATTGTCGGGAGTATCTACACCTTTCAATCCTTGGAATTTCCGTTGATAATTGTTTTAGCTATCAGTCAAAGAAAATTCAACTACGTTTGGCTCTTCATCGACGGTAAGCGCATAGATTTTTTTGTTTTTTTCATCTACCGTGATACTCAAAAGAGGAAAGTTCACCTGATATTGATTGAGAAGATTCCCTTCATAATCCACCTCAAAAATTCTGTTCAAGCTGTCGGAATCACTAAATTTTTGCCAATGTTTCCCACTGTATAATAAAAAGAATGAGGTTTCACCCGGATAAACATCGATATAACGGCTTGGACTTGTTCTGTCGACAGAAGCCATCTGATAGCCCATGCTATAGCTGATTTCAAAATTTGGGATTTCATTTACCGGACCGTAAATGGTTTTGATTGTCTCACTTTCCAGATGGATGATTTCTATAAAATCTACTATACTTCCGGCCTTGATGAAATAGGTTTTGGTGGGATTTCCTTTGATTTCCCCCTGAAATATACTGCTGATGACATTGGCATCGAGATCCTCTTTTTTTATTCTTGTTGGATATTCTTTACCTGTGACCATATCTTTCCAGTTACCAAATTGCCTGAGGGTATCTCCTGAGATACTGAATTCAAAATATTTGGTCCAGCCATCTACTAACGTGGAAAGCAATGTAGAATCTGAAGTCCAGGAAAGGTCCGTGCTGAAGACCCCAGTTTTCATTTCCCTGCCAGTCTGTTCCTCAGCAAGTTTGACTGTATCATAAAGGTCAAATTTTGAAAATTTGATCTGTTCCATATCGAAAGTCCAAAACTTTCCGGCTTCTCCCCGGTCCTCAATTTTATAGGCCAAGGTGATTTCTCCGGGACCTAAACCATGGATGCCTTTTGAACTTTTGTAAGTTTCATTTGCAATATCGATGATTTGGATTTTATTGTCATATTCATTTTTTCTTTCAGTGACAATCAAATGACCTTCCTTGAGAAAGATGTACCGGGGATTGATGATTTCTTCAAAGTTGTATTTTTTCCCCTTTAAAAAAATCGGGGCAGGTAAATCATCCTCCGTGAATACAATAAAATCAGATCCTGGCTCATTTTTACAGGAAAATAATAATACAGCTGATAAAAAAATTATGGAGAATATCTTCATCTTCTAAAATTTTAATTTTCAATTTAAAAAGAATTCTAAATTATTCAAATGGGCATGGCTTATGATAATGGTTTTCACTTAGTCTCTTTCGTTAATCTAATTGTTTATTTAGTTAAAGATAGTGAGATTTTGTATAGCAGGCAAATTAGACATTCAACGGAAAGAACATGGACCAACACTTTGAATGAAGCGGAAGCCCTTCCTCCAGCACCTTTGGTAAAACAAGAACACTTGGACGAGCTGATCCGGTTGGCGATGGAGGATTATATGAAGCGGTTGAAGTGAATGTCAAGGAAAGTTTTGTTTTCTAGAATTGTAATTTTGCTTCTGGATATATACCCATGGTGACTTTGCAACAATGAATTTTAATTTACTTCTTAAGGTTTGTATCTTTGAAAAAACTACACAATGCAAGGTGATTTCTATCTTTCCAAGATAAAAATTTTTGTAAATTAGTAGAGTCCCTGAGGAAACCCTGAAATCTTTCCCAGACTGAAATGGTAAAAAAACAACGCTTCTATGTTGAGGCACGATTAAATCGAAATATCATGAAAACAGTAAATACATTTATTATTCATCCGGAGACAGCAGAACAAGAAATCGCTCTAAAGGCATTTATCGAGGCACTTAAAATCAAATTTGAGATTACCAAGGAAAAACCTTATGACCCGGAATTTGTGGCCAAAATTCAAGAAAGCAGAAGGCAGGCCCAAAAAGGGGAAACTGTAAAGATGGATTTGGACGATATATGGAAAGATTAATTGAGTTCACTATCCAGGCTAAAGAAGATATTGGCCATTTCAAAAAGTCTGGTCAAAACGGCATCCTGAAAAAAATCCGCAAACTCATCGAATCGGTTCAGCAAACACCCTTTGAAGGTATTGGAAAACCGGAGCCTTTAAAACATGGGCTCTCTGGATGCTGGTCTCGCAGAATCAACAAAGAGCATCGTCTAGTTTACGAGGTTTTCGATCATAAAATCTTTATTCTTTCTGCAAAAGGACATTATTGAAAAAAGCCTTTTTATAACAGGATTTTTAGTTTTTTTAGATATTTCAGTAAAGCTATTGGAAGTTAATCAACCCACGTGGGTAAAGATTGGCGAAGGCGCTAGGTGTATTCCAGTACGGTTGTAGGGAGCATCTACACCTTTCTATCCGTGGATCCCGTACAGTGGTCGGGAGCAATTCCCGAATTTCATAGGTGCCAAATTTAAAACCTAGGAGGATATGGCTTTTAGTGATTCAATTGCATCCTGATAGCTATCGGGATGGTTGGAAGATTGTAGGGCGTAATTGCAAACTACACCCAGCTTCCATTCAAGCTTATTCTTCTCTTAGGGAGGTGCAGTTTTATTGACCCTTGTTCTTTATTTTTAAGAATTTCCTTTCCTTTTCCCGATGTTTAAATAGTTTTGTGCTGACCCAAATAATGATTCCATGAAAAATCTACTCGTTTTATTTTTGCTTTTCGCATCATTTCAATTGGCCAAGGCCCAGGAACAAGGGGACACCCGTATTCAATTGGGGGTGGATTACAGGTTTCAGATCAATATTATCGGGGCCAATGCAGGGGTTGAATATTTCTTTGTGGATAAGTTTTCGATTGCTCCGAATTTCACCTATTGGTTTCCAAATGTCGGAAGGGAGTCCAATCTGAATGTGGATTTGCGCTATTACATTACAGAAGGCGTGTCCCAGATCTATGTGTTGGGGGGATACAATAATCTTTGGCTCAATACGCAACCGGGACTTCCGGGAACTACGATTTCTAGAGCGGGGGGTAATTTTGGTGTCGGATCTTATTTCGACCTGATCGGTAACCTTGGAATGAATACGGAATTTAAGGTACAAAGTCAGAATACCAGACAAACCGTGCTAAGGGTTGCATTGGTTTGGAAATTGTAAAAATCTATTTTTTACTGAATTCAAAAAGCTTCCTTTTTTCTTCCTTGCTAAGCGCATCGTAGCCTTTTTCGGCGATTTTGTCAAGGATAAGATCAATTTCCTCTTGGGTAGCAACTTCAATTTTTCCTGATGAACTATTTCCTGTCTTAGATGGAGCCGGGTCAGGAGTGGTGGTGTATGATTTCTTTTTTCGGTAAGTCACTTTTACAGAGGGCTTTTTCTCGAAAATATTGACAAAAAAGTTTCCGATAGCCTGTATCCAAACGCCTAAATCTTTTCCTTTTTGAAGTTGATAGACATAGATAAAACCCAAAGCTGCCCCACCCAAATGCGCCAACTCCCCTCCGGCATTCTCACCAGCAGAGTTTACAAATGCAATGAGCACATAGAAAATGGCGATGTATTTGATCTTAACAGGACCGAGAAGTAGTAGGAAAAAGGTGGTATTGGGTGAAAGCGTGGCTGCTGCCACTACTACGGCATAAACACCCGCACTTGCCCCTAGCATCCTGGAAGAACTTACGACTTCACTGAAATAGGGAGAAATATTGTACATCACCACATAAAGTAATGCTCCTGCCAATCCACCTAGGATATAAATATTAGCCAGTTTCCGACTTCCTAGATATTCATGTAAAAGCAGCCCAAACCAATATAGGAAAAGCATATTGAACAGGATGTGGAATAATCCTTCATGAAAAAACATATAAGTCAAAATTGACCATGGTTGGGTAATAATCTGACCAATATCTGCAGGCATCATCAAAAGGGACCTAAAAGCCTGATACAATGATCCTGCCCCTGAAAAAGTAAAAATGACCCTGACAACAAGCATGGCAAAAAACACCAGAATGTTGATCGCAATGATCTTATACAAGCTGTTGTTGTTTTGCTTGAAAGCGTTTCTAAGGTTTAACAAGAATCCTCCGTACATAATCTATCAATAAAAGTTTTTTCTGTCTTTTTTCCAATAATATACAAGACCAGCTCCGATCACCAATCCGCTCAGATGGGCAAAATGCGCTACATTGTCACTGGGGTTATTATTTAGAATCGCATACAAGGTATAAAGTCCGTAAAATAAGACCAAATATTTGGCTTTCACAGGCATAGGGGGAAATAATAAAAACAATTGGGTATTGGGAAAGAGCATGCCAAAGGCTATAAGGACTCCAAAAAGAGCACCTGAAGCACCTACCATTGGTATGTTGACCTGAATATCCCTGATACCCATCAGGTTTTCTTTTGCCCGCTGAATCAATCCGCTGTCCTCAGGATTTCTGCTGTAAGCATCAATAAAATCATAAACTCCTGATTTGAAAAAGTGTTTGTTATCCTTTACAAAATCGCTGAAGAGATCAGGGCTTGGATTTTCATAAAATGCACTTATTTTGTTATCAAGTTGGTGCATTTTAAAGGAGGTATATCCTGAATATAATAATCCCGAACCTACGCCACAGACCATCCAAAGTATCAAAATCTTTTTTGGACCCAGAAATTGTTCCAATAAAGGCCCGAATATAAACAGTCCAAACATATTGCTGAACAAATGCCAGAAATCAGCATGCATGAACATATATGTCAGAAACTGGAATGGTAGAAACCTACTGCTATTTACATAATACAATGCAAATATGGACTTCAGCTGAGGCATCAGAAATGCAGTAATCACATAAACGCCTACTGTGATGAGCAAAAGGTTTTTAACTACAGGTGTTAGATTTCTAAACATATCTTATCTTGTAAAAAAGCTTTGTATTTGAGGTAAATCCAGTTTGACGAAGGTTTTGTTCCCTGAGAGCCCATAATTAGGGTTTTGACAGGCGAACAACTGCCCAACAATGGTCTCCATTTCTGCCGATGCTAATATATTCCCTTTTTTTATAGAAGATCTTCTGGCCAAGGAACGTGCCAGATTTTCCCTGTTGTCCAAAGAAAGTTCGGATTTGAAATGCTTGAATTGATCAATCAGGCCTTCAAATAGCCTTTTTTCATTGGTTACATAGATATCTGCAGGCACACCTTGTATCAATATGGTACTTTTCCCAAATTCCTCAATGACAAAGCCCAAACTGTGGAGCTCGTCAATGATATCCATCACCAGTGCAAAGTCAGCCTGTGCCAATTGTATATGTTGTGGGAAGAGACATTGCTGAGAAGCACCTGCGGCTTTGGTCAGTTGCTTGGTGTATTTCTCGTAAAGGATCCTTTCATGTGCAGCTTGCTGGTCTATAATGAGTAATCCTGAAGACATCTGTGCAATAATATAATTGTTTTCTACCTGAAATGTCGCCCCTGAATTTCTTCCCTCATTCAATTTGAATACATCCTCGTTTGCTTTTGAAGGGAACGTCAGGACATCATCTTGGTTTTCTAAATCCAAGGATTTAATTTCTTTTGTCATGTTTAGGTTTTCACCACTTTCGAAGAGTTTCTCCCATCCCGAAACAGACTGTTTTATGAACGCAGGACTTTGAAAAGTCTTGTATTGATTTTCCGGACCGACTGTGTCAGGTTTATATGCATTTTCTATACTGACTCTTTCGGACTGTAACTTATCGCTTTTCCAATTTTCATTGAAGTTGACATCAAGCCCAAAATCCAAAGAAGGAACCACATTATGGGCGCCAAGGGCCTGTTTCACAGCTGACCTTACTACCCCATAAACTGTCCTTTCGTCATCAAATTTGATTTCAGTTTTGGTGGGATGGACATTGATGTCAATATGACTTGGATCAATATCCAAAAAAAGCACATAAAAAGGGTGCATATCAGCGGCCATCAATCCTTCATAGGAATGGACCACTGCATGGTGGAGGTAGTTGTTTTTGATGTATCGGTTATTGACAAAAAAGAATTGGTCACCACGGGATTTTTTGGAAGATTCCGGTTTCCCGATATATCCCTTAATGTTGAGGTGGGGCGTATCTTCGATACAAGCCACTAAGTGATTTTGAAAAGATTTCCCAAAAATACCGACAATTCTTTGGCTAAGTTTTCCGGGAGGCAGGTTAAACAGTTCCATGTCATGCTGCATAAATGTAAACCCAATCTCAGGATAGGAAAGTGCTACTCTTTGAAATTCTTCCACGAGATGTTTCATTTCCACTGCGTTTGATTTCAGAAAATTCCGCCTGGCAGGTACATTGAAAAACAGATTTTTTACGGCAATGGAAGTGCCATCCTGTGTTGCGATAGGTTCCTGTTTTTTGACTTCCGAATCCTCAATCTGAAGCATGGTGCCAAGTTCTTCGCCCCGCAATCTGGTTTTCATTTCCACCTGTGCTACAGCAGCGATAGAGGCAAGTGCTTCACCCCTGAATCCGAAAGTACGTATGGCAAACAGATCTTCTGAAGTCCGAATTTTGGAAGTGGCATGTCTTTCAAAGCTCATTCTGG
The DNA here is from genome assembly GCF_015476655.1 of Aquiflexum lacus. Lineage (GTDB taxonomy): Bacteria > Bacteroidota > Bacteroidia > Cytophagales > Cyclobacteriaceae > Aquiflexum > Aquiflexum lacus. The sequence goes on from NZ_JABFHF010000002.1 coordinate 134,051, forward strand.
CATCTGTCAAGGACATACCTTTGCCATTGTCAATGACCTGAATAAGATTTTTTCCAGCTTCTTTCACCAGCACATTGACCTTGGTTGCACCGGCATCCACGGCATTTTCCATCAGTTCTTTCAATGCTGAAGCAGGTCTCTGAACTACTTCGCCAGCAGCGATCTGATTGGCAATGGCATCCGGAAGAAGTTGGATAATGTCATTCATCGGCGACTTTTTCCTTTTAACCTAAAAAATAAATAAACCAAACCACCGCCCATAAAAATAAACAACATGGTGTACAGTGCATCAGGCCCTAAGTAAACATATCCAAAGAAGGCTCCCAGAAGCACGATGAAAATCACCAATCGGATCATTCCTGCGCTTGTAACCATAGAAGCGGTTCTTCCTTTGATAGGACTTCCCTGGGTAAATGATCCTCGAATGGAGGAACCATAATCTCTGTTTAACACGTCACTGTCTTCATTTTCCAACGGAAGCTTCCCGTCAGCCTGAAGCTCTCTTTTGATTTTGGCCGTCCGCTGGTTTATTTCTTCTTTTACAGGATCATAATACCTGGGCTTGATATCAAACCGCATGGGTTTGGCTGTTCTGAAAATTGAAGGAAATTTCATTTTGGGAATTTATTCAAATGGATTTGTACAGTATAATTTCAAAATCTTTCATCCGCAAATCAAAAATTGATCTTTGGGCTTAAATTTTCCGTGTAAGTTTGTACAATTGAGTGTATATTGATACAAAGTTATTTTAAAATTCAAGCAATAAAAATAAAACAGTGGCATGCGGGTAAAAGTTTGGGGTGTTCTGATTGCATTGTTGGTGATTTTTCAATCAGATGCTGTTTTGGGTTTGGAAAGATCAGGTTCCAAAGTTCTTAAAGAGGACAAGGATCCTTTTATTTCTTTGGATGAAAACAGGCAGATGGCTTGGGTTGACAGTGTTTTTGAAAATCAAAATTTTGAAGATCGACTCGGTCAGCTTTTCATGGTAGCAGCCTATTCCAATAAAGATGAAAGGCACAAACAGGATCTTGCCAGGTTAATATCGCAGCACAATATTGGGGGACTGATATTTTTTCAAGGTGGTCCAGTGAGACAGGCCAATCTGACTAATTATTTTCAATCTATCAGCAGGGTACCGCTGTTTATTGCCATGGATGCAGAATGGGGGGTTAGCATGCGGTTGGATTCCGTGATTACTTTTCCAAAAGCCATGACTTTAGGAGCTTTGACAGATGATGACCTCATTTATGAGATGGGAAAAGAAATTGCCTATCAGTTCAAAGAACTGGGAATGCACATCAATTTTGCCCCTGTGGTAGATGTAAATTCAAATCCAAACAATCCCGTGATCGGATACAGGGCATTTGGAGAAGAAAAAAGACTTGTAGCGAGAAAATCAATTGCGTACATGAAGGGACTTCAAGACCATGGGGTAATGGCCAATGCCAAGCATTTTCCAGGTCATGGGGATACAGAATCTGATTCCCACTATACATTGCCTATTATCAGACACTCCGAAACCAGAATCAAGGATATAGATCTATATCCTTACCGGGAAATGATCGACAATGACCTGATGAGTGTCATGGTTGCTCATTTGCACATACCAAGCTTGGACAGTGAAAGGAATAAGGCCACCTCACTATCCAAATATGTGGTCAGTGATCTCCTCAAAAGACAGATGAACTTTGATGGACTGGTATTTACAGATGCCCTGAATATGAAAGGTGTTAGCAGTTATGTCAAGCCTGGAGAAGTTGAGTTGGCGGCTTTGTTGGCAGGAAATGATGTGTTGGTTTTTTCTCAGGATGTGCCGAAAGCAAAAGCCCTGATACTTCAAGCCATAGCTGAAGGGAAAATTTCACAAGAAGAGGTGGATGAAAGGATCAGAAAAATCCTTAAAGCCAAATTTTGGGCAGGATTGGGCAGGACAGAAGAAATAGAAACCAAAAATCTGGTCAACAGACTCAATGCCCCATCCGCGAAATTGCTTGCTGAAAATTTATATGCAAGTGCCATCACAGTGACTTCCAATAAGGACGATTTTCTCCCAATCAAACAATTGGATCTCAAGAAAATGGCATCTCTAACTATAGGAGGGAACGGCTTGGAATTTCAAAAAAAGCTTGACAAATATGCCCATTTTGAACATTTTCAAATCAGCAAGGGACTGGATGCCGGCAGTCTGGATAATATTGAAAAAAAGTTAAAAGATTTTGATACGGTCATCATCGGGGTCATGGGGATTTCCAATAGTCCCACTCGGAGTTTTGGTGTCACGATGACAGACTTTAATTTTATCAAAAAACTGGGACAGGAGAAAAATGTGGTTTTAGTAACTTTTGGGAATGCCTATGCAACCAAATATATACCCGAAATACCACATAATATTTTGGCTTATGAAAACAATTCCTTCACGCAAAGACTCGTGCCTGAAATTATTTTTGGAGCTAGGGCTGCAAGGGGGATTTTACCGGTATCTATTAATCTTAATTTAAGATCAGGGGCGGGAGGATATCTACCCGGAATAGGCAGATTGGCCTACAGTATTCCTGAGAGTCAAGGAATGGACAGTAAGGTGTTGGCCAGAATAGATACAGTAATGGATGTAAGCATTAAAAAAAGGGCTTTTCCTGGAGGAGTGGTTTTGGTTGCCAAAAATGGACAGGTAGTTTTTGAAAAAGCTTATGGACATTATGATTACAAAAAAACCAAAGAAGTAACTACAGAGACAGTCTACGATTTGGCTTCAATCACCAAAGTGTTGGCCACAACACAGGCTGTTATGTTTTTGGCCAGCCGTGGGGTGATTGATATGGACAAACCCATCGGTAGATATATTCCCGAACTGAGGAGTACCAACAAAGGAAATTTAATTTTGAAGGATATCCTTGCCCATGAGGCTGGTTTGTTGGCTTTTATTCCACACTATGCAAAAACGGTGGAAGCAGGTTCTTGGAAATCTGATTTTTACAGATCCAAAGAGGAGCCAGGTTATTCCTTACCAGTTTCCAATGAAATGTTCGCTGTCAATTCGTTAAGAGATAGTTTATGGGTCTGGACTGTGAACTCAGACCTCAGAAATCCTAGCCCCGGAAGAAGAAAATATGGCTATGTCTATTCTGACCTCACCATGTATTTGATGCAGGCTTTGGTAGAAACAATGACGAATCAGCCTATGGATGAATTTTTGGATCAGAATATCTACGCGCCTTTAGGTTTACAGACCATGTCATTTAACCCGATGAAAAAGTTTACCAAGGACTTGATAGCTCCTACAGAAGATGATATTACATTTAGAAAAAGACTTGTTCAGGGCTATGTCCATGATCCGGGTGCCGCCATGTATGGAGGGGTCGCTGGACATGCCGGCTTATTTGGAAAGGCAAATGATCTGGCGGTGATGATGCAGATGATGATCAATGGAGGAAAATATGGAGATGTTCATTTTTTAGATGAAAAGACCATTGCTGAATTTACCAAAAGACAATCCATTCAGAGCAGAAGAGGTTGGGGATGGGATAAACCTGAACCTGAAATGGGAAAAGGAGGTAGCGCAGGTGTATTGGCGCCGAAAAGCACATTTGGACATACAGGTTTTACCGGGACTTGCGTTTGGGCGGACCCTGATAATGACCTGATTTATGTTTTTCTATCGAACAGGGTTCATCCGAATGCCAATAACACTATTCTACTGAAAGATGGAGTGAGGACCGAAATCCATGATATTATCTACCAAGCCATGAGAAGTCCGGCCCAACAAAAAGGATTTTGGAATTTAATGGAATAGATATTGAACAAAATTACATCATTGCAGTGTTTAGTATCTTGTTGATATATTTTAAACATCATATTCATGAAAATTGGGATCGTTTGTTATCCAACATTTGGTGGAAGCGGGGTTGTAGCTACTGAGTTAGGAAAAGCTTTGGCGAAAGAAGGCCACCAAATCCACTTCATCACTTACAGTCAACCAACTCGGCTGGATTTTTTCAATCAAAATCTATTCTATCATGAGGTGGATATCAAAAGCTATCCCCTATTTGAGCACGCTCCATATGAACTGGCGCTAGCGAGCAAAATGGTGAACGTGGTAAAATACGAGTCACTTGATTTGTTGCATGTCCATTATGCCATTCCCCATGCCTCTGCAGCGTATATGGCAAAGCAGATTTTAAAAGAACAAGGCATATACATCCCGGTCATGACCACACTGCATGGTACCGACATCACATTGGTGGGGAAGGATCCAAGTTATGAACCAGTAGTCACCTTTAGCATCAATCAATCTGATGCAGTCACTGCGGTTTCTGAAGATCTTCGTAAATCAACTTTTGAACATTTTGATATCAAAAAGCGGATTGAGGTTATTCCCAATTTCATAGACCTGGAAAGATTCAAAAAGCAAAAAAAGGAACATTTCAAATTGGCAATTTGCCCTCATGGAGAAAAGCTATTGGTACACACCTCCAACTTTAGAAAGGTGAAGAGGGTAGAGGATGTCATCAGGGTTTTCTATGAACTGAGAAAAAAAATCCCAGCAAAATTACTGCTTGTTGGAGATGGGCCTGAAAGAGACAAAATGGAGAGATTATGTCGGGAACTGGGCACTTGTGATGACGTTCGTTTTTTAGGTAAGCTTGAGGCGGTTGAAGAAGTGCTTTCTGTCGCTGATCTTTTTATGATGCCTTCAGAAAAAGAGAGTTTTGGGCTTGCTGCGTTGGAAGCTATGGCTTGTGAGGTGCCTGTCTTGAGCTCAGATGCAGGTGGAATTCCTGAATTAAATATCGATGGCGTCACAGGCTTTACCTGTACAGTGGGAGATGTGAAAGAAATGACCAAAAGAGCATTGGAAATTTTGGATGAAAAAAATCTTCCCGGTTTTAAAATCAGGGCTTTGGCAAGGGCAAAGGAATTTGACGTATCTGTTATCTTACCGATGTATGAGGCATTGTATCATCAAACGATTGAAGAATCAAAGCAATATATTTCTAATTGATGACTAAATCATTGATTGTATGGTGAAGTAAACAGCAATTATTTCCTCCTTTTATTATAAATTTGAAAAATAGATAGGTTTTAATTCAACCACTGCTTTTGTAAAATATAGACTTTTGTTTAATATTGATTATTAAGTAAAACTAAGACGCCAATGACTACCTTAAAGAAAATCGGGAGATTGGACAGGCCGGATAATAACGGAACAGCCCAGATGTTTCAGAATCCTTTAATGGAAAAGCTAACAAGAACCCACATAAGTATTCCCATCATTATGTATTTTATTGTGGCTTCTGTGTCATTGTACTATGCATATACTGCGACTGAAATCAAGGTATTATATGGCATTACAGTATTTATTCTGGGAATATTTGGGTTTACTTTACTAGAGTATGTGATGCATAGGTACTTGTTTCACATGGAGCCTGATACACCAATTAAAGACAAAATACAATATTCGGTTCATGGCATCCATCATGATTACCCCAAAGATAAGGATAGATTGACCATGCCCCCATTTGTCAGTATGGCATATGCTGTTATTTTTTATGCAGTTTTCACTTTGATCATGGGTGATTATGCACTTTACTTTCTTCCTGGCTTTATGGTTGGGTATTCAGCATACTTAGGTGTACATTTTGTGGTACATGCTTATCAGCCTCCCAAAAATTTTCTAAAGGTGCTGTGGGTCAATCATGCCATTCATCATTACAAAGATCCCGATGTAGCATATGGAGTAAGTTCTCCACTTTGGGATTATATCTTGGGAACAATGCCCAAAAAAGAAAAATAGACAATTAAATCTGTTATAATATTAAAAAAATGTCCGAAGCAATCCAGGCATTAAAATACCATTTTACTGGCCTCATTGCGTACATACACGACAAATAATTTCTAAAACTTCATTTTGAACAAGGGGAATAAATTGTAATGATTTAAATGTCAGCAATGCTTTTGTTTAAGGTACATTTTCACCTTTTTTTTCTAGGTATCTAAATGTAAATCCTTCTTGGAATTCAACATAACTGAGAGAGTCCTGAATACTTTTAAAGAAATCCTGAGCGAGATCGATTTTGAAATAAGTTATCGTTTCCAAACTGTCTATGAGGGTGAAATAGTCATCTTCAACAGCTGTCATTTGCCAAACCCTTTCCATCCCGGCAGCATTACTGACAATGAGAATATTGTCTTGAACAAAATAATCATAACCAATTGGCCCAATACTTTCGTGGTTTAACACGATCAAGGTGTCATTGATATATAATTCATAATAGGTTGAATCTTGTTCAAACCCATACCAATTCCCAAAAAGTGGATTGTCTTTTTCTTTTTCGCCGCAGGAGATGAGGACCAATCCCAAAAGGGCTGTACCCATCAAATTGAAAAAAGGTTGGAAGTTTATTTTCATAAAGCTTTTACAGCCAAGATACATTTATTTTTAGTTCTATATTTGTTGAACATTGAATTTACCTATAATTTAAAAATATACCATCCTTTTTATGACATCTGTTTCAATTATTGGTTTAGGCTGGCTAGGACTACCATTAGCCAAAGCACTCAAAGAAAAAGGTTTTCAAGTGAAAGGTAGTACCACAAGTCCAGAAAAATTGGATGAATTGAACACCAAAGGAATTTCGACCTATTTGTTAAAATTGATGCCTCATCCCGAAGGGAAAGGCTTTCAGGAGTTATTTGAGACGGAAATCTTGTTTATAAATATTCCTCCTAGAAGCAGAACAATGCCTGAAACTTTCCATCCGGAACAGATCAAATTCATCAAATCCATGGCTATCCAGGCAGGAGTGAAAAAAATAATCTATGTCAGTTCCACTTCAGTTTATCCAGATCTAAACGGGGAACTCGATGAAACCTTTTCACTGACAAAAAATAACACAGGTAATATTTCGCTCTTTCAGGCTGAAAATATTCTTCTTCATGAACCTGATTTTGACCTGACCATTATCAGGTTTGGTGGTCTGTTGGGAGTGGATAGAATTCCCGGTAGATATTTTTCCGGTAAAACAAATGTTGTCGGTGACAGCCCCGTCAATTATATCCACCGAGATGATGCAGTCGGTATATCATCTTGGGTAATTGAAAATAATCTCTGGAGTCAAATTTACAATGGGGTAGCACCTTATCATCCCAAACGTAAATTAGTCTACGAAAAAAATGCTTTGGATTTGGGATTTTCACCGCCCAAAGATTATGCACCCGTTGGCAAAACTGATTGGAAGCAGATTTCTTCACAAAAAATACAAGCTACAGGATATAAGTTCCAGATTCCTGATCCTCTTGATTTTTGGTATTCATAGGAGCTTTTGGATTCAAAATTGAAAAAAAATAATACCCTTCTTGATTGGAAGGGTATTATTTTCTGCAATAAGATATTTGGTTTTTATTTATTGGAAATTACTATGACCAATATTTTAATCGAATCAGTCACGTGGAGGCACAGGGATGCTGGCAGTGCGAACTAATTTTATCAAAAGACCTGTTGCTTCTGTTACAGCGTAGATATATCCATCAGGACTTTCTGACACTTGTCTTACACGACCAATGTCCTTCAAAAGGGTTTCTTCACCCGCGGCAGTAGTGCCATCAAGCTCTACCCTTGCGATCTGCTGTCCTGCCAAACCTGCTACCAATACATTGCCTTTCCATTCAGGATATCTGTCAGAGGTCACCAATGTCATACCACAGGTTGCAATGGAAGGTACCCAATAGGTTACAGGCTGTTCCATACCTTCTTTTTCGGTCAACTCTGTAAGGATAGTACCATCATAGTTGATGCCATAAGAAATAACCGGCCAACCGTAATTTTTTCCTTTTTCAATCAAATTAAGTTCGTCACCGCCTTTAGGGCCATGTTCTACAGCCCAGATTCTATCGTTGGCCTTGTCATAAATCATCCCCTGTGGATTTCTGTTGCCATAAGTCCAAATAGAAGGTGAGGCTCCCTCGGTATCCACAAAAGGATTATCAGAAGGAATACTTCCATCATCATGTATTCTGTGGATCTTCCCATGGTCGTTGTCCAATTCCTGTGCGTTTTGGGGTCTTGAACCTTTATCACCATTTGAGAAAAACAGATAGTTGTCTTTGTCAAAAACTATCCTTGAACCAAAGTGTCTTCCGCCCTTCCATTCAGGGTTGGCCACGAAAATTTCTTCCAGGTTTTCAAGGGCATTGCCATTTAGTTTTGCCCTTGAAATCACCAAAACTTCACCTTCTCCTTTTGGTCTTGCATAAGATATATAGATCCAACCATTCGTTTTATAATCCGGGTGAATGGTAATGTCCAACAATCCAGCTTGGTTTACTTCGGAAACAGCCGGCACACCTGTGAGTTTCTCTCCGGTGTATTGATCATCTTTAAAAACCAGGATCTCTCCTTTTCTCTCTGTGACGAGCATTCTGCCATCCGGAAGCCAGGTCATGCCCCAAGGACTTTCAAAATCGGTGTATAAGGTGTCCACGTTGATTGTCATCTTTTCTGTTTCAACAGCAAAAGGAGATGGTTCTGGTTCAGTTTCAGAAACTTCTTTTTCCGCACAAGAAGCAAAAAGAAATAATCCGCCTGCCAGAATAAAAGATAAATTTTTAAATTTTTTCATATGATTTGAATCGTTTGACATGTAAAAATAAGGAATTTATTGATGAATTCTTTGCCTCATTTTATAAACGGCTTGGGCCTGCTGTATCTTTTTTTTCTAAAGGTAATTATCTTATTTATTTAAATATTTTTCAGACCATTAATTGGCAGCAGCGATGACCTGATTCCAAACACGGAAGATATTTTTATAGCAAATTTTCTCAATATCTTCTTTCGAATATCCCCTTTTGAGCAATTCTGCAATCAGGTTTGGATACATGGAAACATCCTTTAGCCCTGTTGGAAGGCTGTCTCCAACGCCATCAAAATCAGAGCCTAAGCCAATATGGTCAATACCAACAAGGGCTTTGACGTGGTCAATGTGGTCTGCGACTTTGGAGACGTTGGGAAAGGGATTGTTTTCAGCAGTGTACTTTTGGATGTATGCTTGGGCTGCTGAATCTGACCTGCTCAATCCATTATCTGCAAGCCAGTTTACCAGGTGTTCCCTGACCTCTCTCGAACGCTCATTGTAATCCCCGTCTATAAAACTCCCGCCAAAGTTGATCATGATTACTCCCCCGTTTTTTCCGAGCTCCTTGATCATATCATCATCCATATTTCTTTCAAAGCCGGGAGTAAAAGCCCTGGCAGAAGAATGTGAAGCGATGACAGGTACGTCGGTTATCTTGACCACATCATAGAAAGTGTCATCTGATACATGGGAAATATCCACCATGATACCAGTCTTGTTCATTTCTTTGACTACCTGTACGCCATATTCACTTAATCCCCCGTGGGTTCGGGTCGTATCATAAGATGAATCTCCTATCAGGTTGTCTTTGCCATGGGTAAGTGTGATGTACCTGATGCCTCTATCATAGAAATATTTGACATTATTGATATCATCTTCCAAGGCGGCACCGTTTTCCATGCCCATAGGAAATGAAATTTTGCCTTCCTCGGTATTTTTTTGGATATCATCGGGGGAGGTTGCTATGGCAAACTTATCAGGCCAGGTATCGCACAATCTTTCTGTCATCAAAATAAGTGAGTCTGCCAAAGCTTTGGCACCACCTCTTTCTTGGTAGATGGCTGGAATATAAATGGACATGAAAGGGGCATCGAGGCCGCCTTCCTTTGATCTGGGGAAGTCAAAATTACCACCATCTGTCCTGACGGATACATCCAATACTTCTCTTTGCAGGGTAAATCCTCCCACCTTCATTCTGTAAGGTAAGTCTACATGCCCATCCACCATGATGGTGTTTTGGGCAATTTCTTTGGCGATGCTTAATCTCTCTTCATCTGACAATAAAGTATAATCTATGATTTCAGATTTTTCTCCGCAGGCAAAAAGCAATACAGAGGCAATTAAAGTAAACAATGTTCTTTTCATGTTGTTGATGGTTGAACCTTTAAGATATACTTTCTTCTGTTGAATAATCTTTCAAGATATATAGGCGGTAGAATATTTGGGTAAAAAAGCAGTATTTGTCCGTTTGTGTAATTTGATATTCCCAACAAAATATCAATTTGGATTTTGTAGTATCTTCAATTTCCACCAAAATTTATTGTCATGAGATATTTTCCGATTTTCATTATTATAATATTCATTTCCTGTCAATCCAATCCGATTCCGGAAGTCAGGGTAACGGTATCTGAGGAATTGACCAATGATTTGAAAGACGGTCGCTTGCTTTTGCTTTTTCACCATAATGATAAGGCAGAACCAAGATTTGCTGTCAGCGATGATATCAATTCTGCCCAGGTCATCGGGATGGATTTTGAGGATTATCAATCTGGTCAAGCACTCAGTTTCAATCTGAATGAATTTGGCTATCCAATTGAAAACTATCAGAATATCCCGGAAGGGGAGTATTGGGTACAAGCGTATATTGTAAAACATGAAATCTTCAACAGGTCTGATGGCCATACCATCAAAATGCCAATGGACCAATGGGAAGGAAGACAATGGAACAGGACGCCCGGAAATATTTATAGTAAGCCTCAAAAAATAAAATGGGATGGAAAAACAGCTCTTGATCTGATCATCGATCAGGTCAATCCTCCTGTGACTGAACCAGAGGACACTGAATTTATCAAACATGTCAAATTCAAAAGCGAAATGCTGTCTGAGTTTTGGGGACGGGATATTTATTTGGGTGCGCATGTTCTGATTCCAAGAGATTTTGATTCAAATCCAAATGAATATTATCCTTTGATGATTTATCATGGTCATTTTCCATCGGATTTTGATGGGTTTAGGACTACCCCACCGGATGAAGATTTGGAGGAGGATTACAGCGCTAGGTTTAATATTTATGGCTATAATAAAATACAACAGCAAGAAGCCTATGATTTCTACAAAAAATGGATTTCACCTGATTTTCAAAAATTCATTGTAATTGAAGTTCAACATGCCAACCCATTTTATGATGACAGTTATGCTGTCAATTCTCAGAATATCGGTCCATATGGTGACGCGATTACCTATGAATTGATCCCACATATTGAAAAACAGTTTAGAGGTATAGGAGAAGGTTGGTCCAGGTTTGTGTATGGAGGTTCTACCGGCGGTTGGGAAGCCTTGGCTGTACAAGTCATGTATCCCAATGAATATAATGGTTGTTTTGCTGCCTGTCCTGACCCCATTGATTTTAGGGCATTTACTACGGTCAATATTTATGAGGAAGAAAATGCCTATTTTCTCAAAGGTACTTTCAGGACCACAGATCGTGTAGGCAAGAGAGATTATCTTGGCCATGTATCAGCCATGCTCAAAGACATGAATCACAAGGAACTTGCATTGGGTGGCACTAAAAGTAGGTCCGGAGATCAGTGGGATATTTGGCAGTCCGTATATTCTCCTGTGGGTGAAGATGGATATCCAAAACCTATTTGGGACAGGTATTCCGGTAAGATAGACAAGGAAGTGGCTAAGCACTGGCAGGAAAACTTTGACCTCCGCTATATCATGGAAAGGGATTGGTCAAAATTGGGAAAAGATCTGGAAGGAAAAATCCATATCTATTGTGGAGATATGGATAATTATTATCTCAATAATGCCGTTTATCTGACTGAAGATTTCCTTGAAAGTACAACCGATCCCTATTATGGTGGCGAAGTGCTTTATGGTGACAGGGCCGAACATTGCTGGAACGGAGATCCCGATCTTCCGAACTATATCACGAGATTAAGGTATAATACTATGTACCTTGACAAAATAGGAAAACGCTTAAATGCCACTGCCCCATCAAACTTCAATATGAAAACTTGGGTCTTAAGTAAATAATGCCTTCCTTTTAGCGGAAACCGAATATAGAAATCGGGTTTATTTCCATTTAATCCGATAATTTGTCATTACCTTTATGTCTAATTGGCTTTGATATTTGAATTCAAGCTGCTTAAAATATCAGCGTATATGGGTAGTGGTTTTTAGTTATTTAAGTCGAAAAGTTTAATATCATGAATAAATCAGAACACATAAATTACGAATTGGAAAAAAACATGGAAGTCATTTCTCAGTTAGATGGCTTCGTCAATAATGCAGTAGATACCGTATTGGTTGATCCGGATGAATGTTGGCAGCCTTCAGATTTTCTTCCTGATATGGGGGAACCGGATGCCTTTGATGAGGTAAAAAAACTTCAGGAAAGAGCAGCCGGCATTCCTGATACCATCATCACTTCCTTGATAGGAAATATGATTACGGAAGAGGCATTGCCCAGCTATCAGACGTATTTCAACATGTTGGAGGGCATCAATGTAGAAGGTAGCCTTTTGAGCAATTCAGGTTGGGTGCGATGGTCTAAAGCCTGGACAGCTGAGGAAAACCGCCATGGTGACCTACTGAATAAGTACCTTTATCTGTCAGGAAGGGCAGATATGAAAAAGGTCGAACAGACGATTCACAGATTGATCTACAATGGCTTTGATCCTAAATCTGAAAAAGATCCATATCAAGCCATGATTTATACCTCTTTTCAGGAAAGAGCTACCAAGATTTCCCATGTCAATACAGGTAAGCTAGCGCATAAAGCAGGTGACGATGTATTGTCCAGGATTTGTAAGACGATTGCCGGTGATGAAGCCAGGCATGAGAAAGCCTATAAAAGTTTCATGAGTGAAATCTTTGAAATTGACCCAAATGGGGCAATTATGGCTTTTGATAAAATGATGCGAAAGCAAATAGTGATGCCTGCAGTCCTGATGGGTAAAGGAAGTAGCAATCCGACTTTATTTGATCAGTTTTCAGCCATTACTCAAAAAGTCGGGATTTATACCGGTTGGGATTATGCAAGGATTATCGACCATTTGGTAAAGCTTTGGGACATTGAAAACTTAACAGGTCTCAATGATGTAGCCTCGAAAGCACAGGACTATCTTTCAAATTTGGCTGACAGATACATGCGTTTAGCGGATAGAATGAAAGCTCCTGATGAAATCTCACTAGCTTGGATAAAATAAGAATGTTTGAAGCCTGAAGAAATTCAGGCTTTTTTTTGACCTTTAATGGAACAAATTGAGGTTTAATTAGATTGAATGTATATACATCAAATATTATGAAGACAATTAAAGAAATCCATAAAGCCAGTTATCATCCTATTGCGGATTTGATCACTTACAACCCTTTGCCTTCACCAAAGTTGCGGCAGATTGACCCTTTCATTTTTCTCAATCACCATGGACACCAAACTTATCCCAAAAACAACAATGGGTTACCGTTCGGTCCACATCCCCATCGAGGAATGGAGACTGTTACTTTTATATTGGAAGGCGATATCATGCATAAGGACTCAGGAGGACATGAATCCGTCATCGATGCCGGTGGAATTCAGTGGATGACTGCGGGGAGAGGTTTGATTCATGCAGAGGTTTCTTCCAATAAATTCAAAGAAGAAGGAGGGGAACTTGAAATCCTACAGCTTTGGCTTAACCTTCCTGCCCGTCTAAAGATGACAGAACCGAGGTATTTTGGTTTGCAAAAGAATGAAATCACTCATTTCAATCTGGATAATGAAAAGGTAAAAGTCCAATTGATCGCAGGAGAATGGGACAATAAAAAAGGATCTTTTGATTCGCTTTGGCCTATCTTTTTGAGCACGATATTTATAAAATCGGGAGGAAAGTTCTCGAAAAATATTCCCACGGAAGAAAATATATTTTTCTATGTGGTCCGGGGGAAAGTGAAAGTGATGGGAGAGGAAATTCCATTTAGAAATTTGATTGAATTCAACAATGATGGTGATTCCATAGCTGTGGAGGCAACAGAAGACGCAGTTATTATCCTTGGGCATGCCAAACCATTCAACGAACCTTTGGTGGCACAGGGACCATTTGTCATGAATACCCAAGAGGAAATCCGGCAGGCATATCAGGATTATCAGCTGGGGAAATTCGGTTCCTGGCAGGAATAAAAATGAAAGTGGCCGTCTTTTCAGAGCGGCCACTTATATGTTTAAAAATTAATAACATTTTAATGCAGGTCATTTAAACCTGAAAAAGTTGCTTAATCACCCGTCATAAATGTAGTTAATTATATGACAAAGAAAAATACCTGGAATTAGATATTGTTTAATAACTGTCTATAATGTCCTGAGAAATAAGCTTATAGATTTCAGCAACTTGTTCGTTATAATTTAAAAATTGATAATGGTCATCTAAAATATTGAAATCACTACGGATAGCCGGGCCAGTTTGGGCTTTTTTTGCACCCAGTTCAAGGCTCTTGCTGATGGTTTCAATGATCAGGGGCTTTAACATTTCAAAATCAATTCCTTGCCGACCCATGATTTCTTCCGATAATCTCAGCATGTGGTTTGAAAAGTTACTGGCAAACACTGCCGCTACATGCAGCGCTTTTCTGTCTTTTGATCTGATCACATATTGATGTTGAGAAAGACTTTTTGCCAATTTTTTGAGATTCTGCAAGGTGGTCTGATCGTCTGACTCTAACAAAAACGGCACGTCCGCAAAATCCAACCTTCTGTCTTTGCTAAAAGTCTGCAACGGGTAGAAGATTCCGGTATAGGAAGCAGAACTATAGCCCAAAATATCCATTCCGACTGATCCTGAAGTATGTACCAAAATGCTGTCTTCGGGTAAAATGATTTCATCGGCAATTTCGGAGATAGCCTGATCGCTTACTGAAATGATAAAGATATGTGCTTCAGAATCTGAAAAATCCAAATCGTCTTTCGCCTCGGCCACATATAGTCTCTTTGTTAGGTTATTTGCTTTTTCAATATCCCTTCCAAATACTTCGGTGATAGTATGTCCAGCATCCTCCAATGCAGGGCCTAAGTGCCAAGCAACATTTCCAGTGCCAAGTATCGCAATTTTAAATTTCATGATTGAAAGATAAATTATTTGACTTGAAATAAGAAACATCAAAAAAACCCCAAGAAATTGAGTCTTGGGGTTTTTCTGCTTTTATGTACACCATTATAAAATGCACAGATTGAAATCATTCCAATCCTTTGTCTCTCATTTTACTGAATTCATCATACCTTCTGTAGATTGCTACGGTAAATCCGATCAACATGATAATGGTACCGATCCATAGAATATTTATTTGTGGTTTCACGATCGCTTTCAGTACTACGTAATCCTTCTGATAGCGATTGACTTTAAAGGAAAATGTATTGGATTCAGGCAGTATGTTTTCCAGTTCCACTTTCACACCCAACTCGTTATCAATAGAAGGGATTCTTCCAACTTGATTTCCCCTGATAATAAAAATGGGTTCAAGTCTTTTTTCCTGATCATAGTCCATCACTACAAGTTTGGCCTTCACCGCCACATCACCTTCTTTCAAATCTATACCATCCAAGCTGGTAAGTACCTCTCCACCTTCAAAAGTCGTAACAAAATCGGCGATATAGAATGTCTCGCCCGGTGATACTTCAAAGAATTCATCCTCTCTCCACTCAGGGTCCTCATAGTCATTGATGGCTGAGACAAAGGTGTAAAGATCCCTGTTCACAAATCTTCTTGAATCCGGTGAGGAAATAAGCCCCATAGAACTATTGAACTGTGACATAGGATTCAGAGAAAACTGGTAAACGTCATCTTTGAAATAGTCAATTTGGAAGTAATCATTTTCTTCCAAAATCAAGGTAACTGTTTCTCCTTTTTTGTAATGTGTTCTTCCCCGAGCAGTGATATCATCTAAAGCAATGGCTTCGTTGATGTTGTCTGTTGATTTTAAGAGATTGACATTGACATAACCGGGAACTCCCTGAACTTTTTTCTGCCTTCCTCTATAGATAGCTGTGTATTCTTTGATTTGAGTTGGTTTGTTGATCCAAAGCAACACGTGTTCTTTGTTCATTTCATCCTCCCAACTGTTGCTATAAGTCAATCCTGACATGTTGTAAGAAATGATTTCTGAGTAGCCCGATGAAAACATCACGCCTATTAAAATCAGACCCAAACCTATATGTGCTAAAGAACCACCTGCTAATTTGAACGTTGTCTTTTTGACCAGCTTTGTCAGGATTGTCGCATTGGCCACAATGGTAAATGTGGCGGCTAGCACTACAATGATATAGGAAATATCAAACACCTTACCCGCTATAATGATAATGGCTGAAAGCACAACAGATATGATATATGGCATCACCAAAGCCTCTCGCAATGTTTTGCCATCTATTTTATTCCACCAGAAAAACTGTCCAACAGCAGTGAGCAAAGCCAAAGCCACTGCAAACCAAAGTTGGAATTTGGTATAAAACCCGACCTGATCAGCAGGTGGTGCCATATTGGAAATCCCCCCGAAACTTTCCACAATTGCATTCCAAACAGGAATAGAAGTAGGTAGGATGACCTGAAAAGCCATCAGAGATAAAGTAATTGCTCCTATAAAGATCCAAAATTCCCTGGAATATACTGAGGCTTCTTTTTCAGAAGTAGGAATATATTTCCAGTTTTTTGCAGCGAGGAAAACAGCTACACCAAGGAAAAACAACATATAAATCAGCAATTGTCCCGATAGACCCAAATCGGTAAATGAATGGACGGAAGAATCTCCCAAAACCCCACTTCTTACGAGGAACGTTGCATAAAGCACTAAAATAAAAGAAGCAATGACCAAAACGATAGATGACTTCAAGGCAGTACTGCTTTTCTTAAAAGTAATCATGGTATGGATAGCTGCAATCATAATCAGCCAAGGCACATAGACGGCATTCTCTACCGGATCCCAGTTCCAATAACCACCGAAGTTCAAGGTCACATAAGCCCAATAGGCACCCATTATGATTCCCATGCCCAAAATCATGGCAGAGAAAATCGCCCAAGGTAGTGCAGGACGAACCCACTCCGAATATTTTTTGGTGGCCAATCCTCCCATAAGAAAAGCAAATGGGACTAAAGTGGAAGCATATCCTAGAAAGAGGGTAGGTGGATGGATTACCATCCAAATATTTTGGAGCAAAGGATTGAGGCCCGTACCGTCTTCAGGAACGAAATCAGGATTGATTTGGAATATCGGGGCACTCATGGCATCCCGCAAAAGGATAAAAGGAGAACTTCCGATTTTCAAATCCCCAATGACCACACCCAATATCATGGACACCAGGAAAGCCTGAACCAAGGCAAAAACGATCATGACAGGGCCTTCCCAAAATTTATTGGTATGGATTAAGATCAAGCCCAATACCACATTCCAGAAAATCCAAAGGATAAAAGCACCCTCTTGACCTTCCCAAAAACTGGAAATCATGTAATGAACCGGTAATGCTTTGGAAGAATGGGAATAAGCATAAAAGTATTCGAATCTATGGTTATAGATGATCTCAAAAAGGGAAATGGCTATAGTGACACTTGCCACCGAGTGAATATAGAATACTGCACGGCTAAAGCGTTTCCAATTTGCTTTTTCCAATTCAGGTGCAATGGTATATTGATAATAAGAATAAGCTGCTACAATTGCACTGACAAAAGCCAATATAACTGCAAAGTGGCCTAAATTACCGGCAAAGGTATTGATCATGGTTACGCTAATAAATGGGTGAATTCATTACATGCTGGCATTGCTGACTTCTGTTTCTTGGTATTTTGACGGACATTTCATCAAGATTTTGTCTGCTACAAAAAGATCCGAATTTGCATAGGAACCAATTACAACAACTTGTTCGGCCCTGGCAAAATCCGCAGGTACAGGTTCATTATAAAATACTTTCTGTTCCGTCCCGTCATTATCCACCATCATAAAATAAAAGGATGTCTTATCTTGATTAACTTCTATTCCCTCTACTGTACCTGAGATGCTTTTTTTCAATTGCCCCACCACATGGATGGATTTTTCGTTCCCTGTCATTTTCAAATCCCGGGCAGTTGCAAAACTTTCATATGTACTCGCATCCCCAATCATTGACATGATGATGATGATAGCCACTCCAATGATTCCCAAACCTATTATATGTCTTTTTTTCATAACTTAGTAATTCATTTTTCCAATATCAAAAGCTTCAAAAGTAGCTCAGATCTAATGGTTAATCTTTCAATAATTTCTCCAATTTCCCTACCTTCTTATCCGTAGCAATTACATAAACCAAAATTCCTGCAAAAACAATCCCGATTATTCCAACTAATACGTAAATTTTTCCTTCAGAGCGCATGGTATCTGCCATTTCAATTCTGGAGTTTTGGTAATCATCATCGGTGATGGCAATTTTCTCTTGGGCCATGCCCTGAAGACTAATCAACAGGAATAATATTATAAACCATTTTTTCATGATACTTGATTTATCAATCTATCTTCAACTTTTCTTTCTATTCTTCTCAATCGAACTCTCACTGTGGCCATCCATGTACCCATCAAGGTCCATGCGATGATGGCAGGGTAAAATACCATCCTCAATTTACTGTCAAGGTCATAGGCATTGAATCCCGGATTGCCACCATTCCCTGGATGTAGACTGTCTGTCAATCTTGGCAATACAAAGATCAAAGGTATAAATGCAGCAAACGCAAAAATGTTATAAACTGCCCCTATCCGGGCTCTTTGGTGAACATCGGTAAGTGAATTTCGCAGAATCAGGTAGGCGAAGTACATTAACAACCCGATCGCAGAAGCATTCTGTTTTGGATCTCCACTCCAATAATCTCCCCAAGTGAATTTAGCCCAAAGCATTCCCGTCACAATTCCCAATACTCCGAACAATATCGCTGCATTAGTAAATTCAATGGCCACATCGTCATTTTTAAGATCATTTGTTCTCAGAAATTTTATGCTGTAAACGACCGATACCACCAACATCAGTATCATTCCAAACCACATGGTGACATGGAAATGCAATGCCCTGATGGTTTCATTGAGGATGGGTAATCGGGGAACATCAAGGAGAAGACCTGCTGTAATGGTGTATGCCAATAAGAGGATAGTGAGGATTTTCCACCAGCTTTTTTTCATTTCAGGAATTTTGCTAACTCAATCGCAAAAATAGGTCATAAGTTTCTGATTCCTGTGCTTTTTGTAATATAAGTTGGGGTAAGGCGATTGGTTTCCCACCAAGACGCTAAGACGCAAAGAAATTGGGATGATTTTAGGTTTCCCGCAAAGACCCTAAGGCGCAAAGAAATTATTATGATTTAGATTCCGAAATCACTATACATTATTCTTAATGAGCTGATGATGAATTAAAGAGGTAATACATTTTATTAAGTATTTACACTATGATTCAAGTAAAATGATAAGTCAATATAATTCTCGCAAGTAAATTTAAATGTCCGGTACATCCATGTCTGCCGGCAGGGGACTTCAAACATCCAACCTGTTTAAAATATAATCTTGGGTTGCTGGCAAAAAAGTGGACTATCCATTTTATTTAAAATTTCTCTTTGCGCCTTTGCGTCTTCGCGGGATTCATTTTTTTTTCGAGCCCTCTCCCCTAACTTCTCCACAAGTACGGGAACAGAATATAAGCTGTCACCGCTATTATAGCATTGATGGCAATCAGGGTTATAATCTTATCCACACTTACCGACCAGTCCAAGCCGTCTATGGCATTTTTGGAAACACGAATCGCCATCAATAGAATGGGAATGATCACCGGAAAACTGAGGATTGCCATTAAGGTGGCGTTGTTGCTTGCTTTGGAAGCAATTCCGGAAACCATGGTAAGACAAGCCGAAAAGCCAACCGCACCCAAAATGAGGTTCAAAAGAAACATGCCCTGATCTGCCACAGGATTGCCAAGAATGATGCTGAACACCAAATATCCTAAAAGCGCCAAAATCAGGGTCAAAAGGGTATTGTAAATCATCTTGGATATGATGATGGATTCAGGTGAGACGATCATGTAATAATACAACTGCCTTCCCTGATGTTCCTGAACAAAACTTTTGGCAACGGCATTGACAGCTGAAAAAAGGATGATGATCCAATACAAGGCATTCCATGTCGGAATATCAATATTTCCCTGTTTCGCACCTACACTGAGATAAGTGATGAAAACCGCTGAGACTACATACAATAAGATGCCGTTCAAGGCGTACTTTTGACGCCATTCAAGGGTGATTTCTTTTTGGATGAGTACAGCAATTTCTTTGAGCATGGGACAAATATAAAAAGTTTGCGGAATGATCTTATCTCAAAATCTCAATGAAGATAGAAGACTGTCTTTTCTTTCCTGGGCAATGGTTTGAGGACTCCTAGGTTGACTTTAGCAAGATATTTTAAATGATGTACCAGTGTCTTTTCAGATAATTTGTAATTTTTTCCAATTTCCACCTGCTCTTTACCTTTAGGAATCAAATCACAATTTTCAATGTCTTTCAAGATTTTAACAGTGGCTTTTGCCAACAATTCTGAGGTTTTGATGTCTACATGTACCAAACTGTCCTTTGGTTCTAATTCGGGGAATACCTCAGCAAGAATGTTACCCCGATCAACTCCTTTAGTAATGTAGTGGAGACAGCCTCCTAAATTCTCAAAATCTTTTTTGATATAGGCCCAAAATAGGGTGTCGTTTCCACGGTAATGAGGAGGGATTCCATAGTGCGCGTTGATAGCGGCAATTTTCGGGATATCCAATATTCTGCCCCGCAGAATAGGTGCATTACAGGTAAATAAAATGTCAGGCTGAAGAGATTCAATGAACTCTTGCCCGCTCGTGGAATTGATTTCACTGAAAGGCATGCTCACTTTGGTAAAATGATGATCTTCAAGTTTGACGTGTTTTGTTTTTAAGCGGATGGACTCTTTATGGAATTTGTAAAAAAATCTCAAGCCGTTTTGATCTAAAAATGAGCGTGATTTTGAATTTTTTCCACTAAGCCCTTGATTTTCCTTCTTAAGCTTGATGCCTGTCCATTTTTTAGATTGGAGCACCGTCACATTGTCAAAATTTTTAACAATTTGCTGAACAATAATTTTTTCTCTTGGGGTGCATTGACTGATTACAATTATTTTCATCGGTTTAAATCTATTGCATCAAAGACTATAAATAGTCAGTAAAGGTTGTAATCGGTGGTATAATTTTATGACTTGAGTCATATTTTTATCAACTAAATTTTCTGAGGGTACATAAGTTTTCTGCCAAAATGACACCAAAACCTATTTGGAACAGCACTTGATAAGGGTGTTTCATTACAAAATGTTATTCAACTTAAACTAACGATAGCTATGCAGGAAAAAGGTACCATCTCGATACATACCGAGAATATCTTCCCGATCATCAAGAAGTTTTTATACTCTGACAATGAGATTTTTCTCCGCGAATTGGTTTCCAATGCAGTGGATGCCACCCAAAAAATCAAAAGGTTGGCCACATTGGGTCAATACGCCGGAGAACTTGGTGACATCACCGTTGAAGTAGCCTTTGACAAAGACAAAAAGACCATCACCATTTCCGATAGAGGTCTGGGGATGACAGCAGAAGAAATTAAGAAGTACATCAATCAGATTGCATTCTCAGGTGCAGCTGAGTTTGTGGAGAAATTTAAAGACGCCAAAGATGCCAATGAAATCATCGGTAAATTCGGTTTGGGTTTCTACTCTGCCTTTATGGTCGCCGACAAGGTCGAAATCAATACCCTATCCTATCAAGAAGGTGCTGAGGCTGCCAAATGGACCTGTGACGGAAGCACCGAGTTTGAAATCAGTGCAGGTGATAGAAAAGACCGTGGAACAGATGTAACACTTTTCATCAATGCAGATTCAGAAGAATTTCTGGACAAGTGGAAGCTTCAGGGGATTTTGGACAAATACTGTAAATTCCTACCTGTTCCCATCAAGTTCGGCACAAAATCCGATAGCGTGGAAGATGGTGTCGATGACAAAGGAGAAAAGAAATGGAAGTCTGTGGATGTAGACAATATCATCAACACCACTACCCCAATCTGGACCAAATCCCCCAATGACCTGAAAGATGAAGATTATTTGGCTTTCTACAAGCAATTGTATCCAATGGGTGAAGATCCTTTGTTTTGGATTCATTTGAATGTTGATTATCCCTTCAATCTTACAGGAGTGCTGTATTTTCCTAAAATCAAGAACGATTTTGAAATGCAGAAAAACAAGATCAAACTTTTCAGTCGTCAGGTATTTATCACGGATGAAGTAAAGGACATCGTACCTGAATTCCTGATGTTGTTGCATGGGGTGATTGACTCACCGGATATTCCATTGAATGTGTCAAGGAGCTTTTTGCAAGCTGACAGCAATGTGAAAAAAATCAACAGCTATATCACCAAAAAGGTGGCGGATAAATTGGGCGAACTCTTCAAAAAAGACAGAAAAGCTTATGAAGAGAAATGGAATGATATCGGACTCTTTGTGAAATACGGAATGATCAGCGAGGACAAATTTGCCGAAAAAGGTAAGGATTTCGCATTGCTGAAGAATACCAAAGGGGAATATTTCACCCTACCCGAATACAAGGAAAAGGTAAAAGCCATTCAGACAGACAAAAATGAGCAGACCATATACCTGTATGCTACCGATGTCAACAAACAGGATGGATTTATCCAATCGGCAAACAAAAAGGATTATGATGTTTTGGTAATGGACTCTCCTATTGACAGTCACTTTATTCAACATGTGGAAGGCAAAGAGGAAAAGACCCAACTGAAGCGTGTAGATGCTGATGTTGCAGAAAAACTGATCCAGAAAGAAGACACTTATGCCAACTTGTTAACTGAAGAACAATCCACCAAGGTCAAAGAAATCTTCGAAAAAGCAATCAACAACAAGGACTATACAGTAGAAGTCGAAGGATTAAGTCCTGAGGAGATGCCTGTGACAGTGACCATGGATGAATTTATGCGCAGGATGAAGGACATGGCACAGATGGGCGGGGGAATGAGTTTCTACGGAGCGATGCCTGACCACTACAAAGTAGCCATCAACGGAAATCATCCGGTTGTTGACAAGCTGCTCAAGTCCGAGGATGAAGGGGCGCAAACCAAACTTGCCAAGCAGGCGTTTGATTTAGCCTTGCTTTCCCAAGGTATGCTTACCGGCAAAGACCTGACTGCCTTTGTGAAGCGAAGTGTGGAATTGATTTAATCTTTGAGATCGTCCAGACCTCGAAGATTTCTTATAATCTCAGTTCTTCGAGTTTTTCAGAAACTTCAAAGAACAATCAAGCCCTTGAAAATTGCGGTTTTCAAGGGCTTTTATTTTTAACTTAGAACGTTAGTATTTTTTTGATCTGAAAATCAAGTTGAAATCTATTTAATAAAGAATAATAAAACCTAAACCTTTGTTTTTACAGATTTCTCTTTAAATTGGATCTATGAATTCAATCCTACATTGGTTCTATCAATCTCCAATTCTTTAAAATATGAAAAAAATCAATTTATCAATTATCGCTATATGCTTTTTGATTGTGACTTTGGGTTGTAGCAAGAACAACAAAAATCCTGAGGAATTTTTTGGGTTTAAGGAATACCAAACGGTTACAGGAAATAGACTTGCAGTCAGTGACAACATCCAAAAAGCATATGAATTATTGGTTGTGGGAGAACTGCTGATTGTTTCTAACCCAAATTTCCAATATCATTTTACCATTATAGACCTGAATGAAGAAAAAAAGGTAGCAGAGTTTGGGAAAATGGGTTATGGACCTTGTGAATTGTCCTTTCCTGCAAGTCTACAATTAACTGGAAATGGGTCTAATGTTGTTGGCGTAAACAATAGGAATAAATTTTCCTATCAGGAATTCAATCTCTCTTCAGTGTTGTCTCAAAACAATAAGTTGGATACCTGTATAAATACAACCTCAAACTTTAATCTTAATTATCACAAATTAATTAAAGTTCAAGACAGCCTATTTGTTGGAACAGGCTCTTTTGAAAAGCGATTTGCAGTTTCAAAAACCGATGAAAAGTTACCTAGTGAATTTTTCGGCGAATATCCGTTCAGTAAGGACCTTGCAGCATTTAATCACCATATTCTGTCTATTGCCTATCAGGGAGACATTCTTATGCGGCCTTCGGGAGGAAAATTTGTATCTACTTCCAGATCTTCATTTAATTTCGACATTGTTAGAATTGGACTTAATGGATCATTGGAGTTGGAAAATGCAACCAGGTTTTGGCCTCCTTCCTTTGGAGGTAATTCAGGTTCACTTATTAGTACAGGTTACTTCATTTCTACAATGGAATCAGACAACAAGTATGGCTGCCTAAGCACATCGGTGTCTGATAATTTTATCTATATTTTATATTCAGGCAAAACAATGAAAGAAAATGCCATGTACAGCAACACTATTTTGGTATATGATTGGAATGGTAATCCAATCAAAGTTTTGGAATTGGATCAACAGCTGAATTTAATTTCAGTTTCTCAAAATGATGACTATCTGATCGGATCTGTTGATGATGGTGAAGCCAACCTGTATAAGTATAAATTGAAATAGAATTACTAGTAAAGAATCCCACCTTCTCTTTCTTTTATGTAATTCACCTAGAAAGATAAATATGAAATTTCTAAATTTAATTTTACCAGCAAATATTTTAATGGTTCTAACTAATTGCCATTTCAAGACATCAGAACCTGTCAAAAAGATCTTATTCATTGATCCTCTTTCTTTGGTTAAGTTTTCTGAAGTTTTTGAGGATTTCGAATTTATTCATCTAAAGTATCCTGATTTTGCTTTCCATTCCACCCAATCTTCCAATTTTTTAATTTTCCAATTCCCCACCCTTTGCCGTCCCGATTTTTCCCCTATTTTTGTAACCATGCTATCCAAAAAAACCAAATACGCTTTTCATGCCCTGACCTACCTCGGCAAGCATAGAGACCAAAAAACTGTTTTAATTCAGGATATATCAGAGGAATATGGTATTTCCCATAAGTTTTTGGAAAACATATTACTTGAACTCAAAAAAGCCGGGATACTAGGCAGCAAGAAAGGTAAAGGGGGCGGCTATTACCTGATCAAAGAACCCAAAGATGTGCCGCTTTCCAAGGTGATCCGTTTGCTAGATGGGCCTATAGCCTTATTGCCATGTGTGAGTCTCAATTACTACGAACCCTGTGTGGAATGTAAAAGTGAAGTTAAATGTGGGTTGAATAAGGTAATGATTCAGGTAAGAGATGAAATGCTTAATGTATTGGAAAACAAGTCATTAGCAGATATTTTGGATAAAGAATAAAATTTTTTGCTCATTTACCCGATAATATTTATAGGTTTTATATACTTTTGTTTCTGAGTTTAATAAAAAATGTATGATTCTAGATCAGCCTCTTAAAAAATGGTTTGTAAACAGTAAAGGTCAGGACACCAATGTCAAGAGTTTTGCCAAATCCATCTCCTGGAGAATAGTCGGTACGATTGACACCATGGTGATTTCATTTTTTGTAACAGGTCAATTGGTGATGGCACTCTCCATCGGTTCCATTGAGGTGGTCACCAAAATAGCCCTTTATTATCTCCACGAGCGCGCTTGGGAAGGTGCCACAAAAATTGAAAAAGATGAGCCTAAAAACGAATTTGCATAAGTTGAGTGAAAAAGTGGAAAAGCTAAGTCCTGCAGAAGCACTTGGCTTTTTGTCTGATCTCTTTCCCGGGAAAGTAGTCTTCTCTACATCATTGGGACAGGAAGATCAGGTGGTTACCCAATTGATTGCAGAAAACAACCTTCCTGTTCATATTTTTTCTTTGGATACCGGCAGGCTTTTTCCGGAGACGTTAGATCTAATTGCAAGAACAGAAAGTAAATATAAAAAGAGAATACAGGTATTATATCCTGAAAGACAATCCGTTGAAAATCTGGTGGATAAAATAGGGATCAACGGTTTTTATGATTCGGTTGAACATAGAAAGTCCTGTTGCTATGTAAGGAAGGTGGAACCTTTAAAAAGAGCTTTGGCCGGAAACAGCATTTGGGTGACAGGTCTTCGTGCAGAGCAAAGTGCCAACCGATCCTCCATGAGAAAGATTGAGTGGGATGACGCAAACAACATCATCAAATTCAATCCTTTGTTGGATTGGTCTTTCGATCAAATGATAGCTTATATCGAAGAGAATAAGATTCCTTACAATCCATTGCATGACAAAGGATTCATCAGCATTGGCTGTGCACCTTGTACAAGGGCCATATCAGATGGTGAAGATGCCCGCGCAGGCAGATGGTGGTGGGAAGAATCGAAGAAGGAGTGTGGGTTGCATGCGAGATAAGAACCAAGAGTCAAGAACCAAGAGACAAGAGAGAACAAAGAATTCAGACTTTGGAATTCATCATTCGACATTCGATATTCAAAATTTAGAATATCGAGCATTGAATGAAGAACGATGAAGTAAAAATGGAATAAAAAACATAAAGATTTAATCACTATGTCAAACCTACTTATACCAAACCCCAAAGAAGCGGAATCGATTCATATCCTGAGGGAGGTGGCGGCGCAGTTTGAAAAGCCTGTGTTGTTATTTTCAGGAGGTAAAGATTCCATCACTTTGGTCAGGCTTGCCCAAAAGGCATTTTATCCTGCAAGGATTCCTTTTCCCCTTTTACATATTGATACGGGTCATAATTTCCCGGAGACTATTCAGTTCAGGGATCAGCTTGTGGCGGAATTGGGTTTGGAATTGATTGTCAGAAATGTACAGGATTCTATCGATCAGGGAAAAGTGACGGAAGAAAGGGGCAGGTATGCCAGCAGAAACACTTTGCAGACTACTACCTTATTGGATGCCATCGAGGAATTCAAATTTGATGCCTGTATCGGTGGTGCAAGGAGGGATGAAGAAAAGGCAAGAGCAAAGGAAAGGGTTTTTTCGGTAAGGGATGACTTCGGTCAGTGGGATGAGAAAAATCAGCGACCAGAGCTTTTCGACATGCTCAATGGCAAAATACACCAAGGGCAGAATGTCCGTGTTTTCCCAATATCCAACTGGACTGAGCTTGATGTTTGGGAATATATCAAAACTGAAAATATCGAAATACCTTCCATCTACTTTGCGCATAAGAGAGAAGTCTTTTTCCGTGACGGATTGATTTGGACAGCCAATGAGCATGTGTACAGGGAAAACAGCGAGGAAGTATTTGAAAAAATGGTCCGTTTCAGAACGGTAGGAGATATGACCTGTACTGCTGCAGTACTTTCAGAAGCTGAAACCCTAGATGCCGTAGTCGCTGAAATCAGGGATTCCACCATCTCAGAAAGAGGTGCCAGGATTGACGACAAAAGGTCGGAAGCCGCCATGGAGAAAAGGAAAAAGGTTGGGTATTTTTGATTTGAAAGTACAAAGTATAAAGTACCAAGACTCGCAAATGGTTCACCACTTCAGTCTTGGACCACAAACCTTGCAGTCTTCATACTGCCTAATGGAGTTCTAGAAATAAAATCAAAAAACCATAAGTCTTCGTGACTTAGTGGCATTAAAATATCAGCTGAGGCCAAGTCTCACGTCTTATGTCTCACGTCTCACTTCTAATTAAATGGAAAGTAAAAAACTCATAAAAATAGCGACAGCAGGTTCCGTGGATGATGGTAAAAGTACCCTCATCGGTAGATTGCTGTATGATACGAAGTCACTGACTACCGACAAGTTGGAGGCAATAGAAAAAACCAGCCGTAAACGTGGCTTTGATTATCTGGATTTTTCCTTGGCGACTGATGGTTTGGTAGCCGAAAGGGAACAAGGTATTACCATCGATGTGGCCCATATTTACTTCAATACGGCCAAAACCAACTTCGTCATAGCTGATACTCCCGGTCATGTCGAGTATACCCGTAACATGGTTACAGGCGCTTCAACTTCTCAGGTTGCCATCATATTGATTGATGCCCGGAAAGGTGTCATTGAGCAAACATATAGACACTTCTTTATCAGTAACCTGCTACGCATCAGCCATGTGGTGGTTGCGATCAATAAGATGGATTTGGTGGACTATGATGAAGATGTTTATCTCAAAATAAAAACTGACTTTGAAGCCCTTGTGGAGAAAAGTAATTTCAATACAGAACAAATTACTTTTATTCCCATCTCGGCTTTGAAGGGAGAAAATATCGCCAAGCAATCGGAGTTGATGCCTTGGTTTGTTGGGAATACCTTATTGGATCATTTGGAAGTTTTGGAGACTGGGGACTTACAGGAAAGTTCGGTAGCCCGTTTTCCTGTTCAGTATGTCATTCGCCCTAAAACCGAAGCATTTCATGACTTTAGAGGTTTCTCAGGGGTGCTATATGGAGGTAACCTGAATGTGGGCGATGAGGTGACGGTTTTGCCATCCTTAACACAATCCAAGATCAAATCCATTAGTTTATTCGATCAGGAATATGAGGTTGCTACTCCAGGATCCTCTTTGACTGTGACATTGGAGGATGAGGTAAATATCAGCAGAGGAGACATGTTGGTCAAATCCAACGAACTCCCCAAATCCGAAAAGCAAATTGCTGCCACAATCTGTCAGGTCAATAATAAGCCGTTAAGGGTTGGGGACAAATTTACACTTCAACATGGTGTGAACAGGGTTTTAGCAAAGGTCGACAGTATTGAGTCTCTTATTCACACTGATTTCTCAGGCGAGGAACCTACGCAGCAACTGAAACTGAATGACATTGGGAAAGTGAATTTACGCTTGAGCAAGCCCATTCACTTTGATAGTTATACCGAAAATAAATCCAACGGCAGTTTTATTCTTATTGATGAGGGTAGCTATGATACTGTGAGTGTTGGGTTTATTGAATAAGCGGATGTAACATGTACAATGTACAATGAACCAAGTACCAAGTATAATGAACCAAGTACCAAGTATTGCCACCATCTTGGGCAGTTGTAAAAAGTATAAAATAGGGGGTTGTACCATTCGATACGGCGGACAAGTTGTATGACAGATAAAGTACCAAGTATTGAGTCAACATAAGAAATCAAACTTACAGAAAACTTTAATTGATTCAATTTACCTCTAAGGGTGAGATGTACTTGGTACTTTGTACATAGTACTTCGTTCATAAATTACCATTAAACCACAAACCCGATAGGGAAAATAAATAAAAAGATGCAAAGCTTCAGAACGGAAATCGAAAATCCCATTGTGGAAAAGGACATCCTTGAGTTGGAAAGAAAAATCAGGCTTTTCAGGGAAGGGAAAATAGATGAGGAAAAATTCCGTAGTCTCCGGCTAGCCCGAGGAGTTTATGGTCAAAGGCAGCCCGGGGTACAAATGATCAGAATCAAATTACCTTATGGAAAAGCTACGGGAGAACAGTTGAAGAGGATTTCAGATGTTTCTGACAAATACTCTACCGGAAGACTTCATATCACAACCCGGCAGGATATTCAGATCCATTATGTCAGTTTGGACGAGACACCGGCCCTTTGGGCAGAATTGGAAAAGAACGATGTGACCTTAAGGGAAGCTTGCGGAAATACGGTAAGGAATGTGACAGCTTCCGAAACTGCCGGTGTGGATCCCAAAGAGTCATTTGATGTCACCCCTTATGCTGATGCGGTTTTTAGATATTTTTTAAGAAATCCGGTTTGTCAGGAAATGGGGAGAAAATTCAAAATGGCTTTCTCTGCCTCAGAAGAGGATACTGCATTGGCTTATCTGCATGACTTGGGTTTTATTCCCCAAGTAAAAACAGAAAATGGAGAAGAAATAAGGGGATTTAAAATCCTATTGGGTGGAGGTTTGGGTTCACAGCCAAGACACGCTGATCTGATTACCGAATTTTTGCCAACAGATGAATTGATTCCTTTTATTGAAGGTGTGTTGAGGGTTTTTGACAGACATGGTGAACGTTCCAGAAGGCTTAAAGCCAGGATGAAGTTTCTGATCAATGAGTTAGGTCTTGAAACATTCCTCAATTTGGTCGAAGAAGAAAGAAAGGCTTTGCCTTATAAAAAATATCCCATTGACGCTCAAACCTATGAAGAATCCAAAGTGCTTCCCCAGCCTGAATTTCCCTTGCTGGAGGAGCCTTTGGATTTGACCTATGAGCAATGGAAACTGACCAATGTGATTCCTCAAAAACAATCCGGATTTGTTTCCATCGGGGTAAAAGTACATTTGGGTGATTTTTATACCGATCAGGCCAGACAATTGGCAGATTTGGTGAGCCAATATGCAGGAAATGAGGTACGCTTCACATTGAGACAAAATATCCTCATTCGGGATGTACAGGTTGGAGCTATACCATTTTTCTATCAGGAATTGAAGAGAATAGCTTTGGCAGATGCAGGCTATGATAGTTTCGCAGATATCACCGCCTGTCCAGGAACAGATACCTGTAATTTGGGTATTGCCAGCAGTACAGGTATTGCCAAGGAACTGGAAAAAGTCATTTTGGCAGAATATCCGAAGTACCTCAAAAACAAAGACCTGACCATCAAAATCTCCGGCTGCATGAATGCCTGCGGGCAGCATAATATGGCCCATATCGGATTTCAGGGGATGTCCATGAAAGTTGGGAAAACTGTATTTCCTGCACTTCAGGTACTATTGGGAGGTGGTACGCTTGGCAATGGCAATGGAAGATTTGCGGATAAAGTGATCAAAATCCCAAGTAAGAGAGGCCCCGAAGCATTAAGGATATTGATCAATGATTTTGAAAATTTTGGAGAAGGTGAAGAGTCTTTCTTGGATTATTACGACCGTAAAGGACAGATTTATTTCTATGATATCCTTAAAGTGCTAACCGAAACAGAAACCCTGACCGAGGAAGATCAGGTAGACTGGGGCAATGAGGATGCTTATAAAGTGGCAGTTGGGGTAGGCGAATGTGCCGGTGTGGTGATTGATTTGGTGGCTACCTTATTGTTGGAAGCCAGAGAAAAATTGGAGCTTTCTGAGGAAGCATTCAAAGAAAAAAGATGGTCAGACAGTATCTACCATACCTATGCAGGAATGGTCAATGCAGCAAAGGCCATCTTATTGAGTGAAGGCAAGAGCACCAATTCTTACGCAAATATCATCGCCCTCTTTGACGAAACATTTACAGAATCAGGTAAGATTGAATTGGGGAAAACCTTTGCCGAAATTACTTATCAGATCCAAAACAACGAGCCATCTGAGGCCTTTGCCTATCAATATTTTGAGGACGCGGCAAAAGTATTCCAAGCCATCAGCAATTATAGAGAAAAGGAGGTAACGGCATGATAGAGAAAATAAAACCAAAAGTTACCCTAGTGGGTGCAGGACCCGGTGACCCGGAATTGATTACTTTGAAGGCAGTTTTGGCATTGAACAAAGCAGATGTTGTTCTCTATGATGCACTGATTGACAAGTCACTACTCAAGCATGCACCTGCCCAAGCCATAAAAATATTTGTGGGTAAAAGAGTGGGAAAACACAGTTGCCCGCAGGATGAGACCAATAGGCTATGTGTGGAATATGCTTTGAAACATGGACATGTGGTGAGACTAAAGGGAGGAGATCCTTTTGTGTTTGGAAGAGGTGCCGAAGAGATAGATTATATAGAAACTTTTGGTATACCCACTGAAGTGGTGCCGGGTATCACCTCTGCCATCGCGGTACCGGGTTCTGTTGGGATTCCGGTAACCAAGCGTGGGGTTTCCGAAAGTTTCTGGGTAATCACTGCAACTACTACTCACAGTGAACTTTCAAGGGATATCGCCATTGCCGCCCAATCTACGGCCACTGTTGTCATCCTTATGGGAACCAAAAAGCTTCCTGAGATTGTAAAAGCTTATCGACAGGCCGGTAAATCTGATTTGCCTATAGCCATCATCCAAAATGGCACTACCAAAGAAGAACGATTTGTCGCAGGTACCATTCAGGATATCCAAGCCAAAGCCCAATCCTCCGGAATCACTGCCCCGGCCATCATCATCGCAGGTGAGGTTGTCAGGGAAAGTTATAGGTTGAAGGATATTTACCAGGAGGTTATAACTTTGGAAATAAGGTAGAAATATGCTTCGCAAAATATATTGAAATATAATCCCTGATATAATTTTGGAATAGGCATTCTTGAAATACAATTTCAATAGGTTATAAGAAAAATTAAGGAACCAAATGGCAAGAAATAGCTCAAAATATTTCAATGGTATTTCTATTTTATTTCAACTGTATTTTACTTAAATCTAAAACCTGCCTGCCGGCAGGCAGGTCTAAAATATGAATTCTCTCTACCCCATATTTCTCAAAGTGCATCAATTGAACATCCTTTTGGTCGGGGGTGGATTTGTGGGGACGGAGAAGCTTTCTTTTTTGTTGAAAAGCAGTCCCAAAGCCCAAGTGACAGCGGTTTCCAAGGAATTCAATGAGGAGTTTTTAAAATTGGCACATGACGCTCCCAACGTGACTTTGATTGAAGATGTGTATCATGAAAAGTACCTTGGCGCCAAACATATTGTCATTGCCGCCACTGATGATAAGGCTGTCAATAAGCAAATTCATGATGAGGCTAAGGAGCGCTATTTATTGGTCAATGTGGCTGACACTCCTGAACTCTGTGATTTTTATCTTGGTGGTATCGTGACCAAAGGCAATGTCAAAATTGCCATCAGTACCAACGGCAAATCCCCAACCACAGCCAAAAGACTCCGACAGCTTTTGGAGGAAGTTATTCCTGAAGATATCAATGAATTGGTGGAAAACATCAACAAATACAGGGAGACTTTAAAGGGAGATTTTGAATACAAGGTTGAAGCTTTGAATAAACTGACCGAAGGGCTCGTGGAGAAAAGCAAGGCTGAGTGATGAAATCGTCCCGTCATTCCTACGTCAGGAGGAATCTCCCGTGGTTCGAATCAAGTTCACAATTACCGTTTACCAGATTCTGTATAGAAGCTTCTCCCGGCAATTGGGATCAGCATGACGGATTCCTTATTTTTTTAAAAATTGAATTCAGAGCAATTTTAAATCATTTTCACACAATTAGTTCTGATTATGTGATTTTTTTCACATTTTTACAACAAATTATGTGATTATGTTTTTTGAAAGGGATTTGGAAGCCAAGTTATATGCTTGGAAAAACAGGAAAAGCAAAAAGCCTTTGATCATCAAAGGTGCAAGATAAGTAGGCAAAACTTCCTTGATCAAAAGCTTTGGCCAGAAGGCTTACGAGGATATAGCCTATTTCAACTTTGATGAGCAGACCGATCTCAAACAATTTTTTGAGGTTACAAAAGACCCGCAGCGTTTACTTCAAAACCTTTCATTGGTACACGGTCATGCTATTCAGCCTAATTCAACATTAATTGTGTTTGATGAAATTCAGGAATGCAAAGCTGCCTTGAATGCGCTGAAGTATTTTAATGAAAAGGCCCCGGAATATGATATCATCTGTGCAGGGTCATTGTTGGGAATTACGCTGGGGAATCAGGCTTCTTTCCCGGTGGGTAAAGTGGAATTTTTGGAAGCTTTTCCTTTGACATTTATGGAGTTTCTCCAAAAAGCCGATGCCAATTTATATGAATTTGTAAACACTGTGACTCCTACAAATCCCATACCTGACTTATTCTTCAATTCCCTCAAAGAAAAATTCAAAATGTATTTTATTTCAGGAGGTATGCCCGAGGCGGCAAAAATTCTACTGGAAGAATTTGACATAGAGCGAACGCAACAAGTTCTGAATGATATCCGTCAGGCTTATGAATTGGACTTTTCAAAACATACTGAATTAAAAGACATTCCTAAAATTGGATACACATGGGATTCCATTCCTTCACAGCTTTCCAGGGAAAACAAAAAATTTCTATATCAGGTGGTAAAGACAGGTGCCAGGGCAAGAGAATATGAAGATGCCCTTTTGTGGCTTATTCAAGCCGGGTTTGTCTACAAGGTTAGTAAAAACAATAAACCCAATTTGCCTTTGTCGGCTTATGATGACCTGTCCGCATTCAAAATATACATGTTGGATGTTGGTTTGCTGAGAAGAAAATCAGAACTCGACCCCATGGCATTCAAAGAGGGAAACAGATTATTCACAGAATTCAAAGGAGCATTTTCGGAAAACTACATATTGCAGGCTTTATTGCCACAATTGGATGTGATGCCAAGATATTGGACTTCCAATGGCAAAGCAGAAGTTGATTTTCTGATTCAGTACAAGAATGAAATCATCCCGATTGAAGTAAAATCAGATGAAAACATCAGAAGTAAAAGTTTGGCTTACTATTCTCAATCTTACGAACCTAAAATTAAGGTTCGATTTTCCCTTAGAAATTTAGAATTCAATAATGGGTTATTGAATATCCCATTGTTTCTAGCAGATAAGACCGTTGAATTTTTGAAATACATTTTTGAAAATAAGCTTTGAGGTTATATAAGGATGATGTCGTTTTCGTCTTTTCGCACAATTAGTTCCGATTATGTGATTTTTTACACGTTTTGATAACCAATTATGTGATTATCGGGATTTGGGAGAAAAAAAATATTAGCCACTCATTTACCTACTTTTAAAAATAATCATTAAAAAAAGCACCGGCTGAACCGATGCTTTTTTTAATCAAAATTCAACCTTACAATTTATTTTTCCTTTTAGGTCCTTTTTTCTCTTTGAATACCATTTCTTTCAGATTTTCCTCTTTTACATCTAATAACCTTGTGATATTGAAACCAATCAAGAACTGACCTTTTTCATAATTATTTCTATTGAAGACATTATTATACTGAGGTACAATCCATTGATAATTCCCAACAAAAACCTGAAAAGCGTGAAGTGGTGTAGCCAATTCCAAACCCAAGGAAACATTTGGATTGGGGTTATTGGTTGGATGCTGGGTAAGAGGTTGGTCATAGTTTCCGATGAAGGATAAAGCATCAGAAACTTTATATCTACCTAACAAGGTGAATGAAAAATGGTCATTTCGCATCAAGGCTTGTTTATCTCCCTCGGGGTCAATAAATGCTTCAACGGCATTGAAATGGCTAAAATTTAATGAACCTTGAACTGATACATCCCTGTTCAACTTTTTAGCCAACATAATCTGATGAAAATAGCTCCACCGGTCTGAGCCATAAGTGAAATTTTCAGAAGGCCTGGTATCTACAGCCATATTTACAAAATAGGTCAGACTCACAGGTTTAGGATTTGGACCTTGTTCTTTAAGAATGGCATATTTCGCATTGAAATCCCAAAGCAAATTGAATTTGGTGAAGCCAAAACCCACCATGAGGTTGTTTATTGGTGTATAAGCAAAACCTAATCTAATATTGGAAGGTGCATAAAGCCCCCAGAAGTCACTGTATCCATTGTTTACCGTCCCAAATCTGTGTAAAATATCAAACTGGAAAGTTTTCCTCAAAGGAACCAAGACAGTTTGGTTGTCAATCAACCAGGTACTTTCAAAAGTATTCCCCACTCTTTGTAAGGGACGACTATGAATGTAAAGGGTTTGAACCTCATCTTCCGGATTTTCTTTTTTCTTTTCTTCTGTTTCCTGAGCGTAAGCCCCTGAAATCAGGTAGGTCATAAACAGCAAGATTGTTGATGCTTTGATATATTTTAGCATGGGATTCATCTTTTTCATGGTAAAAATTTTCAATTATTTAAGGCTCCGTCAGTGATCCATCTTAACACTCTTCTATTGTAGTCTGCGTTAGGACCTGACAGTGGCATTGGTGTCGATCGATTACCCAACATCCATTGATATAATTCACTTGATTCCGGAGAACTTGTATTGATAAAGCCTCCATTTGTCAAAGCACTGTAAGCATTGGCAGGTCTCAAGTCGGGACTTACTGCACCGCTATGACATCCGGCATTATTGCAGCTCTGATTGAATATCGGAATAATATCCCCGCTAAATGACTGGGGGGGTACATCTGATATATCAATTTCAGGTGGGACGATCTGATCGTAGTAGCATGAATTCAGGACCAGAATAAATATGAGCAAGGTCGAGAAAATCACAAGTATATTTTTTAATTCCATGGCTCTTTAGATTAATTTGTGTTTTTTGATACTTTTAAAATTTGAGGGAGAATTGATAATGGTTGAATTCCATAAAACTACCCTTAGTCTTTCTCCCCCAGATGTTATCTGCATCCTGGATACAATGCTTTAGTTCAACACGCCTTGTGTAAAGATCACATTGTTGCTCTCTGTATGGCAGGTTATACACTTGGTAGATTCAATGCTTCCTGAACCGGGATGCGCCCCACTTCTCAACCAATCATTTGTGAATCTTGGCATAACTGCCTGCTTTACCCAATAAGTATCCAATGCTGGAACAGTGCCCCATTCTACATTAGAGATGCTTGAAACTTGCTTGGCTTGGAGATCTGCATTATCAGCATTAGAAATTTCATAGGGTAAAGAAATATCATGTGTTTCAGATCCCGCTCCGGAATCGTGCATGGCAAAGCTGATGGTAAATTTACCTCCATTGGGAAGTGTGGAAAGGTTGGCATCCTTAGCTGAACCTGTAGAAAGTTTTCTCTTTAGAATTACTGTCCACTCATTTCTGTCCGCATTGAAATCCCTTTCCGAGGTAATATCATGTTGATCAGAATTATAAATAAAACCAACACTACGGGTAACCATGGCCTTTTTACCAGATGCAACCCATTCTTGGTGAACCTGATCAAGTTTTGTAATTGCAGCTGCTTCAGTTGATATACCGGTTTCGGTTGCCCAATAGTTTTTCCAAGCAGTAAAATCCGCACTTGTTTCATCCCTCAAATGAGCGGGCAAATGAGCTACCATCCCTGTGGCCAACCACGCCAAATACCCTAAATCTATGGCATTGACCTTTTCAATAGGATCAAAAGTCCGATCTTGATAGACTACCAATAAACTGATGTTATTTGAGACATCTTTAATCTGTGGAATATCAATATGGGAGTCAATCATGGTAGTATTAGATCTATTTGGGAGAAAAAACCCGGGCACAACAAAACCTCCTGGCATAGACTTTCCTTTATTAAAAACAAATCGTGGCAATCCATCTTCCAGTACAGGATGGCCTGAACCTATGATTGCTGACTGATTTTCCCTTAATCTATCTCCACCTGAGCGTAAAAATTTTGTTGGCATCGTTCCCAAATCATCTCTTATCCTGGATACATTATCAACGGCCACATCTTCAGCATATCCCATAGGACCACTTCGTGCTGCTCTATAATGCCAATGGTCCAAAACGTCATTAGTCAGTAAATTGTGATCCTCCATTCCTGTATGGCAGGTAATGCCACAACCCATTCTTGCATAACCCTGAATTCCACCTTCATGCTTGTCAATCATAAAGGTAATCCTATCTTCCTGTAGTCTTTGAGCAGAAGGAAAACGGTCAAATTTAGTTCCGTCATGTTGGAGAATATCATGGAACTGCATGGGATAATTTTTGCCAACATTGGCCATACCCTCAGGATAAAGTTTTTCCTGAGTTTTCCAGACAAACTTAATTGCCACTTCCGTGGCGTCATAAGCTACCTGAACACGAACTTGCTTGTCCAAAGGCTCCAAAGTGGAGGGGACATCTGGATTGGAGGGGTTCAAGGTGTCTTCATGCGTACAACTTGCAATGAAACCTAAACTTCCAAATGTAATTAACAGTACCAACCATACTGGTCTACTGCTTTTTGTTAAAAACCTCATAAGTCAATATTTTTTAGAATTGGTTGAATAGTTCATGGATTTATAATAATGGTCAAGGTATAGAATAAGCTATAAAAGAGAGTTGACCATAAACACCTTAAGAGATGACTTTTATCATAATTGAAAGCTGATAGTTTTTTTCTATTCCTTAGTTTATCTATCTTTAACTTAACCTAGAATTAAGATTAATTTTGTCGCCGAATGATCTCACTCATATTCCAACAAGTTCTGAAATCAAAAACTTGAACAGAAAAACCTTTTCCGATGGAAAAAAATACAGTCATTATATATTCTACAGTCGATGGGCAAACATTGAAAATTTGCGGGTATCTGTCAAAAATTTTAAATGAAAAGGATAGAGAAACACACCTATTTCATATAGATTTTTTCAGTGGAGAGCTAGAGGAATATGGGAAAATAATTATTGCCTCTAGTATCCGATATGGCAAGCACAATGAAAAAATCATCAAGTTTATAGAAGAAAATCACGAAATTCTGAATAGTAAAAAAGCCGCCTTTATCTCCGTCAATTTGGTAGCGAGAAAACCAGAAAAAAATAATGAAATTACCAATCCATATGTAAGTAAGTTTTTGGGAGGTATTTTCTGGAAACCTTCCTTAGTAGGAGTTT
The DNA here is from genome assembly GCF_015476655.1 of Aquiflexum lacus. Classification (GTDB taxonomy): domain Bacteria; phylum Bacteroidota; class Bacteroidia; order Cytophagales; family Cyclobacteriaceae; genus Aquiflexum; species Aquiflexum lacus. The sequence continues at coordinate 172,247 of NZ_JABFHF010000002.1, forward strand.
TTGCCGGGATGCTGGATTATTCCAAATATAATTTTTTGGATAAGCTAATGATCAGATTGATTATGGTCATTACCAAAGGCCCAATATTTCCGAAATCAGCCATAGAATATACGGATTGGAAAAGGGTAGATGCGTTTGCTGGGGATTTTTTGAAGCTTTGATTTAATAATGGTAATATCGAAAAAAAATGGTGATCAAGGTAGAAAGCCAACAACCTAGAAATTGATTATAGATGAATTTTTTGGTTCAATCCTCCCCCTTTCCTAAATTGAGGCTGATTCAATCCAATCTTAAATATATGAAAAATCACCTATCGTTTTTGGTCGTCTTTTTCCTGATTTTTTCACTCCGTACCAATGCACAAAATTACCCCGATTTCAAAAAACTTGATGCCTATTTTGAGCAGATGGTCAAAGATTGGGATGTTCCGGGGGCAAGTATTGGAATTGTAAAGGATGGTCAGCTTGTATTTACAGGGAATTACGGCACTAAGGAAGTTGGTAAAAGTGAAAAGCCGGATTCCAATACCCTATATGCCATTGCTTCCAATTCTAAAGCGTTTACATCGGCCATTATCGGTATGCTTGTTCAGGAAGGTAAGTTGGGTTGGAATGATAAAGTGAAAGATTATCTGCCTTATTTCTCCCTATATGACGATCCATGGATCAGTGGCAATGTGACTATTCGGGATCTGTTGAGCCACAGGGTTGGTTTGGGGACATTCAGTGGGGATGTCATCTGGTACAAATCCGAAGCAGATGCAGCTGAATTGATCAAGCGTGCAGGTAAAGTACCGCAGGCTTATGATTTCAGGTCGGGCTATGGATACTCCAATCTGATGTATATCACAGCGGGTGAAGTAATCAGAAAAGTGACCGGAAAAAGTTGGGGGGAGAATGTTCAGGAAAGAATCTTGGAGCATTTGGGAATGGACCGGTCGATTACCACTGCCAAAGACTTAATGAAGAAAAGCAACTATACCACTGCCCACGGAAGAGAGGAAGGTAAGAATTTCCCGATTGCCTTTGAGGATTGGGAGACCATCGGGGCTACGGGAGGAATAATTTCTTCAGTCAATGATGTAGCCAAGTGGATGATATTCAACCTGAACCATGGAATTCATGGGCAAGACACCTTGCTGAAAAGGCAGACCCGAAATTTAGTCTGGACCATGCACAATGTCAATGTCGTAGACCATACTTCCAAAAATGACTTGGGAAGGCATTTCAGTGGTTATGGACTGGGATGGAACATTGGGGATTTTCACGGTAACTTTATGGTAGGACATACAGGGGGCTATGATGGGATGATTACGGCTGTTACTTTAATCCCTGACCAAAAGCTGGGAGTCGTTGTCCTGACCAATGGACACAAAAGCCCCATTATGGCAGCAACCTATTATGCTTTGGATCAGATGTTGGGAACAGGAGAAAAAAATTGGTCAACTGATTTGCTTAAAAGGGTCAATGAAAACGAACTTAAGGATACTAGAATTGCGGACATTAAGGCAAGGCGAATTCCCAATACTAAACCTTCGCTCACTCTTTCAGCATATGCAGGAACTTACGATTCTGAAATCTATGGAAAAATTGAGGTAAAGCAGGAGGGAGATAAGTTACGATTGCTATTCTCAAATTCCCCTAGACTGAATGCCAGTTTAAGGCATTGGCATCATGATACCTTTGAAATTATCTGGGATGAAAAACATGCTTGGTTCAACTTCGGTACGCTAAAATTTAATATGGACAACAACATGAAAGTTATCAGCATGGATTTCGAAGTGCCGAATGATGATATATTCTTTGAGGAATTGAAACCGAAGAAGGTTAGATAATCCCACAAAGACACAAAGGCACAAAGAATATTTTAATAACCTCAAAACAATCCCCAAATCATGAACAAGAAAAAAACGCCATTTTCCAGAAGAGATTTTGTTAAAGCTTCACTACTAAGCGGTGCAGGATTTATGATTGTGCCGAGACATGTTTTGGGAGGACCAGGATTTGTTGCCCCAAGCGATAAAGTAAACCTTGGGATTATCGGGGCAGGAGGAAAGGGAAAACAAAATGTACAGGCATTTTTAAAGTTGGATGATGTAAATATTTCTGCCATTGCCGATCCGGCATACTATTGGAACTTGGCTGATTTTTACTATCGCTCAGAAGCGGGAAGAGGACCTACAGCAGAACTGATTGAAGACTTTTATGAAGGAAAAGGAGATAGAAAACGTCTTGCCCAATACGATGATTTTAGAAAAATGATGGAGGAATCCAAAGATCTGGATGCCATTGTTTGTTCTACGCCAGACCATACCCATGCTTACATTACCTTGATGGCCTTGAAAATGGGCAAACATGTGTATTGTGAAAAACCCTTAACCCACAATATCTGGGAAGCCAGGGAAGTGGCCAAAGTGACCAAGGAAACCGGTTTGATTACTCAAATGGGAAATTCAGGTCATGCAGCAGATGGCATCAGGGAAACAGTGGAATACCTCAGGGCCGGGGTTATAGGAGAAGTCAAGGAATGCCATGCTTGGGTGCCTGCCGGGAGGTGGCTTCCCGGATTGAAGGGACTTCCAAAAGGAGAAAGTACCATGCCGATTGGATTTGATTGGGATCAATGGATTGGTCCCAGGGAAATGGTCCCCTTCCATCAGGATTATGTTCCGGTGACATGGCGGGATTTCTGGGATTATGGCTGCGGTGCTTTGGGAGATTTTGGTTGTCATGATTTGGATGCTGTGACATGGGCTTTTGACTTAGAAAGCCCGGATACGGTACAGGTATTTCCGGCAGGTTATGCTGATAATAAAATTGCTCCTTATGGCGAAATCGGCTATTTCAATTTTTCTGCAAAGGGCAAGCAAAAAGCCATGAAGATCAACTGGTACTCAGGAGGTTTGAAACCTGATCTGCATCCATCACTTCCAAAGGGATTTGTTTATCCCAGCCGTGCTTCGATGTTTGTGGGCACCAAAGGGGTGATTTTCAATGATGGGGGAAACAGAAAACCACAGGTTTTTCCTGAATCTTTGAGAAACAATATCAAAGCCCCCGAACCATACCTTAAACGATCACCGGGGCATTTCAAAGAGTGGATTGATGCCATCAAAAGCAATGACCAAGCCTCTTCCAATTTTGAATATGGATCCAGGTTGACGGAGATCACTTTATTGGGAGTTTTGTCTCTGCGTTTGGGCGGAAAACTGATTGAATGGGATTATGACAATATGAAAGCCCAAGGGATTTCTGAAGCTGATCAATACATCCAAGAGCCTGTCAGAAAGGGGTGGGAGATGTAAAGGAAGGTATTTTTTTACCTTTTATAGTGAGTTGAAATTCAGGATTTGTATTTATTTTTTTTGATTAAACAATGTTTATAATTAAATTAGTACAAATAAATATTGGATTATCAAAAGATTAAAATCATGAATTATCTGAATAAAATTTGGCTTTTATTTTTTTTAACCATTGGGGTTTTTTCATGTGACAACATAGAAGCACCTATAAGTCCTGATGATTCTTCAAACGAGGTTTTTATTGAGGGAGATGGTGGGACAAAAGGAATGGAAGTGCTCAGCAACGATGGTTTTGTTGTTTTTAATACCAATAGGTTTTCGATTTTGGATCAAGATGGTGGACTGCTGAAGCAGATTCCCGCTACCAACCATATTTTTGCCAACCTTACTGCCGATGGTTCCCATTTATTTTCGACTGGAAGATCTAGTAGTGAAAATATCATTGGCCTGTCTGCATATGATATCAACGGGGATTTATTGTGGGATAAGTTTATAACTTTTACTGATGGGGATGTGGAAATTCCGTTTGTCAGAGTGATAGATGACCAATTGATTTTGGCATTTATTTCAAAAAATAAAGAAGGTGAAAATCAAAACCACAGAACCATCAATATTGAGGTTTTTTCTAAGGATGGGTCGACGGTTGAAACTTCAAAAATCATATTTGATGCTGAGCATGATTTTTTCACATATAATCTCTTGATAGAAAGTAAGGAAAATTTTCTGGTCCAAGGCTCTCGGGTAATTTCGGATTCCCAATCGGATGAAGGTGATATTCAAGTTTACAGATTTATAAATGGTGAGTTGGTTTGGTATAAGGCAGCAGGTCCCCAAGGTTTTTCGGTTGTCAACAAAGTGATCAAAAGTCCTACGGGAGGCTATCTTTTCGTAGGATCCAAACAAATAGCTGCTTGGGCCTTTGAGTTGGATGTTGATGGAAACACTTTATGGGATTTAGATCATAGAGATGGTACTAACAAATTTTGGTTTTTTGATGCATTATATACGGACAATTCTATTCACTTTTGCGGATTGACCAATGCAACTCCGGGGCAATTAGATGCGGGTATGCTATTTACTACAGGATTGGCAGGAAGTGGTGGTGTTGAGAAGATTTTTGGAGGAGATAACTTGTACAGACTCTTTGCTATTGCCAATAGGCAACCTGATGAACTGGTTTTTGCAGGTGATAGGTCTTTTCTGCAAGGCAACAGGTTCGATTCATGGATAATGTTTACGGATGGGAGTGGTGAAAAATAGTCGGGATTGGGTTGTTTTTTTATAGTTATCTTTTGTTTTTCCTTATCAGGATTGAAATTCAATTTATTTATTAGTTAAGATAAAAATCAATGATTTGTTAATGATCAATTAGAAAAAATAAGCAAGTATGTTATTTGTGAATAACGATAAATGTTATATTTGTTATTCATAAATAACATAATGGATAAAATCAGACTTCAATCTCAAGTAAAAGTCCAGAATGTATCATTGGATTTCCAAAGATATCTACTTGGTAAGATCAATTGGAATGATAGGTTGATTGCTATCAAAGGAGCAAGAGGTGCCGGAAAAACCACGATTCTGCTTCAACATTTAAAAAAAAACCTTCCTCAGGATGGTTCAGCCATTTATGTGGCAATGGATGATTTGATTTTTTCAGACACAAAATTGTATGAATTGGCTGAGGAGTTCTCTTTATTGGGTGGGAGTCACCTTCTGTTGGATGAAGTTCATAAATATCCCAACTGGTCAAGAGAAATCAAGTTAATCTATGATAATTTCCCTAAGATGAATGTAGTCTTTACTTCATCATCCATTTTGGAGATTTATGGGGGAGAGTCAGATTTAAGTAGAAGGGCAATTTCCTATGATTTAAAAGAAATGTCACTCAGGGAGTATCTTGAATTGGAGCATGGCATAAAATTACCTATAGTTAGTCTTGAGGATATTTTACAACATAATAATGAAATTGCCACTGGAATCAATCAAATGATTAAACCTGTTGCCATTTTTCATGAATATGTTAAATGGGGAGCTTATCCGTATTCCAGAGAAAATAAAGAAAGTTATAATTCGAGGTTGAGAAATACAGTTCAAGTGATTATTGATGTAGACCTTCATGCGATTGAAAATCTGGACTATGAAATCCTTTACAAAATCAAAAAACTGATTAAAATGATCGCCTCCTCTGTCCCTTTTACACCAAACATTTCAGAGCTAAGTCAAAAAATCGGTTTATCAAGACCGAGTATTTTAAAAGCATTGGATCTTTTAGAGAAGGCTAGAATTGTCCTTTCGTTGCAGAAAAGGAATTCAGGAATAGGTGTTCTTACCAAACCGGACAAAGTGTTTTTAAATAATACTAATTTACTTTATGCATTCGCAGAAGAGAATACAGAAATAGGTACAATTAGAGAGACATTTTTTGCAAATCAATTACAGGGATTATTTTCCCTGAATCTTGCAGAAAAAGGTGATTTTTTGGTAAATGATTATTTGGTATTTGAAATCGGGGGGAAGAATAAAACAACCAAACAAATAAAATCGATACAGAATGCTTTTGTGGTAAGAGATGATATTGAATACGGAGTAGGCAATATTATCCCTCTTTGGCTTTTTGGATTTCTCTATTGAAAAAATCTGTCAGGTTAAATCCATAAATCCCCTACATTAAATTGCTTTATTGTTGATCAAGGTTCTGATTTGTTCGGTCATATTTTCATTGAAACCTTCCCTCATTTTCGGAACTTATGGCTATATAAATCAATTTTGGGTGGGTCATTAAAAGAGCCCTTTGAAATAAACTGGTTGCCTATCAACCGTGTCGAATCTAAAAACTCACCAGTACCTGCATCTGAAATAACAACTTTTGAATTTTCAGAAAAGCCATTGAAACTGCCATTGATTTCGTACTTATGTATATTTTGTTCGTAGCTTGAAAAAAATAGAATAATGCTCGAAATGACTAAGTATGATGTTCTATTCATTGAAGAGATGTTTAGATAATTGTCGATGGAATTAGTTGTTTTATAAAAAATAATGGGACAAATGCCGATTTGGATGTTTGGGCTGTTGTATTAAAGAAAGGGAACCTAATCGTTCCCTTTCTTCACGGTTTCCTGAATTGATTTTTGGAGTTCCATCATCTTTTCCTGATGCTCCATTTGCCATTCTTGCATCTTTTGTTGGAATTCCTGCATTTTCACTTCATTCTCTTTTTGCCAGACTTCCATTTTCTTTTGGAACTCTTCTATTTTTGGTTGGTTTTCATCCTGCCAAGCTTTCATTTTCTCTTGGAATTCCTGCATTTTGGGTTCATTGGCTTTTTGCCATTCCTGAATTTTGATCTGGTATTCCTCTATTTTGGGCTGGAAGTTATTTTGAAATTCCTGCTGCCATTCCTCCATTTTCAATCGGTATTCCTGCATTTTGGGTTCATTGGCTTTTTCCCATTCTCTCATTTTATCCTGAAACTCCTTCATTTTGGGCTCCATTTTGCTGTGGAATTCCTTTTGTGCTTCAGCCCATTTTTCCATTTCTACTTGGTATTTTTCTTTCCATTTCCTGATTTCCTCTTTGGACATTTTACTGGTATCATTTCTGAAGAAATTTTGGTCAAAGGAGAAATTGAATAAACCCGCATCAAACATTGGGAGGTCGGCGTTTGGAATATTTTTAAAAAAATCCGCATCAGGTACCATCTGTTCAAACATTTTCTCTTCAAATTCCCAAGTTGGAATGCTATCAAAATCCATTAGTGGAACAAGAGGTGCACCAATTTTTATCTGGGGCATATTGCTGAAGAAACTGAAATCCATGTCTTTGAAAACCATTCCCATTTCTTTCCAAGGGGTATCACTTTCATTCAGGATTTTATCCAATGCTTCCATTTCTTTGGGGCTAGGTGGCCTTTCGATGGTGGTATCCACTTCAATTATATATTCCTTTTTTACCGGAACGGTATCCTGATTCCATATTTGGAATCCATTTTCCCAATTGCCTTCAATGGTTTTGGATGTAATGCTTGTGGTCATCAAATCTTCCCAGGATTCGACAGTTTTCTTGTCACTGGCGCCGACCAATAAGGTTGCACCAATCAATAATGTAATCATCATGGTTATGCTGGTTAAAGTAGTTGGTTGAGTAGGGGAGGTTTTGACTCCCATAATTCTTTTGATTCTATCTAATGTTGGATTTTTTGTCTTGGCTGAGGCCAAAGCCATTTCAGGAATTGGTTTATTGGAGTGATTTAGGACATTTGCGAGTCCATGGGCAAGGTCTTTTGCCGAAATCCCCATCTTCTGGATTGCCATATCATCGCACGAGTTTTCTCTTAATTCCCTGGCTGTTTTATTGATCCACCAGAATACAGGATGAAAGAAGAATACAACTTCGAGGAATGACTGTAGTAAATTGATCAAATAGTCATAGCGTTTGATATGGGCAAGTTCATGGGCCAAAATTGCCTCAAGTTGTGCAGGAGATAAATGAAAAAACAGACTTGCTGGAATCAATATTACTGGCTTCCATATTCCATAGGTTATTGGCATGTCCAAATGAACTGTTTTCAGTAGTTTTATCGGTTTTTTCAAATTGAGCAATTCCATTTGCTTTTGAAAAATTTCCATCCATTTGGGATTAACCATTTCATGGTTTTTGATACTGATATTTCTTAAATCTGCCAAAGAGGCCCCAAATCTTATCAAAAAAAGCATTGCCCCCAAAATCCAAAATTGAACCATGTATGGTATCCAAGATTCAATGCTTTTGGTAAGCAATTGCCAAACGGAATATTGGTCATTATTTGAAGTATTCAAAGAGACTCCTTGGCTTAAGAAATGATCCATTTCAGTTTGATTGAAAGCAAATTCTTTAGCAGATGGTCCGTTCTGTACATGGTAGAAAAATGTTCCAATGGCCAAACTGGTAACCAAAAACAAAGCACCGATACTCAACCTGTATTTTAATGCAGCTGATTTCTGATTGAAAAACCTGAGGACCAGCCACAGAATCAATCCTATACCTGCAATCTGCCAAAGGGCATGGATGATCATCCAACCTAAGGCAAAGAGGTAATTTTCCGGAATCATTGTTTCTAAAAGTTCCATTATTGCTCTTTTTCTAATTGGTCGAGAAATGCACGAATTTCATCTAGTTCTTCCTTAGAAGGATTACCCTGTCCCAAAGCCTGCATCACCAGATTTTTGGCTGATCCTCCAAATGCTGTACTGACAAAATTGCTCAATAGACTTTTCTGGGTTACCTGTTCATCCACAGCCGGGAAATAGATATGGGTTCTGTTTTGCTCGTCTCTTTTGAGCAAACCTTTGGCATGCATGATCTGCATCTGCTTCAATGTGGTAGTATAGCCGGTGTCTTTTGATTCGGCCAGTTTCTCATGGATTTCCCTGACAGTTGCCTTTTTTATCGGCCATAAAATCGACAGGATTTCCAGTTCGGATTCCGTTGGTTTAGCTTGCATATCGGATAATACGATTTGTTTCGTACAAAGTTATACGAAGATTGTCGTATTGCAAATTATTCTACGATTTTTTTCGTATAATTGATTTTTACTGATTAAAATTTCACAATTCAAAAGCTTCATTTATTCATAAAAAATAATTCAACTGATATATTTTGAAAGAAATATAAATATTTGCTTCAATTTTTCAATTTTTCAATTTTTCAATTTTTCAATTTTTAATATTATCTTGGTTTCTAATATTTAAGTTTATAAAAAGTGAAAAGATTTTTAAAGATAGGATGGCTGCTCAGTTTGGTTTTATTGACCACATGTATTGACAAATTTCCTTTCACTTCAGATCTTCCTCCAAGAATTCTCAATATCGAGGGTTACCTTACGACTTCTCCCAAAGCCCATCAGATTCGCCTTTCCAGGGCAGATATATTCGGCCCGGAATTCAACGGTCTCAATAGACCTGAGCAATTGGCTACGGTAATGATCAAAGATGATTTGGGGAATGTTGAGTCCCTTAATGAAGTTTCTCCGGGGATTTATCTGACCAACGATAATTTTGCCGCACAAGTAGGAAGGTCTTACAATCTTGAAGTGATTTTATTTGATGGGAAAAGATTTATTTCAAGACCGGAATTAGCAGCTCCTGTACCGGAAATTGATTCTGTTACCTTTCAATCTGTCAGGACTCCTTCACTTGACAGGATGAACGATGAAATCGGTGTACAGGTAATCGCCCACTTTCAGGACCCTGCGGATGAACAGAATTTTTATTTCTGGAATATTCTACCTAGTGATTATCAATTGATTGGTGAACCCGAACTCAATCTTAATGGACCAAACCACCCTACTTGTCCAAAATGTCCAAATCCCTTGGACTGCTGTAAAGTTTGTTATGTCAAAGAAGTGCCAAGACCACTCAACATTTTTGTAGCCGAAGATGATGAATTCAACGGGATCTATCAAAGAAGGGTAATTGCCTACCTGCGCGATAACGGAATCCGGTTCAAAGGAATTTTCAGGCTTGATATGCAACACATGTCAATTTCGCAGGATGCTTATAGACATCTGAGGTTAATTGATCAACATTTGCGTCTCAACGGTAGTGTTTTTGACTTACCTCCTGCCAATATCAGAGGAAACATGCTGAATGTGGAAGACCAAGAAGATCAGGTATTGGGATATTTCTTTGTAGCTGATGAAAGACCGATCAGGATTTATATTGATGAAAGCAAGCTGGAATATGTACTAAGACCCCGAACCCTGATTCCTACAACTTGTCTGGCATTCAGAGGTTCAGGAATGACTACCAATCCTCCTGCCGATTGGAATCCTCAATGATACTTTGATTACTTTCCATTTTAAAATGAAGAATTTATTTAAATGTTGTTTTTTAGTATTTACCATGCTCCTAATGGGCGCATGTGAAGAAGTAGAAGATCCTTCTTTTAGTATACTCACTGAGGAGATTGTGAATGTTAGCGGTGAAAGGGCCATCGTTTTGGGGAGATTGATTGCTTTTGAGAACATTCCCTTTCAAGACCATGGCTTTTATTTTTCAAGAAACGAAAGTTTCGATCAACCCATTATTCTTTCATTAGGAGAGACATCCAGACCAGGCCGTTTTCTTGGAGAAGTTGATGGGTTGGAACTGGGTGTGGGATATTTTGTAAAGGCTTTTGGGAACAAAGACGGAGAGGTGATTTTTGGAAATACACTTTCTTTTCAAACCCTGAATCCCGCTTTGCAGAGATTCGCACCCATGACTCAATTCCCTGGAGAAGAGATCAGTATTTTTGGAATTAACTTTGGCGATGATACCGAGGTTTTTTTTGATGGGCAAAAAGCACAGGTGGTTGAGGTAGCTTTTGGTTTTCAAATAAGAGTAAGGGTGCCACCAATGTTGGGGAATCCTACTGTAGAACTCAAAATCATAACCAGGGGTATTGAACTGATTGCGGCAGAGCCTTTCAACTATGCCACAGGTGTTTATGAAAATTTAGGTGTTGTCATAGAGGACTTTGTATTAATCGATAATATTTTTTTCCAGCAGGGGAATAGATTTTTTGCAGGCTTGGGAAGAGATATAGCAAACCGCCCTTCCAATCATATTTGGGAATATTCTCCGGGTCAAAGCGCTTGGCAAAGAACATCCTTTGTGGGAGACACCCAAAGAAAAGCTACAAACTCCCGGACGGGTTACTTTGGTGGAGGTGTGCAGGAACCACAATTGGGAGGGGATGCCCTGAATGACAATTTTTGGTTTTTTGATGGAAATAGTTTCAATGCTATTCCAAGTCCCCCAATCTCTATAGTGGACGGATTAGGGTTTATGGCTCAGGGCAGATTTTATATTGCAGGCGGTACTTTTGGAATAGGGTCACAAGTTTACCGTTATGACCCAGCAACATCAATGTGGCAGTTAAGACCTAACCTTCCTTATAATGTGGATAAAAGTATGGTCCATTTTGTCCACAATGATCTATTGTATATTATCAATAAAGACAAAGCGCTTTTGCGCTATAATCTTGAAACCGCTCAGTCGACCCTCATTTCGGAATATCCCGGACCATTTATAGAAAACTTCTCAGATACAGGTGGACTCAGTGTAGTAGTTGGGGACAAAGTGTTTATCGGCCTTTATGACAATAATGAGGACATGTGGGAATTGGACATGAATACCTTGATCTGGTCTAGGAAAAACAGGTTTTCAGGACCCAACAGGGGAAGGATTGCTGCTTTTTTTGAACATGAAGGGATTCTATATTTCTTAAGGTATTTCAGCATTAATCCAAGAATGGAATTCTGGAAATTTGATCCAAATGGGTTTTAAAAAGTCATGGACTCTTCTATTTCTTTGCATCGGATAAAGTGCTCAATTTGGTTGATTCTAATTCTTGGGATTTCATCTTGTATTGATAGATTTAATTTTGTCTCCGAAGTGCCACAAAGGCTTCTGAATGTAGAAGGATATATTACAACCATTCCAAAAGCACATCAAATCAAACTTTCCCAGGCTGAGAAATTTGGTCCTGAATTCGTTGGACTTGGCAGGCCTGTCACTTCAGCAACTGTATTGATCAAAGATGATTTAGGAAGCGTAGAAAACCTTGTTGAGGTAGGTTCCGGATATTATGCAACCTCACCGGATTTTGCGGCGGTAGTTGGAAGAAGTTATAATTTGGAAATTTACCTGCTGGACGGAAGCAGATATGTTTCTCTAAGTGAAACGGCCATGCCTGTACCTGAGGTAGATTCTGTCACCTACCATTCTGTCAGGACTGTCACTACAGATAGACTGAATGATGAAATTGGAGTGCGGGTTATGGCGCATTTTCAAGATCCTCCTGATGTAGAAAACTATTATTTCTGGAATGTATTGGAGTCAGACTTTGTGCTGATAACAGAGCCTGAATTATACCTCCTTCCTTTTGACCACCCCACCAACCCTAGGGGGCCGGCACCCAAAGATTGTTGTGCAAAGTGTTTTCATAAAGACAAACCAAAACCCACCAATATCATAACAGTTTCTGATGTAGACTTTGATGGCATATACCAAAATAGGAGAATCGCTTATGTGAGAGATGATGGTCTACGATTTAAAGAAACCTATAGGCTCGATATTCAGCATTTATCTGTTTCCGCCGAAACCTATCGTTTTCTGAAATTAATAGATCAGCAATTAAGTTTAACAGGATCTGTTTTTGATCCACCTCCTGCAAATATCAGGGGAAACATAATCAGTTTGAATGATAGGGATGAACAAGCGCTAGGACATTTTTTTGTTTCTGACGAAAGGTTTTTGAGAGTTTATATCATAAGAGACCAATTGGAGTTTTACCTGAGTCCTCAGACAACTGTTCCAGATGATTGTAGGGAATTTTTACAACAAGCAAATTTTCCAATGCCATTTCTGCCTGTTGATCCTCCGGCTGATTGGGATACAGGAAATTGAAGATTTTTTTAAACTAAAGTTTATTATTTCAATTAAAATTGTTACTTTAAAATTTCAGTTCCTAATCATGTATAAGTTAATTGTCAGTATCTTCTGAATTTTCAAGGGTCCTTATTTTCAGGTATTTGATTAGCATTCAGAGTAATTAAAGATTTTCAATGAAAAGTAAGAATTCAATTGTTTTAATTATTCTATTTAATTCTGCTATTCTGATCAGTTCCTGCATAGACAGATTTGAGTTCACAGCTGATGAGCCTGAGAGGATTTTGAATGTTGAAGGATTTATCAGTACAGTACCAAAGGCTCACCAAGTTAGACTATCTAGGGTTGAAAAGTTTGGTCCCGATTTTATAGGCCGTGCTAGACCGGAAGAATTGGCCACGGTCATGATCAAGGACGATTTGGGTAGTGTAATTTCTTTGACCGAAGGGGAATCAGGCAATTACTATACTGCTCAGGATTTTGCGGCGGAGTTAGGGCGCAGTTATAGTCTGGAAGTTTTCTTAAAAGATGGGCGGAGGTTTTTTTCTTTACCTGAAAAAGTAATGCCGGTACCCAATGTCGATTCTGTCACTTACCATTCTGTACGCACCACCACCGCGGACCGGTTCAATGATGAAATTGGAATTGCAATAACGGCCCATTTCCAGGATCCCGCAGATCAGGAAAATTATTATTACTGGAAGCAGTTGCCATCGACGTTTGTGGTGGTATCCGAACCGGAAAACTACTTGACTCCGGGTTTTTGGGATCCTCCAAAGCATCCTTGGCCATTGGATTGCTGCTCGAGGTGTTTTGATGTAGATATACCTTCTCCATTGAATGTCTACAGTGCCAGCGATTTTGATTTCAACGGAACTTATCAAAGTAGGACTATTGGTTATTTGCGGGATGATGGGTTAAAGTTTAAAGAAACATACCGATTGGATATACTTCACCTTTCAGTGTCTGAAGCCTGTCAAAGGTTTTTAAAATTAGTTGACCAACAAGTGAGATTGACGGGGTCTATATTTGACCCACCTCCGGCCAATATCAGGGGAAACATTTTGAATCTAAATGACCCAACCGAACAAGTAATGGGCTATTTTTTTGCTTCAGATGAGCAATTGTTGCGAACTTATATCCACAAAGAAAATCTGGAATTTTTTCTTACCCCGATCACTTTATTGCCAATTGATTGTCGAAATAAATATTTTGAACAATATCCCAACCCATTTAGACCCAACCCAGATCCATTGCCTATCACACCACCAATAGATTGGGACCCGGTTCGGTAATTTGAGAAGGTTTTCAAGTTCATGAATTGGATGGAATAGGTCTGAAAGGTCAAGTGATTTCCAAATCTTTTCTTAATTTGCACCCATGTGTTTATTAGCGTTTAACTGGAACAATCACCCGGAATATAAGATGATACTCGTAGCCAATAGGGACGAGTTTTTTGAAAGGCCAACCGAATCCCTGCATTTATGGGAAGAAGGGTTTTATGCGGGGAAAGACCTTCGGGCAGGAGGGACTTGGCTGGGTATTCATCCCAATGGGAGATTTGCTGCCTTGACAAATTACCGCGATATGCGGAATATGAAAAAGGATGCTAAGTCGCGCGGGGATCTTGTCAAGAATTTTTTACAGGGAGAATCAGGACCTGAAGAGTACCTCACCGAAATACAAAAAGAAAAAGACCTGTACGAAGGATTCAACCTTCTGGTAGGAACCCATGAGGAACTTTATTATTTCTCAAATAAAAAAGAGGTAATCCATCAATTGCCTTATGGCCTGTATGGATTGAGCAATGCCCTTTTGGATACCCCATGGAATAAGCTGCTGATGGCAAAGGAAAAGCTCAAAGATAAAATTGAGATAGGATCCTTGGACAAAAAGGAATTAAGTGAGGTGGTCCTATCCAAAGCCATTGAGCCCGATGATCAGTTGGCCGATACAGGGGCAACCTTGGAACAGGAGCGTGCTGTTTCAGCTCAATTCATCAATTTTGGAAATTATTACGGCACCATCAATACTACTGTTTTGCTCTGGAAACATTCGGGAGAAGTGGAGATAAAGGAAATGCGGTATTTTCAAGTTGAGGGTAGGACTGTCGAAAATGAAGTTACTTTTCAAATGGAAGAGTTGAATGAACATAAAATTGACTGAGACTGTTTTCCAATAAATTATAATTATGAGCATTTTGGATGTATTAATAGTCGGTGGAGGTCCCATAGGCTTGGCCTGCGGGATAGAATGTGAAAAATCAGGGTTGGATTATGTCATTGTAGAAAAAGGTGTTCTGACCAATTCACTTTTCAATTACCCTCTGAATATGACTTTTTTCTCTACCTCCGAAAAACTCGAAATGGGTGGCATACCATTTATGTCCATTGCCCATAAACCCACAAGAACGGAAGCACTTGAATATTACCGAAGGGTTGCAAAGACATGGAAGCTTAATGTCAGACTTTATGAAGAGGTCAAAACCCTTGAAAAGAAGGATGACTTTTTTGAAATCAAGACGTCCAAAGGAACCTACCAAACACGTAATATCATCATATCTACAGGGTTCTATGACCTTCCCAATCTGATGAATGTTCCCGGAGAAGATCTTCCAAAAGTTACCCACTATTACAAAGAACCCTGGCCCTATATCGGTCAAAAAATCATTGTGGTTGGCGGTGCAAATTCCGCTGTTGATGTGGCATTGGAAACTTGGCGCAAAGGTGCGGATGTCACTATGATCTTAAAAGATGAAGGAGTAGACAAGAATGTCAAATACTGGGTCAAACCGGATATCGAAAACCGCATCAAGGAAGGTTCCATCAAAGCTTTCACAAATTCCCTTGTTAAAGAAATCCGGGAAAATGAAGTAGTGATCAATACCCCTAAAGGAGAGGTCACTATAGAAAATGATTTTGTCCTCGCCATGACCGGATATGTTCCAAATTTTGCCTTATTAAATCAATTGGGAGTAGAACTGAGTCTGGACGAAAAGCGTCAACCCTGCTACGACCAAACCAATCAGGAGTCCAATATTCCTGGCGTTTACCTTGCAGGCGTAGTCTGTGGCGGATTGAATACCCGGGAGTTTTTTATTGAAAACTCCATTGTGCATGCCGAGCAGATAGTGGGGCATATTGTGGGGAAGGGGAAAGTATAAAAAAAAATGTTAATTTTAATGTAAGAGAAATTAAGCAATATGGACATTCAATCTATAAAAATCGACTTGATTCACTGGCTTACTGAATTAGAGGATATATCAGTGTTAGAAAAGTTGCAAACTTTCAAAAATCAAGAGGAGGAAAGTTTAAGTAAAGCACATAGAGACTTGTTAGATGAGCGAATTTCATCTTATCAAGAAAATCCTGATAGTTTGATAGATTGGGATGATATGGTGAAAGAGCTTGATGAACGCCTATGAGGAATAAGATTAAACTTTTGCCAGAAGCCCAATTGGACATATATGATATTATTGATTGGTATGATAAGCAAAAGATTGGGTTGGGAAGGCGATTCTACGAATCTTTAAAATCTAAGTTAAACTATATAAAGAAGTATCCTTTACATTGTCAGATTGCTTATCGTGATGTTAGAAATATTTCGTTAGATAAATTTCCTTATCAGGTACATTATAAATTAGAGGAACAAAACCATTTGATAATTGTATTTGCTGTGACACATACAAGTCGCGATCCAAAGGTTTGGCAAATGAAAAGCTAAAACTTTGATTGATAAGGAAAAACCAATCTTCCAATCCGCCGCGGCGGACAAGTCATTAAAATTTTTCAATCTTTCAATTCTTTTTTCCAAACCTTCCAATCTTTCAATTCCCCTTCCCTTATCTTTGCGGCATGAATTACTTATCAGTAGAAAATCTCACCAAGTCATTTGGTGAGCGCAAACTTTTTCAGAACATTGCTTTCGGAATAGATCAGGGGCAGAAAATCGCCCTCGTCGGTATCAACGGTGCCGGCAAGTCCACACTGATGAAAATCATCATGGGACTGGAAGTGCCGGATTCCGGTAATGTCGCCGTTAACCAACAGGTCAAAGTAGCCTATGTACATCAGAATCCTGTTTTTTCAGGCAACCTGAGTGTGTTCCAAACCATCTTTGATGGAAGCACTAACGAGACACTTCAGGTAATAGAGAATTACCACAAAGCCATGCTTGATTCCGAACACGGTAAGGACAATGGCGATGAGATGCAGAAGATTTTTGAAAAAATGGATACGCTGCAGGCATGGGATTTTGAATATCAGATCAATGAGGTTTTGGGCAAGTTGGGATTGCATGATACCGAAATGTCCGTAGGTAACCTCAGTGGAGGACAGCGTAAAAGAGTTGCCTTAGCCAAAGCCATTTTGGAAAAACCAGATCTTTTGCTGTTGGATGAACCAACTAACCATCTGGACTTGGAAACCATCGAATGGTTGGAAGATTACCTTTCCAAGGCTAATCTGGCACTTTTTATGGTGACGCATGATAGGTATTTCCTGGAGAAAGTAACCAATCAGATACTGGAATTGGACAATGGCAGTATTCACCGTTATATGGGGAATTATGGGTACTTTTTGGAGAAGAAAGAGGAACGCAGGGAAAATGAAGCCACTGAACTGGAGAAGGCCAAAAGTCTTTATAAAAAAGAACTGGACTGGATCCGCCGTCAACCTAAAGCCAGAAGTACCAAGGCAAAATACCGGGTGGATGCTTTTGAAGAAACCAAAGAGAAGGCTTTCAATAAAAGAGAAGAAAGAGAGATTGAACTGAAAGTCACTTCCCAAAGATTGGGGAATAAGATCATCGAAATAGAAAAACTGAACAAATCCTTTGATGACAAAACACTGATCAAGGAATTCAGCTATACTTTTAAAAAAGGGGATAAAATAGGGATTGTTGGCCCCAATGGTGCCGGTAAGACCACTTTTTTGAATATGATTACAGGGATGTTGACTCCTGACAGTGGAAAGGTTTCAATGGGGCAAACCACCGCTATTGGCTACTACCGTCAGGAAGAAGATGCCTTTGATGAGGAAAAAAGGCTGTTGGATATTGTAAAAGATGTGGCCGAAGTTGTCACAGTCGCAGGCGGGGCTACGATTTCAGTTTCGCAGTTCTTGACTAAATTTGGGTTCCCACCAAAACAACAACATACGCCTGTTGCCAAGTTAAGTGGGGGGGAGAGGCGTAGGCTGCAATTGTTGATGATCCTGATCAAAAGTCCAAACTTTTTGATTTTGGATGAACCTACCAATGACTTGGATATCGTCACCTTAAATACCTTGGAGGAGTTTTTGGACAATTTTCCTGGCTGTCTGATCATTGTATCTCACGATAGATACTTTATGGATAGGTTGGTGGAGCATTTGTTTGTGTTCGAAGGAGAAGGAAAAATCAAAGATTTTCCCGGTAATTACTCTGAATTCAGGGAATGGGAAAAAGAGGAGAAAGCTAGCAAAAAAGACGATAAGCCTTCCAAAGAGATCAAAGTAGAAAAACCTGCGTCAGATCCAGGAAAACCTAAAGCGACTTTTAAAGACAAGAAGGAATTTGAGGAAATCAATGCCAAGATGGGATCCTTAAATACTGAAAAAGAGAAACTGTTTTCCTTGATCTCTGCCGGGACTGATGACCATGAAGCGTTGATGGAATGGTCGGCAGCACTGAAGAAAATCGATGAGAATTTGGAGGAATTGGAATTAAGGTGGTTGGAGTTGAGTGAGTTGGAAGGACTAGGGTAGTGGGCTAGTTCAAGACTTAGTCTTGGACTTTTTAACTATCAGTCTTCAGACTGAACCATTCATTTTTCTCTAGCTCTTACATGAAAAACTGTTTTATCGATCCTTGGCGGATTATCCAAGGAGTAACCATAAGCCAAACTATTCAGATAGGCAGCAATTTCCAATAATTCGGCTGTGGATCCATGCTTATAAATTTTTCCGTAGTGGATCTTTTCGGAGGCGTTAGATGCCTTGAAGGTATTTCTGTCCAGTTTGAATTCCATGGTTTCTTAAATCCTTTTATTGTAGCTGGCACCTTCATCAACGCTGGTATTGATAAATCCGGCTTGGTCCCCCAAATTTGAGGTCCATTTGTTTTCCTATTTAAAAGGATTTATCTGTCTGAAAAAGAGCGTATCATAAAACTAAAGCGTTATCAATCAAAAGTATTGAATTCCAGATTTCGGAACAGGTTAAAATTCAGAGAAATGTAAAAGATATTGGCATTCAATCCTTCATAGGGCCTTACAGGATTTCCTTGGGAAGATCCCTCTGTAAAATTAGAATTGAAAAATGGCGTCAAATAATATTTGGCTTTGATGCTTGTGCCTTTTGGTAACGATATACCCACAAACAAAGCATGCTGAACAGTATTTACCCTATCACTGAACCAAACACTGAATCTTTCAGTCCTTCTTTCATCGACAAAAGTTCTTTCTCTGTAATTGATGGCAAATTCCAATTCATAACCACCAAAAAGGAACCTGTCATCCAGGTTTCCGAATTTGAGTCCTACTGGAATTCCTAGGTTGTAGTTCCTGACCTTTTTTCGAACTGAGGGTGATTCATCATATATAAATCCCACGTTTCTAAGATTTAAGCCTGTAAACCATCCGAAATTTTCACTTTCATCCACATTGATCAGATTCTGAAAATTGAAAACAGGAGACCATCTGATTACATTGTTGTTGTTGGGAAGGGTACCTGTTGAAAATATCCATTCCCCGCTAGAGGTAGTATATATTTTTTTGTCTTTGACTACTTTTTTATCTTGTGCAATCAGGATATTTGAAACAAAAAACAAAGCGAAAATTAGGAGAAAGGGCTTTTTCATTTTTGAGGTTTATAAAATTCGAGTCAAATATCATTAATCTTATAAAAAATTGCAACTATATTTTTTGGCAAATAACTCATTATTTCACACGGATTATTTCTGTCGAATAACCGATTTTCAAGATATTTTTGTTCCTGCTCACAGTCTTCGGATAAAAGCATTCAAGGATTGTTCTACACCAATATCCATTTAATATCTAATATCAATTAGTATCTGGTAGTTTAGAAATTGATGTAATATTTGATAATGGGTAATATTGATAACAGAATAATCCCATTCATTTTTCAATAATTAAAATGGAAGCCTTAAACTGCCAAGGGCTGACCATCTCCATCCAACCGGACCAATCTTTCTGTCCTTGGTTTAAATACTCTCCTGAAAATGGGTTGAACCAAGTCACGTTGACTTTACCATTCTCCGGTTTTGGAACGATTACATTTACCCTTTCGGATTCTTTGGGAATCATCATCAGGTAATTGCCATTTCCATCATATAACCCATAGCCATTTGTAGCCATATTATCATTTCCTCCTTTGTCATTGGTGGTCAGTTTTGGAATGCTGGGTTTGAAATCATTGAGGTTGTATTTTTCAAAAAGTCCTGCCAGATGTTTGTAGTAATCATACCTTGGTTTATCAAAATCATGCTTTTCGTCAAATGCATCCCAAACCACAATATTCCAAGAAGCATCTTGCCAATAGTAAGAACCATAAACCCCCGCAAAAATACATTCATAAGTCCGCTCCAAGCAGGTTTCTGCATTGGTGTAATTTCCCAAAAATGAAACATAGGGACCTTCCTCATAGCCACCATGCTCGATATTGACCACAGGTCTGTCTGCATGGAATTCCCTGCCCTGCAACATCAGGGAATATAAGTTGGAGCGCCAACTTTGGATGGATACAAAATCCACCTTGTCCGGGTGTCTGGAATTATACTCGTAATCGTGTACAGTCAGGAGCCTTTTGAATGCATCACGTTTTCTGACCCGATGAATGCGTTCGTGGAGGTAGGGGATATCACATCTTCCATAATCCAAAGCCTCTTTGGACACATCCCAAATGACATTACTGAAAGCCTGATACCTGTCAATAATATAGTCGAAATACAGATTGTCTGCTTTGCTGTACATATCAGGCCAATTGACTTTTTTATTCCAGACATATATCATCAAATGGGCATCCAATCCACGTGCCTGCATTGCTTCAAAAACCCTGTCCAAATGTTGGAACAAACTGAGGTTGAGACGGCTGAAATCCGGATTTTCGTTTCCTCCTTCAAATGGACCGTAATCCAGTTTGCCAAAGTAATATTCTTCCGGCACATTGTCAGCGATCTTCCAACCTACATCTTGGGCATAGGCATTCATCACCATATGGTTGAATCCATTGGCACTGACATCATCCAATATCTGTCCAGTACGTGGCATTCCATCGGGTTCTTTGTAATCCAGCGCAAAGAGCCAATCAAGCTCAAAAGCCAAAAGAAAATGTGGACTGCCATCTTCATAGACAAAAGCCTGCGGATTGTTTGGGTCGATGATTACTGCACCCTTTTGTTTGGGTCTGGTATTGGGAATAACTTGGAAGCTTCCTTTCAGGCCTGCTAGTTCGGGTTTTGATGAATACGTCTCAAAGGACCAAATTCCGATTGTTTTAGATGAAAATCTTGAGGTCCAGTTGTTATTGCCATCATAAAATCCAGGAACCGTCATACTTTCACCATTTGGTCCGGTATAGATTGCCCCAAATTCCGTATCAAATGGGTTTTCATTCCCAACAGTCTTTCCTTTGAAAACAATATCATTGACTTGCCATTGTTCAACTGAAGTGTTGATGTTTTTTTTATAAACAGTGGATTTGATTTGTGCAGCTGATTCCAAGCTAAAAATAAAGAGCAAAAGGAGTGAAGTGGCTATGTGATATAACTTCATAGTTTATTTTTTTATGGGATAAAGAGTATTCTATAAGTATCAATAATATAAAAATAAGCAAAAAAAAGCAGTCGTAGAGATCCGACTGCTTTTTGAATGAAATTAAAATTGATATTAATAACCAGGATTCTGATCCGAATTCGTCAATGCAGAATTATTATCTATTTCTTCAAAAGGAATTGGAAGAAGTGAATATCTCTGATTCCAATTTGGAATTGGCTCATTAGGAAGGGATCCCAATTTTCTCCACCTTCTGATATCTCTATTTCTGATTTGTTCTCCAGCCAACTCTACCCTTCTTTCATGCTGAATGGCTGTTCTCATTTCCGCTTGGTTTGAAGTTGGATATTGAGCAGTTGGATATGGAGGCATTTGTACATCAGTGCGTGCCCTTACCTGATTGATATAAGGTAGTGCAGCAGATGGGCCACTAACTTCATTCTCAACTTCTGCCATCATCAAAAGTACATCGGCATATCTGATGACCCTGAAGTTGATTCCTGAACGAACATCTTCTGATGGTCTTTTATAAATCATTTGGTATTTTCTCCAACTTGGTCTTTCGATATTCCCTTGGACATTCTCTGCAGAAAGGACATTTTGCCCACCATTGTAGGTGTCTCCAATCCTGAAGAAATTATAAGATACACGAGGGTCGTCTTTTGCTGCTCCATTTGCCACTTTCTCATATTCATTGAATAATGGCAGACTTGGTAAAACGTTTCTCCATGCGGTAGGCCCATATTCCTGACCCCTGAAAGTTACCTCTGCGATACCATTTCCATCTCCGTTCCAAGCTCCAGCATCACCAAACGCTTCTGAGAACTGGATTTCCCAAACTGATTCCTCGTTGTTCTCATTTTCTTCCTCAAAGTTGTCCAGATACCTGTCAACAAGACTATATTGCCCTGAGCTGACAATTTCAAGAAGAAATGGTTTTGCCTGTGCAAATTCTCCTCTGAAAAGATGCGCTTTAGCAGCCAAAGCCTGTGCCGCGCCTTTGCTAGCTCTGCCCACATCAGTACCCGTATAGGTGTTTTTCAAGGGAAGTCTACTGATGGCTTCTGAAAGATCACTGAAAATCGAGGCATAAACCTGATCTTCGGTTACTCTAGGGATTCCGTTGGGAGAGCTAGCTGAGGTAGTCATCATTGGAATACCGCCCCATAGGGAAACCAATTCAAAATTTGCCAAAGCTCTTAGGATGGGTATTTGGATTTATTTGTGGGAGGAAGGGTCAGACCGGGCAATTACCCCCTTAGCCCAAGATCTGCCATATTGAAAAATGAAGGAGGAACATTCACCGATATTACAGCAGCGGTATGCCCGGATTGCATGGCTTTGGGCATGGTCACTACCGCAATCTGGACGGATTTTGACAAGGATGGGTTGATAGACCTGCTCGTAGTAGGGGAGTGGATGCCCATTACTTTTTTGAAACATACCAAATCTCCTTTAGGAGAATCAGTTTTCGAAAATGTCACCACTTCCTATGGTTTTGAAAATTCTCAGGGTTGGTGGAACAGTATATTGCCAACCTCTGGGCCAAAGGGAAATCCTACTTATCTCTTAGGAAATTTTGGAAAAAACATCAGGTGGAAGGCCTCTGAGCAAAGCCCCGTAATTATGGTGGCAAAAGATTTTGACGGCAATCAAAGTATTGACCCTGTCATGTTCCAGTATTTGGGTGATGGGATGTATCCTGTAGCAGGGAGAGATGCCTTGGTAGGGCAGGTGCCTTCATGGAAAAACAGGTTTTTGAAATACGCAGAGTTTGCTCAAATAAAGAAAGAAGCTTTTTTCACAAAGTCAGATCTTGAAAATAGCATCGAGTTGAAAGTGCATAATTTCTCTTCATCTCTTCTGTTCAAAACCGAAAATGGTTTTGAATTAAAGGAACTGCCCAATGAAACCCAGATTTCTCCTGTGTTTGGGATGGCGGTTTCTCAAGGTTTACGGTCCCAGCAAATGCTCACCGTAGGGAATTTCTATGGCAATGAGACCATTACCGGCAGGTATGATACCGGAAAGGGCGAGGTACTGTCTTTGAATCATAATGATTTGTCAATTGGGACAATTCATAATTCTGGGTTCAATGTAGACGGTGAGGGACGGGCACTGGCAAGCCTTACCATGGGAGACGGTTCTCAGGTATATATTGTAAGCCAACATCAAGGTGCTGTCAAAGTATTTAAGGAACAACTTTCAAAAGAAGAAGTTGAATTACTGGTTTTGGAAAAAGATGAATTCAAGGTTGAATACTATCAAGAGGGAAATCTTATAAGAGTGGAGGAATTTCCCTATGGCCAAGGATACCTATCCCAATCCAGTCGTAAAATCCCGATTTCCAAAAGAATTGAGAAGGTTGTCATTTCTGATTTTGCTGGGAATAAAAGGACAGTTCTGTTTGAAAGGAAATGAAAGCGCTCTTAGTGAGCTGAGGGGGAAACTATATTGTCACATCAATTCTACACATTAATTTTACATATTGTCGGTTTATGGCATATTTTGTAGCTTTGAAGTATCATTAAAAGTAATCTTTTATAGAAAGTCCGGTTATTGAAAGAACTGGACGATACGCAGAAAAACTCCGTCTGCAACATGATTAATATCCCAATAACCAGCAAACGCCTGAAAGAGGCATTGAACATAGCCATTTAAAAAATTGAGAAGATGAAAGTAATAGTTGAAATTCCCGACAATGAAGCAACTTTTGGGATGAAAGTTTTGAAAAGCCTTGCTTTTATAAAAAAAGCAAAACCTATGTCGGCTGCTGCTGCCGGGCTGTGGGACGAACTCAGCGAAGCGGCTGTACAGGTTCGCCTCCACAAACAGGGAAAACTTAAATTAAAGACAGCCCAAGATCTTTTGGATGAGCTATAATATTATTCCTACCCATCGTTTTGAGAAAGAGCTAAAGCGGTTGGCTAAAAAATTTCCTTCTTTGAAAAAGGAGTTTGCAGGACTGATAGCGGATATCTCAGAAAATCCCGAAGCCGGAACATTTATAGGAAACAGTTGCTATAAAATACGTCTTGCCATTGCTTCAAAAGGTAAGGGCAAAAGAGGTGGGGCAAGAGTTGTTACCCACCTTTACATTGCTACCGAAACGGTCTATCTGCTTACCATTTATGACAAAGGCGAAAAAGCCGATCTAAAGACCAACGAGCTTAAAGAAATGATTGAAAGCCTGGAACTGGAAATTTAAATTATACCAGACATTTGCGTCGGGGTCTCATACCTGTACGATTCGGATTTTTTTGTTAATCTTTTTTACAGATAACACATTTGGATTGCCCATTTTTTTGTATGTGATTTTCACCTTCAATAATTTCTTACCAGCATCTTTCAACCTCTTTGCTTAATCAGCAGTGCTAGAAAAGTTTTTGCCTGCAACCGAGGCCAAGCCACCTCCCCCTCCTAGGTGTAGAATAAACCTTCGACGGTGACTAGGTGTATCCGCGACAATTGTCGGGATGCAACAACACCTTTCTATCAATTCCAATTTAAAAGTGGAAAAGACTCCTCAGTGGAGGATTTTAAGGAAGAGTCATTCATTATTATCAATTCCCTTTTATCCCTTCTTCCATCTACCCTCCATTGCTGCATCTACCAAGTCTGACACTAATAAATCTTTATGCTTTCTAATGCCTGATAGAATAGGTAATAGTCTAAGAGGGCTGAAACCTTCCTTTTCAAAATAATCCTCAAACTGGAATTCTCCCATATCAATATTGTATTTGGAAGATAATTCAAATAAGAATTCCATCGCATCATCACCATCGATTTTCATATCTTTATATACTCTGGTGCCTAAACCAATATCTTTTAATTTATATCCTGTTCGATTATACACCATCGAAACTATATCAAAAAAAACAATTTCTTTATCTTGTGTCATTTCCCTCTTAGGGTATATTATAAACCTTCAGTTTTGACTGGGTGAAGTTTATAACTACACCCTATTTTTCAAATCATCCCGATAGCCATCGTGGATACATTTGGAATCACTGGACTGTGGTATTTATTAGAAAGGTATTCTCAGGATAATTTCCATGCAATTAAGAGATCAATTGGTTTTATTTCTTTTTTTAAAAATATGATGAACCACAAAGATCACCAATCCCAATCCAGTCCATAAAAGTGTATCCCAAATCTCTTCTGCCTGACTTCCCGAAAGCAACCAAATGGTGGCCAAAATACCTGCAAGTGCAAAATGGTTTCCATAGGGTATTTTGAAGTAATTGCCTTCCGGTTGGGTTTTCCTCAATTTGATCAAGGAGGCACAGACCAATGCATACAGAATCAGCCTTGAAATCACCGATACTGCCAAAGAACTCATAAAGCCCCAGACAATGGCCACAAAAGCAACCAAGCCCGAAAAAAAGAGAATAGAAACCCATGGTGTGGCAAACTTGGGATGCACTTTACTAAATAGTTTGGGCAATTGGTCTTCCATGCTTAAGGCGTAAGGAAGCCTTGAACCACTTAAGATCTGTACATTAAGTGTTCCCATGATAGACACCACCGCACCTAAAGTAATAAACATTCCTCCCCACCAGCCCATAAAACCAGTAGCTGCATCAGCCAAAGGCTTGTCCGAAGTGGCCAAATCGGGAAGTGTTCCTATAGAAACCACTTGGATTAAAATGTAAAAACCAGCTATGACGGCAGCGGCGGTGATAAGGCCAAATGGCAGGTTTTTTTTGGGATCGACGATTTCCCCGCTGTTGACTAGCCCTGCTTCAAATCCTCCAAAAGCAAAAATCAACAAGAGTGTAGAAGCGGAGAAATCTTCCAAACTGGGCAAAGGCCCTGCCTCTACCAGATCAAAATCTATATAGAACAGTCCCACAATGATAAATACAGCCAAGGGGAAAAGCTTGGCGACTGTCAATATGTTACTCACTTTTGCCGTATTCTTGACCCCGATCCAATTGAAATAGGCAATAAGCCCTGTAATCAACAAAATCAATCCGACTCGTACTTCCGGTTGATTGAATACATCTGAAAAAAAAGAAAGGTATAGCGCCATTAAATTGATCAAGGTGGCATAGCTGAACAGTCTTGTCAGCATCAAAAGCCAACCTATGACAAAGGCAGGTATTGGCCCAAAAGCTGTATGCACATAAAGGTAGGGACCGCCTGTTTTTTCAAATCTCGAACTGACCTCTGCAAATACCAGAATCAGCACCATCATGACCACTGCACAGACCAAAAATGCCAGGATACTGTAAATTCCCGATAAGGCAAAAACCTTGGCCGGCAGTGCAAAAATCCCGGCGCCTATTACTGAGTTGATGACCAGAAAGACCAGGTCCCATCTTTGGATGCCGCGTTTGAGTGATGTGGGTGAGTTTGCCAAAGTTTATTTTTTACTGAAGGATAATCCTGATTGTGAAGTTATTTTTATTTTATTCTACAAAAAATCAACATCCACACTAAAAGGATATTTCATCAAATACTGAAGCGCTTCTTCTATCTTCAAGTCTTCGAACAATACTTTATATAAATTCTCTGTAATCGGCGCCCGCATGCCTTTTCCTTCTACAAAAGTCTTCATCAACTTCACCGTGTTGATACCTTCTGCGACTTCTTCCATGGTATTGGTGATCTGTTCCAAAGATTCACCTTGTGCCAATCGGTAGCCAACAGTAAAGTTTCTGGACAGGGTTGAGTTGCAGGTGGCCACCAAATCTCCGATGCCGGCCAGTCCGATAAATGATTTCAAACTCCCACCAAGTGCATTCCCTAGGTAAATCAGTTCGACCATACCTCTCGAAATCAACAGCCCTTTTGCGTTTTCTCCCAAACCCAATCCAGCCAAAGCACCTCCCGCAATGGCAATGATATTTTTAAGCACCCCGCTCAATTCCACGCCTACGATGTCTGAGTTGCCATACACTTGAAATTTATCTGTTCGGAGCAATCTTTGTCCTTCGAGAATTACTTCATTGTATTTGCTGGCCACGACAGTTGCGGCGGGCTGTCCCTGATAAAGTTCTTTGGCCAGATTCGGTCCTGCCAAGCATCCCACACGTACTACCACAGTTTCTTTCAGAATGACCTCGCTCATGGTCAGGATATTTTCCCGACTGATTTTTCCAATATCTGAGAGGGTCTTACCTTTTGGCAGATTGAGGCAAAGGCCTTTGGTGCCATGTATCACCAAATGGTAGGGATACAAATACGGGGAGAATAACCTGATTACCTCCTGAAAAGCACTTGATGGAATCATAAAAAAAATAGTATCACATGCTTTACAGAGCATTTCAGGATCTTGTGTCCCAATGATGTCTTTATGAATACTAATTCCATCGACGCTATGGTGTTGGTTGATCTCGTCCATTACCTCAGCCCTTCGGACGTAGGCGATGACTTTACTTTTTTCAGCAAGGATATTGGCAATGGCAGTTCCAAAGCTACCCATTCCAACCACTCCCACGGATTTTTCTTTAGAAGAGTTTTTCAAGGTCATATCCGTCTAATCTGTTGTGGTAATAATAAAGTAAACTCAAATCCTGTGTTTCTATATTTCCTCCTTCATTTTTCACCAAGGGCCGTTTGGCATGGTACATTCCCACATTGGCTAGTCCATGGCTGATGATGGCGTCCAGGTCACCTTTCAGGTGGGGTGCAGCCTGTACTTTTCCCTCTGATTCCAGTTCAAGGATTTTATCCAATACTTTTTGACATTCTTTTTTGAAATCATCATAAACAATCACAATATCTTCTTCGGGTAACCGCAATAGATTGAAAAGATCCATTTTAATATTTTCTTTTTTGATCATTTGAAATGCCGTAAATGCCACCAAATGCGAACTGAATATCCTGTTGATTATATGAAATTCCTCGACGATTCTGTTTCCTAACCTATAGGTGTACTCTTCTTCACGCTGCATATCCACGGTCACCTTTCCATTGGAAATAAAATAATCCCTTGTATTGATAACACGGCCGTTGCGGTCCATGCTGTTTCCGTCAGTATCTACATAATTGCCTAACACATCCATGGCTTTACCAATCGAGACAGAGATGTCAGATCCTTTGGTGAAGAACTTGACCAAGAATTTTGAGATCTTGTAAGAAGTCGAAAATTCATCCGATTCCTTATAATACCTTTCCTGTCCGGTCAGTGAAAGGTGCTCCTGAATCAAGCTTGGTGCTTCAAGTACAAAGTGGTAATTGATTGTGACAGGTACAATAAATATTTTGCCACTGACATCATCTTGCCCTTTTTGGTAATTGGCCCTTTGGGCTTCGACAGCAGTGCTGAGCAGTCCCAATTTCAGCTTCTTCTCAATTATCCCACTTCTTGACCGTGTTCCACCCGGGAAAAAGAGGCTGTGGACCCCAAACTGAATGGCTTCAGAGGAGTATGTTTTTAAAGTTTCCAGGTACAAAAGGTTTTTCTTTCGCCTATCCACTTTGTATGCACCCAATGCATTCATGAAATAAGCGAAGATTCCGATATTGAACAGGTTGAGACCAGCACCATAAATGAACGGTGGCAGTCCCAAAACCGAAATGACCCAACCGATCAGAATACTGTCAAGGTTGGAAAAATGAGTAGGGACCATAACAATAGTGCCTTTTGAAGCCAATTCCCTGATTTGATCAGTTTCACCTACTACTTGGATTTTGTCCTGTAAAGTATATTGATTGCTGAATACTGACTTGAAGCCTTTTACCCGAGCTGCATTCAGGAGACGTGCAAAACCGAAAGTGACAATTCTTCTGGTGACCTTGTAATGAGAATGAATAAAATTACTGGCTATCTCTTCAGAATAACGCATGGTGATATCATCCAAGATCTCCAGGTATTTTTTCTTTTTTTGGGTTTTGGTGGTATTGATGTCAGCACTTATCTGAACTAGGCTGGATTTCACTTTTCTCCAAAAATCCTTTTCGTCATCAGGGTCTACATCCCATGGGTTTTGCTTTATTCTCAGTTTTTCACGATAAAGCGTCGTTTCCAACTCTTCTTTCAGCAGGGCCATATTGTCGCCTGTGATTTGAAGAACGGATCTTTTACTGGCTTCAGCTACCCTTTTAATAAAATCCTTTCGGCTTTTGCTGAGTTTTACAACAGGCCATTCATCCTTTTTTGGAAGAATAGGATCATATTTATGCTTGATATAGTTTTCTGACAAGGTCCTTCAGGGTTACGTAAAAAACAAAGATAGAAAAAATTGGGTTTGAGGTTGATTTTTTTGACGTAGGATAAAAATCAAATTACGCTATTCTTGTGTTATTTATATAGACTAGGTTTTGTCCTACTGTGAATCCATCGTATTATTGCACCACAATTGTTTTATGAAGCCTGACCTCAAACAGATACAAGCACCCATAGCCACGGAGATGGAGGAATTCGAGAAGAAATTCCGTGACTTTATGAAAAGTAAGGTCAAGTTGCTCGACCATATTACCAATTACATTGTCAGAAGGAAAGGTAAGCAGATGCGTCCAATGTTTGTTTTTTTGACTGCAGGGGTCAGTGGAGGAATCCAAGAGTCATCTTACCGAGGTGCTGCACTGATTGAATTATTACATACTGCGACTTTGGTTCATGATGACGTAGTGGATGATTCAAACTACAGGAGAGGGTTCTTTTCTGTAAATGCCTTGTGGAAAAATAAGATTGCCGTTTTGGTAGGGGATTACTTACTTT
This sequence comes from Aquiflexum lacus, assembly GCF_015476655.1. Lineage (GTDB taxonomy): Bacteria > Bacteroidota > Bacteroidia > Cytophagales > Cyclobacteriaceae > Aquiflexum > Aquiflexum lacus. The sequence continues at coordinate 202,402 of NZ_JABFHF010000002.1, forward strand.
CAAGAGGCTTGCTATTGAGTGTAGACAATGGTGATTTTGATTTACTAAAGATAGTTTCCAATGCTGTAAGGGAAATGTCTGAGGGTGAATTGCTTCAGATAGCCAAAGCCCGGAAACTCGATATCACCGAAGAAGTCTATTACACCATCATCAGGCAAAAGACTGCAAGCTTGATCGCTTCTTGTTGTGCAGTTGGCGCTGCTACTTCAGGGGCAAATGCTGAATTGATTGAGAAGATGAGGACTTTTGGTGAGAAGGTGGGTATGGCTTTTCAGATCAAAGATGACCTTTTTGATTACGGGGAAGATGAAATCGGCAAGCCTGTTGGTATAGATATCAAAGAAAAAAAGATGACTTTACCCTTGATTTATGCCCTGAACAATGCTTCATGGCTGGACAAAAAGAAAATAATTTATCTTGTCCGAAACCGCAACGAGGATAAGAAATCGGTAAATGAAGTCATCGATTTTGTCAAGAAATCCGGAGGGCTTGATTATGCCAACAAAGTTATGACCCAATATTTCGACGAAGCCCTCAAAATACTAAACACCTTCCAGGAATCTGAATACAAGACTTCTTTGGAAGGATTGGTGAGGTATACGATTGAGCGGAAGAAGTGAAGTTAGGAAGAGAATGAATTGTCCGATGACGGATGACCGATGTTGGGTTGATGTAATCGGAAGGTTTGTCATTAGTGGTGGAGAAAATTGGCATTTACACCTCACTCCTCCAACAATCTCCTCACCAACTCCTCATGTTCGTCTACCCATTTGGTATAATATTCCCCTGTACCAGGCCCATTGAATCCTGTGTGAATGTGCCTGACATTACCTTTTTTGTCTATGTAAATCAAGGTTGGGAAGGCGATTACTTTGTTGAGGGCGGGGATGGATTCAGAGGCTTTTTCTTTGTTGCTGACACCCGCAATGAGAAATGTGTATTCAGCACCTAATTTGTCAATGGACTTTTTTACTCGGTTACTTGCATACTCAAATTCAGGTTTGCTTTCAAATGCCAATCCTATGATTTCGATACCGCTTTCCTTGTTCTTATCGTACCATGGTGCCAGGAACTTTGTCTCATCCATACAATTTGGGCACCAGGTTCCAAAGATCTGTACCAAAACCACTTTGCCTTGGAATTTTTCATCATCTATAGAAATCAGATTGCCATTCACATCGGGGAAAGAGAATGATAGTTTGTCATATCCTTCCTTCAAATAATTCAGAGCGTAGGAATTTGAAAGTTCGAAATCTTCATTTCTGACGGATTGAAATGATTCTCTTACCCTAGGACCACTTCTAAATGTGCCTGAAATGGATCCGTCTTCCTCGATTTCTCCTTTGAATAAAAACAGGTGACTGCCGTCAAATGCACTTAACTGAAAGGTATTGCCGCTGACATTTCCTTCGAGATATCGGTAATCCCCCAATTCGGTCAGAAATGTCCCTGTCAGTTTATTGCCTTGTTGGGTAAAAAGCGCTACGGCATCATATTTTTCACCGTTTTCTTTCTCAAATACTGTTTTCCATTTTCCCGAAAAAACTGTTTCAGGTTGATTGGTAACTTCAAACCTTGTAGTGCCTTTTGACCGATTGGCTTGAAAAGGGATGCGGTAATCTGTGGACGTGTTTTTTACAAAAACTCCTTCCAATTCATCAGCGCTGATGAATTTTGCCTTTATTTCGGAGTCAAATATCCCCATGGTGACTTTTAGGGAATCTCCTAAGATTTCCACTTCATCGTAAGTCAAAACCTCCTCAGCATTGTAAACTTCCATCACCCATTTTTCAGCGGATCGGGTAAAGCCGAATCCAAATGGCAATTGGTCCTGACCGATATCAAGTTGGACATCCCATTTTCCTGAAAGTTTGATAAGTCCTTCTGATTTCCCAGTGCAGCCGATCACTAAAGCCAATATAGTCGGCCATAAAAGATGTTGACAAATTTTCATTAATTATGGTTTATAAGAAGTCAAAGTTGGTTCTAGTTTGGAATAAAACCTACAGGTTTTGTGTGGTAAATTCAAAATTTGATTTGAATGGTTCAAATCTGGGTTTTCAGAACAGTTTTAGATTAAAAAGAAATATTAACAACAATTCAGAATGATTAATGAACATTGCAATGGCCAAAATTGTCAGTAATGACCCATGAGTGAATAATTTTGGGAAAATCCCCCACCTTTTCCCGAGCCTTGTAAAAATCCAAACAAAAGATTCTCTGAATACAGATATTTTGGCTCAAAATCCCAATTTTTAGTTGATTTGAATAGCTTTTTCCATACCCATTTCCATATCTCAATAGGTTGACCTTCAAATAAATTAAATTGAATTTTTTGATAATTCTTTGTGATAATTCAAACTTTTGGATAGATTTAACAAAAAGTGGAGAAAAGTGGGGAAAAGTGGTGGATTGTGTAATTGCTTTTCTTACTTTTGTGTTTGACGTAAACTCAAGATAAGCCCATGGGAATGTTCAACAGCCGGTATGAATGCAAAGTCGACGCCAAAGGACGTCTGGCATTGCCTGCCAAAATTAAGGCGGCAATACCCGATTCCAATGGTGATCAGCTCATTCTGCGGTTTGGAGACGATGGATGTCTTGCGTTGTACACCCAAGTAGAATTTAAAAAACTATTGCATCAGATCAACTCACTTTCGGACCGTGACCCCATTCAAAGGAGGATCAAGAGAGGTTTTTTTGAAAGTATGACTGATGTGGAGCTGGACAATGCAGGCCGTTTTTTGATCCCGAAAGTATTTCTACAGCGGGCAGGCATAGACAAAGATGCCATTATTTTGGGTGTAGGTTCTTTTATAGAAATATGGAGTCCTGAGAAATTCGAAGCCAATTCAATCAATGATCAGGATGAGTTGTCAAGCTTGATGGATCAATATTTATCCTGATTATGACAGCGCAACAATATCATATACCGGTGATGCTTGGACCTTGCATTGAAGGCTTGGCCATTGATCCTAATGGAATATACGTGGACCTGACATTCGGTGGAGGGGGACATTCGAGAGAGATATTGAAGCAATTGGATAAAGGTCATTTGTATGGATTTGATCAGGATTCCGATGCTGAGGCCAATATACCTGATGATGATAAGTTCACATTTATTCAGGCCAATTTTAGAGATTTCAGGAAATACCTGAGGTTGTATGGGGTTCAGCAGGTGGATGGTATTCTGGCTGATTTGGGGATTTCTTCCCATCAGATAGATGAGCCTACAAGAGGGTTTTCAACACGATTTGAAGGGGACTTGGATATGCGGATGAGTTCAGGGATGGATATTAGTGCGAAAGAGGTTTTGAACACTTGTGAGGAATCAAAGCTTCATAAGATTTTTGGTATTTATGGAGAGATCAAAAATGCCAAAACACTAGCTCAGGCAGTGGTATCCGAAAGGACCATGAAACCTTTTTCTACAACGGAGGGCTTCAAGGAACTTTTGAAGCGCTTTGCGCCAAGAGGGAAAGAATATAAATATTTCGCACAGGTATTTCAGGCCTTAAGAATTGAAGTGAATGATGAAATGGGTGCTTTGGAAGATATGCTCAAACAGACCGTAGACGCTTTGAAGCCAGAAGGAAGATTGGTAATCATGAGCTATCATTCTTTGGAAGACCGATTGGTTAAGAATTTTCTGGCCAAAGGGAAATTCCAAGGTGATGTGGAAAAGGATTTTTACGGAAATCTGATAAGACCATTGGAACCGGTAACGAGAAAGGCATTGATAGCAAGCCCGGAAGAAATCCAGCAGAATAACCGAGCTAGAAGTGCAAAGTTGAGAATTGCAAAAAAATTATAAATATGAGCCAGAACACTTTTAAGAAAAAAATCAAGAAAGGATCTTCTTCAAAGGGGAGTGGTAAAAACATATTTAGTCTGATTGAAGAAAAGCTGAATGTGACCGGGATATTGGGAGAGGGAGTGCCGGTTCATTTCGCACCTCCGTTTTTCTATGCGGCGATGTTGGCATTGATATATATATGGAGTAATCACCGTGCGGAAAATATGATCCGTAAGATCGAGATTACCCAACAGGAAGTGGAAGATATCAGGGCGGATGTCACCACTTTGGAAGCAGAGTACATGCTGAGTAGCAAACAATCGGAAGTGGCCAAAAAGATTGCTCCTTTGGGAATTGTCGAAATCAATGAGCCACCCATGAAAATCAAAATGAAAAAGTGAATATAAAACGTTCCATAGTACTGCGTGTGAGGATTGCCTTCATTTTGGTGGCCTTATTTGCCGGGGCAATCTTTTATAGGATTGTCCATTTGCAGTTTGTGGAGGGCGATAAATGGCAAGCAAAATCAGAAACCTTGAATTTTCAGTTCCGTCAGGTCAGCGCTACGAGGGGGAATATTTATGCTGCGGACGGAAGTCTTTTGGCTACAAGCCTTCCTTTTTATAGGGTAGTTCTTGACCCCTTAGTAGCGAAACAGGATGTTTTTGCATCGGGTATTGATTCCTTGTCTTTTTTACTTTCATCCTATTACAAAGATAAGTCTGCTGACTCCTATAAAAGATTGATCAAAGATGCTCGCTCTAGTGGAAAAAGATATGTCATTCTAAACCGTGGACAGATTGGCTACCAGGATATGCAAAAAATGTCCAGGTGGCCGATTTTTAGAAAAGGTCGGATGGGTGGCGGAGTCATTTTCGAAAAAGTGGAAAAAAGATACCGTCCCTTCAACAACTTGGCCAGCAGAACAGTGGGATTTGTCAATGAAGATAAATATGGTGCCGGCATAGAATACAGTTTCAATGAATATTTGGAGGGTAAAAACGGAAAGGCTTTGTTTCAAAGAATTGCAGGAGGGTCATGGAAACCAGTTTTTGATGCGGAAGATATCAAACCGGATGATGGATTTGATATCCTGACCACATTAGATGTCAACATTCAGGATGTAGCCGAATCTGCCTTGCTCAGACAATTGAAAGAGAAGGATGCGGCATTTGGGTCGGTCATTGTCATGGAGGTAGCTACGGGTCACATCAAAGCAATTGCCAATCTTCAAAAAAACAGTGGCGGATATGGATATGGAGAAAACTACAATTTTGCCATTGGTGATCAGGGGCTTACTGAGCCGGGGTCTACATTCAAGCTCCTTTCTATAATGGCTTTATTGGAAGAAGGTAAAATCAATCTAAAGGATACTGTCGACACTGGAAATGGGACATATAGATTTTATGACAGGAACATGAATGATGTCAAGATAGGTGGTTATGGTAAAATCACTATTCAGGAAGCCTTTGAGAAGTCCTCCAATGTGGGAATTTCTAAACTGGTTGAGGAACAGTTTGGAAAGAATCCTACGAAATTCGTCTCCTATATCGAAAAAGCCGGATTGGATAAACCAATGGATTTTCAATTGAGAGGCGAGGGAGTTCCCTATTTTAAAAAGCCGGGAGAAAAAAACTGGTACGGTACCACCCTTCCTTGGATGTCCATCGGGTATGAGGCAAAACTGACCCCTTTACACACTTTGACTTTGTATAATGCTGTTGCCAACAATGGTAAAATGGTTAAACCAATGATAGTTCAGGCAGTAGTCAGGGGCAACCAAATCGAAAAAAGATACCAAACTGAGGTTTTACGCAAAAGCATTGCATCCAACAAAACAATCCAACAGATGCAGGAACTTTTGGAAGGAGTGGTCAAAAACGGTACGGCCAAAAATGTCTACAACAAGGAATATAAAATAGCAGGCAAAACCGGCACTGCACAGAAGTTAATTGACGGGAGATACTCCCAAAGGTATTACACCTCATTTGCAGGGTACTTTCCTGCGGACAACCCCAAATATTCTGCCATTGTAGTGATCGATAGTCCTAAGGGATTTGCAGCTTATGGAGGAGATATTTCAGCTCCTGTATTCAAGGAAATTGCTGATAAAATCTATTCTCAGGATTTGGAACTAAATAATAAGGCGAATGAAGACACCTTTGTTGCTTCTACTTCCAGTGAGGGTTTTCCATACATTCAGGCGGGAAAAGTAGATGAACTACAAATGATCTGCAACCGATTTGGGATTTCTAATCATGTGAACGGAGAGTTTACAGACAGTTTTGTAAAGTCTTCTGCACAGCATAAAGCCATATTATGGAGAGCCAATAAAACTGATGCACCCACAGTTCCGGATGTAGCAGGGATGTCTCTGAGAGATGCCTTGTATGTATTGGAAAACAAAGGATTGAGAGTGGTCTATCAAGGTAAAGGGAGGGTGAAAGGACAATCAATTTCTCCCGGTTCTACAGTTGGCACTGGTAATGTAATTAATCTGGTTTTGGGATGATGAAAGCACTTCAGGACATATTGTACAAAGTATCCTTAACCTCCACTATCGGAGACATGGGTATTGGTATCGAGGCCATAGCCTTTGACAGTAGGAAGGTGGAGGAAGGAGTAGTCTTTGTCGCGGTAAAAGGAACAAAATCCGATGGGCATGTTTTCATTGAAAAAGCAATTGAAAAAGGAGCAGTAGCTATTGTCTGCGAGCAAATGCCAGAAAAGACACAAGCAGGTGTCACTTATGTACAGGTTTTGGATTCTTCCAAAGCTTTGGGCATCATGGCGGCAAATTATTATGAACATCCATCTGAAAAGTTGAAGTTGGTGGCAGTGACTGGAACCAATGGTAAAACCACCACTGTCACCCTTCTTTATCAGTTGTTTATGGAAATGGGATACCATGTGGGATTATTATCCACTGTGGAAAATAAAATACATGAGAAGACCATTCCTTCGACTCATACCACACCTGATTCTCTGCAAATACAGCAATTGCTGCAGCAAATGGTAGCATCAGGATGTACCCATTGCTTTATGGAGGCGAGTTCTCATGCTATTGTACAGCAAAGGACTTCAGGGCTGAATTTTACAGGAGCCTTGTTCACCAATATCAGCCATGATCATTTGGATTATCATGGCTCATTTGATGAATATATCAAAGCCAAAAAATTGTTGTTTGATGGCTTGTCCAAAGAAGCATTTGCGCTGATCAATGCCGATGATAAAAGAGGGCAAGTGATGCTTCAAAACTGTAAAGCTTCTCATCAGACTTTCGGGCTGAAATTTCCTGCAGAATTCAAAGGGAAAATACTTTCCAATACCCTTGAGGGCTTAGAGCTTGAAATCAACAACAGACAGGTATGGTTCCGAATGATAGGTCAGTTTAATGCTTACAACCTTTTAGGAGTTTTTGGAACCGCTGTTCTCCTTGGGGAAGAGGAGGAAGAAGTCCTGATGCAATTATCCAAAGTTCAGGGGGCTCAAGGAAGATTTGATAAGCTATCACTATTTGGAATTACAGCGATTGTGGATTATGCCCATACCCCCGATGCGCTTGAAAATGTACTCAAAACCATTCAGGGTGTAAGGACGGGTGGTGAACAGGTGATCACTGTAGTGGGCTGTGGAGGAAACAGAGACAAAACCAAAAGACCCATCATGGCGAAGATAGCCACGCAGTTTTCTGACAAGGTGATCCTAACTTCTGATAACCCTAGAGATGAAGAACCAATGGACATCCTCAGAGAAATGGAGGCAGGTGTGAATCCTGTTGATTTCAAAAAAACATTGGTGATAGCGGATAGAAGAGAGGCTATCAAAACCGCTGGAGTCATGGCGAAAAAGGGGGACATCATCCTTGTGGCCGGTAAGGGCCATGAAACTTACCAAGAAATAAAAGGAGTTAAGTACCCTTTTGATGACCGTGAAGTGGTCGGTGAAATGCTCAATCTGTTGAATAAAAACTGATATGTTATATCCTATTTTTGACTATTTGGACAGTGTATTGGATATTCCGGGAACCGGGGTTTTCCGTTATATCTCTTTTCGGGCCGGAATGGCAGCGCTTTTTTCTTTGATCATTACCATCACATTCGGAAAAAAGATTATCAATTGGATCAGAGGCAAACAAATCGGTGAGAGTGTCAGAGACTTGGGGCTTGAAGGTCAAACAGAGAAAAAAGGCACTCCAACCATGGGTGGCATGATGATGATTGCAGGGATAATCATTCCTACACTCCTTTTTGCCAATGTCAACAATGTCTATATCATTTTATTATTGATTACTACCATTTGGCTTGGTGCCATAGGTTTCATTGATGATTATATCAAAGTATTCCAAAAGAACAAAGACGGACTTGCCGGCAGATTTAAGATTGTTGGCCAAATAGTCATTGGAGTGATAGTTGGAGCTACGCTTTATTTCCACGAAGGAGTCGTTGTCAGGGAGTTCACTAATCCTGTTTCTATTGAGGAGGGGGTAGTGGAAACTCCAGCCTATCGGGATGTGAAAAGTGCAAAAACGACCATCCCATTTATGAAAAACAATGAATTGAATTATGAAACGTTTTTGGGTTTTCTTGGAGAAAACCTCACACCGGTTTTATATATTCTTTTAGTGACATTTATCATCACAGCAATTTCCAATGGAGCTAATATCACAGATGGTATAGACGGTTTGGCGGCAGGAACTTCAGCTATTATTGGTCTCACTATAGCAATTTTTGCCTATATATCCGGTAATGCTATTTTCTCACAGTATCTGAATGTCATGTTTATACCCAACTCCGGTGAGCTAGTAATATTCTGTGCTGCATTTGTGGGGGCTTGTGTGGGATTCCTTTGGTACAATGCCTTTCCTGCGCAGGTGTTTATGGGAGATACAGGAAGTTTGATGTTGGGAGGTGTGATTGCGGTGCTTTCACTGACTCTGAGAAAGGAATTGCTTTTGCCTTTACTGTGCGGGATTTTTCTTATAGAGAATGTATCGGTGATCATGCAGGTCAGCTATTTCAAATACACCAGAAAAAAATATGGTGAAGGGCGGAGAATATTTCTGATGTCGCCACTGCACCATCATTACCAAAAGAAAAATATACATGAAGCCAAGATAGTGACAAGGTTCTGGATTGTTGGAATCCTATTGGCCATCATCACTTTGGCAACATTGAAATTGAGATAAATGAAACACATGATAGCCATATTGGGAGCAGGAGAAAGTGGAGTTGGGGCAGCATTGCTGGCCTATCAGAAAGGCTATGCAGTATGGGTGTCGGATGCGGGAAAGATAAGTGACTCAAGGAAAACAACCCTCAAAGAATGGGGGATTGAATTTGAAGAAGGTGTTCATTCCGAGAATCTCATTTTGGCAGCGGATGAAATCATCAAAAGTCCGGGAATTCCTCCGACTGCCCCGATTGTAAAGAAGGCATTGAAAAAGGGGATTCCGGTCATCGATGAACTGGAATTTGCCTCAAGGTATTCCAAAGGAAAAGTAATTGCCATTACAGGTACCAACGGAAAGACAACTACCACTTTGTTGACCTATCACCTGATGAAAAAAGCAGGTTTGGATGTAGGTATGGCGGGTAATGTAGGGGAAAGCTGGGCTGGTCAATTGGTGAATGAAGACCATGCATGGTGGGTGTTGGAGGTGAGCAGTTTTCAGATTGACGGATTCAAATCTCTTAAACCAAAAATCGCAGTGCTTACCAATATCACGCCGGATCATTTGGACAGGTATGCTTATAATTTGGACAATTATATAGCCTCAAAGATCTCTCTTTTCAAAAATATGAATGAAGAGGATGCTGCCATCTATTTTGCTGATGACCTGAATATTCAAGTAGGCTTGGGCAATATCAATCTTCAGGCGACAACATTTCCTGTAATGTTAACAAAGCAAATTGAAAGAGGTGGCTACTTCAATGGAGAAGAAATCCAATTGTGCATATTCGATCAAAAGATAAAAATCAAACCTTCGGAAATAGCCTTAAAAGGAAAGCATAACATGCTGAACACCATGTTCGCAACCTTGGTGGCAACACTGGCTGGAGTAAAGGAGGATATGATAAGAGAGGCACTATTGGATTTCAAAAATGTGGCCCATAGGATGGAAAATGTAGCAAATATCAACGGAGTTTCTTTTGTGAATGACAGCAAAGGTACCAATGTGGATGCTACCGCTTATGCTTTGGACAGTTATTCCGACCCTTTGATTTGGATAGCAGGTGGAGTGGATAAAGGCAATGATTATGAAGTGCTTCTTCCCATCGTGCGGTATAAGGTTAAAATCCTGATTTGCTTGGGAAAAAATAATGAAAAATTGAGGAAAGCATTTGAAGGTGCCATCCCGGTAATTAAAGAAACGCAAAGTGTTGATGAAGCTGTCTCATGGGGTTTGGATATGGGTGAAGCAGGTGACGTTGTCCTGCTGTCCCCTGCCTGTGCAAGTTTTGATCTCTTCAAAAATTATGAAGACAGGGGAAATCAGTTCAAATCTGCTGTAGCAGCACTTAAAAGTACCGTATTATGATGCAGGATGTAAAAATTTGGTTTGATCGGAATTTGAAAGGAGACCCTATCATTTGGGGTATCGTGATCATCCTTTCTGTCATCAGTATAGTGGTAGTATATTCAGCTACAGGTTCTTTGGCTTATAAATACAAAGGGGGAAATACTGAGAAATATCTTTTTGACCATTCTTTAATGGTTGTGGCAGGATTGCTGGTGATGTGGGTGGCTCATAAAATTCCCTACAAGACATTTGGTCTTATTGGAAAGTTTTTGCTGTTGGTTGCTATTCCGCTGTTGTTTTTGACCTATCTCTTTGGATCAACTGTCAATGAGGCAAACAGATGGTTGACTATTCCTGTGATTAACAAAGCCTTTCAGCCTTCAGATATTGCCAAGTTGGCCTTGATTGCAACCCTTGCGAGTTTATTGGCAAGGAAACAAAAAAATATCGCCGATTTCAAAAACTCCTTTATTCCAATGATGATTGTCATCGGTTTGGTTTGTGGATTGATTGGATTGGCAAATATGTCTACAGCAGTATTGTTGTTTGTCACCTGTCTATTACTTCTGTTGATTGGGAGGGTTCCTCTCCGGCATATCATGCTGGTGGTTTTATTGGGTAGTCTCTTTTTGACTACCTCGGTATTTATCGGACAAAGGGGAGGAACTTTCTTTTCTCGTATCGAAAATTTTGTTTCAGGTGATGAAATCCCCTTCCAGGCAGAACAGTCCTTTATAGCCATTTCCACTGGTGGGATTACTGGAAAAGGACCTGGGAAATCTGAACAAAGAAACACTTTGCCCCATCCTTATTCAGATTTCATTTATGCAATCATTATCGAGGAATATGGCTTGGTGGGAGGAGCTACCGTATTGTTCCTTTACCTGGCATTACTGTTTCGAGGTATGCGCATCGTTGCCTCTTCGACCAAACCTTTTGGAGGACTACTTTCCGCAGGGTTGAGTTTTGCTTTGGTATTACAGGCAATGGTCAATATGGCTGTTGCAGTGGGCTTGGGCCCAATCACAGGATTGCCTTTACCGCTGTTGAGTATGGGAGGCACATCATTGGTATTTACAGGATTTTCATTGGGAATCATCTTGAGTGTCAGTAGAGGAGACCATCAGGACATGGTCGAAAGTCCTGAAGAAGGAAATAATAAAATCAGGAAGTCATTCCAAACAGCTTGACAAAATTGAAAAACAACGGCACACCATATCGAATCATGATCAGCGGAGGAGGCACCGGAGGCCATATCTATCCGGCTATTGCCATAGCCAATGCCTGGAAGGAAAAGCATCCGGACGCTGAGATTCTTTTTGTAGGTGCGGAGGGGAAAATGGAAATGCAGAAAGTACCTGAGGCTGGATATAAAATCGAGGGACTAAAAATAGCAGGGTTACAGCGAAGCTTGAGCTTATCCAATTTGAGTTTTCCTTTCAAGCTGCTAGGGAGCATAAATAAATCCAAAAAGTTATTGGCAGATTTTATCCCAAGTGCAGTAGTCGGTGTGGGAGGATACGCAAGTGGTCCGCTTTTATATGCGGCCCAGGGAAAAGGAATACCTACACTCATTCAGGAACAGAATTCTTACGCAGGTCTGACAAATAAGTTATTGGCAAAGAAGGCAAAAAAAATCTGTGTGGCCTATCCGAATATGGAGAAGTTTTTCCCCAAAGATAGGATTCAGTATACCGGTAATCCAGTGAGAAAAGACATCCTTGATTTGGAAGGGAAAAAAGAAAAAGCTCTAAACCAGTTTGGTTTAGTACCAGAGAAAAAGGTCCTACTGGTTTTGGGAGGTAGTTTGGGGGCCCGTACCATCAATCAGGCAGTTCTTGCCGATATGGAGTCTTTTGAGCAGGATGGATATCAATTGCTCTGGCAAAGCGGGAAATTTTATTTTTCCGAAATGGCCTCTCAAGTAAATGCTGCAAAGGTGAAGCATATCCATGTGTTGGAATTTATCAAAGAAATGGACTTGGCTTATGCAGCCGCTGATATAGTAGTATCAAGAGCCGGAGCGCTTTCAGTTTCTGAACTGAGTCTTGTGGGTAAGCCTGTGGTTTTCGTTCCTTCTCCCAATGTGGCAGAGGACCATCAGACCAAAAATGCCATGGCCTATGTAAATGCCGAAGCAGCAGTATTACTCAAGGATTCCGAGGCGGTTGGTAAACTTAAAATAGTAGTAGACCAAGTAATGGCTGATACAAAAAAGGCCAAAAGCTTGGGAGAAAATATAAAGGCAATGGCCAAACCTAAAGCAGCAGAAGAAATAATAGAAGCTTTGGAAAGTATTCTTGCATGAATCTGAAAAAACTACATACCGTCCATTTCCTGGGTATCGGGGGCATAGGCATGAGTGCATTGGCACGTTGGTTTAACCACATTGGTGTCAAAGTGTCCGGCTATGATAAAACCCCATCTCCACTTACGGCTTCTTTGGAGAAGGAAGGTATGGCAATTGGTTTTGAGGATCGTGAGGATACCATTCCTCTTGAGGTTTTGGAAAGTAAAGATAATACCCTGATCATTTGGACTCCGGCCATACCCAAGGATTCAGTGCAACTAAAATTCTTTATAGAAAATAAATTTCCTATAAAGAAGAGAGCGGCAGTTCTGGGTATGATTACGGCCAATATGCCCACCATAGCTGTGGCTGGAACTCATGGAAAAACTACCACTTCTTCAATGATTGCACATCTGTTGAAGTTTGGGGGAAAAAATATTGCAGCCTTTTTAGGAGGGTTGACACAAAACTATGAGAGTAACCTGATCCTTCATGATGAAGCAATCGGTGAGGCTATAGTGGTAGTAGAAGCGGATGAGTTTGACCGTTCTTTCCTGCACCTGCATCCCAATGTGGCAGTGGTAACAAGTGCGGATGCAGACCATTTGGATATTTATGGGGATGGAGACCATATGCTGGAGGGTTTCAGGCAATTCGTGGATTTGATAGCAGAAGAGGGTCAGCTATTTATTCAATCAAAAGCTCTCGGAAAACTGGGTTCACCTTCAAAACGAGCCTTGAATGTAAGGGAGTACGGGATTGATAAAGGTGAAATTCAGGCAAGAGAGATTCAGCCTTTGCCCAGTGCATTCCGCTTTGACTACTTCAGTAAAACTATTGAGATCAAAGGCTTGGACTTGCATATGCATGGTTTTCACAACGTTGAGAATATCCTTCCTGCCATTGCCATTGCTTTGGAAAATGGTCTGAATGAATCTGTGATAAGGGAAGGTGTGCAAACTTATAAAGGTGTTAAAAGGAGATTTGAGATATGGGTGCAGGAAGAGGACAGGGTATTTATCGATGATTATGCACACCATCCTGAGGAAATCAGGGCATTTCTGACTTCTGTGAAGGCAATGTATCCTGACAGCAAATTGACAGCTATTTTCCAGCCTCATTTATATACAAGAACAAGGGATTTTGCCGAAGGATTTTCGGAAAGTTTATCCTTGGCCGATGAAGTGGTATTGCTGGATATTTATCCGGCAAGGGAACAGCCGATAGCTGGTGTGACGGCATCCATGCTTTTGGAAAGAATTACTTCTGCAAAAAAGTCTCTTCAGCCTAAAGAAGGATTATTGGATTATTTGGAAAAAAATAGACCTGAGGTTTTGGTGACCATTGGGGCAGGAGATATAGACAGATTGGTATCACCGATCGCAAACTGGATGAAGCATCATGAAAATTAAATACAAAAATCCGCTGATATTCTCGTCCCTGGTACTTGTGCTGGTGGTATTCATTGGTTTTGTAGAAAAAAAGGATTCCGAGCGAACTTTAAGCGGGATGGAAGTAAGGGTAAGGGGAATTGCTGATGTCTATTTCGTGAACGAAAAGGAAATTCTGAATGCGCTTAAAACCGAGTTTCCTTTGATTCAGCCAGGTATTTCCATGAAGGAGGTAGACCTGAACAAGATTGAAAAGAAAGTTGAAACACATCCTTTTGTAAGGAAAGCAGAAGTTTTTGCTGACTTGAAAGGACAGGTGGTGATTGAGATTGCGCAGCATATTCCCATGGCAAGGATTGTAAGGCCAAATGCTGCCGATGGTTATATATCTACTGAAGGAAGGATTTTACCAACTTCCCCACAATACACCACCCGAGTGATGACTTTGGGAGGAGCACATGCTGAAAGCCTCCTGAAGATGGAGGATATCAATGAAAGTCATTCCGAGCTGATGGAGTTGATCAGATTCATTTATGATGACGAATTCTGGAGGGCACAGATTGCCGGAATGGATATTCCTAAAAAATCAGATATCAGAATGCATCAGCAGGTTGGGAAACAGGTGATAGAGTTTGGAGATGCAAAGGACATTGAAGAAAAGTTCAATAAAATTAACCTATTCTATGAGGAAATCCTGCCCAAAAAAGGCTGGAATACTTACAGCAGGGTCAATGTAAAATATAAGGGCCAGATTGTTTGTGAATAATTGAAATCGCTATGGAAAATAACAAATTGATTGTAGGACTGGATATCGGAACCACCAAAATATGCGCCATCATCGGGCGGAAAAATGAGTTTGGAAAACTTGAGGTTCTCGGTATGGGCAAAGCTGTATCTGATGGGGTCATCAGAGGCATTGTTACCAATATTGACAAAACCGTAAATGCCATCCAAAAAGCTGTACATGAAGCTTCTGAAATGGCTGACGTAGATATTGTGGAAGTGATTGTTGGCATTGCCGGACAGCATATCCGCAGCACTGTCCATCACGGAGTCATTATCAGGCATCCCAATCAGGATGAAATCACGGTGGAGGATGTGAGAAGACTTTCCAATGACATGGAGAATATTGTGGTGCCTCCCGGAAATACAATTATCCATGTGATGCCGCAGGATTATACCGTCGATTACGAAGATGGTATCAAAGACCCTGTTGGGATGTCAGGTTCCAGACTTGAAGCTGATTTCCATATTATTACAGCCCAAACCACAGCGATCAATAATATCAACAGATGCGTCAAACGTGCCAACTTGGTTTCTCAGGATCTGATTTTGGAACCACTCGCCAGTTCACTATCAGTCCTTAGTGAACAGGACAAGGAAGCGGGAGTATGTTTGGTGGATATTGGTGGTGGAACTACCGATATAGCGATATTTTATGATAATATCATCAGACATACTGCGGTCATTCCTTTAGGAGGAAATATCATTACCTCTGATATCAAAGAAGGCTGTATGGTATTGCACCATCAGGCCGAATTGCTCAAAACCAAATTCGGGAAAGCCATAGCAGAAGAGGCAAACCCTAATGAGATAGTGTCCATTCCCGGTTTGCGTAACAGGCAACCAAAAGAAATATCCATCAAAAACCTGGCAGCCATCATACAAGCCAGGATGGAAGAAATAGTAGAATATGTGCAAAATGAATTGGTAGCAAGTGGTCATTATAAAAAACTCACCGGTGGAATTGTCCTGACCGGAGGTGGTTCCCAATTACAGGGAGTAGCACAGTTGTTTGAATACATGACAGGATTGGATACCAGGATCGGTTATCCCAATGAACACTTAGGTAAATGTAAAATAGAGGAAGTCAAAAGTCCGATGTATGCTACATCTGTCGGATTGGTATTGGCGGGATTCAGGTCATTGGATGAGAGAGAGAACAATTACAGGATCCGTACTGAGTCGGTCATGCAACCAAAAATTCAGGCCAAATCCAGTAAAACCGAATATGGCCCGAACATTTTCTCTAGTATAGGAAAGAAACTGAAAGATATCATCACCAATGATATGAATGAAGATAGTAATTACTAGGGCTTATCATACTAGAGAGGCAGGGGATTTTGTCCCCTGCTTCCCTCATAACAAAAACCATACTCAACGAAAAAATAATTTCACCAATTAATAAAAAATGTCAGATAACATGAAAGATTACAAGTTTGATCTTCCTAAAAATCACAAATCAATCATTAAAGTGATTGGCGTAGGAGGAGGTGGTTCCAATGCAGTGAACCACATGTACAATATGGGAATCAAGGATGTGGAGTTTGTTGTCGTTAACACAGACGCCCAAGCTTTACAGAGCAGTCCTGTTCCGTTGAAATTGCAGTTAGGTGCCCACCTTACCGAAGGTCTGGGCGCAGGTGCCAATCCTGAAAAGGGTAGGAATGCGGCCATTGAAAGCCGTGAAGAAATCAGAGACCTGCTTTCAGACAATACCAAGATGGTGTTTATCACCGCTGGTATGGGCGGCGGTACAGGTACCGGCGCAGCTCCTGTTATTGCCAAAATCGCCAAGGACCTTGACATACTTACAGTAGGTATTGTGACAGCTCCTTTTGTATTCGAAGGCAGAAAAAAAATGCAAGCTGCCCAATCAGGAATTGAATCCTTAAGGGAAAATTGTGATACCGTGTTGGTTATTCTCAATGATAAGCTAAGAGAAATTTATGGTAACCTTGCCATTCGTTCTGCTTTTGCTAAAGCGGACAATGTCTTGACCACTGCGGCCAAATCCATTGCTGAAATCATCACTGTTCATCAGGATGTCAACGTGGACTTTGAAGATGTCAAAACAGTAATGAAAGAAGCAGGTGCCGCCGTGATGGGCTCTGCGACTGAGGAAGGCGATGGTCGTGCCATCCGTGCTGCTGAAAAAGCGATTGCTTCTCCATTGTTGAATAACGTGGATATCAGAGGTGCACAAAAAATCCTTCTCTCTATCATGAGTGGTGAGGATGATGAGTTGTCCATGGATGAATTGAGCGAAATTACAGAGTATATCCAAGAAAGAGCCGGTGATGAAGCTGAGGTTATTTTTGGTCAGGGGATTGATTCAGACTTGAACAAGTCCATCAGAGTTACTGTCATTGCTACAGGTTTTGAAATGGATAAGTTGACCAATGCTTCTCCATCCGGTAAAAAAGAAGAAAAACATGAGGTCGCAATTCTAGAAGAAACTGAGGAAGATGATGTGAAAAAAGTTATCGACTTGGAATCAGGTAAAACTTCCCGTGTAGAAGAAGAAAATACTCCCCAACCGGGTCAGACTTTCACGTTTACTTTCAATAAACCTGCTTTTACTCCTGCAAATGACAAGAAGCCATTGGAAGAAGTACAAAAAACTGACGAAAAACCTGAGCCTTTTGAAATAGAAGATCAGATCAAAACAGAACCAATTTTTGAATTTGTTCCAGTAAAAACTGAACCGACCAAAGTGGTTTTCGAACTTGATAGCGAGGAAGATAAAAAAACTGAAATGCCTAAGGCTGTGGAAAAAGAAGAAGCTAAACCGCAGCACAGCAATGATTACTACGAACAGGTAAAGCAAAAAGCCATTCAAAGGGCTCATGAACGTTTTGAAAGATTAAAAGGAATCAAGACTTTCAACCAACACCCTGAAGAATTCAAGGACAAGTTGGAAACTCCCGCTTTTGTAAGAAAGCAGGTCAAACTTGCTGATGTACAGCACAGTTCAGAAAGAAACCTTTCGAGGTTTAATCTGACCGACGAGAATGAGTTTCTGAAAAACAATAGGTTTTTACATGACAATGTAGATTGATCAGAAGTCGATCAACATTTCTGCCTGGGTGTGAAGCAATTCCTTGTACAGCCTGTTGGTGAGCAGGTTATCTGACATATTCTCCTCAATCTTAGCCAATTTAGGTTTGAGGGCAAGTACATGCATCCCAAGGTAATGGAAAATGTCGGTGAGGTGGCTCAGAGCGATGCCACCCCCGCCAATTCCAGAAGAAATGCCTACCAAAGCACATTTTTTATTCCTGAAAGAATTGGGATAGGTCATGCCATCTATAAAGGATTTAAGGATTCCGGGAAATGATCCATTGTATTCCGGGATAATAAAAACAAACTTATTTCCCTCCTTTACTTTTTGATGAAAAGCATTGTATGCTTCGTTTTTTCCATTATTCTCATAAAGTGCAGAAAAAGTGAAGTCATGAGGCAAGTCCTCCAATTTTAGTATTTCAGATTCAGCACCAAAAGTGGAGAGATTCTCCTGATACATATTGGCAATTTTATATGACAAGGAATTTTTGCGGTTGGTACCGACTATTATTTTTATCATGAAATGGGAGTTTCTTTTCTTTTTCGATTTCTATTACAAATGAGAAAGTCAATTAGTTTCCTTTTTGTTTAAAATCAAATATAGGTAGCTAGGATGCCTAGATGTAATCCTAGGTAGAATAACAGATACATAAGATTAATCTTTTTTAGATAATTTTTAAATAATGACATTTCAATATATTGAGTATATCATCTATAAAGAGGTTATAGGCAAAAAGTCCTCTCAAAATTAACGTAATACCCTATTGAAGCAGAATTGATAATAGATTTATTGGACAGCATAAATAGTATAATTCCATGTTTTTTAAAATAATATTGTTTCGAATTAAAGAATTAATTTAAACTATCATACTATGTTTTGGTTAAAAAGATGATATGTGGCATAGTATTTGGCCATTTTTAAGTGATTTTCCTGATGCTTTAATATCTAATTAAAATGTTTGATTTAGAAAAAAACGA
The DNA here is from genome assembly GCF_015476655.1 of Aquiflexum lacus. Taxonomy (GTDB): domain Bacteria; phylum Bacteroidota; class Bacteroidia; order Cytophagales; family Cyclobacteriaceae; genus Aquiflexum; species Aquiflexum lacus. The sequence goes on from NZ_JABFHF010000002.1 coordinate 221,226, forward strand.
AATAAAATTTCTTTACAACAGTAATAAACTACAAGATAGAGAAGCTTATGGATATGTATTGACATTACATAACCATAAAATTAATGAATTGGATATTTCTAAAAACGATATGACTCCCACGCAATTTTCAGAATTGGCCAAAAAAATGAATGTGAGAATTATCGATTTATTTGATCTAAAATCTGAATATTTTAAAAAAAATATAGAAGGCAAAGATATTAATGAAGAAGATCTCTTAGGCATATTGTCGAAAGAAAAAACTGCCTTGAAAACGCCGATTTTTGTTTCCGAAAATATGGTTAAAGTCATAGAATATCCAAGGGAAATCATTAGCATGGATATGACATTTTAATAAAGAATTTTAATAGTAAAGTGTAACATTTAAATAACGAAATGATGAGCAAAACTGAAAAAAGAGTATTTAAGAAATTAGGGTATAGAAAAAATGAATCAGAAAAAATTGTTGAATCCCTGAATAAACTTTTGGCTAATTATCATGTACATTATCAAAAGTTACGAAACTTTCATTGGAATGTAACCGGAAGTGATTTTTTTGATCTGCATGAAAAGTTTGAAGAGTTGTATAATGAAGCCAAAATTAATATTGATTTGATTGCTGAAAGAATCCGGGTATTCGGAATGACTCCTTACAGTTTGATTACTGATTATTTGGAACATTCAGATATTAAGGAAGTTGGAACAGATCTTTCTTCCAGTAAAATGGTTGATGAGGTTTTGAAAGATTTTGAAATCCTCAATGATAATATGGATGAATGTGCTACAAAAGTTGCCGATCTGGGCGATTCCGCTACTGAAGATATGCTTATAGCATTTATTAAAAGTATAGAGTTGCATCATTGGATGCTGACTTCATTCCAAAAATAAACTTGGTATATAATAAGGCTTTCGGGAACTCCCGAAAGCCTTATTATTTATTTGGTGCCTGGACATAATATTGAATGTCCATTTTTTTTTTAACTATATCAAACCACCCCTTGGTCTTTCATCGCTTTGGCGACTTTTAAGAAAGAGAAAATATTAGCACCTTCTAGGTAATTTCCTGGGTTTCCGTACTCTTCAGCTGTCTTCAAACATACATCGTGGATATTTTTCATAATATCCTTTAGGTGTTTATCAACTTCTTCTCTATCCCAATATACACCTCTTCGATTCTGAGACATTTCTAATCCAGATACGGCCACGCCACCCGAATTTGTACTTTTTCCGGGTGCATATAAAATCCTGGAATCCTGAATGATACTAATTGCTTTGGTACCACAAGGCATATTTGCGCCTTCAGCCAGCAGTGTGACATTATTGGAAACTAAATTTTCGGCATCCTTCTCATTGATTTCATTTTGGGTGGCACAGGGAAAGACACAGTCAGCTTCTACCTTCCAAAGAGGATTGAACTTCTGACCATCCTTTGTCTCGTGATATTCTGAGCCAGGGTATTTTTCGGCATAATCTTTTATTCTTCCCTGCTTTTCATTTTTCAACTTTTTGATGAAATCAAGTTTTTCAGTATCAATTCCTTCGCGATCTACAATATATCCGGAGGAATCCGAAAGGCTAATGGGAATCCCACCCATGTCTATGATTTTTTCTATTGCAAATTGGGCAACATTACCTGCACCCGAAACGAGACATTTTTTTCCTTTTAGTGTGTCATCTTTTGCTTTGAGCATATAAGAGGCAAAATATATCAATCCATAACCTGTCGCCTCAGGCCTGATGACACTGCCTCCCCAATCTTCCCCCTTGCCGGTTATGATACCGCTGAACTTGTTTTTAAGTTTTTTATACATTCCAAAGAGGTATCCAATTTCCCGAGAACCAACGCCGATATCTCCTGCCGGAACATCTGTAAAATCTCCGATATGCCTGAAAAGCTCTTGCATAAAAGCATAACAAAAGCGCATTATTTCATCATCTGATCTTCCTTTCGGGTCAAAATCTGCCCCGCCTTTTCCTGCTCCTAAAGGTAGATTGGTGAGTGCATTTTTGAAAATTTGTTCAAATGCCAAAAATTTCAATATACTGAGATTGACTGTGGGATGAAAACGCAGGCCTCCTTTATAAGGTCCAATAGCAGAATTCATCTGAACCCTAAATCCACGGTTGACTTGCACTTCTCCCTTATCATCTACCCAAGCAACCCTGAAAGTGATTATTCTTTCTGGTTCAATCATCCGCTCTAAGATGCTCTTTTCGCTGAATTCTGGATGATTATCCAAAACTTTGCTGATGGAAGGAAGCATCTCTTCGATTGCTTGTATAAATTCTGTTTCGTTGGGATCTCTTTTTTTTACTAGATCCATGATTTTATCTTTACCCTTATTCATTTTTTTTGGATTGGTAAATCAGACTGCCAAATAAAAATCTGTAATCAACTTTTTGTAAAAATAAAAATAACCTAATCAGGCTTCACTACTATATTTAAAACTGAGAGAAAACAAAGATGTTTGATTCAGTAGGCAAAAAAAAGTGAAATTCATAGAAATGCTATTCCTGGTAAATCCTGAAAAAGAGATTAGGGGATGTGATTTAATGGTGGAAAATAAGCTGATTTAAAGTCATTGCCTCAATTGTTTATTTCTGATCCTGCTGAAAGTCTCAGGAGTCATGCCCAATATGGAAGCAAGGAATTTGGACGGTACTTCATTGAATAAATTCCTGTCTTTCATAAACAGTTTGAAATATCGTTCCTCGGCACTTAGGGCAATTTGTTCACTTATCCTGTCTTCCATCTCCCCCAATTGCTTGGTTACTAATGCTTTTTCAAATTGATACCATTTTGGGACAATTTCACCAATGCGATCATAATCAGTTCTTTTGATTATAAAAATCTCACAATCAGTATATGCCTGTATATTCCATTTACCCTTCATTTGCAAGAAAAAACTCTGCTTATCCAATACCAGATGACCTTTAGTAGCAACCCATCGAGTAACTTCCTTGTCCCCAAATTCGGCAAATTCCCTTAAAATACCTTGATGAACAAAGCCCATTTTTTCACAATAACCTCCTCCCTTGGTGAAAAAAGATCTTTTAGGAAGGTTAACCTTCTGAAATAACCCAGATACTTTTTCAGCAAAAGCTTTATCTAATCCAAAAGTGCTGTGAATGTAATATTCTATCTCAGTCATAACAGCTATTTTTCAATCCAAGTTTTAACCTGAAGTTGTATTTCCGGATATCGGTTAATAAAAGGCATGTGCTTACAGTTTTTCAAGACATGCGCTTCCCTAAAATTTTTAAAAATTGCTTTTGCTTTTTTGATGGCATCTTTTTCAGGAAAAAAAACATCACCATCCGCAACTATCATAGTTTTACCATTTTCATTTCCTGTTTTGATGACCCTGGTTCTACCAAATGACGTTTTTACATCAATTTCTTCACAGTCAATTCGCAAGCTTTCCAATTTTTCATCGTAAAGCTCCATAAGGATGGATTTTGATTTTGCTGATTTATATATACTTTTCATACCTGGTCTAAAATGATTTTGTAAAAATAGGCCAAATGGACTAATTTTGCAACATGAAAACAAAAAAACATATTCTCGAGGTCAGTAGATTGTTATTCAATGAAAAAGGTGTTATGAACGTAACGTTAAGAGATGTCGCAAAATCTATGAATAAGAGTTACGGTAACATCACCTATCATTTTCCCACAAAAGAAGATGTTATAACGAGTCTATTTGAAGAAATGAATATGGAGCTTGCTGCTCTTCAGTCCTCAAATGATTTATCAAATTTAATGCGCTATTTGCTCGAATTACCTTCGTTTAGCTTTGATATTAACCTGAAGTACCTTTTTTTAACCATTGACTACAATGAGCTAAAGCGCAATTTTCCAAATCTTTTTGAAAAGGTAAAAACCTTGAATGAAGCCGGGAAAATGAAATGGAAGGAGTTATTGAAGTATTTGAGAGATGAAAATTATTTAAATCAAAATATAAGCAATGATGATTTAGATTACTTGATGTTTTTAAGCGTAAGTATCCATTTTGCCTATTTTCAAATGACAGACAGTCACGCCTACCAAAAAACTGAATTCACCAAAATGGTTAACCAAATGGTACAGCCTTATTTGAGTGAAAAAGGGTTAGCTGTATACAATACCTGGCTTAACTCACAATAATTTCTTTAAATAAATAAACTACACTTCTTGAGAATCCGCTTGACAAAAAAAATAAAAGAGGCCTGCCAATTATTCATATTTGGCAGGCCTTCTGTAATCATGGAAAAAATAATAGTGTGGAAACCAAATGAGATTATTTGATTAACCTCAATTTAAGCCCTAAATCATAAACTTTAGTAGGATCGGCTAAATGCTGTACTTGCCAATCCCAAGAAAGGTTTATTTGCTGCTCTGCGTTGTGATTGAAATTGAAAAAATAGGAAACTTGGTTTTCTTCCAAAGAATTTAATTTCAATACTGTTTTGTCATTTAATAATTGCCAATCACTTTGTTTTTGGTCACCTCCCTGCTTCACAGTCATCAAGGTCTGAGTAAAGGAAACTTCAGCATCCGTTAGACTCAAGGGACCCAAAATCTGGTTTTGCAGATATTCTTCCACATAAGTTGTGGATGTTTCCTCATCGAGGCCAAAAACTTCTATACTCAATTCGGCTAAGGTTTTAACTTCCCCATTGAGCAAAACTTCCGTACTTCTGCCATCAATTTTCCACTCCCCGAGAATATCCATTCCAACTGGTTTCTCTGTTTCCTGACATGAGAACAAGCTTAACCAAGCTACTCCCATAAAAAGCATTATTACTGGTCTCATAATTAATTGTTGTTTTGTTTATAAAATTTCTTGAACAAAGATGGAGGCTATTTTTTGTAGGGAGATTGATCTATATCAAGAAAAAATATTATGGTAAGTATCATAATGAGGTTTGATATTCTTTTGTAACTAGAGTTAATATTTTATTATTCTTGACCACAATGAATTCGGAGTTTCTAAAACTCATTATACCTAAATCATTAACTTTAGAAAAATTAAACTCATGAGACAGGAACCAAGCATAGATTACGCCGAACAGATTCAATTTGCTTTTGAACATATTCAAAATATATATCCTGAGCCTTTGGAAATCGGGATTATTCTAGGTACAGGTCTGGGGCAGCTGATTCAAAATATTGATATCATCAGGGAAATACCTTATGATGAGATTCCCTACTTTCCTATTTCCACTGTAGAAAGTCACCATGGAAAACTGATTATAGGAAGACTATCAGGTAAATCAGTGATTGCCATGCAAGGGAGATTTCACTATTATGAGGGATATTCCATGAAGGAGGTGACTTTTCCTGTTCGCGTGTTAAAAAAATTGGGGATACATCATCTTTTTGTTTCCAATGCCGCGGGAGGATTGAATCCGGAATATGGTATCGGGGAATTAATGATTATCAATGATCATATTGATTTGTTTCCGGAGAATCCCTTAAGAGGAAAAAATCTGGATGGATTTGGGGTAAGGTTTCCTGATATGTCCGAACCCTACGACCTACAATTGATAAACAAAGGAATGGAAATTGCCAAAAGAAACAATCTCAAAGTTCATCAAGGGATCTATGCTGCCGTTCAGGGACCAAATCTGGAAACCAAGGCCGAATATAAATACCTGAGAACAATCGGTGCAGATACTATCGGGATGAGTACAATTCCGGAAGTGATAGTGGCTAGGCACATGGATTTGTCTGTTTTTGCCATTTCTGCCATTACGGATCTTTGTTCACCCGGGAATGTTAAAAAAATCAGCATTTCAGAAGTACTTGCCGCAGCAGCGATTGCAGAACCGGGAATGAGTTTGATCATCAGAGAATTGATCAAGACCATGTAATCCTGATCGCACCTCATCAAACCGATTTTCCATGAAAAATAACCTTAACCTGCAACACTGCAGGGAATCTGCTCAATTTATTACCAAAAGAATCGAGGGAACTCCTAAAATTGGGATAATCCTTGGATCCGGTTTGGGTGGATTGGTAGATGATATTGAGGGTAAAAGTATTATCCCTTATTCAGAGATCCCTCATTTTCCTGTTTCTACTGTGGAAGGGCATATGGGTGAATTGATTTATGGTTTTTTGAAAGGAAGTCCCGTAATGGCCATGGCAGGACGTTTTCATTTTTATGAAGGTTATGACATGGCAGCCGTGGTATTTCCAATTCAGGTTATGAAACTTTTGGGAGTTGAAAAACTGATCATAACCAATGCAGCAGGAGGATTGAATCCTAATTTTGAAGTTGGCGACTTGATGTTGATTGAAGATATTATCAGCCGATTTCCCGATAATCCATTACGGGGTAGTAATGAGGAAGAGTTTGGTCCGCGGTTTCCTGATATGAGTGAACCATTCGATCAGAAGTGGATAGAACAAACCTTTTCAAAAGGAGAAGAACTTGGAATAATTCTGAAAAGGGGAACTTACTTGGGTGTCACTGGACCGGTTTTGGAAACAAGGGCCGAGATCGGTTTTTTTAGATTAATTGGCGGTGATGCCGTTGGGATGAGTACAGTTCCTGAAGTAATTGCTGCGAATCACATAGGCTTGAAAGTTCTGGGAATTTCTGTCATCACCAATGAAAGTATTCCCAAAGTTGCCAAAGAATTTACCCATGAAGAAGTAGTAGATGTAGCCCAACGGTCAGGCAAGAAGTTGGTCGCTTTGGTGAAAGAGATTTTGAATTGAAATGGTTGAAAAAAAAGCAAACCTGCCCCAAAAGGCACAGGTTTGTATTCTTTGAGATTTTTTGATATTTAAACTGTCATTATCTCGTGTTCTTTTTTGGTCAAAAGCTCATCGATTTTTATAGAGTACTGATCTGTAAGTTTTTGCACCGTATCTTCTGCTCTTTTTACTTCATCCTCAGAAGCACCCTCCTTTTGAAGTTTCTTTAAGGCGTCATTAGTTTCCTTCCTTACTGTTCGAATGGATATTTTACCTGATTCGCATTCGTTTTTAGCATTTTTGACCAACATTTTTCTTCTTTCCTCAGTCATTGGGGGAATAGTAAGGATGATAATTTCCCCGTTGTTCTGTGGTGCCAACCCAAGATCAGAATTGATAATAGACCTCTCGATTTCGCCGATCAGATTTCTTTCCCAAGGTTTGATGGATAATGTTCTGGCATCAGGCGTAGTTATAGAGGCTACTTGTTGAAGTGGGGTAGGGGTGCCATAGTAGGCCACCATAATACCATCAAGGATGTTAGGCATAGCCTTTCCGGCCCTTATTTTCAATAGCTCAGCAGCAGTGTGGTCTACTGCTTTTTGCATCAGTTCTTTAGTTTCTTCCAGTTGCAGTTGAATTTCTTCCATGATTTTCCGGATTAATTTGAAGTGATTAATGTTCCGATATCTTGTCCTTCGACTATTTTCTCTAGGTTGCCGGGTTTGTTCATATCAAATACCACAATCGGTAAATTGTTTTCCTGGCAAAGTGTAAAAGCAGTCATATCCATGATGTTGAGGTTTTTTTCATAAGCCTCCTGAAAGGATAATGTACTGTATTTGGTTGCTGTTTTATCCTTTTCGGGATCAGCGGTATAAACGCCATCCACTCTTGTCCCTTTCAATACCACATCTGCTTCGATTTCAATGGCCCTTAAGCTTGCTGTAGAATCAGTAGTGAAATAAGGATTGCCTATACCAGCTCCAAAAATAACTATTCTGCCTTTTTCCAAGTGTCTTATGGCCCTCCTTCTGATAAAAGGTTCACAAACACTTTCTACTTTTATTCCCGACATGAGACGGGTAAACATACCGTTTTGTTCCAAGGCACTTTGAAGAGCCATGGCATTGATCAAAGTGGCGAGCATGCCCATGTAATCTCCCTGAACCCTGTCAATACCTGTTTTCTCGGCCTGAACACCTCTAAAAATATTACCTCCACCGATAACTATAGCCACTTCTACCCCCAAATCTTTGATTTTTCTGATTTCTTGGGCGTATTGCTCAAGCCTGTTAGAATCGATCCCGTAATTTTTTTCACCCATCAAGGCTTCTCCGCTCAATTTCAGTAGTATCCTGCTATATTTCATTTTTGATTTGGTATAAAAGAGGTTATTTTTTGCAGTAGGTTAATTTATAAATCCGACAAATATAAAGCCTTCCAAAAGAAATCTAAACAGAACAAAGTTTAAAATTGAATTAGCACCTGATTTTTTTCAACGCTTTGTCCTTTCTTGATTTTGACAGATTTGACTATCCCATCACCAGGGGATTTGAGAATGTTTTCCATTTTCATAGCTTCAAGAATCAAAACAGGGTCACCTTTTTTGACCTCATCCCCCTCTTTGACTTTAATATCAAAAATCAGTCCTGGCATTGGTGCTTTGATTTCTTTTGCAGCGTTATTTTGTAAATTATTCATCCCTAGTTTTTCCAACAAAAGATCAAACTTGTCCCTAATTCTTATTTCACAGGGTTTATTGTTGAGCTTTAGTTTTATCGTTTTTGTTTCACTGTCCAAACTTACCAATTCAAGGTTGTAAGACTGGTTTTGGTACAGCAAGTGGTAATGACGATCGCCTGTTTTTTTCAAGTCCCATTCCAGAATATTCCCATTCACAGAGAGTATATCCTTGGATTTTTCTACCTCAAAAACTGAATTGTTGATACTAACTGAATACATTTCTTTTAATTTGCGCTAAATATACAATTAATCTTTAAATGCATTTTCATGAGATTTTATAAACCAAATGCAGTCTTTTTTTTACTGTTGATTTTGATTTGGTCCTGCCAAGGTACCAAAAAGTTAGCCGAAACGGATCTGATAAATGATTCTGATCTTATGGAGGAAGTAGAGGCTACTGCTAAGGCAGGGTTGATCCAGTCACTTGAGCAACAGATCACTGAATACAAGGCTTCAAGAACAAGAGATTTTGATTTATTGCATACTGAACTTGATCTATCATTTGACTATGAAAACCAGTGGGTAAAAGGTGAGGCGATATTGACTTTGAAGCCATATTTTTTTACCCAAAAAGAGCTGGTCCTTGATGCGAAGGATTTTGATATTCATGGATTTACCCTACTCGGAACTGAAGATGAAAGCAAATTGAATTTTAAGTATAATTCTAAAAAGGTTACTGCTTTTTTGCCAAATGCAATCACAGCAAATGATACTATAAGGGTTAGGATCAAATATACTGCTAAGCCGAATGAAGGCACTGCACCGGGCAGTGCAGCAATCACGGATACCAAAGGTCTTTATTTTATAAATCCCAAAGGAGATGAAGCCAACAAGCCTACGTTGATTTGGACACAGGGTGAGACTGAACATAACTCAAAGTGGTTTCCTACCATCGATTCCCCGAATGAAAGAATGACACAGGAAATCAGACTGACAGTTGATGATAAATATCGGACAATCAGCAATGGTAGGCTCCAATCCAGCAATCCAAATCCTGATGGGACAAGAACGGACCATTGGATAATGGATTTGCCCCATGCGCCTTACCTGGCAGCTGTAATCGTAGGTGATTATGTGGAAATAGAGGACAGTTGGGAGGGAATGCAGGTCAATTATTATGTCGAGAAAGAATTTGAAGAAGGGGCGAAAACAGTATTTAAAAATACTCCTGAAATGATCGGATTTTTTTCTGATCTCTTGGGAGTCAGGTATCCTTGGCAGAAATATGATCAGGTTGTTGTTCGTGATTTTGTATCAGGCGCTATGGAAAATACCACTATCACGGTATTCATGGAAGAACTTAACTTGGATGAACGTGGGGCTATAGATTCTGAATGGGATGGGATTATTGCCCATGAATTGTTTCATCAATGGTTTGGGAATCTGGTGACAACAGAATCTTGGTCCAACCTTACCCTGAATGAAGCCTTTGCCAACTATTCGGAATATCTGTGGTATGAGCACAAGGAAGGTAAAGATGATGCGGACATGCATCATATATCGGAGATGGAACAGTATTTCGATGAAGCCAAAACCAAACAAGAGGATCTGATCAGATTCTATTATGATAACAATGAAGATATGTTTGACAGTCATTCCTACGCCAAAGGCGGAAGGATTCTTCATATGTTAAGAAGGTATCTTGGTGATGAAGCTTTTTTTGCATCTTTTAATCATTATTTAAATAATCATGCTTTTTCCTCAGTAGAAGTGCATGATTTAAGGCTGGCTTTTGAGCAAGTTACAGGTCAGGATTTGAACTGGTTTTTTAATCAGTGGTTTTTGGATTCCGGGCATCCCATATTGGAATACGAGGTGGATTACAGCCAACCGGACAACCTTCTTCTCACGGTAGCTCAGAGACAGGATTTTGAAATTACGCCTTTGTACAAAATACCTTTTAAGGTAAGCTGGTACGATGGGGGACAGCGATTTGAAAAGGAATTGGTATTAGATAAAGCTTGGCAACAATTTGCAATTGAAAATGTGACGCTTGTGAAATCCCTATATTTTGATGAAGCATCTGAGATTTTGGCTGAAAAGAAATCCTATAGGGGGAAGGAATTTTTTTTAGATCAATACCGTAACTCAACCCTGGGCGTAGCAAGATATGAAGCTATTGATAGTTTAGGAACCATGTTTGCGGATGCTGAGGATGTCATCGATTTAATTGGAATCGGTTTGAAGGATGATTTTTGGGCAATAAGAGAACTATCTCTAATGAAAATAGCTGAAAATCCCGAGTGGATGGAATTAATTACCAATTTGGAAGATATGCTTTTTGAAATAGCAGAAAATGATCCCAAAAATACAGTTAGACTGGGGGCTATCGAATTATTGTCCGCCATAGATCCTGACAAGTATTCTCCTGCCTTTTTAAGGTGGATGAACCACCCTTCTTACTATGTTGCAGGAGCGGCTTTAGGGGCATATCTTGAAAACGCAGGTAATTTAAACAGGGAAGCGATTGCTTCAAGATTTGAAGATGAAAAGAACATCAGGCTATTGGTCGCTCTTGCCGATTATTATATTTCAGAAAGTGTAGGAGAAAAGAGTAATTGGTTCAATGACAAATTGGAAATATTGAGCGGTCAGTCATTGTATTACTTTCTGGGATATTATGGAGATTATTTTGCCAAAAACACCAATGAAGATACAGGCAGTGCGATTAAGAATCTTTCCAACCTTGCTTCAAAGCACCATGCCAGTTATGTCAGAATTGCAGCATTTATGGGACTTTTTGGTTTTATAGATGAACCAGGGGTTTTGGAAATGGCTAAAAAAAGCTATGAAGAAGAAAGCGATGATTTTGCAAAGAGGTACAAGGAATTTTTCCTTTCCACATACATTGAAGAAAATTAAATACTTGATTTTTATAGGGTTAAATTAGGTCTTCAAAAATAACTTTGAAATTTTTTGACATTATTTTGAATGTTTAGGAAAAGGGTATAATTTTGCCATCCGTTAAGAAAGATAATAGACCAAAATTAGCTGATTCTTAGCAGGTAACAGTTGGGGGAATACCAAAGCGGCCAACTGGGACGGACTGTAAATCCGTTGACTTATGTCTTCACAGGTTCGAATCCTGTTTCCCCCACGAATGTGAAATGCGAAATATTTTCGTAGTTTTGCACAACGTTTCAAAAAGCGGGAGTAGCTCAGTTGGTAGAGCGGCAGCCTTCCAAGCTGCAGGTCGCGGGTTCGAGCCTCGTCTCCCGCTCTATGCTTTTATAAGCAGAGCGAATGTTACCAGCCGACGTAGCTCAGTGGTAGAGTACTTCCTTGGTAAGGAAGGGGTCACGGGTTCAAATCCCGTCGTTGGCTCTGAAACATTGTAAAAATTAAATTATTCATATCTTAAAACTAAAACAGAGGATTTTCACGCATGGCAAAAGCAACCTTTGACCGTTCCAAACCGCACGTTAATATCGGTACGATTGGTCACGTAGACCATGGAAAGACAACTTTGACTGCTGCCATTACCACAGTTTTGGCGAAAAAAGGTCTTTCTGAATTAAGAGATTTTTCTTCAATTGACAACGCTCCTGAAGAAAAAGAAAGAGGTATCACTATCAATACTTCACACGTAGAGTATCAAACTGAAAAGAGACACTACGCTCACGTTGACTGTCCTGGTCACGCAGATTATGTAAAGAACATGGTAACTGGTGCCGCTCAGATGGATGGCGCTATCCTAGTGGTAGCTGCAACTGATGGACCAATGCCACAGACTAGAGAACACATTCTTCTTGCACGTCAAGTAGGTGTTCCAGCTCTAGTAGTATTCCTAAACAAAGTGGACATGGTCGATGACCCTGAGCTTCTTGAATTGGTAGAGATGGAAGTTAGAGAACTTCTTTCTTTCTATGATTTCGATGGAGATAATATTCCAGTAATTTCTGGATCTGCTCTTGGTGCACTTAATGGTGAAGCAAAATGGGAAGATACAGTAATGGAATTGATGAATGCAGTCGATGAGTTCATTCCAATTCCAGAGCGTTTGATTGACAAAGATTTCTTGATGCCTGTTGAAGATGTGTTCTCGATTACAGGTCGTGGTACAGTTGCGACAGGTAGAATTGAAAGAGGAGTAATCAATTCAGGTGATCCTGTAGATATTATTGGTATGGGTGCTGAAGGTCTCAAATCAACCGTTACCGGTGTTGAGATGTTCCGTAAAATCCTTGACAGAGGTGAAGCAGGTGATAACGTAGGTCTTTTATTGAGAGGTATTGAAAAATCTCAAATCAGAAGAGGTATGATTATCTGTAAACCAGGTTCTGTTAAGCCTCATTCCCACTTTAAGGCTGAAGTCTACGTTCTTTCAAAAGAAGAAGGTGGTCGTCACACGCCATTCTTCAACAAATATCGTCCTCAGTTCTATTTAAGAACCACTGACGTAACAGGCGAAATCAAACTTCCTGAGAATGTTGAAATGGTTATGCCAGGTGATAACATCACCATTGAAGTAAACTTATTGAATGCAGTAGCACTTGAGAAGGGTCTACGATTCGCTATCCGTGAGGGTGGTAGAACTGTAGGTGCAGGTCAGGTGACTGAAATTCTTGACTAACAATCAAGAGTTCAATATATTTCAAATGCGATCCCAAATATTTTTGGGATCGCATTTGTTTCTTAACCCTATTCTAACTAATTTTGCGTTCCTTTTGAGAACCAAAATTCTCTACGGGCATAGTTCAATGGCAGAATAGCGGTCTCCAAAACCGTTGATGGGAGTTCGAATCTCTCTGCCCGTGCACAAAATAAGTGAATCATGAATATTAAAAGTTTTGTAGTCGAATCCATTGATGAAATGAAAAATAAGGTCACTTGGCCTTCTTATTCATTTCTGCAGAACAGTGCTGTATTGGTTATTGTTGCATCTCTCATTTTTGCCCTTGTAATTGGGGTGATTGATTTAGGATTCGAGAATTTAATGAAGTGGTTTTACGATTTATTCTAATTGAATTTTATTACTGATGGCTGAACATAAGTGGTACGTACTTAGGGTGGTAGCTGGACAAGAGAAAAAAACCAAGGTTTACTTGGATAATGAAATTGTCCGTCAAAAACTTGAGGATTATATTCCTGAAGTATTGATACCCTCAGAAAAAGTTTACGAAATGCGCAATGGTAAAAAAAGAGTCAGGGAAAGAAATTTCTTTCCGGGCTATGTTTTGGTCAATGCGGATATTACTTACGGTGAGGCCAATCACGTAATTACAAGTATCCCGGGTGTCATCGGGTTTTTAGGGTCAAGCACAGGGGGAGCTTCCAAAACCCCTGAACCATTACGACAATCAGAAATCAATAGGATCTTAGGTCGTGTTGAAGAGATTGATGAGTTTGCCGAAAAACTTGATACGCCATTTATAGTTGGAGAGACCGTTAAAGTAATGGACGGTCCTTTCAGTGGTTTCTCGGGTACAATAGAAGAGGTGTTTGAGGACAAGAAGAAATTGAATGTTATGGTCAAGATCTTTGGTAGGAACACACCTGTTGAATTAAACTTTATACAAGTAGAAAAACAAGATTAAGAAATGGCTAAGGAAATCACTGGTTATGTGAAATTACAGGTGAAAGGTGGCCAGGCAAATCCATCACCTCCGGTAGGTCCGGCTCTTGGTTCCAAGGGCTTGAACATCATGGAGTTCTGTAAGCAGTTTAATGCCCGTACCCAAGACAAAATGGGTCAGGTGTTGCCTGTTTTGATTACTGTTTTCTCTGATAAATCTTTTGAATTTGTTGTAAAAACTCCGCCAGCTGCAAATATGCTGATCGAGGCAGCAAAAATAAAAGGTGGTTCAGCAGAGCCAAACAGGAAAAAAGTAGGATCAGTTACCTGGGATCAGGTAAAGGAAATTGCTCAGGTGAAAATGCCTGACTTAAACGCTTTCAAAGTGGAATCTGCCATGAAAATGATTGCAGGTACTGCTAGAAGTATGGGTATCACTGTATCCGGTAAAGCTCCTTGGGAGGAATAATTTAAAAACACTATGGCTAAGTTAACAAAAAAGCAAAAAGAAGCTCTTTCTAAGTACGACCCAAGCCAGCAGTACTCCCTGGAGGATGCTTCTTCAATCGTTAAGGATATTTCTTTGACCAAATTTGATGCTTCTGTCGATATCGATGTCCGTTTGGGTGTCGATCCTCGAAAAGCGGATCAAATGGTAAGAGGTGTCGTTGCCTTACCTCACGGTACAGGCAAGGATGTAAAGGTATTGGTCCTTTGTACTCCTGACAAACAAGAAGAGGCTAAAGAAGCTGGTGCAGATTATGTAGGTCTTGACGACTATATTGCTAAAATCGAAGGCGGATGGACTGACATTGATGTCATCATCACAATGCCAAACGTAATGGCAAAAGTTGGTAGACTAGGTAGAGTTTTAGGACCAAGAGGCTTGATGCCTAATCCTAAATCAGGAACAGTTACTTTAGATGTTGGAAAAGCTGTAAAAGAAGTAAAGGCTGGTAAGATCGATTTCAAAGTAGATAAATTCGGTATTATTCACGCTAGTGTTGGAAAGGTTTCTTTCGACCCTGAAAAAATTCAGGATAACGTTCAAGAACTTATAAACACTATTTCTAAGTTGAAGCCATCTTCATCAAAAGGTACTTATTTCAAGAGTATTCATTTGTCCAGCACAATGTCTCCTGGAATCAAAGTAGATAAAGGAAGTATTCAAGGTATCTAATTATGACTAGAGAAGAAAAATTAGAAATAATCGAAAGTCTTACCGAGAAATTTAAGGAAAACCCTTATTTCTACATTACAGATGCATCTGGATTCAATGTGGCTCAGGTAAATTCTTTCAGAAGAACATGCTATGAGAAAGGTGTGGAGTACAAGGTTTATAAAAATACGCTTATTGCGAAAGCTTTAGAAAATCTTGATGCTGATTACACTGAACTCACTGATAAGGCTCTAAAAGGATTTTCAGGAATCATCTTCACCAAAGAAGTTGGTAACCTTCCTGCAAAAGTTCTTTTGGATTTTAGAAAAAAGCTAGGTAAAAAAGAAACCAGACCGGTTTTTAAGGGAGCTTCAATTGACTCTGACATTTTTGTTGGAGAAAATCAGCTCGAGATGTTGTCAACTCTGAAGTCGAAGCAGGAACTTTTGGGAGATGTTATTGGATTGCTCCAATCACCCGCCAAAAATCTTATTTCAGCACTGCAAAGTGGACAGAATACCATCGCTGGGCTTGTTAAAGCCCTTTCTGAAAAAGAATAATCAATTTCAAAAATTTTAATTTAAAACAACAATCTAAATATTAATACAATGGCAGATCTTAAACAACTTGCTGATCAGTTGGTAAACTTGACTGTAAAAGAAGTAAAAGAATTGGCTGATATACTTAAAGACGAGTATGGCATTGAACCTGCAGCTGCTGCAGTAGCTGTTGCTGCATCAGGTGCTGGTGCCGGTGATGCTGGTGCTGCTGAAGAAGAAAAAACATCTTTTGATGTTATTTTGAAAGCTCCAGGAGGTGCTAAACTTGCTGTGGTTAAATTGGTGAAAGAATTGACCGGACTTGGCTTGAAAGAAGCTAAAGAATTGGTTGATAGCGCACCAAAAGCAGTAAAAGAAGGTATCGCTAAAGACGAGGCTGAAGGTTTGAAAAAGTCTCTTGAAGAAGCTGGTGCTGAAGTAGAAATCAAATAATTTGAATAACCTTTCCCTTTAGGTAAAGGTTATTCTATTAGACCTGACTTTATTAGTCAGGTCTTTTCCTGTTTATGCTCAGGTAAAAAATTGCATTATTTCAAGCGAAATTTGTCGCTTTCCATTAATTATTATCACTATAAACTTATACTGCCTTGGCTATCCAGAATCAAACCGAAAGGAAAAGTTTCTCATCTATAAAGGTGGTCAAAGACTATCCTGATTTCTTAGATATTCAGTTACAGTCCTTCAAGGACTTTTTCCAACTGGATACTCCCGCTGAAAAAAGGAGACAAGATGGTCTTTTCAAAGTGTTTTCTGAGAATTTCCCAATTTCTGATTCCAGAGAAAATTTCACACTTGAATTTATTGACTACACAGTAGATCCTCCAAAATACAGCGTTGAAGAATGCATCGATAGGGGATTGACTTATTCTGTTCCTTTGAAAGCAAAACTTCGTTTATTATGTTCTGATGAAGATAATGAAGATTTTGAAACCATCGAACAAGAAGTTTTTCTTGGCAACCTGCCTTACATGACCGAAAAAGGCTCCTTTGTCATCAATGGTGCCGAAAGGGTTATTGTTTCTCAATTGCACAGGTCTCCAGGTGTATTTTTTGCTCAAAGTAAGCATACCAATGGTACGAAGTTATATTCAGCTAGAATTATTCCTTTCAAAGGTAGCTGGATAGAATTTGCTACTGACATTAATAATGTCATGTACGCTTATATAGACCGAAAGAAAAAATTTCCTGTTACCACTTTATTAAGGGCTATAGGTTTTGGGTCTGATAAAGAAATTCTTGATCTTTTTGGTCTTTCTGAGGAAATTGATTCCACCAAAAATAACCTGAAAAAAGTAACGGGAAGAAAATTGGCAGCCCGTGTCCTTAGAACTTGGGTAGAAGATTTTGTGGATGAGGATACTGGTGAGGTTGTTTCCATTGATAGAAATGAAGTCCTTTTGGAAAGGGACTCCATCCTTACAGATGAAGATATTGAATTGATATTGGAGTCCGGAGCGAAATCCATCATTCTTCATAGAGAAGATGTCAACGTTGCCGATTACTCTATTATATATAATACGCTACAAAAAGATAACTCCAACTCCGAGAAGGAAGCTGTTGAGGTTATTTACCGTCAGCTGAGAAACACAGAAGCTCCTGATGAAGCTACAGCCCGCGAAGTAATCCATGGATTGTTTTTCTCGGATAAGAGGTATGATCTTGGAGAAGTAGGTAGATATAGAATCAATAAAAAATTGGGATTGGATATCGATCCTGAGAAAATTGTTCTTACTACCCAAGACATTATCAGTATCGTTAAATACCTCATTGGATTAATCAATTCAAAAGCCGTAGTTGATGATATTGATCACTTGAGTAACAGACGAGTTAGAACTGTAGGCGAACAGCTTTACAGTCAGTTTGGAGTTGGACTTGCCAGAATGGCAAGAACAATCAGAGAAAGAATGAATGTAAGGGATAATGAAGATTTCAAACCGGTTGATTTGATCAATGCAAGGACCCTATCTTCAGTTATCAATTCATTCTTTGGAACAAACCAACTTTCTCAATTTATGGATCAAACCAACCCTCTTGCGGAATTGACGCATAAAAGAAGGTTGTCTGCATTGGGTCCAGGTGGTCTTTCGAGAGAAAGAGCAGGTTTTGAAGTTCGGGATGTTCACTATACCCACTATGGTCGTCTTTGTACCATTGAGACTCCGGAAGGTCCGAATATTGGTTTGATTTCCTCACTTTGCGTACATGCAAAGGTCAACTCTATGGGATTCCTTGAGACACCATATAGGAAAGTGAAGGATGGAAAAGTAAGTATGGAACTAAAGGATATCGTCTTTTTGACCGCAGAAGAAGAAGATGATAACAATATAGCCCAAGCAAATGCACCTTTGGATGATAAGGGAACCTTTATCAATGATAAAGTAAAAGCAAGATTTGAAGGTGATTTCCCGGTTTTAGAACCAAAAGAAATCAGCTATATGGATGTTGCGCCAAACCAAATTGTATCCGTGGCAGCTTCCTTGATTCCTTTCTTGGAACATGATGATGCCAACCGTGCTTTGATGGGATCTAACATGCAGCGTCAGGCTGTTCCATTGCTGAAACCTGAATCACCGATAGTCGGTACGGGTCTGGAAGCAAAAGCAGCGACAGACTCTAGGACACTGATCATTGCACAGGCAAACGGTGTCGTCGATTATGTAGATGCGAAGAGTATCACTATCAAATATGATCTTACTGATGATGAGTTGCTGGTCAATTTCAGTGATGAATATGTTACCTATGACCTGATCAAATTTAGGAGAACAAACCAAGATACTACAATCAATCTTTCGCCCTTAGTATTGAAAGGAGAAAAAGTATTGAAAGGACAGGTGCTCGTTGAAGGATATTCTACCAACAATGGTGAATTGGCTCTTGGTAAAAATCTTCGTGTAGCCTACATGCCTTGGCAGGGATATAACTTTGAAGATGCAATTGTAATTTCTGAAAGAGTAGTACGGGAGGATATATTTACCTCCATCCATATCGAAGAATTCCAATTAGAAGTAAGGGATACAAAGCGTGGTGAAGAAGAGTTAACTTCTGAGATTCCAAACGTTTCTGAAGAAGCTGTCAAAAATCTTGATGAAAACGGAATAATAAGAACTGGAGCTGAAGTAAAAGAAGGTGACATCATCATAGGTAAAATCACACCAAAAGGTGAAACGGATCCGACTCCTGAAGAGAAATTGCTAAGAGCGATTTTTGGTGATAAGGCAGGTGATGTGAAAGATGCATCTTTGAAAGCATCTCCATCTTTGAATGGTGTCGTGATCGAAACCAAGCTTTTCTCTAGACCAAAGAAAGATAAAGATCTTAGGGCTAAGTCTAAGGCAGAGGTAGAAAAACTAAAAGGTAAATATGCAAAAGACCTTTTGGGAATAAGGGCTAAGATGATCAACAAACTTGTTTCAATCCTTGATGGAAAAACTTCGCAAGGTGTAAAGCATAAGTTCGGTGATGAAATTATCAGCAAAGGAGTAAAGTTCAACTTGAAAAATATTGAACAAAATTTATTCCCAGCCAAAAACCCTTACAGAGACGAATCAAATTATAACGTTCCAGAGGAAGCCAATCTAATCTCGGATATCATTTTGGATGATTGGTCCGAAGATGCCCATACCAATGATCTGATAATTAAATTGGTGAAAAACTACATCAATTCAAGAAATGAGATTTCAGGCAGGTTCAAAAGGGATAAGTTCACCCTTGAAGTAGGTGATGAATTACCTGCAGGTATTGTTCAGCTTGCTAAAGTTTACATCGCTAAGAAACGTAAACTTAAAGTGGGAGATAAAATGGCAGGCCGTCATGGTAATAAAGGTATTGTTGCAAGAATCGTAAGAGATGAAGACATGCCTTTCTTGGAAGATGGAACTCCTATGGATATTGTTCTTAACCCACTAGGTGTACCTTCAAGGATGAACATAGGTCAGATTTATGAAACTGTTCTAGCATGGGCAGGTTATAAATTAGGCAAGAAATATGCTACTCCTATATTTGATGGTGCTACTATGGAAGAAGTTTCCAAAGAACTTGAGGATGCAGGACTTCCACCTTACGGTAGAACCTATCTATATGATGGCTTGACCGGTAAGAAGTTTGATCAGCCTATTACTGTTGGTATTTCTTACATGCTGAAATTGGGTCATCTAGTAGATGATAAGATGCACGCGAGATCTATCGGACCATACTCATTGATTACGCAGCAGC
This sequence comes from Aquiflexum lacus, assembly GCF_015476655.1. Lineage (GTDB taxonomy): Bacteria > Bacteroidota > Bacteroidia > Cytophagales > Cyclobacteriaceae > Aquiflexum > Aquiflexum lacus. The sequence continues at coordinate 241,102 of NZ_JABFHF010000002.1, forward strand.
CTTTGGGTGGTAAAGCCCAGTTTGGTGGTCAGCGTTTTGGAGAGATGGAAGTGTGGGCATTGGAAGCATTTGGTGCATCCCATGTACTTCAGGAAATCCTTACTGTGAAGTCTGATGACGTGGTAGGTAGGGCAAAAGCTTATGAAGCAATTGTTAAAGGTGAGAATCTTCCTAAACCGAATATTCCGGAATCTTTCAACGTATTGGTTCATGAACTGAGAGGCCTTGCACTCGAAATCACACTTGACTAATTCTAAAAAAATGGGTCGAAAGACCCTTCACATATTTCTTCAACAATTATGGCGTTCAGAAAAAATAAAAAACTAAACAACGACTTTTCCAGAGTCACTATTAGTTTGGCCTCTCCAGAATCAATCCTGGATAGTTCACATGGTGAAGTGACGCAGCCCGAAACCATCAATTACAGAACATATAAGCCTGAAATGGGCGGTTTGTTTTGTGAGAGGATTTTCGGTCCTGTCAAAGATTGGGAATGTCATTGTGGAAAATATAAGCGCATAAGATATAAAGGCATCATTTGTGACCGATGTGGTGTTGAAGTGACTGAAAAGAAAGTCAGAAGAGAGAGAATGGGACATATCGAATTGGTTGTTCCTGTTGCTCATATCTGGTACTTTAAGTCTCTACCAAACAAGATTGGTTACCTTCTTGGCTTACCTACCAAAAAATTGGATCAGATTGTATATTATGAAAGATATGCAGTCATCCAAGCTGGTATCAAAGCCGAAGATGGTGTGCAGTATCTGGACTTTTTGACTGAAGACGAGTATTTGGATATCATGGACAAGCTTCCAAAAGAGAACCATATGCTCGATGACGAAGATCCAGGTAAATTTATTGCCAAAATGGGCGCAGAAGCAATCGAAATGCTTTTGGCCAGATTGGATTTGGATGATCTTTCTTACAGCTTGAGACATCAGGCAGCTACCGATACTTCCCAGCAAAGAAAAGCAGAAGCTTTGAAACGTTTGAAAGTAGTGGAAGCATTCAGAGAGGCAAGAACCAGGATTGAGAACAGACCTGAATGGATGGTTGTCAGAATGGTACCTGTCATTCCGCCTGAGTTGAGACCTTTGGTTCCTTTGGATGGTGGTAGATTTGCTACCTCTGATTTGAATGACCTGTATAGAAGGGTGATTATCAGAAACAACCGTTTGAAGAGATTGATAGATATCAAAGCTCCTGAGGTTATCTTGAGAAATGAGAAAAGGATGCTTCAGGAAGCTGTTGATTCCTTATTCGATAATTCAAGAAAAGTAAATGCGGTAAGATCAGATGGTAACCGTGCTTTGAAATCCCTTTCCGATATGTTGAAAGGTAAGCAAGGCCGATTCCGTCAAAACCTGCTCGGGAAAAGGGTGGATTATTCTGGACGTTCGGTTATTGTCGTTGGTCCTGAATTGAAACTCCATGAGTGTGGTCTTCCCAAAAATATGGCAGCAGAACTTTTCAAACCTTTTATCATCAGGAAACTGATTGAAAGAGGTATTGTAAAGACAGTAAAATCTGCCAAAAAGATTGTAGACAGAAAAGATCCTGTAGTTTGGGATATCCTAGAAAATGTATTGAAAGGACACCCTGTATTGCTAAACCGTGCTCCAACACTTCACAGATTAGGTATTCAGGCTTTCCAGCCAAAATTGATTGAAGGAAAAGCGATACAGTTACACCCATTGGTATGTACTGCATTCAATGCTGATTTTGACGGTGACCAGATGGCCGTTCACGTTCCCTTGGGACATGAAGCTATTTTGGAAGCCTCAACCTTGATGCTTTCCTCTCACAATATCCTAAACCCTGCCAATGGTGCACCTATAACTGTTCCTTCCCAGGATATGGTTCTTGGCCTGTATTATGTGACCAAGGGTAAAAAATCTACTCCCGAAGAAATTGTTCTTGGTGAAGGAATGACTTTCTACGGAGAAGAAGAGGTTATTATTGCCATGAATGAAGGTCTTGTTTCTCAACACGCTTTCATCAAATGCAAAGTTTCTTCAAGGAATGAAGATGGTGAATTGTTTGAGGAGATAGTTGAAACTGTTGCGGGGAGATTGATTTTCAATCAGTTTGTTCCAGAGCAGGTAGGATTTGTCAACGAATTATTGACCAAGAAAAAATTACAACAGATCATTTCTGATGTAGTGAAAATATGTGGTGTAGCTAGAACAGCACAGTTCTTGGATGATATCAAGAATTTAGGATTCCAAATGGCATATACCGGTGGTTTGTCTATGGGTCTGAATGATGTCATTATTCCAGAGGAAAAAGAACCGTTTATCAATAAAGCCAAAGAGGAAGTTGACCAGGTTTGGAACAACTATTTAATGGGTCTGATAACAGACAACGAAAGATACAACCAGGTAATTGATATTTGGACAAGGACCAACTCGCATCTGACCAACGTACTGATGAAGCAGATGGAGGAAGATAAGCAAGGCTTCAACGCAATCTATATGATGATGCACTCCGGAGCTAGAGGTTCCAGGGAACAGATTCGTCAGTTGGGTGGTATGAGAGGTCTGATGGCCAAGCCACAGAAAAACCTTCAAGGTTCTGTCGGTGAGATCATCGAAAACCCGATTCTTTCCAACTTCAAAGAAGGACTGGATGTATTGGAGTATTTTATCTCTACTCACGGTGCCCGTAAAGGTCTTGCCGATACTGCCTTGAAAACTGCTGATGCTGGTTACTTGACCAGAAGATTGGTTGATGTGGCGCAGGACATGATCGTTTCTGAAGAGGATTGCGGTACTTTGAGAGGTCTTGTTGTTCAGGCATTGAAAGACAATGACGAAATCGTAGAGCCACTATCTGAAAGGATTTTGGGAAGGGTTTCAGTACATGATGTATATGATCCTGTCTCAGAAGAATTGATTGTACTCTCTGGAGTTGAAATCACAGAAGATGTCGCTAAAAAGGTTGATGAATCTTCTATTGAAGAGGTTGAAATCAGATCTGTATTGACCTGTGAAACCAGAAGAGGGGTTTGTGCTAAGTGTTATGGACGTAACCTCACTACTGGCAACATGGTACAGGCGGGCGAATCTGTAGGTGTCATCGCGGCTCAGTCAATCGGTGAGCCTGGTACTCAGCTTACATTGAGAACTTTCCACGTAGGTGGTACAGCTTCCAACATTTCTGTTGAAGCGAGCATCAATGCCAAATTTGATGGTGTTATCGAATTCGAAGAAGAATTGAGATGGATCGATACCACCAACAAAGATGGAGAGAAAGTCTCTGTGGTAATGGGTAGATCAGGTGAAATCAAAATCAACGATGCCAAATCAGGAAAAATCCTTGTTTCAAACCATGTTCCTTACGGTGCATTGTTGAATGTCAAGGATGGCCAGAAGATAGCAAAAGGTGATTCTCTTTGTACTTGGGATCCATATAATGCTGTTATTCTTTCTGAGTTCGATGGTGAAATTGAATTTGACTCCATTATTGAAGGTATCACTTTCAAAGAAGTGGCAGATGATCAGACTGGATACAGGGAGAAGGTAATCATCGATACAAAAGATAAGACCAAAAACCCTGCTGTTATGGTAAATTACAATGGGGACGAAACTAAATCATACAACATCCCTGTTGGTGCCCACCTTGCCGTAGAACAAGGAGAGACTGTAAAATCAGGTCAGATATTGGTTAAAATCCCAAGATCTGTTGGTAAAACCAGGGATATTACTGGTGGTCTTCCAAGGGTAACCGAATTGTTCGAAGCAAGAAATCCTTCCAACCCGGCTGTGGTTTCTGAAATTGACGGTGTAGTTACTTATGGTGGCATCAAGAGAGGTAACCGTGAAATCTTCATTGAATCTAAGGATGGAGTGAAGAAAAGATACATGGTTTCTCTTTCCAAGCATATTCTTGTTCAGGAAAATGACTTTATCAGAGCAGGGGAAGCCTTGTCAGATGGAGCCATTACACCAAGCGATATCCTTTCTATCAAAGGACCAACTGCAGTACAGGAATATCTTGTAAATGAGATCCAAGAAGTTTACAGACTTCAAGGTGTAAAAATCAATGACAAGCACATTGAGGTGATTGTAAGCCAAATGATGCAGAAAGTTGAAATCCTTGATGCCGGAGACACAGGTTTCCTACAAAATCAGATTGTTGACAAGTGGGCATTCAGAGAAGAAAATGACACCATCCTTGACAAAAAGGTTGTGATGGATGCGGGTGACTCCTCTACATTAAAACCTGGTATGATCATTACTTCAAGAAGATTGAGGGATGAAAATTCAAGTCTGAAGCGTAAGGATCTTAAATTGGTTCAGGTAAGAGATGCAGAAACTGCTGTTTCCCAGCCAACACTTCAAGGTATCACTGCCGCCTCTTTGGGTACTGAAAGCTTTATCTCAGCTGCTTCCTTCCAGGAGACTACCAAGGTATTGAGTGAAGCCGCTATCAGAGGTAAGCGAGATGAACTGTTAGGATTGAAAGAAAACGTAATTGTAGGTCATTTGATCCCGGCAGGTACGGGTCAAAGACACCTTAAGAATATCATTATCGGTTCAATGGAAGAATATGACAGACTTTCCGGTGAAAAGGAAAGATCTATCAGCAAATCCAGAGAAGCCGTAAAATAATCTTTGAAACGGATAAATTAAAAGGCCTGTATCCAATACAGGCCTTTTTTCATCAAACCAAATCAACATGGAAGACGGAAAAAAACCAAATCAGGACCAACAGATCAATGTTGAGCTCTCAGAAGAAGTTGCAGAAGGGATTTATTCCAACTTGGCTATGATAGCCCACTCCAATTCTGAATTTGTCATAGATTTCATCCGGTTGATGCCGGGCGTGCCCAAGGCCAAAGTGAAATCACGAATCATCATGACCCCAGATCATGCCAAAAGATTGTTGGCTGCATTGAAGGATAATATTGGGAAATATGAACAGGCTTTCGGCAAAATCGAAGGGGGTTCTGAAGGGCCTAGTTTCCCAATGAACTTTGGGGGGACATTTGGGGAGGCTTAATAAAAATATAACATCTTAATTTTGTTTGTTTTACCTATTTCCATACCTTTGCAGTCCAAAATTTACAAGTTTAAGGAAGTCAAATAAATTTTATCAGTTAATGCCTACTATACAACAGTTAGTAAGAAAAGGTAGAACCACTCTAGAGACCAAGTCCAAATCGAGAGCTTTGGATTCTTGTCCTCAAAGGAGGGGTGTGTGTACCAGGGTATACACTACCACACCCAAGAAGCCAAACTCAGCAATGAGAAAAGTGGCCAGGGTAAGATTGACGAATGGTAAAGAGGTGAATGCCTACATTCCCGGAGAAGGTCACAATTTGCAAGAGCACTCTATCGTATTGATCAGAGGTGGTCGTGTGAAAGATCTACCAGGTGTACGTTACCACATTATCAGAGGTGCATTGGATACTGCAGGAGTTAAGGACCGTAAGCAAGGTCGTTCCAAGTACGGTGCAAAAAGACCGAAGGCAGGCAAAGGTGCCCCAGCAGCCCCGGCAAAGAAAAAATAATTAAAATCATTCAGAAAAAATGAGAAAATCGAAACCAAAAAAGAGGTACATTCTTCCCGATCCTAAGTTTGGCGATACTTTGGTAACAAAGTTCGTGAACTGTCTTATGGTAGATGGCAAGAAGAGTATTGCTTACAAAATCTTCTACGACGCAGTTGAGAAGGTTGAACAAAAAGTAGGTGAGAACGGTCTTGAGGTTTGGAAAAAGGCGCTTAACAATATTACTCCCGCTGTAGAAGTGAAGAGTCGTAGGGTGGGTGGTGCTACTTTCCAGGTCCCAATGGAAGTTAGACCTGAAAGAAAAGTATCCCTAGGGATTAAGTGGATGATCACTTATTCAAGGAGAAGGGGTGAGAAAACTATGATGGACAGACTTGCGGGTGAGATCATCTCTGCTGCCAAAGGTGAAGGTGCTGCTGTAAAGAAAAAAGACGACACCCATAGAATGGCTGAAGCCAATAAAGCATTCTCACACTTTAGATTTTAATTGATAATGGCAAGAGATTTAAAATATACCAGAAACATCGGTATTGCTGCACACATTGATGCAGGTAAAACAACAACAACAGAGCGTATTCTTTTTTATTCAGGAGTTAGCCACAAAATAGGTGAGGTGCACGATGGTGCAGCTACTATGGACTGGATGGCGCAAGAGCAGGAAAGAGGTATTACCATTACATCTGCTGCTACTACTGTATTCTGGAATTATAGAGAGCAAAAATACCAGATCAACATCATTGATACTCCGGGACACGTGGATTTTACCGTTGAGGTAAACAGGTCTTTGAGGGTTCTTGATGGGTTGGTTTTTCTTTTTAGTGCTGTGGACGGTGTTGAGCCACAGTCTGAAACCAACTGGCGTTTGGCTGATAATTATAAAGTTGCCCGTATCGGATTCGTTAACAAAATGGACCGTGCCGGAGCGAATTTCCTTGAAGTTTGTAAACAAGTAAAAGAAATGCTGGGCAGCTACGCTGTTCCATTGCAACTTCCGATTGGTGCTGAAGATAAATTCAGAGGTGTGGTTGATTTGATCAACAACAGGGCTATCGTTTGGAATGAAGAAGATTTTGGAATGACATTCCAAGAAGTTCCTATTCCTGAAGATATGCTGGAAGAAGTTGCTGAATATAGAGAGCATTTGTTGGAGGCTGTAGCTGATTACGATGAGTCATTGATGGAGAAATTCTTTGATGATCCAGACTCTATTACAGAAGCTGAAATTTTGAAAGCCTTGAGAGCGGCGACCATCGATATGAAAATCGTACCAATGGTGTGTGGTTCTTCTTTCAAAAACAAAGGTGTTCAGACCATGTTGGATTTGGTGATGGAATTGCTTCCTTCTCCATTGGACAAAGATGATATCATCGCTACTGGATTGGATTCAGAAGAAGAGGTAGCCATCAAGCCTGATGAAACAGAACCATTTGCTGGTTTGGCCTTTAAAATTGCTACTGACCCATTCGTAGGTCGTCTTTGTTTTGTAAGAGCTTATTCAGGTATTCTTGATTCAGGTTCTTATGTATTCAATAGCCGATCTGGTAACAAAGAGCGAATTTCCAGGGTGTTTCAAATGCACGCCAACAAACAAAACCAAATCGAAAGATTGGTAGCGGGAGATATTGGTGCTGTGGTTGGTTTCAAAGACATCAAGACTGGAGATACACTTTGTGATGAGAAAAGAAAGGTTGTATTAGAATCAATGGTATTCCCTGAGCCGGTTATCGGATATGCAATTGAGCCCAAAAAACAGGCAGATGTTGATAAATTGGGAATGGCAATTTCTAAATTGGTTGAAGAAGATCCTACACTACAAGTGCACACTGATCAGGAAACAGGTCAGACCATCTTAAGAGGTATGGGTGAACTTCACCTTGAAATCATCATTGACCGTCTGAAAAGAGAATTCAAAGTTGAAATCAATCAAGGTGCTCCTCAGGTTGCTTATAAAGAAGCTTTGTTTGGTTCAGTTGAACACAAAGAAGTTTACAAAAAGCAAACCGGTGGTAAAGGTAAATTTGCAGATATCGTATTCGAACTTGGACCTAAGGATCCTGATCCTGAGACAAACGAGATCAAAGCAGGCCTTGACTTTGTCAATGGTATAGTTGGTGGTGTGATTCCAAGGGAATTCATTCCTGCCATCCAGAAAGGTTTTAATGAAGCTATGAAAAATGGCCCATTGGCAGGATATCCTGTTGAAGCCATGAAAGTAAGGTTGTTCCACGGATCATTCCACGATGTCGATTCAGATGCTTTGTCTTTTGAATTGGCTGCAAGGATCGGTTTCAAAGAAGCTGCCAAGAAATGTAGGCCACAACTTTTGGAGCCTATCATGTCTGTGGAAGTTGTGACTCCTGATGAGTATACTGGACCGATCACAGGAGACTTGAACAGAAGAAGAGGAGTGATGAAGGGAATGGATACCAAAGGTACTTCATCCGTCATCAAAGCAGCAGTACCGTTGTCAGAATTGTTTGGCTATGTGACTGACTTAAGAACCAATTCCTCAGGAAGAGCTTCTGCATCCTTGACTTTCTCACATTATGAGCCTGTGCCAAACAATATTGCAGAAACTGTGATTGCTAAAGTTAAAGGTGAAAAGGCCTAAATTCTAATTGAAATGAATCAGAAAATCAGAATAAAACTAAAATCATACGATCATAGCCTGGTGGATAAGTCATCAGAGAAGATTGTGAAAGCGGTAAAAGCAACCGGAGCTATTGTGGTTGGGCCAATCCCTTTGCCTACTAAGAAGGAGAAATTTACTGTGTTGAAATCACCACACGTAAATAAGAAAGCCAGAGATCAATATCAGCTTTGCACTTACAAAAGATTGGTAGATATCTACAGCAATAGTTCCAAGACTGTTGATGCATTGATGAAGATCGAACTTCCTAGTGGAGTAGATGTAGAAATCAAAGTCTGACGTCCAAATTATATAGAATTTGAAAAACCTGTCCGCCCCGGCCGACGGGTTTTTCTTTTGCCTTCAATTGACTTAAAAATATATTTGAGTGCTATTGCCTTAAATGTTGCCTGATTGCCAAATATATTTTTGTAATTAATTGAAAATATTAAAGTTGGGATTTGTATGCTGGGTATAAATTCCTAACTTTGCAGTCCTTAAAATCCGCCCAAGCACTTAATTGCTTGAGTGATAAAGTTATTATACAACAGAAGATGTCTGGAATAATAGGTAAAAAAGTTGGAATGACTAGTATTTTCAGTGCCGATGGGCGAAATGTCGCATGCACGTTAATAGAAGCTGGTCCTTGCGTAGTGACGCAAGTAAAAAATGTAGAAACAGACGGGTACAACGCTGTGCAGTTGGCATTCGGTGAGCGGAAGGAGAAAAACACTCCCAAGCCATTGATCGGTCACTTTAAAAAGGCCGGTACGACGCCAAAACAGAAAGTTGTTGAATTCAGAGACTTTAGGGTCGAATTCGAAGGCCAAGTTGATCTTGGTAAAACCGTAGAAGCCGGTCAAGTATTTATCGAAGGAGACTTCGTGGATGCCATCGGAACCTCAAAAGGTAAAGGATTCCAAGGCGTTGTCAAAAGACATGGCTTTGGAGGTGTTGGTGGTCAAACCCACGGTCAGCACAACAGACAGAGACACCCTGGATCAATTGGTGCCTGTTCCTGGCCTTCCAGAGTATTTAAAGGTATGAGAATGGCAGGTAGAATGGGTGGAGACAGAGTGAAGATTGTCAATCTTCGGGTGCTCAAAATCTACCCTGAAAAGAACCTGTTAGTGGTAAGTGGTTCAGTCCCTGGTCCAAAAAATTCTTTCGTCATTATAGAGAAGTAGGAAAATGGAATTAGCAGTATTTAAACATAACGGTGAAGAGACAGGTAGAACAGTCAGTCTTTCAGACGACATTTTCGCGATCGAACCAAATGATCATGCGATCTATCTTGACGTAAAGCAGTATTTGGCTAACCAAAGACAGGGAACTCACAAATCCAAGGAAAGAAATGAAATTGCTGGATCTACCAAAAAGATTAAAAAGCAAAAGGGTACCGGTGGTGCTAGAGCTGGCTCTATCAAATCCCCGGTTTTCAGAGGAGGAGGTAGAGTATTTGGTCCAAGACCCAGAGATTATTCTTTCAAATTGAACAAGAAATTGAAGCAATTGGCTAGAAAATCTGCTTTATCATATAAAGTGAAGGATAACGGTTTGATGATTTTGGAAAACTTGTCATTTGATAGCCCAAAGACTAAAAACTACATCGCATTGCTGAATGGACTTTCTCTATCAGGTAAGAAGACCTTATTGGTTCTTCCGGAGGTAAATAAGAATGTTTATTTATCAAGCAGAAATTTGCCCAAGACAAAAGTAACTACAGTTGACAGTGTGAATACCTATGATGTATTGGACGCTGAAAACCTGGTTTTGTGCGAAGGTTCAGTAAGTAAGTTAGAAACCCTTTTATTGAAACAATAAGATGCAGATACTTAAGAAACCTTTGATTACGGAAAAAATCTCTGCGATGAATGAGCAAGGGGTTTATGGATTTGTAGTGGAAAAAACTGCTACGAAGCCAGAAATCAAAAGAGCTATAGAGAAAGTGTATGGCGTAAAGGTTGAAGATGTGCGTACGATGAGATACGCAGGTAAACCAAAAACAAGATACACCAAGACTAAAATCGTTTCCGGATTTAGCAACGCTTACAAAAAAGCAATTGTAAAAGTAGCTGAAGGAGAAATTATTGATTTTTACGGAGAAATTTAATTGAATCATAATCATGGCAGTTAAAAAATTAAAACCTGTAACCCCAGGAACCAGATTCAGAGTAGCTCCGGCGTTTGATGAACTTACAGCATCAAAACCAGAGAAGTCTCTATTGGCTCCGTTAAAGAAAACAGGTGGTAGAAATAGTGCAGGTAAAATGACCAACCGATATATCGGTGGAGGTCACAAGAGAAGACTTAGAGTCATTGATTTTAAGAGAGACAAGTTTGGCGTTCCGGCAGTAGTGAAAACTATTGAATACGATCCAAACAGAACTGCCCGCATAGCTTTGTTATTCTATGCGGATGGTGCAAAAACCTACATTATTGCCGCGGAAGGTTTGCAAGTCGGGCAAACGGTGATTTCCGGGGAGAGCGTTGCTCCTGAAGTTGGAAATGCGATGCATTTGATCAATGTACCACTTGGTACAATCGTGCACAACATTGAACTTAAGCCTGGTAAAGGCGGAGCTTTAGCTAGAAGTGCCGGTGGATACGGACAAGTAGTAGCAAGAGAAGGAAAATATGTTACCATCAAGTTGCCTTCAGGGGAAATGAGATTGGTACTTGGAACTTGTATTGCTACTGTGGGGACTGTTTCTAATGGTGATCACATGAATGTGGTATTGGGAAAAGCTGGTAGAAAGCGTTGGTTAGGTAGAAGACCGAGAACAAGAGGTGTAGCCATGAACCCTGTCGATCACCCAATGGGTGGTGGTGAAGGACGTTCTTCTGGTGGACATCCAAGGTCTAGAAATGGATTGCTTGCAAAAGGTAAGAAAACCAGATCTTCCAAGAAGTATTCGAACAAATTCATCATTAGTAAAAGATCTAAATAATTATGGCACGTTCATTAAAAAAAGGCCCTTATATAGAACACCATTTGGCCAAAAAAGTGGATGTTATGAACGAATCAGGCAAGAAGTCTGTCATCAAGACTTGGTCAAGAAGATCAATGATTTCGCCGGATTTCGTGGGACATACCTTTGCTGTGCATAACGGAAACAAATTTATTCCTGTTTTTGTAACAGACAATATGGTTGGTCATAAGCTTGGAGAATTTGCACCTACTAGAAACTTTAGAGGTCATATTGCCAAAAAAGATAAAGGAAAGAGATAATCATGGAAGCAATAGCAAGATTAAACAATGTTCCTACTTCTCCCCGCAAAATGCGATTGGTAGCTGACCTCGTAAGAGGTAAAAGAGTAGGGCAAGCATTAAGTATTTTGAAGTTTACTCCCAATCACGGAGCTATTAAGTTAGAAAAACTTCTTCTTTCTGCTGTGGCCAACTGGCAGGCAAAAAACCCTGATGAGAAATTAGAGGATGCTGATCTTTTTGTGAAAACCATCTTTGTAGATGGCGGACGTATGTTGAAAAGATTGAGACCTGCTCCACAGGGAAGAGCACACAGAATACGTAAAAGATCAAATCATGTAACCTTGGTTGTAGATTCTTACAGCACAGAAGTTACCGCTGATGAAGTAGAAACAACAGAAAAATCTAATTAAAATCAGACTATGGGACAAAAAGTAAACCCAATTGGTTTTAGGCTTGGTGTAATCAAAGGATGGGATTCCAACTGGTACGGAGGCAAAGACTTCGCTGAGAAGTTGTATGAAGATCAACAGATCAGAAAATACGTCAATGCCAGGATTCCAAAAGGAGGAATATCCAAAGTAATTATCGAAAGAACTTTGAAAAGAATCACCCTTACTATACATACAGCCCGCCCGGGTGTAGTAATTGGTAAGGGAGGAGCTGAAGTGGATAAGTTGAAAGAAGAATTGAAAAAATTGACCAGCAAAGATGTTCAGATTAACATTTTTGAAATTAAGCGTCCAGAAATGGATGCAAAATTGGTCGGAGAATCAATTGCACAACAACTTCAAGCCCGTATTTCTTTCAGGAGAGCTATGAAGCAATCCATTGCTGCTACCATGAGGGTTGGTGCCGAAGGTATCAAAGTAAAACTTTCAGGAAGATTGGGTGGTGCTGAAATGGCCAGGTCAGAAATGTATAAAGAAGGAAGAATTCCTCTGCATACTTTGAGAGCTGACATCGACTATGCTGTTTCCGAAGCAAATACTATTTATGGTATCATTGGTATCAAAGTTTGGATCTTCAAAGGTGAAGTTTACGGTAAAAGAGATTTATCTCCAAACGTAGGTGCAGCCAATGAGCCAAAATCCAACAATGCTGGTGCAAGAGGAAAGAGAAGAGAAGGTGGTCCAAAGAGAAGAAAGAGAAACAACTAACTTCACCTTTAAGTGAGAAATCATGTTACAGCCTAAGAGAACTAAATATAGAAAAATGCATAAGGGAAGAGTCAAAGGTTTGGCTCAAAGGGGGCATACGCTTTCCTTTGGCAACTTTGGCATCAAATCCCTTGAAGCTGGATGGATAACCTCCCGTCAGATTGAAGCAGCACGTATTGCGATGACGAGAGCAATGAAAAGAGAAGGTCAGGTTTGGATTAGAATTTTCCCTGATAAGCCTATTACCAAAAAACCTGCTGAGGTTCGTATGGGTAAGGGTAAAGGAGCACCTGAATATTGGGTTGCTGTGATCAAGCCGGGAACAATTCTATTTGAAGCAACCGGTGTAAACCTTGAAACAGCTGAAGAAGCTTTGAGACTTGCACAGCAGAAACTTCCGGTAAGCACAAGATTCGTAGTACGTAGAGATTACGTTGGATAATTAGAACTATGAAAAATACAGAAATCAGAGCACTTTCAGAAAGTGAAATCGCAGAGCGCATAGCCTCTGAACAAGCTAATTTGACAAAATTACGCTTTGCTCATGCTATCTCTCCAATAGAGAATCCGAATAAATTAAAGGAATCAAGACGTTTCATCGCGAGATTGAAAACAGCCTTGAGGGCAAAACAACTAGCTAAATAAGAAATAAGATGGCTACTACTGAGAGAAATCTTCGTAAAGAAAGAATAGGAAAAGTAGTCAGCAACAAAATGGAAAAATCCATTACCGTTGCTATCGAAAGGAGAGTAAAACATCCAATCTATGGCAAATTTGTTGCTAAGACTACCAAATTTATGGTTCATGACGAGAAAAATGATGCTCATGAGGGCGATGTCGTCCGCATAAGTGAAACTCGTCCGCTGAGTAAGAATAAGCGTTGGAGATTAGTAGAAATTATAGAAAGGGCTAAGTAATCATGATACAACAAGAATCAAGACTAGGTGTGGCTGACAATTCAGGCGCCAAAGAGGTGCTGGTCATCCGTGTTCTGGGAGGTACTAAAAAAAGGTATGCTTCCATCGGTGACAAGGTCGTTGTAACTGTTAAATCGGCTATTTCTTCCAGCAACATGAAAAAAGGTACCGTATCTAAGGCGGTTATCGTGAGAACGAAAAAAGAAATAAGGAGAAAAGACGGTTCATATATCAGATTTGAAGATAATGCGGCGGTACTTTTAAACAATAACGACGAGCCTAGAGGTACCCGTATTTTCGGTCCCGTGGCAAGAGAGTTGAGAGAAAAGCAGTTTATGAAAATCGTATCCTTGGCCCCAGAAGTATTGTAATCATGGAAAGAAAATTTAATAAACAACCAAAATTGCATATCAAGACCGGTGATACCGTTAAGGTAATTTCGGGAAATGACAAAGGCAAGACTGGCAAAATCCTTTCTGTTAACCTTCAAAAAAGAAGGGCCATTGTTGAAGGATTAAACATGGTAACAAAACATGTTAAACCTACAGCCTCAAATCCACAAGGTGGAATTGAAAAGAAAGAAGCTTCTATTCACGTAAGTAACCTGATGTTGGTTGATCCAAAAACCGGAGAAGCAACAAGAATCGGTAGAAAGCTTGGAGAGAACGGTAAATTAGTTAGGTATTCTAAAAAAACAGGGGAGGTAATCAATGGCTAAACCTAGAGTTAAAGATAGATATAACGCCGAAATCGTTCCTGCATTAAAGGAAAGATTCCAGTATAGTTCGGTAATGCAAGTTCCTAAGTTGACTAAGATTGTTATCAATAGAGGTATAGGAGCAGCAGTTGCGGACAAGAAGCTTGTTGATCAAGGAGTTGATGAACTTTCATTGATTACGGGTCAGAAAGCTGTCGCTACTATTGCCAAAACTTCAGTTTCCAACTTCAAGTTGAGAGAAGGTATGCCGATAGGTGCAAAGGTGACTTTGAGAGGGGATATAATGTATGAATTTCTTGACAGATTAATGACTGTTGCACTCCCTCGAGTACGTGATTTTAAAGGTATCAGTGATAAAGGTTTTGATGGAAGAGGTAATTATACACTTGGTGTTACCGAGCAGATTATCTTCCCTGAAATCAGTATTGAAAAAGTGAATAGAATCTCAGGTATGGATATCACATTTGTGACTTCCGCAGAAACCGATGAAGAGAGCCTTGCGCTTTTAAAATCTTTAGGTATGCCTTTCATTAATAAAAATAACCAAGAATAATTATGGCAAGAGAGTCATTAAAAGCTCGTGAGAGAAAAAGAGAACGCCTTGTAGCAAAGTATGCTAAGAAAAGAGCTGAATTGAAAGCTGCAGGTGATTTCGAAGCTTTGGATAAACTTCCTAAGAATTCATCTCCTGTTAGATTGCACAATAGATGCAAACTTACTGGTCGACCTAAGGGCTACATGAGAAAGTTTGGTATCAATAGGGTAACCTTCCGAGAAATGGCCTCCGCGGGCAAGATCCCAGGTGTAACCAAGTCTAGCTGGTAAAATTTAAGCAAGAGTTTTAATTCTGAAAATCATTGTGTAACTTTGCACGCCCATTACGGGACAGTGCAGTTAGACTTATATAAATATGACTGATCCAATAGCTGATTATCTAACAAGATTGAGAAATGCCATCAAGGCTACTCATAGAATCGTTGAGATACCTGCTTCTAATATCAAGAGGGAAATGACTAAGGTGCTTCATGATAAAGGATATATCCAAAACTATAAATTTGAAGAAGAAGGTCCTCAGGGAACTATCAAAATAGCTTTGAAATATAATCCCGCCACCAAGCAGAACGCCATCGTTAGCCTGAGCAGAATTAGTAAGCCAGGTTTGAGAAAATATGTAAAACACGAAGATCTCCCAAGAGTCATCAATGGCTTGGGTATCGCTATTCTTTCTACTTCCAAAGGCGTAATGACCGATAAAGAAGCAAGAACTGAAGGAGTCGGTGGAGAAGTACTTTGTTACGTTTATTAATATACTATTATGTCTAGAATAGGTAAAAAACCAATAAATATACCCTCGGGTGTTACTGTAGACGTGACAGCACATAATGTTGTCACTGTTAAAGGTCCCAAAGGTACGCTAAGCCGGGAAATCAATCCCGACATAGCTGTGAAAGTAGACGGTAATGATATTATTGTCGAAAGACCCACAGAATCAAAGAGACATAAATCACTACACGGCCTTTATCGTTCCTTGATCAATAACATGGTTATTGGTGTATCTGAAGGATACAAAAAAGAATTGGAATTGGTAGGTGTAGGTTATAAAGCATCAAATCAGGGTCAAGTTCTTGAGCTGGCCCTAGGATATTCACACAATATTTTCTTTGCATTGCCCGAGTCCATCAGTCTCAAAACTGAGACACCTAAAGGTAAAAATCCTTTGGTAACGTTGGAAGGTATAGATAAGGAATTGGTTGGTCAAATAGCTGCTAAAATCAAGGGCTTGCGTAAAGTTGAACCGTACAAAGGTAAAGGTGTACGTTTTGTCGGTGAAATTGTTAGACGTAAAGCTGGTAAAACTGCTGGTAAAAAATAATTAAGATGGCTTTTAACAAGAATTTAAGAAGACTTAGAATCAAGAAAAGTATCCGTAGAAAAATCTCCGGTACTGATTCTAGACCTCGTTTGGCAGTATTTAAAAGCAATACTGGTATTTATGCCCAATTAGTGGATGATCTCAAAGGTCATACTTTGGCTACGGCTTCTTCCAAAGAACTCGGTGTTATTAGTAACACAACCATTTCTGTTTCCAAAGAAGTGGGTAAAAAACTTGCTGAGAAAGCAGTCGCAAATGGATTTACTGAAGTTGTTTTCGACAGAAGTGGATACCTATATCATGGTAATGTTAAAGCTCTTGCCGATGGTGCAAGAGAAGGAGGCCTTAAATTTTAATTGATTATGTCTCAAATAAGAAGAAAACCCATTAGGGCAACAGATACAGAATTAAAAGAGAAAGTAGTAGCTATCAACCGTGTTGCCAAAGTGGTGAAAGGTGGTAGAAGATTCTCCTTCTCAGCAATAGTTGTAGTAGGTGACGGACAAGGTGTCGTAGGTTATGGCCTTGGAAAAGCGAACGAAGTTACTGATGCAATTACCAAAGGTATCGAAGATGCGAAGAAAAATTTGGTAAGAGTTCCGGTTTTGAAAGGTACTATTCCTCACGAACAACTCGGAAAATTTGGCGGTGGTTTCGTATTGATCAAGCCAGCTGCGGCAGGTACCGGAGTAATTGCCGGTGGTGCGATGCGTGCTGTTTTGGAAAGTGCCGGCGTAACGGACGTTTTGGCTAAATCCAAAGGATCTTCTAATCCACACAACGTTGTAAAAGCAACGATTGATGCCTTGGTTCAACTAAGAGATGCGATTGCCGTTTCCCAACAAAGAAGCGTGAAAATGTCAAAAGTTTTTAACGGTTAAGAAGATGGCTAAAATTAAAATTACTCAAGTAAAGAGTACTATAAAAAGACCAAAAGACCAAAAGGCAACTATTATTGCCCTAGGTCTTGGTAAAATCAACAGAACTGTAGAGATTGAAAGTAATCCTGCAATTGCTGGTATGGTTAGAAAAGTGAGTCACCTTGTAAAAGTGGAGGAAGTTTAATCATGAAATTACATACATTAAAACCCGCAGAAGGTTCCATAAAATCCAGAAAGAGAATCGGTAGAGGTACAGGTTCAGGTAGAGGTGGTACTTCTACCAGAGGACATAAAGGAGCTAAATCAAGGTCCGGTTATAAATCTAAACTAGGTTTTGAAGGTGGTCAAATGCCCCTACAAAGAAGAGTTCCGAAATTTGGTTTTAAAAGCCTTAACAAGACAATTTGTAAGCCCATCAACTTGGATGCAATTCAAGCATTAGCGACAGAATTCAATTTAGATACCATTTCATTTGATGCAATGGTAGAGCATGGATTAGTTTCTAAGAAAGATGTTGTAAAAGTGTTGGGTAGAGGCGAACTTACAGCCAAATTAAATGTTAGTGCACACTTATTCTCGGCTTCAGCTATTGAAGCAATCGAAAAAGTTGGCGGAACAGTAAACAAGCTCTAATTAAATGAAAAAGTTTATCTCAACAGTTAAGAATATCTTTTCTATTGAAGATTTAAGAATCCGTATTCTAAATACTATCGGTTTTCTGATAATATTTAGGTTGGGTTCTTTTATCGTATTGCCTGGTGTAGATCCTTCAAAATTGAGTGAAGCACCAGAAGGTATATTCGGTTTGATTGATACTTTCCTTGGAGGGGCGTTCAGTAATGCCTCTATCTTTGGTTTGGGAATTATGCCTTATATATCTGCATCGATCGTGTTGCAGCTATTAACTGTTGGTGTACCATATTTTCAGAAATTACAAAAAGAAGGTGAGTCTGGTAGAAAGAGAATAAATCAGATCACTAGAGTTCTGACTATTGCGATTACTGTTGCTCAGGGTGTCGGTTATATTACTGCTACCATATTGCCTACAGGTGCTGTAATGGTAAGTACTTCCCTTTTCATGTTCAGTTCCCTAGTTTTGCTTTCAGCAGGAACGATGTTCTGTATGTGGTTAGGTGAAAAAATTACAGAGAAAGGTATTGGTAATGGTATTTCGATGCTGATCATGATCGGGATCATTTCAAGATTTCCAGGTGCGATCATCGCTGAAGTCCTGTCCAAAGGTACTTCCGGAATGTTGTTGCTTTTGATAGAAGCAGGATTATTGTTCTTGGTAGTGCTTTGTGTTGTTGCCTTGACAGAGGCGACGAGAAGAATACCTGTTCAATATGCAAAGCAGGTAGTAGGAGGAAAAGTGTACGGGGGACAAAGACAATACATTCCAATTAAAGTAAATGCTTCAGGTGTAATGCCTATTATCTTCGCACAGTCTTTGATGTTCTTACCTGCCTTAATTGCTCAGATATGGTCATCAGAAAGTGATATTGCGAACTACATAGGAAGTACATTCAGTGATTTCACATCTTGGCAATACAATCTCGTGTTTGCACTTATGATTATCTTATTTACGTTCTTTTATACTGCTATTACGGTTAATCCTGAACAGATTGCGGAAGATCTTAAAAGAAATGGTGGATTTGTTCCTGGAATCAAACCCGGTGCTCCTACCTCAGATTTCATAGACAATATCATTTCCAGAATTACACTTCCAGGCTCCATACTCTTGGCAGTAGTTGCGATCCTTCCTGCATTTGCAATCATAGCGGGTGTTGGTGGAGAATTTGCTCAGTTTTATGGTGGGACTTCTTTATTGATCATGGTTGGCGTAATCATGGATACCTTGAGACAAATTGAAAGTTATCTATTGATGAGACACTATGAAGGAATGATGAAAAGTGGGAATATGAAAAATAATCCTTCTAACTACGCTGCCGCGATATGATTCATTATAAGACTTCTGAGGAAGTTCAAATAATCAAGGAAGGTGCACAGATATTAGGAAAAGCTCACGGAGAAGTAGCAAAATATGTTAAAGAAGGGGTAAAGACCTCATTTCTGGATAAGGTTGCAGAAGAATACATCAGGGATTTCAGTGGTGTACCTTCATTTAAAGGTTACAATGGATTTCCTTCGTCACTGTGTATTTCAGTAAATGAGGTCATAGTACATGGTTTTCCTAGTAATTATGTTTTGAAAGATGGCGATATAATCTCAGTGGATTGTGGAGTCTTTCACCAAGGTTTTCATAGCGATTCCGCTTATACTTACCCTGTCGGTGAAGTCTCCCCACAAGTTTTGTCATTGCTTAAGACAACCAAAGCATCTCTTTATCTTGGCATTGAAAGTGCCGTATTTGGAAATAGGATAGGTGACATTGGTTTTGCTATTCAAAAGTTTGTTGAAGCAAAAGGTTATACTGTAGTCCGTGAACTTGTAGGTCATGGTCTTGGTAAAAATTTACACGAAGCCCCTGAAGTTCCAAATTACGGAAAAAAGGGTAGTGGTCCCTTAATGAAAGATGGATTGGTGATTGCAATTGAACCGATGATCAATTTGGGAACAAGAAATATTGTTCAGGAAAGAGATGGTTGGACAATCAGAACTGCAGATAGGAAAGCATCTGCTCATTATGAACATACAGTAGCTATCTTTGAGGACAGAACAGAAATCTTGACTACGCATCAGTACATAGAAGAAAATTTTAAATTCTAAATATGGCTAAACAGACATCTATTGAACAAGATGGAACAATAATAGAAGCATTGTCCAACGCAATGTTTAAAGTGGAATTGGAAAACGGTCACCAGTTGATTGCACACATTTCCGGTAAAATGAGAATGAATTACATAAAGATCCTTCCAGGGGACAAAGTCAAATTGGAGTTGTCACCTTATGATCTTTCAAAAGGTAGAATCGTTTACAGATACAAATAAAATGTCATTTAATGGACTTTGAGAAAATCAGAGATTTATCAATGGTTTTTCTAAAGATTATTACATGTGGCGGTTTATTATAAATTTAAAACACATGAAAGTAAAGGCATCAATTAAGAAAAGAAGTGTTGATTGCAAAGTGATCCGTAGAAACGGAAAGCTTTACGTCATCAACAAGAAGAATCCTAAGTTTAAACAAAGACAAGGTTAATCATTATGGCAAGAATTGCAGGTGTTGACATACCAGACAACAAACGTGGTGAAATCGGCTTGACCTACATATTCGGTATAGGTAGGAGTTCAGCCAGAGCGATCCTGGAAAAAGCGGGAATTTCTTATGACAAGAAAGCCGGGGAGTGGGATGATGATGAATCAACCGCTATCAGAACCATCATTACTGAAGAGTTCCGTACTGAAGGAGCTCTCAAGTCAGAGATTCAGTTGAATATCAAGAGATTGATGGATATCGGTTGTTATAGAGGTTTGAGACACAGAAAAGGTCTTCCTGTTAGAGGTCAAAAAACCAAGAATAACGCTAGAACTAGAAAAGGTAAGAGAAAAACTGTTGCTAACAAGAAGAAAGCAACTAAATAAAATCTTGAATTAGATTATGGCTCAGAAAAGAAACGATAAAGCTAAGAGTAAAAAGAGAGTTGTTAAAATTGAAGCAGTAGGCCAAGCGCATATTAAAGCTTCTTTCAACAACATAATCATCTCTATTACCAATAATTCGGGTCAGGTGATTTCTTGGGCTTCTGCCGGTAAAATGGGATTCAGAGGATCAAAGAAAAACACTCCTTACGCTGCACAAATGGCCGCACAAAATTGTGGTCAAGTAGCTTATGACTTGGGATTGAGAAAAATTGAGGTTTTTGTAAAAGGACCTGGTGCAGGACGTGAGTCTGCTATCAGAACTTTGCAAAATGTAGGTTTAGATGTCACTACAATTGTTGATGTGACTCCGCTTCCACATAATGGATGCCGTCCTCCAAAACGTAGAAGAGTTTAATTTCTTAAAGAAGATATAGAATGGCAAGATATACAGGTCCAAAGGCAAAAATCGCCAGAAGATTCGGTGAGCCTATCGAAGGATACAGCAAAGCTCTCCAGAAAAAAAATTACCCTCCAGGACAACACGGAAGGGGTAGAAGAAAAAAACAATCCGAATATGCTATTCAGCTTGCTGAAAAGCAAAAAGCAAAATACATCTATGGTGTATTGGAAAGACAATTCGCTAAAATGTTCGGTATTGCTTCCAGAAAACAAGGTATCACTGGAGAAAATCTCCTTCAGTTACTAGAGTCCAGATTGGACAATGTAGTGTACAGATTGGGAATAGCTCCAACAAGAAGAGGTGCAAGGCAACTTGTTTCTCACAAACATATTCTTGTTAATGGTGAGTTGGTAAATATACCTTCATATACTTTGAAGCCGGGTGATGTAGTGGCAGTTAGAGAACGTTCTAAATCTCTTGAAGCTATCACTAACAGTTTGGCAGGCAAAAGCAACCGTTATCCTTGGTTAGAGTGGGATAATACCTCTTTAGTAGGTAAGTTCGTTTCAATACCAACCAGAGATGATATTCCTGAGAATATCAAGGAACAGTTGATTGTCGAACTTTACTCTAAATAATAAACTTTCAGACTTAAATAGAACTATTGATATGTCCATATTAGCATTTCAAATGCCCGAGAAAGTGGTGATGGAAAAAGCCGATGATTTTCACGGTTTGTTCACCTTCAAGCCACTTGAAAAGGGCTATGGGGTCACCATAGGTAATGCCTTGAGAAGGATTTTGTTATCTTCTCTAGAAGGCTATGCCATCACATCAGTGAAGCTTCCAGGTGTAGTACATGAATTTTCCACTGTCGAGGGCGTTGTTGAAGATGTGACAGATATCATTCTTAATCTTAAGCAGGTTAGATTTAAAAAAGTCCATGATGCCATAGACGGAAAAATCACTGTTGAAATAAAGAATCAATCTGTTTTCACTGCTGGAGATATCGCCAAGTTCACTTCTTCTTTCGAAGTTTTGAATCCTGAGTTGGTAATTTGCCACTTGGATGATTCAAAGGGTTTTGAAATTGAATTGACAGTTGAAAAAGGAAGAGGATACCTTCCCGCTGAAGAATCCAAACCAAAAGAGCAAGTATTTGGAGTAATTCCAATTGACGCTGTTTTCACTCCAATTAAGAATGTGAAATACAGTGTTGAAAATACAAGGGTTGAACAAAAGACAGATTTTGAAAAGTTGATCTTGGAAGTATCCACAGATGGATCTATCCACCCTGAAAAAGCTTTACAGGAATCTGCGAAAATCCTTATTCAACACTTTATGCTGTTCTCTGATCAGACAATGGTACTTGATTCCACTGGCATTTCAGAACCGGAACCTATTGATGAGGAATTTTTGCACATGAGAAAGTTATTGAAAACTCCTTTGAGTGATCTTGACCTTTCTGTTCGTGCTTTCAATTGCCTAAAAGCAGCAGATGTGAAAACGCTCGGAGATCTTGCCAAACTTGAAATTTCTGACATGATGAAATTCAGGAATTTTGGAAAGAAATCTTTGGCTGAACTTGAGCAACTTATCCAAGAGAAAGGTTTGACCTTCGGGATGGATCTGTCTAAGTATAAACTTGATGAAGAATAATTAAAATGAGACACGGTAAGAAATTCAATCACCTTGGCAGGACTGCCAGCCACAGGAAGGCAATGCTTTCTAACATGGCTACTTCCCTGATTCTTCACAAGCGTATTTCTACTACGCTTGCCAAGGCTAAGGAACTAAGAAAATATGTAGAGCCTCTGATTACCAGAGCAAAAGAGGATATTACCCACAATAGAAGAATTGCCTTTTCCTACCTTCAAAGCAAAGAAGGGATAAAAGAGCTTTTCGGTGAAGTAGTAGTTAAAGTCGGAGACAGAACAGGTGGATACACCAGGATTATCAAAACCGGATTCCGTTTGGGAGATAATGCTGAAATGTGTATCATTGAATTGGTTGATTTCAACGAATTGATGTTGAAAGATGCCAAGCCAGCCAAGAAAACAACCCGAAGAAGCAGAAGAAGTTCAGGTAAAACTGAAGGTGCTGTAGCTGAGACCGCTCCTACTGCAAAAGCAGAAGAGGCAGCTGATCAAGCTGATGACAACAATGAAGAAGAAAAATCTGCCGAATAATTGATGTTGGTTAGATTTTAAATATGAAAGGGATTGGACTTAGGTTCGATCCCTTTTTTTATATCCAAACCATTTTCCCGTGTCTTATACTTTAAAAATCACTAACTTTGGCAAGTCCAAAATATAAAGATGAACAAACAAAAAGCAACCCTTCTTTTAGCCGATGGAACATTATTTAATGGGACTTTAATAGGCAGCCCAGGTACCAACGGCGGTGAAATTTGTTTCAATACAGGAATGACCGGATATCAGGAAATCTATACTGATCCATCCTATACAGGTCAGATTATTGTCACCACAACCTCGCATATCGGTAATTATGGTGTTATCAACACAGAAATAGAATCTGATCATCCAACCATAGCTGGAATTGTAGTAAACTCATTTTCAGAGATTTTCAGTAGGATTGATGCCAGTGGTTCATTGCAGGATTATCTCGTCAAATATGGTATCACCGGTATTGCCGACCTCGATACCAGAAAGCTGGTAAGACATATACGGGCTAAAGGCGCGATGAATGCCATCATCAGCTCTGAGTTTGAAGATGACCTTGCGGGTCTAAAAGCTGAACTCAATAAGATTCCGGATATGAACGGCCTTGAACTTTCTTCAAAAGTTTGTACAAAAGAACCTTTCTTTTTCGGGGATGAAAATTCAAATTATAAAGTAGCCTGCCTGGATTTTGGGATAAAATATAATATTCTTAGAAGCCTTTCAGAAAGAGGAGTCTATTGTAAGGTTTTTCCAGCTAAGACTTCTTTGGCTGAAATGGAAAAATGGAATCCAGATGGTTATTTCCTTTCCAATGGTCCCGGGGACCCTGCGGTTATGGAATACGCTGTGAAAACTACAAAAGATATTTTGGACACAAATAAGCCTGTGTTTGGAATCTGCTTAGGACATCAGATTTTAGCAGAAGCATGTGGTATTTCTACCTTTAAGATGCATCATGGCCACAGAGGCTTGAATCACCCGATCAAAAACCTGCTTTCAGGAAAGAGTGAAATCACTTCTCAAAACCATGGCTTCGTGGTAAAAAAAGAAGATGTGGAAAACAGTGACACTGTGGAAATGACACATATTCATTTGAATGACCAAACTGTTGCGGGAATAAAATTGAAAAACAAACCTGCATTTTCAGTACAGTATCATCCTGAATCCTCTCCAGGCCCACATGACTCGAGGTATTTATTTGATGACTTTATATCTTTAATGAACAATAATTAAACAACCTTAAACCTTTTAAATTATGACATTGATTCAATCAATTCACGCTAGACAAATTTTAGACTCCAGAGGGAATCCTACTGTGGAAGTTGATGTAGTGACTGAAAACGGAGCTTTTGGAAGAGCAGCTGTACCTAGTGGGGCCTCAACCGGAGTAAACGAAGCAGTTGAACTTCGTGACGGAGATAAATCCAAATATCTTGGAAAAGGTGTTTTAAAAGCCGTTTCCAATGTGAATGATATCATTGCGTCTGAGTTGCTTGGAATGGATGTTTTTGAGCAAAATCTGATTGACCAAATCATGATTGATCTTGATGGCACTTCTACTAAAAGTAAATTAGGTGCAAATGCAATCCTAGGCGTTTCTTTGGCGGTGGCCAAAGCAGCAGCTATGGAATCCGGTCAGCCCCTATACAGATACATTGGTGGTGTCAATGCAAATACACTTCCAGTTCCCATGCTGAATATCATCAATGGTGGATCTCATTCAGATGCCCCAATTGCTTTTCAGGAATTTATGGTAAGACCTGTTGGAGCTTCAAGTTTTTCGGAAGCTATCAGAATGGGTGCTGAAATTTTTCATCATTTGAAAAAAATACTTCATGATAAAGGCTTAAGTACCGCCGTAGGTGATGAAGGTGGTTTTGCACCTAATTTTTCTGGAGGCACAGAGGAAGCTTTGGCCTGTGTATTGGATGCAATCAAAAATGCAGGCTATAAGGCAGGTGATCAAGTCACCATTGCTTTGGATTGTGCTGCTACAGAATTTTACAAAGATGGGAAATATGACTATACTAAATTTGAAGGACCTAATGGAAAAATAAGGACTAGGGAAGAGCAGGTAGAATATTTGGCTGAATTGACTCAAAAGTATCCAATTGATTCTATTGAAGATGGTTTTGCTGAAGATGATTGGAAGGGTTGGGCGATGCTTACTGCCAAAATCGGCGACAAGATCCAAATAGTTGGGGATGATTTGTTCGTTACAAATGTCAAATTCCTCAAGAGAGGTATTGAAGAAAAATCTGCCAATTCAATCCTAGTCAAAGTAAACCAAATCGGTACCTTGACAGAAACCCTCAAAGCAGTTGCAATGGCGCATAAGGCTGGTTATACCGCCGTAATGTCTCATAGATCGGGTGAAACTGAGGATTCAACAATAGCTGATTTGGCTGTTGCAACCAACTGCGGTCAGATCAAAACAGGTTCAGCTTCAAGATCTGACAGAATGGCTAAATACAATCAGTTGCTAAGAATTGAGGAGCAACTGGGGGAGTCAGCTATTTTTAATGGAAAGTAATGAAATGATCAAATGAAATTATGATTTAAAAGGCAGTCTTCGGGCTGTCTTTTTTTATTTTAACACCAAACCTTTATTCATCAATCCATCGGTAACTGTTTTCTTTAAAAATGCGGGTTTTTCCGTAAATTGATACCGAAACTAAATCAACTACCTATATGAAAATTATATATACCTTTTTGGTTTTTTTGGGATTAACCTTACCGGTTTTATCCCAAAATAACCCTCTTTGGCTAAGATACCCAGCCATTTCTCCTGATGGAAATGAAATTGTGTTTGGATATAAAGGAGACTTGTTCAAAGTCAGTACGGATGGAGGTACAGCCCTGCCACTTACGCTTCACGAAGCCCATGATCAAATGCCCGTATGGAGTCCTGATGGCAAGCAGATAGCCTTTGCCAGTGACAGATATGGGAATTTTGATGTGTATGTCATTCCTTCATATGGCGGAGAAGCCAGAAGATTGACTTTCCATTCAGGAAATGATATCCCTTGGGATTTCAGTCCTGATGGCAAACATATCATATTCAGTTCTCCAAGAAATGATTTACAATCCTCTGTACGTTTTCCTAATAAAGGGTTATTTGGAAAACTCTACCAAGTTCCCGTAGCAGGAGGGCGCAGCACATTGCTTTCTACTGCAGGTTTTCAGTCTGCGAACTATGATCTAGATGGAAGCAAAATTATTTTTCAGGATAGAAAGGGATATGAAGATGAATGGAGAAAACGGCATACCTCATCAGTAACCAGGGATATCTGGATTTATGATTTGAATACCAAGAAATTTACGCAAATCAGTGATTTTGAAGGGGAGGACAGAGAACCAATTTTTTCATCTGATGGAAAATCTGCATTTTATCTAAGTGAGAAAAATGGTGCTCAGAATATTTTTAAACGTGAAATTGCTTCCGGTCAAGAAGAGCAATTGACCAACTTTAAAGACCATCCCGTAAGACATCTGAGCAGATCAGATAAGGATCTGTTGAGTTTTTCTTGGAACGGAGAGATTTATACGCTCAAAGAAGGAGGAGAACCCCAAAAAGTAAACATTTCAATTTTTGCTGATTTCAGAGGAAATGAAGAGAAAATAGTGTCCGTCAATGGTGGCGCCACCGAAATGGCGCTTTCTCCAAATGGAAAAGAAATAGCCTTTGTATTCAGAGGTGAGATTTTTGTTACCTCAGCAGATAACAACCTTACCAAACGGATTACCAATACTGCTGCACAGGAAAGAATGCTCAGTTGGTCAGAAGATGGAAGAACTCTTTTTTATTCCACAGAAAGGGGAGACAGTTGGGATATCTACAAAGCCAGTATTGTGAGAAGTGAAGAGCCATATTTCTATACAGCTACACTGATCAAAGAGGAGCCTGTGATAGCTTCTGATAAGGATGAATTTCAACCTTTGGTGTCCCCTGACGGGAAGGAAATAGCTTATTTGGAAGAAAGAAATACTTTAAAAATTTTCAACTTAGGAACAAAGACCTCTAGAACGATAATTCCTGAAGGACAGAATTTTTCATACAGTGATGGTGACCAGGACTTTACCTGGAGCCCGGACAGCAAATGGATTATTGCAAAAAATGCTTTGGGTTATTTCGGAGGAAGTCATATGGTGTTATATGATGCTTTGGGTACTCAAGAAGGTGTTAATTTGACCAATAGCGGATTTTCTGATGGAGGCGGAAAGTTTGCCATGAAAGGAAAGGCCTTTATCTGGGCAAATGATAAGGATGGGAAAAAGCCATTGGCATTTCAAGGCTCCAGAGAATTGGATATTTATGCCATGTTCTTCGATAAAGAAGCGTATGATAGATTCCGCTTGAGCAAAGATGAGTATGAATTGACCAAAGAAATAGAAGATAAAGAAAAAGGTAAAAACAAAGAGAAAGATAAAAGTCAAGAAAATGATAAGGACAAAGTGATGGAGCCTTTGGTTCTTGATGTTGAAAATATAGAAGACAGAAAACTTAGACTGACGACTGGTTCAGTCAATTTATCTTCTTTTGAATTGTCACCTGACGGCGACAAACTTTTTTTCATGGCCAGTTTCGAAGATAAGTATGATGTTTGGTCACTGGATACCAGAACCAAGGAATTAAAATCATTGGCCAAAACCAATTCAGGTCCGGGTACGATAAAATTGGATAAAGAAGGCAAAAACCTTTTTGTATTGGCCAATGGAAAAATTTCCAAAGTAGAGACAGCAACCGGAAAAATCTCAAATGTGGGGATCAATGCTGAAATGGTTTTAAATTCTTCCGGTGAAAGGGAATATATTTTCCATCACGCATGGAGGCAGGTGAAAAAGAAATTCTACGATCCCAAACTGCATGGCATTGATTGGGATATGTATAGGGCAAATTATGCCAGATTTTTACCCCATATCAACAATAATTATGATTTTCAGGAATTGTTGAGCGAAATCCTGGGAGAACTCAACGGATCGCATACAGGTGGGAGATATTCCCATAGACCTGAAAATGGAGACGCTACCGCTTCCTTAGGGCTATTTTATGATGAAACAGCTTTAGGCGCAGGGTTAAAAATAGAAGAAGTAATTCCCGGCGGTCCAATGGATAAAGCACAGAGCAAAGTCAAAGCCGGTCATGTGCTAGAAAAAATTGACGGCATTGAAATCAATGATGCCATGGATTGGAATTTGTTGCTCAATAGGAAAGCTGATAAAAACGTGCTGTTAAGTCTTTATGACCCGGGCACTAAATCCAGATATGACGAGACCGTTAAACCCATTGCAATCGGTGCTGAAAATGCCCTGGTATATAAAAGATGGGTTAAGTCTATGAGGGAAATGGTAGATGAGCTCAGTGATGGTAAAATCGGGTATGTACATGTTCAAGGCATGAATGATGGCAGTTACAGGGTGGTTTTTGATGAGGTTTTGGGAAGAAATGCTGACAAAGAAGCACTGATTGTAGATACCCGCTTTAATGGTGGTGGATGGCTGCATGAGGATCTTTCCACGTTTTTAGACGGAAAGCCCTATGCTACTTTTAGGCCTTACGGATTAGTATCCAAAGGAGGAGAACCAAGAGACAAGTGGTCCAAACCCAGCGTGGTGTTGATGAGCGAAAGTAACTATTCTGATGCCCATGCTTTTCCTTACGCATATCGAGCCAAGGGAATTGGAAAGTTGATTGGTATGCCTGTACCGGGTACCAGTACAGCTGTTTGGTGGGAAGCCCAGATTGACCCTACCATTGTATTTGGGATTCCGATGATAGCCTTTTACGGTGTTGAAGAAGATAGGCCTTTGGAAAACCTTCAATTAGAACCGGATATCAAGGTGGCGACACCATTTGAAGAAATACTTTACGGGAAAGATGCACAGATTGAGGCAGCTGTAAAAGCGCTATTGAAGGAGATCAAGTAAAGTCAGTAGATTCTAGTTTCAATGAAAAAGCTATCCAGATTTTGGATCGCTTTTTCATTGATCATTTTAAAGCCTCCAGACTGATCAAACTCATCTTTTTGCCTGGAATATCTTCTTTAAAAAGTAAAATTTGCGAATCAGAATAAGTGGTGACTATATATTTAACAAGTTGGTTTTTACTACCTAAGAATTCATTTATCTCCAAAATTATTTCCCCGTTTTTTTCATAGGGTTGGTTCCATTGATCCTTTTGAAGTGGTTGATTGAGTAATTTGTCTTTATGGTTGAATTTGTTCCTGTTGTAGGTGCGTTCAAAGCGGTAAGAAAATTCTTTGGATTCCAATAGTTCTGTGATTTCATTGACATCAGACTGATTGGATCTATAGATAATTGCGGAATAGGCAGATGTTTTTGAAAGTATAGTATTCTCCTGAGTCTCATGGGTTACTAATATATGGCTTCCTCCCCGCATTGAAGCTTCTGTTCTCAATTTCCTCAAAGCCCGGTTATTAACGTTATTGATTGCGGCAATTATTGTAACCCCTTTTGCCTTTGCAAAAATAGTCCCGACTTTTTTCATGTCTTCAGTAATCTCAGAATCAGTTATGACCTCAATTTCATCAGGATTTGTATAATTCTCAATTTTTATATACCTGTCTATTTGAGCAAATGATACGTTCCAAACTAATGTCAAAGCAAGCAACAGTATTGTTTTTTCATAGGTAATTTTTTTTGAAAAAAGATTAATAACTTAGTCTAGTAACGAGGTCAACTAGTCAAAGTTCCATGATGCTGCATGAATTTTAGTTGAAAAAATTCATTGACAAATTTTTATAAACTTAACTTGTTTACTACTTGGCTGATAAAAAAATTAGGGTTTATGGGCTCCTCTTTTCAGATATAAACCCGTCATTAATCATTATCCCTTATCAATTGTTCCCTGACAATATCCTCCTGTATCATTCTTCTGGATAATTCTTGGGCATAGGTCCTGCCTTTCTTGTAACCATAATCCGTAAAAGCTTTTCCTGCCCAAATACTCGCCTCTTGCAAATCTCCCATGACCTCATTGCCCAGAGCGATGTTATAGGCTAGCCTACCTCCGGTTTTGCGATCATTAATTAAGGTCAAACCTTATTGCCAGGTTTCAATTGCTTCCTCCCATTGACCTACCTGAGCCAATCGTGATCCTCTTGCAAGGGCTGGATTGGACTTTGGTTTTTCGTACATGGTACGGCTAATGGATACATTCATGGGGGCAATCCTTTTTGCATAACTTGCGCCTGCCATTCTTCCGACATACTGCGTTGCCCGGACTTTATCTATCAGCATGGCTGCGGCCTGAGTACGTGTTTCAGCTTCTGCTGACCATAGGTTGGTCCTGTCATAATTTACCTGATCAAAAATATTTCTGGTTTTAGGTTCATATAGTCTGAAGCCAGCACTGACAGAAGCCATGCCTTCCAAGTAGATTCCCTCTACTTCAATCTCTTTGGAATCCTTTCCGGTCCCCACGGTTTTTTTGACCATTTTCCTTTTGTCTGTAATCACAAAGTCAGAGGAGAATTTTTCCAATACCAAGACGGCATCGACTTCATATTGTCTGCAAAAACCTTTGATCTGTTCCCAGGTCAAAGGTGTCGGGAAAGTCTGTGCAAAAAGTCCACCTCGTAATCTCTCCCTTGCCCGGATGACTTCATACCTCGGGGAAGTATTCAATTCTTGTTGGACAGTGGTAAGGGTTGCTTCGGCCGCATTCTTTACTTCAAAGGGTGCCTCTCCGGTAAGTATTCCCTCGATAATGGCCAGTCCTTCACTTTGTGGTGCTGTTCTATCCACCAATAATAGGCGTTGAACATAAGTGGGAACACTTATTTCTGCGGGAACCATTCTATTAAGGGTTACAGTCTTGCTGCAAGAGCCAAATAGCATGGACCCAAAAATGATCAAAAGAATTGGGATTTTTAGTTTCATAAAATCATTTCAACTATTGTAATGATTACAATCAGATATTAAAGGTTGCATTAAAGAGGGAAATTGACAACTACTTTAACTTTGTTTTAAACAGCACTTCATAATCTCTTTCGACTTCATTTTTATTGGGTGAAAACCAAAGATGTCCCTCTTGATCCACAAATTCCAGTCGACCCAAAAAATCAGGAACATCTATGTTTATCGGAAGGCCTTCTTCATTAAAAACCGCCAGAACAGACTTGTTATTTTGTCCTACTACTCTAAAGGATTCTTGAAAATCAGTGATACCTTCTGTGATATTTTGGTATTCCTCATCGGATAAACCTTGATTATAGGATAGCACTATTTGATCACCCGATATAAAAATATTGTTAATAGAACCGTATGCAAAATCCCTTACATCGAAACGGATAACCTCCTTATCGACTGCTTTGGGGTCTTTTCCATCCATCAAGTGAAAAGGTTCAATTTTTAATTTGATTTCATTTTTGGGGATTTCAAGGTTTTCCCAATCATAATGATAAACCTTTGGATCATTTTTGAAGGCAAGGTAAATCCCCTTTTTATTTGCCCTAAACACAGGTATAGAATTGGCGATAGGGAAGGTTTCTTTTGTATTAAACCTCGATGTGGTTGGGTAAGGCAAGATACCCGTAAAGGTTCTTTGGCCAACATCAATTGCTTCCAATTTAGTACCTGTTGCTTCAGTGAAAAAACCTGCACCTTCAGGATTTCTTGTGCCATATACTGCTACAGCATTGTTTTCATCTATAAATTGAAACTGATCAGCATTTTGGATGATTAAGTTAGATATGGGGTCAAATTCAGGTTTGATGCTTTTTATTAAATTCCCATCAAATCCAAAAACAAACATCCCCTTGCTTCCCAACAAAGCAATTTCCTCATTATTTCTGAACTGAGGACGGCCTGATAGGTTTGGTCCTATAGACTCAGGTTGGTCACCGGTTTTATTGATCACAATCTTAATTTCTCCCTTCCGGTCTATAAGAAGCATATCGGTTTTTTGTTGGTCCAAAGCCAGAAAGTGCTGACCATCTGGACTGATATGAGACCATGCCATGGCACCAATATAGTCTACAACAAGAGAGTCAAGGATTTCAACAGAAAAAATAGTATTGGTTCCGCTCGTTTTTTGGTCTTGTTCCTTATTGCAGCTTGCCAAAACTGTCAGGAAAAGAATGGAAAGTGTAATTTTAAATCTATTATTCATATAGTTACAAGAATTCCACAAAGTAAAACTATTTCCTTATCAGGTTAATGTATTTTATGAAAATTTAAGAATTGAGGTAGATCAAATGGACTATGTATACTTTTTCTTCAGAATATATTTTTTCAGCCGTCCCATTGCCACATGCAAGGCCTGATGTCCAATACTGGAAATAACCATCCTAAACAACCCTTTCTTTTCGTGGCCAAATCCATTCCCTGGAGTCAATAATATTCCTGTTTTTTCAAAAATTTCCAACCATAATGCATCTTGGCCGGGATCAGAATTTTCTGGCAAGAACTCCGACATATCCATCCATACAAACAGACTACCGTAGGAGGGGTTAAAGGGAATACGAAGTTCCTTCAAGCAACTCACTACAATCACATAGGATTCAGCCAAAGCCTTTTGGTTGGCAGCTATATACTTTCCCATAAAATCAAGGTCTTCCAACAACTCCTGTAAAACCCATTGGGTGTAATTGGAAACAGCGTGGGAAAGTCCTGCATTTCGATAGCCATTGATCAATTCTTCATTATAAGAATGCAGTAATCCAACCCGAAAGCCTGAAATACCCAAGTCTTTGGAAAAAGAATACCAAAAGTGAAGATATGGGTTTTTCTTTTTAGCCATCAATTGCCCAAAGGATACAAACTCAATGGGGTTTGGATAATCAGATTTGATTTCAGGATGATGGATATCGATGGGGGACAATCCATAAATTTCATTAACAATCAGGTGGATTTCATTTTCGATGCACCAGGAAGCTAATAGGCTTAGCTGTGATGCCGAATAAATGCCTCCCGTGGGATTATCAGGAGAAGTTAAAATCAACATCCTGAACCGACTTCCCAAGGCTTGAATCTCTTTTTTGGCCTTTTCCAATTGATCAATGGAAAGTGGTATTCCATCTTTCAGTTCGTTAATTTCAGTATGGGTTTGTAAATCAAAACGCTTTATTCCTGGAACCACCCCTATATCGGCTGTATAGACCGGATAACTAGGTGCGGGTATCACAGCAGTATCCCCATGGTCAGCCAATAAAAATGATGTCATCTCAATCACAGAAGTGGCACCTGCCGAAAATGCGAGCGAGTCCCCCGGGATTTCTTTTTTGATTAAAAATTCAGATAGGAACTTGGCCGCGGCTTCCCTAAATGACAATACCCCCGCAGGGTCCCCATAACTGGAAACCCAATCAGGGATATCTTTTGCTTTGGTAATGGACTGTATTTTTTCACGAAGCATTTCCCAGCAGAGATGATTTTCTGCTACATTCATTGGGAAAGTACCTTTTGGATTTTCTATTTCATCATATTTGTTTTCTAGCGCTTGGTTATAAATTTCCAGGTCAACCCTCATGGGTTTATCTGCTGCCTGAGATCCTCTGTGAGAAAGACTATTTTGACTTTGCATGATATGTTCAATTATTAATATCTTAATTTAAAGAAAGTTTCATTAACCAAAAGATTAAATTGAATATAGGATTTCAAAGTCATTCTAACGGTATTTTTCTTTTCTAAAAAAATATTTGTTTCAAATGATTGAAATCCATCATCAAAACTTTTTAATAGATTCTATTTTTGACTTTATTCTTTTGGGGGAATTTATTTTTTGCAGTTAGGATCACAGTCTGGATTATTTCCGTTCCTGTAATTCTTTAAAGGAATTCCACTCATTGTTTTTATCTTTTTCATACGAATTAATTCCTTTTAAACTCCTATGAAAAAGATAAACCTATTCACCTTATTGGTTATATTTCTCAGCCTTATTGGCCATAGCGGATATAATGTAAATGCTTCAGAAACCGATAAATACCTCCCTGATGATCAAGGTGACTACTACTGGGTGGTGGAAGGCTTTGATTGGGGACCTGCTGTCAATAAAGTAATCTTGTCATTAGAGGAAAGTGTCAAGGAAGCCCAAGCCAACCAATACCAAGTCTATGCAACGCGAAGCTTGGAAGGAGTGCAGATTGCAGAGGAAAGTGCCTCGGGAAGTCGTTCAGTAGTCTATGCCTATGTGTCTGATGAAATGGGCAACAGAATTGAAGAGGGGAAGCACATTGCTTTAGTGCTCGGAGTTAGTCCAGAATTACCATTAGGGTCTCCTTTTCAATATACCAGAATCAACAACCGTGGAGGGAATTATTGGGTGGACTACAAACTGACTGTGATTGATACCAAGTCAGGTCAAGTATGGAATAATCCGGTCGGTAAAATCATGCCCCTCGTGGATCAGTTTGACCTCAGCCAACAATATAAATATGGAAATAATCACAGTATGTCCTATGCGGTTTATAACCCACCAGCCAATAATACAAAAGTTCCCCTGATTATCTGGCTCCATGGAGGGGGAGAAGGTGGCTATGACCCGACTGTGGCATTACTGGGCAATAAGGCTGTCAACTATGCTTCCCCAGAAATCCAAGTCCTGTTTGGAGATGCCCATGTTTTGGTACCCCAAGCCCCCACTTTCTGGATGCAGGCCTCTGAGGGGGGAATGACAAGGGGACAGGAAAATGACATTTATAACGAAGCTCTTTTTGCTTTGATACAGGAATATGTATCCAAAAATCCGAATATCGATCCAAAAAGAATATATGTGGGTGGATGTTCGAATGGAGGCTATATGTCCCTCAAATTGATCATTGAGCATCCGGATTACTTTGCCGCAGGCTTTATCAGTGCATTGGCCTACCACAATGAATTTATCAGTGATGAACAAATCAAAAAGATAAAAAATGTACCGATGTGGTTTGTACACTCCAAAGATGATACGACTACCGAAGCGGCCCTGACCGCTATTCCACTTCACAATAGATTAAAAGCTGCAGGTGCAAAAAATGTTGTATTTACCTTGTACGATCATGTGACGGATATCACGGGTTTTTTCGGAGGGGAAAATTACCATTACAATGGCCATTGGTCTTGGATATACAGCCATGCCAATGTAGCCAAGACCGACTACGACGGTTCTCCTGTATTACTCAATGGCCGCCCGGTTACCATTATGGAGTGGTTAGCAGCCCAAAAGAAAAAATGAGGGAATGAATTTGAAATAAATTCTAATTTGCAGAGAGGTTAAAAGAGGGGAAAAGATGTGTGATTTTTTGGAATTTTTTTTGGAACTTTAAATTACGGATATCATTTGACAAAGGGAAATGATAGAAATATCTGAACAGTTTTCGAATGTTGGCAAACCAACGAATCCTGTAAAAAGATGTTGACAGTAAAAATCAAAAAAGAGCCGGCCATTTTGGACCGGCTCTCTATATTTTCAATTGATTTTCCGAAAATTCCGAAAAAATAAAACTTTTCTTAAAATAGCCGAATGATGCTCATCTTATCAATCTACATCTACCATCATCTCGATTTTTCGAAATTCAATAAATTTATTTTTAGCTTACCTGTTTGTAACATTTAAGACAAGCGATCTTAATAAATCAAATCAAACCTATCCAAGTTCATCACTTTATTCCAGGCAGCGGCAAAGTCTTTGACAAACTTTTCTTTATAATCTTCCTGGGCATAGACTTCAGCCAAAGCCCTCAACTCAGAATGGGAACCAAATATCAGATCGGCTCTGGTAGCAGTGAATTTAAGTTCTCCTGATTTTCTATCTCTACCTTCAAACTGCTCTTTGGTCTCATCAGCAGCTTTCCATTCCGTGCTCATATCCAATAGATTGACAAAGAAGTCATTGCTCAAAGCGTCTTTTTTATCAGTAAAAACACCATGGTTTGACCCGTCAAAGTTTGCATTCAAGGAACGCATACCGCCAACTAGCACAGTCATTTCTGGAGCAGTCAAAGTCATAAGCTGCGCTTTGTCCACCAATAATTCCTCAGTAGATAGTTTATATCTTGTTTTCAAATAATTTCTGAATCCATCAGCCATAGGTTCCAAAAGTTCAAAGGATTCCATATCAGTTTGTTCCTGAGATGCATCCATTCTACCTGGATTGAACGGAACTTGGATCTTGTATCCCGCATTGGCAGCCGCTTTTTCCACTCCGGCATTTCCGGCAAGGACAATCAGGTCAGCCATGGAAACTTTTTTGGTATTGGATTTAGCATTGAAGTCATTTTGAATTTTCTCCAAGGTAGATAAGACTTTTTGTAGTTGCTTGGGATTGTTTACCTCCCAATCTTTCTGTGGAGCCAATCTGATTCTAGCACCATTCGCTCCGCCACGTCTGTCAGAACCTCTGTAAGTAGAAGCAGAAGCCCAGGCCGTGGATACCATTTCATTGATGGATAATCCTGAATTCAAAATACTAGTCTTCAAGCTGGCGATATCTTGTGAATTGACCAAAGTATGGTTCACAGCAGGGATAGGATCTTGCCAGATCAAATCTTCCGTAGGTGCCTCAGGGCCTAAGTAGGTTGTTTTTGGACCCATATCTCTGTGGGTCAACTTAAACCAAGCCCGGGCAAAAGCCTCATTGAAGGCATCCTGGTCTTCCAAAAATCTTCTGGATATTTTCTCGTACTCAGGGTCAAATCTCAAAGACAAATCTGTAGTCAGCATGTAAGGTGGCTGCTTTTTGTTGGCATCAAATGCATCAGGAATAATCTTCTCTGCATCCTTTGCCACCCACTGATGTGCACCTGCAGGACTTTTCATCAGTTCCCATTCGTATTTGAAAAGGAAAGTCAAATAATCATGACTCCATTGTGCCGGAGTAGATGTCCAGGTTACTTCAAGACCGGAAGTAATGGCATCTTGGCCTTTACCGGATTTGTAAGTACTCTTCCAACCAAATCCCTGCTCTTCGATATCAGCAGCTTCCGGCTCTGCACCAACATTGGAAGCAGGACCTGCACCATGGGTTTTACCCAAAGTATGACCACCTGCAATCAAGGCTACGGTTTCTTCATCGTTCATCCCCATTCTGCCAAATGTCTCACGGATATCATGTGCCGCCAAAACCGGGTCAGGATTTCCGTTAGGACCTTCAGGATTTACATAGATCAAGCCCATCTGTACAGCCGCAAGCGGATTTTCCAAATCACGGTCACCGGAATAACGCTCGTCATCCAACCATTTGGTCTCCTTGCCCCAATACACATCCAACTCCGGTTCATACACATCTTCTCTTCCTCCTGCAAATCCGAAGGTCTCAAATCCCATGGATTCCAAGGCAACGTTTCCGGTCAAAACCATCAAATCCGCCCAAGAAATCTTATTTCCATATTTCTGCTTGATAGGCCAAAGCAATCTCCTGGCTTTGTCCAAGTTGCCATTGTCCGGCCAACTGTTCAATGGAGCAAAACGCTGCTGACCAGAACGCGAACCGCCACGGCCATCAGCTGACCGGTAAGTACCTGCACTGTGCCATGCCATTCTGATAAACAATCCACCATAATGACCAAAATCCGCTGGCCACCAATCCTGGGAATCAGTCATGACGGCACGGATGTCATTTTTTAACGCTTCATAATCCAAGCTTCTGAATTCTTCGATATAATTAAAATCTTCTCCTAATGGATTGGATCGTTCAGAATTCTGCCGCAGAATACTGAGATTTAATTGGTTTGGCCACCAATCAGCATTTTGGGTAGCTATCGCGTTGCTGAGACTTTTCTTGGTCGCCCCAGACCACGCTTCCACTTCAGGTTGTTCCTGTTTGCAACCGGTAAGTAAAGCACCTGCCAAAAGGGCAAATGCTAACATAATTTTTTTCATTTATTTCTGATTTAGTAATTTTTTGGGGAATTAACTTCGAAATCAAAGATACTCTCTATGACGTTGTAAATTAAATTGATATTATCTATTAGGCATTGAGAGATTGAATATTTGATCGGTAAAAAGGGAAAAGCATATGCAATATCTTTAGGATAGCTATTTAGATTGGGTGGTTTATGACTCTGGTTTTTAGAAAAATTTCTATTTAGACACTTCAAACCAATCATTATAAAAAACTGCAATTTCCTTGGGGCTACGAAGTTTACCATTTTGAATATGCTCTATCAACTCCGGGCAGTCTTCAAAGTATTTTTCTAATGTCTTCATTTTTAAGCCAAAGATACCTTGGGTAACACGGATAAAGAAATCCTCATCCTCGCGTTTGAAAAGGTCTATTGCTTCAATTATAGAAGACTCCTGATCAATGAATTCCCATTGTTAATAAGTCAAATAACCATTTTCTTTGACTTTCAAAAAATATTTCTTCCCGAGGTTCTCCTGACTTAAATATTCTGTCCTGAATAAAATAGAATTCACCTGAATCCAATGGCTTTCAAAAATATTTTCTCCCATCGCATACCCCTTAATCTTACGTGGCCCATATTTTTTCACAAAGACTCCATTTCTTTTAAATCGAATTTTCTTGTACAACCTAGCAAAGGGGTCCCCCCTCCGGTCTTTGACCTTACCTGTAAGAGTATCAAAATCATGCTTGATCAAGTATCCTGAGCCGTATCCATTTTGCGCTTTGACTTCTGGAAAACTAATTACGGAGAGTATGAGGAAAGAAATAATTTTTACAAATCTATGCATGAAATTTTTTACCGTGCATTTCTAAAAGGCATGACTCATTCTTAGAAATTCGCATTCAAGAATTGAGCCGTACAGCCAAAGATATGTTTTTTGATCAAAGGATAATTTTTTTTATAGCTTAGGTATCTTTTCCAGTAGAACAATGGAGGCAAATCAAATGCTTGTAGTTCCAGCTAATAAATAAATTAAAAAGGGGGTAAGCCGAACTATTCGGGCTAATGATTAAATCATTGGATGGACTTACCTCACCATAGAATGAAACTTCCCCTTATCTTTGACCATCACACAAAACGAAGCAAAACATGTTCGAAGGCCCCAACTATCCCAAAACCTTAGATGAATCTCTTTTTGACGATTGGCTGGAAAAGGGCCGTTCAAGCAAAATTCCCTATGCTTACCTGATTGTCATTTGGGATGAATTGGATGGATTATACACGCCCGTATATGTTGAGGAGAGAAGTGAATTGCATAATTATGCCCGCTATGGTCAGGCGCCGGACCATCAGCTTTTGGTGGCTGCTTATGACCTATATTCTGAGACGAGGGTGATATAGGTTGCTTTTCAGAATTTTTACATATTTTTTTCTCATCGGATTTTTGACAGATTACTGTTATCATTTCCTACAGCAATCAACTCCGCCTCCTGTTTCAGCAAAATCAGCCATTTGTCATGTTGCTTTCTCAACTTATTGGGCAAGAAAATCTTTTGAAGTTTTGCCAAGGAGCCTGTTTGGGACTCATCGGTGATGACTTTGCATCCTGTTGCAGTGCGAAAAATTACCCAAGCATGAATGCCTTGTATTTTCTTTTCCTTGAATTGCCAGGAAAGTGCTTGGTACGGTTCAAAATCCATAATTTCATTGTTCAGTGATTGTCCCATCGAATTCCAGAACACCTTGGTATTTGGCGATAATGCTGATTGGGTTTCATCCTCAAACCGTATACTTTGGATACCATCATACCATTCAGGCCAATCCTTGGCATTGATCAATAAGACCCAGACTATTTCAGGAGAAGCATAGATTTCGATCTCATTATGTACATAGAAGTCACTAATTTTGGGATCAAATTCAGCAGGCCAATTGATCAGGTTTTCTGCCTCATTGTATTTCTTTGAACTGCTTTGGCCCAATACAAAATGTGCCAAAAGGCTGAGGATAAGTGTGGGGATAATTGTTTTCATTTTCTGCTTTCTTTATTGATGAGGAATTTCTTTAATTTCTTTTTCAATTCGTTCGGGCCAGAATGGCTTTCCTTTGACTGCCTGAAGCAAGGTAAATGTGGCCAATGCCCCATAGAGTACTCCTGTCAGTAAAACCGCTTTGGAACTTCTAAGGACATAAAAAGATAAAACAGGCAGCACCTGTAATGCATGCATGCCTATAAAATGAGACACCCTTAAGTCTCCCACTTTTCTGCTCCATCCCACAATAAGGAGATGGGAATTGTCATTTTCAAGTCCCACAGAATGGCTCATTCTACTTCCCATCAAAAAGCCCTCAAAGGCAAAAATCACAAAGATGACAATTCCCAGTCTGATGCCCCAAAGGTAGTTGGTGGGCAAGTCAGGAATATCCTGAATAAAAAATAGGATTCCGATATAGGCAGTGTATATGGTGACAACTGTGGCTGCGAACGCCATCATGGAAAACATCATTGAATGAAACGGACTACTGATATTAAAATGGGATGGCTGTCCCTGACTTGCCTTCCACGTGATATACACAATCTCAAAACCTAACAAAATGATGACCACCCAATTGAATACTTGCACATTGAATGAGGGTAAATAATGGCAGTACCAAGCCATGGCCCAAGCAAACAAAAAGGTTGAAAATGCAAATTTGAAAGGCTTGTACCAGGCATTTACCTGATAAAGTTGAGTTTGTGAGATTCGTGTCATCAATAAAAAGACCAGGGCAAAAACAAGACAGACCAATCCAAAACTGAACAAAGTTTCATTTCTGAATTTCAATTCCAAGAGAAAGGCTTTCATAAGATTAGGAGGGTATACTTGCCAAGTTCTTTTTAATTCGCATCATGATTACCCCTGGGGTAATTCTGGGGAGATTGGTCAAAAACCAGTTCATTTTCCCTACCACTTTCTTACCCTTTCCATGCAATAAAAGTTGGACCCCTTCCTTGGCCACTTCTTCCGGCGGAAACGGCTTATTGGCACTCATGGCGTTGGTTTTTCTCATTTCCGGTGTATGAAAAGGTGTCTCCACCGTTCCGGGACAAAGGGTGGTCACGATGACACCGCTGTCTTCCAATTCCGCAGCTACTGTTTGAGAAAATGCCAACACAAAGGATTTGGTGGCAGAGTACACGGAATAATAAGGAAACGGCAAAAAGGATAGAATGGAGGCTACATTCATGATTCTGCCTGATTTTCGCTTTGACATATCCCTACCAAACAACTTGTTCAGAACCATCAGGCTACTGATATTCAGGTTTACCATATCCAATTCATGGTCCAAAGAGGTTTCCACAAAATCCCCATATCCTCCAAAACCGGCATTATTGACCAAGTGGGTTACTATAAGATTTTTAAATTTGATTTCATCATATAGTTCCATGGCATTTTGGGGATTTGACAGGTCCTTTGGTATAAATTGAACTTCAACTTGATCCCGTTCAACCAGGTATTTTTGAAGCTGTTCCAATTTTTGGATGCTTCTTGCCACCAAAATCAGATTGTATTTCTTTTGTGCCAAGATTTTGGCCATTTCATAACCGATGCCTGATGAAGCGCCTGTAATTAGGATGTATTCTTTCATGATATTTTATAGTTTGATTATTTGATTCTTGTCCAAGTTTCTGATCTCCCAAAAATTAAAGTTGATTTTAAAATATGAATATTGTTTAAATTATGGACGTTGTTCATTAATGAATAAAAAAATTATTTCTTATCGATTAATGTCACAAACTCTTCGTAGGCTTTTCCCATCATACTATCAGGGTTTTCTAGATTTACGCCTTTTACTCTTTGGCTAATATGTAAGGAACACATGCCGTGAACCGTGCTCCAGATGACAAAGGATAGCGGTTCCAATTGATGCCCTTCAAAATGACCCTTTTGAATACACTGAGCCACGTTTTTCAGCAAGACATCAAAGGTAGCCTTTCCCTCATTCCATTCTTCTTTGTGCATAGACTCCAGAAAATCCATAGGTGCCTTCATGTTGAACATCAGGTCATACATATCGGGATTGTCCATTGCAAACTGTAAGTAAACTCTCCCAAGTGCCTTAAGCCTTTCCATTGGATCGGATACGTTGTTCAAGATCCTCATGGCGCCTCCCAAATGACCGAATCCCTGTGTGTGCAGTTCATGGAGTATGTCATTTTTGTCCCTAAAATATACATACACCGTTCCAACGCTATATTCGATTTCTTCAGCAATTTTCCTGATCGTAACTTGATCTATACCCTTTTTGACAAATAATTTTTTGGCCGCATTCAGAATCAAAGTTTTGATCTCCTCTTTTTCTTTGGCTTTGCGTTCGGAAGTACCCATTGATTTTAAAATATTATTTAAATATAAATGAACAGTGTTCAATAATCCAAATTTTTGATGAAATATTTTAAATCAAAAGGGATGATTCGCTCTTCACGTCAATTTCTTTTATAGTTCGATAAGCTATATGGAAAAAAAATGGAGATAAATCATAAACATTGCTGTAATTTATGTGAAATGTAGGTTCAGATATTTCAAATTAGAGTTCACATGAAAAAGCACATTAATCTTCTCATTCTTTTGGCAATAATTTCCTGCAATAGAATAGTTCCTGATCAAAAAGAAATTGAAAATAAGATACACAGCCTTTACGCCATGAAGGAAAGTATCTATGAAGTGGTCGTGGATACAAGCCTGTTTTCCAAGGATCTTGTTGAGGAGCTCAATAACTTGAAAAGGGTCCGAAAAATGGATGAAGAAAGAATCCGCAGAAGTGAACACCCCGGTGATAAACCTATCATGATTGAAGGGAGTTTTTTTTCAAGTCTTATGGATGGTTACACTGAGTATGCTATAAAAGGAATTTCTATAGAAGATTCCTCTGCTGAAGTTATGGTGGAATTTATATATCCTTCTGATCCTGTAGAAAAGTGGCAGGACAAAGTTGTTTT
Source organism: Aquiflexum lacus (assembly GCF_015476655.1). GTDB lineage: Bacteria > Bacteroidota > Bacteroidia > Cytophagales > Cyclobacteriaceae > Aquiflexum > Aquiflexum lacus. The sequence goes on from NZ_JABFHF010000002.1 coordinate 283,898, forward strand.
GGTAAATGAAAAAGGATGGAAAATAAATGACGTTATTTTTTCTTCGCCAATGACGAAAGACAAAAACCTAAAAGAAAGGTTGATTGCCGTCAAAAGTCAACTCAAAGGTGGTCATTGACAAATCTGGACCTTATCTGAATGGAATTTATTTATTGACTTACTATTTCAAAATTGGTGTAAAACACGATTTTCTTCTTATCCATAATGATTTCCACGGTTCCATGATCTTCCCTAATTTCACCGTCTATATGAAATTCGGCTTTATCCAGATTTTCAATAATGACTTTTTCTCCGCTTAATGTCTGCACAAAATTCAACTTTGAAAAGTCCTCCCGAATAAACCCAACTGTCAATGCCATCCATTCCTTAAGGCTGCTTGGATTGAGAACAATTATCTCAAATTTGCCGTCATTCATTATTCCTGTCGGGTTTATTTTTGCACCGGTACCATATCTATCACCGTTGGCTATGACGAGCATTTTTGCATTGACAAGTATTTTTTCACCATTCAGATCCAAGGTAAAGCTGTATTTGTTGTCTTCAAATATCTGAGCAACTGAACTTCTAAAATAACTGCCCATGCCTCTTTCATCACTTTCCTCAAATTTCTTAATCAGACCCGCATTGAATCCGAAATCACATATATGCAAACAAATATCTCCATTGACATCCAAAACATCCATCTGAATGGTTTTTCCAGCATTTAATGCCTTGATACTGTCCTCCCAAGTCTGAATGCCGAGACAGGAAGACAGGCCGTTTGCAGATCCGAAAGGTATGGGAAGCAGGGGGATTTGTAAGTCACCGAGTTGAGAAGCCACCAGCTTGATGGTTCCATCTCCACCGCCTACCAAGATGAGGTCGTAGGTATTCTCTTTTAATAATTGCGTTATCTTTTGTTCATCCCCATGTCCGGTAGTATTCCAAACTTTTATATCATATGCTGTTATGCTCCGATAAATATTGTCAACCAGTTCAGGTTGATTGTCCAAATTTCCGGCATTTGGATTTACGATCAATAAGGCACGTTTACCCATATATAACTTTTGAGGCTAAATTTTAAAAATGAATTATCAAATGCCGTTCCTAATATTCAAGTCAGGAGACAAAAGGTTCATAGGAAATTTTTTGCATGCGCTATTGCTTCGGAGGAATGCTGTACCCATGCAATAGGGATTTCAGGGTTGTATTGATTCAATAGATTTTCCCTTTCTTCATCTTCTTTTTTAATCCTCCGGATGTATACTGCTTTTACCCTATCCGGAAACTTTTCAATTATTTCAGTATAAAGTTCTGGATCATGCTGACCGCTATCTCCAGTCAGGATGAATTTCATCTGAGGAAACAGGGACATAATCAATGATATCTTCTCCAGTTTATGGTCATGGTTACCTCCACCGGATTTCCAGATATTTCTAAGGTTGACATGGGGGTCTTTTAACAATAGGGGACCTTCAGGAATATTTCTATATTTTAAAAAATCCTGAATAAGGTCGAAAAGATTCCAATCACTGCTGGAAACATAAAATACCGGATGTTGCCCCTGTTGCGTTAAATGTTCATAAAACTCACTTACTCCGGGAAATGGCCTGCGGGTATATGCGTTTTTTGATACCGATAGCCACAGCTTTTTGCCCAATGATGTGGCGTGAGAAATTATGATTGTATCATCAATATCTGAAATAATGCCAGTTGTATGATGAGCTGATATGCGGGATATTTCCGCAAAAGCGGTTTTTTCCTCCGCCTTAAGACCTTCATCTTCCAAAAGCGTAAGGTAGGCAATGTCTGATTGGCCCTTTTTGGGAGCATCTTTGATCAATCGCTTTTCAAACAGCCCCTCTTCGTTGCTGACCAAAATTTCCTCCATCCCCTGATATACCAACTTAATCCGCGCTCCCGAGATGCTGCTTCCCGCATACCTTCTTATGGATGCTAGTATATTTTGCAAAGCATTTTTTTTATCTGAGGGCTTACTTTGCTTATAGGCTTCGATGACCCTGCCTTTAATAAATATTTCCCTCTCATTGCCAAAAGCAAGAAAGAGTTCCATTCGGGCTTGGCCCAGTTTACCTATCTTCCTTTTGAATTTTGAAAAAGAATAGCGAAACGGGAATGTTAACCATCGAATGATGTTCATCTGACATATTTGTTTTGCATGGTTTCAAATCCTTTTTGAAGGATATTGCACATGAAAGAGAAATCTAATTTATGGATTATTTTTATCACTTAATTTGAAAGCCTTTGATTGTGACTATTTCGCCCCACTTGAGTAGAAAAGACAACTCTTTACCCATCGTTTTTCACACATCATATTCCACATACTTGAATCTATGGGTACCATCCTCAAAAAGTTCAAATAGTGCATAGCCTTTTTTGGTCAACTCATAGGGTTCCTCATTCCACCAATTGCCACAGACGGCACCGCTGCAATGGTAATGAACATCATGGTAAACCAAAGTTTCTACCAAATGAATATGTCCACTGATACAGACTTTTACATTCTTGTGGTTATAAAACAAATTGACCAATGATTTGGCATCCGTGTGCATCCATGCCCCGGGAACAACCCAGTTGCCTGTTTTGGCATTGTCCCCATCCAAGAATGGCGTCGCTCCCAAAATGGGTATATGTGAAATGATCATAATGGGTTTCTCAGAAGGGATGTCTTTAAGGGTTTGCTCCAACCATTCCCGCTGAAGGGTGTCGAGTTTGGCGGTATACCAAGTACCATCCTCTTTCAGGTGGGTACTGTCCAAAACTATAAAATACCAGCCATTTGACTCAAAAGAATAATAAGGACTATCTATACCATGTTCTTTCAATACCCAGGCCTTTCCGGGATATTTTTCTTCATGAGGAGTTTTGCCCCAGACATCATGATTGCCAATACAATGATGAAATTTCAGATCAGGATAGGTTGCTCTGATTTTCCGCCATACTGCCCATTGTGCTTCGGTTTCCGCTTCAGTTTTATCCAAAGCATCCATAATCAGGTCTCCGCCATTCACAAAAAAATCGATGGATTCTTCCTTATCAAGGATATAGTCTATGCATTTCTTTACCCCTTCCTCTGCCGAAACTTCCGGCAAAAGATGCATATCTGTCACATGTGCAAACCTTAGAACCGGCTTTCGTTTTGTTTCATCTGTGGCATTGGGCACTGCACAGCTTATTGGAAGCATTCCGGCACCAACAGTGCCCATGCCGAATAGTTTTAAGAGTTTTCTTCTGGATATCATCTCTGGAGTTGAGTTTATTTTGCTGGGAAAATTAATCTAAGTCAAAGGTAAAGGGCTGATAAGCTTCGGTTCCCCAAGCAAGATGCCTTGTACTGGGAGAGATGGCAAATAAGGGTGAAAAAGTTCGGACTGAAACCCGGTTTCCCTGAAATTCCAACATCCTCAACCAGCCATCTCCGCCGTTTCCATGCCACCCACCTCCCATTGCTTGAGCATTGAAAGTCATCTGATGAACTTTTTTTCCTCCTGCATTGGTGTCTGTTCTGAATCCGACATGGCCACTTTTTTGATCCGGAACTCCGATATGTCCTGAAAAAACCATTTGAATATTTCTGGAGGGCTTTACCAATTTTTCCCAAATAGCTTTGCCATAGTTTCTATCTGTTATGGGATAATTTTCTGTTTCAATATGATTACTATTGCTGTCCAGATAGGAATGTGCCAGCAAAATCACGGTATGGTCCAGATATTTTTCCTGATTGACCATTCGAATGGCCCATTGCAAATTGGACTCTCTTGGAGCAAATTCCAGTACAAGAATCAAAAACTTTCTTTCATCTGGTGCAATAAATTCATATAAAGCATTTGTTAAGCTGGGCATGCCATCGTCATCAATAGCAACATCCCTTATCATCTCTTTATTATGGTGATTTTTTTCAATGGGGAAATACTTGTTATAGAAAGTCTGGCGGTTTTCGATATTGGCAATGCCAAAATCATGATTTCCTGTCGTGGCGATTACTGGTACTTTTGTGTCCAAAGTTGATAATGAACGGGAAATGGCCTCCCATTGCTGCGTTCCCGTCTGATTCCCCACGATTCCATCAGGGTTCACCAGCCCATTATGCTCCACCAAATCACCCACATGCAAAACCAACTTGATATTCAAGGATGAAATGTGTTCATCAACCCAATTTACCATTAGGTCCACAATAGGTTGGTTTCTCTTGAACTTCACATAAGTCTGGGTGTCCGGAAACAAGACCAAAGTCCAAGCGTTCTCACTTTCGAGGTTCGGGGCAACATAGGTTTTGTCTTGGGCTGAGACAGTTAATCCCAGCCACAGGAAAGACAGACATAAGCTTAATATTATTCTTCTTTTCACATTATATTTTATTTAGATGCTTAAATATAATCTTTGATGAAAATAAATCCTTGTCTTCATGTAAAATGAGTGTTTCTGCTTTAAGAATCTAAGTGAATTTTATTTATGCAAACCTTTCCGTTGATTTTCCAAGCTTCTTTCCGATATTTTGGATAAGAAAGTTACATTAATAGAATAATTTCAAAAGCCAGATCCTTGAAGGTTAAAATGACTTCAGATTAAAGCATTTGGATAGTCAAAACCCATCATAAAACACCTTAATAACCAAAATATGTCCACCAATCGTAGAGACTTTCTGAAAACCGGAGCCACTGCTGCTTTAGGCCTATCCGGATTCACCTTGATTTCCCCCAATGTCTTAGGCAAATCCATGGGCTATGTCGCACCCTCTGACAAGGTCAACCTGGCCTGTGTAGGAATCGGCAACCGGGGAAAAGAAATCATCAAGGCACTGAATAATACCGGCCTCTGTAATATTGTGGCTCTTTGTGATGTTGATATGGGGGCAGAACAGACATTGGAAATCATGAATATGTTTCCAAATGCAAAGAAGTATCAGGACTTTCGAAAAATGTTTGGTGAAATAGGTGGAAGTTTTGATGCGGTAAGCATTGCCACGCCGGACTTTTCCCACTTTCCTGTGACCATGATGGCATTGGCGGAAGGAAAGCATGTGTATGTGGAAAAACCCATGGCACGCACATTCCAGGAGGTGGATCTGATGATCGCCGCTGCGAGTAAATACCCAAAAATTGCGACCCAAATGGGCAACCAAGGACATTCAGAGGCCAACTATTTTCAATTTAAAACCTGGAAAGAAGCTGGCATAATCAAGGATGTCACGGCCATTACGGCACACATGAACAGCAGACGTCGCTGGCATGGATGGGACCCCAATATTTCCCGTTATCCTGCAAGCCAACCTGTTCCTTCCACTATGGATTGGGATGTTTGGTTGAGTCAGGCACAGCCTCAGGGATACCACAAAGACTTGCACAATGGACAGTGGCGCTGCTGGTATGATTTCGGCATGGGCGCTTTAGGAGATTGGGGGGCACATATCATCGACACTGCCCATGAATTTTTGGATCTTGGCTTACCCTATGAAGTCAATCCCGTGAAATTAAGCGGTCATAACCCCTTCTTTTTCCCCATGTCCACCACACTGGAATTTAAATTCCCCGAACGTGGGGCAATGCCTCCGCTGACCATCACCTGGTATGATGGCCTGGATAATATCCCGGCTGTGCCGGAAGGTTATGGTGTCTCCGAACTTGACCCCAACATCCCTCCACCAAGTACGGGTCAGATTCAACCTGCCAAACTCAACCCGGGAAAAATCATTTATAGCAAGGATTTGACCTTCAAAGGCGGGTCACATGGAAGCACGCTGTCCATTATCCCCGAGGAGAAGGCGAAGGAATGGGAGTCCAAACTTCCTGAGGTGCCCCAAAGCCCTTCCAACCACTTTGCCAATTTCCTCAAAGCTTGCAAAGGTGAGGAAAAAACAAGATCTCCAATTGAAATTGCAGGACCACTGAGTCAGGTATTCTGCCTGGGTGTAATGGCCCAACAAATGGGAGTAAAATTGGAATTTGACAGGGAAACAAGACAGATTATCAACAACCCGCTTGCCAATCAGGTCTTGGCAGGTATGCCGCCGAGGAAAGGTTGGGAGGAGTTTTATAGGGTTTAGTACTTGAACTTAAATAATTAGAGCCACTGGGGGGATTCCGGTGGCTTTTTTGTTTCCCGCTATTGATCTAAAAAATAAATATTTCACCTATTAGATCAGGCTTAAATAAAATTCTTCCACAAAGCTTCCTCTTGCCACGATTGCCTCATTCCTAGTGCATTTGGATCCACGTTGGGATATTTTTCAAAAAGTGAATTTAGCTTTTGTGTCATGTGATTTCCCGGAGCAACGATATTAAGTAAATACTTCATGATGCATAGATGAACATAAAGTTTTTGAAATTCATGTGGTTTTGGAACTTCTTCAATCCAGTCATGAGGAGGTTTTGACAATAGCTTCACTGTACCAGGAAGGTTTCTGTTCCAAAGCCTTGCATGGTGGGCACAATAATTTCTGATTTGTGCTATAGACTGAAGCCAACTTGGCAAATAAGTATGGTTAACCGCCCCATATTCAAAAGCGATCAAATCCTTGGATTTAACGGTGTGTTTCAAATTGCCATAAAGTTTTGAAAGAGATCCAAAACTTGTATGTTCCAAGGTTTTCCAAGCAGGCGGAAACCTGGTGTCATCTTTGTGTTTGTTGAAGTGGTTTTTCAAAACTGGATCCTTACTCCTACTTAGTTCTTCCTCTATACTTGCTAAAGTTTTGACCAAAGCACGACTATCTGTAAAATGTTCAAAATTCTGAAACCACCAAGGATCGTACTCGTGAGAGAGGTGGTATGTCAGTTTAGTTCTAAGGCTGATTTCTATTTTTTCGATCGTGTCGAAGATCAGAAGTCTAAGCTCTCTATCAAAACTGTAAAGTGCTATCACATCTTCGAAATTGCTGTTGGGTTTAAATACATGGTTTTCTTTGTCAGACTGCATAGAGTGCCAATATTCCCCAAGACGGTAGTAGCTGATGTGGGCTAGAAAGTGGGTGGCTTCCGAATCTGAAGAAATCTCAAGCCCTCGGCTTTTGAGTAAAGCGATTTGTTCTTCTATGGTGGTGGGTTTCTTTTCAAACATATGATCACACAAAATACTGTGAAAGCCCCTAAAAAGCAAAAGACACGCCCTGGGACGCTGTTCAAGTGGGTAGCGTGGCGTGTACTGTTAGTGCGAATTTACGTAAATAATTACGAAAAGTATAACAAATAATTATATTTTCTTTAGCGGAAGTTCATCACCAGTTCAGGATTTCTCACCTTACTTAACTTTCTGATTAATAACCCAAGCCCATTTCCTGCGCTTCCCTAACAAGTTTATCCAATGCACTATTCCTTGTTTCCCGGAGTAATGAGTCATATTTTTTGACATCTTCAAGAAGAACCCTACGGCGTGGTCCAACCTTTTTATAGGGGATCTTTCCAGTTTCCAAAAGTTTGACTAAATGCGGGCGGGAAACTTTCAGCAAATCAGCCGCTTCCTGAGTACTTAGTTCCTTGGAATAGGAAGCAATTTCCACGCTTCTTCCATCTGCCATTTCATCCAAAACTTTTTCCAGAAGCAATACAGCTTTTCTTGGGACTGAAATGGATGTCCCTTCTACCTGAAAAACAACAGCATCTTGAGGCTTTGCACCCCCAGTGATTCTTTTTAATACTTCCACCGATTGTCTGGCATCTTTCTGATCTTTTGCCATTGTTTTTTTGATGGTTGTGGCCATGATAACGGATATTTGATTTTGTTCTGTGAAGATACTGAACGAAACAAACGAAACAAAGTTTTGGGTAAAAAGTTGGCGCAAGTCGTTCAATATTCGATGGCTGGATGGAATGGTAGAAGGAAAAGACCCCAAGTAGGAAATATGTACAGCTATATGATATGGACATATTGCTCTGTTCTCAAATCTTTCTTGGATTTACCCTTCCTTTTTATAAAATCTCATCGTTCCAAAGCTGTTCCAGAAATCGCTTCCAGGGAATAACTGAAATTTCACCGATTTTTCGCTCTAAAGGATCATCACTCACAACGATCAGCCTTTTTACCGCGTATTCTTCTGCAAAGCTTTTTAAACCTTTTAGGTGCCGCAACTGAACATTAGATGTTCCTTTGACCTCAACGGCTACTTCATGATCCCCTAAAATAAAATCCACTTCTAATTGGGAAGTTGTTCTCCAATATGAAATAGCATAGTCTTTTTCCGAATATTTACTGTGTGCATATAGTTCATGGTAAATGAAATGCTCAAATGCATGTCCAAAAGACTCGCTTCCTGCTTCAATTCTCCCTCTTTTCATTAATTTATTGGCAATCCCAATATCAAAATAATAAAACTTGGGTGACAGAATAACCCTGCGTTTTGGTTTTTTCTGGAAGGAAGGAACAAAGCGACCGATTAATGTATCTTGTAAGATTTGAAAGTATTCCTTAACAGTGTTATTGCTTACACCACACTCAGAAGAGATATTGGAATAATTCACCATTTCACCATTTGAAAATGCGGCAGCCTCCAAAAATTGCGAAAAAGCATTGATATTTCTAATCTTCTAAAACTTGCTTTCTAAGGAACCACCATACAATTTACTTACAATTATCATGATATTTTGAAGTAATACTTCAAAATATCATGAAAAATAAAAGTAACAATTAATAGACATTCAGTTTTATAAACAAATCACAAGCTTGAATGACACCCTGCTCCGCCGAATTTGCAATTCCTTTTTTGTTAACCTCGGATGCAAACAAGTGCAAAAAAATCTAAGAGCCCTTTTCAGTATACTTGATATCAGTGGCAGTTCTCGCACCCCTCGACCCTTAGCTGCCTCCGAAATCACATTAATAAAGGTCTCAACAAAACCGAGGATTTTGGATTTGTCGTGTTTATTAATCGATAGAACTTTAGTTCAAGAAAAGGCAGAGGCTTTTTGCGGTTCAGAATCATGGACACATAACTTTTGCTCCCTACTTTGCCGATGAGGTCTTTATTTTTCAATTTAAGGTTTATTGAACAAATCAATGTAGGCTTGAAAGGCGAAGATTCTGTTCCTCTTGAATCCTGTGAGTTCTTCTAGGATACCCAATTCAATGAGGTCCTTGATCAAGCGGTTCGCTGTCGAGGCGTGTACGTCAAGGATTTCCGCAACCTTTGCACTGTCTATGATCGGGTTTCCATAGAGGAATTTTAAGATTTTCTTTGCATCCTGTTGACGCTTGCCAAGTTCAAGAATTTGTGTGAACTCGATTTTTTCCCTCAGTTTCAAGATTTGCTGGAATGTGCTTATACTGGCCTCTGCGGTTTCGATCACACCGATCAGGAAGAAGCTGAGCCAAGAGTTGATGTCGTCTTTTTCACGGACACGCATCAGGTTGTCATAATAATCCCTCCTGTTTTTTTCAAAGAAATCTGACAGATACAAAACAGGGCGCTTTAAAAGCCCTTTGTCAAGTAGGTACAAAGTGATCAGTAATCTCCCTATTCTTCCGTTCCCATCAAGAAATGGATGGATAGTTTCAAACTGATAATGAATCAATGCAATCTTCACTAAGTGGGGTACATGGGTAGGGCTTTCACTGATATCTGCATGGATAAACTGCTCTAAATCACCCATTAGTTCAGAAATTTCAGTGTGTGTAGGAGGAACAAATATGGCATTTTTCAGACTTGGTCCAATCCAATTCTGACTGGTTCTAAGCTCTCCCGGTAGTTTTTCTTTCCCGCGAGTACCTTTTAATAGTGTTGAATGGGTCTGTTTGATCAATCGTGTTGAGATGGGGAGTTTTTCCATTTCCCCAATGGCTTGGTTCATGGCTTCAATATAGCTCCGCACCTCTTTCCAGTCCTCTCTACGCTCTGGATCAAGGTCTTGCTCCTTGATCAAAGCCTCTTGAAAAGATGTTTGGGTACCTTCAATTTTGCTGGAAACAGTAGCCTCCTTAGTGATGTGCATCATGATGAAGAAGTCAATATCAGGAATCAGCTCAGAAAATGCATCAAGTTTGCCCAAGCTTCTATCAGCCTGACTAAGTAAATTTGCCAGCTTTGGATCTGAAATTACCCATTCGTAATTGATTTTTTCTGGACTGAAGCTTTGGTATTCCGTTCGCTTGATCCAGGTACCAGCTTTGAAGTCTTTGAAGTCTTTGGTTTTCATGTCCCCCTGCATTTATAGATTTTTATATTTGCGAAAAACTAATGTTTCTGCAAATATATAATTTTATAATTGCATTTTTTTATATTTTCGCAATTATAGGTTTGTGTATTTGCACTTGTGAATATGTCCAAGAATTAAAAATATCTGATGGCTGTTGTTTATGGCCAGGTTGTCATTGATCTCACCGACACGGATTAGCTCATTTTTTCCCAGCATTGATCCTGAAGTAATTGTATTTGTGGGGAAAGAAATGAATACAAAATTAATCAAGCAAGCCTTTTTTCTCCCCTTGAGACCAGACAAACAACAGTTTTTTTTGTTTAGAATAAAAACGCATTTTGCAATCAATTCTTACCACCGATTAACACCCTATGAAAATCATCCGAACCGGGCTTTTCCTGCTCTTTTCTTTTCTTATTTTTTCTTGTGACTCCACCTATAACCATTCTGGTTGGGATACTTCAAAAGTCCAAATAGCACGTGACGAATTTGGAGTGCCGCATATTTTTGGACAAACAGATCCAGATGTCGCTTATGGTTTGGCTTGGGCGCATGCTGAAGATGATTTTGAAACCATCCAAAAAGCATTGCTTGCCGGGAAGCGAATGCTGGGACGGAAATATGGACAAGATGGAGCTGCCGTGGATTTCTTTGGACATTTACTGCAGACCGTTGAAATCGCAGATGCCAAATATGAATCGGCCTATTCAGAGGAATTCAAAGCAATTTTGGAAGCCTATGCGGCAGGAATGAATGACTTTGCATTGGCACATCCGGAAGAAGTTTTACTGGAAAAGGCCTTTCCTGTCAATACCAAAGAAATAACGGCGGCATATATTCTCTCCCTTGCCCAGATGTCCGGAGCAGATCGTGCGGTCCAACAAATTGTCTCCGGAAAAGTAGAAACCGTACCATTTGATGCCGATCCCAAAGGCTCTAATGCAATTGCCATTCACCCTTCCCGAACAGACTCCGGTGAGGCATTTCTAGCCATCAATTCCCACCAACCCCTAGACGGACCTGTAGCTTGGTATGAGGCACACCTCCATTCAGAGGAAGGATGGAATATTCTTGGGGGACTTTTCCCCGGCGCAGCGATGATTTTTCACGGAGTAAATGAAAACCTTGGATGGGCACACACGGTCAATTTCCCTGATCTTTTGGATCTGTACCAATTGGACATGAATCCTGAAAATGAAGATCAATACCAAGTAGATGGAGAATGGTTGGAATTGGAGGAAGAAACAGTTTGGCTTCGGGTGAAACTTTGGGATTTGGTCACTATTCCCTTTCCAAAGAAAATCTGGAAGAGCATCTATGGCCCTACCTTGGTTACTGAACAAGGAACATTTTCAATCCGCTTGGGTGCCTTGGAGCGGATCGCTGCACCTGAGCAATGGTGGCGAATGAACAAATCCAGGAATTTTAAAGAATTCAGTGAAGCCATGTCGCGGATGGAATTGACCAGTTTCAACACGGTGTATGCAGACAAGTATGATACGATTTTTTATGTGAGCAATGGCCTGATCCCCATCAGAGAACCATCCATTGATTTCACCGGGACGGTAGCCGGAAATACCAAAAAAGCCCTGTGGACAAGCTACCATGACTTTGAGGATCTGCCACAACAATACAATCCTGCTTCGGGATTTTTATTCAACACCAATCATTCCCCTTTTAAGGCAAGTGGATTGGCGGACAATCTACATCCGGACAATTACCCAAAATCCATGGATTACCTGTTGCGGGACAATAACAGATCGGCCCGATTCCGCGAATTGATGCCCGACTCGGGGACGATTTCTTATGAGCGTTTCAAAGAAATCAAGTACGATGGACAGTTACCCGAAAAATTAGCTTTCCGCACCAATATGGAATCCCTTTTTGGACTAAACCCAAGCAAATACCCAGAAATCACCAAGCAGATCGAAGCCATCAACTACTGGGACAAACGCTCAGGAACTGAGAGTGAAGGTGCGGCAGTTTTTGCCTTTGTCTACTATTATTGGTGGGACAAATTTGCTGAAAATGGGAGGAGTTGGGAAACCACACTTACTGAAGAAGAATCTGTAGAAAGTCTCCTAGCTGCCAAAAATCATTTTACAGCCCATTTTGGAAAGGAATTGGTGACATTGGGAGAATATCAAAAACTGGTAAGGGGCGACAAAGCGCTGCCTTTGCAGGGAATTGATGATGTGATTACAGCCATGCGTTCATTACCTTGGGAAAACGGGATGCGGAAAGGGACACAGGGAGAGTCCTATATCATGATGGTCCGCTTTGGGGAAGGCCTCCCAAAGATCGAAACGATCAATGTCTTCGGAGCAAGCAATGACCCTGACAGCCCCCACTTTGATGATCAAATTGAACTCTTCCTCGATCAAAAATTGAAACCAATGAGTTTGGATAAGGCTGAGGTGTTGAAAACAGCAGCAGAGATTTATAATCCGGGAGGTAAGAAGTGATTTGATTTTTAGCCTTCAGGTGAAGACCCTAATCTAAACAAATGAAACAAAGTTTTCAGTGAAATAGTGGTGGAGAGTCAGGTAATTTATAATTGCTAATAGCTGAGCGATTTCTTTTCTATTGACCCTATTACTTTTAACTTTTATCTATTTTATCGTGTAACTCACACTTCGGCCCCTACCTTGTTTTTCTATCAATCCTTTATTGATTAACCCTGAAAGCATACGTTTTACGGTAGGTAATGGTATCGCCAATTTTTCGGAAATTCCGCCCGACTTTATGTTTGGGCGATTTTGGATAATCGTAAAGATTGATTTTTCCTTGGGTGAAAGTTGGGTTTCCACTCCGCTTTTATTCAATTTAATCAAAAGTTGAGATTGAATATTTGACAGGCAACTCAAAAAGAACTGCATCCAAACGGAAACATTTTCTTTAGGGCGTTGTGCCTGACAACTTCTTAGGGCCTGATAGTATTCGTTTTTCCGGTTTTCAATTTCGTGTTCAAAACTTACGTATTGTATCCATTTATATCCGTTTTTGAGTAATAATAGCGTTGAAATTAAACGACTTAACCTTCCATTACCGTCTTGGAAAGGGTGGACACTCAAAAAATCATAAACGAAAGCTGCTATTCTAATTAAGGGGTGAATTTCCGTTTCTGAATTATACCAATTGAGCAACTCTCTTATGGCATAATCGGTAGCAATTCCCGGCTCGGTTGTTTGAAAGATCATTTGCCGTGTCCCGACAGGAAATGAAACTTCAACTGCGTTGCTATGTTTATTATAATTCCCTTTATGCCATTGGTCTTTGGCACTATATTTCATCAAACTATTGTGTAAACTTTTGATGTGGCTTTCTGTAAGATCGATGTTTTCGAAAGATTCCGAAATCAAATCCAAGACTTCAAAATAACCGACTACTTCCTGTGAATCTCTGTCGGTAAGTTTTGTTATGTCAATTTTTTGGAGTAAAACGTCTACCTCTTCATCGCTCATTTTGTTGCCTTCAATCCGGTTTGAAGCTCCAACGCTTCGCACCGTAGCAATACTTTTCAACTCTTTGAGGCTTTGTCCTTCTTTTCGTTCAATTGCTGTCCAATTTGCATCAAAGCGGTCTATTTCACTGATTAAGTTGATCAGCTTCCAATCAATATTCAGTTTAAAATTATATACTTCGTTATCCATTTTGATACGTTTTGATACGCAAAGATACGATTATGATTTGAAATCGTAAGTATATTTTGATACGATTTGATACGTTTAGATTTAATAATGATACGAAAAGTGTAATTGTTTTACAAATGTTAAATTATTTTGCGGTCGAGTTCGTTAGATCTTGTTACTAACGGTTGAACCAGCAATACTAATTGAATATCAATCAGTTAGAATTATCAGCTGCAGCTCGGTCCTTTTTCGTGATACTCGTGTTTAAAATAGCTGCAACTGTTCAAAAACTTTGTTTAAACGAAACTGGAGGGGTATAAAAATAAAAAAGAGGTCGTTTCTGACCTCTTTTTTGAATTGGCTCCCCCTATCAACGATAGTTGCAACCGGAGTAGGGTTTATTTGATTTTGAAGAGAGTTTTCAATGAAATTATTTAGAGTTCTCCTTCAATTGACTTCATTAAAATAAATGATAGTTTTAAATGGATAATACTGTATTTCTACTTGAAAATATTTTCTTAGCCAATTGTCGAAGAACTCCTGTTTTTCTATCCATTTAAAACAGAAGATGGAAGCATCAGTAAAAAAGGAAGCGCTTTATTATAATCCAAGGTAGGGTATTCTAAGCCTAAAAGTCTGATGTTTGAGTAGTAGGTTTGATGTTGGTTGTAATACATTTTTTCACTTTGTACAAACCAGGCCTTATCGCCTAATTTTTCTGCTAAAAACCATTTTTCATATAATCTGGCACTTCTGCCGTTTCCATCATTCCAAGGGTGTATTTTAACAAAAACCAAATGAATCATTGAGGCATAAAAAAAAACTTCCTCAATAGACATTTCTGTTTTGAGTAGTAGCGTCAAATCGGTATAAAACTTTTCCATTTCTGCCTCTAATTCAAAAGGTGAGGCCGCTACATATTCAATACGGCCATCAGGAGTGGAGACATACATGTTTTGTGTGCGGTACTTTCCCTGCCTGTTTTTAGTAAGGATATTTTTGCTGAGCAAGGAATGGGCTTGGGCAACGGTTTCCTTATTGAGCTCATTGACCTTTGCAAAGCTGTAGGCGTCATAAAGGTCATCTATTTTTTTGGTATAATCGGGCGAAAATTCAATTCCAAATTTTTTATGCTTAATGTAGCTGTCCAACTCAATGGCTTCTCCTTCTATTTTGCTACTGTAAACAGAGGAAACAGAAGTGTAAAAACTGAAACTGTCTGTGGAGATTTCCGCGTCTTGCAAGGCTTCAAAAGCAAAATTTAAACCTTTCGGTGCTTTTTCCAAGTACTCTGAAAGTAAATCATTGCTTAGAATTAGTAATTTTTCGTTCATCACTTTTACAGCTTAAGCTTAATAAAAGTTCAAGTTAGTCAACATATGTGTTGAAAAAAATAAATGGTTTGTAGAGTTGCCTAAAACAAAAAAACCTTGCATTTCTGCAAGGCTTTCGCTCCCCCTCTAGGGCTTGAACCTAGGACCCCATGATTAACAGTCATGTGCTCTAACCAACTGAGCTAAGGAGGAATATTATTTTAATTTATTTTTATCTCTGTACTCTAACCTCCCGATAGCTATCGGGATGAGCTAAGGAGGAATTTTAATTGTTTTGCCAACCCCTTTTGGTTAACGTGTCGCAAACTTAGTAGGTTGTGCCATTTTTTCCAAATGCATTTCTAAAAAATATAGGATTTCATCCAGTAACATCAATATCAACTCTATAAATCAGGAAGTTATTTTTTTAAATTTTCTTTTAAACCTCTGCTTGGACTTCCAAAGGTTTGGCCTGCTTGGACAACAGCTTATTGTAAATGTAAGTTACCCCAAGCACCATCAATCCGGCAATAACCGCCAATAACACGTTATAATAGGGCGGAGCACTCAATGTTAGCCTAAGAAATATGGTTGCCAGTGCAAATGATGAATATCGAAACAAGTTGTAATATTTGGATGTGTACCGCAGTGAAAACAACAAAATAAATACATCAGTAAAAATCAGGAGGGTGTAAAACAATTTGATGCTATAAATAAACTCATGGGTCTGATAAGCTGAAATGATATCAAAAATTCCCAAGCCTATAAATGAAACAGTAAGGTAAATGGAAATCAGTTTTTTGATGGCAACAAAGCCCTTTTGCTCTTCATAACTTTGGGTAATCCGGATATGTCTCTGTGCACGGTAAAACAACCCTGTAATCAAGAAAATCAAAATCGCTCCAAATGCATCGGATACTATCGGCAAGAGCTCATATAAAAACCCCACATCCCAAGTCAGATCACCCAAATAATGCCCAAATTCCTTAAATGCATCTCGCAGCAACAAAAGTGATATAATCTCAAACTGCTTACCCACAGAATCCGCAACAGATTTGGGGATCAGGAAAATCAATCCCAAAACCTCAAATATAAGCAACACATTAAAAGCCAGTTCGATAGCAAAAAATGCCGTAAAACTCTCTCCTAAATCAAGGATATTCAAATAAGAGAACAACCCGAAAAGAAGCCCGACCACAAAAAAACCTACCACAATATTGCTGATCACTTTGGTCACCGGAGGACTTTCCCAATGTTCATCCAAAATATCAAATATGTTGATTTGCCACTTAAAAAATTTCCTGATCATATGTTTGTCGGTTTTTTGAAATTAGATAATTAAAGACTATTGTTTTATGAAATTTAATCAATGGTATTTTCAAACCATACTTTTTAAAATATTTAAACACCAATCATAGGCTTTCTTAACCTTATGTATTTCAATAAGTTTCTGCTTACGATGATTTTCATAAAATTTTCTAAATTTAGGAAATCGGTAAATGATCCCCTGCAACAAAAATCACATCACTGAACAAAAGGTTAAAACTGAATTATGGAAAAATACACAATAACCGTCAACGGAAAGAAACAGGAAGTTACAGCCTCCGAAGATATGCCACTACTATGGGTGCTGAGAGACCTGCTCTCCATGAAAGGTACAAAATTCGGTTGCGGACAGGCTTTATGTGGCGCTTGTACAGTTTTGGTCGGTGATGAAGCCACTCGATCCTGTAGCCTGCCCATCTCTGCTGTCGGAAACCAAAATATCACCACCATAGAAGGCTTGTCCCAAAATGGGGATCACCCGTTGCAGAAAGCATGGGTGGAGCATATTGTGCCCCAATGCGGTTATTGTCAAACGGGGCAGATTATGAATGCCGCTGCGCTGCTCAAAAGCAACCCGAGTCCCTCTGAAGCTGAAATTGAAAGCGCTATGGCCGGAAATCTTTGTCGGTGCGGTACCTATAACCGGATCAAAGATGCCATTCTTACCGCTTCCAAATCTTAATTTTCCTGTGACCTAGACATCCAAAAGCTATGATGCCCAAATTTCCATTCCTCAAAAACAAAGAAACTGAAAATAAAAGCAAGGTTTTTATCCCTTCCAGAAGAGATTTCCTGAAGATCAGCACATTGGCATCAGGAGGTTTTCTCTTGGGAGTCAATTTCCAATGCAGCGGCCCCAAAGGGGAGTTGGTAACATTTGCCCCTAACGTATTTATCAGCATTGATTCCGATAATCAGGTGACCATCATCGCCCATAGGTCTGAAATGGGAACAGGTATCCGGACTTCACTTCCCATGATTGTGGCAGATGAGTTGGGTGCTGACTGGGAAAAAGTGAAAATAGTACAGGCAGAAGGCAATGAGGAAAAATACGGTGACCAAAACACTGATGGTTCCTATTCTGTCCGGATGTTCTACGAACCCATGCGCAAAGCCGGCGCAACAGCTAGATACATGCTTATTGCTGCAGCGGCAGAAAAATGGGGAATAGATGCCTCAGATTGCCATACTGAAAAGGGACAGGTTCTTTCTTCAGGAGGGAAGAAAATCAATTTTGGAGACTTGGTCGAAGGTTTGAAAGATAAAGAAATGCCTGATGAGGCCAGTATTACCTTAAAAGAATTCTCCAGCTACAAACTTATCGGAAAGGATATCGCCATCTATGACAACAAAGATATCGCTACCGGAAAAGCCATTTTCGGAGCCGATGTGGACCTACCCAATATGCAAGTTGCGGTAGTAAGAAGAAGTCCTGTTGTCGGTGCCAAAGTCATTTCTTATAATGATGAAAAAGCATTGGCAATCCCTGGAGTCAACAGTGTCCACAAGATTGAAGGAGCAGGCATTCCTCCAGGGTTGGATAAGCCTTTGGAAGGTGTTGCGGTCATTGCGGACAACACCTGGGCAGCGATGAAAGGCCGTGATGCCTTGGAAATAGAATGGGATCTGGGAGAAAATCAGCAGTACAGTTCTGCAAAGCAGTTGGATGAAATGCTGAAAAGTACTACCGGAAATGGTCAGGTCAGGAGGGAAAGAGGAAATTTCAATTCGGCAAGACAAGGAGCAGGTCAAGTACTTGAAAGAACATATTTGGCTCCCTTTTATGCCCATGCCACTTTGGAGCCTCCTGCTGCAATAGCAGATTTTAGGGAAGATGGCACCTGTGAAATATGGGCCCCTACACAGCACCCACAGTGGGCCAGGCAGGCTGTAGCAGATGCCATGCAGATGGATTTGGACAATATCAAGATGAACGTCACCCTATTGGGCGGAGGTTTTGGTAGAAAATCAAAACCGGATTTTGTGGTGGAAGCAGCCATCCTATCCAAAGCAGCCAAATCTCCTGTAAGGGTTCAATGGACGCGGGAAGATGACCTGCACCATGATTTTTTCCATGCCCAAAGCGCCCAAAGAATCAGAGCCACCTTGGATAAAAACGGAAATTTTTCCGGTTGGAATCACCATACTGTCTTCCCTGCCATCGGAGCCACCGCAAGTGCCACAGAACTTCATCCTTCTAGCGGGGAATTGGAATTGGGCTGTATCGATTTCCCTTTTGAAGTGCCCAATATCCGTATCGAAACGCATGAGTCCAAAGCACATACCCGAATTGGTTGGCTCAGGTCTGTCAGCAATATCCATCATGCATTTGCCATCAGTTGTATGCTCGATGAAATAGCAGAAGCTAAAAAAATGGATCCTGTGGATTTTATTTTAAGCATTTTGGCTGAAAACAAAGACCTTGATCTTTCCGATGAAATCAAGAGTGATTTCGGGAATTACGGGGAACCTTTGGAAAAATTTCCGTGGAATACCAAAAGACTGAGAGGTGTGATAGAAAAAGTTGCCCTGGAAGCTGATTGGAAAAAAATGGTTTCTGAAGGAAAAGCTGTTGGATTTGCAGTCCATAAAAGTTTCCTCACCTATGTTGCCTGCATCGTCGAAGTGACCAAAGGCAACAATGGGCAGATCATTATCCCTAGTGTGCACTACGCTGTGGATTGCGGCATTGGGGTTAATACTGACCGTATCAAATCCCAGTTTGAGGGCGGAGCCCAATTTGCAACAAGTTTGGCTATGACTTCTGCGATCACCCTCGAAAATGGCAAAGTGCAGCAAAACAATTTTGATGGGTACCAGATCATCCGGATGCCCCAATCCCCAAAAAAGATTCATGTGCATATCATGGAGAGTATGGAAAAACCAACAGGGGTAGGCGAACCTCCTGTGCCTCCATACATTCCCGCTTTGTGTAATGCTATTTATAAACTCACAGGTGAGAGGATTTATCAGCTGCCTTTTAAGGCGTAGACCCGACCTTTGGTGTGCCGTGGCGTATCCAAGGTCTTGAGGATACAAGTACGCTCTAAAGAGAACTTTGATCCTTTTTTTTGAATTAAAACCTTCGAGGTCTGGAAAAAGACCTCAAAGGTTTATCGGACTATCATCACAATCCACATCCCCTACCACATACTGAAGACCATTTAGAAAAAAGGTCAGGAGATCAGGGTTTTCAAAACTTTGGGCGTTGTGTGAAGGGGAACAGTACATGACCTTACCTTTTCCTTGGGAGCGGATCCATGCCAGATAAGTTTTACCTTCTGATCTCTGTTCATTTTTTCTCTGATCTTTAATCTCTGCATTGTCAAAATAAAGCAATGGTCTAAAATCCATGTCTCCATAAGCATTGTTATAAAAATAGGGTTCATCGACATGGTTGAATCCTTCTTTGGGAAATGATTGAACGAGCGGATGGGCCGGGTCCACCAATCTGACCTGAATGGGTTGTTGAGGTGGGTGATAGTCAAAACTGGCACCGACCAAGCGACTGAAGGCCCTGGATTTGTTTAGGGTAGTGACTGCTCCATGGACCACCATCAGTCCACCACCCTTTTCCACATATTGAATAAGGTTGTTTTCCATTTCCAATGCCTGCTTCATCAATTGGACACTGTCCGCATCTGAATCAGCCCTTAACTTGTCCCAAAACAGGTTTCTATGATCAGATTCCGAACAGGTATTGTTCAATATCACCGCATCAAATTGAAGGAGGTTTTTGGGTTCAAACATGCTGATATCCTTACTTCCAGTGACCTGAAAGGCCCCGCTTTTTTCTGAAATAATTTTCAGCATTTCTTCAGTATGGGGGATTACCCAATGTTCAAAGCCGGTGTGAAGGGAAAAAACAAGGATACTTTTCTTTTTGTTGGCAGGAAAAGAAGTGCTTTCCGGGGCAAGTGCATGGATTTTCTCAATCCATGAATTATCCATTTTTACTTCAGGAAGATCTTGGGATCTGAGTGTAAGGCTATAAAAGAAAAGAGCCGTTATAAGCAAAATTTTATTTCCCGACGGTATAAAAGCGGTGGCAATCATGCGAGTTTAATTAGATTTTTATAAATTGTTGAAACCTATTTCCCAATAACCTAAAAACCTATGAGATTCAAAAGACTTTTCTATCAAACCTTAATTCTGCTGATTCTCCCGGTGATGGCTTTTTCCCAGAAAATTTCTTTGAAAGAAACAGCCACAGGCTTTGATTTCAAATCAGGAAATCAACTTCTGTTAACCTATCAAACAGCTATGGCAAGTGTCCCTGAGGGTGTTAAAGCTGAATTCAGTAAATCCGGATTTATCCATCCTCTGAATTCTCCTTCAGGTCTAACACTGACCAGAATTCAGCCACCGGATCATTATCATCATTATGGAATTTGGGGGCCTTGGACCAAAACGACCATTGAAGGTCGGGAAGTGGATTTTTGGAATTTGGGAGACGGTAAAGGCAGGGTGGATTTTGGAAAGCTCATCTCCAAGAAAGCCAATAAGGATTTTGCCGAGATAGTGGTCAGACAAAATCACATGGATCTTTTGGCTCCTTCGGGACCACAGCTGGCATTGGAGGAAGATTTGAGTATTCGGATTTGGACCAAAAAAGATGACCATTACTTGGTGGATTATATTACCACCATCTCGACACCACTGACCTCTAGCGTCATGTTAGAGGCCTACAGATATGGCGGTGGAATTGGCTTCAGAGCAACTGAAATTTGGGACCCTTCAAACAGTACCATTTTGACATCAAAAGGCTTTGACCGGAAGGAGGCAGACGGAAGTTTTGCCAAATGGGTGATTGTTGAAGGTGTGAGCGATGCGGCATCAGGAAGAAGCGGTATTTTATTTCTCAGCCATCCTGATAACAGGTCCCATCCCGAACCCATGCGGGTTTGGCCGGAAGACTCCAACCAAGGAAAAGAAAATGTTTTTATAGAATTCTGCCCGATCAGACATGAATCATGGGAGATTCTTCCAAAAAGAAAATATACCCTGAAATACAGAATGGTAGTTTTTGATGGAGAATTGTCCTCAAATGAAGCCGAAAATTATTGGAAGGAATTTTCCAAAAAATAACCGTAAACCAAACCTTAAAACCTCATGAAAAGAAGAAATTTTATAAAAAACACCACCATGGCAACAACTTTCTTAGGGTTCCCTACTATTGTCCCGGCTTCTGTTTTTGGGAAAAATGCCCCAAGTAATAAAATCAATATTGGTCAGATTGGCTGTGGAAGGATCGCTCGGGAACACGACCTTCCCGGGACTTGGCAACATGATGTAGCCCGTATCGTAGCTGTTTCCGATGTAGATAGCAAGAGAATGGGAGAAGGGAAGGAATTGGTTGAAAAATATTACACTAAAAAAATGGGCACACCATATCTGAATGTCAAACAATATGCTGATTACCATGAGATGCTTGCCGATAAAGACATTGATGCTGTCATCATCAGTACACCTGACCATTGGCATTCACAGCCAGCCATGGAAGCTGCTTTGGCAGGAAAACATATTTATCTTCAAAAACCTACCTCACTGACCATTAAAGAAGGAAGACAATTGGTAGAAGTAGTCAACAAAACTGGGGTAATTCTCCAATTGGGAACCCAGCAGCGATCCAGTGAGCAATTTAGAATTGCAGCTGAATTGGTCAGAAATGGAAGAATTGGAAAATTACACACCGTTCGCATAGGACTTCCCGGAGACCCTTCCGGTCCTGATGCCCCGGCAATGGAAGTTCCATCAAACCTTAATTATGATATGTGGCTGGGGTCTACCCCAGAAGTCCCATACACTGAGATTGGTGTTCATCCCCAAAATGGATATGGACGTCCTGGTTGGTTGAGGCTTGAAAACTATGGGGCAGGCATGATTACTGGTTGGGGACAGCACCATTTTGACTCCGCTGCATGGGGAATGGATACTGACCTGTCCGGGCCGAGATATATCGAAGCAGTTGCAGAATTCCCAAGATCAGGCCTTTGGAACGTCCACGGCGACTTCATGGTAAAAGCAGAATATGACAATGGCATCGTTATGCTCACCAGCGGTAGTTATCCTAATGGAATCCGATACGAAGGATCAGACGGATGGATTTGGGTTTCAAGAGGAAGCTATGTTGCCTCAGCCAGTGACCCGGTAGCCCAGGGAAAAAATGCCAAAGCATTGGATGCCTCCGATCCAAAAATCCTCCAATCCAAAATCGGTGCAGACGAAATCCATCTTTATAAAAGTGAAGAACAACATGGAAATTGGCTGGAGTGCATACAATCAGGAAAGGAACCCATCTCAGCAGTGGAAGTAGGGCATAGAAGCTGCTCAGTTTGTTTGATCAGTCATATTGCCATGAAGCTGGGCAGGAAATTGGAATGGGATCCGATCCAAGAGCAATTTGTAAATGACCCTGAAGCCAATACCCATCTCAGCAGATCTCAAAGAGCACCTTATGGTACAGATTATGTCAAAATCTAAACTCACCAAGTTTCAAAATAGGGTTTCGGTAGTGTTGGTCTTAATGTTGATTTTTCAGTTTTGTACCAGCCCTAAATCAAACAATATGTCAGAGAGACCACAAGAGCAAGTCACCATTATGAGTCTGGATCCCGGACACTTTCATGCCGGATTGATACACAAAACCATGTATCCACAAGTAGATTCGACTGTTTGGGTATTCGCTCCAGAAGGACCCGAATTGGATGATTACCTTAAAAGAATCAATGGCTATAATATGCGGGATGAATCCTCTACAGCCTGGAAGTTGGAATTGATGAAGGGTGATGATTTTTTGGAGAAAATGATTTCCAAGAAGCCTGGTAATGTGATGGTAGTAGCTGGAAAAAATGACCGAAAAATTGATTACATCACTGCTGCTATTTCCAATGGCATCCACGTCTATGCCGATAAACCTCTGGTGATCAATCAGGGAGGTTTTAGGAAATTACAGCATGCATTTGAAGAGGCTTCGCAAAAGGACTTGTTGCTATATGATATCATGACAGAGCGTTTTGAAATCTCTTCCATATTGCAAAAGGAACTTTCCATGATCAAGGAGGTCTTTGGTGAGTTGCAAGATGGTTCCCCCGAGAATCCTGCCATCACCAAAGAAAGTGTCCACCATTTCTTCAAATATGTTTCCGGACAACCATTGGTCAGGCCTGACTGGTTTTTTGATGTGGAAGTAGAAGGAGAAGGCATCGTGGATGTGACTACCCATTTGGTGGATTTGATCCAATGGGAGGCTTTTCCTGAAATGGAGCTTGACACCACAGACATCAAAATGATTGCAGCGAAAAGGTGGGCAACACCTTTGTCTTTGGAAGAATTCAAAACAGTCACCGGAAAAACCGAATTCCCTGAATTCCTAAAAAAGGATCTGAAGGATGAAGCGCTGCAGGTGTTTTGCAACGGTGAAATGAATTATACCTTGAAAGGTAAACATGCCAAAGTAAGTGTCATCTGGAATTTCCAAGCTCCCGAAGGCGCAGGGGACACCCATTATAGCATGATGCGGGGAACTAAAGCAAACCTGATTATCAAGCAGGGAAAAGATGAAAATTATATTCCCACGTTGCATGTGCAACTTCTGGGTGATCAGCATGAAGCATTAAAAAAGGCTTTAACCATTACACTTCAAGAAAAATACCCCGGTCTTGGCCTTGAAAAACTGCCTCTTGGAGAATACAAAGTTCAAATTCCTGATGGTTACCATGTCGGACATGAAGCGCACTTTGCGCAGGTTACAGAGAAATTTTTGGAATATTATGAAACCGGAAAAATGCCTGAATGGGAAGTTCCAAATATGATTGTGAAGTACTATACTACCACAAAAGCCTTGGAAATGGCCAAGAAGTAACCATTGATATTGGCTTCATTTAAATCCTAATTCAATCTTAAGAAACCTATAATCGAGAAATTACATGTAATATTTCGATCATAATCGAGAAATAGCATAAAATATCTCGATTGTAATCGAAGAATAATATGTAATATCTCGATCGTAGTCGAAAAATTACATAATTTTTATCGATCATAATCGAAAATAAACATAATTTTTATCGATCGTAATCGAGAAATTGCATATTTTTGTAAAAAGCAAAAAGATATGATTGTTCGTGAGGCAGAAAAATTAATAACAAAAAAGCTATATCAAGGCAAAATTCTGCTTATCTCAGGACCGAGGCAGGTTGGCAAAACCACACTGATGAGACAATTAGCAGCTTCTTTGAATAAAGAACCATTATGGCTTAACTGTGACAATCCCGATGACAGAATTGATCTTGAAAATGCAACATTAAGTTCATTAAAAGCGCTAGTGGGTTCATATACCTTAGTGATGATAGATGAAGCCCAACGGGTTAAAAACATTGGGCTGACCTTGAAATTATTGGCAGATAATTTTCCCCAAGTCCAGATAATCGCATCGGGTTCTTCTTCACTTGAATTGGCAAATACAATCAATGAACCTTTGACGGGCAGAAAAAGAGAGTTGAGGTTATTTCCCCTTTCTACCGGGGAATTGGGTCATCACACATCTTTACGGGAAGAAAAAAGATTATTGGAAAATCGTTTGGTATATGGATTTTATCCCGAAGTCATAAACAACCCCTCAGATGCGGAGGAAATTTTAAGGGAACTTACCAGCAGTTATCTTTACAAGGATATTTTGACATTAGACCAAGTAAGAAAACCTGTAATACTTCAAAAATTACTGATGGCTTTAGCCCTTCAGGTTGGGTCTGAGGTGACATTCAATGAACTTGGAAATACCATAGGGATAGACAAAGAAACTGCCGAAAAATATATAGACCTTTTGGAAAAGAGTTATGTGATTTTCAAATTGAATTCCTTTAGCAGGAATTTGAGGAGGGAGATCAAAAGGGGCCGAAAAATCTATTTCTGGGACAATGGTGTACGCAATGCATTGATCAATAATTTCAATGGGGTTTCATTAAGAAGTGATGTGGGGGCTTTGTGGGAGAATTTTATCATCAGCGAAAGGATGAAGTATTTACATTACAGTGGAATTAATGCTAACGTGTTTTTTTGGAGGACAACTACAGGTAAGGAATTGGATTGGTTGGAAGAACGAGGCGGTATAATTCATACCTATGAAGCAAAATGGAACCCAAAGAGAAGGAGTAATTTTCCATTGGGATTTCAGGATGCTTATCCCAATTCCACCTTCACTTTGGTCAATCCTGAAAACTACCTTTCGATATTGTCTGAAGAAAGTTGAATCTCAATCATCTCCAACACGGGTTCCAAAGACATCCCACCGGGATTCAATCCCAATTCTCCTTCAGGTACAGGAATTCCTAACTCCATGAAATAACTTTCCCAAACCGGAAATAGGACTCCGGTATCCGGATCATTGTAAGTCATAGGTTTTGGTGTAAAAAAGTATCTTCCATTATTAGCCGATTTAAAAGCAAAATGTATCAATTCTGAACAATAGAAAGCATCGTTGTCGAAATCAAAAGCATAGTCGTAAGGTTTTCCCAGGTGTTTTTCTGCCTCCTGTATAGCAGCGGGAATCATTGACCTGAATTCCGGCTTTAACCTTCCGACCATTACTTTTGGATTTCCCTGTTCATTCAAATGCCGATATAAAAAGTCTTCTATCGGTGTTTTGCTCACACCTTTTCCGATTGCTTCAAGTACAAACCAATCGCCGTTTTCCTGCATCAGTAACCCATTATGAGAAAAATCCATTCCCTCATATCCTTCTGTAACCTTTCTGATTGCATCACAAAAATCCCCGCAATCCCCATCCTGAAAAAGGATATCACCTTCATGAAAGAATTCTTTTTCTTGGGTACAAGAAGAAAAAAGCATCCATAAAAAGAGAAGCCCTAAACTTTTTTTGATGTACATATTTGAACCCATTTCTGTCATTATTAGAACTTGTCGCAAAAAATCAAAACTTTTAGGTTTTGATCAACGCTCCCTTTCCTTTTCATTGTCTTGATTCTTGGCTCTAAAATCTCACTTCTTGTGTCTCACGTCTCTCCCTCAAATCACCATAAAAAAGAATATCAATGCTACGGCCAAAACCAGGATCATTTTCTTTGCCTTGTCCTTTAATTCCTCTTCCACTTTCCTTTTTCTTAGCACCATCACTGCAATGCTCAATCCGAAAAACTGAAGCAAAATGCCAATGCCATTGATGGGACCCATGGGGATATTCAAAAACTGAAAATAATTGTTAAAAAGTGGAATCAGGCAAATCACTATTCCTGTCGCTCCAAACAAAAAAGAGCGCTGTAGTAATAAGTTGGTATCTTTATCAATCCACTTCATCTTAGCTGATTTTATTTTTCCTGTTCATTAAATAATCTTCCATTTCGGCAAGGGTTAGGGTATTGAAAGTCATGTCTTTTGTCAAACCTCCTTTTCTTCCAACTAAAACCCCATACCGCATGTCAGCATAGCCTTCCATTTCATGGGCATCAGGATTGATGGACAACCTGACTCCTTTTTCCATAGCATATTGTATCCATCTCCAGTCGAGGTCCAGTCGCCAGGGGTTGGCATTGATTTCAATGATTACATTGAATTTGGCGCAGGCATCAATGATGGCTTTATGGTCAATCGGATAGCCCTCTCTTCTCAGCAACAGTCTTCCTGTCGGGTGTCCAAGTATCGTGGTATAGGGATTTTCAATGGCTTTCAACAATCTTGCCGTTGCTTTTTTTCTGTCCATCCCCAAACTGGAATGGATGGATGAAACAATAAAATCAAAGCTTTTCAAAACATCATCAGGATAATCCAGACTCCCATCCAATAAAATATCACTTTCAATCCCTTTAAAAATTTTGAACGGTGCCAGTTCTTTATTCAGTTCATCAATCTCTTTTTGCTGTAGCTGAACTTTTTCAATTTCGAGTCCTCCTGCGTAAAAAGCCGATCTGCTGTGGTCAGAAATGCCCAGATATTCATAGCCGAGTTCTTTACAGTATTCCGCCATTTGTCTCAGGCTATGCTTTCCATCACTGTATGTGGAGTGGTTGTGCAAAATGCCTTTGAGATCCTTCTCTTCCAATAGCGTCGGTATCTTGTTTTCCTTTGCCCAATCAAACTCGAAGAACCCTTCTCTCAATTCTTCCGGTATCCAAGGAAGTCCTGCTTTGTCATAAGCCTCCTCCTCATTGTAAAAATCATCATCTTCCCTCAACAATTCAATAAATGGTTTGCTATCATCGCCTATTGGGTGGAGCAAATGGGCTTTACTTCCCGTACGGATAATTTTTTCTTTGATGTAATCTGTTGGTTCGGTAAAATGTATGAATAGAGCAATCTCAGGATCCAGCATTTTACCCCGCCACTTAAATGGACTTGAGGATTTTTTGTTTTGCTCCAAATTTTCAAGTGCAGATAAAGCTGCCATCAGATTCGAATGGTCAGTCGTTGCGATTAACCATTCAACAGACTCTATGATTTCTAATTTACGGGCAAATTCACCCACAGTAGTAACTGCTTCCACGCCTTCGATGGACTTGATTTTTTCTTGGAACAGACTCATGGAATCCTCAATATCTGCATAAAGCCATTTCCCTTGGTTAGAGGCCATGAATTCCAAAGACTGAATGATACTTTCCTGTGTCTTTTCACCAAAACCTTTGGTTTTTGCCACTTGACCGGATTGGCAGGCTTCCATCAGTTCATGGATTGAGGTAATATTCAATTCCTCCCAGAGCACCTTTACTTTCTTTGGTCCCAATCCTTTTATTTCAAGTACCTCCAATATTCCGATTGGAGTTTTTGCCAACAGCTCTTCCATGTAAGGGCTTGTGCCGATGGTATCCAAGGCATGTATCACCTCCGCTATGCTTTTCCCGATTCCATTAATTTCCTGGAGTTCCTGGGGATTTTTTCCCTCTATAGAAACATCACCCCGGTCAATGGTGTTAACTGCTGATTGATAACTTCTGATCTTAAAAGTATTTTCATCATGTAGCTCCATCAGTTTGATGATGAGCTTGAGTTTGCGAAGTATGCTTTTTTGGTCCAAAACTGAATTAGGGTTGATTTGCTATAAGGACAAATGTCATCAATTATTGTTTTAAAATAAAATCTTAAGCCTTATCTTAAGCCAATCAAAAAGGATAAAATACACATGAATTATTGGTTAGTCAAATCAGAACCGGAGTCTTACAGTTGGGATGACCTTCAATCCAAAGGAGAAGATATTTGGGATGGTATCCGAAATTATCAGGCAAGAAATTATCTGAAAGAAATGAAATTGGGCGAAAAGGTGTTATTTTATCACAGTGGCAAACCAAAAGAAATCGTGGGTATTGCGAAGGTAAGCGAGGAGTCCTTTCCCGATCCCAATGACAAGGATGATAAAGGTTGGGTAGCTGTGAAGCTCAACCCTTTGAAAGCACTTTCCAAGCCTATCACTCTTGAACAGATCAAAAATGAAGATGAATTAAGTACCATGCTTTTGATAAAGCAATCGAGACTTTCGGTCATGCCTGTAGAAAAATCGCAATTTGACCATATCGTTAAACTAAGTACATGAAATTAATATTATCCCTTTTCTTCTACCTACTTATTTTTCCACAAACATTTTCTCAAGTGATGTTTGTGGAGAGGATAGAAGTTGATGCCAAATATCCCGAAAATAACTTTCAGGTCATGACCCGGTCAGGCGGTTTGATTGCGTTTAGGGCCAATCCGGAAAAGGGATTTAATCTCAAATCAAAACTCCAATATTTTTTGACTGATTTTGAATTGAAATCAGAAAGTTTTCATGAAATACCATTAAAGGACAATTACGATCTTGTCGGTTATGACTTAGAAGGAGATTATTTTTATGCCTTGCTGCAAAAGGGTGTTACGGCCACCTCGGAAAGGTATATGATCGAAATCAATCTGAAAGATGAAAAGGCAACAGAAATACAATTGGAGAATATCTATAATATGGAATTAAAAGAATTTTTTGTTTTAAATCGTAATGCCATTTTTATGGGTTCAGCTGATCTCCGTCCGGTAGTTCAAATTCTTGATATAGAAGCTTACAATGTATTTACGGTTCAGGGTATCTATTCCAAAGAAACCCATATCTTACAGCTAAGGAAGGACAGCGAATTAGGGGTGTTGGATGTATTGGTCAGCCGCAGGGACAAATACAAAATGAAACAGGTTACCCTGTTGACTTTTGATGAAAAAGGTAGCAAGATCAGAGAAGTGAACATTGATAGATTGAGTGATAATAGCTTAGAGTTGGTCGAGGGAATATTGACCCCCATCTTAAATTATCAACAATCACTCATTGGAACTTATGGCCAAAGACGTAGAGAAGCATATCAAGGGATTTACCTTGCTGATATCAATGAATTTGGCGAGTATGACATCAAATATTACACCTTAGAGGATTTCCCGAATTTTTATAACTATCTTAATGAAAAGCAAAGAGAAAGAAAATTAAAAGAACTGGAGCGTAATTTTGAAAAAGGAAAAGTTCCATCCATAAGACCTGTTTTATCTACGAGAGAAATCCACCCGACGGATTTTGGCTTTTTGATTTACTCTGATCATTTTTCTGCTACAAATCCTAGATATATTCCAAGGAATGGTGTTTATGCCAATGATGCCTATAGGTTTAATCCCAACCGCATGTATTTTGATGGCATGAATTATGGATCCCAACTATACCCAGGCTCAAGATATGGTATGAATTCGTGGCAACTCGAGGGTGAATATCGTTTTGTTTCTGCCCATTTTCTGTATCTGAACAGAAACGGAGAAGTCATTTGGGATAATACTTTTAACCTGAATAACACATCAACAAATATCCCAGGGAAATACGGAGAGGTAAGTTTTGATGGAGAGAAGCTACATTACATGTACTTGAATGGTATCAAAATGTATTTGAGTTACATCAGAAATGGCGAGGTTATTTTTGAAAGCCAACCCTATGACATTGAATTAATCGATGAAAATGAAAGAATAAGAGATACCCAAGATTATAGCTTAAATCTTACTTGGTGGTATGCCAATTACTATATCTTGACAGGAAAACAGCGAATACGGTTTCTAAATGAAGAGAATCAGGAAGAAACAAGGGAGGTTTTTTTTATTACTAAAATAAAAGTAGACGGAGATCTTTACGTACCCGAGGAGGAGGAAGGGTAGGAAAAATGGGGTTCAAACAGTTTTCAAGTTTTGGGCGCATAAACCTTTAATCTTTTTATATTTGCAACCAAAGCGACGCCATGCAAAAAAGACTTGTCCTCGACCAACAGCAAATATCCATCATCCTCAAGCGTTTCTGCCATCAGTTGATAGAAAATCACGACACTTTTGAGAATACAGTTTTATTGGGTTTACAGCCCCGCGGTCCGATTGTTTCGGACAAGATCGTACACTTACTGGAAGAAATCTCTGGGATCAAAGTACCATTTGGGTATTTGGATGCCACTTTTCACAGAGATGATTTTAGACGACGGGATTTCCCACTGAAAGCCAATGAGACCAAAATTGATTTCCTTATAGAAGGAAAAAAAGTAATCCTTATCGATGACGTACTTTATAAAGGCCGGTCAGTCAGAGCGGCTTTGGATGCGATGATTGCATTTGGCAGACCTCAAAAAGTGGAGCTGATGATTTTGGTGGACAGGAAATATACAAGAGATTATCCCATTATGCCGGATTATTGTGGTTTTAAGGTCAATACCTTGGAAACTCAATACGTCTCGGTAGAATGGAAAGAAAATGGATTTGAACAGGACGCTATTTGGATTACAGAAAAAGCATAAGCAAAAATATGTCACAACTCAGCACCCGCCACCTTCTAGGAATCAAAGACATCTCAACAGAAGACATTCAACTCATTTTTGAAACTGCGGATAATTTCAAGGAGGTGCTTAACAGACCCATCAAAAAGGTACCCTCCCTGAGAGACATTACCATTGCCAATATATTTTTTGAAAACTCCACCCGAACAAGACTTTCCTTTGAATTGGCAGAAAAAAGACTTTCTGCAGATGTTATCAATTTTTCTTCCTCAAATTCCTCTGTCAAAAAAGGGGAAACCCTGATTGATACCGTCAACAACATCCTGTCCATGAAAGTGGACATGGTGGTCATGAGACACAGCAGTGTAGGCGCTCCGCATTTCCTATCCAAACATATCAAAGCCAATATCGTCAACGCTGGGGATGGTACGCATGAGCACCCCACTCAAGCCCTATTGGATGCATTCTCCATCCGCGAAAAACTGGGAGATGTCGCAGGAAAAAAAGTAGCCATCATCGGAGACATCCTTCACTCCAGAGTTGCGCTTTCCAATATCTTTTGCCTTCAAAAATTAGGGGCAGAAGTGATGGTCTGTGGCCCTATTACCTTATTACCCAAGCATATCGGAAGTCTTGGTGTGAAAATCGAGCATGATGTGGAAAAAGCGTTGCAATGGTGTGATGTGGCCAATGTCCTGCGGATCCAATTGGAAAGACAGCAAATCAAGTATTTTCCTTCGCTCAGAGAGTATTCCCTCTATTTTGGAATAAACAGAAAAATGCTGGACCGATTGGACAAAGAAATCGTCGTCATGCACCCCGGTCCCATCAACAGAGGTGTGGAATTGAATTCTGATGTGGCCGACAGCGAGCATTCCATTATCCTCCAACAGGTTGAAAATGGGGTAGCTATAAGGATGGCGGTGCTTTATTTACTTGCTGGGGCAAAGTAGAAACCTAAGTCATTTCAATAAATCCGAATTTTTTCTCCATTTGGGTTCCATCCTCTTTTTTCATCAAATATGCATTAATTTTGGTTATCTTTAATTCATATCTAATTCTATGATGGAAAATACAAGATGGGAACAAAGGTTTGAGAATTACCTTAAAGCCTTAATCCAGTCGGAAAATGCGGTAAAGCTTGCGGAGGAAAGAGAATTGACTGACCTCGAAAAACAAGGCTTGATACAGGCATTTGAATTTACCCATGAATTGGCCTGGAATGTAATAAAAGATTATTTTTTCTTTCAAGGAAACTCAGAAATTATCGGATCCAGAGATGCTTCAAGGGAAGCATTTAAGGTTGGTTTGGTTCAGGATGGCGAGGGTTGGATGGAAATGATCAAAAGCCGTAATAAAACTTCACATACCTATAATGAGGACATTGCTTCTGAAATAACTGAAAAAATTATCGAAAGGTATTTTGAACTGTTCAAAGAATTTGAGGAGAAAATGCTGGAAATTAAGGATAAAAGAAAATGAATCAATTTGGACTTTCAAATAAAACTATAGAATCAATTTTAGGTGTTTTGAAAAAATATCCGAACATTGAGAAATGTGTTGTTTATGGTTCAAGAGCTATCGGGAATTTCAGAAACGGTTCTGATATTGATTTAACGCTTATTGGGGAGAACCTGACTTTGACCGAACTTTTAAAGATTGAAAATGAACTGGATGACCTATTATTACCTTACAAAATTGATCTTTCCATTTTCCATCAGATTAACCATGAAGGATTGATTAAGCACATCAAAACCAATGGTCAGGTGTTTTTTGAAAGAAAGCTCAAAAACACCTGATTTTTATTGGAAGACCACACTGCTTTTTAAAAATCTTCTCTTTAAACCCGAATAGAAAGATTTAAAAGCTTCAATTGAAATTTTACAACTGCTAATACTAGTACTATTGTGTTCTATGTTTTTATGTGGTAATTAATTTTACCGCATAGAAACATAGCGCATATAGAGATTTTTATTTAAACACAAATCCTGATGGTCCCCTGCCTGCATCAATGGTTTTAACTGTTTGCCCGGATCCATTGATTACGATGACAGTACCATTGCCCTGCCAACCATTGTTGTCACCAATATAGATTTCCTTACTGACGGGATGGAAACCAATCCCATAGAGTCCTGAACCTGTATAAAGAGATGGATTGACCACAGATGCGGAATTCATGGAAACCTTGGCCACAGCATCATTGTAATCCGGCCAACCTGTTGAAGTTATCACATATGCATCACCCCCTTCGCCAATTGCAAAATTAGATGTGGCATTCGCCAAGGGAATCTTGATCGTATTTTGGATATTAAAATTGTTCCTGTTGATCTCGTGGAAATAAATGTTACCTGCATCCCTTGCAAAAAGATATAATCTGCCATCTATGACCTTCAGTTTGGCAGGAGTTCCCTCCACATCCTCACTGCTTATGACTGCATCTGTAGCCAATGAAATAACCTGGAGTTTTTCGGCTGCAGAACAAGCAACATAAAGAAAATTACCCGCTACAATCAACCCTTCCGGTTGACTTGGAACAGGGATTTTTTTGGAAACTGCGCCACCATTGAGCCCATTGACTACCGCAACATAAGAGTTTGGGCTATTGAAGTTTTCATCATAGGGCCCGTAGTCACTGATATATAATTTTTGGTTGGCAATTGCAATAGATCTGCTGATATTCAGGTCAGTATCCACAGCACCCAAACTTGCAAAGTCCTTGGGATCGACTATCTCAACCTTTCCAGTATTGGCTACTAGGTACATTTTTCCGTCAGCTTCTAACAAATCCTGAATCAGGCCGGCAAATGGTCTTCCATTTTTTGATTCGAAAATATCGTTCTTGATATCTCCTGATACAGGGTCATAATGGTAAACCTCCCCGTCATTGGCACCAAAAGCACCCTCATTGATGATCAATACCCCTTTTTCAAATTCCCCTAATGGGATCTCTGGTACGTCTTCGGTACAGGAAACAGCAATAAATGCCAAAACCCAAAAAGCTGTAAATATTCTAAAGCGAATCATATTGTGATATTTAAATTGAATTGAAAATTTCTTCCAGGCATGGCCCTTAGCCGCAATACTTGATAATCTGTATTGAATAAGTTATTGATTTGAGCCCCAAAATTTCCTGAGACTTTTCCTCCTAGGGTCCACTGGTAATTTACTCCCACATCCCAAAGCTGATAAGGGTTGAGTTTAGAGGCATTATCGGTAGCAACAAAACGTTCACCTACTCTTTGGGTATTCAAAAATGAACTGATGACACCTTTTTCTACCAAAAACATGGATTGTAATTTGTGCTCAGGAGTATAGGGCAATTGCTTTCCTTTACTTCTGTCATTTTCAGAAATATTGGTTTGGTTGATGGCTTGGTTCCATGCATAATTTCCTGAAAGGCCAAGTTTCCATTCCCCAAACTGTTGGGTGACATCGAGAAAGTATTCCAAGCCTGAATTATTGACTTTACGGATATTTTGTGGGCTCCAAAACGAACCATTGGGCAACCAGATGATCCAGTTGTCCACGCTCATCCTGAAATGGGTGATTTGCTGTTCAAAGTTAAAATTGTTTTTGACAATTACATGCTTCAAGCCAATTTCACCACTCCAACTTTTTTCAGATTCAAGATCAGGGTTTCCGCCAGGTACCCAAAATCTATCATTCAATGTTGGGACTTTGAAGCTCCTTGCAAAGGATGTTTTAAGCAGGAAAGATTGTGTCTTATTTTTCCAGACATTCCATTCTCCACCTAGACTAGGAGTAAATGGTGCCCAATTTCTTTCATAAATCAACTGTCTGAGGTTGACGGAAAAAGACAGCTTTTCATTCGGGTGAAAATTGTTGGATTGATAAAGTTCCAGGCGGGATTCAGAAACCTGATAAGTATCAAGGTCGCCTGTAATGTAGGTATGTCTTATGCCACTTTTGGATTTCCACTTCGGATGTATATCCCAATCCAGATCAGTGGCAATAAAATATTGGGTGGTTTTATTGATGGCCTTGATATTGAAAATCAGCTCATCTTTGACCAATCCTGTCTTGGTATTCCAGATTTTGTTTTTCCCAAAATGAAAATAGTCCAAAACCCATCTTAAGTTTTGGTCCTGCTGGGTGTCATTGGTATTTGATCCGATGACAGGTTGGATCTGTCTATCTGTTTTGTTCCACCAAACGGCAGTGCTGATCTGGTTTTTGGAATTTAAATTCCAAGCCAAATCCTGCATGACGCCCCATTGTTCGACTTGGGCATTTTCCTGAAATTCCACAGGTGTGCCCATTTTTGAAAGGTTTCGGAATGGGAAATCATTCCGGGAAAAATTCCTATAAAATCTGCTTCTCGAAGAGAATTTCTCATTTGAATAGCCATACTGAACCTGTTGGTTCCACCTGCCAAAACTCCCAATTAAAGAAGCAACCTGAACCTGATGACCACCGCCAAACTTTGGTTTGCTGTTCAAATGTATGGCACCCCCAATGGCATCAGTCCCATACAAAGCCCCTCCACTTCCAAAATGGACAGCTACCTGATCAAACCCTCCTACTGGCAAAATAGAGAAATCCGCCTGCCCCAGGGAAGGACTGTTGATGGGCAATCCGTTCCAAAAAACAGCATTGTGGCCAGCAGAGGTACCTCGCATTGTTAAGGAAGCCAACATTCCCGGGCCATATTGTCTGAGGAAAAGACCTGTTCTTTGCTGAAGATATTCAGCCAAGGCAAGCCCCTGAAAGGGTTCCAATTCTTTTTCAGATATGACCTGCACATGCTGGCCGATTGTATATTTATCCAAGGCAGGAGTAAAAATTTCCACTTCAGGGAGCTGAACGGTATCCGATTCTGTACAAGGCACTTGATATTGTCCAAGCATTGGATAAACCTGTAAGATAGCACTATCTCTATCCACTTTTTGATAGTGGATAGAGTCTGTCATCCACAGTAAGGTGCTGTGAAAAATATAAACCATCAATAAATACAATGCCTTGAGAATTAAATAATGTCTGATAATTATTTAATCCAAAACCATTACGAGAAATGAATTGAGATAAATTTTAAAACCTACAAGCTGCTGAAGCGTCCTCAAAATGATAGAGAATCAGGTTCAAAAACTGCCTTTGAGTTCCATTTTCCATCCCAGCCTTTCACCCGAAAGCTTTGAATACTGAGAAAAAAGGCAGGTCTCCTGGCTTCCCTGAATTTACCGGCCTTCTCATCCCGATTATTTCGGGGCAATGGCATTTGAAGAGGGTAAATTACTATCCCGAATCAGTCGGGATGGGGTTACAGTTGCGGGGACAGCTCCGGATTTTGACCGGATTCCCTTTTAATCCCGAGTGCCTGATTGAGGTTCGGGAACCAATTTCCGTTGCAAACATAGTGAATGAAACACTAAGGATTTATATCATTGAGGGGTTTTGTTTAAGTGAAAAGGTGATTTGTTTAACATCATTGATTGATCCTTTCTATATTTGGGGAATTAGCCTCCCAGAAATATTTCTATGCCCAATAAATTTTCTCTTTTCATTCTACTCTTTTTTAGCTTGTTGTACTCAGCCTGTGAATCCCAAAAATCAAGCGATTTAGCTGAGCTCATCGAGCTCCCCAACCAATATGCCAAAGGCTTTGCTATATTTCAAGGGGAAGGATTTCGGGTGATTGAAGTCAATCAGGCTTTTCCGGGTGAACATAAACCCTTCAGGTATTTAGTGGTAGAAAAGGCAGATTTGGAACTGGACAAATCAGGTTTTGATGCTGTAGTCGAATTGCCCATTTCCAAAGTCGTCATGACTTCCACCACGCACATTCCTCATTTGGACTATCTTGGAGTTTCAGAAATGCTGGCAGGTTTTCCAAATTTGGATTTGATTTCTTCCAAAGAAACAAGAACATTGATAGATGCAGGTAAAGTGATGGATTTGGGTTCGGGAGCTCAGGCCAATATCGAAAAGATCATTGACCTAGAACCGGATTGGGTGATGATTTCAACTTTGGGTGATGACCTCAAAAACCTGGAGATCTTGAAAGAAGCCAAAATCCCGACTTTGCTCAATGGAGAATATGTAGAGCAACATCCTTTAGGCCGTGCCGAATGGATTAAGTTTACAGGTGCCT
The DNA here is from genome assembly GCF_015476655.1 of Aquiflexum lacus. Taxonomy (GTDB): domain Bacteria; phylum Bacteroidota; class Bacteroidia; order Cytophagales; family Cyclobacteriaceae; genus Aquiflexum; species Aquiflexum lacus. Next base: position 321,155 of record NZ_JABFHF010000002.1, read on the forward strand.
TATTGGGGAAATTTGAAGATGCAGAGAAAGCCTTCAAAGACATTGAAGCCAATTATATTGAAGCTGAAAAGCTGGTTTCGAAAAATATCGGCGACAAACCAAAAGTAATGGCAGGCGTCATGTACAAAGATATCTGGTATGTCCCAGGCAGTGATTCTTGGGGGGCAAGGTTGCTGGAAGCGGCTGGAGGGGATTATCTTTTCAAAGAGCAAAAAGGAACAGGAAGTGTGCAATTGAGTTATGAATATGTTCTGGAAAATGCACAGGATGCCGATTACTGGTTAGGGGCCTCTGATTTCAGCAGTCTTGATGATATGAAAAATGCCGATCCCAGGTACACCCATTTCCAGCCTTTTCAAAGAGGGAATGTTTATACCTACACTTCCAAAAAAGGTCCGACAGGAGGAATAGCGTATTTCGAGCTGGGATATTTGAGGCCTGACCTGATTTTACAGGATCTGATCAAAATACTGTACCCGGAGATTTTACCGGATTATTCGCTTTATTTTTACAGCCAACTGCATGAAAAATAAATCCCCAAATACCATTTTGTTTGCCAGCGGATTGTTCCTATGCATTCTGGTATTTTGGGTCAATTTATCCATTGGCTCGGTGGCTATTCCTGTTGGGGAGGTAATTGGTAGATTTTTCGGGCAGGAATTTTCCAAAAGGTCTTGGGAGACCATTGTAATAGGTTATCGGCTTCCAAAAGCATTTACTGCGATTTTGGCAGGAATCACTTTATCTATCAGTGGTCTTCAAATGCAGACCTTTTTCAGAAATCCTCTTGCTGGACCATTTGTTTTGGGAATCAGTTCGGGTGCCGGATTGGGTGTTGCGTTGTTGATTATGGCAGGTTCGGCTTTTGGCTGGTCGGTTTATTCGGGTGGGCTTGGCTTGTGGGCAATCATTATTTCTGCAAGTGCAGGCGCTGTATTGGTTTTATTGTTGATGAGCCTGACGGCATGGAAAGTGAAAGACAGCATGACTTTGTTGATCGTTGGTTTGATGTTTGGTTCTGCCGTATCCGCATTGATATCCCTCTTGGCGTTTTTTTCCAATGCCGAGCAATTGAAGCTGTTTACAGTTTGGTCCATGGGCAGTTTGGGTAGCACCCAAACCAATCAATTGATCGGTTTTTTGATTGCGTCCCTAATAGGAATCATACCCATGATGCTGATGCTCAAGTCTTACAATGCCATGCTGCTTGGTGAAGCCTATGCCGAAAGTATGGGTGTCAATATCAACAAACTGCGTTGGACCATGATCATCAGTACAGGCATACTTGCCGGTTCTGCCACGGCCTTTTGTGGACCGATTGCCTTTATTGGCATTGCAGTGCCGCACATGGCAAGATTGGTCTTCCGAACAGGCGACCATAGCGTACTGTTCCCTGCCTCTGCCCTAATAGGTGCCATCGTACTATTGGTCTGTGACGCCATCAGTCAGCTGCCAGGAAGTGCCCAAACCCTGCCCATAAATGCGGTGACTTCCTTGGTCGGTGCCCCGATGGTAATTTGGTTGATCTTGAGGAGGAATTTTTCGAAGGAATTTTAGGGGAGACGCTAGATGTGAGACGTGAGATTTGAGACAGAGAGACAAGATGCAAGACATAAGATATTTTATAAAAGATGCTTTCGTATCAAGAAATGTTAGATAATGGATTGGATCTATCCTTGTCATGTCGAATCCGATAGCTATCGGATGAGACATCTGAAGACCAAAAGTGCCTTTTCAAGAAAATAACTTAGTTGGAAAATATAGAATCATAAAAAGCCATGACTAGGTTACCTCTAAAATCGGATAACAACTTCAGGTTCGTGATTTTAGTTGTATTTATGTATTTTTGAATATGGTTAAGGTTCTTGAAAATAATGGATATCGGTTCTATATTTATAGCAATGACCATCCTCCAATTCAAATTCATGTATTAAAAGCAGATTCAGAGGCTAAAATTATTTTAGAACCAGATATATTGATCAAATTATGGTTTTAAATTGAATGAACTAAGAAAAATCCTGGCATTGGTAAATGAGAACTATGACCTAAAAAAAATGAAATGGTATGAAACGTTCAATCAGTAAACATACGACTGAGTATTTGGATCAATTGAGTTCCACAGAAACAAAAGGTGATATTGAAGATTACATTTTCAAACCTGATTCTTTGGATATTTTGATACAAAACCACAAACTGAAAATTGTAGGGCTTAATTTTTATCCTGATTTGGATCTTTTACTTTTTGTTTTGAACAATAAAAAAGTCATGAAGAGAAAAATTTCTGACTTCAAGAACTTAAAAAATGCAGGATTGAAAGATTTGGAAAAATACTTTATAAGCAAAGATGGTGTTCATTGGGAAAAACTGGATGAAGATTTAAGTTTGAGGGGACTTTTACAATATGAACTGACACATTCTGATGTGGCACTTTCTTATTAGCTATATGCCCCAACATGGTTAATTTACAAAGTAAAAATCTTAATATAGGGTATCAATCTGGCAAAAAGTCTAAAGCAATTGCTGAAGACTTGAATTTCAACCTTGAAAAAGGAAAACTGACCTGCCTTCTAGGTCCAAATGGGGTGGGGAAATCAACTTTGATCAAGACCATTATGGGGCAGGTGTCTCCACTGGGTGGCGAGATTTTTTTGGAGGGGAAGCCTTTGACATTCTATTCCCAAAAAGCCCTGGCAAAAAAAATCGCAGTCGTCCTGACTGAGAAAATAACCACGGGAAATCTTACCGTTGGGCAATTGGTGGCTTTGGGACGGATTCCGCATACAGGTTGGTTGGGGAAGTTATCCATTGAAGACCAAAACAAGGTGGAACAGGCCATTTCCCAGACCCATATCGGGTATATCCGCAATCAGCCTTTGAGTGAATGTAGTGACGGACAGTTGCAAAAAACGATGATTGCACGGGCAATGGCCCAGGATGGGGAAATCCTCATTTTGGATGAACCTACTGCCCACTTGGATTTGGTCAACCGATTTGAAATCATGCACCTTCTCAGAAAAATCGCCAAGGAATCCAAAAAAGCCGTCTTGGTGGTGACCCATGACCTGGAAATCGCTATAGAAGCAGCTGATGTTTTTTGGTTGATGCAGTGTGGACAGCCCTTGGTCACAGGCCTGCCTGAAGACCTGATAATCAATGGTCAGATCAATCTTTTACTGCCGTCAGATCGACTCTCTTTTAATCCCAAAAGCGGAAAAGTACAGCCTAAAATTGACGAATTTGCTATTCAGATCGAAGGGCCTGAAGCCACAGTACAATGGGTTCAGGCTGCGCTGAAAAAGCACATTTCAATCGACAAGCTTCAAACTGTACAAATCCGAGTTGAGGAGAATCCATTGCGGATTTTATTGAAACAGGGGGAGATGGAAAAGGAGTTTTTGGGGATTGGGGGATTGTTGGAGTTTTTGGATTAGAAGGGGGAGTTGGGGTAGATATTCCCGACATTATAAACACCATTGCCAAATACAACCTAAAAAACAGAGAAACAGGCATTCTAAATTAATTATATTTGGACTATGGTTAAAAAAGCCGAAATATTATCTAAACTGGCTGAATTGAAACCAATTCTAATCAAAGATTTTTCAGTTAAAGAAATTGGTTTATTTGGATCATATGCTGACAATTCAAATTCAGAAGAAAGTGACATTGACATTTTAGTGGAATTTGAGAAACCTATTGGATGGAAGTTTTTCACACTTGAACTTTTTTTGGAAAATATTTTCAATAAGAAAGTTGATTTGTTTACCAAAAATGCCCTCAAAGCCCAGATTAAAGACAAAATCCTAGAACAAGTTAATTTTGCGAAGTGAAACAAGAAACTTCACTACTCCAAGTTATATTTTAGCTATCTCTAAGGGCCATTCTATAAAATACCTGACAGTAAGAGCTATTTAAAAATCACATTATGAATAAACTAGACTTATCAATTAACCCCGACCAAATATATAATGCTCTGATTGAACAAGGTTATTCAACTGAACGAGCTAATATTATTTGGAAACAATGATAACCGATTCTCAAACAAATTTCGTCTTTTTAGCCGACACCCTATCAAACAAGTACCCTGAGTTTGCTAAAGAATTTGTATTCAAACTTGAACAAGCTGAAATTCCGTTTGGGATACTTCCAAACACCAAAGATGTTTGGGCTGTGGATTATATGCCAATCCAGGTGTCGGATAAAACGTTTGTGAGATTTACTTATAGACCTGACTATTTAACCTCAACAAAAAAGTGGTCAAGGACTATATCAGACGCTGATGCAATTTGTAAAGCGATTGGCATTGAAACCACCAAATCTGACATTATTTTAGATGGTGGAAACATTTCAAAATGGGATAATAAAGTTCTTATGACCACCAAGGTTTTTATAGAAAACAAGAGCATTCCAGAACTCGAACTTATTGAACAACTGAAAAACTTACTTGAAATAAATGAGATTCTTTTTGTTCCAGTAGAGAAAGACGATTGGCTTGGGCATTCAGACGGAATGGCAAGATTCATATCCAATGACACTGTTTTGATTAATGACTTTAGCAGAGAGGAGCAGAAGGATTACATTGACTTCTTGGGAGCGCTGAATAATGCAGGATTAAAATGGACTGTATTTCCGTTTGACATTTATGACAATGAAGATGTAAATGATGCCGCAGGACTTTATCTCAACTACCTTGAACTTAAAGACCACATTTTTCTGCCAATTTTTGATAAAAAAACAAACAACCAAGCAATTGAAAAGGCAAAAGAGATTTTTCCCAATAAGGACATAATTACTATCAAAAGTAATCAACCTGCAAAGGACACTGGAATAATCAATTGCTTGACGTGGAACATAAAAAAATAAACTAAAATCCGTATTATTGATAAAGTGACAAAATAAACGATATTCAACGATTTGTTCATTATTAAATGATGACTAAACCAGAAATAAAACAAAGAGAAGCAGAGCTCTTAGAAATGACAGGAGCATTTTGCAGACAAAATTTGAATGATGACTATTTACAGTTGTGCGAAAAGCTTATTAAAAAACTTGGCCGAAAAAGAGATGTACCTTTCCAAAGAGGAAAACCTGAGATTTGGGCAGCAGCAGTTGTTCATGCTATCGGTTCGATAAATTTTTTATTTGACAAATCCTTTGAACCCTATTTGACGGCTGAACAAATCAGCGAATACTTTGGAACCAAAAATTCAACAGTATCCAATAAAGCGAGAGAAATCAAGGATTTGTTTGGCATGTGGCATTACAGCCCGGAATTTTCTACACAAAGAATGAAGGAATCGAATCCATTTAATGAACTGGTCAAATTCGATGGATTTATTGTACCAATAGATTCTCTACCCGATGATTTGCAACTTAAGGTCAGAGAGGCAAGAGCTAAAGGTGGGGATATTGAATTTAAAATAAGGCAACCCTAATGTGAGAAATTATAATAAACAACCCTACGGTAGTAATCCTCTGATAATCCTCAAATCGATATATTATCCCCAACTTTTCGCCTAAAACTTTTCCACTACACCAATCATCAAAGTATTTTCCAAGCCAAGGGAAAGTACCGCAATTGTTTATTAACTTGATTAAATTTCCAATTTGGAACTTTTAAATTTTTTTATTTAACTTGTCGTACAAACCTAAAAAAATTAAAAAACATGAGTTTTGAGATCAAATCATCCGGAGAGGCCTATGATGTCATCATAGTGGGTTCCGGTGCCGGTGGGGGCATGGCTTCTAAGATTCTTTCGGAAGCAGGTTTATCAGTGGCGGTATTGGAAGCAGGTGGTGATTTTGACCCTGCCAAGGAAGAGGACCGGACGCAGTTGCGATATCCGTGGGAATCTCCCCGAAGAGGAAGTGGTACACCGACCCGACCCTTTGGTGATTTTGATCAGGCCATTGGAGGATGGGATATAGCCGGAGAACCCTATACTAGGTCAAGTGGCACCTCTTTCGATTGGTTCCGTTCCAGAATGTTGGGGGGCCGCACCAATCACTGGGGGAGGATTTCCCTAAGGTTTGGCCCCAATGATTTCAAAAGAAGTAGCATCGACGGTTTGGGAGATGACTGGCCCATAGGCTATGATGATGTCAAGCCGTATTATGATAAGGTCGATAAACTGATTGGAGTTTTTGGTACCAAAGAAGGTATTTACAACGAACCTGATGGGTTTTTCTTACCTCCCCCCAAGCCCAGACTTCATGAAATGTTTGTTGCAAAAGGAGCCAAAAAAGCCAATATCCCAGTTATTCCTTCCCGCCTTTCCATGCTGACTCGTCCTGTCAACAATGAGAGAGGAGTTTGTTTTTTCTGCAACCAATGCAACCGTGCCTGTCAGGCCTATGCGGATTTTTCTTCAGGAACTGTATTGGTCAAACCAGCCATGGCCAAAGGCAAAGTAGAACTTTATACAAACGCCATGGTAAGGGCTGTCACCACTGATGATTCAGGAAAAGCGACTGGCGTTTCCTATGTTAGTAAGGTTGACATGAAGGAATATAAACTCAGAGCAAGAGTGGTAGTATTAGGTGCGTCTGCCTGCGAATCTGCCAGAATCATGATGAACTCCAAATCCAAAACCCATCCCAATGGTGTAGGAAACAGCAGCGGTATGGTAGGTAGGTATCTTCACGACTCCACCGGCGCGGATAGGATGGCCATCATGCCCGACCTCATTGACAGGGAAAGATACAATGAGGATGGTGTCGGCGGTATGCATGTATATACCCCTTGGTGGCTGGACAATAAAAAACTTGATTTTGCAAGAGGATACCATATTGAATATTGGGGCGGCATGTCCATGCCATCCTATGGGATAGGTTTTGCCATGGATACCATGAGAAAACACATCAAAGATGAATTCGGCAATCCAAGTCCAAACGGCGGCTACGGCGAGGGTCTTAAAAAAGATATCCGACGTTATTATGGTTCCACTTTGGGTATGTCAGGTAGAGGCGAAAGCATCCCGCAATACAGTAATTATTGCGAAATTGACCCCAATGTGGTGGATAAATTCGGAATTCCTGTACTCAAATTTACCTACAATTGGACTGACCAGGAAATCAAGCAGGCCAAACACATGCAGGATACTTTTGAGGAAATCCTCACCAATGCCGGTGCAGTCTTGTTAGGAAATAAGCCCGGACCTGAATCCAAATATGGTCTAGCTGGACCTGGTAGAATTATCCATGAGGTAGGAACCACCAGGATGGGAGACAATCCGGCCACCTCAGTCCTGAACAGCAACTGTCAGGCGCATGACTGCAATAATCTCTTTGTGGTTGATGCAGGTCCTTTTGTATCCCAAGCAGACAAAAACCCAACATGGACCATTTTGGCCCTTGCGTGGAGGACTTCCGATTTTATAGTCAGTGAATTGAAAAAGAAAAATATTTAATAAGGTAGCCATGAACAGAAGAGAAAATCTAAAACTCCTTTTTACCGGATCATTGGCATCAGGATTCCTTTTGACCAATTGTGCTCCTGAAGACAAAACAGCTGATTTTTCACCAAAAATCGCCGGAGGTACGCCGGGAGGAAGAACAGCAGAAGAAATAGCATATGATCAACGCCTCCTTTCAGAAACATTCTTTACCGAAGAGGAAAGAAAAAAACTGGATGTATTGGTAGATATCATCATGCCTGCTGACAGTGAATCCGGAAGTGCTACCGATGCCGGTGTTCCTGACTTTATCGAATTTATGATGAAGGATTATACCCCTTATCAGACACCTATGAGGGGTGGACTGATGTGGTTGGACCACTATAGCGATGACAGTTATGGAAAGAAGTTTCTCGAACTTTCAGAATCCGAAAGGATGGAAATCATAGATCTGATTGCCTGGCCTGACAAAGCCAAACCGGAAATGGAAGGTGGGGTGAAGTTTTTCAACATGCTGAGAAACCTGACATCTACCGGATATTTCACTTCAGAAATCGGTTTCAAATATTTGGGTTACAAAGGAAATACTCCAAATGTATGGGATGGTGTGCCGGATGAAGTTATGAAGAAACATGGCTTTGCCTATGAAGAAAAGTACCTGTCACAATATTTGAAACCTGATGAAAGGGGAAAAATTGCAGAATGGGATGATGAAGGCAATTTGATTGGGTAATTTTATCACCCATATCAAATAATCTTTTATTTTCTACAAAAAAACCCAATCTCTACTGATTCCATAATTGAAATTGTTAAGATGACGTAAACATGACGTCTTTCTGTCGTTAACTTTTTGGTTGGTTAGTTTGATATTTGAAAAGTGAAATTAGGAGAAAAAATCAAATCCTTACGGAAAGAAAAAGGCCTCACGCAAGCCGATCTCGCTGAGCAAAGCGGGCTTTCCATCCGTACCATGCAGCGAATAGAAAATACAGAAGTCAATCCAAGTGCCTATTCACTGAAAATGTTAAGCAAGGCCTTGGAGATTGATTTGGAAGATTTGAATTCACAGAATAAGAAACCTTTTCACTTCAATTTATCAAAATCTATTATGACTACGCTCATTCCATTATTGGGAAATTCTTCAAGTAAAAAAATTATTGGATTTACTTTGATGCCAATTATCGCGCTAATGCTCTACCTATGGCTTCCTGCCAAATCAAATATAGTCTTATCACTAAATGAAGGTCAGTATTCCGTAGCCACCATAAACTGCGGTACAGAAACCGTCTGTGACATCGAAGTAACCAAGAAAGACAAGGATGGAGAAATTCTTTGGCAAAATACATTTGGTGGTACCAGCTATGACAGGGCAGGAGAGATTGTTTCCACAGAAGATGGGGGATGTTTGGTGTTAGGTTCTACCAGTTCATTTGGAGCGGGGAATTATGATGTGCTACTATTGAAGATTGATTCAAAAGGGGGCCTTGTTTGGCAAAAAACTTATGGTGGATTTTTCAATGAGTATGGAAAAACCATTTCAAAACTACCTGATGATAATGGATATGTTATTGAAGGAACCCAACAATCTTGTGAAACTCCTAATGTGTCCAACGACTGCAAAGACTATGTTTGGGTTTTTGAGGTGGATGAAGAGGGCGAGTTGAAAGGATAAATGTTATCGCTTTGTATCATCCAAGATCTTCATCACAAATATCCCTCCTTTGGCCAAGTATCTTTTTAGTTTTTTGCTAGACTGAACTGAAATTTAATTCTGCTCATGTCCTTTGAGATTCAGGTTACAATTGTCCGAAAAGTCAAATTAACCCTTGGTCTTTTGACAAGCTTAGTGGGTGGAAGGCGGTGGAGCCAATGGGTTTGGGTCTTGCCGGCCATCACGAGCAAACTTCCATGCTCTAAAAGCAATTCGACTTTCTCTTTGCTTTCCTTGTGCTTAAAGGAAAATTTACGCTCTGCCCCAAAACTCACTGATGCGATAGCCCCGTCTTTTTTTAGGTCTTTTTCCCCATCGCTGTGCCAAGCCATGCCCTCTTCGCCGGTATGGTAGAGATTGAGAAGACAAGAGTTAAAGGTTTCTCCGCTTTCCTTTTCGATGGCTTTTTTAAGTTCTAAAAGTTCCTTGGTCCAAGACAGTGCCCGCTTAGTTGCATTGGAATAGGTGTATTCAAAATCCTGGTCCCCATACCAGGCGACTTTCCGTTTGGTTACATATTTTTTCCCAAAAATATAGGCCTCATCGTTTTTCCATTCAATGGTATTCAAAAGGTTTTCGTAGTAAAAATCAGCCTCTATTTGGCTGAATGTTTTTCCATAATAATTGACAATGCCGTCTTTGGGTAGCCAGTTTTTGGTTTTGTCTAAATGAGGGGTAAATAGATCCATGGTACTAAGGTAATGAGATTTTGGAAATGGTGAAATTGTAGATTCGAGAGGCGAGAGCCGAGATCTTAGAACCAAGAACCAAAGCTTCTCCAGAAGAATTAAGGGGTGCTAAAGCCTACTCTATGTATCAAGGAACCTTGTACCCTTGAATAAGAGAAACCCATTTTGGCATCGAAAGTTTTGTAAATGTGGTTTATTGTATTTTGAATAAAAAAGGTAGATAAAAAAAAATGAATACTGGTTTTTTCAAAAATTATCATCCTGTTCGCTACATTCGCTTTTTCATTGATTATCAGCGCTCAAACCTATGCCCCGACTTACTGCTTCCAGAAGTGTTTCAGGTTTTATTATGGCCCTTTCGGCTGCCATCTTTTGGGGGATTTCAGGAACGTGTGCCCAATATCTTTTTGAGCAAAAAGACATGGACCCTGCGTGGTTGGTTTCTTGGCGCATGCTATTGGCAGGAAGCATCTTGATATTATTTGCCATATTCAGAAAGAACAGCGATGCGTTTCAGATCTGGAAAAACCATAAAGATATCATCCAATTATTGATATTCGCCATATTTGGGATGGTGACAGTACAGTACACCTATTTTTACAGTATCAACCTTTCCAACGCAGCCACAGCTACCGTCATTCAGTACATAGGACCTGTCTTTGTAGTAGGTTTTTATGCTCTCAAAAACCGAAGGTGGCCATCGTTGATGGAATATTCGGCTTTGTTTCTGGCCTTGGCAGGCACTTTTTTATTGGTCACCCATGGAAGTTTTCAGGTTTTGGTTATTTCTGAAAAGGCTTTGTTTTGGGGGATTTTGTCGGCGATAGCTTTGGCTGTATATACCATTCAGCCGGTTCAAATGCTTCGAAAATTTTCTGCACCCACAGTTACAGGTTGGGCCATGTTCATCGGAGGTATATTGTTTTCGCTGTTTACCAAACCGTGGATGGTTTCAGGAACATGGGATATGGGAACTATTGGTGCTTTTTCCTACATCATTGTATTTGGGACGGTGATTTCATTTTCCATCTTTCTGTATTCTTTGACCCTCATCGGTGCGCAGACGGCAAGTTTGCTCTGTTCTGTCGAACCATTGTCAGCGGCATTGGTAGCTGTGGCGTGGTTGGGAGTGACCTTTACGGCTATGGATTGGTTGGGAACGTTTTTTATTTTGATAACCGTTGCTATTTTGACTTTGTCAAAAAAACCTGAAGAAAAGCAAGCCAATCCAACTGATATCAATCCAGCTTCTGTAACTTGATTTCTTTAAACTCTACCCCTTGTCCCTCAGCCTGTAATCCGATATATCCTGATGTCAGGGCTTTCCCATCAATTTTGACATATGGATCATATCTGTTGGCCACCTCGCCTCCAATATGCGGTTTGGAATAACGTAGCACCGTATCCCCATTGACCATATGAATAATCAGAGAGTCCCCATAAACGATCAAATCTGCCTTGACCCATTCATCCCATTCAAATGTAGGTGAGGAAGAATTGAGACAATGCCCGGGATATAATTTTCCTTCATAGAATATTTCCGTGCCAGGGGAACACATGTTTCCCGTCGGACGTGCCACTCCATCCACCTCACGGGCCAGCATTTGATACTCAACAGATATCGGCCAATCTTGCTCCTTCAAAATAGTGTTTGGATCTTGGGAATGGAACATAATACCACTATTTCTATAGGTGTAACTTGGGGCGTCTTCCATCCATTGGTCGGTAAATCGGTATTGGAATTTCAAATGATATGATGAAAAAGGTTCTTTGTAAAACAGGTGTCCATATCGGTTGTCGAATGTGTCATGATCATCATAATTAACCTGAATGATACCATCAACTACCCTGAATGTATTGGCATAATTATCACCCACTTCGTGATGGTGGATTTTCACTACCCAATCATCAAGGTCTTTGCCGTTGAAGAGAATTTGCCAGTCGTCATTTGAGTCTGATTGGGAGGAATCCGGTCTACAGCCTATAACAAAAAGTATGCATAAGCAAATTAAGGAGGAGGATTTCTTCATGAATTGAGAGGTTGCTTCGAAAGTAGGTTACCGATGAGTTTAAAATTGAAGATTTAAAAGTCACCTTTTTTTATCAAAAGTGCAAAGAAGTAAGTTTGGGCTGTTTTATTTCTCACAGACATCTCAGATTCCCAAAGATAAATGAAAAATATCCACCCAAATCAAAGGAATCTGAAAGCGCTTTAGTATTTTACCTCTTCAATCAAACAATAAACCCCAACCTATGAAGCCCAAAATCTGGAACCTTATTGTGCTTGCTGTATTGCTCATTACAGTTGGCTCATTTGCCTTTCTTTTTCGTGAAAACAAACACAGCCCGGAATTATGGAACATTCCTTATGTTTTTTGGACAGGGTTTTTGGTGACGGTATTACTGGTATTGGCCACATTCCTCGGTTCAAGATTTTTCCCATTTCATGACTCCAAAGAACAATGACAGGCTGGCTGATATTTTTCTTTGCCATCTTCTTGGCTTCCTTGGTCTATGCTTCTTATAAATCATACAGAAAGGATAGGACATCTGACGAATTTATCTTTGCGGGATCCAATATTGGTGCAATTCTCGGTTTCCTGACCTTTTCTGCGGCCTTGTTCAGTGCCTTCACCTTTATGGGCATGCCGGATTTCTTCAGGGTACATGGGGTAGGAGCATGGGTATTTTTGGCTTTTTCTGATGCGCTGATGGTGTTTTTCCTGATCTGGTTTGGATACAAGTTGAGACAAAGGGCGGCAAATAGAGGATATAAAGGTGTCGCCGGATTGATGAAAACCTGTTATGACAGCAGCTTTGCCGGTTACCTGATATTTGCCAGTGCTTTCATCTTTTTGATACCTTATGTGGCCATTCAGATTCGTGGGATTTCGATCTTTTTAAATGCGGCTTTTCCCGATTTTCTGCCGGATTGGTCATGGTCAGCCATGATGGTTGCCATCATGTTGGCCTATGCGGCTATTGGGGGGTTAAAAGCCATTATGTACAGCGATGCCATTCAGGGAGTGATCTTGTTAACTGTCATTTGGATCATTGGTGCGGCATGCCTTGAGATGAGCGGAGGACTACAAAACGCCATGGCCACGGTAGCTGAGCGCAATCCATCATTGACCTCCCTGCCCGGTCCCAAAGGATTGTTCAGTTCTCAGTTTCTGATTGCATCTGCCATAGCTATCGTATTGATTCCTGTTTCCCAGCCTCAGTTTACCACAAGGTTGGTCGTAATGAAAGACTTGAAATCTGTACATAAAATGGCTTATGCCGTGGGGATCTTTGCCATTTTGGTTATTTTACCAACTGCTTCAATTGGGTTGTATGGAGCGGTCAAATATCCCGATGCCAGCACTGCTGAATTTCTTTCCCAAGCCTTGTTATTTGATCAGGCAGTTCCCGTAGCGGCTTTGGCAGTGGTAGGGCTGTTTGCAGCCTGTCTTTCTACGACCAATGCCCAGATTTTTGCATTGGGAACAGAACTCCGATCACTCCTGACAGGCTCGGATAGACGGATTATGATGATTACCAAAAGTTCTGTTTTTGTGTTTTCCTTGATCGTATTGGTGTTTTCTACCTATATGAGTGACGAGCTTGTTTTGTTGGCGAGAGTGAGTTTCACGGGTACTTCCATGGTCGCTCCGGCAATTTTGGGTGCAGTGATTTTCGCTAAACCTCCGAAAGAACTTCTTTGGCTTTCTTTTCTGGCACTACTTTATTTTATATTTTCAATTATTGAATTGGTACCTAATCAGTTTTGGGGAATGAACCTTGATTTCTTCCTCTATTGTGTGCTGTTTATATTGACAGCATTGATCATGATCAGGCATCAACTCAAAGTAAACCGAGGCGAATGAAACTTGACCTAAGCATAGAAAAATCCATTAATGAAATCAACCTGAATCGATTTTGGGAACTCTCCGGACAAAAAATCCTGATGATCGAAAAGTCATTTGATACCGCCAAAGGAGCTCCCGTTTTTACTGAAAAAGGAAAATACGTCACCCGAGGTTGGACGGAATGGACGCAGGGATTTCAGTTTGGTTCTGCTTTGCTACAATTTGATGCTACAGGGGATGATAAGTTCCTAGAGTTGGGAAGGCAAAACACTTTGCATAAAATGACACCTCACCTAACGCATACAGGGGTTCATGACCATGGTTTCAACAATGTCAGTACCTATGGCAGTCTGCTGCGGATGATTGAGGAGGGGAAATTGGATGCTTCAAATTGGGAAAAAGAATATTACAAACTTGCCGTTAAAGTCAGTGGCGCAGTACAGGCTTTAAGATGGACGATGATTCCCGGGGGAGGCTATATTTATTCCTTTAACGGCCCACATTCTCTTTTTGTAGATACTATCAGGACCTGCAGAGCTGTTATTCTTTCCCATATGCTAGGGCATGTGCTTCAGGGAGAAAATGACAAAAAGATCAACCTATTGCAAAGAGCTATCCAACATTTGCTGGCCACGGTGAAGTATTCCATTTACTATGGTGAAGGCCGAGATGAATATGATGTTCCCGGCAGGACTGCCCATGAGATCATATTCAATACCAACGATGGCAACTACCGCTGCCCCAATTCCCAACAAGGCTATACAGGCTTCAGTACCTGGACAAGGGGCTTGGCTTGGGCTATTTGTGGTTTGGGGGAGACTTTGGAAATATTGGATCGACTTCCAGAAGAGGATTATGCGGCTATCATTTCCAAAGAAGAATTAACCAAGACTCTTGAAAATGCAGCTTTGGCCACCGCAGACTTTTACCTGAAATATACCCCAACCGATGGCATTCCTTATTGGGATACCGGAGCACCTCATTTGTTTCAAATGGGAGATTACCTGAACAGGCCATCTGATCCATTTAATGCCTTTGAACCGGTAGACAGTTCAGCGGCATGTATTACTGCCCAAGGATTGCTTAGGATTGGGAATTGGCTAAAATCTAAGGATAAAGAGAAGTCAGAAAAATACTTGAAGGCAGGCTATCAGATTGCAAAAGGTTTGTTTCAAGAACCCTATCTTTCCATTGCCTCAGATCATCAGGGTTTGGTCTTACATTCCATATACCATAGGCCCAATGGTTGGGACTATGTACCGGAAAAAGGGAAAGTCCCCTACGGAGAATCTTCTATGTGGGGGGATTTCCATGCTAGGGAACTGGCCTTGTTGATCCAAAGGAATGTTAATGAAGAGAAATATTACAGTTACTTTAACTGCATCGCACCATGAGTGAAGGTAAAAATAAACCCAAATACACCAGGATTGCCCAATTGAAAACATTGGAGCAGTTTAGGGAATATCTCAACAAAGAAGGAATTAATCTCCCTTTGCCAAATCAACCCTTATCAGGAAATCAGACCCCGCTTTCCAAAGGACACAGGCTTCGTTCGGGAAGATTGATCGGCAATTCATTTTGTATCCTGCCCATGGAAGGTTGGGATGGTACTGCCGATGGCAAACCTACAGAACATACTCTGAGACGCTGGCAGAATTTTGCCCGAAGTGGTGCCAAATTGCTATGGGGCTGTGAGGCAGTAGCTGTGCGTCATGACGGAAGGGCCAATCCTCACCAATTGCTGCTCAATGAAGAAAACCTGAAAGATTTTGAGGGCCTTTATAATTTGTTGATGCAAGAGCATCAGGAAGCCTTTGGTAGCACAGACGATTTTTTAGTAGGCTTACAGCTGACACATTCAGGAAGATTTTCCAAACCCAATCATCAGGATAAGATGGAGCCAAAGATACTTTATCCTCATCCTTTTTTGAATCAGAAATTTGGGCTTCCCGAAGACTATCCTGTTATGACAGATGCAGAGATTAAGAGGTTGGTGGATGATTACGTGAAGGCAGCTGTGTTGGCACAAAAGGCAGGTTTCCATTTTGTAGATATCAAACATTGCCATGGCTATTTGGGACATGAATTTTTGAGTGCAATCCACAGGGAGGGAGACTATGGTACAAGTATAGAGAACAGGAGCAGATTTCTGATCGAGGTAGTGAATGGCATACGGGCCAAAGCACCGGGCTTGGACATAGGGGTGAGGGTAAGCATATTTGATTGGATGCCATTTCAAAAAAGTGAGGATGGAACGGGTGTGCCTGCCATGAAATCACCTTATCCTTTTGCTTTTGGTTCGGATTCCTCAGGAATAAACATCAATCTTATGGAGCCCTATGATTTTCTGAAAGTGCTTCAAAAACTTGACATAGAATTGGTCTGTACCACAGCAGGCAGTCCATATTACAATCCGCATATCCAGAGGCCAGCGCTTTTCCCTCCTTCTGATGGTTACCTCCCTCCCGAAGATCCACTTCATGGCGTAGCGAGGCAGATAGATGTCACGGGAAAAATCAAAAAAGCCTTCTCTGATTTTTATGTGGTAGGTTCAGCTTATTCTTATTTACAGGAATGGCTGCCTATGGTGGCACAGGAAGTATTGCTCAGGGGAATGGCAGATTCTATTGGTTTGGGCAGGATGGTATTGAGTTATCCTGAGTTGCCCGATGATGTCCTTAGTGGAAAAGGACTGAAAAGGCAAAAGCTTTGCAGGACATTTTCCGATTGTACTACAGCGCCCAGAAACGGGATGATTTCAGGTTGCTTCCCCTTAGACCCTTATTACAAGCAGATGGAAATACACGAGGAACTTAAAAAAATCAAAGAGTCATGAGGCCTGTGGCATTGGTAACCGGTGGAACAAGAGGGATTGGTTTGGGTATTGCGAAGGAGCTTGCTGCCAAAGGACATGATCTTATTTTGAACGGGGTGAGGGAAGAGATTGAAGTAGAACCAGTTCTCGAAAATCTCCGATCAATGGAAGTGGAGGTTTGCTATGCTAAGGGAAATATAGCTTTGGAAGCTGACCGTAAAGGGATACTCGAAACAGCGAAGGAGCGATTTGGAAAGCTGAATATTTTGGTCAATAATGCCGGAGTAGCCCCAAAAGTCCGGGCTGACGTTTTGGAAGTCACTCCTGAAGATTTTGATGAATTGATGGATATCAATCTGAGAGGCACTTTTTTTCTGACGCAATCTTTAGCCCAATGGATGCTGGAACAAAAGCATACAAATCCATCCGATTTCTTTTCCATTATCCACATCACTTCTGTATCCGCTTCAATGGCATCGATCAATAGGGCAGCTTATTGTATTTCCAAAGCAGGCTTGTCCATGTTTTCCAAACTGATGGCAGTCAGAATGGCTGAGAAAAATATTCCGGTATATGAAGTCCGTCCTGGAGTCATAGAAACAGATATGACTGAAAAAGTTAAATCTTCTTATGAGGAAAGAATTCAAAATGGTCTGACCTTGGAAAAACGGATGGGCTTACCATATGACGTGGGGAGAGTGGTGGCTGCCCTTGCCAAAGGAGATTTGCCTTATGCCACAGGACAGGTAATTTCAGTGGATGGGGGCTTGACGGTGGAGCGGTTGTAATTGGGGAGGACATTGTTTTTACCGTTGAAAAAATCCCTGTCTTATGTCGCTCAAAACATGTGTTTCTTTAAGCAATATTAGCAGGGACAAAACAAAATTGGCAAAGACTGAGCCCCTAAACATAATTCCATGAAAGCATTTACCGGATCTATACTCATTACCCTTTTAATTTTGATGTTTTCCTGTACCCAAAAAGAAACTATCAAGCCAAACGTCTTATTTCTTTTTGCAGATGACCAAAGGGCAGATGCCTTGGGTATCAGTGGTAACAAACATATCCAAACTCCCCATATTGACCAATTGGCCAAGGAGGGAAGTTATTTTACCAATGCTTATGTAATGGGAGGTCATCATGGCGCCATCTGTGCACCTAGTAGGGCAATGCTTTTGAGCGGGAAAAGTCTATTTCATGTATATGACCGCCTCAAGGATGTGGAGACCATGCCGATGCGGTTTGGTAATCATGGCTATGTAACTTTTGGAACCGGGAAATGGCATAATGAAAAAGAAGCTTTTGAGGCCTCCTTTCAAAAGGGCAGCCGGGTCTATTTAGGTGGCATGGCAGATCATTTCAATGTTGCGGTCAGAGAACTTTCTGAAGATGGCATTCTTTCAGAACCGACCAAGAGGGGTTTTTCAACTGATCTATTTGCCGATGCAGCAATTGGATTTATAGAAGAGTATTCTTCTTCAGGTGAGGAAAAACCCTTTTTCTGTTATGTTTCTTTTACTGTGCCCCATGACCCATATTCTCCTGCACCGGAATATGTTGGTAAGTACCTGAAAGATTCCCTGCCACTGCCGGCCAATTATATGCCTTACCATCCATTTGCTTTTGATGACTTGACTGTGAGGGATGAGAACCTGACTTCGTGGCCAAGGCAGCCCGAAGTCATTCAGGATATCTTAGCTGACTATTATGCGTTGATCCACCATTTGGATGACCGGATCGGGGATATTGTGGAGGTATTGAAGAAGAATGGGCTATATGACAATACCATCATTGTATATGCTGCCGATAACGGCCTCGCGATAGGGAGCCATGGATTGTTGGGCAAGCAGAATCTTTATGAACACAGTACCAAAGTCCCGGTCATACTCAAAGGCCCTGGAATTCCCGAAAATGCGCAGTTTGATGCATTTGTTTACTTATATGATTTATATCCTACCTTGGCGGAATTGGCAGGAGTTCCATCTCCGGAGGGGATTGACGGGTTCAGTTTGGTGGATGTTTTAAACGGAACCATCAATGAAGTTAGATCTTCCATATTTACTGCATACCGACATACGGTACGGGCTGTAAGGGATAAAGAATGGAAGCTTATCAGGTATCCTGAAAGGGATTATCCCCAATTATTCAACTTGTCGGATGATCCTCACGAAATGAAAAATCTAGCTGGGAACATTCAATATGAAAATAAAATTGGAGAGTTAATGGACCTAATGGAAGTTTGGCAGAGAGAATCGGGTGATACTGCCAAATTGAAAGCATCCCAAATATTACCATTAGAATATAATCCGGATACATTGAAAAGAAAACCTGACCAATGGCAACCCTCTTATACACTGGAGAAGTACTTTGATTCAAAGTAGAGAAGAATCTATTTTCTTTGGTAATCTCTTGATCCAAAACACTGAAAAATGAAAATTAGGATACGGTTCATAGCTATTTTTTTTCTGTTAATCTTTCCCTTTATTTTGAAAGCTCAAGCTAATAAGATTATTGATGCTTTAATGGTAGGGTTTTATAGTCCGGACTTTTAAAAAAATCAACAAACAGCTTTGGTCTAAGATATCTCCTTAATTCTTTCCCCGATATACTGCATGGCCATGGGGTAGGTTTCTATGCCATGCCCCACATTTTGAAAGATCTTAATGTCTTTCAGAGGTTTGATGTGTTTTTTGGCATTTTCAATGGATTTTTGATATGGAAATAATAAGTCTTTGTCACTGAGAAGGAGGTAAGTGTCAACTTTTACTTTTGCCAGTTCTTGGTTCATGTAGTAAGGTTTCTGGGTATTGTCTTTATAGCGACTGATGGCAAATACCTCATAATCCACCAGCATTTTTTCTGCATAAGGAGAGAGTTGATGGTTTGGTTTTGCAAAAATGGCCTTGTCCAAAAATTTCAGGACATTTTGTGGTTTTGGGTTCAGGATGGGTAAAATGTTATAGTAGAGATTTTTCATTCCAAGAGAAAAAAATTGAAGGCAATCGGGGTTAAGAAGAAATGCTGCTTTTATTTTTTCAGGATTTGTAATTCCAAGTTTCATACAGATCAATCCTCCAAATGATGCCCCGGCAATAAATGCTTTTTCAATTTCTAACTTGTCAAAAACTTCATTGGCCCAAGCGCCATAATCCAAAGACTTGATATCCGGAGTGGCCCCATCGCTCAGATTTGGCAAACCATTGGTTTCCACTAAAAAGATTCTGAATTTTTGGTTTAGGTGATCTAAGCCTCTATCAAAATCCCAAATCAAAGCTGTCGTCCTGGCGCCGGGGAAAATCACCAAAGTCTCCAGTTTCTGATCAGCGGAATTTAAACCCCAGACTTGGGTGATTCCAAGTGATGTTTTGACCTCGATGCGCTCATACTTTCTTTGGTTTGCTAGTTCAAGTTGTTTTACCCATTGTTCAAAATATTGTTTATCCTTGATTTCGTCTTTGAAGTGGGATATTGCCTTTATTTTCATGGAGTATTGTTGGCTTTTTGCATGGATCAAATCTTTATGAAGTAGTCATAAAACAAAAACGGGAAAAACTCTTTCGAATTTTTCCCGCTTCATGACTTGAAAACCATAGTCCTCAAACCATGCCAAGCTACAGTTATTATGACTTTTCCCCAGTTGCCCGAGTGCCTAACTTTAGATTTCAAACTCTAGCAATCTCCACCTTTCGGTTTCGAGGCTTGAATTCAGTACTTCTGCGGTAAACCGTCTCAGACTTTCAACCCTAAAGTTTCAGCCCCTTTGCACTTTCATCACGAGTTTTGGATCATTGTCTGAAATTTTACTTTCAGTCTTTTATCTCTCACTTAATATATTCAAATTTAGATGTTAATTGACTGAAATACTATTTATTACAAAGTTATTTTTCAACAACTTTCCCACTAATATCCAGCTGAAATCACATAGTTGTCCACATGCATGAATCATAGATTTAATCTATGGAATTTTAATTCCCATTGTGACTTTTGTCTCCTTTATAAAGATTAGTTATTCTGATATTTGTATATCAAAATTTTAGTAAAGGATAAAAAAATATATAATCATGAACGAACAAGAAGTAATTACTATGCCAAGAATTGGGGATCAGGCACCTGATTTTAAAGCGATGACAACAACAGGTCCAAAGCAGTTTTCGGAATACATTAAAGACAGCTGGACCGTTCTGTTTTCTCATCCCGCCGATTTCACTCCTGTTTGTACCACTGAAATGAGCGGCTTTGCTTTGGAACAAAAATTCTTTGATGAGCATGATGCCAAGTTGATTGGATTGAGCATTGATTCCATTCACTCTCATATTGCCTGGGTAAACAATGTGAAGAAGAATACAGGGGTATTGTTTGAATTTCCGATCATTGCTGATATCGACATGAAAGTTTCAAAACTCTACGGTATGTTGCAACCTGGAGAAAGCGAAACTGCTGCGGTGAGAGCAGTATTCTTTATAGATCCGACCGGAAAAATAAGACTGATCATGTACTATCCTTTGAATGTTGGTAGGAATATGGATGAAATCAAAAGAGTTTTGATAGCCCTTCAGACTGCAGATAAATATAAGGTAGCCATGCCATTGGATTGGAGACCTGGTCAGAAAGTGATTGTTCCGCCGCCAAAAACTGTAGCCGAAATGATCGAAAGAGAAGCAAGTGATTACGAAATGGTAGATTTCTACCTCGCTAAAAAAGATATTTAGATTCCTATTGATTTAAAAAAAAGCCTCACGAACCATGGTTTGTGGGGCTTTTTCAATTTTCTCTTATCGCATCAAAGGAATACATGTTATTTGACTATAATAGCCCTTTTTTCTTTTTTTGAGATCTTATCTTATTCACAAGGGCTATTGAAGCTTAAGCATCAGGTAGGTAGGAAAACAAAAGCGGGAAAAATCCTTTCGAATTTTTCCCGCTCCATAAATTGAAAACCGTAGTCCTCAAATTACGCCAAGCTGCAGTTATTGTGACTTTTTCCTCAGTTGCCCGAGTACTTAACATTAGATTTCAAACTCTAGCAATCTCCACCTTTCGATTTTGCGCCTTGATTACAGTGTTTCTGTGGTAAACCATTTCAGACTTTCAACTTTGAAGTATCAGCCCATTTGCACTTTCATCACGAGTTTTGGATCATTGCCTGAAATTTTACTTTCAGTCTTTTATCTCTCACTTGATATAGTCAAAGCTACTATATATCCAGTAATCTTAGCAATATTTTCACACTTTATTTACACACAATTTTTCCACTTTTTTAAAGTTAAAATCACAAAGTTATCCACATGTTTAGAGTCTTATGCAGTCGGAAACAGTTTGGGTTCTTTTTTGGAAATTATGGTATCTTCAACCTTTAAACACTTGCATATGAATCGCATCCAACAACTTGTTGAAACATTGAACATGAAACCTCATCCTGAGGGAGGTTTTTATTCAGAAACTTACCGGGCAAAATCAGCTATTGAAACCCCGAATGGCCAAAGATCATTGATGACTTCTATCTACTTCCTCTTGACTTCAGAAAATGTTTCCAAGTTCCACAGCATTGCAGGTGAAGAGATATGGTTCCACCATGAGGGAAGCCCGCTTACTGTCCACCTCTTGTCTGACAATGGGTATGAAAAATTATTGGTTGGGCCGGTTGATCAGGAAGGCCACCAACCCCAGCAATTGGTTCCGGAAGGTGTAATTTTTGGTTCATCTGTGGAAGAGGAGAATTCTTATGCTTTGGTTTCCTGTATGGTTGCCCCCGGTTTTGACTTCAGGGATTTTAAGTTGTATGGTGCTGAGGAATTGTTGGAAAAATGGCCGGAACATGGTAACATAATTGAGAAATTAACTTAATTGGCATAGGAGTCAAACAAGTGAAGACAATTGATTTGGTCGAATCTACTGTTTTCTGAAACTATCTGTCTGGCCTAATTTATCCGTATTTTATTGCACGCAGATGACACTGATTTAATAGATATTCACTGAAATCGGCAACTTTGAAATGTACATTGAATTCTTATTGGCTTTCATATGTTTTTATCCAGATTGCTCAGGTATTGATTTGCTTCGTAGGGCATGTCCGTATTGATATAGTCTATGCCAAGGTCATAAAATGCTTTCCAAGCTGATTGTGAATCGGGAGTACCCCAAAATCTTACCGGTTTTCCAAAGTTATGTACCTGTTGAATAAAGGAAATCAGCTTTTCCTTTTCCCGTTCGACAATACTTCCTTCTCCGTTCCAAACAGAAAACTGCCGGAAATTCAAACTGACCATTCCGATCTTTTCCCAAGGAAGTTGATCATTCAAGGTTCTACTTTGATAATCAAAAAGTATCCAAGAGGGATAATCATTATAATCTTCCACTTTCGGCCTGTTTCCTGACACGATGATCTTCAACCCGTTTTGATTGGCGGGTGAATATAACATCGGTTCAAATTCATTCAGCTGTTTGATCAATACCTCCAAAGTAGCATAGGCTTCGGTTTTGATGTCAATCATTAAGTGAAATCCAAACTCATCTACTAGACCAAGTTCCTTAGCCTTTTGGATAGGAGAAAGGTATAAGCTTTTCAAAGTTCTTTCTTTTTTAATTGTTGCCCTTTCATGGGCTACCATTAATTCTCCGTCCTGAAGAATCACGTCAGCTTCGATGGAGGCACAACCCGCTCCGAATGCTTCCCAAAACGGAACCTTTCTAAGGTAGTCGTTGTGGGAATGGAGTTTAAAGGGTTTGTATTCCTGTGCTATTGAAAAATGAAAATTCAAAAAAGAGCAAAGGATAAGAAGATAGATTTTTTTCATATCCAAAAATGAGAAAATACTTTTGAAAGTTAATTATCAGTAATATTTACTACTTATGCTACAATTGGATTTAATGGACTATTGATCTCCTTCCCTATCTCTGCCCCTGGGCACCAAGTATTCCAATCGTTGATCTGATTGTCGTTCTCGGGGTTTTTTAGTTTGGATTTGGCATCCATGTAGATAATGGTCATTACTTTTCTGACCTGATCGGTTTGATTGGCTCCGGCCCTGTGAAATACCCAGCCTGAATGGAAACTCACTTCGCCCAAATCAAAGGGCTCAATGACATGCTCAAAATTATTGATGCGGAGATTTTTCTTGATCTGAACCTCTGATTCGTCCCCAATAGCCAATTCCCTTCCAAATACAATCTGATGGCTTTTTGCAGAAAATTCCAATGCCCCCATTTCCAAAGGAGTCTCTTGCAAAGGAATCCAAGCAGTGATGGTCCTGTCCGTATCGATCGGCCAATAATATTGGTCTGCATGCCAGGGAGTGATTCCCCCGCCCGGCTCTTTGAACAATGCCTGATCGTGGTAAATCCTGACTTTCTCACAATCCATCAAGTCTGCAGCGATCTGTCCCAACCTTTTGCTCAAGACCAATTTGGCTACTTCCTCATTTTCTCTCCAAAGGTTAAAAATCTGCAAAAATGCTTTGCCGTAAGTGTCCCTTTCATCTAAAGGCGCTTTCTGCTTGTTCAGGTTGTCCACCTCCTTGCTGATAACCTTATTGAAATGGGCGATCACCTCAGGACTCAATACATTTTTAAGCTTGATAAAGCGGTTTTCCTGATAAAAAGCCTTGGCTTCGTCTGAGACAGGATAGGTTTCTTGGAGAAGGGGAAAGTTCATAGTCGATTGTTTTTTTACAAAATTACCACAGTTGCTAGAATTTTATTTAGCTGATTTTATGCTTTTGTTAACGTATATTGCACTATTGTAGAGAGGTTATTGAAAAATAATAGTAAAATAAGTCAATGAAACCAAAACTCGAACTGATTCCGGATTTATCCCTTCAGAAATCATTTCAATTTCTGAAACTGGAAACTGAGGGATTTCCACATCAATGGCATTATCATCCTGAAGTAGAGTTGACCTATATCATTCAGGGTAGGGGTATCAGATATGTCGGGGATAATATCAGCTCATTTAAAGAAGGTGATTTGGTATTGTTGGGTGAAAATTTGCCCCATTCTTGGGTTTCCCAAGGAGAACAAGTTGGAAAAATTCAAAAAGCATTGGTCTTTCAGTTCCCAATTCTCCTGACCAACTTTTTTCCTGAACTAAGAAATCTGAGTGAATTTATGAATCAGGCTAAAAATGGTTTTCATTTTCCTTCTCCGGATAATGGGTTGGTCAAAAGGATGATGGAATTTGAGTTTTTAACTTCCAACCGGCAATTGTATTTGCTTTTTGAAATTCTGGAAATTTTAGCCATTTCAGAAAAGGTTCGTTTATCAAATATTGAAATTCAAACTCAAAATACGATTTCCAAAGAACTGGGTAGGATGGAGCAGGTAAAGAAGTTTTTGCATGAACATTATCACGAGCACTTGGAATTGGATACCATGGCGATGATGATGCATATGACTCCCACCTATTTCTGCAGTTGGTGCAAAAGGACTATGGGACATACTTTTATCACCTACCTCAATAAATTACGCATCGAACATGCTGCTAGGTGGCTTATTGGAACAGATAAGGATGTGTCCGAGATTGCATATGAGGTAGGCTTCCAAAATGTAACCCACTTTAATAGGGTATTCAAAAAAGAAAAAAAGACAAACCCCCAGTCATTCAGGGCAATTTTTAAAAACCGGAATTGATATATTTGATTAGAATCGATACGTTCATCCAAGGGTATTTTAAGAATTAGGGCTTAAAGAGCTAATTTATTTTCTTAATTTACCCTATCTTTTCAAACCAAATCATAAACCCAAAATGCTGATACTTTTGACAATCCTCTTCGCCTTGGCACTGATATTAGTGGCCATTGTCAAATTTGATATCCATCCCTTTTTAGCGCTTTTTGTCGGCGCCATTGTGTATGGCTTGATTTCAGGGATGTCGACTGACCTTATTCTAAAATCCATTTCTGATGGTTTTGGAGGTGTTTTGGGAAATATAGGTTTATTGATTTTGTTAGGGGTGATTATGGGGACCTTCCTGGAAAAAACCGGAGGGGCTTTGGTCATAGCGGAAAAGATACTCTCTTGGATTGGCCAAAAATCCGTCACCAAAGCCATGCTCATCTGTGGCTATATCCTGTCCATTCCAGTTTTTGGAGACAGTACCTTTATCATGCTGAATCCAATCAGCAAATCTCTCTCCTTAAAAAGCAAGGTTCCTTATGCCGCCACGACTATTGCGGTTGCATTAGGGGCGACAGCCAGTCATTCTTTGGTTCCGCCTACTCCCGGGCCAATTGCCACAGCGGGTATATTGGAAGCAGATTTGGGAATGATCATCTTTTGGGGGATCATCGTCAGCTTGATTGCGCTGATTCCTGCATACTTTTTTATTAAAAATTTTGTATCAAAGATTCCTTTGGAACCAGTATTGGCGGAAATTGATATGACAACTGTTGCGGCAAAACCCCCGACTGCCACAAAATCCTTTCTTCCGGTCATCGTTCCACTTGTCCTGATCATATTGGCATCCATCGCAAAGTATCCTTCAAAACCATTTGGGGATTATGAATGGATTTCCATCATTGAATTCGTGGGCAGTCCAGTCATTGCACTTTTATTGGGGGCAGTTTTATCTTTTACGCTTCCTACCAAATTTGACCGCAAACTCTTATCTGCCAGTGGATGGATGGGCGAAGCTATTCGGATAGCAGCACCTGTTATTTTGATTACCGGGGCAGGTGGGGTGTTTGGAAAAATGCTTCAAAATTCAGGAATAGGTGATTTGGTCAGTGCAAATATGAGCGGAGCCAGTTGGGGTATATTTCTGCCATTTTTGATTGCTTTCTCCCTGAAAACAGCCCAAGGTTCATCCACCGTTGCCATGATAACCACGGCCTCAATCATTGCTCCTTTATTGGTGAGCTTGGGTTTGGATTCGGAAACGATGAAGGTATTTACAGTCTTGTCAATAGGTGCCGGTGCTATGGCCATTTCCCATGCCAATGACAGTTTTTTCTGGGCAGTTACCCAACTTTCAGGCATGTCCATCCGGCAGGGAAACAAGACTCACAGTTTAGGTACTTTGATCTTATCCCTTACGGCAATTTCTGTGATTTTCATTATTACACTGTTCTATTAGAAAACAATCAACGTGCGGTCCAACCTCCGTCTACAGTTATCAGCGAACCGACCATATAGCTACCGGCCTCACTGGCCAACAAAAGGGCCGCGCCTTGGATTTCTTTGAGCTGTCCCCACCTTTCAAGGGCTGTAGCGCCAACGATAAACTTTTTGCCTTCCTCGGTATTTGCAATAGGAACATTCATGGCTGTCAGAAATGGTCCAGGGCATATGGCATTGACCTGGATTCCGAATGGCGCCAACTCTAATCCCAAAGCCCGTGTCATTTGGACCACGGCCCCTTTGCTGGAAGTGTATGGCGTCCTGTTTGCCAGCCCAACAATTCCCAATGTACTGGCCAAATTGATGATACTTCCTTTTTTGGCATTTTTCATATATGGGGTCACTGCCCTATTGCAAAGCCAAGTTCCGGTGACATTGGTATCCATGACTCTGGAAAAATCTTCTAAGCTTAGTTCGTCTATAGGTCCCCGGATATTGATTCCGGCTGAATTGATCAAAATATCAATCTTGCCAAAGGCATCCATAGCAGTTTTGGCCATGGCCTCTGTCTGCTTTTGATCCGAAACATCTGCCGAAAATGCCATGGATTTAACGCCATAAGTATTGGATAATTCCTTTGCGGCAGCCTCGGCTTCATCTAGGTTCCGACTTCCCAACATGATGTCTGCACCTGCTGAGGCCAATCCTGCGGCCATTGCCAACCCCAAACCTTTTGAACCACCTGTGATAATGGCCGATTTTCCTTTCAGGTCAAAAAGCTTGATTCCTGGTAGCTTACTGTATTCTTCTAAATTTTCCATAAAATTATTTTTCAAGACTTGAGTTATCAATCAAACATTCCACATTGGGATGCATCCAAAGAAAAGATGCTGGACATTGGGTAGTGATTTTTTCAGACAAAATCTGATCAATGGCGGTCTGTTTGCCTTTTCCTGTCACCAAGAAGATTATTTTTTTGCTCAACATGATATCCCTCATACCAACACAAAGTCCATAAGCAGGTTCACTTCCCTGCGATAAAGCTGGATCGTGTTGTATGGTTGGGGCAGCCAATTTGGCTTTGTGAAATTCCGGTTGCAGGTATTCATCCGGTTCATTGAATGCGATATGGCCGTTTTTTCCCAAGCCAAGGATGCAGATATCGAAAGGCCCATTTTGTGAAATAAAGTTTTGCATCCGGGCTATCTCCTGTTCAACGACATTGGTTGCAGTATCAAAACCCGTGTAGTGGGATCTGGGAATTTCCAAAGGACCCAACAGATGCTTTTGAAGATAGCTTTCGCAGGAATCAGGATGGGAAAGTGGGATAATTCCCCATTCATCCATTTTGACCACCTTCATTTTATGGAACATTTCTTTATTCTTAGCCATACCGGCGTACATCCCTGTAGGTGAATTTCCTGTGGCGGCACAAAAAAGTAAATCAGGTTTGCAAGAAACCTCATCCATCACTATTTGAGCAGCTTTTTGGCTCATTGAAGAGTAATCTTTACAATAGGTAATTTTCATCTTTGGGAATGGAATTTTGAGAATTAAATTGATGGTATTCAAAATATAGCATTTAATCCCTCAAGGAAAAAGGAGTTTTGAAGAGATGGATGAATTGGATGAGCAACGGAATTTAAATAAAAACTTTATTTTTATCTAAATTTCATAATCTATGTCTAAATCCTTTAAATTCCTCAGCTCATTCTTTCTATTTCTTTTTGCAGCATTCGTAATCAAGGCCCAAGAAACCATAGTATTCGAAGGTGGCAAAGAAGGCCATGCCATCTATAGGATTCCTGCCATCATTTCATTGCCCAATGGCGAACTTATGGCCTTTGCAGAAGGAAGAGTTCATGGGACAGATGATTTTGGAGATATCAATCTGGTGATGAAAAGAAGCATGGATCAAGGAAAGACTTGGTCATCTTTAAAGATGCTGGTAGATTATGACTCCCTTCAAGCTGGTAATCCCGCTCCGGTGGTGGATCTCCTTGACCCCAAATATCCCCAAGGTGTGATCTACCTGTTTTTCAATACAGGAAACAACCACGAGTATGAAGTAAGAATGAATCAGGGTGTCAGAGAAGTTTGGATGATGAAATCATTTGATTTGGGGAAAACATGGGAAGATCCTGTCAACATCACCTTACAAACACACCGACCAAACAATCCTCAATTTAACCCCAATTATAACTTCAAAGAAGATTGGAGGCATTATGCCAATACACCCGGACATGCTTTTCAGTTTCAGGAAGGGAAATTCAAAGGGAGGATATTCGTGGCAGCCAATCATTCCGTCGGTCCTCCAAAGGATAATTTCGAAGAATATCAGGCCCATGGATTTTTCACAGATGACCATGGTAAAACTTTTCAACTTTCTGAATCCATTACCTTCCCAGGCTCAAATGAATCCATTGCTGCCGAATTGTCTGACAATAGGATGATTATGAGCATTCGGAACCAAAGAGGTGATATCCGAAATAGGATATTGGCTTATTCCAGCGATGGTGGTACTTCTTGGGATACAGCATATTTTGAAGAATCCCTTCCTGACCCCGTTTGTCAGGCCTCTATTTTACCGATTGGTATGAAGGATGGGAACACGGTACTTGCACATTCCAATGCTGCGGACCCAAATCACAGGAATAACCTGACCATCAAAATCAGCTACGATGAAGGAAAGACCTGGTCGAAATCCATCTTGGTAGACAGAACAACTGATCCAAAAAAATCTTCCTGGACTGCTTACAGTGACTTGGTAAACATAGACCAAAATACGGTTGGCATTTTGTACGAAAGAGACAATTACACTCAGATTGTTTTCAAACCAATTACTTGGAATAAAAAATGATCATCATTTAGTCTTTCCTGATCAAAGTAAGCTCTCTCAAATCCAAGATCGCCCCATCCTCTTCAAAAGCTTGATTGGATTTAAAGGTTACTTTTCCATATCCCTTTTTCAATTGGATTGTTCCTATGGATTTTTTTTGAAAAGTCTCCCATGAACCTGATTTTCCAACTATCCCCAGCAACTTTTCTTTTCCGGCAGTAATGATAAATTCTTTTCCGGCCTCCTTGTCAGAAACTGACCAATCCAGCCAGACTTCATAGTTTCCATCCATTGGCACATCCACCTCCCACTCCACGCTATCATTGGAGGTGAACCAGCCAAAAGCTTTCCACTCCGGCATATATTGAATGGCAGGGCCAATTCCCCTGCCATTTTCAGCGGTTAGCCGCAATTGTCCATCTTTGGATGGTCTGACCAGTTGGGGAATATTCATGGTGTCGGCAATAGCAAGCCTTGTTTCATTTACATACTTGGCGATCGTACCAATTGGAGCGATCCAGATGCCGTTGGAAGGATCATTGGCATATGCTGCCAGTTTTTTCAGCATATTCAGGCGGGTTGTTTGATTTCCTGAATGATCTGTTTCATGTCCTGCAAGTACCAGCCATTGCCCGTTTTTGGAAGCAGATTCAATCAAAGGCAATATTTCCTCAAATTCCTTTTGATCCATTTCCATACCGGTCAATTGCGCCAAGTCAGCATAAATCGGGTCGGAGGGGGCTTCATCCATCCAACCTCTTCCTGCCAAGAACATCTCCGAAATCAAGGGGACTAAACTTTGGGTATAAATTCCTTTTCCAACAAATTTCTGCCCACAGGGATAGGCATACACTTGGGGAACAACACCCAGGAGTTTTTCGATTTCATTACTCGCCTGAACCAACTCCGCCCTCATTTTATCTAGGGTATAGTTTTCCAATGCCCGCTCTCTTGCCCAGACAAAATTTCCACTGCAGGCATGCAAAATGGAATGATTTCCTATTTCATGGCCGTTAGCTACAGCCTTTTTCCAGTTGTTCAGGTCTTTTTTCACACTGGCAGGAATCACAAAAAAAGTTGCTTTGATGCCATATTCATCCAAAAGAGGAATTCCTAAACTCGTATTGCTGGCCCGGGCATCGTCAAAACTCAAACTGAGCGCCATCTTCTTCCCTTCAGGCCAGGGAAATTTTTGGCTTTGAGCTAAAGTCTGATTTACAAACGCAAAGAGAAATAAGATTTGAATGAGAATATGGTTAGATTTCATGTCAATCGTGTTGGAGTTAAAGATTGGGGTTAATTGATTTTAAGAATAAAGGCCAATAAATCAGCCATTTCCTGAGGATTGATATTGCTTTCAAGTGAAGGCATGGCTGAAATGTCCATCACTGTTAAGGACCGGATATCCTGTCTTGCTACACTTCTTTCTTGACCTCCAGCAAATCTAAGAAGGATTGCAGTTGGAGTTTCCGAAGCAATCAATCCCTGTAAATTTTCTCCATTTTGCATTTCAACCGACCAAAGGTCATAGCCATCTGCAATGGAAAGATTGGGGAGAAGTATGTCACTGAGGATATTTTCCGGTCTTCTGTTTTTCATGGTAGCAAGGTCAGGACCAAATGCCATCCCCAAATCCTGTCCCATCTTGTGGCAAATGGCACAATTCTCCTGATATACAGTTTGACCTTTTAATTGTGTTCCATTTAATGTCAGACTGGCTTGATATTGTTGCAGGATTTCCTCGTTACTTTTCTCTTCACTGTTGATCAGTAATCTGGCACGGGTACGAAGGGGAATATTGGAATTGTTCATCAACCTCACACTTCTCGGCCACCCAAGGTTGTTAGGTTGGATGATTCCATTTTCCATGGCATCCAACAAAATGCTGATCCTGTCATTGTTAACCATAAAAATATTCAAACCTTCTTCCCGGATTACTGGAGTAAATGAAGGCCATAATTCCACCACCAATTCAGCTGCTGAGGTATCAGGAATTCGACTTATTGCCTTAAGCGCTACCAACTGCACCTCATTTGGTTCAATGGGCTTTAGCAGACTTTCGAAAAAAGTTTTGTTATCCTCTGAATTAAAAAGGGAAAGGAAATTGATTCCAATGACTCTTTCCTGTTCAGAGAGGCCTTTATTTGCCGCGATAGCTTTGGCTTTTTCTTTTAAGATTTTTGACTGCGGAGATTCAGTTACCCCTAATGCTTTTAAAAGTTCTAAAGATGCCTGTCTGACCTGAAGTGATGGATTTTCAAAACAGGCAGTCAAAAGCATATTTTCAGCAGGTCGGAATGTTGATCGATCAATATTTTTACTTTGAAGTCCTTGGGCCAGGCCATTCAAAAGTGGTGCTTGCCAGTGACTTTCATGTACTGAGTTGGTATTTGTGCCTTTGC
The DNA here is from genome assembly GCF_015476655.1 of Aquiflexum lacus. Taxonomy (GTDB): domain Bacteria; phylum Bacteroidota; class Bacteroidia; order Cytophagales; family Cyclobacteriaceae; genus Aquiflexum; species Aquiflexum lacus. The sequence continues at coordinate 352,906 of NZ_JABFHF010000002.1, forward strand.
TGATTAAATCCAGGATGGCATCTTTATCCAAACTGTATGCTGTCATGGCACTTAATCGCTGCACCAACGTACCATAAGCAGGGATATTGATATCATAATTGGCCAAGGAGGCTTGCATTAAAGTTTTGTTGTCCTCAAATGGGGCGGATAAAGCAGCTACTTGCATCCATTCGTCTTCGATATTTTCAAAAAGTAATTTTTCCCGGGCCTTGGAAGCTGCTTCACTTTTCAAAAATCCCAGGGTGCATAACAGCTGAAAGCGAACTTTGGGATAGCTATCTGAAACCATTTGAAGCAGTGCAGTTTCCATTTCGGGGTATTTAGACAAATGAAGTTCTGCAATCTGAATGGCGTTTTTTCGTACTCCCGCCTCTTTGTCCTGAAATGCAGGGATAATGAGTTCCGGGTTTGTTTTACCAAGACCTTCTAAAGTCCACAAGGCATGAACCCTACCTTCAGGCTTTTGAATATTACTTGCCATTTCAAATAACTCTTTTGGAATCTCTGAAATTTTCCTGTCCACCAAAAGTCTCTGGGCATTTCTTCTCCACCAAATATTGGAATCAGCGAGTTTCTCGACCAGTTCCTGATCAGTAAAATCTCCCAACTTCAATTTGTTGGACCAGTCCAAAGGCTTTGTTCCTTTAGGCGTGATTCTGTAAATTCTTCCTTTGTCAGTACCATTATACAATGCTCCTGAATTCACGACATCTTCAGCCATCCACTCAGGGTGCTCGATATACTGTCTGTAATAATCAAGGAGGTAAAGCGCGCCATCAGGACCGATATACATATTGACCGGTCTGAACCAGGAATCTGTGGAAGCAAGAAATTCCTTTTCAGGATGTTGGCGACTGGCTTTGAAGAGTGTCCCATTATCAGAAAGTAAATCTATATGAAGGATATTACTGACAGGTTCGGCAATAAAAACCGCTTTATCATATTCTGAGGAAAAAGATCCGCCAAGATAGGCTGTGATGCCACAGGCAGATGTCATCACTCCCAAATCAGTCAGGAGTTGATGCTCGGGATTTTTGGTGATGGGGAAAACTTCCGCGGCATTTCCATGGTCAGAAATGGATTCAGTGCTCTGTGAAACCAGCAGATAGGGATTTCGGTTGAGGTACCTTGCAGGAATGACATCTTGTATGATATGGTTATTGTTATTGATGACGAAGCGATGACCCCATTTATCAAAAGTATGTCCAAATTGAGTACGGCTTGCCAAAACTTCCAATTCAAAACTATCAGGACGAAACCTTACACTTCTGCCACCTGCGTTTTGGGGTAATCGAACTACTTCATGATTTGAGGGGAAATGAACTTCAGAGCCCCTGTCACCTAACAGATCCTGAAAGGTGTTGGTCGATACCGCAGGTTCATGCCCCAGATAGATCCAATTGTCCAAACCTAATCTTGGACTGTTGACATTGTGTTGGGGGTTGGATACTGCAAAACCCGTTAAGACAATCTCTTTGATATCCGCTTTGCCATCTCCATCTCTGTCTTCCAGATAATAAACATGTGGCGGGTCGGTGACCAATAGTCCATTTTTCCAACGAAGTATTCCTGTTGGCAAAACCAGATTTTCAGCGAAGACTGTACTTTGGTCCATTTTGCCATCCCCATTGGTATCAGACAACAGTTTGATTTTTCCACTCCCACTCAAGTCCAAAGGATACCCATGCATTTCCACGACATACATTCTGCCAAACTCATCAATTTCCATATCCACAGGATCCGAAATCAAAGGTTCCCCTGCTATCAGTTCAATCTGAAATCCATCCTCTAATTCAAAAGTCTGAATTGCATTCCCCAAAGATCTTTCCATGGAGTCATTAGCAGACCTTTGGCAGGAAAGGCATGCCATCAATAGTAATAATAAAGCAGAGGTAAGTGGATATAACTTAAAATAAGGTTTTGGCATTACGGAATTACTTTAGGGCGATTACAGAAAATTGAATTTCAATATGATTAGGTTTTACCTTAGGATTATTCTAAATGTAAGGATTAGCAGGATTTTACGCAATAGGATTTATAGGAGTAATACCCTATTGTTTTATTAAAAGGGACGAAGAGTTAAATATGATCTTCCCATGTCACCTGAACGACAAGAGAGGTCTGAACCTCCCGGGTAAATAGATTTCTTCCGCCACGGCGGACAAGACCTATGGTCGAAAAGACAAGGATAAGCCTTTGATACAATTGACCCCAAAATTCGCAGTCCAAATAAAAAATGATGCATGAAAGATCGAACTTTATTACCTTTTAAAATCAAACCCAAAATACAGACCTATGAGGACTTTAAAGCTTTTCATTCTAACTGTCATAACCTTAGGCATTGGCCCGCTAAATGCTCAATCTGACTTGATAAGGCTTGAGCCTGTCAGCTTTTCCCAAGTTACCATCACAGACAGTTTTTGGAAGCCAAAACTGGAAAAAGTAGCCAATACCACTTTACAGGTCTGCATCCAACAAACAGAGGTGGAAACCGGTCGGATCCGTAATTTCGAAAAAGCAGCAAGACGGGCAAATGAAAAGCATGAGGGGATTTATTACGATGACAGTGATGTCTACAAAGCCTTGGAAGCCATTGCTTACTCTTTGAAAAACCATTCAGATACTGATTTGGAGGCAAAAGCGGATGAGTGGATTGATAAAATTGCCGCTGCCCAGGAAGAAGATGGCTATATCAATACTTTCTATACCTTGACCGGATTGGAAAGCAGGTGGAAAGACATGGACAAACACGAGGCTTATTGTGCAGGGCATTTGATAGAAGCTGGCGTGGCTTATTATCAGACCACCGGAAAAAGAAAATTATTGGATGTGGGGATCAAAATGGCTGACCATATCGATCAGCAATTCAGACAAAACAATACCCCTTGGGTTGTTGGCCATCAGGAAATAGAATTGGCTTTGGTCAAATTGTATAAAGTCACCGATGAGGAAAAGTATCTGGAATTGTCCGATTGGTTTTTGGACCAAAGGGGTAGGGGACATGGTGTAGGTGCGATTTGGAATAATCCACATTGGGGGCCAAAATATGCCCAAGATGATGTCCCTGTCAAAGATCAGAAAGAAATTACAGGTCATGCGGTCAGGGCCATGTATATGTATACCGGTGCTGCCGATGTAGGTGCCGCCAAAAAAGATGATGGTTATATGGATGCCATGAAGACAGTTTGGGAGGATGTAGTTCATAGAAACATGTACATCACGGGAGGAATAGGTTCTTCGGGCAGCAATGAGGGTTTTTCAGTGGATTACGACCTTCCCAACGAGCGGGCCTACAGTGAGACCTGTGCTTCGGTAGGTATGGTTTTCTGGAACCAAAGAATGAATTCCTTGGAAGGAGATTCCAAATATGTGGACGTTTTGGAACGAAGTCTGTACAATGCGGCCCTGGATGGATTGAGCTTGAAAGGGGACAGCTTTTTTTATGGAAATCCCTTGGCTTCCAATGGACAACATTCCCGCAGGGCTTGGTTTGGTACAGCTTGCTGTCCTTCCAATATTTCACGTTTAGTGGCATCAGTCGGTGATTATATCTACGCCACTTCTGAGAATACCATTTGGGTCAATCTATTTATTGGGAGCAGTACAACTTTTCAAATGGGTAAAGTTGAGGTTCCATTTGAAATGAGTACCAATTATCCCTTGGATGGTGAGATTACAATTACCATGAATCCCCCAAAAAAGACTCAATATGCATTGAAAATGAGGTTGCCGGGTTGGGCAAGGGAGGAAGCCGTACCTGGTGGATTGTACCAGTTTGAAGGAAAAAGCAAAATGACTTATTCGGTAATGCTGAACGGCAGACCTGTGCCACATAATCTCGAAAACGGATATATTACCATTGACAGGAAGTGGAGTATGGAAGATGTCATCACTTACAAACTACCTATGGAAGTCAGGAAAATCAGGTCAAGAAATGAAGTAGAGGCCAATCAGGATAGGATTGCATTGCAAAGAGGTCCAATGGTTTATTGTGTAGAAGGTGCAGATAATGGAGGAAAAGCTTGGAATATCGTCGTACCTGAAAACAGTAGTTTTGAGGCAGTAGAGTATACAGTTCTTCAGGAAAAAGTGATGGCTATTCAGGGTGATGTCAATGTAGTGACAGTGGCTGAAGATGGAAATAGTGTACTCACCAAAAAACAAAAAATCACTGCTATTCCTTATTACACTTGGGCCAATCGTGGTGCCAATGAAATGCAGGTTTGGTTGCCGACCAAAGTGAAGGAATTGAAGGTGAATTATTGAGGAGTTCGTGCCGATTACATTTCTGGAGAAGAAAGATATATAACGTGAGATTTGAGACGACTTTTCCGTAGCTAATGAGGAATATGATTAAAGAGAACGAAACGATAGAATATGAATAGACGCCTTAGGACTGGAAAAAGGTTTTCCTTGTCATTTCGACGAAGGAGAAATCTGTTTTGCCTTCAGGTTTATAGATTTCTCCCTACGGTCGAAATGAATTGTGTTTAAAGTCAAGTATTGATCCAAATATTATTTTGCAATAG
>NZ_JABFHF010000030.1 GCF_015476655.1 Aquiflexum lacus
TATTATAGATTTAATGCTATCTGTAGTTCTAAACACTCGATTTCAAAATCTGTCATTGGTACCCTAAGCAAATCATATAACCCAAGTCTTATGTCTCAAGTCTTATATCTCAAATCTCACTTAACCTTTCAGGCAAACTTAAACTTCAGATACTTGATCTTTTCCCCTTTTTCACTGAATAGGGTTTCATACTTGGTTTTGATGCCATGGTGTATGTCTTTCATTGGAGACTCGTAAAAATCATGGGTGTGGAATATAACTTCGCAATCATCCCTCTGCTCAACCAACTCCAAGGTATAATCAAATAGACCGGTATTGTCAGTCTTGAAATGTATGATCCCGTCTTTTTTCAAAAGTGGTTTATACATTTCTAAGAACCTTGGAGATGTCAATCTCCTCTTTTCGTCACCTTCTCTAGGAAAAGGGTCAGGAAAAGTAATCCAAAGCTCCGAAATCTCATTTGTTGAAAAATAATTTTCCAACAATTGTATTTGGGTTCTTAAAAAAGCCACGTTGTCCAAACCTTCTGAAATAGCTATTGTGCTTCCTTTCCAAATTCGGGATCCTTTGATATCTACACCAATAAAGTTTTTCTCGTGATAATGTCTTGCCAACCCAACGGTGAATTCTCCCCTTCCACAGGCCAATTCAACAACGATCGGATTGTTATTTTCAAACTGCAGCGCATTCCAATTCCCTTTGATGACTTCAAAAATCTCTTTCCCCAGTTGGACAACATTTCTGTTGGCCTCATTTTCTTTGAATCTTTGCAGTTTTCTCCTGCTCATAACTATAAATCCTTGATTTCGGCAACCACAAATGTACTGCCTCCTATAAATATTAGATCTTCTTTTGCTGCAATTTTCCTGACGTAATCAATGGCATCATTGACATCTTTAATGATTACTCCATTTAACTCAAATTTTAGAGCCTCTTGGTACAAATGGGCTGCAGGCATAGCTCTTGGGATTTTTGCCTCACAAAACACATAATTGGCATTTTTGGGAAGCAATGATAGCACCTTCGTAATATCCTTATCCTTAACCATACCGATGACCATATACAGGTTCTTAAATTGAATTTGCTCCAACTGATTCACGATGAATCTTATCCCATCTTCATTATGGCCAGTATCACAAATGGTAAGCGGATTATTACTCAAAACCTGCCATCTTCCTTTGAGTCCGGTATTCTTGACTATATTGGATAAACCTGAGTCCAAATGGATATTTTCGATCTTCCACCCTTTAGAGACTAAAATCTCGATTGATTTCAAAATTCCGGGAAGATTATTTGCCTGATAATTTCCATTGAGATCCAATTCAATGGTATCAATTATTTCATTATTGGTTACTTCAAAAATAGATTTTCCATTTTCATTCACACTTGTTTTTTTTACTGAGTAGGTTTCTTCGGCAAAAAAAATCGGTGCTTGATGTGAATCGCATTGAGTTATAAATACAGGTGTAGTTTCTTTTTGTTTCTGACTGATAATGACAGGGATATTTGGCTTGATAATTCCTGCTTTTTCGAAAGCAATTTTATCCAAAGTATCACCCAAAAATTCCATATGATCCATCCCAATATTTGTGATTATCGAAATTTCGGGTTGAATAATATTTGTGCTATCCAGCCTGCCTCCCATGCCTACCTCAATGACTGCAGCATCAACTTGCTCCTTGGCAAAAAACCAAAAGGCCATACCAACCGTCATCTCAAAAAAACTCGGCTTTAACTCCTCTATAAAGATCTTGTTATTGGACACAAAGTTTACGACCTCTTTATCAGGTATTTCCACTCCGTTGATTTTTATTCTTTCGGTGAAAGACTTAAGATGCGGAGATGTATATAAACCTACCTTATAACCTGCCTCCATTAAAACCGAACAGATGGCATGGGAAGTACTTCCTTTACCATTTGTACCGGCTACATGAATACTTTTAAACTGATTTTGAGGATTTCCCAAATGGTCACAAAGAGCTACGGTATTGCTGAGGTCTTTTTTGAAGGCAGCAGCCCCTATGCGCTGGAACATGGGTAATGCATTGAACAGGTAGTCCAATGTTTCCTGATAGGTCATGGATTAATCTACTTTGATGATAAAAGTGATTCTACCTTGGGAGAATTCAGCAGTTGCTGCCCCACCCTGTCGCTTAAAGTTTATCTGATTAATAACTGTTCGGTAATAAGCCAAAACTTCATTAGAGACATTGTATTCCCTAGGAACAGCCTGAACTATTTTCCCGTTATCATCAACTGTAATATTAAAAACTATCTTTCCATTCCTCGTAGATACATTATCTCTAATATTTGGCCTTGAGGCAAAATCCCAACCTGCCAGTTCAAGGTTATAACCGGAAGCTGGACCTGGTATTCCTTCTCCCGAACCTGAACCCATTATAGCCCTACCGTCAATCGTACCTGTGGGCTTGCCTTCATCTCCTTTTTGGGTAGAAGCACCTTGTGCGCTACCCGCGGCAGGCTGTGAACCTGATCCTGTTGTGCCACCTGCTCCGAAAATCGCTCTTTGATCTATTTTTGGTTTTTCTTCGGCTTTGGTGGTGGTCTTCTCTGCTTCACTGACAGAAGGTTGGGTGACGGGTGTGGTTTCTTTTTTTGCTGGACTTGGATCCTTTACAGCAGGTGTAGGTTTTTCACTCGCTTTTACCGGGCTGGGAGTTTTTGATAATGCTTCCACGGTAGGCTTAGCTGTTGTAGTTGCCGGCTTGGCTGCTTCTGTTTTCGGTTGTGTAACTGGCACTGTAGCTTCCACAGGTTGAGGTGCCTGATCTCCGGGGGCAGGTGTCTGAGAATTTGGGGTTTGGGCTTCTGAAGGAGGTGAATTGGTTTGGTTATTACCGCTTCCAAAATCCGAAAAACCCAGATTCAGTTCCATTCCGTATTTTGGCAAGGGGGGAACCTGTTCACGCCACACGACAATGAAAAAAATAGCCAACAATACCAACACATTAACAATGATGGTAATGATCAAGGCTTTCCTTTTATTTTCTGCCTCTTGACTATCTGCTTCCCAAATCTGCATTTTATTTATAAGGTTTTGTTGCAATAGACACGTTGGCTTCCAAACCGGCCGCGATGCCACCAATTTCTACCAGATATTCTACAGGTACCTCTTTGTCAATATGAAGAACTACCTGTCCTTTTTTGTCTTGAAGTAAATTAGCCAATTCCGTTTTGACCTGTTCTCTGGATATCACCTTATCATTAACGGAAAATTTAAGGTCTTTGGTTACGGTAACAGTAATTTCCTGCATCACGATATCCGAAGCTTCACTCGAAGGAAGATTTACCGGTAATCCTGAAGGTGTAATAAATGAAGAAGTCAACATGAAGAATATCAATAACAGAAATATTATATCTGTCATGGATGACATACTGAATGCCGCATCAACTTTGTGTTTGGATTGCAGTGCCATATTATTTGTCTTGCAATAAGTCAATGAATTCCACAGTGGTATATTCCATACTGTGGACCAGTTTAGAAACCTGGGTTACCAAGTAATTGTACCCCAAATAGGCAACAATACCGACTACCAAACCAGTGGCAGTAGTAATCATTGCCTCATAGATACCCGTAGAAAGGAGTTTTGGAGAAACCATCCCTTCTTCTTGTGCCACTCCGATAAATGCCTTGATCATACCTGCCACAGTGCCCAGAAACCCGATCATTGGAGCTGCACCAGCAACTGTAGCAAGTAATCCTAGGTTCTTTTCTAGTTTGTAGATTTCAATTTTCCCTACGTTCTCTATGGACACTTCAATGTTTTTAAGTGGACTACCAATTCTTTCCAAACCTTTGGTAATCATATTTGATACAGGATTATTTTCTCCCTGACAAAGCATTTTGGCCTGATCAATCTTCCCTCCTTGAACCAAGATTTTGATCTGATCCATGAGATGCTTGGGTGACTTGGAAGCTTTCCGAAGTGTGATCAATTTTTCTACAAAAATGTAAATTGCCAAGACAAACAGGATATATAATGGAATCATCATATATCCGCCTTTAATCATTAAATCCAGCAATCCAATGCTGTCTTTACCGCTTTCCATTACTGAAAGGGAATCGGCCATAAACTGACCATCTGTACTCAAGGTTTGTGCTAAAATCATTTTAATATTTCAAAATCCAAGAAGATTCATTTAATTCTACCTTTGCAGTTTCCATGGCTTTGGTAGCGGATTCTAGATCCTCGTACCTTCCAACGGAAATCCGGTAGTTGTTCGTATTACCGAAGGGAAAAATAATCCATGCACTTCTTCCCTTATCAATCATTTTTTGTGCTTCTGCCCTAGCTATTCTTTCATTGGGTGAACTTGCTACGATTACATTATAGTATGGGATTTGCCCCCTCCTATCCACCACAATAATTTCTGGGGTAAATACCTCAGGAGATTCGACAACATCAGGTGTTTCAATTTCCGCTTCACCTGAGCTTCCCAAATCTTCCATTTCATCTGACTCGGGGTCTAAATCTTCATTTACTTCAGCTAATGGTTCTTCAGAAATTGATTCTTCCGAAACTGTTGGGCTATAAGTCTCCAAACCTGATTCAGGCAAATAGTAAAGAAAGTAGGCTATCGAACCTAGGATAATGACAATTAAAAAAACCAGAGATAGCAATAAAGGCACTTGGCTTTTCGTCTTTCTCGGAATCTTTTTTTCAGATTTGATTTTAATAGGCGAGGCTACAATTTCAGGTTTTTCTTGAATGACTGGATTTATACTATCAGAACTAACAATACTTTCCTTTATAAACTCACTTTTCTCGCTTTTTTCGGGTTCAATAGTTGATGCGATTGGCGTTACTTCCACAAAAGGGAAACCATAATCTTTATCTTCTATGTTAGGTTTGTTTTGGTTTTCTCTTTCAGTCATGATTAGGGCACTTATCAGTTTGCGAAGCTACTTCAATTGAATCAAAAGGCAAATTTGTTTTACAGCAATGATCTCTTATTAGGCTTTCTGCTATTTAAAATTTGTAGGTAGCTCCTACAATCCCTTGAATACCTCTGACCGGATAATTCAGAAACCGCTGATTGGTTCTGTTCAAGAGGTTGTTGCCTATTACAAAAGCAGAAATCTGCTCAGTTATCTGATAATCTGCCTTAAGCTGTAAATCTAGAATAGCAGGTAATCTTTGTGAAGCTTCATTTTGCTGATTAAATCCTTGGATACCTCCCATCAAATGTGCGTTGAACTGGATCAACCAATTTTCCTCAGGAAGAAATTGATTGTTGATCAAAACCTCCCACTCAGGTCTATGATACGCTGCATTCAAAGTACTTAGCGTATATTGGTAATAATCAATATTGGCATCAACCTTATACCAATTTTCATATTCCCAACCTAACTTAACCGTATAATTCAACAGTCTGGTATTTTCATCGTAAAGCATATTGAACCTTAAGCTGTCAGTAAGGGTGTTGGCAAAGAAATGCATATTTCTGAATTTTCCGACATTGAAACCTGCTTCATAAGTGAATTCATCCAATAATTTACCTTTTACACCTGCTCCTGTTTTGAAATTTTGAATGGTATTGAGCAACTGATCACTTGGCCCCAAAAATGGGTTTTCCATGACAAAGTCATGATAGGTCTTTCTGATGACATCTCCTTCAAAGCCTGCATATACTCCAAATTCATCCTGAATCATATACTGTCCATGAAGTACAGGAAATATATGAAAATCTGAATTTTTATTAAGTGTAATATCATTTTCAAAAACCAAATTAACCCCCGCTTTCACCAAGAGGTTTTCATTATGGTATCTCACATACGGGTTAATTCTAAAATAATTCCTTTTGATATCAGAATACAACTCATCTCTAGGACTTGTCAAAGACAAATCAAGGTTTATGGCCGTTTTCAGGTAATCTTCAAACCAAAAATCAGTATTACCTTTGAAAGCAATTTCATTTTCCGATGCAGCATAATTGTCACTAAATCCCCTAATACTCAACATACCGCTGTAATTAAGGCCATCCATTTTTTCAATGTTTTGGACACCTGCAGTAAGTTGAAATGTGTTGAGAATATTTTGATTCGGTATAAAATCTTCAAAAACCGGATTCATGGGATCATAACCATAAAAGTTAAATTTATGTCTGTCATATTTTAATCCTCCATATAATTGGAATACATCTTTAAAAATAGTCCCATCAGCTGTCACATTGGTAAATGTCTCTGCGGAGTTTCTTCCATCTACAGGACCTGTATAAAACCCCTGATGCCTTACTTTTGCAGAGAAATCATAGTCAGAATCTTCCCAACTGGTATATCTAGCTTCAAGTAACGGTGAACTGTAATTACCTAATCCAAATCTTACAAATCCCGGATAAAGTTCTTCATTATTTCTTTGAAAGTTTTTCTGGGCAACTTCTGTTTTAATATCCAGTGGCGGCAAAGAAAGAAAAAAGGGCTCTACTGTGTAATTATAATTACTGGTACTTTTAGCGCTTGGCAATGCCGGTACCCTTTCGAATTTTCTGGGTTGCGTGGGCAAAGTCAAAACCCTGTCCTTCCGAATAATAAACTCTTGGTCTTTGACCTCACCTGTCTGTTGGCCTAAAGCTTTTTCGGTAGAGACTCCCGACAGAATCATACCAAAAAGAATAAATACGAATCCAAAACGAATATTTACTTTCATGAATTTCTTTCTTCTTTATTTAATAGTAGCCAATTTTTCCCTTGCCATTGCTTTTATTTCCGGATTCGTGGAACCCTCCAATATGGATTCTAAGGTCGCCTTGGCCTGGAAATCCTCCTCTAACTTGATATAATTATCAGCCAACAAGATGAAACACCTCCCATACCAATAATCATGGGAAGAAAACGGTGCCACAAAATCAAAAATTGCATTATTGGATTGAGTATAATCAGGCTTTTTCGAATAGCTTTCTGCCAAAAGGAACAAGCCTTCAGCACCATGTACTGTTTTATACTCATTGACCAAATCCATCAAAGTTTCATCCGCTAAACTATTGTCACCCTTCCTCCGATATGCTTTAGCTTTGAGCAACATGGCCTCAGGAATTGCATCCTGTGTCACACTTCCCAAAGAAATGACCTTGTCAGCAAAATAAATGACTGAGTCATAGGATTGGGTTTGATAATAAGCGAGCATCAAGCCATTGTTAGATTCAAATTCCTCGATTTTATTTCGGGCATAATTACTCGATTCTCTCAAATAGGGTATGGCATTTTTAAAATTCTCATTCTCCAGTTCAATCGTGGCAATGCGTTGAACAGCCCGTAATCTTTGTGGTGAATTTTTCTCCCTTTCAATTTGGTAAAAGTACTCCAATGCCAATACCTTATTATCCAACTTATAATAGGAATCGCCAATGAAATAATTGGCTTCAGCTGTATTTGCAGACTGAGGATAATTTTTCAAATAACCTGTAAAGGCTTTAATAGCCTGGTCAAAGGTTCCCCCAAAAAACAGGTTTTTGGCCGCTTCATACTCAAGGTTCTGTAGACTTTTGTTGTCAGGATTGGCATTTCTATAGCGGCTGAGATACTGTGAGAATTCACCGGTACGACCTTGTAAAGTCAATGCCTCCTGTAGACCAACCAAAGCTGCCTCTGCATTAGAGGAATTAGGATGGTTTTCCAGGATTCGTTTATATTCATTGATGGTTTGATCATAATTTTGCATAGAAAAATTGGCCACAGCACTTCCTTCAAGAGCGAAAGGCACAAAATGACTATTGGGCCTACTGCTGATCAATCTGGCAAAACCATCTCTTGCTTCCTCATACCTCATTTCTTCCATATTAATTTGAGATTTTTGGAATAAAGCATCTTCAAAATACAATGAATTGGGGTGATTGGTAATCAATTTATCCAATTGATCAATGGCTTGATTGTTTCTGTTCTGAAAATTATAAACAACACCCGACCTGAAATACACATAATCTATATAGGTGTTATTCTCTTGAACAGCCTTTTGGAAAATATTCTGGGCATCTGAAAATCTTTTCTGCACATAATAGATATCCCCCAATCGGATTACAGACTCATCATAATTGGTAGCATCATCGGTTTTCCCTACTCTTTCGACATAATTTTTAAACTGCGTCTCTGCTTTTGCATATTGTTGGGTATTAAAAAAGGCATATCCAAGTCCATAATATGATTTTTGGAGATATGGGTCTGCAGGTCTAGGTCTCATAGCTTGAAGTGCTTCATAAGAACTGATGGCTTGGGCCAAATCATTCTGAGACGCAAAGTTTTCCCCTTTCCAAAAGTGTGTCTGAACAACTATATCCTTATCTTCCGGGAATTTTAATGATTTATTAAAATAAGTAGTTGCCAAATCGTGTTTCTTGTCACGGTAATAAACAATACCTTGGTAGAAAGTAATTTTCTGATAAGCCGCATTAATTCTTGAGGACCTTTTGGGCATTTTCTCTATGTGGTCTATTGCTCTGAGATAATTACTCGTATTGATCAAGGCATCAGTCAGCAATTCATCAGCTTCTTTGGCATATGGTCCTTGTGGATAGGTGCTCAGATAAGTGTCAAGGGCATTCACAGCATCTTGAAAACTCCCACGTTCCAGGTTTACTTTGGCGTAGTTGACCAATGCCTCTTCTTTGATTTTGGGATCAATATCACTTTTATAGGCAGCATTGAAGCTATTGGAGGCAAATTGGGGATCGTTGAGCTTCAGATAGGAATGCCCGAGGTAATAACTGGAGACCTGTCCGATCTGATCATCATTTACAGCAGTGACTTTAAAGTAATCCGTTGCCCTTTGAAAATTCTGAATTTCAAATTGCGCTACTCCGGCTTTATAAATCTGTGACCTATCCAAATCTCTTTTTCTTGAATTTACGAAAGCGTCATAATTGATTGCCGCTTGCTGAAAATTCCTTTTTTCAAAATATGCCTCTGCCAAATAAAGGTGAATCTCTTCTTTTCTATCCAAAGTTTTTCTGGATTGGATAACCGATTCTCCGTAGGAGATCAAATCATCAAAATATCCTTGCTTATAATAAATCCCGGAAAGCATATAAGGGACTCTTTGACTGTAAAAAGGTGTTTTGTCGGCTTCTTTGAAATCGGCAATAGCTTGGTCAAATTGTCCATTCTCCATGGCTATATAACCAGCATAATAATAGGCGTCAGGGCTATATTCGACTCTCAAAGGTTTCACCTGATTAAAATATCCCAAAGCATTATTATAGTCTTTTAGCTGAAAAAAAGAATAGCCTGTTTTGAACAAAACTTCTGATTTTTGCTTCGGGGATATATTTCCAGTGTTTACTTTTTGAAATGCAGGAATAGCCTCTCTATAATTTCTTTTATCAAAAAAGTGGCTACCCAATATAAATGCAGCCTCGTTGACTTTGGGACTGTTGGGGTAGTTTCTGATAAAATAATAAATCAAATCGGCAGCTCCCGGATTTTCTATTTTTAGTGCTGAGACAGCATGGTGAAAATCAACTAAAACACTCTGATTCTCCTCCAAAGTAACATCTTTCAGATTTTCAAATTCAAATCTCGTAGCACTGAACAGCTGCTTTTGAAAAAGATCAAGATTTTCATCTAAAACTATCTGATTTCCGGATTGATAAAGACCTGATTGTGAATATCCCGTTAGGACTATCCAAAGACTCAATAGCAGTACAAAACTTTTCTTCATGGGTAATAGCCGCAAAATTTTAATGCATGATTTTAAATACAAGTTCTCGGAGAATTTCTCTATCATCAACTCCATTGGAATCAACTCCTTTAGAACGTAAATCAGCTTCTTTTATGTATGATATATTGTCAATAACCTTGCCTAAGCGGTAATTATTAGCCGCAAATTTGTATTCTTTAAGGAAATAAGGATGTATTCCCGCAATTCTAGCCAATTCAGATTCTCCTTTTTGTTTATTAAAATGGACGATGGCTATCTTACTGAAAAAACTATAAATGAGCGCGATGATCGGAATTAGAGGATGACTTTTGGGATTTAGTGAAAAATAATGAATGATTTTATTGGCCTTGACAACGTCTTTTGCACCAATTGCTTTAGTAAGTTCAAAAGTATTGTACTCTTTATTGATCCCTATATATTTTTGGATATGATCTTTTGTTATGGCTGTTTTTTCACTAAAATTCAGTAATAGTTTCCCGACTTCATTTGCAATAACTTCAAGATTGTTACCAATACTCTCTGCCAAAAAAACTGCTGTTTGATTATTGATGGAATGTCCTTTTGAAGCTATGTAAGATTCAATCCAAGGAGCAAGAAGATGGTCTTTGATCTTTTCAGATTTGACAAAAACCACATTTTTTTCTAATTCTTTGCTTAGCGCTTTTCTCCCATCTAGATTTTTGTACTTATGAGCAAAAACCAAGATAGTACTGGGGAGAGGGTTTTTTATATAATTGATCAGTTGTAAATCATGCTCTTCCTTTCCTAAATTCTGGATATTCTGAGCCTCTTTCACAATGACGACCTGCCGGTCTGCCATCATCGGAAATCTTCTGGCATTGTTTAAAACATCAGTGATGGAGACATCTTTACCATACATGATAATTTGGTTGAACCCCTTGTCATGCTCCTGTAAAGCGTTGTTTTCAATGAAATCTGATATCTCATCAATAAAAAAGGATTCCTCACCTTGCAAAAAATAAATTGGAGCATATTTCCCTGATTTTAGGTCTTTGAGTACATCTTCTGCTTTTGTAGCCATAATTGAGGTTTTCACATCAAATATAGAAAGAATTCAGTTCTTCAAAAGGTGACGAAGTAATATGGATAAAGTAATTTTAAACTTTATACACTCTTATTTTGTAATTATATGAAACAAATAATCACTAATGTGGAAAATTTTGAAAAGGGTGTAGCCTTCTTTAAGGAAGGGAAATTTAGGCAGGCATTGGAACAAGTCAATTTATCGATCAGCAAAGATGCTGAAAATCTGGAATTTTATTTTTTCCGGGCCAGGGTTAATTCCAGGTTGGGAGAATTCAATTCTTCTTTAGAAGATTTTGATTTTTTGATTTCACAAGAACCTTACAATCCAACTTATATTAATGATAGGGCAGTTGTTCTTCATTTGCTAAAAAGGAATGATGAAGCAATGTCGGAATTCGACCGAGCTGTGAATCTCGAACCTGGTAACCCTTACAGATTTGCGAGCAGAGCGTATTTCAAGGATAGAATCGGAGACTTGTTGGGTTCTATTAGAGATTATGAAAAAGCAATCGAGCTTGATCCTGAAGATGCAGTATCCTATAACAATAAAGGTTTGGTTGAAGAAAAACTAGGTTATATTCAAAAGTCCAAAACCAGTTTCAAAAAATCCGATGACTTGATAGGTTATGAACCTGAATATCATGACCAAAATATAAATCAAGGATCTGAGTTTCCAAAGGCAAAAACCAACGATTCCAATAATTTAAATCAGGGAATCAATTCGGATAATCAAATGAATATTTCCAAATATTTTGGAATGATTTCTAAACTGATTTCAGACAAAGGAACTAGGATTGAGTTTTGGAAATTCCTAAGATCCAAATTTTAAAAGAACAAAAACAGCTAGGCTCTTTTAATCACCATCATGGGTTTGTTGATAAAATACGACATCTTTCTGGACAAGTTGTTTGAAAAAATCTGATCAAACCAAGATTTTTTCTTACTTAAAGTGATAAGCATGTCCCCTTTTGAAGTGATGAGATAATTTTCAAGTCCCAATCCAGGTTCATCCCTATAAGATTTTAAAATATAATTAACTTTATCATACTTTATAAATGGCTGGATTTCTTGGACCATGGTCATGTGAAGTGATTTATCAATCGCTTTAATTTTAGTACTCACATGTACCACATCAATCTCACTTTTCCAAAATTTTGCCATTTCTACTACTTTTTGAATAGCGATTTTATCCTCCTCCAAATAATCCGTTGCATAAACAAACTTTCTTGGTACTTTGAAAAACACCTTTCTTGGCACAACCAAGATATCAATTTCTGATTTCTCAACCAATTTACTGGCCCTGGTTCCTATAAAGTTTTGCTTAAAATCATTTACTCCTTCGGTGCCTACAATCAGTAAGTCTGCTTTTAGATGCTCAGCATATTCAAGGATTGTGGAAACGGTTTTACCCTCTTTGTACTCACCCTGACAGGATTTAAGTCCTTTAGGGATGCTCTCTTGGGAGACTATATCTACAAGATTGTCAAGCTTTTTTTGAATAAATGAATATTGGTCTCCTGAATGAAATTCATTGACTGATAGCTTTTGATAATCTTCTTTGTCAGGAACATGGAAAAGATACAAATCAGCTTTGTACATTTCACCCAGTTTTGCAGCATATTCTACAGCATTTAAAGAACATTCCGAGAAATCGGTGGGGCAAATAATCTTAAAAGTAGTGCTCATAGGTTAACTTATTAATATCCAAGAATTGGGTCTATAGTATTGATTAATGGTTGACTATTTTTCATACGGTGATAATTTTCAATAATCTGAGGAGCAGCAGCTTCTGGATTGGTCACACTTGCAATGTGCGGGGTAATCAAAATACCCTCTGTCCGCCAAAAAGGATGGTCCTTGGGCAAAGGCTCTTGTCTGAAAACATCTAAAAGTGCTCCGGACAAATATCCTTTTTCCAGTGCAAGCAATAGGTCCTCTTCTACCAAATGCTTGCCTCTCGCCACATTGATTAAGTAGCTTCCTTTATTACAGGATTTAAAAAAATCAATATTCAGAAAGTTTTCTGTATCCTTAGTCAGGGGTAACATGCAGACGATGACATTAACCTGATCTAAGAAATCCTGTAATTGATCTCCAAAGTAATAAGGATAGGTTAAATCTTCTTTCGGCTTCTTCCCATAACCAGATACAGGAATACCCATGAGTCTCAATTTTTCAACCACATCTCCTCCCAACGCTCCAACACCCAACATACCTACATGAATGTCAATTTCAGGATTGGTCATATCCCAAATCTGCTGCTTTTGATTTTCCTGATACCTGACTAGCTGCCTGTGGTAATTCAGAATACCCATAAGAGTATAATTGGTCATGGAAAAAGTGAGTTTATCATCTACAATTCTCACAATTGGAATTTGGTCGGGGATTTCTTGATCTGATAAAATATGATCAACTCCGGCACCCATAGAGCAAATTAATTTTAGATTAGGGAATTCTTTAAGGATTCCCTTAGGATGCTGCCATAACAAAACCGCTTCTACGGTTTCGTGATTTGAAATATCAGGATACACCTGAACTTCAATAGCATCATCCAAACGCTGGAAAATATTCTTCCAATGTGTAACATCCCTTCCGGGCGAAATAATTGCAATCCCCATAGTACGATTTCTATTTAAAACTTTCTCGAAAATGATTTTCAAATCGTGGATTGAAAAAACATATTTTTTAAGAGGTCAATATTCATTATTATATTTTACTTTGGCCTCATAAATGAAATTTAATTACAATATAGGTTTAGCATTAAAATATTACCTTTACAACAATTGCTGCATATTCAACCAAATTAACATACATAAAAATGAAAAGCAAATCCATTTTATTGCAATTGATATTTATCAATCTGTTTTTCTTCGAAACAATGGCCCAACAGATCCAAATGCCACAAGCAAGCCCTGCTGCTTCCATCAGTCAAAAAATTGGACTTACCGATGTCAGCATAGAATATAGCAGGCCTAGTATGCGCGGAAGAAAAATATTCGGAGAATTAGTTCAATTTGGCGAAGTCTGGAGAACAGGTGCAAATGCGGCTACAGTTATTACTTTTAAAACTGAAGTAATTATTGAGGGAAATACCGTACCCGCCGGTGAATATGCATTGTATTCCATTCCTGGTAAAAATGAATGGACTATGATATTATCCAAAAACACCAAATTATGGGGTGCTGTAGGATACAATCAGGAGGAAGATTTTTTAAGGTTCACGGTGAAACCTGGAAAAACAGGTCAAAAGTATGAGACCATGGAAATCAACTTTGTGGATATTTCAGATACCGGCACAACTGTTTCCATTAAATGGGAAAACACAAGGGTCAAGTTTAGAATCGAAACTGAGGTGGACAGCATTGTGATGGCACAGATCAAAGAATTGGTAATCGACCAAGAACCTAACAACCCTGGATTATACTATCAAGCTGCAAATTATTATTTTACCAATGACAAAGACTTGGACAAAGCCTATGAATGGATATCAAAGTCCGTTGCAGATGATGCGAAATATTGGACCATGCACCTGAAAGCCAAAATTGAACTTGGTCTTGGAAAGAAAACAGAAGCTGTCGAAAGTGCCACAAAATCCATGGAAATGGCAAGAGAAGCAAAGAATCCTGATTATGTGGGACTAAATGAAAGATTGATTAAGTCTATCAAATAAAACCTTACCTATGTATAAGATTCTTGATATTGAAAAGTGGTCCAGAAATGACCACTTTTTATTTTTCAGTAAATTTGAAGAACCGTTTTTTGGAGTAACAGTTCGCGTTAATTTTACTAAAGCATATAATACATCCAAATCAAAAGGGAGCTCATTTTTCCTATATTACCTCCATGCTTCACTAAAAGCAGCTAATTCTATAGAAGCATTTAAGTATAGAATCAAGAATGGCCAAGTACTTATCTATGACAAAATCAATGCATCACCCACCATCAACAGGGATAATGGAACATTCGGCTTTTCTTATATGGATTACCTTGAAGATTTTAAAGAATTCGAAAAATCGGCTAAAATAGAAATAGAAAAGGTAAGGAACACTACAGGACTTGATCCTGCGGGTTCGGGAGATAATGTTATCCATTTCTCTTCCATTCCTTGGATAGACTTCACTTCAATTTCACATGCCAGAAGTTTTTCTTTTCCAGATTCCTGCCCAAAGATTTCATTTGGACAGGTTATAGAATCAGAAGGAATCAAAACCATGCCCGTATCCATCCATGTACACCATGCCCTGATGGACGCGCATCATGTGGGTCAGTTTATTGAGGAATTTCAAAAATTATTGGATAGATGAGCAACGTACCTTTTGGAATAAAAACAGCAGCTACCATCTGTGTGCTGAAAAATGGAGATGACTTTTTGCTCTTGAAGCGTCTTAAGGAACCGAATAAAGACCTTTATACCCCTATTGGCGGTAAATTGGATCCATTTGAAACACCTCAGGCCGGAGCCATCAGCGAGACTTTGGAGGAAACTGGAATCAAGGTCAGGACAATGGAATTTTGCGGTATCCTGACAGAAACATCCCCGACTAAATACAATTGGATTAGTTATGTGTATTTGGCCGAAATCGACAAGGTATCTCCCCCGCATTGTAATGAAGGGACATTGGAATGGCTCTCCTTTGGTCAAATCCTGGATATTCCAACTCCAAAGACAGATTGGTTTATTTATAAATTTCTTGTTAACAAAGAAAATTTATACTTGACGCCGAATATGATGAAAACCTGGAAATAAAATGGTTAGTCAACGAATTGACCGGAGAAAGTCTGATCTGATAAGCTCGATTAAATCCTTTTCAATCGATTTCATGAAAATTGTATCAAAAGTCACAAAGTATTTTAGGTAATAAAAAGCATTCTTTTTTAATAATATTCTAATTTTGAGGAGATATTGTAAAAACTTCATAACAGTAATGCCCAATAGCAAGAAATTTATCATTGACTTTGACAGTACATTTACCCAAGTAGAAGCTTTAGATGTATTAGGTGAAATCAGTCTTTCCAATGATCCGGACCGTTCAAGAAAATTACAGGCTATCAAAGATATTACCGATATGGGAATGGAAGGAAGTCTTAATTTTAGGGAAAGTTTAGAAAGAAGACTGCATATTTTAGAAGCCACCAAGCCCCAGATCAGTGAATTGATTGTAGAATTGAAAAACAAAGTTTCCAAATCATTTCAGCGAAATAAGGAGTTTTTTGAGGAAAATGCTGACAACATTATCATTATATCCAACGGATTCAAGGATTTTATCACTCCCATTGTGGGCGAATATGGAATCAAGGCTGAAAATGTTTTTGCCAATGAATTTGTGTACGATGAATCCGGAAAAATTGTAGATTTCAACCGGGAAAATATCCTATCAAAAAATGGCGGGAAACCGGAAACCATCAAAAATTTGAATCTGGAAGGTGAAATCTATGTCATCGGAGATGGATATACAGATTATGAGATCAAAGCCTCCGGCATGGCCAATAAGTTTTATGCTTTCACAGAAAACGTAAGCAGACCCAAAGTAACTTCCAAAGCCGACCACATCGCACCAAGTCTTGATGAAATCCTTTATGTCAATAAAATGAACAAGAAATTCTCCTACCCAAAAAGCCGGATCAATGTATTGCTTCTTGAAAATGTACATCCCATAGGTATTGAGCTGATGAACCAAGAAGGATACAATGTAGAAGTCATTTCTTCTGCCCTATCTGAAGATGAATTGGTAGAAAAAATCAAAAATGTTTCAGTGCTCGGCATTCGGTCTAAAACCAATGTGACCAAAAAAGTATTGGAAAACGCCAACAGGCTGATCTCCATTGGGGCATTCTGTATCGGCACCAATCAAATTGATTTGGAAACCTGTACAGAAAAAGGAATTGCCGTATTCAATGCACCTTTTAGCAACACCCGTTCAGTGGTAGAAATGGCCATAGCAGAAATCATATTTCTGATGCGTGGATTCCATGACAAAAGCCATAGCATGCATCAGGGAATCTGGGATAAATCTGCCAGTGGAAGCTTTGAAATCAGAGGTAAAAAATTGGGAATCGTAGGTTATGGAAATATCGGTGCTCAACTTTCTGTTTTGGCAGAAAATATGGGACTTGATGTGTACTACTATGATGTCATCGAAAAATTAGCATTGGGAAATGCCACAAAAATGGACTCAATTGAAGAGTTGCTGTCACATTGTGATGTCATCTCCCTTCATGTGGATGGTAGAAAAGACAACAAAAACATCATTGACAAAGCCAACATTGCCAAGATGAAACCAGGCTCTTATCTTGTGAATCTGAGCAGAGGACATGTAGTCGATATTAAGGCCTTAAAAGATGCTCTGGAAGCGGGTCATCTTGCAGGAGCTGCTATTGATGTTTTTCCCGAAGAACCAAAAAACAATTCAGAGCCGTTTGTTTCAGAATTGATCGGAATGAAAAATACCATCCTAACACCCCATATTGGTGGATCGACATTAGAAGCACAGCAAAATATAGCAAGGTTTGTTCCCGGTAAAATCATGGAATATATCAATACAGGGAACACCTATAATTCTGTGAACTTCCCCAATATTCAATTACCTTTCTTAAAAGACGCCCATAGACTGATCCATGTTCACCAAAATGAACCGGGAATCTTAGCGAAAATTAATAGGATACTCGCCGATTTTGAAATCAATATCGTAGGACAATACCTCAAAACCAATGAAAAAATAGGCTATGTGATTTCGGATATCGACAAAGCCTACTCTCCGCAATTGATCGATGAAATGAGGGCTATTCCCGGGACTATTAGGTTTAGGGTGTTGTATTGATATTTGGGGATGTTGGTTCAAGACTTAGTCTTGGACCACCCACATTGCAGTCTTCAGACTGCCAACGGAAGAAAGAATCTACCTCACAATCCTTTCATCCAACTTTAAAGAATAAACCTTAAAAGTCACAAGATGAAATTTTTCAGCAATCGGATTCACAACATAATTTAGGGAAGTTTGATCGACTACTGAAGGTACCCCAAAGCATAGCAATCCTTTTTGAAGCAAATTTGTCCCATATTCCTGTGACGCTGACCTCGGAGGTATGGCATCCCAATCTTTCGGCAATTCACTCAGTTTGGGAACAAACACCAATTCGTCAGGGATAGCAAATTCCATAATGGAGTACAATACATACCTTTCTGATGCAAATAATTCCGAATCAATAGTTAGCCTTTCAAGTAAGGACGAAGAAACTGAGGAACCACCATAAAGTGCGGGTATACCTGGCAGATTCCACCTGCCACCATATCGCTTAGCCCCTTCCCCACTTGTATCGCAGTATTGGGTCAGAGCAATCCTGTAAACTTTCATTGGCTTTTCTTAGATAGCAATACCGTGCTGCAGACGCATGATTTCTGTCTTGAGAAGATCAATTCCTTCCGAAACATCAATCAACTCAATCGGCTTGCGGTTTCCCAAAGTAAAAAGTGGCCTATCCATCCATCGCCTAAATCCGTCCCTTCCAAAATAACCCGTACCCAAAGCATACAACTCGGCGAGTTCATACATTTTTTCAGATTGTACTACATCAAAAACATCTTTTCGCTGCAGGGTTTTGGCAGAAACAGCCAAAGCAGAAGCCAAGGTGTTGTTATCAAGCCCGGTCACTTCTTTTAGGCTTTCAAAAGATTTTCGCTTTAGTCCGTTGCGGAATGTCTCCACTCGATGGAGAGGTTCATTCAGTCTATCGACTTCTACGTCCAATATGTCATAAACAGACATTTTGGTCTTCCTGTAATAAGCCACAGCGGCTTCACTTACTATTGATGGTTTTTCAGACATAGTTTCGAGAGGTAATTTGTCCACTAAGATAACGTAATTTGTCCTAAATTTATTCAAAAAAAATAAATTTTTTCTTATAAAAATGTATGCCCCAATGATGGGAAAAAGGAAAATTATTAAAGTTTTGAAAGATGATAGCGATTTCAATTCCCGAAATCTCATTTTGAACCAATTCAGATTTATCCATTTTTCATGAAATTTATTCCATTAAAAATTTCAATAAATTTTTCTCCTCCATTTATCCCAAATCCCTGTGTGAACCAGTCAAAAATTGCTTTTCTTTGTCCTGTAAACCTAGCTTAACCTATGAAGATCATTGCCATTGGTAGAAACTATGCCGAACATATTGAAGAACTCAAAAATGAACGGCCCATAGCACCTGTAGTTTTCTTAAAACCAGATACAGCACTTTTAAAAAACAACACTCCATTCTATCATCCCGATTTTTCTGATAATATTCATCATGAAGTTGAACTGGTACTGAAGATTTCAAAAGAAGGCAAGCACATCCAAAAAAAATTCGCTGACCGTTATTTCGAAGAAATCGGTGTAGGCATTGATTTTACTGCCAGGGATTTACAGGACAAGTGCAAGGCAAAAGGACTCCCTTGGGAAATTGCTAAAGCATTTAACGGTTCGGCGCCAATAGGGGAATTTTTACCAATATCATCTTTTGGGGATCTCAATGATATTAATTTCCATTTACTTATCAATGGACAGGAAAAACAAAAAGGAAATACCAATATAATGTTGTTTGATTTTGGTACGATCATTGAATACGTATCAAAATTTTTCACGCTGAAAAAAGGAGACCTGATTTTCACCGGGACACCTTCAGGAGTTGGGAAAGTAAGCATTGGAGACCGGTTGGAAGCATTTATTGAAGATAAAAAGCTGTTGGATTTTGAAGTCAAATAATTCTATTTATTTCCTGTTTTTATTGATCTCAATTGGGTTTTCTATCCAATTGAATGGTTATGCCGCCGAACTTTCCTTTTGGGATTCTTTGCCTATACCGGAGGTAAATAAATCAACGAATTATCTTTTTCCAGTAAAACCCGGTCAAAGAAATCTATTGTCAGGAAACTTCTCTGAAATCCGTCCAAATCATTTCCATTCCGGGATAGATGTCAAGATAGGCGGCGTAGATGGAGAACCCATATTGTCGATCGCCGATGGCTATGTTTACCGAATCAAAATATCGTCATACGGCTATGGCAATGTGATCTATATCAAACATCACAATGGCCAATCTTCAGTCTATGCGCATCTAAGAAACCTCTCTCCCAAGATCATGGATTTTATGAGAAAGGAAATGTATTTCGCCGAAAAAAACGAATTGGAAGTATTTCCTGACCCAGAATTTCTGCCTATAAAACGCGGTGAAATCTTAGGCAATGGTGGCAACACCGGAAGTTCAGGTGGCCCTCACCTTCACTTTGAAATAAGGGATAGTCTGGATAGGGCCATTGACCCGTTCATTTTTGATTTTAAGGAAGTCGTGGACAAGACCCCTCCTATTCTTTATAAGATTGCTTTAAAACCACTCGATACTGATTCCCGGGTCAATGGGAAATTCCAAAGACAGGAATTTAAAGGTGTAATTGAAGGTGGAAGATATATCCTGCCCGATCTGATAAAAATATCGGGAAGAGTCGGAGTTGAAGTGCATGCCGTGGATAAAATGGACGGGGTCAACAATGTCTTTGGAATTCCAATCTATGAACTATTAGATGGGGAAAAGCCGCTCTATCGAATCAATGTGGACCATGTGGACTTCAACAAAGGCCGTTTCCTGTTGACTCACACACACCAAAACCGCTTTATCAGATTGTATCAATACCCCAATAATCCAATGCAGCTATATGAACCCGATTCCATTTCAGCAGGGGCGGTAACTGCCAAAGTTGGAGAAAGGAAAAAGCTACAGGTAAACATGAAGGACTTTTTTGGAAATACAAGAGTCGTTACGATGTTGGTCGAAGGAGAAGAATCACCCATTCATCTTGGAAGTACCATGAACAAAGCCAATCAGAGCACTTCAGTTACGTATGACAGGAATATCATGCTGATCCAAACAGACTATTCTGAATGGGGCACTTTGGCCAAAGTATTTGTAAAAAGTCTGGAAATGGAAATTCCGCCGGCATATTCGGTAGATGGAAGGAGAACTTACCTTTGGGATATGAAGTATGGAGTTCCAGATTCTGTGGATTTATGCACCGAAATCATCAAACCTGAGGCAATTTTCAGAATACCATTTGGTGAGGAAATCACCTTCGTAAATAAAGATGCGGAAATTCGCTTTTCCGAAAACACCCTTTTGGATGAACTTTTTTTACGATTGGAAAAACGGATGAGTAATGGGAAAGCTGCTTTGAAAATAAACGCTCCAAACGAATATCTTCAGTCAAATATGGAAGTATTGATGCGTGATCCGGGTATTCAAGGTGATAAAAAATACATGCATGTCTATCAGCAAGCAGAAAATGGCCGAAAATCTTTCATTGGAGGTGAATGGGAATCTGAGGATATCAGGTTCAAAACCAGAAATTTTGGTACTTTTGTGATTGATGAGGATAGGAACCCTCCCACTATTGTACCAATAAGAATAAATTCATCAGGGTTGAGGTTTGTGATCAAAGATGATAAATCAGGTATCAAAGAATTTGAGGCGTTTGTTGATGGAAAATGGGTGTTGATGCGCTATGAACACAAACAAAATGTCATCTGGTCAGAAAAAATAGATAAACAACCTTTTAAGGGAGATGTTTTACTCAATGTAAGGGATATGGCAGGCAATGAAAGAAGTTATACCACTACAATTAAATAAATCATCAAACTAAATTTTAACAATTATGTCACTAGAAGTAGGAAAACCAGCACCGAATTTTGAAGCCAAAGACCAAAATGGAAACATTATCAAATTGGCTGATTTTAAAGGTAGAAAAGTAGTTCTTTATTTTTATCCTAAAGACAATACCCCGGGATGTACAGCGCAGGCTTGTAACCTTCGGGACAATTATGAGGCATTGCAAAAAGCCGGGTATATTGTATTGGGGGTGAGTTCGGACTCTGAAAAATCACACCAGAAATTTATCGAAAAACAGAATCTCCCTTTCCCCTTGATCGCTGATGAAGATTTAAAGGTCCATGAAGCTTATGGCACCTGGGTAGAAAAATCCATGTATGGAAGAAAATATATGGGTACAGCAAGGACTACTTTCGTTATTGACGAGAATGGTAATTTATCCGAAATCATAGAAAAAGTAAACACCAAAGATCATACAAACCAAATTTTAAAATAAATCCAACCCAATGGAGAAAAAATCAACTGATCAACTCAAACAAATCTGCTCTCAGGTAAGGAGGGATTGTCTGCGTATGGTTCATGCAGTTCAGTCCGGTCATCCCGGAGCAGCATTAGGCCTTTGCGAATATTTTGTAGCGCTTTATTTCAATGAAATGGAGCATGACAGCAATTTTAATTTTGACGGTAAGGACGAAGATCTTTTCTTTCTTTCCAACGGCCACGTATCCGCTTTATGGTACAGTGTACTTGCGAGAAGTGGTTACTTTTCAACAGATGAGTTGGCTACTTTCAGGAAAATAAATTCAAGACTACAAGGGCATCCTGCTACGCATGAGGGACTTCCCGGAATCAGAATAGCATCAGGTTCTTTAGGACAGGGTCTATCTGTAGCCATAGGAACTGCTCAGGCCAAAAAAATAAACGGTGATAATAAAACCGTTTATGTAATGATGGGAGATGGAGAACAGCAGGAAGGTCAGGTTTGGGAAGCAGCCATGTATGCTGCCCACCACAAAGTAGACAATTTGATTGCTGCCATTGATTACAATGGACAGCAGATTGATGGTCCTACTGTAAAGGTTATGGATTTAAAAAACCTCAAAGCAAAATGGGAAGCTTTTGGATGGGAAGTGCTGGAAATCAAAAAAGGAAACGACATGGAGTCGGTTTTAGCAGGCTTGGAGGAAGCAGGAAAATTGAAAGGAAATGGAAAACCCATTTTGATTTTGCTTTACACTGAAATGGGGTTTGGCGTTGACTTTATGGTTGGCACCCACAAGTGGCATGGTGTAGCCCCAAGTGATGCTGAACTTGAAAACGCCTTAGGACAATTAGAAGAAACACTAGGAGATTATTAAGATGGAAAAGACATTGGATTTAAAATATACATATACTGAAAAAAAAGATACCCGTTCAGGTTTTGGAGATGGACTCTTGGAAGCCGGAAGGAAAAACCCAAATGTGGTTGGTCTGTGTGCCGACTTGATCGGTTCACTCAAGATGGGTGCTTTTCAGAAAGAATTTCCTGACCGTTTTTTCCAGGTAGGTATTGCGGAAGCCAATATGATTGGATTGGCAGCGGGAATGACTATCGGTGGAAAAATCCCATTTACAGGCACCTTTGCCAACTTTTCTACTGGTAGGGTTTATGATCAAATCCGTCAATCGGTGGCCTATTCAGATAAAAATGTCAAAATCTGTGCATCCCATGCAGGATTGACATTAGGAGAAGATGGAGCAACCCATCAGATTCTAGAGGATTTGGGAATGATGAGAATGCTTCCACATATGACTGTCATCAACCCTTGCGACTACAATCAGACCAAAGCAGCAACTTTGGCTTTGGTAGATCATGTCGGACCTGCTTACTTACGATTTGGACGACCTAGCTGGCCAATATTTACACCTGCTGACCTGAAATTTGAAATCGGAAAAGCTTGGAAAATGATTGATGGAAATGATGTGACCATTTTTGCGACCGGACACTTGGTATGGGAAGCTGTAGTAGCCGAAGCCATGTTGAGAGAGGAAGGCATTTCTGCAGAAGTGATCAATATCCACACCATCAAACCTTTGGATGAAGAAGCCATTTTGAAATCTGTTGCTAAAACAGGATGTGCTGTTTCGGCTGAAGAGCATCAGCTTAACGGAGGCTTAGGTGACAGTATTGCTCAGGTGCTTTCTAGAAATAACCCTGCCCCATTAGAGTATGTTGGTGTGAATGATTCCTTTGGCGAATCAGGCACTCCTACCCAACTATTGGAAAAATATGGATTAAATGCTGAAAATATTGTGAAGGCTGCTAAAAAAGCATTAAAGAGAAAATAATCTTCATACAATTTTAATTTTAAAAAAACCGTTACTAAAAAAGCTAGCGGTTTTTTTATTTTTATAAGCTTGGTTAAATTAAGATTCCATTTAGCGTCAAACAATATGAAAGTCTACATTTCTTTGATCATCTCTATCATTTTTTTGAGCCTTAATCCCAATGGTTGTGATGTTCAAAAGATTACCGAATCAAATCAAAATATCCCTAAGGAGGAAATCAAAATTCTGAAAGGTGATATTTCCGAAAAATCAAACAAGGAAATCAGCATCTCAACCAGAACTGTTTCCCAATCCAACCAAAAAGACCATATGGTCGGGGTATTTTACATGCCAAGCTGGAATCTTTCCCCTGATCCAAAAGTGGATGTGGACAGCTTTTGGGCCTGTCTTACTGGAAGGGAAAACTGTGGACATTCCAACAATACTGCTACTTGGGGACCACGCGGTAGAGTTTACAACAGACAATATCCTTACGAAGGACCATTTTTGGATAGAAAGCCCCATTCAAGTTTGAAGGGATTTTATAAAAGAGATGACCCTCAAGTGGCAAAAAAGCAGTTGGAATACATGAAAGAATATGGGATTGATTTTTTTGCCTATGATTGGTTTTATGGAAGACACTATTATTATCACCTGAATTTTGGCCCACAATCCAAAATTTACTATCCAAGTGGTTGGAAAAGAGACAACAGCCGTGATGGTCGCGTTGCGGTTCCAGGTATCGAACAATGGACTGAACAGTTAGAGGTTTTGCTAAAGGAAAATGAGAAGTTACCCACATCCAAACAGATGAAGTGGGCTATCAATTGGTGCGATGACAGTGATGAAAGATGGATGGCATGGCTTGACTTGGGTTCTCCTGCAAGCATTTCTGCCGGAAGAAACTACAGAGGAGAAGCCCCTACCAAAGCGCTTTACCTTCAGGTTCATGATAAAATCACGCAAATGTGGATTGATAAATACTTCAAAAGAAAGGATTACCTCAGGGATGAAGATGGACGACCTATTGTATACTTGTACTTCCCTCAAGACCTTGAATCAAGAGCCGCATTTTATGGTATTTCAATGAAAGAGTTGCTGGACAGATCAAAAAGTCTTGCCCAAAAAGCCGGATTGAAAGGAATTAAATTCATTGCAGTAGCATCCGGAAATATGATGCCCAACGAAATGCCTTATGCCCTGCCAACCAAGTGGCAGGCAAACAATCCCCGTGAACCATGGAGAGGCGGGAAATATACCGATAAATTGCTTTTTCAGGATTATGTGCCCCGGCTAAAATCAATGGGATTTGAAGGCATGACCTCCTATTTGTACCATAGTTTTTATGAAAAACAAAACAGAAGCTATGCAGACATGAAAGCCACGTACAGAGGTCATTGGGAGAAATGGTCAGAAATGTATAAAGACGATAAGAATTTCGAATACCAGGTCCCTGTGGCCATGGGTTGGGACCAAAGACCCGCAGGAGGCACTTGGCCCCAGCAGACCGGATTCCCAAGTGAACCTGAAAAAGACAAAGTAATCAGCAACAAATCCACCTTCAAGGCCAAACTCTTGGAGGCACAGAAACAATCCGAAAAATACAAAGCAAGCAACGGAAACACAGTCATGATCTGCTGTTGGAATGAATACCTGGAGGGAAATTACATCGAGCCGACAGAAGGTCATGGCTTTAGTTATCTGGAAGCCATAAAAGAAGTTTTTGTAAAAGGTAATTGATCCAAAAAGATGTAAAACTTCAGATTTAAATTTTTTAAACTGGAAATACAAATAAGACTATTTCCTTAACTTTATAGAAATTTTAAACAAACTATATGAAAACAACAGTAATTATTTTCGCCATGCT
Source organism: Aquiflexum lacus (assembly GCF_015476655.1). Lineage (GTDB taxonomy): Bacteria > Bacteroidota > Bacteroidia > Cytophagales > Cyclobacteriaceae > Aquiflexum > Aquiflexum lacus. Next base: position 25,528 of record NZ_JABFHF010000030.1, read on the forward strand.
TTTAGGAGCATTTTTCACGGTTGATGTGCAAGCTCAAAAACTTAAAGTTCCTGGAATGGATCTTTCCTCACAACTTTTGGGAGCTTTGGATAATGTCGAAGGTCTCGGCTTAAATGCTGACCAAACCTCGAAATTGAAAAGCAACAACAAGAGCTTTACTGATGACATCTTCAAGGTGTTGAACAGTTCAGTGGGTGATGAAATCAAGAAAAACCAATTCTTGGACCTAAAAAAAACCAGACAAAATTTCCTGATGGGTTTATTGGGACAACAGCTTTTGGGTAACTACAACAGTAAAATTGGCAATCTGATCAAACCTTTTAAAAAGCAACTTGGCTTGGCAGCTTTGGCCCTTTAAAACCAAAAGCGATGAAATCCAAAAGGATTTCATCGCTTTTTTTTGAATCATTCTTGATTTTTATCAAAAGAAATACTTTTTGATAGGTTAGTTACTGGCAATATGATTAAGATTATTAAAATAAACTTCCTTCTGATTTGACCATCTTTATTTGTCCTATAGGAATCTTCGAAATAAATGTCCTAAGAATGTATTTTGAATCAGGGTATTGCTTGACTTTTTTCAAACTATCCAAAATATCGGCATCATTCCCTAAATCCTGTTCTTTTGAAAGAAACCCGTAACCCGCAAAAACTCCATTTTCAAAATACAATGCAGATTCCTCTGAAACAGACCTTCCTTTGTCCTTAATGATAATATTTCCCGACTGCTGACGCAAAAGAGCAGTAAACTCTTTTGCTCTTTTATTATAAAAAAGACTTTCCTCTTTGCCACAACAAGCCCCTTTGCAATCACCTGTTTTCACATCATAACATTCATTGGGCACTTTTTGGATTCCGCTTAATTTGGGACAGAGTTCATATTCCTTGACTTTATCCATCAAAAATTTCCATCCTTGCGAATGGTTGTCAAACTGAATCAATGGGAACAAACCATTTGTAGATTTCGCAACTTGAAACCGAACAAACCCCTGACTATCCTCATATTGATAGAGTCCCCAAGAACTGGTCTTGAATTTTTGAGCTTTGTTATATTTTGGCCATAATCTTTTGATTTCCAGCAATTCAAGTAGGTAAGCTAAAAATTCACTTCCGGTAACTTCCCAACTGATATCATGAATTTCTGACCTGAGTTTTGTTTTTTCGGTATCATGAGTATTGCCAGAAAAATGTCCTTTAAACCTACTCCTGATATCTAAAGCCTTTCCCACATAAATCACCTGACCCTTGGCATCATGGAAATAATATACTCCTGTGGTTTCGGGCAATTTCAGATATTGCTCTTTGCTGATATTTAATGGTAAAAATGCTTCTCCGTTGTTTTTTTTCAAACTACCCAAAATCAAATCTGGATTTGTCCTGAAAATTTTTTCAAACAAAACTGCAGTTGCGGCTGCATCTCCATAAGCCCTATGCCTGTTTTCTATTTTAATGGAAAGTTGTTCACATATCCTTCCAAGTCCATAAGATTTGTAGCCTGGAAATGCCTTCCTGCTAAGTCGTACGGTACAGAGTTTTGGTACATCTAGTGTGTATCCTTCGGCTTTCAAAGACTCCCTGATAAAAGAGTAATCAAAATTGACATTATGGGCAATGAATACCTTATCCTTCAAAAACTCGAAAAGGCGGTGGGCTATTTCTGAAAAAACAGGAGCATCCGAGACCATTTGTTGATCAATCCCTGTCAATCCTGTAATAAAACCCGGAATAAACCTTTCAGGATTGATTAGGGTATGAAATTGATCCAGAATATGCTCTCCATCATGTATCAGGGCAGCAATTTCTGTAATCCCACCCTGAGTTGGGTTCCCTCCCGTCGTTTCAATATCCACAATAGCAAATAGCATCTTTTCTGATTTCAATTATCAATATTACCTAATCCTAAAATTTAAACCACAATAATCCCGTATTCTTTGGCATCTATTGTCAGGATTTTTTTCGAAAGTAGAAAGAAATCTGCTATTAAACCGGAGCTGCCGTCACCCTGATCCTTTCAGGGGGTCTCATGGGAATCCGCAAATGATAGATGTAAACAAAACTAGGACCGCTGAAGATCCTTCGTGACTACCATTGACAGATTTTGAAATCGAGTGTTTAGAACTACAGATAGCATTAAATCTATAATAAAACTTTGCCTTGTCACCTCGACGTCAGGAGAGGTCTACTGCCCATTTTGATGTCATTTCCTTTCTGTAAATGCCAAATTTTAAAACTACCATTGACAGATTTAGGAATTGATGGTTTAGAACTACAAATAGCATTCAATTCTATTACAAGACTTTGCCTTGTCACCTCGACGTCAGGAGAGGTCTGCAGCCCGCCTTGATGTCATTTTCCTTTCTGTAAATGCCAAATTTTAATTACTACCAATGACAGATTTTGAAATTGATGGTTTAGGACTACAAATAGCATTCAATTCTATTACAGGACTTTGCCTTGTCACCTCGACGTCAGGAGAGGTCTGCAGCCCGCCTTGATGTCATTCCCTTTCTGTAAATGCCAAATTTTCTCCACTACCAATGACAGAATTCTGATTTGCCCCTCGGCAAGCTCGGGGAACGGAGAATCTGGTTAATAAAGGTGGGGGTGGGAAAAGCGGCGGCGCCGCTTTTCCCACCCCCACCTCCCAACTAGACAACCCCGGTGGCCGAGCTTGCCGAGGCCAGAATGATATATCCTAAATGTCATTCCCTATTTTGAACATTTACAAAATGTTGGAGACTCGTAGTGTCAAGAATAAGTTCCTCCATTTATAAAATCCTTTTTTTGAATCCCTAAAAAGTTTCCTAAATTTCAAACTATTAATTAACCGAGTAAATATTCATTGTTTTGAAAAGAAGAGATTTTGTTAGAATTGGCGCCTTGCTATCAGCAGGAGCTGCCGCGCCTGTTCCTTTTGTATCAGGTTTGACCAATTCAATAAAAGATAAAGCCTATAATATTGGGATTTTGGGATATGGAGACCGTGGTTCAGGCCTGCATCGAGTGCTCAATTCCATGCCCGACCAATTTCAGGTGAAGGCCATTTGTGATAACCTTTCCTTCCGCTTGGACAAAGCCAAGGAAAAATTCCCGACTGGAATTAAATTTCACTCGGATTACAGGAGTCTGGTAGATCAAAAGGATTTGGATGTGATTTTAATTGCCACACCACTTTATCTTCATTTTGATCATGCCAAAGCAGTTTTGGATTCGGGAAAAAATCTTTTCTTGGAGAAAACCATGACCTTCAATATCGATCAGGTCATACAATTGAATCAATTGGCAAAAACATATCCCAAACAAACCATTCAGGTCGGTCATCAGTACAGGTACTCCCCGCTTTATTTCAAGGTAAAGGAAATGATAGAAAAGGGTTGGTTGGGGAAAGTAACTCAAATCGAAGCGAGGTGGGACAGAAACCACAATTGGAGAAGACCTGTACCTTCCTCTGACCTTGAAAGACAAATCAATTGGAGAATGTATAAGGAATATTCCGGCGGTTTGGTGGCTGAACTCCTATCCCATCAAATTGATTTTATCAATTGGGCTTTTGATACTACCCCGACCGAAATCATGGGTACCGGGGGAATCGATTTTTACAAAGATGGAAGGGAAACATTTGACAATGTGCAAGTAACCATCCGCTATGGAAATGCTGACATGGTCGGAAATTTTGGCGCTACTTGCGCCAACCAACATGAAGGATATTCCTTCAAAATAAAAGGCAGCAAAGGAATGGTATCGCTCTTGACGAATGAAGGATTTTTCTATCCCGAGCCAGAAAATAAATCCGTAACGGAGTATGTGGATGGTGTGTCCGGTGCCACCAAACTCAGTTGGTCGGATGATAAAAAAGGTGTTAAAATACTCGATAATCCAACAAAGGATGGAAGTTATTATGCTTTGGATGATTTTTACAAATGCCTGAATACTAAGGAACTCCCAAGTTGCAATGTCATCAACGCCGGAAAAACAGCCATCTCCGTCGCTCTCGCCAACAAGTCTCTATATGAAGGCACAAGAGAGAAGTGGGAGGCTCAGTATGATTTGAAAGGATAGTTTTCAGTGTCCAGTTGGCAGTGTCCAGTGGGCAGTTTGCAGTTTTCAGTTTACAGTGGGCAGTTTGCAGTGGGCAGTGTTCAGTGGGCAGTGTCAAGTGTTCAGTGGGAAGTTTACAGTTCGCAGTGGGACTATCAATGAGACTGTAAACTAGGACCGTAAACTGAAAACCGTGACTGATACTACCTTCTGAGACTAGCTGCTGAGACTAGCTACTAATACTGTTTACTTCACTAAGACTTCAAACTGCTTACTGGTACTGTTTACTGTCTACTGAGACTGCCTACTGAGACTGCTTACTGCAAACTGGTACTGCTTACTGCCAACTGAGACTGCCTACTGCCATCTGAGACTGCATACTGAAAACCGCGACTGCATACTGTAAACAGAGACTACAAACTCCAACCAACCCAATTCCCAAAAAATACCCCCCCCAACCACCCTCCTCCAAAAATCATTTCTTACTTTTGGGCTTTGCTGATTTTATATGACCAAGAAATATCATTTTATTGCTATAGGTGGAGCCGTGATGCACAACCTGGCCCTTTCCATGGTAGCCAAAGGCTATCAGGTGACTGGTTCTGATGATGAAATTTATGAACCTTCCAGAACCCGTTTGGAAAAAGCCGGCATCCTACCTAAAGAAAAGGGTTGGTTCCCTGAAAAAGTCCATGCAGGCCTCGATGGCATTATCTTGGGCATGCATGCCCGAATCGAAAATCCCGAACTCCAAAAGGCCAAAGACCTGAACATCCCCATCTTCTCTTTTCCGGAATTTATCTATGAACAGAGCAGGGACAAGAAAAGAGTTGTCATCTCAGGTTCTCATGGTAAAACCAGTATCACCTCCATGATTCTCCATGTGCTGAAGTTCCACCAAAAAGAATTTGATTACCTGGTAGGCGCACAGATTGAAGGTTTTGACCTGATGGTCAAATTATCCAATGCTCCGGTCATTATCATAGAAGGCGATGAATACCTGACTTCACCTTTGGATAGAAGACCTAAGTTTTTCCATTATCACCACGATATTCTCCTCATGAGCGGAATAGCATGGGATCATTTCAATGTTTTTCCAACCTTTGATTTTTATAGGGAACAATTTGAAAAACTGGTGGATATGACTCCGCAGCAAGGCTACTTTATCTATTGTTCTGAGGATCCGATTGTCGACGAACTGGGACATAAGTCCAAAGGAAAAATAGACAACCTCATTGCATACAAAGCCCATCCTTATAAAGTAAAAGACGGAATTACTTACCTGCTGACTGATTCCGGCGAAATCGCTATCAATGTCTTTGGTGAACATAACCTTCAAAACCTGCAAGGGGCATTGGAAGTATGCCTGAGTCTTGGATTGACGAAGGAGCAGTTTTATGTGGCCGTTCAGGAATTCAAAGGAGCTGCCAAAAGACAGGAAGTATTGGCGAAATCAGATCATTCTATATTGTATAGAGATTTTGCCCATGCTCCTTCCAAATTGAAAGCCACAGTGAATGCTGTTAAAAATCAATTCCCGGAAAGAAAATTAATTGCTGTGCAGGAATTACATACTTACAGTTCTTTAAACAAAGACTTTGTCAATAATTACGCCCATACCTTTGATGAGGCGGATGTGGCAGTTATTTATTTAAACCCAAAAGCCGTATCTTTAAAAAAGTTAGAGTTAATGGATGAGGAAACCCTCAAGGGTGCCTTCAAAAGAAAGGACCTAAAGCTTTTCACAGGTATTGACGAACTCAAAGCTTTTCTTGAATCACAAGATTATCTGAATACCAATCTACTGTTGATGAGTTCGGGCAATTACGATGATATGGACCTGTCTCAACTAAAAAACACAATAAATCAAAGCCAAAAATGATGAATTTAAACTTAAGAAATCCCGTAGCATTTTTTGACCTTGAATCTACAGGTATCAATATTTCCACAGACAGAATAGTCGAAATATCGATCTTGAAGGTTCACCCTGACGGGAAAGAAGAAATCAAGACCTCCTTGATCAATCCAACTATTCCCATTCCAAGGGAAACTTCATTGATCCATGGCATCTATGATGAAGATGTTAAGAACTCCCCTACTTTTAAAGAAATCTCCAAAGAATACCATCAATTTTTGGTTGGAGCGGATTTAGCAGGTTTCAATGTTCTCAAATTTGACATTCCCTTATTGGTAGAGGAGTTTTTGAGAGCAGGTATTGATTTCGATATCGAAAAAAGGAACCTCCTTGATTCCCAAAAAATCTTCCACATGATGGAGAAAAGGAATCTTGCTGCAGCTTATAAGTTCTACTGTGGCCAAACTTTGGAAAATGCCCACAGTGCCGAAGCTGATACTGTTGCCTCTTATGAGGTATTCAAAGCACAAATTGCCAAATACAACGGTGAAGAAGCTGAAGACCTTTTGGGCAATAAATTGGGGATTTTTGAAAATGACATGAAAAAAATCCACAGCATCCTCAATGAAAAAATGGTGGATCTGGCAGGCAGGTTTATTTTCAATGAAGAAGGCGTGGAATGTTTCAATTTCGGCAAACACAAAGGAAAACCCATAGAGCAGGTCCTAAAAGAAGAACCCTCCTACTATGATTGGATGATGAAAGGTGATTTTCCTTTGGATACCAAAAGGAAATTTACCCAAGTTAAACTCAGGGCTTTTAATCAGCGGTAAGGTTATTTGAAAATATAATATAGACAGCTTCCAGAAATGGTAGCTGTTTTTTTTACGATATATATCTTTGCCATATGCTGATTATGGAAACCTGAGATGAACAGTCTAGTCTAATTTTTTTAAGCCGTTTGATCAATGCAAATTTTCTGGCATTATGCAAAACAGGTTTAGCTCTAATTTTATTCAGATAGCGTTATTGGCTCAAATGTCCAGTCTTTTTGTGTTTTGTATTTTTTATTAAAATTTGGTGATTTTATTCCGGCATAAATCATTCCTGCTGCGGGTATAACCAAAAGAAAGGCTGAAGGTTGAATCAAAACACCAATTAATACCCCAAAGCCGGCAGTAAGCGTGCCTCCATAGACAAGCAAGCCTGTAGTCAAGCTAGAAGTTACAAGCCTGTTGCGCTTCAAAGATACTATATTGGCAATTTCGAGTTTTTCATTATCTATTGTAATCGTATTATCCGCTACGCTAAACCGACCAGATAACTTTTTACCGTCAGTTGTTTCAACTATTATTCTCTTATTTTCTTTAATTAGGATTTCCTTTTGGGTAGATCGATTTGTAATTCTAATTGCTTGTTGATCTTGCGCACATAAAATATTGGCAAAAAATAAGCATAGCATTAAAACTGTTAATTTTTTCATAGTCTTGATTTTCATAATTGAAAACCAAGGTAATCGTGTAATATAAAGCGCAGGTACTATTTACATTATTTTTATGTTAACGTTTACAATCATTTCTTCTGATCAAATAAGTTGGCCTGTCCTAGGAATGAAATACCTGTTCCAACGAATGACGGCATCCCAAAAGCACTTGAAAAAATTCACAGATTTGGCACCCATAATTATGCATTGAATTAAATTCTTCAATATTTAAACTATGTAAATTTATATTTGCTTTAATGGAAAAATAAAATTATATTGTTTTGTTTTTATATCATATTTCCAAATAATATAACTAAAATTTTATGAAACAGATTTTGTTAACACTGATTGTATTAGTTATTGTAGGGGTGACTGTCAATGCACAGTCAACTGCTACAACCGCACCTGAACCTGAAATTACGGTTTACATGTACCGCAAAGTGCCTGCCGACAAGCGGGATGAATTTATCAAGAGAGAGACTACGTATTGGGCCGAAATGGTACGTAAAGAAATCCCGAAAGGTAATATCACATTCTGGGCACTTCTTGAAAAAGTGGGTGGTTATGATATGGAAAATTCTTCGAATTTTCTTTTCATAAATAATTTTAAGGATATAGACGCTATAAATGAAATCTGGGGTAGTATCACGACAGCATTTCCGGATGTACCTATGGATAAAATGGAGACCAACTCTCTAAGCACAACCACCAGCGTGTTATTTCTTCGTAATGCCGGTTGGCAAGAGGCGACTGGTGTAGTGGCTGAAAAGGACTTCCAATTTATAAAAATGATCTATCACAATTCTTCGAATCCCAATGCGTTTGTTGACTTGGAGAATAAACATTGGGCACCGTTCATTAAAACCGTCATGGACAAAAAGCAAACCAGTCAACGAGGATGGGGTAATGCTGTTTTGCTCGCACCTTATTCCAGTAAAATGAATTTTAATTCAGTTTCGTATGATATTTATACAACACTGCAAGAGGCACTGAATCCTACGTGGGATTCCGAAATCGTAGTTCCCGAAGGTATGTCTGAAATCAGTCAAATGGAAACCTCTCCAAGGGAACATGTAATATATCGGATCGTAAAGGCGCTTAATTAATTTATTAGCCCTGAGAGAAAGATTACATTTCCACTGAAGTAGTTTTTCTTAATTAAGAAAGTCCTTTTGTAAAGGGCTTTCTTTTTTTCATGTATGTACCCAATGATGCCAGCAAAACAATAATTCAATATAATTCGGCTGAAAGCATGAAATGTTCAGTATATCCCTGCCATAACGGAAGGCGTACTGATTGTAGTAGAGTATTGAATTACTGGCAAAGATGTGGATGACCTAAAAAAATCGGATTAGATTGGCAAATAACCCATTTCAAATCATTTATACAGCCGTTCAATTTAAAGTCCTAAATTCTTTCGGACTCATCCCTGTTTTGGATTTGAACAATTTACTGAAATGGTTGGGATAATCGAAACCCAATCCATAAGCAATTTCGCTGATACTCTCGTTGGATTGCAGCAAGCGGTTTTTGGCCCTATTTATCAAAGCTAAATCAATATGCTCTTTGGTACTTTTGCCTGTTTCGGCTTTGAGTAAGTCACTCAAATAATAGGGCGAAAGGTTAAGTGCTTCACCACATTGCGTTACGCTTGGCTTTCCTTTTTCGGCAAGTTCGGCTTGCATATAGTTATTTAAAAAATTTTCAAATTGAATAAGTAGGCCCTTGTTCTGAGTTTTTCGGGTGATGAACTGCCGTTCGTAATACCGGAGACAATATTTGAGCAAGGATTCCAAATTGATGGCGATTATTTCATCGGTGTGTTTGTCTATGCGTTGGTGATACTCGGCCTCAATTTTATGGATGATTTCGGTGAGTGATTTTTTCTCATCGTCTGATAAATGCAAGGATTCCATTTCTTCATAGTCAAAAAACCGGTACTGCCGAATACTGTCTTGCAGGCCGACACGCTGAATAAAATCGGAATGCACTATGATAGTCCATTCATCTTGGGTTTTTGAAAAATCAGAAGAACTTGAGGCAATCACCTGATTGGGCGCAATAAAAACCATAGACCCTTCCTGAAAGTCGTAGGTATTTCTGCCATATTTCAAAGTGGCTTCCTGATTGCCTTTGAGGGAGATAATGTACATATCCAAGCTAAAACGCTGATTGCTGAAAACACTGTCAATACGCATATCCGAATGTCTTACCACCGAAACCAAAGGGTGTTTGGGTTTTGATAAGCCAAATATATTATGCAGTTCTGAGATGGTTTTAATGTGGCTGACGGGGTTTTCCATATTCAATATTACGATAATTGCTGCAAGGCAGTTAAATAGGTTTTTAATCTGTAATGTAAAAAGGAATCGAAAATAAATGCTATTCCAAAGAAGACCACAAATCCCAAACCCATTCCTTTAAAAAACTCACTTTTCAATATAAAAAATAAAACAAGGGAAACCACAAACAGCCCGGCCCAAACAATTCTTATGATGCTGAATATTTTATCATCTTTTTTGGATTTCTCCAGTTCCATATTCACTGCATTTACTGGATTTAATTGTATTTCCTGACCGACCTTTTCAATATGTTTGGGTCGCATGACCATTTGGAAACCACTATAACCTAATAAGACGAGTTGTAAAATTACCATTGGCAAAATCATTCCCTTATAAAACGATTGTTCAAAATCGGCAAAATATAGGAAAGCCAAGGCGATCAAAATGCCTGCGGCAAAGCCGATTCTACCTTGTAAAACCTCGCCTTTGACCCATTGGATGCTGTGATTTATTAATTCCATTTTTGTAGTTTTAAATTGTGAAAAGAATTGAAATTCTCTCCCTTAGAAATGGGTTATTTATCATTTACTTCTAAGAAAGGTTTTTAAATCATGGTTGTATAATTTGATTTGTAAAAATCATACAACAAATATGGTTGGATCCAAAAATGTAAATGGATACAAATTGCAGGAGAATGGATAGAATTTAGGGATTTGTTTTTCGTCTTCGGACCAATGGGTGGCACAGCTGCCATTCATGGGGTAAATCTCTTTATTTGATTAAATAGGATCCGCTTTTTTAAAAAATTTAATATTGGGTAGGAGGTGATTTACGGGATAGGAATGCACTATCCCTATTGCTGGCTTGCCGTTATTTTTTCTTTTTCTCTTGCAATAAATTCCCGTATTGAAGTTGGTTTCTTACCTGTGAGCTTTTGATAGTGATCTGAAATATCCGGTTCTTTTTGAAATCGCGGCAAAAAATGAAGGGTTGTCATCACCACCGCAAATCCGCTTGCCATTCCTTCTTTTCTCTTTTTGAAATAAAAACTGATCGGGTTGATGCTTTGAAAGCTTATGGTTTCTCCGGTTATTTCGCTCATCAACTTTACTACTTCAGCGAAATTCTTGTTTTCTGTTCCTGTTATTTCGAAAGACCTGTTTTGATATTTGGCAAAGTTAAAGATGAGGTAGGCTGTTGCTTCTCCAATATTTTTGACATCAATCCAATTAAATTTCGCTTTACCTGAAGGTAGGGTAATCCTTTTATCTTTTACAATTTCAGGAAGCAAGGTTGTCGTTAGGTTTTGCATAAAATAACTTGACCTAACAAAAATGTAGTTGAATTCAAGTTCCTGGATCAGGTTTTCAATTTTGTTATGCGGAATTACCTTGCTTTTCTCGGCCCCTTGGACTGAAAGAAATACCACGTTCCTGATGCAATTCGCCTTTGCTGCAACCAAAAGGGGACGGAAGAATTTGTCAACTTCTGAAATTTGTGGCGGTCTAAGCAAAAATAGCACATCAACCAGGTGAAAAGCAGCCGAAAGAGTTTCCGGATTCTCAAAATCAAACTGTCTAAATTGAAGGTTTACCGTGTCTGTGAATATCTGCTTGGCATCAGCAACGTGGCGTACAGCCGCAATAATCTCACAGTCCGAATTCAAGGCATTCAAATAATGGACGACTTCAAGTCCAATATTTCCTGTTGCTCCGGTTACAAGAATTTGTTTCATTATCTTTTATTTCACCCTCACTATTGAAAAACGCAATTTAGGATCTTTATCATTTTTTATTTCTCAATATTTTGACAATCCTGCCATAAATGATTTCCCCCAAATTCCAGTTATATCCGTCAAAATTGCTTGTATTATTGAATTGGATGACAACCATGTCCAGATCTTTGTGGTATTTCGCAATACTCTGATAGCCAGGAAGCAGACCAGTATGTTCGTACACATAAATGGAGGAATAGATTTCCTGCTCGCCTTCATTAAACAGCGAACCGTCGTTCAATGCACGCAAGAAAATCCCCACATCTTCTGCTGTAGCAAGCATCAAGCCAGTATCTTCAGTTTTGAAATCGGTGTCAACACCAACATAATAGCCACTCATCACTTCTGCTATATCCACTTCATGCAAGGATCCGAAGGTATTTTTCAGCCCCATTGGTATCAGGATTTCCTCCTTGATATATTGCTGATGACTATAACCCAAGGTTTTATCAATGAGATCAGAAATCAGCATATAATTGGTATTTGAATAACCATAACCTTCACCTGCTTCAAAGTCAGCCGGAAGATCCAGGGCGTATGCAAGGGTTTCCTGTTTATTCTTTGGCGGTTTAGTCCAATAATCAGGATGGTTTACAAAATCGGGTATGCCACTCCGATGCTGCAGCATCATTCTCAAGGTTATTTTTTCAGAATTTTCAATTCGCCCTGCAAGTTCCGGGAAGTAATCGGCGAGTGTTGTATCCAAAGACAAACGTCCTTCATTTACTAATTTTGCGGTAGCCACAGCAATATATAACTTGGTGATACTGGCAATCTTGAATAAGGCTTGCGGATAGGCAGGTATTTTATTTTTTCGGTCATGCCAGCCTGCCGCATAAAACTCCGGTGGCTTTCCCGCTTGGTCCACGTAAACAATCATTCCATCAAATCCATAACCGATACCTTCCGCTAATTGCTCTTGAACGGTATCAGGCAGTGGTAAAATCCAAGCCTTTACCAAAACCCAAGGCACAAAGTACAAGGAGCTGATGCTTGCAACAATGAATATTATTCTGAGAATTTTTTTCGATTGGTTTTTGGTCATGGCTTACAAAGTTCTCCCACTTTTTTAGACTTTCTAGCAAATTGAGTATACTATATGGAATGCTGATCTCTCAGTTCTTCCATTTCAGCAAGCGCATCCTCCAGCTTTTTCAATATTCCCCCATAAAGCGCGCTAACATCCTCCTTATGAATCCTCTTACTGAATACGCTCATTAAGATAGCTGCAACAATTATGACCAGTGAGGTGTAGGTATGGAATCCAAAAATTAAATCAGTTGTACGCTCTGCTACAAGTTCTCTCATGCCGGCAAAAACATCTGACATCCAAATCCCGAAGTAAAAGGTAAGTAACAGAAGAGGATAAACTACCCGGTACATTTTGCCATAGCGGTCGATAGAGTGATCAATCCAATCTTTAAATGATTTTAGAAAAAAATAGCTGCTTTGTCCCTTATCAATCCCTTCTAAAGTCTTTAGTTCATAATAAGCCGTATAAGCGATATAAATCAACATAATGAATAAAATGCTACCTGCTATCAGGGCACCAATAAGATAGGAACCTACAAAAAGGATCACTGCACCGATGATGATCCCCCATATATTCATCTGGAACATCTTCTTGAATTTTTCGATAAGGTGTATCGACTTACGGTTATAGAGATCATTTACTTTTGGGGCCACTAAAGCATCGCTATCCAAAAACCCCTGCTTCCATATTGATTCAATTGACTTTTCCATCTAATATTTTTTTTAATCGTTCTTTAATTCTTTTGATCCGGACACCGACATTGTTGGCATTTGTGCCTGTGATTTCGGCTATTTCCTGATAAGACTTTTCGTCCAGGTAAAGTAATATCACTCCCCTATCTACTTCAGATAAACTTTTAATGGCATCATACAATTGATTGAGGGCCTCGTCCGGAAATGCCTGAGTACTTTCTGCCAATTCGTTGGGCAAAAATTCAGAATTAAAAAACTGCTGATTGTTTTTCTTTTTTTTCAGCATGGTCAAACTCACATTCAAAGCCAGTCTATACACCCAAGTAGACCATTCGGATTGCCCGCGGAAGTTGTTTCTGGTTCTCCAGATTTGTAAGCACACCTCCTGATAGTAATCTTCAAAGTCTTCCTGTGAATTGGTATATGCCCTGCATATCTTTATGATGATGGCCGCATAAGGCTTGATCGATATGGTATAGAAGTCCTTGCTCAAGCTTTTATTTTTTCATTTTTTAAATCAGGTTTCCAGAAGCTTTGGCCTGCGATTCCAGATAAGCTGCTATGATTATTCCTGCTAGTGTTCCGACTGAAACCCCAAGAGAAATACCCAAAGAACGCTCTAGACTGGAAAGTAATATAATTCCAAATAGTAACCCTACAGCGCTCCCAAGGATAATACCCAGGATGATGTAGTACCCTTTGGCAATCAAAGAAAAAGTTTCTGCCAAATACTTTTTAAAACGCTGAAGTGCATTTTTAAAATGCTTGATGCCTTCTGGGGTACTGCTGTTTAAAGCCAAAGCTTCGAGTTCCGTCTCTATGGATTGAATTTCAGACTTGGTAAAGCTTCTATTTTCCAGATGGGTAAGAATCTTGATAAAATCCCTGTACACCTTAATTTCAGACTTTTTGGTCGTCTCGGATCCTAAACAGTTGAATAGGTTAATTGCATTTTTGAGTGTCATAATTTATTCTTTACCTGTTTAGTGGCCCAAGTCGCAGAATTATTACACCCTCAAGAAAAAAATCATAAAATAAAGCCGATTTCGTTACTATTCATCAACTATCGATATCTCCTGCCCGGAATGACCATTCCATTTGTTGGTCAAGATCTTGTCTTAAGAGCAGATTTAATTGGGCAGTATGGTGTTGCGTGTGTCTCAGATTATTGAGTAGAATTTCCAAAATCGGATAATCCATATCATTTCTTTCATAGATTTTAAGTAGGTTTTGGTCTGAAAAGCCCGCTATCCTCTGCTTGCACCCAAGTGCTCTTGAAACCTGATTATTTCTCCTCTTTTCTCTGTTCCAATATTTTCACGATACTGATATATCGAACCATTGTGGTTGAAATGACAATTACCAACATGCCCAACATTACTGTCCCCAGGGTGTTATTGGCTTCCCAGGTTCCTGTTGCAAGTTTATAGATGAAAAAAACCGCGTACAGAATCACTAGACTGCTCATGATGATAAGAACAGCTTTTAAAGTCTTTATTTTAGACTGTAGTTCTACTGTGCTTAATTCCTGTAGTTCTTCTTTTTTCATCTGCTATTTTTTTTTTATCCATGGTTTCGTTCTAATTTGTTTCTGTCCCAATTTGATGTGACTGCTGCTGCCTCATAACTGCTCTGCAAAAACGTAAGGAGCATTCCTTCGGGATCGTCCGACTTTCGAACATCTTCATACTTCAGAAAAAACTCACCCATTTCAGGGCTGTAAAAGGCTTCATCGGGCAATACCTTTTGTTGACTAAATGCAGGATCGGCAGGGTAAGCATAGGTGTAAAATGCCGGTGGAAAATCTTGGGATCCCGGCCAAAATCCAGCACTAAAAACCTCCTGGGAATAGGCTTCCTGCATTACCTCTAAAGGCATATTGGGCACCCCGCCCTGATGCAATGGGGCAGGACGTCCAGAAAACCGGGTGACGGCCAAATCAAAAGCCCCCCAAAACAGGTGCACAGGACTGCTTTTGCCAACAAAACCACCTCTGAAATCGCTGAAAACCTGATTGGCTTTCAACATGGCATGCCACAACGCGCTAGCGACCTCAGGATCATAGGTCTTGTTCAGTGTATTTTCATGGAAAGGAATGGCAGGATCCATCTCATTCGGGCTTCCATGGATTTTCACATCAATGCCCAATTCAGAGAGCTTTTCAAATAGTTCAGTATAGAAGTCGGCCACCGTCATGGGCCGAAGATCAAAACTCAAAGTTTGCTCATTTGTACGTTCAATAAAAACCTTGTGCTTTTCAAAGTCAAATTCGATTTGAAAAACACATCCTTTATAGGGAATACCTTGGGTAGTGTATCCATGAGCGCTAAGGTACAAGGTAACATGCCAGGAGTGGTTTTGCCAGGGCATCGCCTGCAACCGAATTTTACCCACTATCTGAATCCACTGATGCAGGGTTTCCATGGTATCTTTCAGTTTGGCGAATTCCAAGATTGGCCAAGCTACAGGGATATGTTTTGTTTCCATAGTTCAGGTATCATTGTTTACAGTAAAGCTCAAAGCACCGGATGGGCATTGATTGACTTGATTTTTCAGGTCTTCCGTGGAAGCATTCCCAATGCTGATCCAGGGAGATTCTTTTGGTTTGTAAACATCAGGTAATAATTTCACACAAATACCTGCATGCTGGCAAAGCTTGGGTTGCCATTTGATGGTAATTTCGCCGTTTGAATATTCTTTGTTCATAATGGTTAAAGTTATAATGTCAAATTAAAGCACTAATTTTTTCCCCCGCATTCATGTAGATGAATAAAATCTCCTATTCTGAAGAAGCTATTTTCGACCTGATGGTACTGAGGGCTTGAGGAGTAATACCCAAAAATGCTGCTATCATACGCTGAGGAATCCTGTTGGGCAGTTCGGGATAGGTTTTAAGAAAATAGGCATACCTATCTACCGCAGGAGCACTCAACAGCATCATGACCCTTCTTTGTAATATGCCCATTCTTCTGTATAGCAGGTGGGTATAATTGATGAAATCTTCTTTTGACAGGTTGACGAATGAGAAGATCTCCTTATCAAAAATGATGACTTCGGCATCTTCTATGCAATCTATAAACAACTCCCCGGGTCTGTCAAACTCCAAAGATTCTACGTCACCTATAATCCAGCCTTCGGATGCAAAACTAAAAATGTGCTCCTTCCCTTTACTATCGAGAATAAAACTCCGCAATATTCCTTTTTTAACAAAGAACCTATGGGCACTTGAACCACCGGGCTGTAGTAAAATATCGCCTTTTTTAAAGTTTGTTGTTTTTACACTTGGGTCATTTTCCAATATGTGTTTTAACTCTTCCATGGGCTTGTAATGCTGACTTAATCAAATATAATATTTGTTATCAAGTCTTTCGCCAAAATACCGCTCTTTCAATCCTTTATCAAGTGAACTTTCTATACCGGTGATGCTACCAAAACACTCACCTATCCTCTCCTCCGTCCGAATCTTTATTTAAGGGGCAGTATTTTTTTCTGGTGAAATTGAATAGAGTCTTGGAATCAAATTAAGGATTCACGGCTATGGGTTCGGCTTTCTATTTAAAATGTTTCTGATTCTTGAAATCTGCAGGCTAAAAATATCGCAAATATTGGGAACAAAATTTTCTTTACCATCTTTCCTGTATTTCACTTAAGATTTTTTCTACACGTTCCTATTTCCTTACCAATCTTCAACATAAGCTGGTCATTCTATCATTTTGATTTTGTGTAAATCAATTCCATTCCATCGTATATAGCTTGTGGTAAAACGGAATGGTGATCTGCATTTTCGTATTGTTTATATGTGAATTTTAATTTTCCATTATTTTCCGACTTTATTTTCTCGACCAGTATAGCCATTGGTCCTTTCATCATTTTGATTTCTGCTGTTCCCATTGCAGTAAACATTTTGGATTCTCTTTTACTTACAACGGATGCTTTATCCCGGAATATTTCTGAATCGTTCCACCATACTGAAGGTGCAAGCAAAATGTAATTGGAAAACAAATCACTGTGATTTAAATAGGAATAAAAACCCAACAAGCCGCCTAACGAATGCCCCATTATACCCCTTGATGCACTGTCCACCTTATAATCGCTTTCTATAGATGGAATGATTTGCTGTTTAAAAAATAGCAGAAATTCTTCTGCCCCACCGGTTGTTGTTTCATCCAATGGCACTTCTCCTAAATTGAACTTAAGGTTTGAGTTAAATTTGGAAGGTGTAAAGTCCATATTTCTTTGGAGGTTCCAGGCCCGTTCATCACCAACTGAAGAAATACCAACCAAAATCACATCTTCCATATTATTTGTTGTGGTTTTATTGGACAAGCTTAATAATCGGTAACACCCCGAAACCAAGTCTTTCAGCCACCATGCATCCAAATAGTAAAGAATTTTATATTCTTTTCCTTTCTGGTAATCAAATGGCAGTGTGATGATCAAATTGTAAAGTTGACCATTGTCTCTTTTGATTTCTCTGGTGACTGTGGTCGGTTCTACGCTATCGAATGTATGGTTTTGCGCATGAGACAGGGAAGCCGTGAAAAAGATCATGAGAATTAGCAGGAGAGAATATTTGTTCATAAAGTGATAGTTTGATAAATATAATTACTTGATGGGTGTGGCCCAATCCGAATTTCTAACAAAAACTGTGTATTGTACATAAGGTTTGCCTTTATCATTCAATTCGGTTTTTCCCGCAAAAGGAAGTATTTGAATGACCTTATTCAACCTTATTGAATTTGAATAAGGGGCATTTGGAGAGTTCATTTTCACTAAAGACTTATGATGATTAGGCGTCATCCTTTTAAAGTCTTTAACGCCCACCACGTAAACCAAGAGCATATTATCAGCAGATAGTGACATTTTAGTATAAGCTCCATCATCTTGCATAAACGAGGGAAGTTGATTGCTGGGCCATACCATATAACTATCCGTAAACATAAAATTGATAGACAATATCTTGTCAGTCAACTCCAAATCAGATTTTCTTATTTTTGAGGCTAAGGGATCACGGCCATTTACTCTGTACTGAAATACATGAGCCAATCCAAAAAAACCATACAATTTTTGATCCACTAATTTATTCGTAGTATAATGGTATTGAAAATTTTTAAACATAATTTCCTCTCTGTCTATTTTATCGGTCACATAATCAAGATTTTTGCGGAGGTGAGATAATATTGCTAAAGTATCTTGGCTATCATTATTTTCTGTTAATTCTTCCAATAGGCTTAAAACTGTGTAGTCCTCAGGATTTATTTTTTCAGGTGTCGCAGACATCGCTTTTAGATAATCAAAAACCAAGTTCCAATCTTGTGTTGCGTCTATCCCGATGAATTCAAATTTTTCATCTTCCGGTAAACTACTATAGAACTTTTGAAGGTTAAAGTACTTATCTAAATAATCCTGGTTATTTCTGCCTTGAATCACAACCCATTTTTTTAGAATTTTTTGTAACAGATCCGCATTACCATTTTTCATGAACTCGTTGAGTAGTGTAGCTTGTACAAAATCCAATTCAGCAATGTAATGTCTAACACCATGATTTTTGTGTAAATAAATAAAGAAATCTACATCAAACTTAGACGGTTCGCTGACCCCATGAACTTCACCAACCAAGATAACTTTACTTTTGCTTATATCATCAGCAATATTTCTGTATGAAAAAGACTCATTAATAGGAATAGTTTCGCTATTTTCTGTCAGATAATCAATATACTCTTTTCCTGTGCTGTACTCCCACAAATGAAAAGCCCCATAACCAATTGCTGACAATAAACTGATCGCAAGAACTAATTTGAATGCAAACTTGAAAAATTTCTTTACCATATTTTTTTTTGATTTAATATTTGGTCAGGTAATATGTCTATACCCAATGATTGAGATTTCTCACTTTATACCTTGTCCAAATGTCAATAAGTTGTGGTCCGGGTCAAGTAAAGAAAATTCTTTCTGCCCCCAAGGTTTTGTTCCTAATTTCCCATTTGGATGAATTGAAACTTGGCTGTCCATAAAAGTTTGATATAGTTTATCAATGTTGTTTGTTCTGATATAAACTTGTCCATAGTTTTCTTTAGGGTTTAGGTCTTTGAATTCAAAGAAATGAATTTGAATATAATCTTTAACAACCATTAAATAACCATCATAGTCGCTGTCTCCTAGTGTTTGAAAACCCAATCTGTTTACGTAATAATTTCTCGTTATTACCTTGTCACGCATTGGTAACTTTGGATTGATTGCTGTCAGCATATTTTGATATGTTTATTACTTGTTTCTAACAAGTACATTAAGATGCATCTGTTAATTTTCGAACTCTTAAAACCTGATATTTCCTTCTCCATATAGTAATCAAGGGAACAAGAAAAACAGTTGGAAGTAACCAAGCTACAATTTCAGGAAGTATGGAATTATTGACGACAATAAAAGCAGTAATGGCTGCTATATAGCTACCGACCATTCTTTGTAGGTGGGTAGTAAGCCAAAAATTTTTGATAGTTGATAAGCCCTTAAAATTTCTATAGTCTTGTACAACGAATAGTATACTGATACTGCCAAACACAATAAGAACAATACCAAAATTATCATTTTTTACAATTGCGAAAATCCCATAAGCAATGAAAATTAAACCAAAAATAAACATTGAAACAGTCACTATCCAATCAAGCGATTTAACATTACTGGTTTTCTTTTTCTCTAAATATCTTTTACCAGATAATATCATGTAGATGGTAAAAATTGCAATTATGAATAAAAAGTAATTTGGGTGCAAGTAAGACATTACAATTGCTAGAACGGAAGTGCTTAACATTGCATAAAAATATACATTACCTATTTTCTTATGCTTTTTGTCACCTTTCTTAGAAAACATGATGAAAGCTCCATAGAACAGACTTATCCCTCCACAAATAATATGTAACGCCAATAAAATTTTGAATAATGTCATTGTCTTTATTAATTAATTTTTGTTGAGATGAATTACTTTGAAAAGACTCAGTGTTTATGCCGATGTTATGTGGTTGGCTTTCTATTTAAAATGTCCCTAATTCTTAAAATCTGTATTCTATGTGTTCTTTGAAGTAAAACCGGATAAAAATTTGAAATAAAGTTTAATAATGTGGTGAATAAAGCGATAGCGTAATGTCCCTTAAACAACATAAAAAATACCATAATTTGAATAACAATCAATGCTGCCAAGTGTCCGAATTCAGATTGCCTGGTTTGGTAATCAAAATTGTCCAAACCCAATTTTGTACCGTCAAAGAATTTCTGTCTATTTTCCTTCTTACCCCAAAATACAAGGAGAAGAAATTTTTTGAAGTATTCCACCTTCAAGAGTTTGGATAACCTGGAGATTAAATCCGGATCCTTGATACGATAATAATTTTCGCCCAATATTCGATTTGTCTTGTAGGCGAATCCCGGAAATGCAAAAATTCCTGTAATAAATAAATTCAATAAGAAAGCAATTAAAATTTTGATCGGAAGGATGAGTTCCGCGGGTTCGGCAAACCAAAGTGTCTTTAACAATTCATAAGACCTGTAGGCCAAGAATATCGCAATTATTGGGAACAAAATTTTCTTCACCATCTTTCCTGTATTTCACTTAAGATTTTTTTTACACTTTCCTATTTCCTTACCAATCTTCAACATAAGCTGGTCATTATATCATTTTGATTTCGTATAAATCAATTCCATTCCATCGTATAAAGCTTGTGGTAAAACAGAATGGTGGTCTGCATTTTCATATTGTTTATATGTGAATTTTAATTTTCCATTATTTTCCGACTTTATTTTCTCGACAAATAGGCCCATAGGTTCTTTCATCATTTTAATTTCTCTGGTGACCGTAGTCGGTTCTACGCTATCGAAAGTATGGTTTTGCTCTTGAGACAGGGAAGCTGTGAAAAAGATCGTGAGAATTAGCAGGAAAGAATATTTGTTCATAAAATGATAGTTTGATAAATAATATTGATTAATGGGTTTGGCCAAACTCAAAACTCCAATTTCGATTTTCTTGTTTTTGAGGCTAATGAGGACTCCATCCGGGTAATTCTCTCAAAAGTTGTTGCGTTAGTGTTATTTAATCTTCTTCCATTCAGTTATTCCATTTTGGTTGGCAGTAAACCCAGTTATTGAGCCTTCTTCATTCCTCGTGAAATGAATCAGCGCGTTTACAGCTTTAGATTCCATTTTGTCTTTTTCTATAAGTGTCAGTCTTGTTCCAGTTCCTCTTGCCTCAGGAAAGTCTAGCAATAGCACATCATCAACCATAAAGATTTCAATAAGCCTGGAATCACCTATAAGTTGGTAGGTTCCAAAATACGCTGCGTATTTGCTATACTCCAATTGATTCCTATCCTCAATTTCCAATGGAGTTCCAAGAACAACACTAGCTAGAAAATTAGCAACTTCTTCTGTTCTCTCCAAGGATTTGTTTGATAAGATACATACAAACAAATCTTCGGTTGGCAGATAAAGACCTGAACTGGTAAATCCGTAAAGATTCCCCCCGTGTTGAATGGTCTTGTGTCCTAGTAAGTCTTTTATAAAAAATCCATAGCCATATCCAGTTCCATTTCCTGAGTTCGTGTGTTTCTCTGATATTAAACTTTGAACCACAAAATCGCTCAGAAATGTTCTGTTCTTTAACTCCCGATTCCATAAAAATAAGTCATCAGCTGTAGAAACAATGGCTCCAGCTGCATAGGGGACAGATCCTACAATTTTAGGGGAAGGAATCAGTTCGCCTTGATATGATCGATATCCGTTTGCAATGCGCTTACTTTTTGTTTCATCGGTGTACCATAAACCAGTTGAACTCATATTTAAAGGTTCAAATAGATTCACTCTTAAATACTCTTTAAGTGACATTCCCGAAACCTGTTCTATGACAACTCCAAGAAGAGGGTAATTGGAATTACTATATTGAAATTTGCTACCTGGTTCAAACGCTAAAGGTTCGTTCTTATAATATGAAATGAGTTGTTCAGGTGTATGTTCCTGTGAAAGTAAATGCATTTCTTCTTCATCAATGTCAAAAAATTCAGGAATGCCAGACGTTTGGGATAGAAGATGATCTATGGTGACAGGGTATTCTTTATTTGGAAAGTACTCGACATATTTTTGAATAGGGTCATCAAGTGAAACTTTACCTTGTTCTACTAACTGAAGCACTGCGGTTGAAGTAAATTGCTTAGTCATTGAGCCTATCTGAAAGATCATATCGGTTTTGATAGTCTTCCTTTTTTTAATATCTGAGAGTCCAAATGCTCTTTTAAAGATTATCTGATTGTTTTTCGCTATCAGAATTACTGCTCCTGGGCTATTTCCAGCATATTCTTTTTCCAAGAAGTTCTCAATTATCTGATTTTGAGTAGTCTGTGTGTAAAGTGCAACGCTCAAAGTGTTTGCTAAAAAAAATACTAGGATTAATTTTAAATTCATAAATCTATCGTGTTTGCGATTAATTTCAATTATAGTGACAACTACACAGTACAATTTGTTTATGATTATCAGGATAAAGTGGTCCCTATGCTCTCGAAAAATAGTACAATCCTCCACCTGAACAAATTGACTTAAGCCGAACTCCTCGAAAGTGCACGAATCTCTGCTTTTTTAAAACGATCACTTTGTGGAGTTTTATTTTTTCTATGCCATTACAGCAATCATATCAAATATTTTCTCACCAAGTTTTTTGTCACCAATTATTTCTGAATTTGCAATCGCTTCCTCTCTCATTACGCCTTTCGTAAATATTTTCCAAGCATACTTATCTTTTATTTTAACTTGACTGATGGGTTCTAGATTTGTAGAGGCCAACAACTCCCAGCCATTGTCATAGCACAAAAACCAACTTTTTTCTTTTTTTCCCAAAAAAGTGAATTTGATTAAATCTTTATCTTTTCCTTCAACATGACGATAATGATGGGGAAGTGCTCTGACTGATGTGTCCAAATAAGGCAAGTACCACTTTTCTTCCAGTAATTCCTTTTCCTCACCTACGGCAAGTCTAATCTGCTGTTGGTGATGCCATTTTTCAGTGTATTCCCTTGCAATGTGAAACCAATTTTTTGATTCATTTTCACCTGCCCAAGCCACTGAAAACTCAGCTTTATCGTCAGGATTTAAGGTTGCCAGGAAATCACAGTATTCTTTTCCTGATGTTTTTAATAATTCAATGATAACTTTTGGGCTAAGTCTTTTTGTCGCCTTTACCCAATCCGCATTCAAACCATTAAGAAAGTTTACTAAATCTCCATAGGAATTTACGGTTTCGGGTTTCTCTCCATAATAACCATCACGCAACATTGAAAGTGTTCTCAGATTTCCATCTAATAAATGGACAGCGATATCTTTCACTTTCCACTTAGGTGCGATAGTTTGTTTATCCCAATCTTCGGCTGATAATCCGTCCAATAACTTGAAGAGCATATGATCAAGTTCCGGTATCAGGGCAACTACCTCTATTTTTTCTGGTTTCTTCATTTTCTTTTAATGACACACAGGGTTTGTTCTATGCTCCGATTTCACGGGCATTGTGTATAGCCGATATTATGTGGTCGGCTTTTATTTCTTCTCTATTTTCGATAAGGTTTTGCCAATTGATTTTGTCGGTTTGTCCATATCTTTTATAGCAAAGTCAATCGCTTCTTTAATCAGAGTTTTTACTTTGAGGTTTCTGTAATCACTGGGTTTCTTTACATCTATATGTCTTATTAAATTCCCTGTTCCTATCAATAGTTTGTTAAGGTCTTTTAAGAGTGTCCCTTTGTTAAATCCCAAATTCAGGTGATTGGTGTAAATGGGCAACATACAAAATGCGTCCGAAAGTTTTTCGGAAATTGAAAAAACTGCTGTCAAAGCGTGTGTGTGATACAGAATTTCATTACTGTCTGGATGCAGTTCCAAGATGTATTGTCTCAAGTCGGTGAACAGCTCGATGACTTCCTGCTCTTTAAGCTCCAACAAGTATTGAAAGTCTGTATGTATGGGTCTTGACTTCGTCATCTTGCACTGTTGTCGTATTGCATTGCACAAATCAGGTTGCCTTCCGTATCCAAAAATTTTGCAATCCAACCCACATACGGAATAGCTGTTTTCGGCATCAATACTTGTCCGCCATTGCTTTTTACACGTTCCACAATCTCATCCACATTCTCAGCTCCAATGGTGCATTCCAAGCCGATTAGTTTCTCGGGAACAGGCGAGTATTTTCGTGATTGTAAAGCCCCAATGAGTTCTCCGTTTTCTGTCTTGTCGGCTTTTATCTGTAAAAAGTCATCTTGTCCATAAGAGTTGAATCCCCAATCAAAAACACCGTCATAAAAACTCTTTGCCCGTTCAAGGTCGTCAATATGAATGGCAAAATGTGTCATTTTATTTTTCATTTCATTGAATTTTAATTGTTACCGAGCAGTTTTTTAAACTGCCGAATAACTTGTTTATTTATAACCTAAAGGTTTACTTATTTCCTTCGGTGAAGTCAAATAGTTATACCTGAGTTAACTTTTATCTTTTTAACCTACCAAATTCTTCCTCCCCTAAATATACCGTAAACAGGGTATTTTTACTCCTTTGGCTTATGGAAAATACCTCTTAATTTTAGCAAACCTTCACGAATGAGCAATTCCTCCAAATAAATTAATTCAATTCAAGAAAAAAACCAAGCTATCTGATTTCCATCAATTGCGTCCTGCTTTAGCTGGACGGTTCCAAAAACAGCCCGATTCTACAAGAGCTTTAGCCAAAAAAATCATTTTGTCCAAAAACCTTTAAGCCAAAGGACCTGGTCTAAGCCACTCTGATTTAAGCTGCTTTCTGATTGTACAGATGTTCCTGGAATTCTATGAACAGTCTGCTGATATTCGCTACGTCTCCCAATATTTCCTTGGCATCCTCCAAGGATTGATACTTGTTGGTCAGTAAGATGGGCAATTTGTCCTGATCGAGTTCTTCCACGCCTGTTTCAATGTATTTGCTCAATACGAATGTGATAAACTCTTTTTGTTTGTCATTGAGCAGGGCAAAAATCGTTGCTTCTGCTGCCTTGGCACGGGCTTCCCGGGTCATGGCAATATAGTCGCCATTGAATACATATTCCAATACATCGTACAGGTCGCTTTTTTCCATATCGACCAACTTTTGCAAAGTCAACAAATCATCTTTGGGATAACCTGCTGTATCCAAATTCTCCAGCAATGTTTTTCGTGTAAATGGATTGCTCCAAAGTTTCCGCAATTCTTCCTCATCCTTGAAAAGTTTGGGCAACTCGCCAAACAGATTGCTCAAAAATTCTTCTGATGAAATGGGCTTACCGTCCGCGCTCCAAAAAGAAGTGGAAATCATATGTTGTATTTCCCGCTCCTTACCGTTTCTCAGTTTGACTTTTATTTTCTGTTTCCTCTCAGATTCAGTATCCGGTTCTTTGAGGTCCGTGGGCTTTTTCTCCGCTCTCTCCTTTGGAGAATGTTGGACAGGGGTTTCTTCTTCCAAAGGCTCTCCGTCCCACTCCGGGTCTGAAAAATGCTTGTAGGCATCTACAAAGTCGTAGATGGTGAAAAACTCCTTCCCGTCAAATAACCTTGTCCCACGCCCTACGATTTGTTTGAACTCAATCATGGAGTTGACCGGACGTAGCAGGACGATGTTGCGGATATTCCTGGCATCTACTCCTGTGGAGAGTTTCTGCGAAGTGGTCAGAATGGTGGGGATTGTTTTTTCGTTGTCCTGAAATTCTCTCAACAGTCTTTCCCCTTCTTCTCCGTCATTGGCAGTTACGCGGACACAGTAGAATGGATCTTTACTTTTCGCATGTTGGTTTACCAAATCCCGGATCAATGCTGCATGTGCCTGATTGGCACAAAAAATAATCGCCTTTTCCTTTTGATTTGCCTCTGACAAAAAGATGTTTACTCTTTTCGCCTCCCGTTCTACAATCTCAATCGTACGGTTAAAGTCTTTTTCTTCATAGAGTTTTCCGGCCTCAATTTCACCTTCCACAATGGTATCATCCGAAGTATAGCGGTAATCGTCCAAAGTGGTTTTGATGCGTTTTACTTTGAAGGGTGTCAAGAAACCGTCATTGATACCTTCCTTCAGCGAATAGATATAGACAGGTTCTCCAAAGTATCGGTAAGTGTCTACGTTGTCCTTTCGCTTGGGTGTGGCGGTCAGGCCCAATTGCACTGCAGGACTGAAATATTCCAGAATGCCCCGCCAATTGCTTTCGTCATTTGCACCCCCACGGTGACACTCATCAATGATGATAAAATCAAAAAAATCCTTTGGGTATTGTCCGAAGTTAAACCTCGAGGTATGGTATTCTCCAAGGGGCTCAGCAGCCATTAAGAACTCATTATTTTCGATTGTGACGTTTTCCTTTTCTGTCCCTGAGCTTGACATAAAGGTTTGAAAAATGGTAAAGAAAATGCTGCCATTGGTCGGCACTTTTCCGCTTTTTTTGATCTCGTTGGGTTTGATCCGGACCAAAGCATCTTCAGGAAATGAAGAAAAAGAATTGAAAGCTTGGTCGGCCAATATGTTTCTATCTGCCAAAAACAAAATCCTCGGACGTCTTGCCGACTCATGGGGCCGGTTGGCCTGTCGGACCGTCCATCGGGTCTGAAACAATTTCCAGGCAATCTGAAAAGCGATGGCTGTTTTTCCTGTTCCTGTGGCAAGGGTAAGCAAAATACGGTCCTGTCCCTTAGCCAAAGCCTCCAAGGTGTTTTTAACGGCTATTTCCTGATAGTAGCGCAGTTGCCAAGTGCCGCTTTTGTCCTCAAAGGGTACATGTGCAAATTTCTCCCTCCATACTTCGGCAGCTACAATAGCTGAATCGTCTTTTGGGCTTGATGCCGGAAAGGTCTTGTCCCATAGCGCTTCGGGACTAAGGTAGTCGGCTACCAAACCCTCTGCCCCTGTTTTCATGCAGATTTGGTAAATATCTTTTCCGTTGCTGCTGTAGGTGGTTTCCAATTGTAGCTTCTCTGCATATTTTTTGGCTTGC
Organism: Aquiflexum lacus; assembly: GCF_015476655.1. GTDB lineage: Bacteria > Bacteroidota > Bacteroidia > Cytophagales > Cyclobacteriaceae > Aquiflexum > Aquiflexum lacus. The sequence goes on from NZ_JABFHF010000030.1 coordinate 52,693, forward strand.
ATCACCCCTTCCCCGACTTCCTGCACTTCACTTTTGGCTTCTACGATCGCCAACTTGATGCCTTTGTACACCAACACATAATCAGCTATTTCTCTTCTGCCCCTACCCCCACCAGTCTGAATCTTACCTGCGGTAATATTGTATTCCCGAAGGACCTTGGAGCCTTCCACAACACCCCATCCACAAGCTTTTAGCTTGGGGTCTATAAGTTCTGCCCGGGTTTCTGATTCGTTCATTTAAAAAATCTAAGTGGATTAGGAATGGCTATCATGCCATTCCATTTGAGTGGAAATCCTTTTCGCTAAACCTTCAGCTTCAATCTCGGTGACTACTTCTACCTCAATATTTTGGAATTGGGTCTCTAAACTAGTTTTTACAAAATCTACTAAATTATTGTGCTTTGATGGTATCATAGTCATAAAAGTGAGGTGAACTTTTTCGTTAGATTGAGATAGTTCCCTTATTTTTCCTACCCACCGATAAACCTTATCCTTAACGGTATCCTCTCTCTTTAAATCAAATGAAACGGGTTCATAACAATGCCAAATTTCATTTTTCCATGCTTTATCAAAATGAAACACATCATTTTGGGTTTGCACAGCGTGTGATGACAATCTTTCAGATACCTTAAAGTGATCAAAATAATATTTGTATTTCTTTTTCCAAACTTCTTCATCCCCAAGTCTGTCCGATTTATCTTCAGGAAGGTATTTTTCAACAATCGATGAAAAAATCCCATGAACAGCAGCATCCAGATCGATATCAATTGCTTTTTTCACTTCTGTTAATTGAAGCGCACTATCATCCCTTTTCAGAATTTGCGAAGTGATACTTTCCATATTTGAGGACAGAGGAAAAATTTCCTTGAGCCTCGGAGCAAATTGATGGTTAATCTGATTTTCAAAAAATTTGGCAGAATTAACCACAAATTTCCCATTAGACTCGGGAAAAAGAGAAGTTATCCGAGTGTATCGTTGAGTCACCTTTGCTTTTAGAAACATTTCTTCAGGAGAGTAAACGACAACACCAAGATTCACAAATTCCCCGGTAAATTGATCATGGATATAACGAAGAAGCTGATAATAGTAGGTTTTCATTAGAGTAGGGTTAAGGTCAATTGGTCCGCAAATTTTTCTTTATTCATTACTATCTCTGTAAGATAGTTCCTAATTTCATCAAATTCTGATGACCTCCAATTTAGTGGTAAACAATCGTAGGCCTTTTGCCAAAAATTGTCATTTAATTTTTCTAAATCTTGCGAAAAATAAGAAAAATCTCTTTCCTCACCTTTCAAATACTTATAAAACACATGTTTGGTATAAAGTTCTCTATCATTCTCAGATAAAATCCATGGAGATTTCGACCTAAGGAATGGTAGCATAGAAATATATGAAAATGCAAGCTCATGGTCAAATATTAAGAAATCTGTGCCATTTGTATTCACATTATTCTTTTGATGTCCTCTGTCTGGATTAGTAATCAATAGATCAAAAGCATAAATTCTTAATGCCATTTCTTCCATTTGATTATTGAATTTTTGTCCCATTAGGATTTCTTCAAAACCAGGTCTATACGTAGATCCAAAATTTTCCCCCAAACTCTGAGAAGCAGCCTTGTAACCATCTCTTCCATATAAGGTATCTACGAAAGCCTGGCTGATGTGGATAATAACAGGTTCGACAACAGGAAGTTCAAATTCCATCGCAATCCAAGATGCTATCAATTCTCTAGCTGAAGAAGCTTTACTCATTCTATTTGCGTTCCAGAATTTGATAACGTATTGACCCCTTTCATACGTATTTCTGTCAACTCCGTCCAAAATCATCGGCAAGGTAGTACCTGAGGTCAAGATATGGCCAGGTCTTAATGCTTCTATTTGAGGTAAGCGATAGGCTGGATCGGAAAAGAGCATAGATTAAAAATTTATTCTAAATCAAGTATTCAAACTAAATAAAAAATTTTGATTTATATATAATCGAATAAAAATAATTTGGTTAAAGGATCTCCTCTATCACATTACAATCATAAACTTTTAGCTTGGGGTCTATAAGTTCTGCCCGTGTTTCTGATTCGTTTATTTATTGTTTTTTTATTCTGTGGGACCTTTAGGACTCGTGAAACGCGGTCCTAAGTGTCCCCCACCTGTCCCATAATTACCATTACTTTCCTTTATTTCTTTCCTTTTTTCCTCTCCTCAATCCTAGCTCTCGTCATCCTTTCTCTCAATCCTCCCTCTTTTATAAAAGCAATCTCCAATTGCTTTATCTGCTGCTTAAGCAGATAGGTGCAGATTTTTATTAGGGTGATCATGGCATTTGCGCAGATTTCGGGGTCTTCGTGCTCGATGGCTTTTTGGAAGGTATCGTAGGTTGGTGTGGGGACACTCTTGTTCAACTCACGGACGCGGGCCACTAGGCGATGATCCTTTTCCCAAATAGGAAGCTTCCTGGTTCTCAAAAAGTCCTGATAGTCAATCTGCAACTCTTCCAAACTTGCCCGGGCTACATTGGTAAGCTTGATTTCCATTTCTTTGGAAGTGGCGGAAGCCATGCTGCCCTCCGCGATATTCTGCTTGCCACTGCGGGCGGCTTGGACCATTTGTCCTACGGTGCGGTCATATTTATGAAAAAAGCGATTGGTGAAATACACGGTCCCATCATAGATGATTTCTGCTTTCTGATAACTGAACAGATTGCGGTAACCTCCATGGGAGGGGATAAAGCCTTCGGTATTTTTATCCTGATCGCTCATTTTTTATGATGACATTCCTGATTGCATTTTCGATTATCGGATTCGCTCTTTATAAATCCCCAATTTGTAAATCATAGTTTCTCCTTTTTTACCTCTATTCAGTGGCATAGGCAAAACTGTGCAAGAGATCTCCCTATTGTTTAAGTTAAATGTAAGAAATTCCGGTGAATGAATTTCATTTCGAATCTGATTGATTGGGACAGGGTCCTCCCCTTTTAGGGAATGAAGAAACCACAATGCTGCATTTTTGTAGAGAAAAAGTAATTGGGTTATTTCGGTGTCCGCTATAAGCGATTTTATATTATTGTAGGAATACGGAATAATATCGCTGTCTTGTACCGAGTTCATATCCTTTCTATCAAAATCTAAAATGATGTCAGTTAAAGACAGTGAAAGGTTTTCCAAGATTTTTATTTTTTCGTTTTCTGGGATCAAATATTTATTTCTGGGAACTGTATTCTCATCTTTGTCTAAGGCATAAAGGATATCCCACAATCTTGTTTTTGGAGTATTGGAAAAGTAAAACGTAGCTGTTTCCGGTGGCAAAGTTCCAATCAGTAAGGATTTGGAATGCTGAAAAATGATGGGTTTAAAGGGATGTCTTCTCATACCTCCACCCCCCTTTCAGTTTTCAACTCCCCCGCAAACGCCTTTTGCAAGATTGATTTTTTCAGCTCTTCCAAATCATCCAATTTCTTTTGGTAGATGGCTTCCAACTTTTGCGTTTCGTCTCGCAGGGCATCTAGTTGATGGACGATGGTTTGTTGTTCTTTGAATGGAATATTTGGAACTTGAGAATCTGTAATTGCCCCAATTCCAACATTGCCTTGACCAACTGTTCCTGTTTCATTTGCAAAATATTGGTCTTTGAAAATATTTGTCCAAGAGAAATAAAGGAAGAATTTGGGCAAATATTCTTTCTTAAAACGAATTGCAGCGATTCGCTGATTTAATAAATAGTTTTCTCTTTCAATTATTACAGTAAATCCATAGTCCCGTTTATTCTTTGTGCCTGTTTGAGTTATGATAACATCTTTTGGAATTAGAAGTGCTTTTGATAGAGCTTTCTCTTCAAGCTCATCAATAAAAACAGGACTTTCATTTTCCCTAATTATTCCTGGGCGAACATTACCCATTCTGATAACTTGATATTTTCCTTCCTTTTTGAAATCACCGCTTTTGAAGGAATATCCACCAATTACTTTTGCTACATCAGAAATTCTTTTTGTTTCTCTCTCCTCAAAAAGTTTTTCAAACACCCCCTGCAAATAACTTTCAAAAAGCTCCTTCGCATTTTTGAGGTTTTGTTCGGCATTGGCTTTGGCCTTGGCTATGGCGGCAAAGGCTTCATCTAATATGGAAACTATGCGTTGTTGTTCGGGGAGAGGTGGGATTGGGATTGGCAAATCTTTAATAAAAGGGAGTTTTACCCCTTGAACAGTAGCTCCTGTTCCTTCTTCAACTATTAAATGTGAAATACTTTTGATCCATTGAAATAGAAATCCATTGTCAAGTTGTTTAGATTTCTTTGGGACTATACCACGCAAATCCTGATTGATTGCAGTATCTTTTTCGATTAGACAAACTTTACCTAAACCAACCCTAGTTGCAATTATGACATTACCTTTCGGGATAATATTGGTTGAACTTTTCTTTACTGCTTCTTCTGTAATTTTAAATTCAGTATCGGAGATAATTTCAGACTTCATATCTCTAACTGTTGCCCAAAAAATATCTCCTTCATAGAATTTCAAGTTCTTTTTTGAAGGCGTTCCCCCACCAATTAAATCACAAACTTCGCCCAACTTCTTTATTTCCCAACCCTCTGGTAATTGAGCCTGCCCAACCTTCATATCAAACCCTTTATTTCGTTCATAATTCCTTCCACCGACTTCGCTTCCAACTTTGAAAATGCAAACCACTTCTTTCCCAAGTCTTTCAGCGAAGCACCCAGATGATACACTTCTTTGCCATCAATAACCAAAAAACGGTCGTGGCTTTGGTTGAAGGTTTTTAGTTCAAAGTTGCCGTATTGGGCATTGGCTTTTTGTACATCTAATAGCAGTTGTTTGTTTGCCTGCCCTGAGCCTGTCGAAGGGGTTTTGGTGAGTAAGAGCACTCTTACGCCTTTTTCTTTTTTGGCTAAGTGGGTGAGGGTGTTTTCGTCTATGTAATTATCAATAAGTACTATGCTATGCTTAGCAGAACGGATGATGCGGGAGGCTAATTCGTAAGCATCAAAAATTTGTCCGTTAAAAAATACGCCCTGTGTGGGTATAAGGTGGGTATTGATTTGTAGGTCTATTTGGTTTACTTTATCCGTAAGGGCTTGCACATTATCTTCTATTCTGTTCATGCGGTTGTTGATGGCGTAGCCTTTGAGCAGATAATCTTTTAATCGTTGGGTAGCCCATTGTCGAAATTGAGTGCCACGTTTAGAATTTACTCTAAAACCTACTGAAAGGATTGCATCAAGGTTATAAAATTTGATACTTCTTTTGACATTTCTATTACCTTCTTTTTGAACTACCGAGAAAAGCTCGGTAGTTGAATTTTCATCCAGTTCTTGCTCTTTGTAAATATTTTTAAGATGTAGGCCTATAGTGTCTGTATCCTTATCAAACAATAATCCCATTTGTTTTTGAGTGAGCCAAATCGTTTCTTTTTCATCATCAATTCTTACCTCAATGTGCTCTGAGAGTTCGTCGGATTGATATAATACAATTTCGCCTTTCATGTCAAAGCAGGCTTTTGATTGATTCCAAAATCTCCGCACTTTCTTCGTCCAAGGCTTTAATTTCTTCCAATATAGCCTGTGGTTGGCGAAGGGCGGCCTCTTCTTTTTTATTGGGGTTTTTGACACTCAAATCAAAAGTACTTTGATCTATATCTTTGATAGCGACTGTCCAGGAATTTTGGGAGAGACCCTTTGTTTCACTCAGGCTGACAAATTCCGCCAGATCATTTTCATTCAGTGGATTGGTCTTGCCCAGATTACGGCCGGGGTTGAGTTGGTAGAACCATACCTTTTGGGTGGCTTTGCCCTTTTCGAAGAACAGCACCACGGTTTTGACTCCCGCACCGGTAAAGGTTCCGCCCGGCAAATCCAATACGGTGTGCAGGTTGCAGTTTTCCAATAAGGTTTTGCGTATGGCGACGGTGGCATTGTCGGTATTGCTCAAAAAGGTGTTTTTGATCACCACACCGGCTTTGCCGCCTGCTTTCAGGATTTTGATAAAGTGCTGCAAAAAGAGGGAAGCGGTTTCCCCTGTTTTGATGGGGAAGTTTTGTTGCACTTCGGCACGTTCTTTACCTCCAAAAGGGGGATTGGCAAGCACCACATCATAGCGGTCTTTTTCCTGAATATCGGCAAGGTTTTCGGCAAGGGTGTTGGTGTGGATGATATTGGGTGCCTCCACGCCATGCAAAATCATATTCATAATGCCGATGATATAGGCCAATGATTTTTTCTCTTTGCCGTAGAAGGTGCGCTTCTGCAAAGTCTCCCAATCCTTGGTAGAGAGACCCTTGCCCTTGGCAGAGGCTTGCGCCACCATATAATTGAACGACTCGCACAAAAATCCCATGCTGCCCCCTGCCCCATCATAGACCGTTTGGCCGATCTGGGGATTTACTACTTGGATGATGGTCCTTATCAGTGGCCGGGGCGTGTAGTATTCGCCGCCATTCCGCCCGGCATTGCCCATGTTCTGTATTTTGGCTTCATACAGGTGGCTCATTTCGTGCTTCTCTGCATGGGTCCGGAACCGCAACTCATCTATCCGATTGATCACTTCCCGCAAATTGTAACCGCTTTGGATGCGGTTTTTGAGTTCGCTGAAAATCTCTCCAATTTTGTATTCAATGGTGTCTGCACTCTCGGCGCTTTGCTTAAACTTTTTGAGGTAAGGAAAGAGTCGGTTGTTTACAAAGTCGGTCAGGTCGTCCCCGGTCAGGGCTTTGTGGTGGTCGAGGACCTCCGACCTGCCGCCCCCATTGGAGGTGGAGATCTTGGGCATGGCCCAAACTGTCCATTGGTAGTCCCTGTCAATGATTGGGCTGTAAGTCTTACCGGTGAGTTCGGCCGCTGTGGCCCGGTCCTTCTCCAAGTCATCCAAATATTTGAGAAACAAAATCCAGGAAGTCTGCTCCACATAATCCAATTCACTCCCACAACCCGCATCCTTGTGCAGTATATCGTCAATATTTTTAAAAGTCTGTTCGAACATTTTTTTGGTTTATTTCAATTGTCTAAAACTATCACTATCCACTTAATAATCAAAAAAAAGCTTTTTACTAGTGCTTACTTTTCTCATTAAGTAAAAAAAATCCCCGACTTAAAGCCACTAGCAAAAAGCCCTGATAGATGAATGCATCAATCAGGGCTTTTTTCAAGGGCTTTTCTCTAGTGGGCTAAATGTTGGCGGTAGTTATTCTCTTAGGTAGTTGGTTTTACATTTATTCTCCAACACTCTTATTTTTTTATATAAATCAGTAGTAATGAAATTGTTCCATTCGTATGCTAGTATATTCTCTTTAAGAAAAGCTTCACTTTCAACTTCTTTTGTTCCTAAAACCTTTTTTAAACCTAAACAAATTACCTCTCCAAAATCGTGACCACAATTCAATTTAGAGTTTTCATAATCTTCATTTTTGATAATAATCTTCAGTTTATTTAAAATAATTTCATTGGCAATAAGCTTTTCTTTAGTTCTGCCTCTACTGTAATTTGTGATGGTTTCCACTAATTTTTCTAATGCAATTAATTCATATTTATTTTTGTCAATGAACTTTGAATAATCAATGTTTTTTTTATGTTGGTCATTAGCTTTAAAGCATAAATGCAAACCTTCCCTTTTGTTTAGAATTTTTAAGTAAGATAACGGTTTTAATAAATTATGAGTATATTCCTTCAAACATTCCGTTTTTTTCTCGTCTTTGAATTTTTCAACCTTATCTAAAGAACAATAGCTATTAAATATTGTATTAAATGATTGTTCAAGACAAAGAACATTAATATCATGATCATCTGTTAAAATTACTTCATCATCTAAATTCGAATTTTCTGGAATGATGTCTCTAAGATCTTTGTCTATAATCCCAATCACTTTATCGAAATTTCTATCTTTAAGTAGTTTGATTATTGCTATTAACTTTTCCCATCCAAATGTTATTTCAATTTGTGAATTATTGTTTTTAAACTTTAGAAAAAATAATCTATCGTGCGACCCTTCAACTAAAATGAAATTGTCAAACTTCTTTCTTCTTTGAATTATAGAGTTTGCAATACGGTCTAAAGTTATTGCCTCTCTCATTTAAGTTCTATTGTTAAATCCCAGTTATTGTTGATTATGTCAGGCGAATGTGTCGCTATAATACTTTTGATATTATTTAACTTGTTGATTTCTAACAAATCATTAATAAACTCATTTTGCCATGTAATATGGAGAGATATTTCTGGCTCATCAATCAATATCAGAGAGTTTTCTGGAGTATTAAATAAAAGCTCGTAAAATAAAACAAGCTCATGTTGTTCACCCGATGATAAATTTGAAAGTGGTATAATTTTGTTTGTGATGGTAGATTTAAAAACAAAACCTTCATTCTTGGTAACGGAAAACTTCTTGTAGTTAAACCTTTTGTTTATTATATCTATTAATGTATTAAGCTTTAAACTCAATTCATTATAAACACTTAGTTTATCATTACTATCATCAATGTAAATTTCTAAAACATCCCTCAATGTTTCATTATCTCTGTATTCTTGATTTAGGTTAATTGGGACAAGTGCTTCCTCACCTTGTTCAAGTAACCCTACCTTTATTAAAAATGAACGCCTTTTTTCCAACTCATTTAATGAATTGTCAATAGAAGTGTTTGATGTGGTATTTATTGAAGTGATTTTTTCAATAAGTCGATTTGTATAGGTTCTATCTAACTTTGTAGATAAATTAGTTGCTTCTAACGTTTTGTTACGGATTATTTCTTTTAGTTCACTTGAATATTGTATTACTGAGCTTTTATATTCTTTTTCCTCTGTATTTAACTTTGTCAGCAGTCGTTGTGTTTCAACAAGTTTAACTTTTATTGACTTAGTGATATTATCAAACCACTCGGGAACAGATTTATTATTGAATTCATCAATAATTTCTTTGGGTAGATATTTAGAATATAATTCTAGTAATTCATTTGTACTAGAAATTATCCCAGTGCTTAAATCAAGCCAACGATCATGACCGACTCTTTCAATATTTGATGGTATGAAATTTCTAAATATGGAGTAGAATCTATTAGCACTGTTTCTTCTATAAACTCCCTGTCTTTCATTTTTGTAATGTTCAATTATGTCATCAGACTTAATTGTAAATTTATTTCCTTTTTTGGAGTTAGCAGTTTTATAATTTATGTTAAGTATGTAATCCTCATAACGTAAATTGATTTTACTTTCTTTGGTTATCTTATTGATTTCTAAAATTGATGAGTCATCGAATTCAATGGAGAACAATTCAAAATCATATTTTCCTATTTCATAAAGGTCGTTTTCAAATAGACTTTTAATCATTTTTAGTATGACAGTCTTTCCTAGTCCATTTTCACCTAAAATTAATGTAATAGTCCCTTCTTTTATTTGGATTTCATGATTAAAAACCCCGTATAGCTTGTTTATTATTATTTTATTTATCATTTGATTTTATGTATGTCATTTATAATTAACGCCACTTATTTATACATAAACCCGATCTTTTCATACCACATACAATAAATAGATACAGGGTACTATGCTTTTATTCTCTAAACCTAACAAATTCTTCCCCCACAAAAAATACCGTAAACAGGGTATTTTTTCTATTTGGGATTTTATTTTGTGGAATGATTATTTCTATCGGCGTATTGCAGAGGATTTATTTAGCTAATTATTGATGGCCTACTTTTAATCCTGGGTGGGCAAAAAATTTTTTACCTAAAAAATGAATACTAACTATTGTTTTTTCATTTTCCTTTCACTAACTTTTATTACAGTTTTTTACTGTTCGTATATTTGTTTTATTATAACCCTAATTTTTATGGAAAATCGAATCTCGATTGAGATCCCTGAAGCGGATCTTGCGGCTGCCAAAGCCGCACTTCAGCAGGTGCAAAGTATTTTAGCGCCTTATGTGATTGCCCCCATTTCCGAAGTACCCCTCTGAACTGGATTTTGATAAAATTGCTTTAGCCCTACTTTGTCAAATTAAAAGAGAAGTCAAAAATTTACTTTTCTATTCAATAATTCTGGAGAATGAAGGAAATGTCCCTTTAAGGACCTTAGGAATCGATATCAAAATAATTTTTTAGAAAGAGAAGTAGTATCTGTCTTCCACTATTTAGACTTTTCCGGCCTCCATCCCCTACAAATACCCGACTCAATCCCCATAAGAACCTCACCGGTTTCCCCGAAATAATCGGGGCAAGCTGTGCAACAGCGCTTTCATTGTTCGTGATATGCACGCAACGAAAGCTTAGTTGTTGTGTGTAGTTTATATTCTTATATTTCATTTTTTCTATTGGTTTTCCACAAATTCATTTCTCTCTAATTCTCTTAACTTTTTGTGCAGACTTCCTTATAAATGACATGATCCGCAAACAAAAAAGAAAGCCAACACAAAAGTGATGACTTTCTATATGTGGTTGCTCAGATGTGTTTGAGCGCAAAATCGTTTGCAAGGTCAATCTCTGCAAACTTGTTATCACGAATGTTCATGATAGCCCCGGCATTACGCAGTACAAGATCAATTTCCCATTTTTGCTCACGTGATTTCCTTCGGTCGAACTTGTGGTTGTGTCCAAACAGTAGCACATTGACACGGCCTTTGAGAATTCTTAATAGTTTTTCCCGCTGCTTGAGCTTCATAAACTGGTAGTCATATGGACCAGGGGCACCTGTGCTTATTGGGTATTCAAATGGCTCATGGTGCAGGTAAACAACAATCACTGCATTGCTGTCGGCCTTCTCGATATCGTTGAGTGCCTTGTTTAGTGCTAAAAGCTGCCTGCGCTTAATTTTACCGCAGGCAGAGAAGTTATTGTACATACCCTCATTTGAATCGAGCCCTACAAAGAAGTACGAACCGTATTGGTGTACGAGAGGCCAGCTTAGTAGGTGATTTTCATCTTCACTGTAGTAATGTTTCCCTTGAGGTAGTAGATCGCTAAAGATGTTGCTGAACATGGTCAGGTTAGCATTATTGAGCTGAGGGTTATATCCATTCTTCTTCTGATCGTGATTGCCTGGACAGATGAGCATTTCGAAGCCTGCATTCGCAAGCTTTTGAAGTTGGATCTTGTGCTCTGTCATTTCGTCTTCGAGCGCATCTTCAACAAGGTCGCCTGTGTTGATGATCAAGGGTTTTTCACTCACTCCTTCATAATAGTCGATTATCTTGTTTATGAATTTGCCGATGCGGTCTTTACGCTCAGAGGCCTGGTACTGTAAATCACTAATGTGGATAATTTTCATTTCAGAAATATTAAATTATTTCATATGTAAATATTGACAAGATGAAGCATTTGAACCAAGTAGTATCTTTTTTAGCATTTTGTGTATTGCATAAGGTACAGAATAGCAATCTCTTAGTTTGTCATGCTTAGATGATGATGAATGTTCAAAGCCTATTATGTGACAATATTCGTGGATTATATGAGCTGCAAATCTTGTCAAAGTCATATTTTTTACAAATTTTTCATAGGTATGAATTGTTGAGCTTCCCGATTTTTTGTAGCCTACAACATCCCCATCATCTCCAAATTCCATTTTTAGCTTTAGCTCAATTTTGTTTTTGAACTGGCTATTTCCTTTGAGAATTTTTTCTAAAACCTCAGTATTAGTGTACCTCTTCAACTTAAAAGTCCTAATTCTTAAGCCTTTTTTCTCTTTTCGGATGAAATGAAATGTCCCACCGTCAATGTGAGTTTTAAAATCTATAACGGCTTTTTTAAACTCATCAGAGTTTATTGTATTTTCCAAAAGTTGAATAGCTTGTTTGAGCCTCTCAAGATCTTCCCCTTGATAATTTTCCGCTTGAACAATTTCTATTTTGGTCATAGGTTTTTTTATTAGATTACAAAGATAATAGTGAGTAGAACTCTATTCTTGTTCGTATTCAGAAATAATAAAAGAAATAAAGTTTCTTGGCAGTCTATCCACTGAATCGTCCTCAGGTTTTATTAATGAATCATTTGTGTCATAATACCATTTAGACCAATCTAAATCTTCCTTTTTGGTTTGAACAGCCAAATATTCACCCTTTTTTAAACTTGCGACACCGGTATTTCCAGAAAAGTCAAATCCTAAACCGATTTCTTGTACTCTTTTATTTTTCTTTTCTTGAGTAATTTATTCGGTAATTCCAGTTGCATAACCTGCAACTTCTTTAACCAAAGGATTAACTGTGGATATTAATTCAATTCCTGAATTGAATATTTTACTATTCAAAAATTTAAGCACTTTTTCTTCAGACTTATTGGCTATATATATGGTATTCAAATAGAAGTCAATACCATTGTTTGGGACACGTAAACCTTGAAGAACCTAAAGCCCTTGTTTGCCACTACCCCCATTATTTCTAAGTGTATATTTTTGAGTATACCTAATATCCTCATCTTCACTCCCGTCTTCTGGCGAATGTTTGGCACTAAATTCAAATAGTATTTCATGTTCAACTCCTAAAATACCAGGATAACGAAAGATATTTACAGTTCCTACCCTAATGTTTATCCTTTTTCCTTTTAGACTTTCATCGGCATCAATTGTCAGTGCATTAATAATAGGGATTTTGTTATCTACCCGATTATGATATTCTAAGTATCCTTAAGCATGCTCTTTTGTTTTCCATGCTTTATTGAATTTCAAATCAGGGATACTTTCTAAAATGGCGTCTGCATTAGTTGGATCTTCTTTAATTAAGCTATCCAATTCATACGCGGATTCGGTATCTCCTATTTCGCTCAAAATTGAAATAGCATCAGATACCTTTAAGTCTGAAAATTTTTGTGCCATTATTTTTTTTAAGTTGTACATCGTTTTTTTATTAATTACACACAACGTTTCGCAACTACCCGAAGGTGGCGATTTCGGAGGGATTCACTGTCAACCAAGCAGAAACTTTGATAGAAGCACAAAGCTTGATTTAACCACTGAACCGCCACTTTTGGGTAGGTGCTGTTGGTGGTAGTTTTTATCTGTCTTGCGTTCTCCAATGTGCCATTCTATCATTATAAAAATTAAGGCAATCATCAACAAGTTCTGCTGGAAGGTTGCTTATTGAACGATTTATTAGTTTTGGCATTTCATTTAATTTAGTGAGATTTTTTAGTTGTTCCTTATATTGATTGTAATTCTGATTAGAATAATATTTGTCGGTAATATAAACTGCCAAATCATTGTATGCTAAACCCGAAGGAATTGATATGGTGTCATTAGTTGCTAGATACCAAAAATGTCCAGTGATAATTTTGGGGAAATTTGTGGGCGTAGCAAAATTATTATGACCCGAACCTGTTAAAGTTAAGCCATCGAATGTGTGAAAAAGATAGTAATTATAGTCTGTGAATGTGTAAATCGCTTCTGGACAATTCAGTTTGCTTATCCATTCCTTGTATGGAATATACTTATTTTCTTTAATTGAAAAATCTATCACAACGGTGTCAATTTTGTTTCCATTCTTTATAGCGAGTAGTGGGGCAACATGGTAGCCCCATGTTATCTTCTCATCTTTATATAAAGGATTGTTTGCTGTCAATTTTTTGTCAGATACCATTGTATAAATTGAAGGAGCAAAAGCCCAAATTTTTCCAATTTCACAACCGCTTACCCTAACTAAAGGCGAGAGTCTCTTGGACAAAAAATGCGCTCTTACTTCACAATAGCCATTTATGTGTTTTTTTTGGCAGATTATACTCTACAGCCTTTTTTAATACTCCGTCTGCTTTGCCTTTATCAAGAGGACATAAAAGTGCTCCAAATGCATTTGCATTATGCATTAATCCGTTTTCTTTGAAACTGACATAAGTCTGCCCATAAGAGTTTCCGGCAAAAACCAATACAATTGCTGTCAGATAAATTATCCTAGTCATAACATTTTATTTAAGTGTTTAAAAAGTCTTCGGCTTCTCTTTTTTGCTCTCTTGTAGGCTGAAGGTTTTCATCTAAAATGTTGAATTTTGAATAAACTGCCTTGATTGTCGAGATATTGTATTTATTCTGGGAGTTCTGAATAGCCGTTTTAAGTGTGTTGCGAGAAACAATGCTTCGCATTCCATATAGAATTGCTCTGCTATCGGTAAAAATATCTTTGCTTTGGTCATCCCGTATGAAAATTTGAAATGGCTTAGCAACTAATTCTTGAGAATTACTTGACATATACTCCTTAACTGTTTCAGATGCGTCTAAAATTTTTTGATAATTCTGATAATTAAAATTACTTGGACCAGGAAGCACCGCAAGTATGTCAGGTTTGTTTATTCCAATACCATTAATTTCATAAGAGACTTTTGCTAAACCTAATTCGGCATTAGCTGCCATTGCGCCAAAATTCAAGTTCAGACTAGACTTTATTTCCGATACTTTCAAAATCACCCGAAGTCCAGCCCCCCATCGTGTCCCATATATTTTACCGCCAATAGGTATTTCCACCATTTTTTCACTAAATATCATAGCTTCATATGACAACACAAAAGAGTTGTAATCACCATTTATAGAACCAACTCCAAAACCCAAGCTAGCAGCAGTTTGAATATTGTAAGAATCTTGTAACACCCTAAATTGAGAAAATGGATTTTCTCCAGTGTTAAGTGGAACGGGCTTTATTTCAGAAGAATTTTCTTCGAAGGTAAAAGCTGAAAAAGCCCCTTTCTCGTTTAATGTAGGGTCTATTGGAAACCATGCTAAATTTGCCATTGCTATTTAATTTAATTTTTATTGCTTACTCTGTTCGGTTTTTAGCTTCCCCGTTTTTTGCACTGTCGTGTTGTTAAAATTACCGCCAACTTACTCACCTGACTGGATTTCCCGGACAGATTTATTAAATATAAATAGATCAGTCTGGTTTTTCCTCCCTTTCACTCTCTAAACCTAACAAATTCTTCCTCCACAAAAAATACCGTAAACAGGGTATTTTTACTTTTTGGGATTTCATTTTATTGAATGATTGCTTGTTCAGGCGTATTTCTGAGGATTTATTTAGCGAATTATTGATGGCCTACTTTTAATCCTGGTTGGGTAAAAAACTTTTTACCTAAAAAATGAATACTAAAGATTATTTTTACAATTTCCTTCACTAGCTTTTATTACGGTTTTTTACTGCTCGTTTATTTGTTTTATTATAACCCTAATTTTTATGGAAAATCGAAAGTTGTGCATTCGTGATATGCCGGCTGCTATTTGCGGGAAGTGAGCACCCGTTGTAACTCTGCAACCACAAAATCCATTGCTGGTTTTGCGCTCTCATCTCCAGCACACCAGCGGCCGGCTAAATGTCCAGCATTAGGCTGGACATATAAGGTAGATTTTATACCTGCACCTAAAAGCTTTTGATGAAATACTTCACCATCATTTCGAATTTTGTCATTTTCTCCTACCACAATGATAGCTTGTGGTACACCTTTTACGTTGTCAGCCAAAACAGGCGAAATGCGAACGTCATTCGCATCATCCGTTTCATTTAGATACCAGTCGATGTACTTCGAATAGGTTAGGTAGGAAACAGAACCGATTGAAAGATTAAGTGCAGGGTTCACAAGTACCTGTGCCATCACCGGAATAGGCGTTTCCTCCGCTGCATTGACCAAGCACAATGAACCGACCAGTTGCCCTCCGGCACTGTCACCGATCAGTACAAGTTTACCGTTTCCATTAAGCTTCTCAGTGTGTGAATAAATCCACTTCATCACTGTATAGGTGTCATTGAAGGGTGCCGGAAACTTGTATTCTGGCGGTCGCCGGTAATTTACAGCCACTACCACAGCTTGTATGTGATTAGCTAAGTAACGACAGATGTTATCATGTGTGTCAAGGTCACCGGCTATCCAGGCAGCACCATGAACCAGGTAAATAACAGGTAAAGGTTTGTTGGAAGAGGGTTGATAAATACGGATAGGGATTGAATCTTTACCACTGCTCACAAAGTCGTTTTTTACATGTGGAACAGGTTCCGGTGCAACGTGAAGATCGGTAATACTTTTTGCAATCGATATGCGTATCTCATCCGGCGTTGTTGTTTTATGCTGCGCTTGTAATAGGACAGGTAGAACTAAAAATGGCAGTAGCAATATTTTCTTCATAGCAGTGATGTATTGGTAGTAGTAAGATTAATTATGACGCACAACGGGATTCAGTCTGCCTGAGGCAGACAGGCTTGGAGCCGGCAGGCCTGCTTGACGTCAGACAGGCATTCGGAGCCGTATTCTTCAGACTTACTCCTACCTTTTTTAATTCCCCAAAGGTTTCAATTTGAGTCAGAAGTGCTTTAACATGTGATTTTTTAAAAAACTTTTTGAACTTGGGCCTTTCTGAAACCACTAAAAACTCTTCAAGTAATTCTTTCGAAAAAATAAGGGTTACTGCTCCAGATTCAAGGAGCATATCCAATTCACCTTGTCTCTTTGAGATCAAAAAACTTATCCACAGGTTAGTATCTAAAATTACCCTTCTATTTTTCATATCGGGCTTTGCGAACTGCCTCAACCTCTTTTGTGATTTCTTCCAAACTAGGAGCTTGATCTGACTTACTTCTGAACTTTTTTAATAACTCAGAAAAATCATTCTCAGAAGTTTCTCTCCTGATCCTTATCAAATCCAAATTTGCCAAGTCTTTCAAAAGGGCTTTAGCTTTAGGGTTCAATATGTCAATTCTAATAGTTTCCATTTTATTAATCTTTCTTAAAGATACGAATTTTTTAAATCGGACGTCTTTTAATCATGCACCACAACAGTCAAGTATAAGCGCAGGGCGGGATTTCGGAGCGATTCACAGTCCGCTTACCGCAAAGTTTATTAGGAGCAAAAATGCTCAGTTTTAGCAATTCAGCCCGCATTGCGCTTATACATTGTTATCTGTTTTTATTCATCAAACATATAGGCAGAAACTTGATCAATCTATATTCATTTGTTTAATCATAAGTTCACCCGGAATATCAAATAGATTTCCTAGAGCAATCATGATTTCGAAGTGATTATATCCCTTTAAAACATACAACTCCAACTCTTTGGATTGCTTTTTTAGAGCTTCTGCAAATGCTTGTGACTGTCTTTTGAACTCAGGACTTTCTTCAGTTCCATAAGCAAGTATAATAGGTGTTCTAATTTTATCTATATGATTGATTGGACTAAGGTCTTCCACCATTTTGTCTGTAAACTCAACATATTCATTTCTGGAAGATAGACTCACAGGGTATAAATCGTAAATCCCGCTGGAGAGAAAGGCACCTTTTATTACATCCGCAGGAAGACCATATTCCGTCCAATCAGTTGTGATAAGAACCCCACCAAGATGACCCCCAGCTGAGTGTCCGGAAAGATAAATTTTGTCAATATCCCCTCCAAATCGTGTAGCATTCTGATAGGTCCATACCACTGCATTTCTTAGCTGATGTACCATTGGGTATAAACTTAGACTTGAATCAGTGACCAGTTCATAATCAGGGGCAATGTACATCGCTCCTAATTCAATAAATTTCCGACCATTGTAAGCCTGTTCCCCAGACCCGTTACCATTTCGCCATGCCCCCCCATGAATATGAATGTGAATAGGCGCATTTTGTCGATTTGGAGCATACAAATCCAATTGTGCAGACGCAGCGCTCCCGTATTGAATACGTTCAGGATTACCAATATTGGATTGTGAAAGTTCCTTTAATGACTTTAATTGGGCCAAAACTAATTTGTAGTTAGGTGCCCAATGGACTTGACTATAAGCTGAATCGAGTGCTCCTTCAGTATAGTCCAAATAAATTTTCTTCTTTGCCGCTAAGTTTGTTTGTGAATATAAATTACAAGCTAAGACTGTAATACAAGCTAATATTATTAGAAATGTGCTATAACTCTTCATTTTATATGGTGTTTAATGAATAATCATCATGGTGAACTTTTAATCCTAATTACAGATAACTTGTTTATTTATAACCTAAAGGTTTATTTATTTCCTTCGGAGAAGTCAAATAGATACACCTGAGGTAAATTTTATTTTTTAAATCTACAAAATTCTTCCTCCACTAAAAATACCCTAAACAGGGTGTTTTTACTATTTGGGATTTCATTTTATTGAATGATTATTTCTATCGGCGTATTGCTGAGGATTTATTTGGCTCATTATTGGTAGCAGCCGATTTGAATTAAATAATGATCCCATAGGGATCAAATATGGGTAGCCCCGGGTAAGGAACGCAACCCGGGGAAAATGATCCACAAAACATCTCCGGTTTTTGGCCTAAATAATGTCAATTATGAATCAGGCTTTCCGCCAAAAACAGGAAAGGTTTGATTGCTTAAAGTCTGGGAAAACTTCGGTCCTCGAATGGTTAGGGATGAAGCTTCAGCTATCTGACTTCCATCAATTGCGTCCTGCTTTAGCTGGACGGTTCCAAAACAGCCCGATTCTCCAAGGGCCGGCAGACAGGTTTACCACTGAATCCGCTATTTATCATACACGCAGTTAGTCTCTGACTTTTTACTTTTTTAGTGCTTTAGATATCCTATCAATTTTTTCTTGAGAATAATCATTATCGCCTGTTTCAAGTGCTTTTCTATAAAACTCTAGTGCCTTCAGGGAGTCTCCAACAGCCAGGTAACAATCTCCTCTTGAGTCGTAGACATTATCACTATTTGGAAAATTGGCAATATTAAAATCGAAGCAGGCAGCTGCCTGGTCCATCTTTTTGTCACGCAAGTAGCGGTTGCCAAGGGAATTGATCAAAGCCTCATCAGGCTTGATTTCGTATCCCATTTTTTGTGACACATTCTCATAGTGCGATTTCACCACTTCCAAAGACTCATCGTTAGGACTCCAATAGAGCTCATCCCTTGACTTTAATCTATACCAGTCAAATAGAAACCGTAAGCCATCATATGTTGTAATTAGTGGAACACTAAAATGATTGTCGTTCTGGTAGTATTTCCATTCAAAATGTAATCCATTGTCCTTCTTTTCTAATGATTTTGCAAATTTCAATTGTGATCTTATAAGTGTTGAACTTGCTGAGGTATCCTCTTCTACATTGGAAATGTTTTGCCCGCCAATCATCGTATTTGCTACACCTAAAAAAAGTCCCTTGTTAGTATAATCATTAACTGATAACAGTGAGTCTACAGTTTCCAGATATGCCATATCATCCCACCAAAAACTTGCATCAATGGCCACATAATTGTTGAAAAGATGGCTTTTGGTGGTGAGGGCATGTATCACACTAAGTCCACCAAATGAATGACCAACATAAGTACGATAAGAGGTTGTTGGATATGTGCTGTCAACATAAGGAATCAACTCCTCCTCGATAAAATCAAGAAAAGCACTACCTCCTCCACTGTCATATTGAAGTTTATTACCGGTGCGATAATCAACATCAGCATGAGTAGGTATTAAATCGCGACTTCTATTTGTATTTGGAATAGCAATAACGATCATTTCCGGAAGAACAAGTGTCCTACTCAATTGTTTAATCAAACCTGTTACAGAATGAAAATGTCCGTCACCATCCAGAAGATATAAAACGGGATACTTTTTGCCTTCCTGATAGTTCATTGGTAGATGCACCCATATTTTTCTGGTTTCTCCAAGAATATCAGACTGGAGTGAGTCAATGTGACCAATCATGATTTGATTGTCATTACTTAATTCTGAGCCGCTTTTGTTTGTCAGATCACATCCAATAGCCATTAGAGCTAAAATTAATAGTGTAAAGGTATTTTTCATAATGATGGTTTTTAATTACCTACAACGGTACGCAGCTAAGAAACGTGGTGCTTTTCGAAGCAATTTCATGTCCACTTTAGCTAAAGTTTATTCAGGGAATAAACCTTTCCCTTGGCACCGGGCGCCCCATGTTTTCTTAGGTGCTGTTGCCAGTAGTGTCTTTATTTTCACGCTACTTTAAATTCCGATTCGTTCATTTCTACACTGAACTTAACGTTAGCTTTTAATGCTTTAAAGACTTT
>NZ_JABFHF010000031.1 GCF_015476655.1 Aquiflexum lacus
TCATGTCTCTGATATGCTGGTTTTCGGCCAGTACTTTGCCGCAAAAATACTGTAACGCCCAGTCTGTGTTGTAGCGCTCCAACAATTGCCTGTCACTGGTGTTGAGATAGGCCTTCAGAAACATGAGTGCAAACATGCCCTTGCCGCCAAACCAGCTTGGGGCACCTCTTCCCGAGCGTTCTTCGGGAAGACAGGAAACAAGATCATCCCAGGGGATGGAATCATGTATCTGGCCCAACAATGAATTCTTGAAAAAATGATATTTTGGAGAATATCCGTCGAAGTCTTTGAAAAGAGGAAGCTGAATCATAACTTTAATTGTATTTAAGTCTGCAACCTTAAAATACAAAAAAGAAAACCCCGGAAAAAGCTAAAAACAGCCAAATTCGGGGTTTTTATGTTATGTTTTTGTTAAGTTATTGACTGAAAATCAGTATCTTAAAGGATTCTCAAGAAGCCCAACTTAAATCCGGCATCAGTGATATGGGTCTTAATCTGGTTCAGCATATTGATCACGCAGAGGCAGCCGGCAAAGTAAATATGGACCTCAATCCGACAGATGTATTGATCTTTGGCAATTCCGAAGTGGGGACGAAGCTCATGCAGGAAAATCCCCAAGTAGCCATAGAGCTGCCCTTGAAAATTTTGGTGTATAGGGAAGGCAATATCACCCGAGTGGCCTATGAAAACCCTAACCGTCTAATATATACCTACCAGCTAGACAATCAAAGAGAGGTGCTTACCAAAATGGAAGCAGTTCTGGAGAAAATTACCGATGAGGCGATCCGCTGAAAGAGTAGAGAAAATTGCATTTAATTTATTTGGTTGCAATTTACCGTCAATCTCTATTTCCCAAATCCTATAAATGGAAATCTAAAAAATTCCTACTTAACCATTTGTCATCAAAATCAATTTTGCACCATGCATTGCTTTCTTCAAGAACAAACACCTCTTCCCCTTTGGGTATTGTTCCGAGGATTGCGAAGTTAGTTCCGGGACCATTTCTAACCCTTAATACCTGCGCATTCACTGAGGCCCGGACGACTTCTTGTGTGAACCTGCCAAAAACCCAATGAGATTTACTGTTTGATATTTTTAGCCAATCTCCGTTTTCATCATACACTCTGATTATTGAACCTCGTTCAATTGGAGCTCTATCTGAAGCTGGGGGAAAAGCCGTACTTGGCCCTTTCCTTATATTTAATCGGCTTGCAGTCACTACAACATATTTGGACACATGATTGGTGGAATCACCGGGATGATAATTATTAAGAGCTTGGGAAATCAAAGGAAGGAAATTATTGACACAGTCTGCTATACTGTTTCCCCCAAAAAATCCGGAACCGGGACAAGACTTGGAATTGACAGGACTTTCTTTTCTCTCACCTGTGGCCAGGTCGAACCAGTGGTGGTAAATGATGCTGAATTCATTGATCGGCAGGTTGAATTTTTTGCAGAGCAACGCAGTGACCTGAATGATGGCGGTACGTTGTTCCGGTCTCATGACATCTCCGCCTTGATCAAAATTCCCAAAGCTTTCAATACAAATAGAACCCGCATTCTGTCCGAAGATACAGGCAGGTGTTGTTTCCAAAGATCTACCTGTGAGTATGGAACCATCTGGAAAAATTGTGAAATGTTGCCCAATATTCTGCCAACCGTTGTGGGCTACGTGGTGGTTTTTCATAGCCTGCTGTCTTTCAAAATGGTTATGACCATTAAATAGGGAGTAGTTTGGATTCCAAGTATGGTGTTGTTGGATTTTAAGGATTGTTCTGCCGAGCCTTTGCTGTTGTAGCCAAGGACTGAATTCAGCTAGATTCATTTTGGTAAAGCCGTATCTGGTATGCATGGGATAAAAATTAGAGGATTATCATAATTTAATTCTGGTTTATAATCAATTTTTATTTCACTCCTCAAAATTAGGTATGGTGCTGGTATCATGAGGGATTTCTTTTGAAGCTTCTTTGGCCCAGCCAGGTTGATCTGCTTCAGGTTTTGATTTCCATTCTCCATCTTCTCCGTATTCAAGTTCTTTTAATTTTAGGATTAATTTATCTGCTATGTATTTCTCAGGCTCAAGTTCTACTTTAGATTCATCTAAAGTATTTTTATATCTTACCTCTACTTCATATTGTACTATCGAACCTTCTGAGAGGACAGCATTCTTAGCCTTTCTCTCCAAAATTTTATTCATATTTGAATTTGTCTTTTTGGAAATAGGAGTAAGGTTCCATCCGGTATTTCCAGGGCCGTGAAGCTTGTGATTCAACAAGTGACCCTCAACAATATAATTTGGATATTTGGCTTTTAAGACTTCCCCTAGACCGGTTTTGATGGAAGGTTCACTTCCGGCATACCCGCCGGGATCGAGGCTTAATGTGGTTGCATTTAAATGTGCCCCCATCAGATATTTCCCGCTTCCTATGGTATTTTTCTCCGGAATAGTAGTGCTGGGAATTGGAACTCCTCCAATTTTTTGAAGTATATCAACTATTTTTCCGAATTCCTCTTTAATGATTTCGCCTTTATTTATTCCCTGACCATGTCTATTTTCATCTATTTTTTTGGAGTGAGCCTGTAGCTTTTTCAAATAATTCGAACTGATGGACTTTCCATTCCATTCTTTGTCCGCCAATATTTTCTTGAGTGTCTTAGGGTCTCTACTGGCTACCATGATATCAGCTTCCTCTGATTCATCTTGGAAGAATACTTCATGCTGCTCCCCATTGGCTAAAGTGAACCTTTTCCTAAATCCTAACCAGCCCAAGATTGAATCTGCCGCATCCCTTCCCATTTGCATCAATGCACCACCGGCTGACAGTGCCTTATCAATCAACCAATCAATCGCAGCATTTACTTTTTCCCGAAGGGCTTCAATCATTTCTCCTACTTTCTCTCCAAGGCCTCTCAGTCCAACTTGGTTTGCCAGAAAACCTATGATGACCGGAATAGCCCTTGCCATTGCATTTTCTAGGTAATTGGCTGCATCTCCTATGCTTCCTCTTGCTATATTTGCCACCCCTGCTACAAATGAGTTTACAATCTCAAGCATCGCACGAAGCTTTTCGATGAAAGATTGGACAGCTCGATAAAAGGCAATAAAACTATTCACAACGGCCATTATTCCTGAAGGATCCAGCATGGAAAGTATCCTCGCGGTGACTTGTTGGATGATACGTGTGATGGTCCAATTTTTCACCTGTTCAACTACCATATTCCATAAGTTGCTCAACTGTTCCTGCACGTACTCCCAAATGGCAATTGGACCTCTTTCCCACACATCTTTGATAAAAGTCCAAATCCCGGAAAGTCTGTCCAATGCCCCCCTTATCTGATCCACACGCTCTTGTCCAATTTTTAATGCCAGTCTGCTCCAGATATTTTCCATAGTAATACCAAGCACATTCAATACAAAATCCAGGATGGATTGAAAGCTCATGTCTGTTGGTGGGTCAATGCCCGCTGTAGCCAATTCTCCGAAAAGCCAGTCCCTTAACCCTCCCAACAAATGGTTAAGAATGTTTTCAAAAAACTGAACAAAGCCTTGTTTGACGGCACGCAGTAGGTTTTTTATAAAACCAATGGGATCATTCTTGATATCTTCAAATGCCTGGGCAGCATTGGCAATAATACTGTTGATGGTGTCAATGGGGAAATTCATGATTACCAACAAAACCTCGACGATTATCCTGACAATCCTTACAATGAAATCAAATAGACGTAAGATAGGCGATGATAGGGTTTCAATGATCCTGACAAATGCCCCGAAAGGATTGAATACATCATCTATGGTAAACGAATCCCACAATCCAATGAACAATCCAACGATATACTGCACAGTAAATCCAAGTTCCTCCACTGCGGCATCAATTCTGGAAGTGGTCTGTTCAATAGCCCCTGTTTGTTTCATTTGTTGAAACTGTTCCTCCCCTCCGGGTAACAATCCCATAAAACCACGGATCACATTTTCCGGGTTTCTTTCTACCACTTCATCCGTGAAAGGGTCTTGACCAAGAATGACGGTCATCAAATGGAAGCCTTGTTGTTCACGGGCAAATTCCGAAAGTTGGGACATCAATGCTTTCTTGATGATCTCTAAAACTTTGATAGCCACATTGACCGCAAGTACAAAAACGCGTGTGGTAAAGGGTTCAAAAATGGCGATGGTTCTGGTAAAAGCGACTAGAGGATTTCTCAAATCATCCAATGAAAAAGCATTCCAAGCGGATTCAAATAAACTTTTGATTTCAGCAAAACTAAAATTGAGATTGGCCAATTCAGTGTCTATCCATGCTGCGGTTTCCTGAAGGGTGCCCTCCTCCTTCATTTTTTCAAGTTCTTTTTCTTTTCCAATCAGGATCAGAAAATCTTCGATTTTTTCAGCAGTTGTGGAAGTGACCTCTTCTCCTGTTAATGGATCACTGCCCAAAAGCTTGGTCAGCAATGGATATCCCGGGAATCTGTCAGCAAGTAACCTTAAGCCTGCCATCAAAGCATCTTTGATCAATTCAAAGACTTTATCTTTAACTCTTCCTGCAAAGCTGACAATATCCCGGAACAGTTGCCCAAAAGTTCTTTCCAGTATCCTGATGTTCGCATCCCAACCGGAAAGTATACTCATTTCATCCCATGCCTGTTGTAAAGTACTATCTAGCCTTGCTGCAGAAAGATTTAAAGATGACATTTCTGCCTGTACCCACGAAAAAGCATTTTCTATAATATTCAATTCCGAAAGTTTGTTGAATAGGAGTGTCCCAAATACCGGTATAAGTCCCAAAAGCCCTTGCAATAGGTTCGGGCCATTTCTTTCCACATTTCTCCCTGCAATAGGATCATATCCAATGATTAAGGTCATAAGTCCATATCCTGGAATGAAGTTGGAAAATCTAGCCAAACCCTCACGGGCAGCCCAAGGCAATCTTTGGACTTTTGGTTCTGTTTGACTAATAGGTTGCTGAGGGCTCATCCGTACAACAGCCCCTTGCTGAACGGTATGGGTAAGTTCATGGGCGATCAGGTGTTTACCTTCATTGGTGTGGGGCTGGAATTGGCCTTGGTTGAAAAAAACATCATTTCCATGTGTGAAAGCTTTGGCACCTATTTGATCGGAAATGCTGGCTGCGGTGGAATCATTGTGAACCCTGACTCCCGAGAAATCAGCCCCGATCTTATAGCCCATTTCTGTTCCAACGGATTTTGGCAGTGAACTACCGCCTCCTTTCTTTGCCAGTATTTGGGATGAAGTGTTGGAATTGAGCTGCATCCCTCCAGCATTGGATTGGACAATAGGCTTCATTTTTATAGTTTCCTCCTCCTCCGCCCCGGTTCCCATAAACAAGGATTCACCTCCTGGCATCATTTGCACCATTTCTTCCTCTTCGGTACTCATTTGGATCCCTTCTTCCAAAAGGGGCGCCATTTGTATGGGATTAGGAGGAGTAGAACTTACAGACGGTTCTTGAGGTCCGTTCCATTGAATGACTTTGTCGGCTACCGAATTCGCTTCCTGTTCGTATTTATCATTGACTGCACCGACTTTTAATGTTGGCTGGACATTGATTCTCCCTGGGGCCTTTTGTGGCTTTGGGTAATTAGAAGTCGATATGTCAAGTGCCAATGCCATGATAAATTATCAATCGTCATAAGGTGAGTCGCTTTCGGCAATGGGTGTTTCTGAGAATCTTCCCCTCCATCGTGCCTGTCTGATCATCCTCAGGATATTTTCATTTTGTGAGACTGCCTCATTGTATATGGCTTGAAGTTGTTCCAGATTCGCCAAAGTTTCTCTGTTGATTCCTAAATAGTGGGCTACATTTCCCTGAATGGCTACGATTTCTTCAATACTCAAATTGGCTGTATAAAACATATAGTTTATCCCATATCCTGCTTCAAGATGACTTAGTAGCGAGGATGCAGACTGTATATTCCTTTGGAGATGGCTTCTTAATGTCAAGGCGAGGTCAATATTAAAACTGCTTTCCAAGGTTTCGTTGTGGTAGGTTTGAAACTCGTTGAAAAAAGCATTTATGGCATCGATTCTTTGAGCAACATTCAAATTCGAATCGATAGACCTTGCCCTTTCCATGACTATAAATTGTATCTGAGCTCTATGGGTTCTGTAATTTCTGACGTGGCTCCCCAACCTTGTTCTCAAGATATCCATAGGTCTTAATCTCCTTCCGGAGGATACTTGGGCGAAAAAGCTTTCAATATCCTGTCTTTCGACTGGAACTATGGGCATGCTATTGATCGAATCCCTCAGTGCATCAAATGCCCAACCGATTACAAATCCAGCACCAAGTCCAGTAGCCAAACTTCCAGCTTGATTGAGGACAGGGGCAGAGGTTACTACAGACGGTCTCTCGACCTCCTGTTTTTGAATTGTCGGTACAGCATTGTTTTTTGCTGAACCCTGTTTGACTACATGGGTCAGTTCATGGGCTAACAGGTGTTTGCCTTTTGTTGAATTGGGTTGGTATTCACCTTCATTAAAATAAATGTGGTTTTTGTAAGTAAATGCCCTTGCCCCAAAAGATTGACTCAACAATGTGGCATTTTTGTCATTGTGTATTCTAACATTGGAAAAATCCGAACCCATCGCATCTTCCATAGTTTCTTTGTCCTGTATTCCCAGTGGCTGACCAAATTGGCCCAATGAATTGCCGGAATTGCTTTCGGAGGACAATTCAGGTGCCATCATTATTTCAGGATTCTCCAATGGCTTCATTTGAATCTGATCTTCATCTTTCAAAGTTGTCATTGATTCTGGTTTTTTTTTATATGAGTCCATTTTCACTACCCCATCAGCAACTTCATCCGCTTCTTTTTCAAATCGGTCGCCTTTTTTCCAAACTTCCGGTTCGAGTTGGTTTTTGAATCCCCATCCTTTCTTTTTTTTTCTTTTATATACCATCATGACTGGATTTACATTGTCCTACCTGCCTTATAATATTCTCTCCGCACTCCCTCATTGATATCCTCCAAATGGATGGTTCCATTGCCTCTTTTGAGTGCTACTAAAGCACTGTGCTGTACCACATTGATGATGGATCCTCCTGCCAGTTCATAGTTTTTTGCTAAATCCTGTAAATTGATCCGGGACTCCAACTTGGCCGCTTTTGGAAAACTCTTTTCCCAGATCTTCCTGCGTTCTTCCGCCCGTGGAATGGGGAAATGGATGGAAGTCTGAAACCGCCGCATAAAAGCATCGTCAAGATTGTTTTTAAGATTAGAGGCCAATATGACCAGGCCATTATAGTCTTCAATGCGCTGCAAGAGATAAGATACCTCCTGATTGGCATACCTGTCATGGGCATCAGAAACGGAGGTTCTCTTGCCAAACAGTGCGTCAGCCTCATCAAAAAACAAGATCCAATTCTTGTTCTCGGCCCTGTTGAATATCTTGGAAAGATTTTTCTCAGTTTCTCCAATGTATTTGGATACCAGCTTGGAAAGGTCGATTCTGTAAACGTCTATCCCCACTTTTTTGCCCAATAAGTTAGCAGTTAAAGTCTTTCCGGTTCCAGGCGGGCCATAGAACAGTGCCTTGTACCCGGGTTTGAGTATTTTTCCCATTCCCCAATCTTCCATCAATTGGTCTTTGAATTGAAGCCAGGTTTCTATTTCTGCCAGTTGTTTGGATGTGGTGGGCGGGAGTACCAAATCCTCCCAGTCCATTTGGGTGGTGAGCAGTTGGGCGGGAAATTCATTGCTGAAAGTTGGTTTTCTTTGTTGGCCTGTGGTGATGATATCCAAAGACTCCTTGGAAATTGTAAGTGTACCATTTAAGAAAGGTTCATCAGGTTCTACTTCCCCGAGTTTGAGGATTTGGGATTTAAAAAGAATGTTCTCCGGATCAAAAAGCTTGGAATATTCAAACCTCTTTTTGAGATCGCATCCAGCAAGGATAAATAAAATGGTAACACCAGTAGGAATAAAGCCATTATGGGATTTTCCCTGCTTTCCACCAAACTCGGTGTAAACTTGGTGGGTTTGACTGTTTTTGGCCATAAACATATCCAGAAGTTCCGGTTTGATATGGGGAACGGAAGCAATGATGACCAGAAACCTTTCCAAAATGTCCAGTCCATGCTGCTTCACAAATTGCGCATAGGCCGATTTGCTATTTGACAAATCAGGAGGCGGAATGTCCAAAACATCATTGTATTTTCCAGGCTGCTTGCTGTTCATAATGGAGCGTGTCTTTAGGATTTCCCTAAGCCAGTCAATTTCCTGTTGGATATCATCCGCATTTTGTTTGAGATCTACCATTCTACATACAGGGGTTTAGGCATCCAGGGAAATTTGATAAGTGAAATTCCCCATGGAAGCTTGTCAAGGAGAACATCAATGGTGATTCTTTCAGTCCGGACGGAGAAGTGCCGTTCTTTCTCTTCAATCATGCCGGGTCTCAATAGAAAAGCTTTTCGAAACCCATCGACTGAAGTGCTTTTCAGGGCTTTCCAAGAAGTTACCGCATTTTTGAGCAAATGATCGGCTTCTTCTATTTCTTCTTTGGTTGGGTCAAAGCTAAGTTCAACAGCTTCTGACCATTCAAAGCCGCAAATCGTCTTATTCAATAACAAATCAATTTCATCAAAGCTTGTCTTTTGATCTATAAGGTATTGGGTCAATAATAAAGCCCTGTTTTGAGCTGCTTCATTGATAAATTCTTTTTCATGGACCAATCCCAAACCCTTGAAAAAATGGGGCAAAAATGGAGTAAGGATTACAAGACCTGCATTCGGAATTTCATAGGATTGGTTTTTCTCTAGTTGATCGGATGCGATTTGTTGGGCTAATTTTGGTGATTTATTGATAATCTGGTTTTTGTCATTGGCAAGCGTTGGTTTTGGTTTTTGAAAAATTGCACCTGATTGCCAATTCTTTTTCCAGTTACTCAAATTATTTCCAAAATATCGCTTCAATTCAGTTGAAGAATACCGAGGTTCAGCTTCTAAGTATCTGAAAAATAAATTAAGCGGGTCATCTTCTTTTTTGAGGTTTGGATCTTTCTTTTGATTGAATAGTGGCTGAATCCACACCTCAATAATCTCGGATATCAGGCTTGATTTTTCCGATTCTGTGAGCTGGGTATTGGTTAAAACCGAATATTCCTTTGTTGATGTACTTCTCTTTTTCTTTGCAAGTAATAGCCTTTCTGTAATCTTTGTTTGTTTGCTGACGAACCCAAAAAAAACTGTCCAAAGAGAATGGATAATTTTGGTTTTTCCTTTTAAAGGATGCCCAATTTTTTTTCCTATTCTTTCAAAATCCAAGGATAATTTATCCAAGAAGTTTTTAATCTGTTCGATTCCAATTAGTGCCTCTAAATCAGAATTGGGGAAATTATTAAGCAATCTTTTTCTAACTGTTTCTATACTTAATAAATCAAAAAGATGCTTCCTCAACAGAATCCCTGATTCAGATAACAATTCCGATAAACTGCCCTTTCCCTGTTTGGGATTGTAGTTTGAAGCCCACCAAGGTCTATAGCCTTTTTGAAGAAAAAACAGAAATGCCTCAATTTTGGCATCCTGTAAACTTACAGAAACCCCACTATCAGACAGGTTTTTCAAGGACGTTGAAAGCGTAGATTTGGATTTTGAAACGCTGGTATTCTTTATTTCATGGATTTTGGACAAAACTGCCTCTACAAGCAACTTTTCCAATTTTTCCCCCAGATTTTCCTCAAATTTTTCCAATCTAATGGTACCCAAATCGATGTCAATTTTGTCTATCAGGTACATTTGATCGGGTGGGATCAATTTATCAAAAATACCCGTCATGAGGGGGACAAGACTGCGTTGAAATATTTCTACCAAGCCGTGTTGGTTTTTAAGTGCCTCATCTTTTGATCTAAATGAAGTCTCAAAAACCTGTTTTTGGATGATATGCGCAAAACTTCCATCCATTACCTACGGTTAAGTATGTTGTTGATCAGTGTGTCTTTATTATCAGATGACCTTACATTTCGGTTTAAGTCAGATGCTATTTCCCTGAGCGTATTATTGGTCAGCAAACCCAACTCTCTTTCGGTCAAAGCAACTCTTCCTGCCGAAGGATTCTCAAGGGTAAAATCGCCTAGATCAAGCCTAATATCTCCCCGGGTAATTCTATCTTCCTCAATCCTTGATCTTTCATTCTCGGTAATTCGTGAATCTGGTACTATGATCAAATTCTCTCTCCGAGCATTATCACGGCAGTTTTCAGCTTGATATGCTAATATGGCCCGTCTGATTGCCTGAGGGTTGGCATTTGGACTTAATCTTACACCAATACAGTTTGTTAATACCAACCATGCGGCTTGGCTATTTTCTGTGATGGATTCCAATAAACTGTCTGGAAAGCCCCCAATTCTTGATAGGGTTGCTGTCAATAGCAGGTAATTGTTGATATCTTCAGCGTTCTCATTTAAGAACCTGAATTCTGGAATTGCCAATTGAATATTCCTTAAACCCCAACACTGAAGGATTTCTACTGGATAGCAATTACTCACAAAGGGATCAGAAGCAGGTCCACAATTGCGGTTTTGATAACCTAAAAATGCCTCCAATATTGCACCCCTTTCCGTAGAGTCGATGGATACACCCAAGATTTCCAATAAAATCAACCATGGTTCAGGACTGGAATCTATTCCTAATTGGAGAACTGTTCTAGGAAAGCCACCTGTTCCAGCCAAAGCTTCTTCAAATGCTTCATAAAATCTATCCCTTCTTAAGTTCTCTTCAGATACGCGATATGGGGTTCTTTCCAATGCCTGTATCATATTATTTTCTTCCCAACTTCTCAGTATCTCCGCGGTGTAGCACCTCAAATCCGGCTGGGAAACAGATTCCATAATCACTTCAATGTTTTCCTGATTGCATATGTCTATTTCCTGGGTAGTGAATCCAATAAAAGAAAATACCAACGTCTGGCCCGGACTTCCTAAATCGATGGTGAACCTACCTTCCACGTCCGAAACTGTGCCCCGGCTTGATCCTATTACAATAATACTCGCTCCCGGAAGTCCTTGTCCATCTGGGTCTAAAATCTGTCCGGTAACTCTGGTAACCCTACATCTTGGCTCGGAATCGGTACCACAATTATCCCTCTGGTACCTGAAAATTTCCTCACCCATTTGTTCATAATCCATGATTGATGGATCGATGCCAATGGCTCGAAGCAGTGACACCCTTGCACTTGGGTCTTCCAAAATACTTCCAAAAACCTCATCTTCGGTAAACCCTCTGGTTTCGGCAAGAAGACCTAGCAAATGCTCAATCCGTTCTTCATTTGAATTGAATCTGTCTGGACTCACCCCCCGGTGTTCCAAAGCGCCGTTTACAAATCCAATTCCCCAAGTAGTCAAAATTTCGATGCTATAACAACCGGTCCGTCCTTGCGGGTCCTTGACCAAAATGGTCACTTTACCCCTGTCGGAGTCGCCGGAAACCCTGTCGGTAATGGAATAAAAGAAAAAATCAACTCCACTAAAATCACTTGGAGGTTGGTATCTGAAGCCACTGTCAATTTGCTCAATACTTCCCCCTTCTGCGGAACTTCCATCTCCTGAGAATTGCCAATCATTTCCAAACAGCCCCCTGTCATTGAGATGAACCCCTATTTCAATGGCGATATTCATCAAGGTAATGGCATAATCAGGCCGTGCAAAAGGTGATGGCCTATAGCCTGTTTCCTCTTCCTCATTGCAAGGTGGAGTACAGCCTTCATTGTCACAGCACTGGTAAGGCAGTGCAAAATCCCCGATTACCTGTTGGTTGTCACCCTCAAACACTACTACAAAAGTCCCACTCTTGGGTACTCCTGCCAAGTGTTCCATTCCCGGGTTTTGTTGAAGATATGCGGAAAAGAGAGTTGCCCTTCTCTGATAATATAACCTTCGGTAATAGCTATAGTGTAGCCGAAGGAATTTGGTGAAAAACCATAAATCCAAAAACCGGAACAGAATAGGCGATAATCTATGCAGCATTCCATTGATGATCGGCAGTTCCCTTTCGGCACTTTCAGCATCTACATTGATGCTGTCCAGTAGTCTGGCGTCTATCAAAATCAGATCAATGATGGCCTGTAGAGACTCTTTATATGCATCCTGAAAGCTTTCAAAATCCAGGTCCTCAAGGCAATCCGGTAAGCGATTACTGATTTCCCTGATCAATTCTAAAATTTCCCTCAATCTTTCCAAAAGGTCAAAATCCGCTTCAACATCCCTTTCAATCACCTCCATTTCTTCCAAAAACCTGTATATTTCTTCCAAATCCTCAATTGTAGCCACCACAATGGATCTTTGAACCCTGTATTCCTCCTGCAGATCATTGAATCCGCAGCCTAATTCCATTTCAGGGCCGGTGTAGCTGTCATCTAAATGCAGGGATTTTACCCTAAAGGATAGATTGAACCGAGTCCTTAATTGACTGATCTGATCCAAGACTTGGTTTCGGGGTTTTCCCAAATGACCCTCAATTCTGAAAAACCCAAATCTGTCAATATCATAATATAAAGGTGTTTCTAATTCAGATCTTTGGGTATCGCTATTTTCAGCCTGATTGTTATAACCCGGAATATCAATGTTCTGAGGCCGTCCTTCATTCTTCCAAAAATCATAATCCCAATGTTTTTCCAAATGGCCATGAAGTACCAATTCACTCCGCTCTTTAATATTGTAGTAATAGGGGATGCTTCTCTTGCTAAAGCTTTCGCTCTTCTCAAGACTGGGGACAATCTTGATAGGATAGTCCGTCTCTTCTCTGTTGACAAACTGGTTGAGGTCAAACTTCTCTACCATCATTACTAAGCGATGGTGCAGGGAAACTACTTTTTCGATCAGGGATTTTTGAAGGTTGAAAACCGGAGGCTGTACAAAACCATGGCGGTAGTCGGTTGTTTCCTCGGGTGTTGCTTCAAAAGGAATAGCCTTGCCGAGCATCAGGTGTTTGGGAAAGAGGGAGCTGTCTGCACAGCAAATGCCTTCTATTTCCATTGCATGCTGTCTGAATTCCTCATACGCCAATGCAAGGTCTTTCAAAAAGCCATAAAAGTATTGGATGCCTTTGAGTTGATCCAGATCACTGCCATCTTCCTCTAGATAGCTAACCCAGGTATTTCTGAGATTGGTGATGAGATCTGCGGTTATTGGGTTTCTGAAGTTATAGGAAATGGACAACAAGCCTTCCAACGCTACATAACTCTGCTCTAAGGCTCCAAGAATCTCTCTGAAAAAATCCGGATAAATTCTGTTTTTATAATGGTTTGAAAAATCCCTGTAATTTTGGCTATGAGGATTGGTAGGGTCAAAAAGTACCCTCGGAATGTTAAGTTTGGTAAGATTTGATTTGGAAGGATAAGCTACCGGGACATTGGAAGACCTTTCCAATATGCGGTCGAGGTGTTCCTTGGTCACCATGAGTTTTCTGATTGTAAAAATCCTGTCTTTTCCCCTGTCATCACAGGAATTGCCCAGGCAGGACTTTAGATCCTGATCAAAAATTTCCAGAAAAAGCAGTACAAATTTATCTCTTAAAAAGTTGAGTGGAGGGGTCAATGGATTTACTCCTGTATCATCTTCAGGTACCTGTTGTAGAAGTTCATATAAAGTCACATCCTGATCAGGATATCCAAATGGCCTGTAGTTGACCCCTTCGGGCAATTGGTATTCACGATAATGGGTACATCGGGATTCCCCAAGGCTCATCAGGAATCCTTCAGAGCTGATACCAATTCCTTTGGAAATGAGGATATTGTTGCTGCGAAAGGAAACTTCCAACCCACAGACTATACCTATTCCTATCAACTTGGAGCGTGTCAGACGGCCTTGCTGATCAAGGTAGGCCGCCATTTGATTGAGTTGGGAGCTAGTAAGTACCTGACTGCCTTCGAATATGGGATAATTTTTGATGACGTTACTCATGGCTGTGTTGTTTTTATATTTCTCCTAAAGCAGAGTTGTTGAGGATTATGGAATTTTCCAGGTTTTCATCTTCATCACAATCATGCAAGGTGCCAACCGGATATATGTTTCTAAGGGATTCCAGAACTTCAATCAATATTTGGAGGGCTTGGGATATGTTTTCCTGATTTTTGGGTTCTTTTAATTTTTCCCAAAGCCAATTTTTATATGCTTGCTCAAATGCGTCCATGTGGTGGAAACTGACCCAACAGATGGTCAGGAAAACATGTGCGGGTGCTTCTGCCCTCAGTTTGTTTTCCAGAAGCTTTCTAAAATCGGTATTGGTAAACCTCCCGGGCCAATAAGGGAGTACCACATGTGCCATGCAGGTGTAGGGATCTTCAAGGGCACATTCACACGTTTCATCGAGGTTGATGGTCAGAAGTTTGTCTGTAATCTCGGGGCTATTGTTTTTGGGCCTTAAAAGGATATGCTCAATCAGATGCATACCTTCACAGCTAAGAAAAGTGTCTCTAAAAAATGCAATCATATTACTGATGGCAATTTCTTCCATTCCGCCCAATACAGTAATCGTAGATCCTGATAGCCCCATTATTCTGTATTCCTTTGGCAGAACTATACTTCCTTCTATAAATTCGGTTCTTAATATCTGTTCCAGGAAAACGAGTGTATTTCCATCTTCTATCCTGATCTCCAAAACAGTAAGCTGATTGGTCCGGGTTTCACCGATATCTTCCCAGGAAATTGTAAGGGAATCCCCTTTGGCGATTTTTTGCAAAAGGTTACCTTCAAATAAGATGGTTTTATCTATCAAGTTAACTTCAAGGATGGTCAGCGTTTCCTCTACTTTCCAAAGACCTGTATTGGCACCTGATGCCGGGGTATCATTCAATTCAATTTGAACATTCGGGCCGATTGCCTCCAGATTTAATATTTCAAATTCTGAACTTGTTCCATTTGCGCATACAATGGAAAAAGTTTTGTTGCTTCCGGCCTGCCAATCATCTACCAAACTTTGATTGAAATCAAATTCAGTGCTGCTTGCCAATAAGACACCATCAAAAGGGCTCTTGATATGGAAGTGATATGGGGAACTAAAGGGGGCAGGATCCAAAATGTAACCACGTCTGCTGCCAGCATGGAAAGCCATTCGCCAAACCAATTCCCGCATTCGTTCTTCTGCCCTTTGGGTAAGGTAAGCTTCATCGACACCTTCAATGGCTTCCTCACTGTATTCACCTTCCAAAATCAAAAACTCAGGGTCAGTATTGAAGGGTTGGCTGTAAAATCGGTAAACCAGTCTAAAAGTAGGAGGGGAAGCAGCTTCATCTATCTCAATGGAATAGTTGAGATAATTCATCAATCCCGGCGTAAGATTTTTGAGGTTGGATTGAGGGTTATTGAAGAATTCTGATTGGAAAATAGCTATCACTTCATCGATGACAGCCTGTGCCGTAGCTTCATCAGCAAAGTCGGAAATGGTACTTTCGGCTAAGGGTATTGTTTCGCCAAGTAATACAAATCGAAAGACACCTTCTGTTTCCTGAATCTCAAAATGCTTGGAAAAC
Organism: Aquiflexum lacus; assembly: GCF_015476655.1. Classification (GTDB taxonomy): domain Bacteria; phylum Bacteroidota; class Bacteroidia; order Cytophagales; family Cyclobacteriaceae; genus Aquiflexum; species Aquiflexum lacus. Next base: position 15,481 of record NZ_JABFHF010000031.1, read on the forward strand.
AATCCTGAAATAATTGCCTTTTCAATGTTGGATTTGGTATCCGCCTCGGAATCAAAAACTTCAGAACTTTCAATCAGGATTTCATTTGTATCATTTTCTACATTCCAAGACCATCCGCTGATATCTTCTATTGCATTAAAGTGATTGCTGAAAAAGAGTTTTTCGGCTGTTTTTTCTCTGACCCCCATCATCAATGCAGTTCTTTTTTCCAGACCGGAGCTGTTTTCCTGCGTCCAAAAAAGATGTGGGTTGTGGTAATCAAATGCCTTTGCCCGATTGGCACTGATCCATGGGTATTTTTGAAGAAAAAATAACTTGTCGGTCAGTAATCTTCCTCCGCCCTCTTCTCCAAGAAGCCTTCTGGTGAGCCGGTCATAATCCGTGAATTTCTCGGCAAATCTTGCGATCAAGTGATCAAGAAACCTATTTCTTCTTTTCTGGAACTGTTCACTGGATTCTGTGATTTCCTGTAAATGTTGCCCGTGTGACACTGTGTCCTGATAGAGGTCATGGGCGTTTGGAACTATGTCAAGTAAAGATTGCGAAAAGTATGTCTTATTGATCAGGAAGTTTCCAAATGCATCCATTTGGGGATCCATGGAAAACAGATCCCGGACATGCCCCAATTGGGAGAGGAAATTGGCCATCAACTGGTCAAATACCATCAAATAGCCCTTCAATTGTCTTGCCCTCGCTTCATCAGGTCTGCCCTGTGTAGGTGGCATTAGCCCTGCTTCACCAATGCCATACACCAAAGGGAATTCATTTTGGACGCTGATGTATTTTTCGGGATCCATGTAAGTGCCTCTTGGAGGAAGTATATCCATGGCAGGATACCTGATTTTCTGGGGTCTTTCCTTCCTTCTCATTTCATCAAGAAGGTCCTTTACCGTAAGTTTTCTGGCGATGAAGGGAAGCTGTTCCTTATAATAGGTTATTTTGGAAAGGTCTATATTCAACCTTGGAACATAGTTTTGTTCAAATGCCAGGTGAAGGCACCATTTTACGCTTTTGGAAGGAATATTACCTGACTCATTGTCCTGAGGTTTGTTGGCGATTTGGATACTTTTGACTGCCGCCACACCCGGAATCCCCATGATGATCTGAATAAGGTCAGAGACATGAAGTTTTTTTCTTCTATCGGCCTTGATCAATTCTTCTTCATCGATAAAACCATGTTTTAATATTGGTCCCTCATACAATTTTTCGGTGGGGATTTGAGGTACATTAACCTGTCCCACTTTAAACAAACGGTCCTCTTCCTGTACGATGTCTGTGGAAATTGGCTCTTTTACCAGAATCTCCCATTGATTTTTGCTTTCTTCAGATGGCAATATCCTGACTACGCTATAGCTGCCTTCATTTTCGGAAGAACCTTTAAAAACCAGTGAACTGTTTTTTTCTATCGAACTATTAGCATATTCCCCAATGACAAATTTGTTTTCAGACTTCTTTACAGACAATACCTGAATGCCCTCTGGTTGGTTTTTTTGCAACATCTCCTCTCTCGTGTAAAAAAAGACTGTTGGAGAAAGAAAATTGGCAATCTCATAATAGATTTTGGCCTCTGTTTCTTCTATTGGTGCTTCAGGCAGCAACTCAATATCAGCACAGACCAAAATCTCCTCTACCCGCAGGGCATTGAATTCAATAAAGTCCTCACAGAGATTTCTTTTTGCCTGTATTTTGGATTTGACCAAATCCAAAATCTCTTCAATTTTCGCAATCTTTCTTTGGTAAAATGCCACCAATCCATCATCCAACACGCCAATATAGTTATTGATCAGATCCGTGATGGATTCAAGATCGTCTATGGACCCCAGGCCTTCGGGAGTTCTTTTAGTGCCCGTTATCTCTATAGTTTTATCTTCATTGATGCTGTATTCAAGCGTGTAAATGGAGGGGAGGTTTTGGAAAAAGAGTTTGGTATTTATAGAGGCTTGCCAAATGGCAGTTCTGTCTGCCCAGTCAATGTCAGGATTATCCCAGCGCGGGAATTCCATCAAAATGTCGATGACCAGTCCACTCAATTCAGGATGTTCATCTACCGTAATTGACCTGCGAAGGCTATTGTCATTGAGATCCCCGAAAACATCACAGTTGTCAAATTCCAGCAATATGCTGTACAATATTTTTAGATCAAGAGGCTCTTCAGTAAGGGGTTCAGGGCTGTAATCTAATTGGCCTTTTTTTCGATTGACAAATACATCTACCTCAGGTTTTTTTTTCTTCTCAATCCATGCATTTTTGACTCCGGCATATTTGCAGCCATCGTCTTCGTCGGAAACCACCTCAGTATCAATCATTATTTTCCGGTAATCCTGAAAAGTGACCGGGCCATTTGGGAGAATCTGCGCTGCTGTAAAAAATTGTGGGTAGGGGGAGTTTTCATCAGGCCTTGGGGCAAGCAAATCCTTGATTGGGAAGGAACTCCTGTAGCCCAAATCGGTGAGCGCATAGCACAGCGCTTCCAAGATTGTCACCCCGGGATCATGCGAATTGTAGTCAGTCCAGATCTTGCCTGAGATACTTTGAAGGTATTGCAAAGCTTCCGTTCTCAGAAATTCAAAATCCTGGCTTTTGGCTAAACTTTCCTTATTCGATATGGTCAATGGTTCTTCCATAGATTTAGGTTTCAAAAGTATTTTCACCTTCACAACATCCATCATCATCGGTGCTCGCTATTGTTGCTATCGGTCGGACTTCGTTGTCTTCGCATTCGCAGTCATCTGTTTCAAGGACATTGATGTTATGATCCCCATAATTGCCCAATTTCCCTACTGATCCCAATATGGACACACCCGTACTGGCTACGGCTTCCTCTACTCTGATTTTACTATTAATTTCTCCGGTTACTGGATTTTTGATGATATGGTACATGTCAAAACAGGTGACATAATCCACATAAGGTCTCTTTTCAATGAAATTCAAAATCACCGAAAAGTGGATTTTGCCTCCAAACTCAATTTCACTTTCTCCTTCAAATGCCCATGGGGAAAGGAAAGCTTTTAAATCATCCTCCAATTGCTTTCCATAAAACCCATTGTCAAAACCTTGCAGAAACTTCACATTTGTACTTACTTTTATTTCCTCATAGAGAGGGTTTACAACATGGAGTTCTACACAGGGTGAATTGATCTTTTTCAAAAAATCAGAAATCTCCATCAGTCTGATCAAACTTGTTTTAGGCCTTAGAGGATCAACGGCGTTTTTATTCATCACATTGGAGACTATCACCGTAGTCACATGTAAAGGAGCTAATGCCGAATATTTACTGAGGTCTCCGGTATATTTGGTATGGTTGAGGGTTTTTACCTTGTACACATCCGGGAATTCTTCCAAAACAAGATGTTCATAATCCCATCTTGTGACTGCCCTGTTTTTGTGCCTTAGTCTTTCGGAGATTCTCGTGTAGAACCTGCTTTTTTCCTCTTTTGCATTGCCGCCAAAAGAAGAGTAGGGTTGTTGCAGTTTGGAAATCCCGGGATCTCCTGTTTTGAGTTTTGAGATGGTTTCTGCCGAAAGGGCATTCTTATAATGCTCGGGGTCATTTTGATTGTCTGAAAAAACAGCTGAAACTGCCTGGGCGTATATCCCAATCAAATCCGAAATAGCATCGGAATCCCTTGCTACGGAAGCTTTTATCCAATGCAGGTTATCTGGTAACTTGGTGTTCTTATCAGTGGCATTCTTGGGAATTGCAAATTGGATGATTCCTGACCGGAGCAGTCCGCTGGTTCCATCTGAGAGAATATTGAATTTGTCAAAAGGTACCCAGTTATTATTGGACAAATAGCTCCATTGGATAGGTAAAGGTTTTTTTTCAGGGTTGGCACTTCCCTCGGCCACTTTGAAAAGTACGGATAGATTCTGGCCTGGCGAAAAATCTGAAATTCCGAGGAATAGATTACCTTCATTTGGATATTGGGGGAAGAGATATGCTTCTTGGATTTCTCTTTTGGAAAGTCCAAATGCCTCAATATGGAAAAACTGTTCGGACCCAGATTCCGAACTCATCAAATCCACTGAGGATTCATAATCCAGTGAAACCGATTTTAATTCTGGGGTGTAAGGTTCTTTAGGGAAGTTGATATTAGCTACAACTGCTTCAGGTTTCGCTGCTTCGATAGCCGCTTTGGTATAAGCAAGCGGAAAATTCCTATGGCCAAAATCGGAGCCTGAAAGGGTCAATCTTATAAAACCATTTCTGCTATCGGGATTCCACGATACAAATTCTTCCAAATTCCAATCTCTTTTGTAGGGAGAAAAATCAACCCCATTAAGGCTGATGGAATGACTGTCCAATAGATTATTTGTACCAGAAACGCTTGAAAATATCTCCTCATCTGAAACCAAGGAAGACCATGATTTTTTATTCAGGATATCGATATTGACTGTGAAATCATCATTGTTTCTGTTTTGAGGGCTTCCTTCCGGAGTATAATGTTCATAATGGTCGTCGAAACTTTCCGGAAGTCCATGCCAGGTCAAATGAAGTTGGAGGTCATCGAGTTGTTTACTGAAAACCTCTTGACTGCCGATATAAAGGCTGGAACCTATGGAGGGCCGGTTTCCAAAAGGCAGGATATTTTTCCCTATAGGAAGGGTTGCATTGTCATTTTGTAAAACAAGTTGTTTTAGCTCTCTTACATAGACATTTAGATCAGCACTTTTGATCTTAAGTTGGCTCAATGCGGGATAATAGGATTGGTCAAGACCTTTCACAAAGTTTACTTTCATGATAGGATGAGCGGTCTCAAATCTTTCCTCCAACACTTCTCGATCGTACCCGACAATAGGTTCTTGTTCCCGGTTGATTTTTACTCTGATCACCAACTCAATGGATCCGTCAGGTTTCTCGCTGAAGTATGCGTAAGGGTTTCTTCCAAAAGTATATATCAGGTCATTGATTTTGTCAACGCCCACACCTCTGACAGCCCTGACTTGTCCAATATTGGTGAAGCTTGAAATTTCCTCTCTCCTTCTCAAGATGTTTTTTGCAGTGATTTCACCTATTTCATACCCTTGGGGACTGGCACTGAAACCGGTTCGGGGATCATCATAAACGGGTCCCCTCCCGGGGTAACGACCTACGATATCTTCCCAGGAACTAATATGGTTGAGAAAATGAAGCACCCTCGATTCCAAAATGTCCATGTCTTCTTCTTCCTCCCAATGCATGGCTTTGATCCAAGAGTCTTCTCCGCTGAATTCTACCTCAAACACCCTGTAAATCGGTATTCTGAATATTTCATCAATATGGATCGTATTGGGTCTTTCGAAATTGATTTTCAGTGTTATTTCTCTTCTCCCTTCTTTCAGCAACAATATTGGTGAGGCAATGGCAAAACCAATGTTGGCCTCTTCTCTGTCAGCAGCGGGATGGTTTGAAGAGGTCTGTCCGAATGTTTTCCATTTCTTTTCCAAATCCTCCAATTCTGCACCAAGTCCATCTTCTGAGTTTGCTATGGGAGAAGCATATAATCTTCCTTCTAAATCCCTGTATAAGGCTTTTATTTTACCAATTTTGGCTTTGTTCGCCACAAGATCCCTTTTCAAAAGGTATGACCTGTCTTTTCCAAGATCATCTTTTCCCGCTTTGAGAGCAGTTCCCTTTTTCACCAAGTGTTGGTAGACATGTTTGGCCAGTTCAAAAATGATATATACCTGGTCGGGGACAGGATCTTTTTCCTGAAGCTTCAAAACTTCCCGGTAGTAGAAGTCCAAATGTCTTTGCGTGATTTTGTTCAGTTCCTGCTGTTGGATTCTGAACAACCTTAGAAATGCCATCCAAAGTGCAAAGTGTGGTTCGGTATATCCTTCCTCGTCAATCTTTTGTTCGAAGAAACTGACCCAATCTCCATTTTTCAGGTTTTCCCTGTTAAAAAAACTAATCTCTTCTGAATATGCCAAGGCAAAACGTTGCAAGTCTTCGATTTTTCTTTCGTCGACTTGGACATAGGAAGGAATCAAAGATTCCAGTCTGCGTTGTTGGCGACTGGTTCCTTCACCTGTTGGGAATGGATTGCTATGACAGTTTCCTTCACTCATAGGTTGGTTGCTTCATTTAAATAGAAAGGGAAAACTAAATTCCTTCTGTTATTGGTAGCAATGATATTATAATCTACAGAGACCTCGATTTTGCCTTCTTTCGGAAGTGGCCTCATGTCAATCTCATCTACTTTGACTCTTGGTTCATGGAATAAAATGGCCCGTTTAATCCTGTTGATGATGATGCTTGCGGTGGTCACATTGATGGATTCAAAAAGGAGGTTTTCCATATTGGCACCATATTCGGGCAGCATGACTCTTTCCCTCACACTGGTATTGAGGAGGATGATAAGGCTTTGTCGGATATCCTCTTCCTCAGCGGCCAAGGCTACATTATTTGCTCCTTTGTCAAAACTTACCGGAAATGCCCAGCCTCTTCCCAAAAATGATTTTTCATCAGCCATGATTATCCTATTAATACCGTAAATTCTCCCAATATGATGCTACCTCCATGGGCGGTAGAATCCCCCATTCGGGCTGCAGGCATTCCTCCAATCAACACCGTGGCGGATCCTGCTATAATACTGTCAGGTGGACCTGTACAGGTAGCCATGTCGCCTACTCTTGCAGCAGGCATTCCCCCTATCAGTACTGTAGGTTCTCCCGGTGGAAGTATTGGCCCGCCTACGTGAGGCACTGTCCCTGTGACCATAGGGCAAATATGCATATCGTTGATTCTTGCTGCCGGTTGTCCCATAATTGTTAATTGATTTGAACCAATGAACCTTTGACCACTGTCATCGCACTGGATGAAAGCTCAGCCCCTCCTCCTCCTTCGCCTTTGAATTCAGCGTCTGCTTTTGCGCTGACATTCATTCCTTCTATTTTGATGTCGCCACTTGCCTTTAGGATGATGTCCTTTGCACTTTCCAAGCTGATACCATCCGAATTCAGTGTGATCTTATTGCCATTTTCATCTTCAATTGATACACCTCCCTTTTCTTCAGAAATGATGATTTTATTTTCACTTTCAGTTTCAAGCGTGATGCTTTTCACTTCATCATCAAAGACCAATTTGGATTTGCCTTTGGTGAAAATACCTTTTTGGAAATTATCATCTTGGGGTTCTAAGGGAGTAGGTTTTGAGCTGCTGTGCATCTTCCCGAGGATGACAGGATCACGGGGGTCTTCATTAAAAAAACCCACGATTACCTCATCTCCTACTTCGGGGTAAAAAAATGTTCCCCTTTCTCCCTCCCCGGCATCAAGTGTGGACAATCTTGCCCATATTCCTTCTTCGTCCAGGCTGATAAGGGGTATTTTTACTTTTACCCGACCTTCACCATCCGGATCATCCTGAATGGTGGTGACAATGCCCTGATGCAGACCCCGAATAGGTGCCACCAATCCTGAAGCAGGAATATCAAGCACATCATCATATTGCTCGAATAGCGTTTTTTGTGACAATCCTATATCCAGGTAAGTATACCATTTGATTTCTGTGGACATTTCGTGGTATACGCCGGACACATAGCACTTGCCATTGAACCTTGTGCCAAAACCGCCAAGATTGATCAAACTGCCCGGCTTGATGTCCGCAAAACCTATGATTTTTAATCTTCCCTGTATTTTTGAAAGCCTGCTTCTCAGCAATTTTGCGTCTGACCAGTTTTGTAATTCATCATCTGTAATGTGGCCTGTGTGCTGAAGTGGGAAACCGGCCAACCCGATCACATCTGCCAAGTCCCGTCCTGAAATATTTCCCGGCTCTTCAAATCCCGGCTCTTCGGATTCTTTTTCGTTGACTTCCTGATTGATGAAATTCCAGGTTTTACCGGTCACATTTGAGAATTGATCCCTCGCATCAATTTGCCCGTCAAATTCCAGGACATTGTCACCAAATACCAGATTAAGCTGTGATTCTATGCTAAAATCAGGTTTTTTCACTGTGATTTTCCCATCATCATTGAATACCAACATTCCGTTGACTTCAGCCCTGGAAACCAAAAAATCCCAATCTGAAATAAAATATTGAACCATCTCAGCATGGTTGGTATTGGTTCCCTCCACCTCAGCATCTATTCCATAGCTGCCGATAAGTTCTTCGATAATGTCCGAATCGGTGGTCTCAAAAAAGTATTTGTTCTTTCGGCCAACTGTCATTTTGATGGCTTTGTCCTTTAGTTCCAACACTAATTTGGAAGCTTGATCAGCTTTATATTCCAAACCGTGCCTGATGATTATTCCTTTAAAAATGGTATCCTCCAGATTGTTATAGCCAGCCTTTATTTCTATTTCCTTACCTGGCAAAAACATGTTCCCGCTACTGAGGAAAAAGTCTTCTTCTGCCAGGTCACCATCATGGATGACCAATCTGGCCGAACTGATTTTATTGATGTTTTTGGTCACTGCCACCAAGCTTACCCCTATGGAATCAGGCAATTGTTCGCCTTCGGAAAAAATCTTGAAGGTAGCCAAAGTAGGATTTGACTGGGTGGGAATGGTGCGACTGACAGGTACTATAGGCATCGTGTTTTATTTTTTAATAGGAGGGAAAATCAATTCCTGTCCCTGTTCCAGATTTCTGAAGTTTTTCAATAGATTGACTCTGGCGATTTCCATGTATAATCCGGGCTTGCCATATATCCGTTGACACATAATCGGAAGTGTATCGCCTGCCATTACGGTTCTTTTGTGAGTCATGTCAGGAGAGTTTTTGGCTGCTTCAGCAGCCTGTTCCTGCCGGGAAAGTGTCTGATCAAAGTTTGCCGAAATGGTCGCCCTGATGGGCAGTCCTGCGGAATTGAAGAGTTTGTAATTAATAGTGCAATCTGCCAATACTCCCCTGAATTCGTAGGCACCCCAATTGATTTGAAGATAGTTGGGTTTGTGGGTTTCAGATTGGATGTTTTGGGTAACATGAAGAAACCGCTTTATGGCCCTGTCTACATGTCTATCTTCTTTGATCAGCGCATAAGCTGAGGTTTTGTTGTTGCTGATTGAATCTCTGTTGATGCCGTTGTTCGCTCCCAGGTAGTCGAGGTTGACATCACCAGGTACATCATCTCCCGGAGGAGATGCAAGGCTGGCATCAAATAGAAATTCAAATGCAACCGCATCGGATTCTATAGTTCTGAATTGATATTGTTTGCCATCTACTAGCCCAGTTTCAGGAATCCATTTGGATTTGAATTGCTGGCTGAATGTGGTTGGATTGTACATAACCACATAGGTTTCCGTGGAAACCTCGTAGGTATCATCTGTGAAAGCTGTTATTTTCAGCTTTTCAAGACCTCCCATTGGAGAAAACAAATCTTTCAGTGCCATCTTTTACCTTTCATTTTTATCCTTGATCAATTTGGCCAATGCATTTAGGCCTTCGATCAAGGCATTTTCTGTAGCATTTTTCTTACTGCTTCCTTTGCTGTTTTCATTGGCAGAGGTGACAGTAGTTCGGACAATCAATTCTTTGATGATAATTGGCATATTGAATTTAGATAAGGCCTGAAGGGTCAATCCGTCTATAGTATTGGTATGCAAACTCTATGTTTTCGATTACCAGGTTATTTTCCTGGGCATTGAATGCGCCAATGGACCATTTGACCGGCCAGGCATGTACAAAGTTCCAGGCCTGTAGCGGAAGATGTTCGGGATTCAACAGTACAACCGTAATATTTTCAGTGCCAAACTGAAATCCTTCCACTGATTCTTTGAACCATTTTGCCATTTGGGATCCTATCAACAAACCTCGTTTAAGCGTGAGGTTGGGATAACTGACAGGATTTGGTAGCTTGTGTTTGAACCTGTTTTCTCCTCCCTCGGAATATTCTTCTATGCCAAATTCGACATCCAAACCTGAAACTTCCTGAAACCCTACATCAGGAATTCCCGGATAGGTGAAATTTAAATTCTCAAATCTCACAAGAAAGTGAAAGCCGGTTGGCGGGTGGAACATTGCCATGAAATCAGGGATTAGGTAGTTTCTATGCTTAATCCTTCATGACAAAGTTCAACTGTCTCTATGGCAACTTCATTGCCGGTCGAATTGAGGGAAGGCCCTTCAACCTTGCATGGCCATGCGCTTTTTACTTTCCAGACCATAACAGGTTCATGTTCTTCATTCAGCAGACTAATGGTGATATCTCTTCTTTCGATATTGTTCATTTTGACAGTATTGAGCCACTGAAAAAACTCATTGTCTGCACGAAAGACGCCTCTTTTGAGTGTGATATTGGAATATTGTGGGATACCGGGCATTTTGGAGACCTGGTATTCCAGACTGCTGCCTTCTCTGTAATCTATAGCCTGAATTTCAATTGATAGACCGGAGACTTCTGTAAAGCCGATTCTGGTTCCACCCCATTCTACCTGGAAGTGAAAGACCGATATTGGATATGCGATTGCCATGGTTTTGGTTTTTTAAATTATTGTTTTTATAACATAAATAAATTAGGATTCCTGAAGCTTATGGGAGAATTTGAGGATGATGAATTCGGCAGGCCTAACCGCGGCAATTCCAATTTCAACAATTAATCTACCCTCCAGTATATCAATGGGCGACATGGTGACACCAAGCCCTACATTGACAAAGAATGCATCGTCAGGCTTGGCACCTGCAAGTGCTCCATCCCTCCAAAGTCCCGTGAGAAAATTCTCTATCATCGTTTTGACCCTAAGCCATGTATTGGCATCATTGGGTTCGAAGACGACAAATTCTGTTGCTTTTTTGATGGATTCCTCAATAAAAATGAACAGCCTGCGCACCGGCACATATCTCCATTCATTGTCATTTCCTGCTAGGGTTCTTGCCCCCCAGATGAGCGTTCCTTTGCCTGTAAAGGTCCTGATTACATTGATGGACTTTCCGGAGGATGGGTCGACGTTTAGGTTAGCCTGTTCTTCATGGCTGATTTTAAAGACCGGACCAATAATACCTCTTATATCTACATTTGCAGGAGCTTTCCACACGCCCCTTTGACTATCAACTCTGGCAAAAACACCAGCAACAGCTCCGGAAGGAGGAACATCAATATATATTTTTCTTATTTCGGCATGGATAGTGCGGAATAAGGAAGGATTGGAAGATTCCAAAGAATTTAGGGCAGGTGTACTGTCCGCGGGTAGCCCTGTCGGGGTCCCCGAACCAATATAGTTAATAGAGATATTGACTTGTATGGTTGGATCAAACCCATAATTCAAGGCGCTTTTTAGATCAGGGTAATATACTGCCCCATACTTCAGATCACTCATGCCTATCCCTGTATTTCGAAAGTCATCTGCATCCTCAAAGGGATCACCGGATGCACCTTTCAGATCCATAATGACAAATCGATCCTTTAATTTTTCACACTGTGCCAGCGCAGCATTATAGACTCCTGCATATACATCCATATCCATATAATCCGGAAACACGATAAGCGTAGGTTCATCTACTTTTTCCAGGATTGATAGACCCCCAAGAAGGTTTGCCGGAGGTGCATCAGAACCTGGTGCCACGGGATTTGAATAAGTACCAACTGATATGATATAACAAGGACCGCCCCCGTTGGCAAAGAACAACCGCATACTGTAGTACATTTTGTATTCCGAAATGGCAGTAGGGTGGGAAACGGTAACTTTCCGATCAATCATGACAGCCGGTTGGGTATCTTGCCCATCATAGGTATCTTCAACTTCAATGATGATGGATTCATTGTTCGGACCACCATAATAACTCTCATATTCGAGCATGGAACTGATTCGGGTGGGAACCAAATTCAGGGATTCACCTTCTTTCTCAGCGATGGCTGTATATCCAATAAATGCCGGGATGGCAGTCTCCACTGCGGCTATTGATGCAGGGAGAGTGGATATCTCTCTGATATATACACCTGGGGTTTTATAGTTTGACATGGTTGTATTTTTTTGTTGATTATTGTTTAGGACTCCTGAAGTTTATGTGAAAACTTCAGGATGATAAATTCCGCCGGTCTTACAGCCGCCAGACCGATCTCTATATTTAGCCTTCCTTCGAGAATATCCAAAGCCGTCATGGTCTGCCCTAGACCGATTTTCACAAAAAAGGCATCCTCTGTTTTGGCACCTGCTAGAGCTCCTTCTCTCCAAAGACCTGCTAGGAAGTTTTCAATCATGGTTTTGACCCTAAGCCAAGTATTTGCTTCATTGGGTTCAAACACCACAAATTCAGTTGCTTTTTTCACGGATTCCTCAATGAAAATATAAAGCCGCCTTACAGGGATATATCGCCACTCATTGTCGTTTCCAGCAAGTGTTCGAGCACCCCATACTAGATTTCCTTTGCCCTGGAATGCTCTGATGGCATTGATGGATTTTCCCGAGGTTGCGTCCACATTGAGGTTTTCCTGCTCTTCATGACTGACTAGCTTTAGAGGTTGTTTGATTCCCCTCACATCGACATTTGCAGGTGCTTTCCAAACTCCCCGTTGTCTGTCGACTCTGGCATAAATCCCGGCTACAGAAGCTGATGGGTATAGGTTGAGGGTATTTGATTTTAATTTTTTTATGATCTCATTGTATAGTTCCTTATCGGGCTCCGTTAAGGCCAAAAAGCCATCCCCTGTAATCCTTGCACCAGGGCTTCCATTTGGGTTGTATGAAAATATGACATCCTCTCCATCCTCACCTTCAGCGGTAGCAACTATGGTCAAAACTGCTCCATCTCTTTCAATGGAATAATTCGTATTATTGGCTTCAACAATTGCATTAAAGAGTGCCTCGGCAGTTCCGGCCACTGCGCCATCTCCGGGTGCCCGGTCAAAGTGAGTTCCCTCTATAAAAGTGTCACCACCGATAGTGAATGCATCTCCATCCATGTTGGCATTATTGGTAATGATGATTTTACCTACCGCAAAATTTTCCCCAAAACTCAGCGAATCCAAAGTACTGCCATCGAAAGGACCGGAATTGGATAAAGGACGATTATCAGTGATGAATATCTGTTCTTCATCAAATTCCCTGGATAAAAAGGTTTTCAAGGCAGGATAGTAGGCGGCGCCATATTTCAGGTCACTTGATCCCACCTCATTCCTAAATGCCTCGCCATCCTGCATGACAGTTCGGTTGGGGTCAGTCAACACATCCATAATGGCAAATCGATCTTGGAGCTTTGCGCATTGGGCCAGCAACTGGTCATGAATACTTCTTCGACCTGCCGTTCCTAACCAAACAGCTTCAGGGACAAGTAACAATGTAGGTTCATCTTCTTCTTCCAATGCATAGATTCCATCCAACAAATCATCTACATCAATATCACTTGGCTCGGGTTCCAATTCAAAATTCCCGACAGATACTATATAACATGGACCTCCACCATTGTCAAAAAACATTCTTAACTGGTAGTTGAGTAAATAGGGAGAAAAACCCGAATCAACATTAACAGCGATATTGGTATCTTCAAAATCAGTAGAAGACCCTGTCAGGACAATCTCATAATTTTCGCTAAAAGCTTCACCGAAAATCTCTAGAAATTCCAGCATGGAGGTAACTCTTACAGGCTTGAGTGGCTCAATGATTTCACCATTTCTGATACTTCTCCTCGTGTAGCCTACAAAGGCCGGGATAGCAGTGGCAACCGGAGCGACGGATGCAGGAAGGGTGGATATTTCTCTAATATATACCCCTGGGGTTTTGTAATCTGCCATAGTTTTTTATTTCAGCTTAGATAAATACATATATTTCTGAGGCCAATTGACCTTCAATTTCTTTTACAAGTCCACTGTGTGATGGATTGGGTAAATGAATTATTACGGGATCACTGTCCGGCAATCTCTCTAACTGCAGATTCAGTTTCGGTTCTTCAAAATATGGAATCGGTGTCTGCGATCTGAAAATGACGGTGTCCATATCATTGATTCTTATACTTTCATGGGGCTCATCACCTACTCTTTGAAAAACATAGGTTCCGTATGGTGTATCAGGTTGATTCCCAAGATCACTGATGTTCAAATCAAAGGCTTCAAGGTCAATCCGGCCATTTTTGTTGACTACAAAGTATTGCCAAACGGTATTTTTTCTTCTAAATGACAGGCTGAAGTATTCTTTAGTGCCATACAGAATATTTGAACTTTCAGGATAGATAAGTTCAATAATCCCAAATACATTTTTCCCTTTTGGCTGTGAATCTATCCAAAGGTTTTTTTCCTCTATATCTTCTGTATCTCCTACATTCCTGATCAAGATCCTGTATTTGCCGCTCGGCTTTCCTCTAAGGTCAATCTGGAGCCTAAAGTCTCCGGTGTCTTCATTTTTTTGAATTATATAGTCCAAAGGGTATTCAATACCCTCAGCATCTTTGCCATGGGATACCTGATTGCCGCTTGGATTGAAAATTTTCAAAGTCACTGAGTCATCTTCATGTTGAAGTCTATAGTTGAAAAGTTTATCTACAAACCCATCCATAAAGGAAAATGACAGGGTCTCTGGATGAAGATTATCATCTGAGGGGTTTGAAGGTTCATTGGTGAAATAGGGTATTTTTCCTGCCTGAAATCTGTTTTCCGGAGTAATGTCCAAATCGGTGATGTTCAAAAAGTTTAGGGGATTTTCTAGGCCGATGAAAAAAGAAAATCTGACATCACCTCCCAAGGGTATTTCCGGGGTGATTTCATCATCTTCGGTTCTGTATAATGCCACTACTCCTGAAGGAATATTACGTAATAAAATCCTTCCATTTTTCATTAATCGGGCAGTCTCATGACTTGGGAAAATATCCACGCCTCGTGCAAGACTACCACGGTAATAATCGTGGGCCAATTGTATATGGAATAAATGGCTGTAGAGGATATTCATGACTTATGGTTGTGTTGCAGTCTGATTTTCTCAATTGGGATATCAGATCCTTGTACCGCATTTTCCTGAATGGTAAGAATCCTTACTTTGTAAAGAACCGATGGCATATATTTGGCCCCTACTACGGACCAAAAGTTATATAGCTGTTCAAATGAATAGGAATATAGTTCGACAACAAGCTTCCTAAGGTTCAAGTCAAAAGATGCCAAACTTGGAGAATTGTCCGATGTGAAAACATTCTTGGATTGGAAAAATGAAATGACATAGGAAAGCTGCTTCAAACCTTCAATGTAATCAGTTGAGGATTCGCCCCCGGGCTGATTTTGAAAATTGGCAGTTATCAGGATGTATAGGTTGAGTTTTATCTCAGGGTTGATTTTTTCAACTTTTCCGGCCATGCTTATTTTGGTCGAAATCTGATCCTTATGAAATCTTTCTTCCTCGATGTTTATTAGGGAAAGTCCAAGGGATTTTTCGGGAATCATAATTCCACCTGTTTCAGATGCAACACTTGAAAGGTAGACCCGTCTTTGATCAGACTCTCCAATTCTGAGACGGATATAGTCATTGAGTTCAAAAGTCAGAAATTCCAAAGCTGAATGGATCATGTTTGGGAGAATTAAAAATAATGAGAGAGGATAGATAATTCTGATAATAATTAAACTTTAACTGTATGATTAGAAGTAAAAATCATACTATTTAAAGATCAATTAAAATTAGTCAAGATGGTACAGGGTCAAAAGGAAAAAATTGCACTTGGTTCACACTGATTATTCATGCTCATTTTTGCTAACTATCAAGTAATCAAATGAATAAATAGTAATCTGAATGAGAAAATTGATATTATTTTTGTTATTTGAATATCATAACCTTTTTTTCCACCCAATCATCTACCCGGATTAGCTCATAATCCAAAGGATTCCAACAGTACATGTTTTCTTCGGATTTCAATAAGTTAAAATGGCCACATTTTTGGAGGCTATTTATGTCAGGTTTGGAAAAATTTCTTTGCAGCCATTTAATAAGGTGGTAGCAACTTTCCAATCTTTGTCTGGAATTGCATCGGAACTTATATATCAGCTTTCTAAAGTTCTCCATTCTGTATTCCAGCCAATCCCACTCATTTTCATCTATGAGAATCATGGCCTCTAAAATTCTAGATCCAGCTGAGTATTCTGGAATGGGTTTCAGGGATTTTTGACATTCATGGACTAATTTGAGGGCTGATTTATGTGAGTTTTCTTTGTATGTAAGGTAGGAGAGCAGGTAATTCCATTTTTTTTGCTCCCATTCTATATTTTTGAATTCTTTTATTTTTTTCAAAAGCAAACATCTCGCTTTGTCATAATATCCCAAATGAAATAGTGCATACCAGATTTTTTCTTCTGATTCTGTTTTTTGATCTACGTGTATTCCAGGGATATTGACCATTTTTTCTGCCTCGATCAGGGCATTGTAATAATCTTTTTGCAGCATTAAAATCCTGTTACAGAGTTTATGGATTTCCCAGGTGTGAATGGGGTGATTTAGGACTGTATTGTCAGAAATCAAACTCTTGGATTCATTGATCTCATTTAGTGCATCCTCGAAATTGCGCAAATGAATATCATGCTGGATATTTGCAACTTTTTCCCAAAACAGGTTTCTGATATGGGTTGGGTTTTTATGGATTATTTCTGCTTCATTATTTTCGATAAAATAAGTCCTACATTCTTTTTCCTGTTTGGTTACTTCTGCCTGGGTCGTTAACAGGTCACTATATTCTTTGGCAATGGATGCTAAATTTTGATCTTTCGGAATAATCGTTTTTTCAGATTTGCACATTTTCTGTTCTGTCTCAAAAGCTCCTAACATCAAATGATAAAACTCATTTTTTTCTGATTCTTTATAGGCTTTTTCCAGCATTTTCTTGGCCATTTGTTCTTTTCCTCTAGTGAAGAGACATTGACTTTCAAGTAACATGACCTGACAATCCTTCCATTTTCTGAGATGTGTGGGATATTTGCTTTGGCTGAAAAGGATGATATATCCCAAAAGGTCTTCAATGAGCCGTTTTTTTAATTGTGAATAGGCTGAATCAGGGGACTTATTGTAAATCAGTTTTGCAAACAACCGATCGTCTATCTTACCATGCTTGCTCAATAATTCCAGGAGCATTTGCTTTTTAACCTCATTAGGATGGATGATGCGGTTGAGCTCAATAATCTGCTCTTTTTCTGTATAAGTCAGGCAATCCCAAACTTGGAAAAGATTTTCCATAACTGACAGCTCAAATTAAATAGAGGGAAAAATTTTTAAAAGGAATTAAATTTAACTTATAGCTAATTGATAATCAAATAAATGATAAAATTTTTCTTTAGGAAAAAGTTGATAGATGAACCTTGATTTTTATTTATAAAGCCATTCAAATGATGTGATAAATGATCATTAAAAGGATTTATCTGACCAAAGTCATTGCCTATTTTATTGAATAAATTCCAATTTTAGTTTTTTGATATTTGTTTTCGAGAGGTGGGAAAATTTTCAAAAGCCCCTCAAAAACCCCATCCTCATCCACAATTACATCAGGCTTTTCATCCATAAAATTCTGAAAGATCAGTGCAGTCCTTTCAAGGCTTGTATGGTCTTGGAGATTGATCTTTGATAGTCTGTAATTCAGGTAGGGCGTAGTCAAGGAAGCCTTGTGGTAATAACCAAGGTCTTCTCCTAAAACCAATACTTTTTTACCCTCTGTTATGCTATGATTTTCTGAAATCTCAATAGCGTACGAATTGATTTTGCCTGAGCTGATCTGTAGGAAGGTCCAAGTATATCCCATGATTGGGATTCCAAAAACAAATAAGGCGGCAAGAATTTTAATGGGCTTCCCTTTTTTGAATGCTACAAAAAGGAAGGTGATGAAATATGCCAGTCCGGGAATGATGACTATTAACTGATAGGGAGTTCTTCTGTTTGTCAGCAATAATGAACCAACTGCAAAAATCAAAAATATCAGTGTCAATTGAAGTTGTTTTTGTTGGTTTACCGTTTGGGATTTGACAATCAATCCCACAAAAAATCCAAGCGCTGTGAAAAATAAAGGAACAGAAAACAGAATTGCCAAATCCCTGTAGGATACATGGGTATAGCTTTCAATTTCTCGTGGAGAAATAATAAACTGGTCAAAAAAAGCGAAAAGGCCATCAATCCAAAAGTAATAAATAGCACAAAATGTCAGTGGAAGCAGATAACTGACAAATGCCAATGTCAATTGTCGGAATGAAAAACCGCTGACAACTATCCCTGCCACCAATAAAAAGGGAAGAAAAGTAATCAAAGGAAAATGAAAACAAGCTGCGATCCCGCCGAATATTCCCACTAAGAGAATGGAGTCTGAACCTTCCTTTTGTAGGACTGTCTGAGAAAAAAGTTGTCCAAGGGCAAGCATAATAAAAGTACTGCCCATCAAAGCAGGGGATAACGTGATCATATCAAAAGACAGGTGAAATAAAATCACCATGACAATGGAAGGGATATAGGTGTTTTCCTCAAAAGATTTGTATCTGATATAAAGGTTGTTGATATAGACAATCTGAAACAGGACAACCAACATGGCCAAAAACTTATACACCATCACATTTTTACCAAAAATCAAATGGCAGATCCAATACACTCCCGCGGATAATGGACCAGTGTCATCTATGATATCGAGATACATGTGTTTGCCATCAGCCATTCTCTCTCCGATCAACAACCAAATCATTTCAGGTTGAAGTAAAGGGACCTGCAGTACCCATATATAAACACTGCTCAAAAGCAGTAATAAAACTATAATAACAATGAGTCGGGAAGGGTCGTTGATACGGAAAAAGCTCAGCAAGTTCAGGATAATTCTATAGGTGGCACAAACAGGACCCACGAAATTAAGTGTTCCACATTTAATTCACTAAATTTGTCACAATTAATAAAAAAATGGAAAGCAAAAGACAACAGAAATTCAACAAACTCATCCAAAAGGAAATGGGTGAAATTTTTCAAAAAGAAGGAAAACATATCATTGGGAACGCCTTTATCACGGTTTCTAGGGTTTTGATAAGTCCTGATTTGAGTGTTGCGAGGATTTACCTCAGTTTTTTATTGGACAAGGATAAAGTGACCTTTCAAATAATTGAAGAGAAAAAAGGTGAATTGAGAAAGCATTTGGGCAACAGAATTGGCAAATCAGTTAGGATTGTCCCGGAATTGGCCTTTTTTATGGATGAGTCCGCTTCATATGCCCAGCATATGGATAAAGTGATCAATTCTCTTGATATTCCGGAAGACTCGGAAGAAGAAGATGAAGAAGAAGATTAATTAAATTTTTGGATAGTTGAACCTTTCTTTTTTTATAGCCTATCGATATTTCCGCAGTAAAAAGAAGCGGAATTTCATTACCATCCTCTCAAGAATATCCATGATAGGTGTGGCAGTAGGCACTATGTCCCTCATTATTGTATTGTCTGTCTTTAATGGATTGGAAGACTTGGTAAGAGGGCTTTATGCTTCTTTTGATGCAGAACTCAAAATTGAAGCAACCAAAGGCAAGTCCTTTACAGTTTCTGATGATTGGTTGTCGGGTATCCAAAATATAGAAGGGGTAGAGGTTCTTACGGAAGTAATAGAAGACAATGCCTTGTTTAAATATAGAGAAAATCAACATTTGGCAAGGATAAAAGGGGTTTCAGACAATTATTTACAGCAAGGGAGGTTCGAGAAAGGGTACATTTGGGGTGATCTTAATCTTGGGACTGAAAGCCAGCCGGGGGCGATTATCGGTAGGGGAGTTGGTTTTTTTCTTTCAGTGGATCTTGATAACCATTTTGATCTGTTGCAGGTATTCTACCCCAAAGCTCCTAGAAATGCAGGCACCATAAACCCCAACCAAATGTACAGTAGGGCAATCATCAAACCGGAAGCATTTTTCAGTATAGAGAAGGATTTTGATGACAATTATATCATCGCTCCACTTTCATTTGTCAGTTCTTTACTCAATTATGGTCAAAAAAGAACTGCACTTGAGGTGAAAGTGAAAGAAGGATATAATATTCAAAGTATCAAGAAGAAGATTTCAACTTTTTTGGGGGATGAGTTCCAAGTGAAAGATACTGATGAACAGCACGCCCAAATCCTTAGGACCATCAAAGTTGAAAAACTGTTTGTGTTTTTGACATTGACATTTATACTCGCTGTCGCTTCCTTTAATATTTTCTTTTCTTTGTCCATGATGGCCATTGAAAAGAAAAGAGATACAGCAATTTTAATTGCATTAGGGGCAAAGCAATGGTTAATACAGAAAATTTACCTCAAGCAAGGAGCCATTATTGCTTTAACGGGGGCCACTATCGGACTTACACTAGGATTTCTGGCCTGTTGGGTACAAGATCAATATGGTTTGGTATCCTTGGGAATCGCCTCCTCTATTATAGAGAGTTATCCTGTTAAAATGGTATGGTGGGATTTTTTATGGACCTCAGTTTCCGTGATTACCATTACCTTCTTGGCTTCTTTTAGACCAGCTTTAATTGCTTCGAGAGTCAAATCCATTGACCTATAAAAATAAAAAAGCCGTGGGATAAAATCTCACAGCTTTAGTCAATTAACAATAAACCCAAAATAACCAGCTGTAGGAGAAGGATTCGAACCTCCACGGGGCGGTTAGGCGAAACACGAGCTCCATGTTTGCTTTATGCCGTTGACCCCACCCCCGAGACCGGAGGGCATGTCTGCCAGTTTCAACATCCTACAGTATAAAATTTTTCAAAATTTAAGAAACACCTGTTGTATTTCCATTTATAAGAGCTGTAGGAGAAGGATTCGAACCTCCACGGGGCAGTTAGGCGAAACACGAGCTCCATGTTTGCTTTATGCTGTTGACCCCACCCCCGAGACCGGAGGGCATGTCTGCCAATTTCAACATCCTACAATGTTTAAAGACCTTTTGTCTTTGTTGATGATTCAAAGTTAACAAAACATTCATTACATTAAAATAAATTCAATAAAACAATTAAAAAATTACATATAATTTAATTTTATTATAAATATTTTACCGATTCGTTAAAATCAATCCTTTCTAAGAACTGTTATTTGATGATTTGGAAATGGTATTTTAGTATGAAATTTTGATTCTGATTGTTAAATTGGAATCTTTATTTCCTTTCATATCCCTAAACCACATGATTTTATGAAATTGTTCTATTTGACAATTATGGTTTTTGCACCAACATTTTTGGTTTTTTCTCAACAACAAAAAAAATCACCGCGCTTTGAGGAAGTTATATCCTTGCGTAATGCAGGAGAAGTTGTCATTTCGCCTGAGGGAGGAATGATTGCTTATACTGTTCAGACCGCTGATTGGATTGAAAATCGTTTTGATACCGAAATATGGCTGGCAAGAAGTAATAGTGAACCATATCAATTGACCAATAATCCCAAAAACAGCAGTACTTCCCCGGTATTTTCACCTGATGGAAAATGGCTGGCATTTTTATCAGATAGGGGAAGTAAAGTACAAGTTTATGCTTTAAGGCTTTCAGGGGGAGAGGCATTTCCCATTACCGAAGAGGAAGAAAGCATAAGTTCCTTTCAATGGCATCCTGACGGCAAAAGATTATTTCTATTGAAATCAGAAAAGGAGTCTGAGTCGATTAAAGAAAGAAAGAAACGATACGGTGCTTTTGAGATAGATGACAAGGACTTTGTCATGTCCCATATATGGGAAATTGATTTTGATGCCAAATTCCCCAATCCTTCTGAATTGCCATGTCACGAAAAATCGGATTCTTTGCAGACATCTGCAAACTGTATAGAAAAGCCAAAATCCAGGAGACTTACAAGTGGGGATTTTACCATTACATCTTTTGAAATTTCTCCCAATGGCAAATTGTTGGCCATCAACCATCAACCTGACCCTATGATTATGTCATCGATGAAATCAGATATATCTGTATTTGATATGGAAACAAAGGATTTGGAGATAGTAGTTGCAAATTCTGGGGGTGATAGGTTTCAAGCTTGGTCGCCCGATTCTAAACAGATTCTGTATGTCAGCAATTTGGATGATACTGTATCGAATTTTTATAAAAATACCAAAATTTTTAGAATGGCTATTGAAGATAAAAAGCCTGTACAACTAGCTTCAAAATTGGATGAAAACCCTTCCAACCTGAATTGGAACAGTAAGGGGATTTATGGTACTTTTTGGAAAAAAACTTTGAGACCTGTATACCGGATTGAGCCCAAGGATGGATCTTTTAGCATGTTAACAGGGATGCCCGAACTGGTCAATGGATTTTCTTTTTCAAAAAGTGGTGAGAAAATGGCGCTTAATGCACGAAATGGGAATCAACTGAATGAAATATGGATTGCCAATAATACACAAAAACCTACCCCAATAAATATATCTCAAATGAGTAAACAGATAGCTAATTGGAAAGTAGCACAAAGTGAATTGGTAGTCTGGCGAAGTGTAGATGGAAGCCTGATAGAAGGAGTGCTTCACAAACCTTCTGACTATGATTCTACCAAAAAATATCCTTTAATGGTGGTCATTCATGGTGGACCTACAGGTATTGATACACCTCAACCTGTTCCGGGATATGTTTATCCAATCTTGCAGTGGCTTGAAAAAGGTGCTTTGGTACTTAGGCCAAACTATCGTGGATCTGCAGGTTATGGAGAAGCTTTCAGATCTTTGAATGTTGAAAATTTGGGTGTAGGAGATGCTTGGGATGTGATGACAGGAGTGGATTTTCTCAGTGCCAAAGGTTTGATAGACACCAGTAAAATGGGAGTCATGGGATGGAGTCAAGGTGGTTATATTTCTGCTTTTCTGACCACCAATACCGATAGATTCAAAGCAGTCAGTGTTGGGGCAGGGATTTCCAATTGGATGACTTATTATGTCAACACTGATATTCACCCCTTTACAATCCAATACCTTAAAGCCAATCCATGGGATAATGAGGAGATTTATAGAAAGACTTCACCCATGACTACGATCAAAAAAGCGGTTACGCCGACTCTGATCCAACATGGAGAATTCGATAAAAGGGTTCCAATTCCAAATGCCTATGAATTGCTCCAAGGCTTGAGAGATCAGGGTGTTCCTGCTGAATTGATTGTCTATAAGGAATTTGGACACGGCATCACCAAACCGAAAGAAAGATTAGCTGCCATGTGGCACAATTGGCAGTGGTTTGGGAAGTATGTTTGGGGAGAGGAGATTGAGATGCCTTTGGAGGACTAGGGTTTATCTTTATGATTGCTATGGAAACAAGAGGAATCAAACAGGAATTGAGGACACTGATAGAGAATGAAAAGGATCACAGGGTTCTGGAAGCAATAAGAACTTTGTTTATTAAAACAGGTTTAGATCCAGTCCCTAAAGAAAAAAGGAGGACAATCGCCCTCCTTTTTAGAATTAAAATTTTTTTTCATAAATCATTTCTTCCAGCTAGCCTTACCGCCTTTGGCTGAATCCACATTGATGCTGTAATTGTTGCCTCCGGTCACAATCCAACGCACTTTGACTGCTCCCATGCCGGGGATATTGGCCACAGAGATTTTTTCTGGATTGACTTTTTGCTCGGACAGTTTGTTGAAATCTTCATTTTCCACTACAAAGCCTGCCAGAACTTTTGCTCCTGAAATACTGATGTAATCCGGTCTTTCTATTTTGTATTTCAAGTCTTGACTGGAATGGGTTGGAATCAACCTTTCATTATAAATAGTAGCTGTGATTTCTTTTACCCCACCACCTAAGTCTTTTTCATTCACTTCTGATACACTCAGTTTTGGAGTGTGATAAGCATGTAGAATAGTAAAGGCAGAGTTTCTGTGGGCATCTTGTTCCATCAGGAATCCAGGGTGAAGTCTTCCAAAGTTTTTCTTAAAACCGCCGACTTCAATTCTCCCGTACTGCGGATGATCATATTCTTCCCAGTTCACGAAGGCGTCACCAAAAGTCAGGTATTGATCCACCTTCATTTGCTCATCCTGATTGCCTCTGCCGGCATTCTGATGAAAGTACAAATAAGAGGTCATCAATTCATTTGAATAAGTGAAAATTCCCCTTCCCCCATAAAACCAATCCAATTGTCCTCCAAAGACAGAATAAAGGTCCTTGTAAACGACCAAGTACTTATAACCTGGCATAAACTCCTCTCCTTTTTTGGCAATGGCATCATAGATACGTATATCAGTCTGATTGTATGTTCCCAAATCTTCTTCTGCACCAGGACCTCTCAGTATCATACCTCCATAATTGTGGTAACTCTGAGCACCGGCAATGTTAGGATGATCCATTACAAATTCTACCACAGCCCTGTTTTCAGGTACTGAGAAAGGATATCTCAATGCACCTCTTTGCACATAATCCGGTTGCCAGTTCCAACCCCAATCCCTGTTGGGATCATAGTAGCCGATACCATCCTCATTGACCATACCGTCACCGTCTCTGTCTATTCCTTCATAGCCCAACATCTCATATTCACCTTTCTGATCTGCTGCTACAGGTATGAGCTTTCTGGGATCCATTTGATCTTTTACATATCTTCCTGTAGGAGATTTTCTGATCATAAAAGTGATATGGCCATCTCCATTCAAATCGTCGAAAGGATCTTCTCCAAATTCGCCATCACCGTCATTATCAGTAATGATCATTCCTGATCTTGGGGAGTTTTGGTTATTTGCTTCCTTGATAAAATAATCATGTGCATCAGGGTTGATGGTTGGCGCGATATAGAAAGTTTTATCTTTCAATAGTTCTGTGATAAACTCCAATTCACCATACATCTCAGAAAGGTACCATGCAGCGTAAAGGGTAAATTCAGTTCCCTGTATTTCATTGGAGTGAATGTTTCCATCAATCCACATGGCGGGCTTTTCATTTTCTTTACCGACATTGAAGTCGGTGATAGTAAGTACCCAAATATCATTTCCTTGAAATGATTTGCCGATACTTTGTAGTTTGACCAAGTTTGGGTGTTTTTTGGCCATGTCCTTCATGATTTCTTCCAAAGCAAGGTTGGTGTGGTACCTGTTCCAGGAAACCTGAACCTTGGGGTTGTGTGGAGTTCCCAATGCACGGAAATACCTGTCCTGTGCTACTTGGGCTTCTGTCTCCTGTATGCCCGCGAAGCTGATAGCGACTCCTAAGGCTGCTGTATATATCCAGTTTTTGATTTTCATTGTTGTGTCGGTTTAGAGTTTCACATTGAGAGTTGCGATACCGGTATGGGCGGCACCTGCTTTGATGTCCACAGCACCTGAACCTTTGACAATCCAAGTAAGAGTGGTTTTTTCATAGGCCCCCAATTTGTTGATCAATTTGATCTTGTCGCCTGAAATCA
Source organism: Aquiflexum lacus (assembly GCF_015476655.1). GTDB lineage: Bacteria > Bacteroidota > Bacteroidia > Cytophagales > Cyclobacteriaceae > Aquiflexum > Aquiflexum lacus. The sequence goes on from NZ_JABFHF010000031.1 coordinate 40,647, forward strand.
GGTCTGTGGCATCTCTGTTGATGTCTACCCTGATTTTTCTCAACCAACGCGATTTTTCACCCATTTCGGAATGGGTTGGTAAAGCTGAATTGTTGAATAGATCAGCTGTGATTCTAGTAAGTCCATTGCCAAGTTTTTCTGTTTGCAGGTTGTGAAACTCCAGTTTTGGACTCATAGCCGCTATCTTCAATATGAAATCTGTATGATCTTGGGCAATTTCATTTACTTTGTCAAATGGAGGATTGTACATGACAAAAGGTCTTATGCCACCTACTTCTACTTTTTGGTTTGGAAAGTCAGGATGATTGACTGATGTCCAAGGAACAAATGCATTGTTGATTCCCTCCTGTGCCGCATAGGCAAGGAAATTTACTTCTGCATTGCTTTCTGACTTGCCATCTTCACCCTTCACTTCAGGAATCCACCATCCGGGCGTACTGAAACTTAATCTTCCAAAATGGAAATATACCCACTGAAAAAAGTCCCCATCAGTACCCTGATTTGTTTGATTAAAGGCTTTTTGGGAGACTGACTCATTATACATCCCTGAAACCATACCATTGATGGCGACATCCTTTTCCAACATGGAAGTGATGATTCTCTTTTTGGCATCCCCAGCATTATATTTCAGAGGAGATGAAAGGTTGTTAGCCGGGCTAAAGGTCACAAAGGCAAAAATATTCCATTGCTCAAATAAGTAATCCAACAATGCCCTGCTTTCAGCTTGGGATACAGCAAAGTCACCTGCAAGTGGGGTGAAGATAGGGAATTTGTAAGTGAGACTTTTGTTGAAAGCTATTCCTTCCACAAGGTCTTCACCAAATTTCCCATCCTTGTCATTGTCACGACTTTCAGGATAAAGCAAGTAAGTCCCTTTCTGACCTTTTGCTACATCAGCTTTGACCATTACCCGTTCATCTTTGTCATGGGATTTATAATTTCCCATGGGGCTTTCCACACGCATCATCGTGATCAGACCATCCTTATTAAGGTCTTCATAACCGTCTTCACTCACTATTCCATCTCGGTCATGGTCAATTTTTGCTGCGTTTCCTCTTCTCTCATATTTCAATGCAGCATGATATTGTTCATAGGCATCGGGTGACATGTTGGGAAAAACATAAAAAGTATTATTGTCCAAAGCCATTGAGTGGTCTTTTACAAGTCTTTCGGCAAACTGAACTGCCAATTCAACACTCAGAACATGAAAGCCTTCTGCACCTCCTACCACAGCAATGGCAGGCTTGTTGTCCAGATCTCCTTTTCCGATCTTGACCACCCAGATGTCCTTTCCTCCTTCTGTTTTTGTAAGGGAACTGAGTTTGGCTGAACTCCCACTGCCTGAAATGGCCTGAAGTCTTTGTGTCACCTGGCTGAGCGTGGGATAATCGCTTTGGGCGCAGGTAGTTGAGTGAACGGAAAAAAGCATCCCCGCACCAGCAACCATTGATAGAAACATTTTATTCATAAAGTATATATTAGGTTTAGTTTTTTTGAAGACGGTTGGCTGAATTGTCCTCATTTACCAAGGCGATGTTACAAAAAATACATGGTTATTTAAATAGCCTTTAGGTTATCAGGTTTCATGGATTTTAAAAGGTATTAAGCATGGATAAGTGGGAGCAATGCAAAGACTATTGAAAAAACAAAAGACTTTATAATACTTGGGAGCTAAAAATTTTGGTATTTTACATATTCACAATAGACCACGCCATGTTTACAAAAATTGCTTTAGCCATAGCCTTCTCTCCAAGACTTGAGGCTTTGATTTGTGAAGCCAAAAGACTCAAAGATATTTTCAGCGCGGAACTGCTGTTGATCCATGTTGGTGAAAAAAGTCCTGAGTTGGAAAATAATCTACAACAATTGCTTGCCAAACACAGTCTTAATGAGAGTAAAATTAAAACCATCTGGCAAAAAGGGAATCCTGCCAACAAAATTATCCAGACTTGCATGGAAGAAAATGTTGACTTTTTAGTGGCTGGAGCCCTGAAGACTGAAGGTTTTTTCAAATATTATATAGGTTCCATAGCCAGGAAAATTATCCGAAAAGCAAAGTGCTCAGTTTTGATTTTGGTAGATCCTTTAGAAAAACCTACACCTTTTCAAAGGGTTGTCATCAATGGCACGCAGCAGGATCAAACACCCTTCGTTATAGAAAAAGGTCTGGATTGGTGCAAATATGATCGGGCCAAACAGGTGTTTATAGTCAATGAGATTAAAATGTACGGGTTTCAGATGGCTACAGCTGGAGAGGGAGGAGAGGAAGAAATTTCAAACACCAGAAGAAAACTGGTGGCTGAAGAAGTGGCTTATGTCGAAAATATTTTAAAAACAGTGGACAAAGGGGACCTTAAAGTAAGCATTAAAATCACTTGTGGTAAATGGGCAGTAGAATTGGCAAGATTTGCCACTGACACCAAAGCGGATTTATTGATTGTTGGAGATGAGGGGAAATTAGGATTTTTTGATAGGTTGTTTCCCCATGATTTGGAGGATATTTTAAGTGATTTGCCTTGTAACCTATTGATCCTAAAAAAGTAAAAAAGACTACATGGAAAATTTAACACATCAAGATGTAGTCAATCTATTTCTGCAACTTGCAGCTATGCTGCTGTTGGCCAGAATTTTTGCAGAAATAGCCCAAAGATTCAGGCAGCCAGCTGTGGTAGGGGAACTTTTGGCGGGTATATTATTGGGGCCGACTATCCTTGGTACATTTGTCCCGGATTTTCACGAATACCTATTTATGTCCAATCCTAGTGCCAATCTTGCATTGGATGGATTCGTGCAGATCGCTGTGGTATTGCTGCTTTTTATAGCTGGATTAGAAGTGGAATTGCATTTGGTTTGGTCGCAAGGTAAATCTGCTTTGAGTATCTCCCTTTTGGGTTTGATTGTGCCATTTGCTTTGGGTTTTGTATTTCCCTATTATTTTTCTTCCTTTTTCGGGTTGGCAGAAGGAGACAAATTGTTGTTTTCGCTTTTTATGGGTACAGCCATGTCCATTACTGCTTTGCCGGTAGTGGTTAGAATATTGATGGATTTGAATCTGTTTAAGACCAAAATGGGTATGTTGATTGTAGCCTCTGCCATGGTCAATGACATCATTGGATGGTTGATATTTTCGGTGATTTTATCCTTTATGGGTAAAGGAAGTAATTTATCCCTTTTTCAAACTATCGGTATCACACTCGTCTTTACTTTTTTCATGTTGACATTAGGTAAAATAATTATCAATAAAGTGTTGCCTTGGGTCAATAAGAAATTGGCTTGGCCCGGTGGGGTTTTGTCTTTATCTATGGCTTTTTGCTTTTTAGCTGCGGCATTTACAGAATGGTTGGGAATCCATGCTATTTTCGGGGCATTTTTGTTGGGAGTGGCATTGGGTGATTCAGAACATATGTCCGAACGGGCAAAGGAGATTGTCCATCAGTTTATCAATAATATTTTTGCTCCTTTATTTTTTGTTTCCATTGGATTGAAAATCAATTTCTTTACCAATTTCGAATTAATGCTGACATTGGCTGTATTAGTCATTTCATTTGCGGGTAAAATTGTAGGAAGTGGATATGGTGCTTACAGGGGTGGGTTCAACATCAAAGAATCTTTGGCGGTCGGATTTGGGATGAATGCTCGGGGAGCCATGGAAATCATTCTTGGATTGATAGCTTTGGAAAATGGCCTGATCGATGAAAAACTCTTTGTTGCCCTTGTTGTCATGGCAATTATTACCAGTATGACTAGTGGGCCATTGATGAAATGGGCATTGAAACCCAGCAAAGTCGGATCGGACAGCGAGAGTCCCAAGATAGATTATCACAAGAATGAGCCTAAGTCAGAAGAAAGTGGTTAAAAAAAAATAATTTTATGGGCTATTTTAATTCATGTGAAGTTTTGAATGTAGGTACGCATTGATACCCATGGCTACTATAGGTAGGAGATTGAAATTTATTGGCTTTCGTCAGCGATTTATCAGCAGTCATTCGCCATTATCGAAACTTTCTATCCCCATTCACATATATCAATTGTTGAAATCTAACCAAAGGGTGTATTTTTGGTTCTGATAAGAGAAAAGAATCGTTTAATGTCCATCATGAGTAAAAACAAATCAAAAATCGGAGTTTTATTGGTCAATTTAGGAACACCTGACAGCACAGCCACAGCCGACGTCAGGAAATACCTGAGAGAATTTTTGATGGATTGGAGGGTAATTGATTTTCCATTTATTCCAAGGTGGATGTTGGTCAATTTGATCATTGCTCCGTTTCGGGCGCCCAAATCAGCCAAAGAATACCGCAAACTATGGACAGATAGGGGTTCTCCTTTGCTTTTTCACACGGAAGACTTACGTGATAAACTGATACAGAAATTGGACCCTGAAAAATATGTCGTCGCCATGGGGATGCGCTATCAGACACCAAGTATCGAAGAGGGGCTGAAAAAACTCAATGGTGCCAATGTCAGTAAGATTATTGTGCTGCCATTATTCCCCCAATATGCATCAGCCACCAACGGTTCGGTAGTGGACAAAGTAATGGAACTTGCAAAGGAATGGCAGATTATTCCCAATATTACTTTTATCAACAATTTTGTGGAGCATCCTCTTTTCTTGGAGGCATGGACTGAATTGGGTAAGGAAATGATGGAAAAGTCAGAATATGACATGTTTTTATTTTCTTATCACGGCTTGCCCGAAAGACAGATCAGGAAAGGTTCTGTCGATGGTTATTGCCAATTGAGTGATAAATGTTGCGGTAATTATACCAAGAAAAACCAATTCTGTTATAGAGGGCAATGTTTTTATACCACCCGATTATTGGCCGAAAAACTACAGCTTCCGAATGATAAGGTAATGACCTGTTTCCAGTCCCGATTGGGCAAAGATCCTTGGATTAAACCTTACACAGAAGATGTGATCAAGGAATTAGCTTCAAAAGGAGTGAAAAAAGTACTCGTTTTCTCACCTGCCTTTGTAGCGGATTGCTTGGAAACCACGGTGGAGGTAGGTGAAGAGTATAAGGAAGAATTCGAGGAATTGGGCGGTGAAAAATGGGATCTTGTCCCAAGTCTGAATTCAGGTGATACTTGGGTTGCCTGTGTCAAGGATTTGGTAGAACAGAATTCGTAAGAGGTTTAAGGTTGGAAAGAAGGGAGGGGATTTAATTTTAAAATTGAAACATTTTAAAATTGAAAAATCATCCCTCAATTGCCGTTTTCCCCCTTTATCCTTTCTCCCTTCTTGTTGTTTTCTTGTTTCTAAATTCTCATCTCTCGACTCTAAACTCTCGCTTCTCGCTTCCCGGCACTCATCCTCACAACCACAAACTTGAAAAACCTGTCTACTCTCCCCCCGTCATTTTACCAAAAAACCTGGTTCCTGATATTGGGGATATTGTTGGTTTCTTTCAATCTACGGCCCTCCATCACCGCGATTGGTCCCTTGATTCCCCTTATACGGGAAGATCTTGGCCTTTCCAATGGCTGGGCAGGATTTCTCACTACGCTGCCTCTTTTGACATTTGCGACATTTTCACTTTTCTCTGCAGCTATTGGGAAAAGATTGGGTAATTCAAAGGCTATTTTATTTGCACTTATTTTACTAACAATAGGAACGGTTGTAAGGATTTTGGGTGGTTCCTTCCTACTATTTCTGGGAACAGGCTTGACGGGAATTGGTATAGTAATCTGCAATGTTTTGCTGATTCCATTTATTAAAAACATGTTACCCTCTAAAATAGGATTGGTTACAGCTGTATATACCACCGGAATGACCATGTTTGCCGCAATTGCTTCGGGAATTTCAGCACCCTTGGCTTTGGACTTGGGTTTGGGCTGGAGAGGGTCATTGTTTTCTTGGATAGGACTCTTGCTGATTGGGATTTTGGTTTGGTTTCCACAAATGAAAAACCATCCTGTCGATAGAAATAAAAGAGACAATCATACTAAGGTGAATGTCTGGAAATCAAGATTGGCATGGAACATCAGCCTATTTATGGGTGTACAGTCTTTGCTGTTTTTTACCTTGATTGCATGGCTGCCGGACATGATGATTTCTAGGGGGCTTTCTCCTGTTGAGGCAGGACTGCTTGTCTCTCTGATGCAGATTATTGGTTTGAGCGGTTCCTTTTTTGCTCCGATAATCGCAGTTAAATTCAGAGATCAAGTAGGTATTATTTGGATATTGGGTCTAATGTATTTAGTCGGATTTTCAAGTTTGTTTTCCATGACACTCTGGGTCAATTATATTGGACTTGGTATTGTTGGATTGGGTTTGGGTTCAAGCGTTTCGATGGCTTATACATTGATTGGATTGAGAACAGATCATGAAAAAACAACCGCTTCACTTTCAGGAATGGTGCAATCTACCGGATATTATTTGGCAGCCTTGGGCCCATTACTTTTTGGGATTTCCTTTGATATTTTCCAAAACTGGGATTTTCTGATTTATCTTACACTAATCTGCTCGGTGTTGTTTATTTATTTTGGGGCCAAATCGGGAGAATCAAGGGTGATTTAGTCGATCCCTATTTATCCCCAATAATCCAGTAATTCCTATTTCGATTGAAGGAAGGTGTTACCTTTGCAGGAAAAATAACCCTTCCTGTCATGCAAGAATATTTTACCGCCCTAGGTATCCCCAAAGAAGTATTTGATTATCTGATTATGCCATTGTTGATTTTTTCTGCACGGGTGGTGGATGTGTCCATCAATACACTCAGGATCATGTTCGTCCTTAATGGTAAAAAGAAGGTGGCTCCAATTCTTGGGTTCTTTGAGGCCATGATTTGGTTGTTGGCCATAGGACAGATCTTCCAAAATATCAACAACCCTATGTCCTATGTAGCTTATGCAGGTGGGTTTGCCATGGGAACATTTGTAGGAATGACGATCGAAGAGAAATTGGCTTTGGGAAGGGTTTTGGTACGTGTAATCACGCCCGAACCTATGCCTGATTTGATTGAGTACATGAAAGACAGAAATTATAGATTTACAAGTGTAGGTGCTGAAGGAAGATATGGAAAAGTCAACTTACTGTTTACTGTAATGAAAAGAGAAGATTTGCAGAAGTATATAGAAAAAGTAAGAACCCTAAATGATAAGGCATTTTATACCATCGAAAGTGTCAAAAGGATAAGTGAAGATGATCTTAATGTGATGGAAGACCGGCCAAGATTTACGACTAAGGTTTGGAGCAGGTTGAGGAAGTAGGTGATTAGAATAGATATTTGTTGATAATTGATATTAGGATATTATCCTGCACTTTGAGCTTTTTATAGATTAGAGCAATAAGGCTAGAAATATTATCCAAAAAAATACCTGATTAAATCGCTTTTAAGCCGATTTTAATCAGGTAATCAAAATTTCAAACTCTTCGAAAGAGAATTATTTAGCCTGTGGAAGGAAACTCATCAATTCCTTGGCACCGTCTAGAAGTGTCAGTTTGTCTTTGCTAACTTTAAAATTACTGACCTGACCCAGAGCTGAGAGGAATTCACTTTCACCACCGCCCTGACATGCCTTTTTAGTCATAGCTCCGGGATCTAGGTTTATGCCTTTTCCATCTAATTTGAACGCACCATTAAAATCGTTGCAACCTGTAGAACCTGCCAATTTTCCCCCATCCATAAAATTCAAAGAAGGAATTCCGCTTAGAAATTTTGCAGGATCAAGTGCTTTGCCCATCAAAGAATTCAACATCCAATTATTGCCGGTCAAAAGGCTCATGGGATTTAAATTACCAACCGAACTACAGGAAGAGAAACTTAAAATTAGGGTAAGAATCAGAATGCTAGATAATTTTTTCATAATCAAATTTGTTTAAGTTACTTTTTGGATAAAATGATAAGTTAAAGTAAATATAAAATTTAAAACATTACATTTTTAATCGAAACAATTGTTTAATCAAATCATAATCTTATTGTAGAATTTCAACCCCCTCGGTGACATTTTGTTTACGGAAATAGGTAATTGATATCAATATTTTATATTCCATCTATATTTAGAGCGCTGTCCCAAATAATATTTTGACCTGATTCTTAATAAAGCATTAAAATTTTACCAACTCATTTGTTTAAATGATAATAAATAGACAATTACCTTGAAAAAACAACAAAAACATTTTTGCTTTTCGGGAAATTGTCCTTAAGATTGTTCCATCAAAAAAACAGACTATGTTTTTCACAGCCAATGACACCATTATCAAAAACTTCTTCAGCACCTTTGCTGTTGAAAGCTGTGCCTTTGGTATTTCCAATACCACTTTTTTTTCTACCACCATTACGGGTTAATTCCCGTCTTCAACCTACATATAGACCCTTTGCCATAAGGTCCGGATCGGATCGATGAAAAATATTATATATCCCAAAAAGAAAAACCAATTTTTATGAAAATCTTAAAATTCGGAGGATCATCAGTAGCCAATCAGGAAAATATCCAAAAGGTTTTTCAGATTTTGAAAAACCAGTTTCAACAGGAAGAAATTGCAGTGGTGTTTTCTGCATTGGGAGGTGTCACGGAAGTTTTACTTCAAAGTGCTCATAAAGCCAAAGAAGGTGATAAATCCTATGTAGAGGAAATCAAGGTTCTTGAAAACAGGCATTACGACCTGGTTAGAAAAATGATTCCAATTCAACAACAATCCACTGTGCTTACCTATGTGAAAGTGCGCTTCAATGAACTTGAGGATTTATTTCATGGGATTTATTTGATCAAAGAATGTTCGCTCAAGAGTTTGGATTATGTGGGGAGTTTTGGGGAAAGACTATCAGCCTTTATTCTTGCTGAGGTCTTAAAAGTAGAAGGTTTACCTGCACATTTCTTGGATGCGAGAGAGGTAATCCGAACCAATAATAGATATGGTAATGCCAAGGTGGATTTCCCGGTCACCAATGATCTGATTCAGGATTATTTTCATCAGCATGAAGGACTCAAAGTCATTACAGGTTTTATAGCTTCCACTGAAAAAGGAGAAACGACTACTTTGGGAAGAAGTGGCTCAGATTACACAGCAGCCATCTTTGCTTCTGCCCTCAATGCGGAATGTCTTGAGATATGGACTGATGTTTCCGGCGTGATGACTTCTGATCCAAGGTTGGTGTATTCGGCTTTTACGATCCCACAACTCACCTACAGTGAGGCAATGGAGTTGTCTCATTTTGGTGCTAAAGTAATTTTCCCGGCCACCATGCAGCCTGCCATGCGGAAGGGGATACCTATATATATCAAAAATACTTTCGCACCCGAGCATCCCGGCACCTTGATCAATAATGATACACCGAGCGGCAAATTGATAAAAGGGATTTCTTCCATGTCAGGGATTTCTCTTTTGAATATTGAAGGTGCAGGTTTGATTGAGGTTGTTGGATTAAGCAGAAGGATATTTGGAGCATTGGCAGATGCAGGTATCAATGTGGTACTGATATCCCAAGCCTCTTCGGAGCACAGTATCTGTGTGGCCATCAAAACCATAGAGGTACCACTAGCCAAAGAAGCCATAGAAAAGGAGTTTATCTATGAAATTAAAAACTCAGAAATGGATCCGGTGGTCGTCGTTTCCAACATGGCAGTAGTAGCAGCTGTCGGTGAAAACATGAAACACAATCCCGGTGCAAGTGGCAGGATGTTCCAGGCTTTGGGTCGAAACAATGTCAACGTCTATGCGATTGCACAGGGCAGCTCAGAATTGAACATTTCGGTAGTGGTGTCTCAAGCTGATTTGCAGAAAGCGCTCAATGCACTCCATGAAGCCTTTTTTCTTTCAGAAAACAAGGTGCTGCATGTGTTTTTAGTAGGTGTTGGGTTGATCGGAAAGGCATTGATCAAAATGATCTCCCTACAAAGAAAAAAATTGCAAAAAGAAAATGATCTGGATATTCAAATCCATGGGATTGCTAATTCAAGGTTTATGGCATTTGATGAAGATGGCTTTGACTTGCACAATTGCCCGGCACCTGAAGATGCTAAAGGAGCCAAACCCATGGATCTTAAAAAATTCATTTCTCAAATGGATGAAATGAATTTTTCAAATACGGTTTTTGTGGATTGTACGGCAAGTCAAGAATTGGCGGAAATTTACGAACATGTGCTTGAAGCCAAAATAGCTATCGTAACTCCAAATAAAAAGGCAAACTCCAGTTTCCTTGAAAATTACAAGGCATTGAAAAAACTGGCGTACAAGCGAGGGGTAAAGTTCTTATATGAAACAAATGTGGCCGCTGGCCTTCCTGTAATCAGTACCCTGCAGGATTTGATGCTCAGTGGAGATAAGGTCCTTAAAATTGAGGCCGTACTTAGCGGATCCATGAATTATATATTCAGTGAACTGGAGAAAGGAGCGCCATTCAGTGAAGTGGTCAGAATAGCCAAAGAAAAAGGTTACACCGAACCGGATCCGAGAGATGACCTTAGTGGGATGGATGTGGGCCGGAAAATACTCATCCTCGGCAGGGAAGCTGAACAGGACCTGCATTTTGATAATATCTCCATCCAAAGCATGGTTCCTGAGGATTGCTTGGATATAGAAAATGTGGATGATTTTATGGAAAAGCTCAAGACACATGATGAAGAATTTGCCGGGATCTTGGAAGAAGCCAAAGCCAAAGGTGAAAAACTCAGGTTTATGGCAACATTGGAAAACGGAAAAGCGAAAGTGGGATTGAACTCTTTGGATAGCAGTCATCCTTTTTATACCCTTAAGGGCTCTGATAACATGATCTTGTTTACTACCGAACGTTACCATGATTATCCAATGATCATCCGTGGTCCTGGTGCCGGGGCAGATGTGACTGCTGCGGGTGTTTTTGCCGATGTGATACGAATAGGTAATATTTCCAGATAATGTCAAGATCCATCACAGCCTTTGCGCCTGCTACTGTCGCCAATGTTTCATGTGGCTTTGATATCCTCGGGTTTGCCATAGATGGCATGGGGGACAAAGTTACTGTTACTTTCAATGAACAAGAGAAAATTTGTGTCACTGGAATTACAGGAGATGGAGGAAAGTTGCCAATGGAGTCTGAGAAAAATACCTGTTCGGTAGCCATTCAGGCATTATTGGACCGATTACGATCCTCACAGGGTATTGATATTTATTTGGAAAAAGGGTTGGCATTGGGTTCGGGGATGGGTTCCTCGGCTGCAAGTGCAGCGGCGGCTTTGATAGCAGCCAATATACTGTTGGGCGATCCATTTACCAAAGAGGAATTGGTTCCTTTTGCCATGGAGGCAGAGAGAATAGCCTGCGGATCCGCACATGCCGACAACGTGGCTCCTTCGATATTGGGTGGTTTTGTGTTGATAAGGGGCTATGAGCCTTTGGACATTGTGAAGTTGCCAGTTCCAAAAGGAATCTATTGTACCTTAGTCCATCCGCATATCGAACTGAGAACATCTGATTCCAGAAGTGTATTGAGAAAACAGATTTCATTAAAGGAATCAACGGTCCAATCCGGAAATATCGCAGGATTTATTGCAGGTTTATATACCAGTGATTTTGGCTTGATCAGCAGGTCATTGAAAGATGTCATCGCTGAACCTTCCCGGGCACTTTTGATACCGGGCTTCTATGAATTAAGGGATGCAATCAAGTCAATAGGTGCTTTGGGTTCCGGGATATCAGGTTCCGGGCCTACCATCTTCGTCCTATCTCCAAATGGAGAAATAGCCCTTGAAGCCGGAGAAAAAGCCAAAGAAGTCTTCCACACCATCGGATTGGGAGCAGATGTCTATGTTTCGGAGGTGAATAATAGGGGGGCGTTTGTTTTGGGGTAGGGGTGAGATTTGAGATTTGAGACACAAGACGCAAGACTTAAGACACAAGAAGCGAGAAGCGAGATTTTAGAGCCAAAGCTTGTCCCGATGCTTTTATCGGGGAGTCAAGAGCCAAGAACCAAGAGAAGAGAAAGAAGAGCCAAGAAACAAGAATTAGGTGAAAACAGAATCAATGCCTGCCTACTAATGACAGATTTTGAAATTGATGGTTTAGAACTACAAAAATCATTCGAATCTATATCAGGACTGTACCTTGTCACCTCGACGTCAGGAGAGGTCTGCAACCCTTCTTAATGTCGTTACCAATTCTGAACATTTACAAAATGTTCAAATCTCGAGGAGCCAAGAAATTAGAACAGATATTAATTATAGAAAGACAATTTTCCAATCCTAACCCAACCGCTATGAACTTCTACAGCACCAACAACCCCAACCATATCGTCACCCTCAAAGAAGCTGTGGTCAAAGGACTTGCACCGGATCAGGGATTGTATATGCCTGTTGATATTCCGGTGATGTCCAAAGAGTTTTTTGATAGGTTACCTGAAATGACCTTTAAGGAAATAGGTTATGAGGTGATTGGGACTCTTTTCGGAGATGAATTGAGTAAAGAGCAAATCAAGGAATTGGTGGATCATACCTTGGCATTTGATGCGCCATTGGTAGAGGTTGAAGATGGTATTTATAGCCTTGAATTATTCCATGGGCCGACACTGGCTTTCAAGGATTTTGGAGCGAGGTTTTGTTCCAAATTGATGTCGATATTGATGGAGGGGGAAAGTAGGAAAGTTCGGGTCTTAGTCGCTACATCAGGGGATACAGGGAGTGCAGTGGCCAATGGGTTTTTCAAAGTAGATGGTGTGGAAGTCATTGTGCTTTATCCCAAAGGGAAGGTCAGCGAATTGCAGGAAAAGCAGTTTACCACTTTGGGTGAAAATGTAACTTCTATTGAAGTGGATGGTGTTTTTGATGATTGTCAGACATTGGTGAAGCAGGCCTTTTTGGATAAAGAACTCAATGAAAAGATGTTGTTGACCTCCGCCAATTCCATCAATGTTGCCAGATGGATTCCGCAATGCCTTTATTATTTCTATGCCATATCAAGACTTCCAAAATCAGATAGGAAAATTGCGGTTTCTGTTCCCAGTGGCAATTTCGGTAACCTAGGAGCAGGGATATTGGCTGAAAGAATGGGTTTGCCCATCGCCCAATTTATAGCCTCCACCAATATTAATAAGGTAGTACCAAACTTCCTGGAAGGAAGTCCTTTTGCATCCAAGCCTTCTATCGGTACCATCAGCAATAGCATGGACGTGGGTAATCCAAGCAACTTTTACAGGCTATTGGCACTTTATGGCAATGATGAAAAACAGTTCCGTGAAAAAGTAAAGGGTTTTTACTTTGATGACCAGGATACCCAAAATGCCATGATAAAAGTCAGAGATGCATCAGGCTATATCATGGATCCCCATGGTGCTGTGGGATATTTGGGTTTGAGAAATTTTATGAAAATGAATCCCGGAGAATATGTCGGTATTTTTCTTGAAACCGCCCATCCTGCCAAATTCAAATCCGTGGTCGATGAAACCTTGGGCATTGACTTGCCGATTCCGGAAAGATTGAGGAAGTTTATGAAGGGTGAAAAGCAGGTTTTGGAGATGGGGAATGATTTTGGGGAGTTTAGGGTGTTTTTAACCACAGATTTCGCTGATGGTCACAGATAGATTAAGTCAATAAATTTAAAAAAACGCCTAAGTGAGTATCTTCACTCACTTCATTTCGGGTTTAGAACAATTTCATGGGTATGATAAATATAAGGAGGATCGGCGAGGCTTGGGTTTGAATAATAATACTGTTCCGACTAAAATAGGGATATCAGAAACTTTTCAGAAAATCTGCCGCATTCAGGATGGGAATGCCACGGAAAGGGTGTAATATGAGTAAGTCTTTATCACCTGAAACAACACATTTCACCTTTGAGGAAATTGCCACTTCTAAGAACTTAATATCCTTTTCATCACGGCAATCGACACCTAAAATAGGTAAATATTCAACAATCAAGGCATTCTCTACAATTTGCTGAAGGCGATATTTGCTTTGATTTTTTGTTAGATACTTTTCAATGAAAGGCCTGCTAATTACTTCTTTTAATTCAGACAATGTTACATCTGTAAAGACTATTTGTCCAATTTCCTGAGCATGGTTTAATGCTAAAGCAGGGATATTCAAAGGCTTCAAACAAGCACTAACAAGTACATTTGTATCAAAAACGAAGAGCAAAGAATATTATTTTTTAGAAATGAAAGCTTCAAAAATTTCTGGTTTTAGGCGGGTTATTTTGCTGATTACATTTTCATCTACTCCCCGTTCCGCAAGTGTGATTGCAAGCTCAATTTGCTCTGTGCCACTAGGATAAAGTTCCCCCCTTAATATCGCATTAACTGCTTTGCCAGCTATACTTATTCTACAGTCAGCAGGTAAAGCCTCCCATATTTCATCTTCGGATATATTGAGTAAAACTTTCATGATAATAGATTTAAGTCACAACCCTTAAATTTAAGCAAAATTTTTTCCAATGCCAGTATCCTTTGGTCTAGCCTAATATATGGATCAAACTTATCCCTTGAAAACTCCTCCGCAAAATCCCTTAAGATTTCAGAAGAGTAAACTGAGAAACTACCTTTTTGGGCTTTATTATAGTTGAATTAAAGGATAATCAAATTTGAATATCCCCCTATATGCAAGTTGCGGAAGTTTTCTTGCCGAAGTGAGTGTCTTCACTCACTTCATTTTAAGGTTAGAATGAAAACGGAGGTTTGAGTAAAAAAGGAGGTCGTCAGTGGAGACACTGACAACGGCGTCACTGACAATGGCAAAGGAAATCCGGGATGATTTTTGATTTTTTAGCCTTTAAGAAAAATTTCCTTATTCATTTCCGGGCAAATTCTCAGTAAGTCTGTATGCATTGGCAGCTTCTATTAATTCAGTTTCTAAATTGACATCATATTGGAAATTTTGTAACTGCCACTTATCCTTTGGTTTGTAATAAATGAACAAATACCTGATAGGTTGTCGGTCATATTTTACAATAAATGAAAATAAAATATAATTTTCACCGATGCTTCTTTTGAAAATAAGGTCATTTCCTTGATATTGCCCCAACTGCTTTGTTAAATCATTTAGTTTATTTTTTACTTCAGAGGTCTGATTTTCATCTATCCATTTATTGGTCGAAAAAATAAACTCTAAAGCTTCACTGGATCCTTTAGAGCTATAAAGTTCAAAAAAGCGTTCGTTAATTATTTCTGGAGTCTGAGTTTCCAAAGACTTAGAGTTTGAGACGGAACAACCATGAAGAACAATGCTTAAAAGGAACAAATATTGAATCTTTTTCATGAGCAAAATAGTTTATTGGATTATTGATATCAAGAGGTTTTAATCGTAGTCGCACCAATTTCATTCGTTTTCTTGGAATATACAACCATTCCCACCCTATCAATATGGGCTTGAAGTTCGGGATTGTTGATTTTGTTGAAATCCACCAAGTCGATTTTGTAAATTAATTCCAAGTCCTCCAAGGCTACTTCGATATCCAATAGATCTTTCAGTACAATATGATCTCCTTTTACTGCCAGGTCAATATCTGAGCCTTCCCTGAAATTACCCATAGCCCGTGACCCAAAAAGGATAACCTGATTAATTTTGGTAAACTTTTCAAAAACCTCTGTGATTTCATTCCATACTTCCTTTGATAATCCTGTTTTCATGAGAATAAATTTCCAGTTCTACCGCTTCTTTGATTTTCCAATTTCTCCTGAAGAAACTTAAACAGCTCAAAATATTCATTGATGATAGCTTCAGCAATGATTTGGGCAGTTTCACTATCATAAGTATGTGATGTGAGTTCCCTGCTTTTTTTTAATCTTCTCCAACTCTCTGCATTATTAATAAGACCCATTTGAAATGCTTGGGTCAAAACTTGTCCAGGACCGTTAATGTCAGTAAGGCCTTGCTGCTTGATCAAATCCTGTAGAGTTTTCCAAGCCAATTCATAAGTGTACTCAAATCGTTGTATCAATCCTTCTACTTCCAATTCTGAAAGTTCTTCTTTACCTGCCAGTGCAACGGCTTGGGAAAGTTTATTCAAGGCTTTATTGAAGTTTGAGAATCTTTGCTCCCAACGAATGTCTTCAGTCATTTGATTGTTTTTGATAAATATAAGGAGATACCAGCATCAATGTAAATTTCTACCCAACTTTCAGTAAGACCCGGCGCCGAAGTGAGTGTCTTCACTCACTTCATTTTAAGGTTAGAATGAAAACGGAGGTTTGAGTAAAAAAGGAGGTCGTCAGTGGAGACACTGACAACGGCGTTAGTGATAAAATTGAGGGTCGTCAGTGGAGATACTGACAAGGGCAAAGCAACCCTAACCGATTAAACGGCAACAAAAAAGCCTAAACTTCTCCCCCACCTTCGTCCCGATTAAAAACTTCTCTCCGCCATCCTTAAGCCTGTATTTTTTCTTAAGTTCATCGGATGATAAAGCGTAATTTCGGGTAATGACATTGACTTTACCTGTTGAAAAGAGTTGTTTCAGTTCTTTCTTGGGATTGTTGATTTCTTGGATTACTCTGAGAATCCTTCCGGGGATTTCTTCGGGTAAATCTGTGCAGGTATATAAATGTGAATTGGGATGCAGTTTTTTTAATCCAAATCTTTTTCCAAAACTTCTGAAAGCCCCGGCTTTCAAAATCGAAGAATAGGGTTCGATCAGGTATTTTCCGACTTCCCCAAATATGCTTTCACTCAATTCCTCCTCTTCATAGGTAAAAGAAAATTCCTTTGGACCAACTGACTGCAAATCGACCGCATGAACAATCCTTTCCTTACTTACCTTTCCTTCTTCCCGATAAAGCAATATCTCCTTTACTTCATTCCTAACAGAAACCACCCATATTTGTTGTATATCCGGGATTTCGTTGATTGCCTGCTTGATATCCAACATGGGAGAGGCCTTGACCATAATTGATTTGCCTTTGGATTTCAAAAGCTCCCATTGGCTGACAATATCGGGTTCGCAATCTGCGAGTTTATACAGTTTTTGGTTGTGATTTCCCCTTCTGGCAGGGTCCACAAATATCAGATCAAAAGTTTTGTCTGACTTTGAAAGGAATTCCAGAGAATCACCTCGAATGATTTCAAATTTATCGGACTGAAGCAGATTAAAGTTGTACTCTACTATTGCTGACAGTTCGGGATTTTTCTCACAATAGACTGCTTTTTCAAATTTTTTAGCTAAATAAAAAGTATCCACTCCGAATCCCCCTGTCAAGTCAACCATACTTTTTCCTTTTGTAGGAATCCCGGATTTGAATTTGGCGGTTTCTTCAGAAGAGGCTTGCTCCAAAGAAAGGCTAGGTGGAAAAATCAGTTCAGGATGGGCAGCCCAAGAGGGGAGCTTCTGTTTTGCTTTCTGCCTTGCCTGAATCTGCTGCACAGCCTCCTTGAGGTCAAAATCAGTTTTCCCGGAATGGGCAAAAAGCAATTGTGCAGGATCCTCCATTAGGTGATCCTGCACAAATTGCTTTAGTGATGCTGTATATTTTGTTAGGGGCATTACTTAATGATTATTTTTATTCACCACATGACGCATGAATATAACAATATTATTAAGCCATGCTGTGTTCCATCAGGTATTCAGCAATCTGAACGGCATTGGTGGCAGCACCCTTTCTCAGGTTATCCGCCACGATCCACATGTTCAGGGTGTTTGGCTGTGATTCGTCTCTTCTCAGTCTACCTACAAATACTTCGTCCTTCTTATGTGCTGTCAAGGGCATAGGGTAAATATTGTTTGCAGGATCATCCTGAACCACTATGCCTGGAGTATTGGATAGGATTTCTCTGACTTCCTCCAGATCAAAATCATTGTGAAACTCCACGTTTACTGATTCCGAATGTCCCCCCATTGTAGGGATTCTGACTGTAGTGGCAGTGACCTGAACGCTGTCATCCCCAAAGATTTTTTTGGTTTCCAAGATCATCTTCATTTCTTCCTTGGTATAGCCATTGGGTTGGAATACATCTATATGTGGCAATACATTCAGGTCAATTTTATGGGGATAAACCATCTCAGCAGGTTGCCCGGCACGCTCGGCCATCATTTGGTCCACCGCGGCTTTACCTGTTCCGGTGACAGACTGATAAGTAGAAACCACTATTCTTTTGATGCCATATTTCAATCGCAAAGGATTCAAAGCCAACACCATCTGAATGGTAGAGCAGTTTGGATTGGCAATGATACGGTCATCTATTCTCAGGTCTTTGGCATTGATTTCAGGGACCACCAGTTTTTTGGTAGGATCCATTCTCCATGCGGACGAGTTGTCAATTACTATTGTACCCACAGCTGCAAATTGTGGTGCCCATTCCAGAGAAGTTCCCCCACCTGCAGAAAAGATCGCAACGTCCGGCTTCTCAGAAACAGCCTGTTTCAATCCAATTACCGTATACTCCTTGCCCTTGTAGGTCATCTTTTTACCAGCGGATCTTTCACTGGCTACAAGTAGCAATTCGTCAAATGGAAATTGGTGCTCATCCAGCACCTCGAGGATTTCTGAGCCTACCAATCCGGTAGCTCCTACAACGGCTAGTTTCATTTTTTTCGTGTTAATTGGTTTTTATAAATGAAGGGCAAAGGTAAGGCAAGAATTTTCTAAAATGATATAGAGCCAAATGATAATTGCTTTATATTCAAAAAAATATAGTGTTTTTTGAAAGAAATGGAAGAAAAGTAAGTTATCCGTTTAATTTGAATCTGAAGCAAAGTTGATTATTTATATTTAGGTATATGAAGCCTAGGTTTTTTGTAGGGGTTTTGCTCGCTTTAACCCTACTAGGTTGTTTTTTAGACCGAAACAAAGTTTTTGCACAGGTTCAGGATTTTGAAAGCAGCTTTGACATTGTCAATTATCCTGACGAGTTTTTATCAAATTGGTCAGCCAATGAGCTGAGAAATACTGCTGCAAGAGTTTTTCAAGCCTCAGGAGAAGGAAGAAATGGCTCAAAGGCTTTGGGAGTTCAGCCCATCAGTTCATTCAATGGGGAGATATATTTCAAAACGTCAACGCTGGACCTGATTAATCCCAAAATCACATTTTTTGCAAAAACCAGACAAAACGGTACAGGTAACAGGCCTGCTATTGTAGAAGTCTCTTTTTCAGTGGATGATCAAGATTTTGGGTCAAAAATTCAGGTCGGGACTGATAGCAGTTTTCCCAATCGAAATACAGAGTACCAACTATATGAAATTGCAATTCACGATCAATTTCATGATTCAGAATCAGTGGTATTGAAAATCGAGGTCAAATATGGCCCCGGAACAGGGTCAGCGGCAAGATTATTTATAGACGATTTCGGGGTCTTTAACGGTGATCAAATGGTTGACCCGATTCAGGTGAGAAGTGCAGCTTTGATGGATCCATATTCGGTGGAGGTGGTCTTGGACAGAAAGGTTTTGGAGCCCGCAATATCACAGGTAAGTCTTGGGAATTATCCTATTGAAGAACTTATTTTTTACACCGATACATCATTTGTGGTGGTTTCTTCCTCGATGATTCAGGATGAAAGGGTTTGGTTGAACATGGAAGATATGCAGGAATTGAATGGTCGAATGACAGAAGAGATCGAATTTGAAATCGATAATTCTGACATCAAAATTGGGGAGGTAATTGTCTTAGCACCTAACTTGCTATCAATCAGTTTTTCCCAGCCATTTCTACCCGCATCTGTTTCTCAAACTTCCCATTTCATGATTCTTGGAACAACTCCATCTGGTATTGAACTTTCTGAAAATGGATTTACAGTTTTTCTGAGTTTGGGTAAAGAGTTGGTTTTGGGAGAATCAGTGACTATTGAAGCCAACAATGTCCAAAACATTCAGGGTAATACAATGATTGGAATCCAAAGGAAGACTTTTATTTATCGTGATTTTGTAGAGATCGTTTATTTGGAATCAGAAACCAAACTTATACTTGTCCATGAGATGGATCTTGATTTGAATTCTGTGAATGTTGCTGGATTCAGTGTGGAGGATAATCTGGATTATAATTTTTCTATCAGCTTTCCAGAGCCGAATATCATTCAACTTGAAAGTAATAAGGCTTTTCAGGAGGGGCAGGTTTTTACCTTGCAGATGGGTGTAAGAAAAAATACAAGAGGTTTTGTGATACCTGGATCAAAGCGGGATTTTGTTTGGGATATTACTCCGCCTGAACTTGTAAATGTCTTTCCCGTGAACAGGGAGAAAATACTGGCAGTTTTTTCAGAACCATTGGACCCTGTTTTTGCAGTTATCCTCTCTTCTTACCAAATCAATGGTGCAAAGCCAATTTCAGTTTTACTACAATCGAATCCCAACCAATTGATTTTGGAATGGGGATTTGAATTTGAAGAGGGGAAAGAATATTCACTGGCCTTGAACGGGATTTCAGATCTGAATGGAAACGTGGCCAATAACATTAATTATCTTTTCAGTTTTACAGATCCGGGTAAATTGGCCTTTAAAGAAATTGTCATCAATGAGGTAATGGCTGCACCTCGTGCTGGAAATAGCCTTCCCAATGTGGAATATATTGAACTTTTTAATTCCGGTACCCGCCCAATTTATCTAGGAGGACTTCAATTGGCCAATTCGAGAAGAGTGACCACAATTCCTTCTGGAATTTTGGATCCGGGTCAATATATCATTCTTGCCCCTAGAAATCAGGCCAATCAGTTTACTTCCTATGGACAGGTTTTAGGTTTGACGAATTGGCCCACTTTGCTCAACTCTTCGGATAAAGTCAAGTTACTGGATGCGGACAATCTTGTGATAGACAGTTTGGATTATAATACAGCAAGCTATGGGGGAAGCGCTATCGCTTCGGGTGGCTACAGTCTGGAAATCGTAAACCCCTTTGTGAAATGTAATTTACTGAACAATATCCGGCCTTCTTCAGACCCAAAAAGAGGTACCCCCGGTTCCATCAATTCAGTATTTGAAGAAACTCCTGATAAGACAGCTCCTGTTTTTGTGAAATCGCAGGTTATCGGGGATAACCGTGTTGTGCTTTCTTTCTCCAAAACGCTCAACGCAAATATTCAAAATCTACAATGGGAGTTCCAGCCAACCCTAATTTTAAAAAATGTGGTCCAAGGAGAAAAGGTAACTGATCTCATCCTTGAATTCGAGGAAAGTCTGGAACCTGATATTTTTTACAAGGTGGCAGTTAAAGGACTTCGGGATTGTATCGGCAACCTATTGGATGAAAATAGTCAGGTGTTTTTTGTGATTCCTTCGGAAGCGAAAGTTGGGGATATAGTAATTAATGAGGTGTTATTCAATCCTAGAACCGGTTCCCCAAAGTTTGTGGAAGTTTATAATGCCTCATCCAGTTATATTAATTTAAAAGATTGGAAGCTGGCAAATCTCAATGCAGATGGGGAAGTGGCCTATAGAAGAGTGCTCTTCAGTGAAGATTTTGTTATTGCCCCCTTTTCTTTTTGGGTATTTACCACTAACAAAGAGAAACTAATGTCTGAATACCCCAAAGGAAGGGAAGAAAAATTCTTGGAATATTCCTCACTTCCAAGTTATCCAATATCATCGGGAAACGTGGTACTGTCAAATTCTGACGAGACAATTTCAGAAATATTCAGCTATGACGATAAGATGCACCATAGACTTTTGAGAGAGACGAAAGGGATTTCCTTAGAAAGGCTTTCTCCCCAAATTTCAGCAGGGGATTCAAATAACTGGTACTCGGCCTCTGCTTCCGAAGGTTTTGCTACGCCGGGTTATCGTAATTCCCAGGTTCATGATGGGCTCAATGGTTTTGGCATTGAAGTATTCCCTGAGGTGTTTGTACCTGATTCGCCTGGCGAACAGCCCTATACCAGTATCGGGTATAATATGGATCAATCTGGTATGGCAGGAACCATTCGTATTTATAGTGTCAATGGGTTGTTAATAAGGGAATTATGTCAAAATGCCATCTGGGGAAATGAGGGTTTTTATAACTGGGATGGAACTGATTTAGGCGGTGTTAAAGTTCGGGCTGGGTATTATGTGGTGTGGGTTGAAATATTTGATTTACAGGGAAATGTAAAACAAATAAAAAAAACCGTTGTTGTTGGTACAAAATTCTGATCATTTGTGATATAATTCATAAATAATCTGTAATTTCATTGGATCTCAAACAACTGACCCATGAAGCCGGACATTATCACCGAAACACTGAAAACTTATTTTATTCAAAAAGGCAAAACCTTAAAGGTCATTCAAAGGTATCTTAGTATAAGATATCGCTTATCTACGGACGAAAAGTTGCTGGAAAAGAGATTGCAAAATCTGGCTTCGAATTAAAAACCGTTCAAGACGGTTTTTTTATTTTTGATTTTCAAAAGGTAAACGTATTTTAGGGGACTTTTCAATCGCCCTTTTATTCTGATTGGAATTAACCACTTAAAGAAATAGCTATGAGTCAAGAAGGAAAAACCGCATATTCTCCGGAAGAGTTGAAGGAGTTTGAGGAAATCATTTTAAAAAAATTAAGTTCTGCCAAAGAAGAGTTGAATTCGCTTAAACAGACACTAAGCAAAAAGAATGATAGTGGAACGGACTTTACGGCCTCTACGGCAAAATTGTTGGAAGATGGTGCTGATACTTTGGAAAGAGAAAGCATGAGTCAGCTTGCTGCAAGACAGCAAAAATTTATCATCAACTTAGAAAATGCACTGATCAGGATCAAAAATGGTACTTATGGTGTATGTGTCGATACAGGGAAATTAATTGCCAAAGAAAGGTTAAGAGCAGTTCCCCATACCATGCATTCAATTGAGGCAAAATTGGCCAAAAAATAAGTTGGACTTTTTACATAAGCATATTGAGGCACTGATATTTTGTTCACCTTCTCCGTTGGGTATTGAAGAGATTCAAAAATGTCTGACGGAGATGTTTGAATCCGAGGTGGCTAAAGACCATATTCTTCAGGCTGTTGGATCATTGCAGGAAAAGTATGAAGGGGAAGATTATTCTTTTTCATTGAACCAATTGGGAGGTGGTTATCAGTTTTTGACCAAACCTGCTTATCAGGTCAGTGTTTCGATTTTACTTAAACATCAATCTCACAAAAGACTTTCCACTGCCCAATTGGAGACACTTTCTATTATTGCCTACAAGCAACCAGTGACCAAAACAGAAGTAGAACATATCCGGGGAGTCAGTTGTGATTATTCTATTCAGAAATTACTTGAAAAAGAACTTGTCCTCATCAAAGGAAAATCCGACAGTGTTGGGAGGCCCATTCTTTATGGGACAAGCGAAAAATTCATGGAATATTTTGGCATCAACAACCTGACAGACTTACCACAACCCAAGGACTTTACCGGAGAGCAAAATCAGATCGGGGAGGAGAAGGAGTAAGAAAGGATGAAGGTTGAAATGAGAGCCAAGAAGCAAGAGCCAAGAAGCAAGAAACGAGAACCGAGAAGTAATGCCTGTCTCGGGTATCGGGGAACCAAGATTTGAGAAGCGAGAGACGAGCTACATTGAAGCTTTCAAAAAATTAAGAAGTTAAAGAAATTAAAAATGCTTTTCCTTGTCATGTCGACGTTAGGAGACATCTATTGAAGGCATGAAAGACAGGTTGCGGGAAGTAGATCCAAGAACAAAAAAATTATAAACCCCACCCTTCAAACTTTCTTCACTTCCGCATGTGCCGAGATCAGGTATTTTTTTCCGGTTTTGACCTCTTGGCACAGAACACGGGTTCTTCTTGTGAGTTCTTTTTGAAACTGCCGTCCTTGAAGCTCGAAAACCTCGCCCGGTGTTATATCGGCCAATAGAGAAACATCAGGTTTCTTGTTCTCATCATGATGTTTGACAGCTTTGCTTAAAAAAAGATCTGCTCCTGAACTTGCTTTTGGATTGAGCATATGTCTTTTTAAGGGGATCAAGATATCTTTTGGAAATACAGACTCATTCAAAAGAGGGGATAAAAGTGCCCTAAATGTTAATTTCCATTCTGGACCATGAGGTTTGATGTTCAGGCCATATTTTTCAAAGGCTCTAAAATGCGCTACTTCGTGAATATAGGTAATTAAAAACTGAAAACGGTTCAGGTCGTGGTTGATGGTGATGGTTTGGATTTTTCTGTCCCGTCTATACCTAAAGTCCCCTAGTTTGGTCTGACGGGTTCGGGTGATGTAAAAATTGAAAGGGAATTCCTTCCATAATTCCCAACAATATTGGGCTGAATATTCCGGCACATGTTTTTTGAAAGCATCCAGAAATTTACCATCATGATTCATGCCTTCAATATAAGTGATTCCATAAAAAAAGTCCTACATTTCTGCAGGACTTTCTTTTAAAAATTGAGGGTTAATTAACCTTCAACAACTTCTTCAACTGCAGTTTCTACTTCTTCAGTTGTCTCTTCGATAACTTCTTCGGTAGCCTCTTCAGTCTCTTCGATAATTACTTCGATTTCTTCAGTAGTTTCTTCAGTAACCTCTTTGTTTCCGCAAGATGCAGAGAATAACATTCCCGTGATTGCGAACATTGCAAATGCTTTTTTCATGTTGATTTGTTTGTTTCTTTTTAATAAGCGTGCAAAGGTAATTCCGATTATTGCAATGTCAAGTTTTCTGTGAAAATTATTTATTTCTTTTTATAAGTGATTTTTATCGGAACCCCCTCAAAATCAAAATTTTCCCTAATTCGATTTTCAAGGAATCTCGAGTAAGGTGATTTGATGTATTGGGGAAGGTTGCAAAAGAAAGCAAATACCGGATTTTTGGTTGGAAGTTGGGTAATATATTTGATTTTAATATACTTTCCTTTTAATGCAGGAGGTGGATATTTCTCTATTTCCGGAAGGATGTATTCATTCAGTTTGGAAGTAGCCACCTTTCTGGTTTTGTTTTCATATACTTTCACAGCCAATTCAATGGCCTGGAAAATCCTTTGCTTTGTTTCAACAGAAGTGAAAATAATCGGGATCCATTTATTTTCCCCCAATTTTTCCACCATGTCCTTTTTGATTTTATCCAAGGTCTTGTGGTCCTTCTCTACAAGGTCCCATTTGTTGACCATCACCATGATTCCTTTGTTGTTTTTGATACCCAATGAAATCAGGTTGACATCTTGGGCTTCTAATCCTCTTGTTGCATCAATCATGATAATCAGGACATCTGACTCTTCCAAAGTTCTCAAAGAGCGCATGACGGAATAAAATTCAATGTCCTCTTTTACTTTGGCCTTTTTCCTGATACCGGCGGTATCTGTGATGATAAAATCCTGACCATATAATTTATATTTGGTATGGATAGCATCCCGGGTAGTGCCGGCTTCATTGGTTACAATAGACCTTTCTTTTCCAAGAAGTGCATTCAAGAAAGATGATTTTCCAACGTTTGGCCTTCCTAAGATTGCGATTTTTGGTATCCCCTCATCAGGGTCTTCTTCTCCCTCATCCGGGAAATGTTTGATCACCTCGTCCAACAAATCACCTGTACCGCTTCCACTGACAGCTGCAATAGGATAAACCTCATTTTCTCCCAAACCCAAGGCATAGAATTCAGCCGCTAACATGGATTTTTCCGGGCTGTCCGCCTTGTTGGCTACTATAAATATGGGTTTTTTAGAACCTCGCAGTTCGTTGGCGAAGTCCTTGTCCATATCTGTCAGGCCATCCAAACAGTCCACCACAAAGAGAATCACATTCGCTTCTTCAATGGCCAATTTTACCTGTTTTCGGATTTCGGCTTCGTACATATCATCCGAACCGATGACGTATCCACCTGTGTCAATGACCGAAAAAAACTTACCGCCCCACTGTCCATGACCATAATGCCTGTCCCGGGTAACGCCACTGACATTGTCCTCAATGGCTTTGCGCTCTTCCACTAATCTATTAAAGAAGGTTGATTTCCCAACATTGGGACGACCTACTACTGCTACTATATTTGCCATTCTGCTATGTTCTTATTGGTCGTAACCAAATTTCTTCAACTTGTTTTTATCTTTTCTCCAATCGTCTGCCACTTTGACGAAAGTTTCAAGGAAAATCTTTTTTCCAAAGAATTTCTCCATCTCCATACGGGCCTGAGTGCCGACTCTTTTCAAAGCTTTACCACCTTCACCGATGATAATTCCTTTTTGGCTTTCGCGCTCCACGTAGATAATGGCACGGATTCGAATGATTGTTTCTTCTTCATAAAAATCCTCAATAGCTACTTCAGTACTATAAGGTATTTCCTTTCTGTAATTCAGGAAGATTTTCTCACGGACGATTTCAGAAGCAAAGAAACGCTCCGGTCTGTCAGTAAGTTCCTCCTTGTCATAGAAGGGTTCGTGAATGGGAAGTCGGTCAAGGATTTCCTGAAGAATACGCTCAGTATTGAAGCTTTCGGTCGCAGAGATCGGGATTACCGTCTCTGATTTGATGCGTTGGGTCCAATAAGCGGTCACTTCATCCAATTGATTTTCTTTGGAAAGGTCAATTTTGTTGATTACTAAGAGCACAGGAACACCTGACTGGTTGATTTTTTCAATTACGTCTTCTATTTCTTCGTCAGTTTCGAATAGATCGGTTACGAAAAGAATCACATCTGCGTCCTCCAAGGACATGTTGACAAAACTCATCATGTTTTTGTGCAGCTCATATTTTGGTTTGAGCATTCCGGGAGTATCCGAAAAAACAATCTGGTAGTTGTCATCATTGATAATGCCCATAATCCGGTGACGGGTAGTCTGGGCCTTGGAAGAGATGATCGAAAGTCTTTCACCTATAAGCACATTCATCAGCGTGGACTTGCCTACGTTGGGTTTCCCGACGATATTGACAAATCCTGCTTTGTGTGTGTTTTCAGTCATGACTTATAATTTTTCACAAAGGTACTTGATTTTTTTGTTTGCTGTTAGGAGGTAAAGAAACAAACCAAATAAAGTTTGGAAAATAACACTGTTTATCTACTAAATTGATTTTTGACCATGAAAATCCTGAAAAATCTGCGGGATCTTTATGGTATTATTTTTAGAGTTTTAAGAAATCAACTCCTGAAATTTAAAAAAAATTATGACGGCAGGCTTTGCATTTCCGATTATAAGGCATACTTTTGTACCACTAAATCGCGGGATGGAGCAGTTGGTAGCTCGTCGGGCTCATAACCCGAAGGTCACTGGTTCGAGTCCAGTTCCCGCTACTTTTGAACTCTGGACAATGTTAAAATTGTTCGGAGTTCTTTTATTTACAGCCATTTAGAATACTTTTTAATTTAATAGAATTAATATCATCTGCCCCAACATGCTTCTTAAATTCATATATAAGCTTAAGCAATAGTTTAACTTTCTGTATTCTATCCATGGAAAGGGGTTTAAATTGGCAATAGTGATCTTGTGAAGCTTTTCTTCTATCTGCCTCTCTTTCTTTTCCAATTCTACTATAATCTCAAAGACATTCATTGTTTACAGATTAAACATTAATTTGTTAATATTATCAACATGCATAATTTCACACGCAAAGAATATTTTAAAAGATTTCCAGTCAATACAAGTCAATTTTGACAAAAAACTAAAGTTCTAAAGCACATTTATTGCAAATCCAACCAAAAACCGGCAAATTGTTTGATGAAATTTTTCACATCTAATTCAGGAAAATGAAAGCCAACGAATTACAAATCATCATAACAAATCTTCCAAGATGCATTTAGTAATCAAAAATCGAAAAGATTATTTTAAGCTTTTTCAAATAATATCAGAAGAGAGTCAAATTGAATTCGTTAATATTCATTTGTATTTACAGTTTCTAAATCCATCCGATATCTTAATGCTAACTGAATTTATTATTATTCAACTGCAAAGAGTTAAAAAGGTTGATTTAACTGTTCATAACCCCAATGTTAAAAAATACTTGGAAGCCATAGGCATTTTTGAATTCTGCACAAAGAATTATTCTGGATCAACAGAAATTAAAGAAATCTCAAGCTATACAGCAATGCCAATTCGGAGAGTAAATCAGGAAAATATGAATTATTATATTGACCAGACGCAAAAATATTTCCAAAGGTATTGCCATAACAAGGATTTAGGCGTTTTAAACATTGCTTTGTCAGAATTAATTAATAATGTATATGATCACTCAAAGTCTTTCGTTGACTCTTTAGTTTTTTCTCAATTTTATCCTGGTTCAAATGAAATTAAAATTGCTGTATCTGATTTAGGCTTAGGTATTCCAAAAACTGTAAATAAATATTTTAGTGAAAAGGGGAAAAATCAGGTTTCTCAAGAAGAAGGTATAAGGTGGGCTTTAAAAATTAATAAGACAACAGAATCAATGCCACATAATGCGGGTAGAGGATTAGATACAGTTGCTTCTTTTGTACAAGCGAACAAAGGGAGTTGGGAGTTACTTTCTGATCAAATTCGGATGCAGGGGAATAAAAAGGAAAACATTTTCACAAAAAATCCGATTGATTATTTTATAGGAACGGTTATTGAAATAACAATAAAAGTTACCAACTTAGAAGAACAAGAATTAATTAATGAAATTGATTGGGATTTTTAATTTAAATTTGTGGCCATGAAAATTAATTTATCAGATATCGTAACAGATACATACACAAATGCATCTGGATATTCATTTTATGTATATTTAAAAAGAGTAATTAGTAATAGAGATGTTGTTGAAGTTTCTTTTAAAGATACAACAGCGCCGTCTTCTTCATTTTTAAACTCTTCTTTTGGGGCTCTAATTGAAGATATTGGCTTAGAAAATTTCCTGAGCTTGGTTAAACCAAGAGAGTTAACACCAACTCAAGCACAAATGTTAAAGCATTATATTCAAGGGTTTAAATCAGATAGTACAAAACATTAAAATTTAGGGGGCATTAGCCCCCTTTTTTGTTTGATATTCTAATTTTTTGACTTCATTAATATTCGTTAGTTCTTAAAGCTTCAAAATTTTCTTATTTTGAATTTCAAGAAGACAAAGATCCTGAAGCCATCATTAAAAAAATCAAAGAAAACCATAAAGCTTCAGAAGAAGAATCTGGAACTGAGTTTGATCGATGAAAATGCCAAAACAGGATTGGATTTTGAAAAATTCATCGTCATGAAATTCAACAAGGATTTTTTTGCCATAATACAGTGGACAGGTGATAAGTATATCGAAGGCAGGTATGCTGAAACAACCTTGGATCCTGACTTACAGTTGGAATTGAAATTAGAAAATAAACGCTATCCTGTTGCTGTAAAACGTGCTCTTTATATTATTCCTGTTTCAGCTTTTAAAAACCAATTCAGTTTCTTTGAACAGGAGAAAGGGGAGTTGAGAAATTATCCAAAATTTGATTAATAAATGATAAATACAGTACACAAATACATCGATAGATATCCTGTTAAGGTTAGTGATACAGCCTTAATCTTAGGAACAATTCATCCGCATAGGGCTGAGAATTTTCTTGTTGATTTTTTCTATGGAAATAAAAATTCACTGTGGAACATTTTAAGTTTAGCTTTTCCAAATTTGAATTTTAGTTCATTTGAAATGATTCAGTTCACTCTTTCTAAAGCTGATGTCTGGATTTCAGATATGATTCGATCCTGTGACAGAGAAAGCGAAGGTGTAACTGAGGATAAATTGCTAAAAAACATAGAATTGAATACAGCTCAAATAGAAAATGGAATTAAGAATTCAAAGATTAATACAATTTTCTTTACCAGTGGGATGGGGAAAAATAATGCAGCTAGACTTTTTTGTCAGGCTTTTTCTATAAAACCTATCTTAAATCATAACAGGGAAATCGAAATTGATGAAATGATTTTTGGAAGGAAAATTAAAGGTGTTGTTTTGTTTTCTCCTTCTGGTCAATCTAATGTCGGCATCAAGAAGAATAAAATATTTATGGAAAATGAATATAAGTACAAAGATTTTAGAACTCCAGTAAATCAGTTTAAAATTGACACTTACAGAGAAGCATTTAAAAATCACTTTGGTGAATTATCTTCATTTTAATTTTAACTCAATCTTCCATAAGCTATGATATCGATGATTTTAAAGATACGATGGACTTGGAGAAAGCATGTTTTCAAAGAAGGTTTGATGCTGTACCGATCATTATTGATTACGAGATTATTTTCATTTACCCGTATTTAATTGCTCAATTTGTTCCAGCCCTGATTATAACTCTCCAGAATATTCTTCAAACTGCCAACTACAGACAACAGTTGAAAGAGTCTTCGTGAAGAAGGTTGACAAGAACATTTTCAACAGTAATAAAAAACGTCCTGATATTGTGGTTATGGGAAATTCCACATTTTCATTTACCGAGACAACTGATTTTGACCATAACATCGGATTGAGTTCGATAAGAAAGATTTTAATTATTGAATTAAAACGTGGTTGCTTTAAAATCGTGCGAGATGAAAGAAATCAAGCAGTTGGTTACATTGAAGATTTTTCAAATTATGGGACAATAATTGGTAATCCTTATATCAATGCTTTTGTTTTTGGAGAATCATTTAGCGAAAAGGTTTAGCCCTATCAAACTATTGAAAATGACAATAAAGTTGAAATCGGGAAGGTTAATATTTGTTTATTTTCTCAAATAGTTGACTCCACTGAAAAGAGACTGTTCAATCTCAGAGAGCGACTAAATGATAGATATTCAGACATTGCAGGCATTGACCTATTTCACCAACAAAAAAGACTTGCAATTTGCCCAGAGAAAAGAAACACGAACGTCTAAAATTTAGCCCAATAGAGAGAAGCCACTAGCAAAAAGCCCATATTGATGCATTGATCTATCAGGGCTTTTTGCTAGTGGCTGCCTGGCCTCCCGGAGGCGAGTTGACTGGAATTGTAGATTCCGATGATCTTGACCACCGATCCGGCTATCTTGACCACCCTTTGA
>NZ_JABFHF010000032.1 GCF_015476655.1 Aquiflexum lacus
GAAACACTGACTATATTTGAAAAACAAAAGTGTCAACCATTTTCAGGACGAGACAAGAACTAAGAGCCAAGATGCGAGAACCAAGAACTAAGAACCAAAGCCTGTCTCGTACCGGTAGCTATCGTCACGGGAAACCAATAACCAAGACAAAATGAAAACTAGAACAACCACCAACATCCTCCCATGAAAGGAAAACCGGTACTAGAAGCCAAAGGAGTCAATAAATATTTTTACAGTCCTGTCAAAACCCAGGTGCTGAAGGAAGTGACCTTTCAGGTTACAAGAGGAGAGTTTGTGTCGGTGATGGGGAAATCCGGCTGCGGGAAGTCAACCTTACTCTATATTTTGTCCACCATGGATACTGATTATGAAGGTAAATTGTGGGTAGATGAAGAATTGGTGACAGATAAAAGTCCCAATTACCTTTCCAAGATCAGAAATGAAAAAATCGGTTTTGTTTTCCAGTTTCATTACCTGCTCAATGAGTTCTCTGTTTTGGAAAATGTAATGATTCCGGGACTCAAACTTGATCAGAAAACCAGACAGGAACTGGAGCATATTGCCATGGAAAAACTCAGGATATTTGACATGCAGGATCATGCATTGAAAAAAGCCTATCAGCTCTCCGGCGGACAAAAGCAAAGAGTAGCCGTGGCAAGGGCTTTGATGAATGATCCGCTGATTATCATGGGAGATGAACCTACAGGCAATTTAGATAAAAAGAATTCTGATATTGTATTCAATATTTTCAAGGAATTGGCTGAGGAATTTCATCAGACCATGTTGATTGTAACCCATGATCCTGAATTTGCAGAAGGTACTGACAGAATCATTGAAATGGAGGATGGATATATCATCAATCAATAAGGATGCGTTATTGATTAGGAATTTGTTGTTAGAATTAAAAAATGCTTTAATATATTTTATGAGGAAATTCACTTTTGTTTTGCTCGTTATTTTTTTCTCCTGTTCAGAAAAGCATGAACCGATTTCCGGAATTCCGGAAATCTATTTCCCACCCGTTTCGGGTAATACATGGGAAAGTATTTCACCATCTTCATTGGGTTGGAATATTTCCGAAATAGGAAATCTCAAAACTTTGTTGGAGGACAATGGAACCCGTGCTTTCATTCTCCTCAAAGATGGGAAAATTGTCATGGAAGAATATTTCGGAACCCGATTGTCGGGAAGTCAAGCATTTGACCAAAACTCAATTTGGTATTGGGCTTCTGCAGGTAAAACACTGACGGCAACATTGATTGGAATCGCACAAGAGGAAGGGAAATTAAATATTCAACAGCCAAGTTCAGATTATCTGGGTAAAGGGTGGACTTCCCTGACAGCATCCCAAGAGCATGAAATAAGCGTTTGGCATCAGTTGACCATGACCACAGGTTTGGATGATGGTGCGGGTAATTTAGATGATTTTTCTTCGGAAAATTTAAGGTTTCTCGCCGAACCGGGGACCCGATGGGCGTATCACAATGCCCCATACACCTTATTGGATAAGGTCATTGAAGGAAGTACAGGAAGTACGTTTCCCCAGTTTTTTAAGGATAAACTAGCCTCAAAAATTGGAATGACTGGCTCATGGCAAAGGGTTAATTTCAATAATGTTTTTTTTAGTGATGCCCGGTCAATGGCCAGGTTCGGATTATTGATTTTGGCCAATGGAGATTGGGATGGGGTATCAGTCATCAAAGACAAATCATACCTAGCGCAAATGCTCAGTAAGTCTCAAAACTTGAATCAGGGCTATGGATACCTTTGGTGGCTCAATGATTCGGATACTTTCATGATACCGCAGGTTACGGTTCAATTGCCTGGTTCTTATGCTCCAAATGCCCCTGCAGATATGGTCTGTGGCTTGGGTAGAGATGGTCAATATGTCTGTATTATTCCTTCCCAAAATCTTGTTTTGGTAAGAATGGGTTCCAATCCGGATCAGGCTTTGGTGCCTTTCATGTTTTTGAACGATATGTGGCAGATTCTTCGAAATATCATTCCTTCTGCTTAAGACTTCTCTCAATGATTTGTATCTTCGTAAATAAACCTAAATAATTATTTTATGGCCAAAAAGACAAATTACAGCTTATTTGATGATGTATGTGCTTTTGTCGATGATGCAGCAAAACATCTTGATTTACATCCAGGGTTATTGGATCAGATCAAACAATGTAACAGCATTTACAAATTTAATTTTCCGCTAAGAAATGACGATGGAACTTATGAAACCCTGACAGGTTATAGAATTCAGCATTCACACCATAAGTTACCAGTCAAAGGTGGTATTAGGTACAGCGAGCATGTGGATGAAGAGGAAGTCAAAGGATTGGCAGCACTGATGACTTACAAATGTGCCTTGGTCAACATTCCTTTTGGAGGGGCAAAAGGTGGCATCAGTATAGATCCTACCAAGTACAATATCAATCAATTGGAAAGAATCACAAGGAGATATACAGCAGAGTTGATCAAGAAAAAATTCATAGGTCCTGCCATTGATGTCCCCGCACCGGATTATGGCACCGGAGCAAGAGAAATGGCATGGATAGTGGATACTTTTGAGGCATTTAGTCCAGAATTGATCAATGCCAAAGGCTGTGTTACCGGTAAGCCGCTATCTCAGCATGGGATCGATGGAAGAACCGAAGCCACAGGACAAGGTGTGTTTTATGGGATCAGAGAGGCTGTCAACGTTGATGAGGACATGAAATCACTTGGACTTACCAAAGGTTTGAGAGGAAAGAAAGTGATTGTTCAAGGCCTTGGAAATGTTGGGTATTATTCAGCTAAATACCTGAGTGAAGCAGGTGCAAAGATTATTGGAGTTGCGGAATGGAATGGAGGTATTTGGGATGAAGCAGGTATTCATATTGAAGACCTAAAAAATTATCAGTTGAAAAACAAGGGATACAAAGGATATCCACGTGGCGAATTTATAAAAAACGGCAAAGAAATGCTGACCTATGAATGTGATATTTTAATTCCTGCTGCTTTAGAAAATCAGATTACAATTGAAAATGCAGCTCTAATTAAAGCTAAGATCATTGGCGAGGCAGCTAATGGGCCCGTCACAGAGGAAGCTGAAAAAATATTATTGGATAAAGGTGTCATGATAATTCCTGACATGTATCTGAATGCGGGTGGTGTTACAGTTTCTTATTTTGAGTGGCTCAAAAATCTCTCACGGGTTTCTTTTGGGAAGCTTGAAAAAAGATATGATATGGAAAAATATAGAAAATTGATGAGCACCATAGAAAATGCCACCGGAGAGGAATTTACTGAAGAGGAAAGAGATGCCCTTATCAAAGGTGCCTCTGAAAGGGATTTGGTCTTGTCAGGCTTGGAGGAAACCATGGTCACGGCCTATCAGGATATGAACCGTATTAGAAAGGAAAAAGGTATAGAAAGTCTGCGAACTGCAGGTTTTATCCTAGCTTTGGAAAGAATAGCAGTCAGTTATATGGATTTGGGAATTTTCCCTTGATAAAAGTGGTTGGATTACGAACAAACCCTTCAAGGTTCTTCGAGTTTAAATGTCGAACCTTGAAGGGTTTTTGCAAAATACTTCAGTGAATGTTAACAAAAAGAATAATTCCCTGTCTTGATATCAAAGAGGGCAGGACAGTAAAAGGTGTGAACTTTGTGGATTTGAGGGATGCCGGTGATCCTGTAGAACTCGCAAAAATCTATTCAGATGAAGGTGCTGATGAGCTTGTATTTTTGGATATTACTGCGACAGTTGATAAGAGAAAGACTCTTGCAGAGCTCGTCGGAAAAGTGGCAAGGACGATTAATATCCCATTTACAGTAGGAGGAGGGATTTCTACCATAGAAGATGTCAAAGTTCTGCTCAATGCAGGGGCTGATAAAATATCCATCAATTCATCAGCGGTTAAAAACCCGAAAATCATCAACGAAATGGCAAAAGAGTTTGGTTCCCAATGCGTGGTTGTTGCCATTGATACCCGAAATGTGGATGGGATTGATTTTGTCCATACGCACGGAGGCAGAAAACCTACTATTTTAAATACACAATCCTGGGCCAAGGAAGTCTGTGACAGGGGTGCTGGTGAAATACTGCTTACTTCCATGGACCATGATGGTACCAAGGCGGGCTTTGCCAATGAAATTACATCAGAAATTTCATCCATGTTAACCATTCCGGTAATTGCTTCAGGTGGTGCGGGAAATATGGAGCATTTCAAAGATGTCTTTACCTTTGGAAAAGCCGATGCGGCTTTGGCAGCAAGTATTTTCCATTTCAAAGAAATCCCTATCCCCAATTTGAAAACCTATTTGGAAAAGGAGGGGGTTTTTGTTAGGAAATAAATTTGGTAAGAGCCAAGAGACAAGAACCAAGAGGCAAGAGAAAAGAAGCGAGAAACGAGAGACTAGAAACAAGAGACAAGAAGCAAGAGACAAGAAGCGAGAAACGAGAGACAAGATGCTAAGCCTACCCCGAGTATCGGGGAGCTAAGAGACAAGAACCAAGAGGTAGGATATAAGAACCGAGATGCGAGAGAAAGCTTGTCCCGAAGAATTCGTTGGAATACTGGGCACTGGAGCAGCGTTAATTTTGATGCTCAGTAAGTGTATCGACAATCTAAACAATTAGTGTCAAGTTTAACCAGAAAGTGACATTGTGATGTGGGACTTCCGTCTTCCAACCATTGAAAAAGGGAGCAAATACATCAAAAAATATGCAATAAATTATTAGTCACCATCAAGAAAAAATGAACAACTTAAATATAGATTTTGAAAAAGTAAATGGACTGGTACCTGCGATCATTCAGGATGTGGATACGAATGTTGTCCTCATGTTGGGTTATATGAATCAGGAAGCATTGGACAAAACCTTGGAGACCAAACAAGTAACTTTTTTCAGCAGAACCAAACAACGTCTATGGACCAAAGGAGAGACTTCAGGGAATTTCATGCTTGTCGATCACATCACGGTTGATTGTGACAATGATACACTTTTGGTCAAAGTCAAGCCATTAGGTCATGTATGCCATACCGGTGAAGATACTTGTTTTGGAGAGTCCAACAAATCCAAAACCATGTTTATTGATCACCTGAGAGAAATCATTAAAGACCGAAAAAATAATCCCTCAGACCAATCCTACACTGCATCACTTTTTGCCAAAGGCATTAATAAAATTGCCCAAAAAGTAGGGGAGGAGGCTGTGGAAATAGTTATTGAAGCAAAAGATGATAATAAAGACTTATTTATGGGTGAAGCAGCAGATTTGCTTTATCATTACTTAGTCCTTTTAGAAGCAAAAAAGTATGAATTAGATGAAGTAATGGATGTATTGATTGATAGGCATAAAAATAAATAGTTTTGTCCTTTCAAAAAACATTATCGGAACATGTCTTAAACTTTTTGGAGAAAACATCTTTTTATAAATCAAAAAAGTAAATCAAGCAGGCCGATTTCAATAAAGGATTGAATTATATAAGATTTTTGTAGTCTATCAGAAAGTTTATATCTTCCAAAAAAAATATAAGCAATTTTATGAAAACCTTTATTTTAAGTTTATCATTTGTTTTGGTTGCATTTGGAATCAATGCACAATCAATGAGTGTATCAACCAACGTTTCTTCAATCGAAGCAGAAGGTTGTTACGGGGAATACTTCCAGATTTTTTCTGAAAGAGGAGCAAAGGCAATCCCCAATGGAAACCATGATGTAGTCATCAGCATCATTTACAATGGTGAAAGTCAATGTTATTTTGGGAAAGCGAAAATCGAAAATGGAAAATTGATACCACCGGTTCAGATACAAAAAGAAGATTTGAGCTATGCACCGGTGTCTTCCCTCTACAGAAATCTTGATCAGGAATGGTTGAGCAAACAAAATCCAGAAACCATGTATGACGTTGTGGATGGAATGAGTAAAACCTTTTATTCGGAAGACCAACAAGCAGGAAGGGTATTTTTCTACACCTTTATCAATGACAAACCCAAATCAAACCGGAAAGCCCCTTCAGCTTCAACACTGATTAAAAATTAAATAAAAAGGATTTTGAATATGTGTCTAATATCAAATGATTTGTCAAACAACCGCTGAAAGCGACATATATTCCATAATTTGAAAATGAATCTCCCGCAAAAAAGGGAGATTTTTTTTTTTAACTATCCCAATCCCAAACCACTATACTCCAATGTTCCCCTGTTGGATCTACATATTGATGGATTTCCTTAAAACCAATCCGAGAATGAGCCCTGATGGACCTTGGGTTACGGGTAGATATTTCGGTAATGGCAAAATCAAATGCATCTTTGAAAGTTTCCCGGTAGGTAGCATAAATATTATCAAACACCCCCAATCCGCGGTGATTTTGACCAACACAGACCTGACCTACTACCATGTAATTGAATTCTGAAACCTTCTTCCCCTTAAAACTTATCTGGTCAAAAACATCAAACATCGGAATCAATGCAGGAACATCTCCTTTACAATCAACGGTCATTGACAGGGTAAATGCCACTACTTCCTCTCCATCTTTACAGATAACCTGTGGTGCAAAGGATTGCATTTTTATCAAGGTCTCGAGGTCATGTTTTACAAATAAAAAACCATTTTCTATGGCGCTAATGGTACTGAGGTGGTTTTGTTGCTGAAGGTCAAGGATACCTTGTAGATCTTCTGTGGTCTTGGCGGTTTGGAAAGAAAGCGAATCCATGTTTTTGTTTTTTGATAGATAAAAATAAGCACCAATCTGAATATAATTGCTTGGATCAGATTTTCATTTTTTAACCCATTAACATCTTTTCACAAAATATAATTTTTCCACCGGCAACGTCTGTTTAAATTTTAAGGTTCCAACTTTTGAAAACCACAAAATCATTTGGAAGAGCAAGATGTAATAGCAGGTTGCAGACAGAACAACCAAAATCCACAGAGGAACCTCTTCGACAAGTATTACTGGCGCAGCTATCACGTGGTCATGAGGTACCTGTCCAATCATCATGATACCGAAGATGTCCTCTCCATCTCTTTTACCAAAATTTTTAAAAATATAAGTCAATTTGAAAATAGAGGTGACAGTAGTTTTCAAAAATGGATAAATACCATCTTTATCAATGAATCCATTCGTTTCTTTAAAGCCAAAAAAGAACTCCTTTCACTGCAATCTTTTGTGAACGAAAACATTTATAAAAATGGATTAAACTATGAAAAGGTTCTCCCTGAAAAGGAAGATATCATTGATAAGAAACCAATGATCATTGAAGAAACCACTCCAATTGTAAAAAGTGCATTAGCCCATTACAGTCACTTTCGTTTGCAAAGCAAAATTATAATTCCTGCTGTAATTGAGTTTCTCACAAATCTCCTCCTATACTTTATCGAAATTTTGAATCAGAACCTTATATTGGGAGGGTGGATGTTCGATATTGTATCATATGATTCAAATTAATAGGAAAACTATTACCAAAACAATATGAAAACATAGACCAAAACCAAAAAAAAATGGATGCAAAAGAACAACAAGCAGATTTGATAAAGACTGCAAGGATGGCCGGTATCTGGTATCTGGCCCTGGCAATTACTGGGGTATTGGGGTTTTTGGTATTTCATCCGCAGTTATATATTTCAGGGGATCCGGAGCAAACACTTAAAAACCTAGCTGAAAAAGAATCCTTTGCGAGGGTAAGGCTTTTATTGGAAATTGGCGTGGTCGGCTCGCAGGCAATGGCTGCGCTTTGGTTCTACAAGCTTTTTAGAAATATCAATCCTGTGGCAGCTTTGGCGACCGGACTTTGGGGTACGGTGAATGCTGTTGTTATTTTGATCAGTGCGATTTCTATGGGAGTTGCCATTAAGATTGCAAATGGAACCCTTTTGACCCTCGACTTTAAAGTTGCGTCCATTCATCTTTTGGAGCAGTTCAGTTCAAATGCTTGGGGAGTAGGAGGACTGTTTTTCGGGCTTTGGTTGATTCCAATGGGTTATACAATTACGAGTTCGCAACGAATGCCTATCTGGCTTGGCAGGTTATTAATTCTTGGCGGCATTGGATATATCCTGAACACTTTGATTGGTTACTCAGGCATTTCTTCCATTTGGGTGAATATGCTAACAATACCTGCCACAATCGGGGAATTTTGGATGATTGGATATTTATTGGTTTTTGGAATGCGTCCTTCAAAATGAAAGAATTTTGTTTTAGTATTCATTAGTTAAACCTACCTTTTTCAATCCTTTATCCCTAAAGAGATTGCCACGTCGCACGAAGGACTATTCAAAATATCAAAGTTTCTCAAGTGCTCCCTACCAAAATCGGCAGGCAGGTCTACAATCTAAAATCTAAAATCTTCCTTCATCTCTTATCCTTCATCCTTCAATCTAAAATTTTCTCATCCCTCATCCCTTCCCCCAATCTAAAATCATCAATCTAAAATCCCTTCTCACCCAAACCTCAACGTAAACACTGTCTTATCCCCAACCACTGACTCCGCTTCAAGACTACCTTTGTGGAGGTGCATGATTTGTCTGGAGATGGCAAGTCCAATACCGCTGCCTGATTTTTTGGTGGTATAAAAGGGAACAAAAATCCTTTCGATTGCTTCGGGAACTATACCTTCGCCATGGTCAATTACTTGGATGTATGGAATCGATTGGCTGTCAGTACCTGCGGATAATATGATTGTCCTATTTTTTGCCAAGACCATTGCCTCTTTAGCATTTTTGATCAGATTGATCAATATCATTTGGATAAGATCAGGATCAGCAAGAATTCCCAGATCCCTGGGCTGCAATTTGGGGATAAGTTTAATTTCAACTTTGGTGAGTTCCTCTTTGAGCAAGACACAGATGTTTTCAAACATCTCTGCTACAGGAAATCTCCTGATGACCGGTTGCGGAATATTGGTATAATCCCGGTAAGCATTGACAAATTCCACCAATCCGGCACTACGTTTACTGATGGTCTCCAAACCTTCGGAAAGGTCCATAAAACAGTCTCTTTGCATGACTAGGATTCCGTCATCTTTCTCCTCAACATCTTCCTCCAAAATTGTCCCAAGGGAATTGGCCAAACTCGCAATTGGTGTCATGGAATTCATGATTTCATGTCTCAGTACCTTGGTAAGGTTCTGCCAAGCCTCTAACTCATTTTTCTGTAATTCTGATTTGATGTTCTGAAAAGATAATAAGGTCCAGCTATGTCCCTCCATTTTAAAAGATGCTGATTGCACATTCAGGTGGAGGTCTGAATTGATTTTGATGGAAAAAGAGCCCCCTGGTTTTAACTGCAGCACATTACGTAGCAACTCTATAGACAACTTTCCTAAGTCATTGATGTCTTTGAATTGAGGGATTTGCAGCAATTGCTTGGCAGCCCCGTTGATAACACCGATTTTGCCGTCATTGTCAAATGATAAAATCCCGGTATTGATATGCTGAATCATTATTTGGAGAAACAGCATCTGTTCTTCCTTTTCTGCCCTGGTTTTTTTAAAGGCATCAATGACTTCGTTAAATGACATGTTCATTTCACGGAAGGATGCTCCCAATTTACTGTCCTTGGTAAAGGAAGAAGAAAAATCCGAGTATCTTATGGATTCCAGAAAACGGGTAATCTTTCTATTGGTGGTATTGACAAATGAAATCAGGTTTACCGTCAAAACCAACACAATGATTGAAAACATAATACCCTGTAGGAATGATTGTTCTTTTTGAAAAAAGAAAACACCTACATAGGCCACTGCTACTATCAGTATGACACGGAAAATAATTCCGACAGCAAATGATTTAAAGCCCATATCTCTCCAGTCTTCTGTAAAGGGATGATCGTGTCAAGCCCAATTCCTCAGCAGCACGGGTTATATGTCCATTATGCTTTTGAAGGGCTTTTCGGATCAGGATTTTTTCCACATCTTCTATATTCAGATGGTCTAAGCTGACCATTTCCTCCTGTTTCTCTGGTGCAAGTTGCTTTTGCATAAAGAGATCTTCCGGTTGAAGTACACTGTGGGAAGTCATGATAACAGCCCTTTCGATACTGTGCTGAAGTTCACGGATATTGCCCGGCCAATGGTATTTCTGCATTCTTTTGATCAGGGCTTCACCGGCTTTACGGATTTCCTTGTTGTATTTTTTGGAGTAAATTTCAATGAAATGGTTAGCCAGCAAAGGAATATCATCCAGCCTTTCTCTTAAAGGAGGTAGTGTGATTTCAATGGTATTGATCCTGTAAAGTAAGTCCTGTCGGAAGGTGTTTTCATACACCATGTTATGAATATTCATGTTGGTTGCCGAAATCAACCTGATATTTACAGGAATCACTTTATTGGAACCTACCCGCGTGACTTCTCTATTTTGAATAGCTGCCAATAATTTTGCCTGAAGGGGAAGCGGAAGGTTACCTATTTCATCCAAAAATAAGGTGCCTTTGTTGGCCTGTTCAAATCGCCCGGCCCTGTCCTCTTTGGCATCTGTAAATGATCCTCTTTTGTGCCCAAAAAGCTCACTTTCAAATAATGTACCGGTAATTGATCCCAGATCTACCCCCACAAAAGCCTCCCGGTGTCTCTTAGAATATCGATGGATGGCACGGGCAATCAGTTCCTTCCCTGTTCCGTTTTCTCCCAAAATCAGCACATTTGCATCGGTGGCCGCTACGCGATCTATGGTTTCAAAAACCTTGACCATGGGGCCACTTTGCCCAATGATATCCTTGAATTTGCTGTCTATATCCTGATAAAGCTGTTGCTGTTGGTCTTTAAGTTGGGTTATCTCCAATTTGGATTGGCGGAGTTGAAGAGCCGAGTTGAGGGTTGCCAGTAATTTTTCGTTTTCCCATGGCTTCAAAACAAAATCTGTTGCACCTTCCTTGATGGCCTTGACAGCGGTGTTGACATCTCCATAAGCAGTGATCAAAACCACCACAGCCGAAGAATCTAACTCTAATATCCTATCCAACCAATAAAAACCTTCCTGACCACTGCTGACATCTTTGGTGAAGTTCATGTCCAACATGATCACATCATACTGTTCGTTGACGATCAGGATCGGCAGCAAACTTGGGTTGGTTTCAGTATCTACCTGACCAAAATGCCGCTTTAAAAATATTTTGGCCGCTTTGAGCAAATCTTCATTGTCATCGACAATCAGAATTTTTCCAGTTTTTTGTTCTTTCATTTATAGAGGTGAGATGTTAGACGTAAGACATGAGATTTAAGAAACAAGAAACAAGAGCCAAGAACCAAAGCCTGCCCCGAGTATCGGGGAATCAAGATTCAATAAGCAGAGGCGAGAAGCGAGAACCGAGATGATTTTAAACTAATACCAGTTTCGAATGCGGCTTTAAATCTAAAATCTACCTTCCTACCTCTTCCATTAAAACCCACCTACTTCCGACAACTAACCTCGTACTTGGTACATTGTACTTCGTACTTTGTTCATTCTTCTCACATCCTTTTACCAAACTTGTACCGAAATGATACAAACGGACAATGTTTTTTCAAAATCGGGCATTGGATTAAAATTACGCTATTTTTTCACTTAAATCCGAATTTAAAAATGAACTAGCATTGCACCGTTCGCTGTGGATTTTGGTCGCTGGCGGACAATTTTGTTCGATAAAAAAACGATTCTAACTGCCAAGATGCCTTTTTTAGGTTTTTTTGGCGGTTTTGTTCGTGGCATATTAATTGGCAATAACAGATCAATCGAATAAATGGAAATTACCACAATGGATAGAAAGATTGAAAAAAAGACCTGGACCCCTAAGTTTATCGCTATGATAGCAGGAGGTACCTTATTGGTAGGATTTATTGTGTACCAATTGGTATTTGCTGATTCCAGATCTTCCATGAATGTCAACATGGAACGCATCACTATAGCCACTGTCAGAGAAGGTGAGTTTACAGATT
The DNA here is from genome assembly GCF_015476655.1 of Aquiflexum lacus. Lineage (GTDB taxonomy): Bacteria > Bacteroidota > Bacteroidia > Cytophagales > Cyclobacteriaceae > Aquiflexum > Aquiflexum lacus. Next base: position 11,887 of record NZ_JABFHF010000032.1, read on the forward strand.
ATATTCCTGTAAGTGGTACTATAGAACCGGGAGAGGTCTTCTTCCTTGATGCATTGGAAGGCGGTAATATCCAAAGAATTGTCCGTGAATCAGGGGCTTTTGTCAATGCTGGGGATACTATCTTATTGCTCTCCAATTCCAAACTTCAGCTCGAGGTAATGGAAAGAGAGTCAGGACTGTATTTTCAGATAAACAACCTCAGACAGGTCCGGCTCCAATTGGATCAAAATGACCTCAGTCAGCAAGGTCAGCTGGCAGAGATCGATTATCAGATCAGCTTGTTGAAGCCACAATACGAAAGATTTCGAGAGCTGCATGAAAAGAAATTGGTTTCGGACAGGGAGTTTGAAGAAGTCAAAGAACAATATGAATACAATGTCAAAAGAAGGAAATTGACTTATACAGCATATCGAAATGATTCTATGTCCCGTGTAGCGCAGAAACGACAGCTTCAGGATTCTGAAAGTAGGATGAATCAGTCGCTAGATGGGGTGGGACACATACTAGATAACCTGGCTGTAAGGGCGCCGATTACAGGTCAACTATCGACCGAACAAATTGAAATTGGACAATCCATCAGTGCCGGAGAGAGATATGGACAGATTGATATCCTTGATAAGTTTAAAGTACGGGTGCCGATAGATGAACTGTACCTTCCAAGGATTTACACAGGATTGAAAGGAACCTTTTCATTTTCAGGTGATGATTATGAACTTGAGATAGGGAAAATCTATCCAAATGTGACTGCGGGCAGGTTCGAGGTTGATATGTTTTTCCCTGATGAAGTTCCGACAGGAATTCGCCGGGGTCAAACCGTAAGAATCAGGTTGGAATTGGGTGAAAGCAATCAGGCCACTTTGCTGCCAACAGGTGGCTTTTACAAGGATACCGGTGGTAATTGGGTTTTTGTGGTCGATCAACAGACCGGCAAAGCGGAAAAAAGAAATATACGCCTCGGTCGTAAAAATCCAGAATTCTACGAAGTGATTGAAGGCCTTAATATCGGAGAAAAAGTAATCGTGAGTGGTTATGAGAATTTTGGGAAGAATGAGGTGTTGAATTTGAAATAGTATTTGTCAGATGTCGGATGACAGATGACCGATGTTAGGTTTAAATAAATTAAAGAAGTTAGATTATAAAATAAACGATTAAGTTTCAATGTATTTTATTTTCAATGATTTGGTTTTGGTATTTTGACTTGTAAATCTAAATCTAGACCCTGGAAATCATGAAATTTAAATTTGAAAAACTGACCATTTGGCAAAAAGCCATGGATTTTGGAGAAGAGCTATTTGAAATGAGCTCGAGATTTCCAAAAGAGGAAAAGTATAACCTTATTTCTCAGATCAGGAAAGCTTCAGATTCTATTGCCTTAAACATTTCTGAAGGTTCGATTGGACAATCAAATCTGGAATTCAAAAGATTCTTAGGATATGCTATAAGGTCTCTTGCAGAAGTAGTCACCTGCCTGCATAAGTCAAAAAGAAGAAAATATATAAATGAAAGTGATTTCAAAATATTGTATGACGAAGCCTTTTATTTAATGAACATGATGAATTCCTTCAAATCAAAAATCAAATAATTATTCTATAATTTACAATGAAATCATCTGTCATTCGACCCCTGTCATGATTATCAGAAACCCAACATCGGTCATCGGTCATCTGACATCGGTCAAGAAGCAACCAAAACACAAAAAACAACATCTAATAAACAAAACAACTTAACTACCTCAATACAAACCTCAATCCCATGCAAAACATCATCAAAACCGTCAATCTCAAAAAACTCTACACCACTGAAGAAGTAGAGACTACTGCCTTGGATGATATCAATATAGAAATCAAAAAAGGAGAATTTGTGGCAATTATGGGCCCATCAGGTTGTGGCAAATCTACTTTGCTCAATATTATAGGGCTATTAGATAATCCTGATGCAGGTGAATACCATTTTATTGAAAGTGAAGTGGCCAGATTCTCTGAAAGACAAAGATCCCAACTTAGAAAAGGTAACATTGGATTTGTTTTCCAAAGCTTTAACCTGATCGATGAACTCACAGTATTTGAAAATGTAGAATTACCCCTTTTGTACTTAAAGACTCCGTCTGATGAAAGAAAAAGAAGGGTTGAGGAAGTGCTGACCCGAATGGGAATCATGCACAGAAAAGACCATTTCCCGCAGCAACTTTCCGGGGGACAGCAACAAAGGGTAGCCATAGCCCGGGCTATTGTGGCTAAACCCTCCGTGATACTTGCCGATGAACCTACAGGTAACCTTGATTCAGCAAACGGCGAAGAAGTAATGAGATTGTTGGAAGAACTTAACAATGAAGGAACCACCATTGTGATGGTAACCCACTCTCCCCATGATGCTAACTATGCCCACAGAATCATCAACCTGTTTGATGGCAAAGTGGTGACTGAAAATATCAGAGAGCAGTTTCATGTTTAGAGGCAAGAGTTAAAGCCTGCCCCGAGTATCGGGGAACCAAGAACCAAGATGGAGATGCGAGAGACGAGAACCGAGACCTGAGAGATGAGTTGAGAAAGTCGAAAGAATAGAATCTCGCATCAAAGCCTACCCTGAGTATTTCGGGCCAAGAAGAGAAATCCGGGGAGATATGTCCTAACCAAACCCCGATACTGAGGTTAAATCTAAAATCTAAAATTTAAAATCTACCTTCTACCTTCATCCCTCATCCCTTATCCTTCATCCTTTACAACTTCCCACTCCCCAGCTTCCTACCATGTTATCCATCTATCTCAAAACCGCCCTAAGAAGTTTTAAGAAGCACAGAATGACCTTCGGGATCAATCTTCTGGGGCTTACTTTGGGGCTTACCACTGTGATTTTGATCATGTTGTGGGTTAAGGATGAAATGTGTATCAATAGGTATCATGCACTTGGGGATAGGATTTATGCCGTTTTCACCAATCATGATAATTCAGCTGGTATGGTAACCATAGGAGTTACTCCTGCTGAAATGGCTGAAGCCATGGAGGCTGATCTTGCCCAGGTGGAAATGGCAGCAGCTTATTCCCCTTTTATAGAAGGTGTGTCTTTTGATAAGGGTGGAGAAATACAGATTGCGGATGGCTTGTTTGTAGATCAGCAATACTTGGATATCTTCAGTATAGAGTTTCTGGAAGGAGATAAAAACCAAGCTTTGATTGACATCAATGCAGTTGTATTGTCAGAATCAACTGCCAATAAGATTTTTGGCTCCACAAAAGAGGCCTTGGGAAAATCCCTGAAGTGGTCTGTTTTTGAATTTGGGAATGATGTTCTGGTAAGTGGGGTTTATAAGGATTTTGGGTCCAAAGATGTGGATAAGCCGGAATTTCTGATGTCATTTCCCTATTTCAGGAAAATGCTCGGTGATCGTGCTCATTGGGATAATTTCAACGCTGGTACATATCTGTTGTTAAGAGAGGGAACAGATATAGATGGCTTCAATTTTCAGATAAAAGATTATATCAAAGGAAAAAAAGCAGACAGCAATGTAACACCTTTTGTTCAGTCCTTTGAAGATACCTACTTGTATGGAACCTATGAAGATGGAAAAGTGGTCGGTGGTAGGATCAATTACGTTTGGATTTTTTCAGCCATAGCTTTCTTTATTTTGATGATTGCCTGTATCAATTTTATGAACCTAACCACGGCTAGGACCATGAATAGGATCAAAGAAATAGGTGTCAAGAAATCTATGGGTGCAAGTCGTGGCGGGCTATTCAGTCAATTTATGGTTGAAACCATGCTGCTCAGTTTTTTTGCGATGATTTCTGCACTGGTTTTAGCCAAATTATTACAGCCGTTTTTCAATCAGGTGTCGATGAAAGAAATGGTTCTGGATTTAAATTTAAGCTTGGTCCTGTTGCTTGGTTCTATTTGGGTGTTGACAGCTTTGATGGCGGGAATATACCCATCCCTATATTTATCTAAGTTTAGACCCATTCAGATCCTCAAAAGCAATGTTAAAGGAAGTTTCGGAGAGCTTATGGCAAGAAAGGGTCTGGTCGTTTTTCAGTTCTCCATTTCCTTGTTATTGATTATCGGGATTGTAGTGATAGGAAAACAGATGTCTTTTATCCAAAATCAAAATCTTGGCTATAACCAATCCAACTTGCTTCAAGTGAATTCTTCTTCGATTTCTGACGCCCAGCTAGAACTGTTTTTAAATCAGGTAAGAGGATTGCCCGGTGTTGAAAATGCATCAAGTATAGCTCACCCATTGATTGGGTTGATGAGCTCAACTATTGGATTGCATTGGGAAGGAAAAAATCCTGATGAACAGGTCAAATTTGAGAATATTAGCGTGAATATGGATTTGATCGAAACTATGGAATTTGAGATTTTGGAGGGGAGGTCATTTTCAAGAGAGTTTGGAGACGAAAAAAGTAAAATTATCCTAAATGAGGAAGCTGTCAGCGTGATCGGGCTGAAAGAACCAATTGGTACCATAGTCAATCTTTGGGGAAATGATATGGAAGTGATTGGGATTTTGAAAAATTTCCATTTCGAGTCATTGAAAGAAACTGTAAAGCCAGCTTTTTTAAAGTATGGCGATTCATTTATGCAAAAAATTATCCTAAGGATAAACATCGAAAATCAAACTAATTCAATTGCTGCTCTTTCGGGATTATATCAGGATCTTTTTGATCAAAAGATGGATTTCAGCTTTATGGATGAAGATTTTCAGAGCTTGTACAGTCAGGAGCAACGTGTTTCCAAACTGGCTAAGTATTTTGGGGTAGTTGCTGTTTTCCTTTCATGTTTAGGCTTGTTTGGATTGGCAGCTTTTACAGTTGAAAACCGGAAAAAAGAAATAGGTATTAGAAAAGTATTGGGTGCCTCAATCAATTCCATTTTATATATGATCGTGAGGGACTTTGTATTACTTGTTCTGATATCAATTTTATTAATAATGCCTTTGGCATGGTATCTATCCAATTCCTGGCTTCAGGTATATGCATATAAAACAAGTCTTAGCTGGTGGATTTTTGCAGGAGGAGCTACCATAGTCCTGATGATTGCTTTGATTACAGTCAGTTTTCAGGCTTTAAAAGCAGCTAGCAATAATCCGGTCAATTCCCTGAGTTCTGAGTAATTTATTAACCGTATTTCGACAATATTAAAAGTTTGTTCTATCACTATTAATATTTAACTTCCATGTACTCCAACTATTTCAAAATCGCACTTCGTGGCTTTGCCAAGCATAAGCTAACTTTCTTTATCAACCTCTTTGGATTGGCGCTTGGCTTATGGGCAGCCATCCTGATAGGGCTTTGGGTCAAATCAGAGCTAAACACCAATAAGAATTTGGCTGAGATTGATCAGGTTTATAGGATTATGGAACATCAGCGCTATGGCGCTGAGATATTTACCACTTCTTCTACTCCTGGGATATTGGCAAATGAACTTAAGGAAGTCTACCCGGAAATAGAGGCAGCTGCTACCTATTCATGGAATCAAGACAATCTTTTTGTTGTCGAGGATACCAGGATCAAACTAAATGGGTTTTATGCTGGGGAAGATTTTTTGAAAATCATTCAGCATGAAATTCTTCACGGTGATCGTAATAAATCTTTGGCGGAAATAACAAATATTGTACTTACTGCGGAAGCAGCTGTAAAACTATTTGGGAAGACAGATGTAATCGGGGAAACAGTAGTCATGAAAGAAACTGAAGGTGAAAATTCATTTATTGTCCAAGCAGTTTTGGCACCTTTTTCAGATAACTCCGATGCCCAATTTGAATATATTCTTCCTTTCAGATTTATGTTTGATAAACCATATAATGATTGGTTAAAGGATTGGGGAAATAACGGTCCGAGTACAGTAGTAAGGCTGAACAAAGAGTCGAACTGGCAGGCATTTTCGGCGAGTATCGAGGATTTTATATTGGAAAGGAATGAAGGCAGTAACGTAAAACTTTTTGCCTATCCGCAAACTGAACTGTATCTCCATGGTAAATTCAAAGATGGCATTCAGCAAGGTGGCAAGATTGAATATGTTAAGTTGTTTTCGATTATAGGATTGTTTGTTTTGTTGATAGCTTGTATCAATTTCATGAACCTGTCCACAGCCAAATCTCAGAAAAGAGCCAAAGAAGTCGGTGTAAGGAAAGTTGTGGGCGCAGAAAAAGGTGCCTTGGTCAATCAATTCCTGAGTGAATCTCTTTTAATGACACTCTTTGCAACTGTATTTTCTCTTTTGCTGGTGGAGTTGACTTTACCTGTATTCAATACTTTGACAGGAAAAACCATGTCAGTTCCATACTCAGATGGGGTTTTCTGGCTTCAGTTGGTTGGTGTGATGTTGTTCACGGGTTTGATTGCGGGAAGTTATCCGGCATTTTATCTTTCTGCAACAAAGGTGGTTTCTGTTTTCAGAAGTCATACCAAAGCAGGTAGGGGAGTGGTCCTTGCAAGAAAGGGACTTGTAACTTTTCAGTTTATTCTTGCTACGATCTTGATTGTTTCGACGGTAGTGGTTTATCAGCAGATAAATTACGCACTCAACCAAAATCTGGGATATGACAAGGATCAATTGTTAGTGATACCCTTGGAAGGAAAGTTAATGGACAATTATGAAGTATTCAAAAACCGAATTGACCAAAACAATGAAGTAAAATCCATTAGCAGAACAACACATTCTTTATTGGGAAGAAACTCCAACACAGGAGGTGTCAATTGGGAGGGAAAGGATCCTGATTTCAATGCCTTGTTTGAAATCATGAGGGTTGATTATGGATTTTTGGAAACTATGGGTTTCCATTTGATTAAGGGGGAAGATTTCTCCAGAGAGAAAGGTGCAGACTCCATTCAAGGTGCCATCATCAATAGAAGAGCCTATGAACTGATCGTTGAAAATAACCCTGGAGCAACTTCCTTCAACCTTTGGGGAGATGACAGAACTATCACAGGCGTAGTGGACGATTTTCATTTTCAGAGTTTCCATCAGGCAATGGAACCTGTCATTATCTTACTTGACCCATCTTTTGCATCAACTTGTTTTATCAAAGTCGGTACTGATGATATTCAAAATACCATTGCGTCTATTCAGAATCTTGCTGAGGAAATCAACCCTGATTTCCCGTTCCAGTATACCTTTATGGATGAGAACTATGCAAGAATGTACAGTGAAGATGTTAAGGTCAGAGAATTGGCTAAGTATTTCAGCATACTGACAATATTGATTTCCTGTCTGGGACTTTTGGGATTGTCAGCCCATGTGGCAGAGCAGAAAACAAAGGAAATAGGCATCAGGAAAGTTTTGGGCGCTACCACTTTTTCCATATTGAACGTGATCAATAAAGAGTTTATCGCAATTGTGGCCGTTTCGATTCTTTTAGGTTCAGGATTGTCATATTGGGCCATGCAGGAATGGCTTGCAGGATATGCCTATAGGATTGATTTTGAATGGTGGTTTATCCCACTGGCAGCAGGAGTCATATTATCCATTGCTTATCTGACGGTGACCCTACAAGCCCTTAAAGCTGCGCAAGTGAATCCTGCCTCTACTTTAAAAAGTGAGTGATATAAAGGATGAAGGATGACCGTGGTGCGTCATTGCGAGGAGCACTTTGGAAACTTTGGTATTTTGAATAATCCTTCGTGCGACGTGGCAATCTTTTTAGGGAGGAAGGAGAAAGGATGATGGATGAGGGCTGAAGGTGATGCGTCATTGCGATCCTGCCTGCCGGTTTAGGTAGGGAGCACTTGGGAAACTTTGATATTTTAAATAGTTCTTCTGCGACGTGGCAATCTCGTTAGGGATGAGGGAAGAAGTTGTACAATGAACAAAGTACTAAGTACCAAGAGGCAAGCACCAAGAGACAAGCACCAAGAGACAAGACATGCTTCTTCCTTGAAGGTTGGGGAGTTAGGGCAATGACTTTCAATCTCATACTTCCTTGCATTCTACTTCTAACCTAATACTTGGTACATTGTACTTGGTACATCCAACCCTACATCAAAAACCCATTTTCAACCGGATAAGGTGCGGGAATATTTTCATCTTCAAGCATTTCCCTAAGGTCGATTTCTACACTTCGCGCAATTGACGAGATGGGAACATCATTGTAGGCTGCTTCAAAGGGATTTTCGGAATAATCGCCGATCCGGTCCATTAAGAAGAATATCCAGATGATCAATCCACCAAAAGGTATCGTCAGCCAGACATGCAACACTCTAGAGGCTTCAAAAATATTCAAAAGGCCAAAGGGAATCAACGCACAAAAGACGTAATTCATCCAAAGTGCGGTGGAGGCGTACTGTCTGGGTAAAGGAAAGTTTTTGATTCTTTCGCACATTCCTTGGTTGTCATAAAGCTTACCAATGATCTGATGTAACCAAACCTGTTTAAAATCAGAGATATAACCTCCGGATTTTAGTTCCTGGATTACTTCTGTCTGTTTTTTTAGGATATGTGAAGGAATATTGCTTTTGACTTTTAAAGTATCCCATTCTGAACTGCTGATAAAATATTTAATTTCATCTACCAATTCGTTTGTGTAGGTTTCCTTGAAAGTCGGAGTAAAAACCAATCTAGTAGGGTCCTCATCGTGTTCCCAGGTTTTCTTTTGTCGCAATTGGTATTTAAGGGCATGCATCCAGGCAAGGTGACGATAGATGATAGACTTTTTAAGCCGTTTATCTTCATCCTCATCTTTAGCATCTAACAAAGTCAGAATGGCAGTAGTAAATGTTCTGCTGTCGTTGACAATGGCGCCCCAGATTTTTCTTGCTTCCCAGGTCCTGTCATAGGAACTGTTATTTTTAAAACCAAGATAGAAAGCCACTGCAATACCGATAACGCTTATTGGTTCCCAGGGCAGGGTGAATTCCCAATCAGAGAGTTCGTATAGAATGACAATTAAGGTTGAGTACAATAGCCCGTAATACACTGATTTTCGAGACCACCTTAAAGTCATATAAAAACTATAATGTCTTTTTACATACATATCAAATATATCTTTTAAACAATCTTCTGAATCTTTCCCATCATTCCAGAAAATTGAATGTAATGAAAAATTAACGGTTTTATACGGGTCATTCTAAAATTCTATCAAAGAGATACCTACATTTCTCAACCACCTTGTGTGTATGGGACTTTTTATTTGTCTGAAGTCGAGAAAGGAGGTCAAGGTATTTTTTAGCGATATTTTCTTTGTCGGTCAGGTAGAATGATAAATGCTGAATAAAAAGATGGTTTTGGTACCAGTCCAAAAGCGATTGTCTTAATCCTCCCATATGTCCATGAACCTCCTCCACGAAAATTGAGTTGAAACCGGATTCTATCCTTAAATTTTCCAAAGCAATAATGACCCGAAGACCTTCATAGATATCTTTCAAAGCTTTGCTATCCATTTTGTTTTTGTGCTCAAGGTTGAAAAATTCAAGTTCTTCATTGATGATTTGGGTTGTTGCGGTATTGATCATCAAAGGCTTTAATCCTTTGCTATATTCATAAGCCTCTTCATACAATTTATCCCAAATCTGAAAAGGAGTGCTGACAATGAGATCATATACTTCTGCATAAAGCTTCTTTTTGTCGGATTCCAGCGATTTGATATAAGTATTGAAAGCCATGTTTTGGTCTATATTATGCAATCTCACTTGGTCCAATACCATCTTGATGTGCTTAACTTTTTTCAGCCCTTTAAATAAATCCTTGAAAGGCGAAAATAGTTGGAATTTAAGATTTTCTTCTTTGAAATAGATTCTTGAAATCAGATCAATATATATCTCCAAAAAAATAAGTTTTTGCTCCAGTTCAATGGCTTTTTTTCCTTTGAATTGTTTACCCAATGAAGAGAAGGCCGATTTCGCTTCTTCAAATTGAATATGAAAATGTCTGAAAATCGGGGAGATTTTTCCTTGCATGTTTAGGATATTCTGACCAAAGTTGCACCATAGCCAAAGCGGCTTTTTTGTGTGTCCTGAAAATACTTAATATTTCCCAATTGACTCAAATACTTGTGGATTTCTTTTTTGAGTACCCCATTTCCGATACCATGGATAAAAGAAATTTCATCCATTCCAGAGGCCATTGCATAATTGAGATTTTTTTCAAAAGTATCCATTTGAAGCTTTAACATTTCACTGTTGCTCATCAGGAAGTGGTCTTTGGTCAGTTGTTCAATATGAAGGTCTATTTCTTTCGGAGGTCTTTGGAAAGTGATCTTTGCTTCCTTGGTTTGTGGATTAAGTTCCTCATTGAGTTGCTTGATGTCTATCTCTTTGACCTGATCTGAAACCTTAAAAACATATCCTGATTTATCCAACACGGGAACTATACCTTTGCTTTTGAAAAAAGCTGAAGCTTTAAATTTAAGGCGACGTTCAAAAGACGGCTGGGTTTTTTCGATCTTGGGATGTATTGGAAAAAATTGGATCAATAAGGGAGGCCATTCCTCAAAATCCCGAATTGATTTTTCTCCTAACTTCTTACTGGACCTTGTCTGTATTCTTTCAGCAATGATGGTTTGACTGTTGCCGCCATATACTTCTGAGGCCAAGACCATATACTCCCTTCCGGAATTGTTGCACAAGTAAATGCTGTGGTCTTTGTCATTGATAGGGAGATAGGCCAAAAACAATCCTTCTTCTTTAGCACTTTTTGGGGTTTGCTTGCTGTCGATCTTATCTATAACAGGGGCTTTTTCTCCTCCGAAGTATTGTCCTTCCACTGCGGAAATAATCGCAATTTCATTTTTCATCACGGGAATTCTGAAACCGTCCTCAATTTCTACTTCCACTCTACCACCTGATGATATTTTGGTAATAACTCCCTCTTCGTTGCCATGCAGCAACCTTACCCTGTCTCCTATGTTCATGTGTTCAATGCTTTTTTATAAGTTTCTATCGCCCTTTCCCTGGCAAATTTGTGATCAACCATAGGTTTGGGATAATCTGTGGTCCCATATTCAGGAACCCATTTTTTAATATATTTCAGTTCTTTATCAAACTTCTCTGTCTGGGATTCCGGATTGAAAACCCTGAAATAAGGCTGGGCATCTGTCCCCGTTCCCGCAGCCCATTGCCATCCTCCGTTATTTGATGAAAGTTCAAAGTCCAGTAATTTCTTCGCAAAGTACGCTTCTCCCCATCGCCAATCAATCAAAAGATGTTTTGTCAAAAAACTTGCCACAATCATCCGTACCCTATTGTGCATGTAGCCTGTGGAATTCAATTCCCGCATTCCTGCATCCACGATAGGGTATCCTGTCTTTCCTTCACACCATTTTGTGAAATCTTCCTCTGAATTTCTCCAGGGAATTTGATCGTATTGTGGTTTAAACGCCCTGTCCACAACTTTCGGATTGTGGTACAAAATCATCATATAAAACTCCCTCCAGATCAATTCATTCAGAAAGGTGCTGTTTAATTGGACGGCTTCCAATGCAAGTTTTCGCACGCTTATAGTTCCGAATCTTAAATGAATTCCAAGTCTACTTGTGCCTTTTTGTGCGGGAAAGTTTCTCAGTGCGTCATATTTTTTGATCAAAGGCTTATCTATTTCCAAGGGGGGGATTTCTATATCGGATTTTTCAAACCCCATTTCTTCTAACGTTGGAATCGGAATAGGGTCTGACTTGAAAAAATTGTTTTTCTTTTTATCCAACAGCAATAGTTGGATAGATGACTTATTGAACTTGTCTAACCATACCCTGCTATATGGAGTGAATACTTTATAGAACTCACCGCTTCCATTGACTATTTCTTCTTTTTCAAAAATGACTTGATCTTTGAAATCCAAAAGCTGTATTTTATTTTCTTTCAGAAGATTTTTTAATTCAGCATCTCTTTCTTTTGCATAAGGTTCATAATCCCTGTTGGTGTATACATTTTGAATGTCATAGTTTGACATCAGATCCTTGTAGATTTCCAAGGGTCTGCCATATTTGACCATTATGGCGCTTCCAAATTCTTTCAGTTGATCACTCAGATTTTTGATCTGCGCATGTATAAAACCAACCCTAGCATCATGCTTCTCTTCCAGTTTTTCAAGGATGTTTTGATCAAAAATGAATAACGGTAAAACATTTTTTTCTTGGGAATAGGCATAATATAGCCCGGTGTTATCCTCTAACCTTAAATCACGTCTAAACCAAAATATGCTAACTTTTTCCATTTTCTTTTACATGTTTTTAGGCGGATTTGTCATCCGCAATCCAAATCATATTTAGGATGATTAAATCAAATATGGTTTAATTAATCAATTTGCATCGGATGTAGGCAAATGCATGTCAATTTACTATCCATAAATATCCAACCCGACTGATGGGCAGGTATCCAAAAATATCAGATGTATTAGGATTGGATAAAATTGATCAATTTCATGATTTTGGATAACCACTTTATTAATTACCCAAGCAGTGGAATTGTTTCAATCTTCATCCTCTTTTCTTAAATTTTTATTGGGCTGATCCATTTGGTAATCCAAATTACTAATTCGCTTATCAAGGTCATTTAAGGGTATAGATTTCCAGTCCATTTCTTCCTCAAACTGATATCTTAAAAAGTCATCAGTGTCATTTATTCTCAGTTTTTCACGTTCTTTACTTTTTATTTTATCCCACAATTCGCCAAAGGAATTAAAGGCTAAATTTTGGGATACAGAAACACCGTATGTGGCGACATTTCTAGCCAAGGAAAGGGACGTAAAGGTATTGAAGTTATTGCGGTTATAAATCCGCATTCTGTAGCGACCATCCTCTGTCAGCAGGTATTCTGCCTGCCAATCACCTGCGATACTGTTCAGGTCGGCATTGCCCTGAAGATCCGTAAAACCGCCATCACGGGTGACCCTCAACCTACCATCCAGAAATGTATATGCTACCCGTAATTGGAATGTTTCAAGGGCATTTTGATCTAGATTTGCAAGGTCAATATCCACCTCTAGGTTTTGGTCTACCTGGGCTATGAAACTGTTCAGCTGAGATGATAATAGTTGACTGAGGTTGGAAGTGGCAATATTGCTGACACCACTGAATTGGCCTTCAGGTGAAAGTGAACGCATCATGATGACTGAAAAAACCTGACGGTTTTTCTCCTGCTCGTCATTGGCAATCCTATTTTGAAATGCTGAAATATAAGTCTGCACATTACCTTCAGAAGGGAACTCTCCGAAGTCAAAATTGAAAGTAATATCTGGGGAAAGCAATTTGCCCTTCAAGTCCATATTTACTTTTAGTGGCCATCTCCTTCTCATTTGAGGATCTTCAAGTGAGGCATTTTGGTTCGTTTGTAGGTTCTGCAAAGAAACACTTTCCTGATAATAAGCCCTGAGGTCCATTATTCCTTCATAAGGATCCCCAAACCAGGAAATCCGACCACCCGGCTGTACAATAAACTCTCTTCTGATTATGTTGTAAAGTGAAAAATTATATTTGGCTTCGGTGATTTCATAATTGCCTTGCATGGAAAAATTACCTTGGGTATCTATGTTCATAGTCAGCACTCCTCTGCCCCGACCTTGGATATTTTCACCTGTTCTTGGGTCAATTTGGATTTCTGTATAGGCATCAGGAGTAATGTCAAAAACAAAGTTCATGCGTACATTCTGAATGGCAAGCTTTTCAACAGTCTCCTGGGGTTCGACCATCTTGACAGTATCCCTTACATTGATAATCGTGATAAAGTCTTCTTGTGCTTGCACACTGGTAGAACCAAAAGGAATAAATATTCTGGTGCTCGGCTGTGATGTCGCTCTTGCAGTGATGTCTAGGTTGTTGGCAGCTCCAAAAATATCAAGACTACCCGTTACATAGGCTGTTCCATAGAAAACCTCGTTGTCCCGGGCGCCTGTGTTTAGCACTTGGAAATTTTCAAGGTTAGTGCTGATATCCAAAATTAAATCAGAAAAGTAATCATGTGAAATGCCACCTCGCATCCTCGCCCTGTTTCCATTGGTATCCAAAATATTGAGCTCTCTGAAATTGATCTCGCTGGGATTGAATACCAAATTGCCATCAATGGTGTAGAATGTGTTGAGGTAGTTGACCCTAAGTCTGCCGGCATTTACTTTACCAGTTCCCGTTACAATTGGAAACTGTAAAGAACCTTCTATATCGAAAACCCCGGTGACAGTCCCTCCCAAATTGGTAATATAGTCTGACAGGAAAGGTTCAAGAATAGTAAGATTAGCTTCATTCAAATTGGCCTTTAATTCCAATTGATCATCTTCACTTCCCAAATAGCCTTTGATGGAAATGACATCTTTACCCTCTCTTGTATTTGTCAATTCCAAGTTGACCAGCTTATCTGCAAAATATGTTGCTGCTTCAATATTCCCTACAAGAAAACTATTGATATAAAGATCATCTATATTCAGCTGACCATTGATTCCGAAGGTTTCATAAAAATCTGTCAACCCAAAATTACCATTAGCAGTTCCTTCAAATTCCTTTACACTTAGGGTATTGAAAAAGTCCAGGTTTACATCTTTTATTTCTAGTCCAAGAACATCTTCAGGGTCTGGACTGACTGTTCCGTTGAGTGCAATGAATTGTTGATTGTTATAAAGTTTTATATTGTCAAATAGAAAAGATTTATTGGCAATGTAGATACTGTTTTCCGGATCAAAACTCCAGCTTTTATCCAAAATTTTCAATTCGGAAGGTTCAAAAATGATAGTGGTATGGTCGGGATAAATTTTAATTTCATTTTTGATCCTGACGTAGCTGCCTGTGGCCAATTGATCCTGCGAATAGCTGAAATCTATATTTGATTCATCCCAAATCGCCTCTATGGCCAAGTCGTTGAAGGTTAGACCCGTATTCAGTTCCTGTTTTTTAGAAAAAATATAAAATGACGCCAATACTTCATTGCTATTGTTGATTTTGGAAGTGTTGAAATCAAGGTTGGTGTTAAAAAGAAAATTTCCATCAAAATAAATACTGTCAATGCTTGAAAAGAAATTGAGTACGGCATTGTCAGGAGTCTGGTAAAATGCACCCTCTATCAAGGTGTTTTTGGAAATAGTTGCCCTTGGTTCCAATAGGTTAATTATAGGATTGATGTCCAGGAAATTAAGGTTGATGTCTATGCTGTAGGGTTCAGGACTCTTATAAGTTCTAAGAGAAGCTTTTTCTTCTGAATTGGTCAAAATGGAAAAATATTCCATGCTGAGATTTTGGACATCAGTCAGTAATTGTTGGACTTTGAAATTTCCTGAAATCCCTGCCACCAACAAATCTGAATTAAAGGAAATCACCCTTGACTCATCGGTAAATAATGATTGGAAAAAGAAATTGTCTACATACAAATTCCTGCCTTCATAGCTGAGCTTCACATCGCTGAAACGTGCTATTCCTTCTATATCATCCAAAGTAATGCCTTTGGTATCGATGTCTATATTGCCACTTACAAAACCATCATTTTCAATATATTTAAGTTCTTTTAGAAAGGCGGTATCCAATTTGACATTTAACCGGATAGAATCCTTGCCATCCCTGACATCAAGGACTCCTCTTGCCTCACCCTTTAAATTGGGATCATTGACAACAATCTGTCCTCTGAACAGGTCCCTGCCATAGGTAGCGTCGGTTTGGATATTTACATAATTGTAGCCTTTGATGCCGGCACTTTTGATACTTGCATCCACTTCAAGAATGAATGTTTCAAGGTTAAGTCCTGTACCTTTTATCCTGCCTGTCATGGTGACTTTTTGGAATCTTTCTCTATCATCTAGAAGGATTCCCAAATCAAGATTTTTGGTTTCCAATCGGCCATTGAATGTCGGTTCGCCCTGATCTGATCTGAAATTCAATCGGCCAATAACATCTCCAATACCTGTTCTGAAGTTTCCATTCGCAGTGAAAAAATGTAAGTATCCAGAAAAATCTGAATCAAATCGGATGTCCCTGAATTTGTTCAGGTCCTGCTTTGCTTCCTCACTGATATAAGGTGCCAGGTCATTGCTGTTCAATACTGAATTCAACAGAGACATTTGAAAAAAAGTATTGTCAATATCAGGTAATCCTTCAATTTGGAATTTCCCAAACAATGCGCTCCTTTGTCCAAATCTTATCAACAATTCTTCTGATGAAAGATCTTGAACAGTACCTTCAATGTCTCCACTTAGAAAAATCCTGTCCTCAAAATCCGGAATCTGATCCGTGAAATATTTAAGATCCTGAATATCCAAAACGGATTCATCCAACCGGGCCAAGATCATCACCTCTTCATTGAAATTGGACAAAGATCCCGCTGAATCATAGCTAAACTTGAGATAATTCTTGATTTCCGTCTTATTTGAACGCAAAAATAACTTGTCAAACTCCATATAGGTGGGAGCGTAGGTAAAATCTGTTTTCAGTTGTTGAAATACTAACCCTGAGGTAGATTCTAAGCCCCTTAGATAATTCACCTTCATGCCAATGGTGGATCCCTCGGTATAAAAATCATCTGCGTCTGCCACTAGATCTCGGAATAAAAGATTGTTATAATCAAACCCTTCTATGATTGGTACAGCGTTGTAATTGATGATATCCAAGGATGTATTTTTGAAATAAATGTTGCTAATGGAGAATTTACCTGACTTTTTGGTAGGATCTTTTTTGGCAGGAAGCAGATCATTGATCTTACTGAAGAATTCGGCAATATTGAGATATGATTCATCGGTATGGAAAAGTAAGCGAACATTCCCATTTTCCATTTTTATCTGATCGAGAGAGGGGTTTTCACGATCAAAAAGACCTCCAATAGAAAAATCAATATATACTTCTTCCAAATCTACCATCAGACTATCTCGATGGTCGTAAATGACCACATCATTGAGGCTGATAGCATCCCACCATCTGATTCTTACTTTTGATATGCTGGTTTCAAAGCCGGTGTTTTTACTGATATAGCCAGTCAAAGCCTTGCTTACTTGTGTTTGTACATAGGGGATTTGAAGGGAAGCCGCTATTAACAATATTCCAAGCAAAATGAAAAGAACCAACCTGAAGATGACCCTTAAGGCTTTCAGTATTTTTTCCGTAACTTTCGGGTTCTTTTCCAAGGAATAATTGAAATGAGGATAAATATTCTGGCCATTGAATCATCCTGTGATGAAACGTCGGCAGCGGTAATTTCTGATGGCAAAATACTTAATAATATTATCGCCACGCAATCTGTACACGAAAAATATGGGGGGGTAGTTCCTGAACTTGCTTCCCGTGCCCATCAGCAACACCTGATTCCCGTTATCCATGAAGCCATCCAATCTTCTGGTATAGACAAATCCCAACTTTCAGCCATTGCCTTTACCAAGGGACCCGGATTATTAGGCTCTTTATTAGTTGGTGTTTCATTTGCTAAGTCTTTTGCCTATGCATTGGGATTGCCTTTGATTGAAGTCAACCACATGCAAGCCCATATCCTTGCTCATTTTATTGATGACCCAAAACCTAATTTTCCATTTATCTGCTTGACAGTAAGTGGTGGCCATACGCAATTGGTGCTGGTAAAGGATTTTCTCAATATGGAAATCATAGGAGAAACCACCGATGACGCTGTTGGAGAGGCCTTTGATAAAACTGCTAAGTTATTGGGCTTACCGTATCCCGGTGGCCCTTTGATAGACAAATATGCCAAGGAAGGCAATCCCGAAGCTTTCAGGTTTCCGGTATCTGATATGTCGGGATTAAACTTTTCCTTCAGTGGAATTAAAACTGCCGTATTGTACTTTCTTAGAGATAGGATCAAAGAAAACCCTTCCTTTATAGAAGATAATTTAGCGGATATCTGTGCTTCGATTCAATTTACACTTATAAAAATGCTGATGCAGAAACTGAAAAAAGCTTCAAAAGAATATCAGATCATAGAAATAGCCATAGCAGGGGGTGTTTCGGCCAATTCAGGTTTGAGGAATGAGTTAGCCAATGTAGCCAAAAAATCTGGATGGAACATTTATATCCCAAAATTCGAATATTGCACAGATAATGCCGCAATGATAGCCATGGCTGCTCATTACAAGTTTCTGAAGGGAGAGTTCAGCGATTTGGAAGTGGTACCTGAAGCGAGGATGAAGCTGTAGCGTTCAGTTTGAAGTGTTCAGTTCTCAGTAGCGGGTAGAGTTCAGTTTGAAGGAGGAAGTTTCAGTAGACAGTCAGTGTGGGCAGTGTTCAGTTGCGGTGGGCAGGGTTAGAGAAGCAATTAGAAGAGAATCGAGTTAACTAGATCATGACAGTGAAAAAAAATAAATTTGATAAGATCATCAATATCCGAAATAAAAAGGCAAGCCATGAATTTGAGTTTGTCGATACTTATGTAGCGGGATTGATGCTGACAGGAACCGAAATAAAATCAGTCAGAGAAGCAAAGGTCTCTTTGACAGAAGCCTATTGTTACTTTAGAAGGGGCGAACTGTATATAAAGCAAATGCATATCGCTCCGTATTCCATGGCGGCAAGTTACAACCATGATTCAGTCAGAGAAAGAAAGCTCTTGCTAAACAAAAAAGAACTCGATAAATTGGAATCCAAGTTTTCTGAAAAAGGTCTATCTATCATTCCTGTCAGGATTTTTATCAATAACAAAGGTTTGGCAAAATTGGAGATAGCACTTGCTAAGGGTAAGAAACTGCACGATAAAAGACAAGACATAAAGGAAAAAGACGTAAAAAGGGAAATGAACCGAATTGAATTCTAAAACAATCCCTTTACACAGCTCGTTTTTCCGTTCAAAGAGAGAATAAATCAATTATGGAGAAACGTGTTTTGGTATTGAATTTAGACCATAGCCCAGTTGCCGTAGTCACCGTGCAAAAGGCGCTCGTTTTGACTTTTATGGATAAAGTAAGCTGCCTGAGTTTTTATGAATCTTTGGTAGTAAGGACTGTTTCAAGGGAATTCAGGTATCCAGCAGTTATCCGTCTCAACCAATACAAAAACATACCCTACAAAGGTGTGTTACTCAACAGGACCAATCTTTTCAGACGTGATAGCAACGAATGTCAATATTGCGGTTCCAAAAAGCAATTGACAATTGATCATATCATTCCCCGATCAAAAGGTGGAAAAACTAATTGGACCAATCTTATCACTGCCTGTCATCGCTGCAATGTGATAAAAGGGGACAAAACCCCAGATCAGGCAGGGATGCTTTTGAAAACAGAACCTTTTCGACCCACTTTAGGATTTTTTTTGGCAGAGTATGCAGAAAGACATGCTGAGGAATGGATGCCGTTTTTGGAGCTCAGGACAGTTTAGGTTTTGGACAATTTGTTTTGTTTGATAATATGATTTGAATTTCATTCTTTAGGAATGGTTATTGTCTTGATTCTCAGTAAAAAAAAATAGGTTTTGATCAGATCCAAAAGTAAATATCAGGTTGGGAGTAAGGTCATCATGGGCTTCGTTCTTGCAGCCTTCTTGGTCATTGGTGTCAGTTTGGTGACTTATTTCAGTATCAGTAAATTATTGAACACGGTCGAAAACTTATCAGAGCCAAATGAAAAACTCCGTCAAATCAATGGCCTCATGGCTGATGTATATCTTTTGGATATGTCCAAAACGGAGAGAACTTCCGACAAAGATTCTGTTTTGGAGGAAACCTTGGATAGGGTAAAAAAAAGACTGGATTGGTTGAATCAAAATTCTAAAGATTCCGAGGAGGTGCAAACTTTTGAAAGAATTGGGTTGAACATCAGTGAATTGATGGTAGTATATGCCGGTTTGGAAGAATTGAGGTATAATCTCACCAACAGAAATTTCAGTGAGGAAGCTCTTATCAATATTGAAAGAAGAATTCAGCGACAGGATGAGTTGAATGAAATGCAATTTTTAGGAAAAATAAAAGACAGGGATTTCCTTTCTGAAATATCACCAAGAAGTCAACAGGAAAATAGAAATGCAGTAAATGAGAATAGATCTGTATCACCATCTGTTAAATCTGAAATAGAAGAAAGCCTCATTGAAATCGTAAGGGATTTTGAAGAATCCAGAAATTTGGATTCAATTTCGAAAATAGCAAATACTGAGTCGACGCTTCTCGCACTGCGTAGTTTTGTTGCAGGAATGTATCAAGACGAGCAAAAGCTTCAGGAGAATTTTGTCCAGATTGAAAGTAGGCTTTTGGATAAAAACAAAGAGGTTTTTTCCCAGATTCAGGATCTGATCTCCAAAATGCAAGGTGATTTGCTGATAGAATATAAAAGTCAAAATCAATCAGCATATGATCTTACCTATAGAGTTTCTTTTATTTTGGCACTGTTGGTATTTTTAGGAGTTGTAGGTTCCCTTGGTTTGGTTTATAGTATTCTGAATGAAGTCAAAAAAGCAAATACATACAGAGAAAAGCTTGAAGAAGCCAAAAAACAATCAGATAATCTCGCCAAAGCAAAACAGGATTTTTTGGCCAATATGAGCCATGAGATTAGAAATCCACTACATGCTATCCAAGGATATCAAAATGCATTGGAGCAATCGGACATTTCCGATCAGCAAAAGGAATTTGTAAAAATGATAGGCTTTGCTTCGGATACTTTGATTTCAATCGTCAACGACATTCTGGATTTTTCTAAACTTGAGGCAGGTAAAATACAAATTGAACAACAGCCTTTTGACCCTTTCAAGCTTTTTTTATCCATCAAAAGTTTTTTTGCTTTTAAAGCCGAAGAGAAGAAATTGTATTTTGACTGGACAATTGATTTGCCCAAAGACAAATGGCTTATTGGAGATCAGTTACGGATCAATCAGATCATGAGTAATCTTTTGAGCAATGCCATCAAATTCACCCAGGAAGGGGGGATTGAGGTAAATGTCAGATTCGATTCAGCAAAAAAACTTCTGATTCTGATCAAGGATACAGGAATGGGAATGACCCAGGAAGTCAAGGAAAATATTTTTCAGGAATTTAAGCAGGGTGATACTTCTATCACCAGAAAATTCGGTGGAACCGGTTTAGGATTGTCAATTATCAAAAAACTGATTGATCTGCAAAAAGGTAAAGTGGAAGTTGAAAGTAAATTGGGAGTTGGCACAATCATTACAGTTGAGTTGCCAATACAATTGACAGAAGTAGGATTAAAGGTACTTGATAAGGAAGATGCTTTGGTATATACTTTGGTAGATAAAAAGATTTTAGTGGTTGATGATGATGCTATTGGATTAAAACTCATCAAATTACTTTTGGAGTCAAAAGGTGCCAAAGTGGAGGAATATCTTGGGGGGTTGAATTTCAAAAATAACTATCCTAACACTGATTTTGACCTTGCCATTCTTGATATTCAGATGCCCGAGATAAGTGGTTTCGAAGTCTTAAAAATTTTGAAATCTAATTTTACAAACTCCCCAAAACCTGTATTAGCCATGTCCGCCAATGTATTTGCGGATGAAAAGAAAGCACTGACCGAAGCAGGTTTTAATGCTTTACTATTGAAACCCTTCAATGAAAAACAGCTCTTATCTAGTATTGGAAAATTGGTGACTCTTGTTGGGAGCAAATCAGGACAAGATGAGATTATCAAAACTGTTGGAGAAAATGAATCAGATAGTTCCTATGATCTTTCTGATTTAATGAAGTTTTGTATGGGAGATGAAGAAATGCTTCGGGAGGTTCTTTTGGATTTGATCAACATAACCGAAGCAGATTTAAAGCAATTAGAAACCGCAACTTCTTTACAGAACCTTAACAAAGTAAGGGAAATTACCCATCAGCTTTCAAGTCGATTGGCTCAGATTAGAATTGGTGCATGGTCTAAAGCAAAAAATATAGAGATGTCACTCAAAAATGGGAATTCTGAGGGGATTGAAAATCAGGTCAATGATTTGATAGTTGAAATTACATTGGCCATGGAAAAAATTAAATCTGATTTAAACCAACCTGTCAAGAGTTAATTGGTCGAATAGCATACTTTTCCATTTTATTATAGAGAGTCTTTCTGTCTATACCCAAAAGTTTTGCTGCTTTGGTTTTATTGAATTTCACTTTTTCCAAGGTTTTTATGATCAATTCCTTTTCATGGCTGTTCAAGGAATTTTTTATTTCCAGTTCATCCGGAAGCAAATGATCAATTTTACTTACTCTCGTTAATTCTTCCGGTAATATATCCTGATCAATGAATTCAGCTTGGCAAAGCAATACTGATCTACGGATAATATTTTTCAATTCCCTCAGATTTCCAGGCCAAGGATATTTTTTAAAAATCTTTTCCACACCAGGAGAAAATCCCTTTACATTCTTCCCAAGTTTGAGATTGCTTTGAGTCAAAAAATTTTGAGCAAAAATCATCAAGTCCTCTCCGCGTTCCCTTAGAGGAAGTGCAGTAATGCTGAATTCATTGAGGCGGTGGTACAAGTCTTCTCTAAATTCGCCTTCCTTTACCTGAATCTGAAGGTCTTCATTGGTAGCGGCGATGACCCGGACATCAATTGGAATTTCAGTGTTACTACCAGTCTTTTTGATTGTTTTTTCTTGGAGTGCTCTCAATAATTTGATTTGAATGTCATAGCTGAGGTTGCCAATCTCGTCCAATAAAATGGTCCCGCCTTTCGCAGTTTCGAAATGTCCGGTTCTTGTGTCTGTAGCTCCGGTAAATGCACCCTTGATATGCCCAAATAGCTCACTTCCAGCCAGTTCATTGGACAATGCGCCACAATCTACAGCGATGAATGGACCGGCATTTCTATTGGATAGGAGGTGGATTTTTTTGGATATGTATTCTTTTCCCGTGCCTGTTTCACCAAGTACAATTACACTGAGGTCCGTAGGCGCTACCAATGAAATATACGCTTCAAGTTTCTGAGAGGCTTCAATATTGCCAATGATGTAATCATCCTTTGTAGTTTCAGGTGAAGTCATTGACCTCGGTCTAGGATCCTCCGAAAGTGTTTCCTTCACAGTGGCCAATAATTCATCGGGGTTGATGGGTTTGGTAATGTATTCTACAGCACCGATCTTCATTGCTTTGACAGCAATCCTGATATCAGAATAATTGGTAATCAGGATAACAGGAATGGGTTTGGACAGGGAATTACTAAAGTTCAAAATATCCAAACCTGTACCATCAGGAAGCCTATAATCAGTGATAATCAGATTGACTTGGTTGGTATTTAGGAAAGAAATGCTTTCAGCAATCTTTTCTTTTGAGACGATTTCAAAACCATTTTTATCCAGAAAATTCTTAATGATTCTGGAATAGCTGATATCATCTTCTACCAATAAAATTTTTCGCATGCGAGAATAAAAATTTTAACTAAAAGTAGACAAAAATAAAGCACCGGGAAAGGACCCGGTGCTTTTAAGTAATCAATAGGGCAAAAGATTATACTTGGGTATCTTCTATTACATTACCCTGAGTATCGTATTTTCTAACAAAATCCTCACCACCCATGTCAAAAGTGACTTTGTAATGGACTTCTCCTTCTTCTTCAATATGCCATGCCTCTTTGATGGTCAAGGCAGCAGCAGTGTCGTCTTTTTCAATTGCATTTTTCAACACCTCAGGAAGATTCTCAAGATCCAATTTGGTTTTTTCACCAGCTACTATCTCAGTTGTGCACAGTTGGATTTCTGAACTGTTTGCAACGAAAGGCGAAAATGCCAAAGCACAGGCAAACATTGCGGGAATCATGATTTTAGTTTTCATTTTTAAATTGGTTTAGTTTAATATAATTGGTTTTTAATTTTATGGTCAGTGTATTTTTTTCTGATTAATCTGTGAAATATTAACCTTATCTATTGTCACGGGTTTTTGTTGACTTGATGTAACTTATTCCTATGGCTAAGATGAATATTTATCCTAGAGAACTAGAATTATTATACACATTGCATATTTCTTACATTGACAGAATCTATACCACTACGAAAAAGGCCCAATGAGCCATTTAAACAAAGTATTCTGAATTTAATGATGTGGAATTTTTGCCCACTTGGGTATAAAATCCTCATAAATCCCCAATTCTGACAGCATGAAATATTTGATGGGTTTCTTGAATTGAAAAAATCATCTCGTGAAATTTGTGAGTTTTGATTGAACCACTGAATTAGAAAAATTTTGTAATAAACGGAAAAATAGACTATTTCATTTAAAGCGCAGGTAGGAGGGGGAGGTACGCAAAATAAAAATTAAATAGAACTTTTTTTACTTCTATTACCTTCTAAAAAAGAGTTAACTTTGTTGACTTAATGAAACCCCCTGTACTGACCCAATGAGTGACCAAATCAAACATGAGTGTGGTATTGCAATGCTAAGGCTAAGAAAAGAGCCGCAGTATTACATTGAAAAATATGGATCTCCCCTGTATGCTCCCAATAGATTGTATGTGCTGATGCAAAAGCAGATCAATAGAGGGCAGGATGGTGCTGGATTGGCAAATATAAAAATCAATACCAAGCCGGGGACACGCTACATCAGTCGTTACAGGTCAATTGAACCACAAGCTGTAAATTATATTTTTGATAAAATTTACAAAAAGTATAAAAAGGCAAAGAAGCAAGGTGGTGAAAAGGGATTGTTTGATGCGGAATGGCTAAAGGAAAATATCGCTTTTTCAGGAGAAGTTTGGTTGGGCCACCTGAGGTATGGTACCCATGGGGAAAACAGCATTGAAACCTGCCACCCATTTTTGAAGCAAAATAACTGGAGAAGCAGGAATCTGGTCATGGCAGGAAATTTCAACATGACAAATGTAGAGGAGCTTTTTGACAGACTTGTCGAATTGGGTCAGCATCCAAAAGAAAAGACGGATACAGTTACTGTCATGGAAAAAATAGGACATTTTTTGGATGAAGAAAACCAACGCATTTTTGATAAATACAAACATCAATACTCCAATGAACAGATCACAGCAGTAATTGAAGACGAACTGGACGTCGCAAGAATCCTTAGGAGATCCTGCAGGGATTTGGATGGAGGATATGCGATGGCAGGTTTGATAGGTAATGGATCAAGTTTTGTGGTAAGGGATCCGACCGGAATAAGACCGGCATATTATTATGCAGATGATGAAATTGTAGTCGTAGCGTCAGAAAAACCTGCGATTAAATCCGCCTTCAACATAGATTACAAGGAGATCAGGGAAATTCAACCTGGTCATGCATTGGTCATCAACAAAGACGGGTCATATGCAGAGCATGAGATCATGCCGGCAAGGGAAAAGAAATCATGTAGCTTTGAAAGGATATATTTTTCAAGAGGTACAGATCCCGATATATATAGAGAAAGAAAATTATTGGGAAAAGCATTGATTCCTCAGGTACTTCAGGCCATAGATTTCGACTTAAAGAATACTGTATTTTCATATATTCCCAATACTGCGGAAACTGCTTTTTTGGGGATGATAGAAGGCTTGGAAGATTACCTCAGTGCCAAAAGAAGAGAAGTGCTTTTAGAGGGGAAACCACACCTTGAAGACTTGGAGGAGCTATTGAATTTCAGGCCCAGGGTTGAAAAATTGGTCAGTAAAGATGTCAAATTAAGAACCTTCATCACCAATGACTCTGACCGGGATGCCATGGTGGCTAATGTTTATGATACCACTTATGAAGTGGTCAGGGCAGGGATAGATACTTTGGTTGTCATAGATGACAGTATTGTACGAGGGACCACTTTGGAAAAGAGTATCCTCACCACATTGGACAAATTGAATCCAAAAAGAATCATCATTGTTTCTTCAGCACCGCAGATCAGGTATCCGGATTGTTATGGAATTGACATGTCCAAACTTAAGGATTTTATTGCTTTTAGAGCAACAATCCAACTGCTTCAAGACCAAGGTTTATCTAATCTTCTAGACGATACCTATGATAAATGCGTAGCCAAACAGGTTTTGACTGAAAATTATGTCAAGGATATTTATGCGCCATTTACTGATCAGGAGATCTCTGATAAAATCGCCGAAATTATCACATCAAAAGAGATCAATGCGCAGGTAAAGGTGATTTATCAGACTGTAGAAAACCTGAATAAATGTATTCCCGACCATCAAGGAGATTGGTATTTTACGGGAGATTTCCCTACAACAGGGGGAATGAGGGTTGTGAATAGAGCTTTTGCCAATTATATGGAAGGAAAAGTAGTCAGAGCTTATTAGTCGTACAAAGTACCGTCCGTTCCGGCAGACAGGTTGTACCGAGCACTATCTATCCCATACGTGGCTTAATCTTTGGGGTATCATACTTTGTACTTTGTACATTAATTCAGATTTTTGATTACTTCTAACAACTCATCGGGATTGATAGGTTTTGAAATAAACGCATCTGCTCCGGCGGCTATGGCTTTGCTTGCTACTTCTTGATCCCCGTATCTGGTAATCAATACTACCTTGGATTCTGGCTGTTTTTCCTTTAGCGTACGAAGTATTTCTATTCCGGTCATGTCAGGAAGTCTGTAATCCAAAACAGCCAGTTTAAAGACGTTTAGCTCCATGAGTTCAAAAGCATCTTTTCCGTTTTGGGCATCCATAACTTCAAACCCATTTTTGGACAAAAATTTGGTCAGCAGTTTGCAGAAAATTACATCATCCTCAACTATCAATATCTTTACATTCATGTTCACAGCTTTGATTTGGTAAATTAAAACAATGTGTTTAAAGTTTGCTTTTTATTTTAGGAAAAAATTCCTCAAGTTAGGGAGTCATACAATGGTTAAATTATGGAATTAGATATAAAACTACTTAAAAAGATTTGTGAAATACCTGGTGCCCCGGGTTTTGAAAAAAGGATTCGGGATTTAGTGATAAATATAGTGACTTCACTTGCTGATGAGGTGAAAATAGACAATCTAGGTAATGTCATTGCCATTAAAAAAGCCAAAAATAACTCTGATGGCAAAAAAGTGATGGTAGCCGCCCATATGGATGAGATTGGTTTCATTGTTACCCATATAGATGATAAGGGATTTGTCCGCTTCCACACGCTTGGTGGATTTGATCCAAAGACCCTAACCGCACAAAGGGTAATTGTCCATGGGAACAAGGATCTGATCGGTGTCATGGGCAGTAAACCCATCCATGTGATGACTGCCGATGAAAAGAAAAAGCTTCCAGAGATTACAGATTTTTTTATCGATTTGGGGATGTCCAAAGAGGAGGTAGAAAAATACATCAAAGTAGGTGATCCGATTACGCGGGATAGGGAATTAATAGAAATGGGTAATTGTGTCAATTGTAAATCAATTGACAATAGGGTGGCGGTTTTTATTCTGATTGAAGCGCTTAGGATTTTGGAAAATCCAGCTTATGATGTATATGCCACATTTACGGTTCAGGAAGAAGTCGGAATCCGCGGTGCCAATGTGGCTGCCCATGGCATCAATCCTGATTTTGGAATTGCTTTGGATACTACGATAGCTTTTGATGTGCCCGGGGCACAGCCTCATGAAAGGGTCACCGAGTTGGGTAAAGGCACGGCCATCAAAATCATGGATGCCTCTACCATCTGTGACTACAGGATGGTGTCATTCATGAAGCAAACTGCGGAGAAATATAATATAGCCTGGCAACCGGAAATCCTGACAGCAGGAGGTACGGATACTGCAGGTGTACAGCGAATGGGCAAGCAGGGAGCAATTGCGGGTGCAATTTCCATTCCCACAAGACATTTGCATCAGGTCATTGAAATGGCTGATAAATCCGATATTTCAAACAGCATACTTTTATTGAAGGCCTGTCTGGAAGATATGCATAGCTATGATTGGAGTCATTGAAAAGATTTAGCGAAAAAAACCATAATTAGGTCTGATTATTCAGGCCTTTTTTTTCTATTGACGTTAGTCTTTCATTCAAAAAGAAAATCCAATGGTTTAAATTAATTTATATCGCAAGAGATATAAATTAATCCCTATATTTGTATCGTGCACGATATAATGAAAATTAATACTTAGATTTATGAAAAACAGGTTTTATGATTTCTCCGCCAATAACCTTCAAGGCAAAGAAGTACCCATGTCAGAATTCAAAGGAAAGACGGTTTTGGTAGTGAATACGGCAAGCCAATGTGGACTTACACCGCAATATGAAGGATTGGAGAAACTCAATCAAAAATACAAAGACAAAGGCTTGGTCATCCTTGGATTTCCCTGCAACCAATTCGGCAATCAGGAGCCCGGGGATTCCAAAGACATTGCAGAAGGATGCCTACTGAACTATGGTGTTACCTTTCCCATGTTTTCCAAAATCGAAGTCAACGGAAAAAATGCCCATCCCGTATTCAAATACCTCAAAAATGAATTAGGTGGCTTACTTGGGTCAAGGATTAAGTGGAACTTCACCAAGTTTCTGCTGGATGCAAACGGCAAACCCGTCAAGAGATTTTCACCCATTACCAAGCCTGAGGAGATCGATAAATACCTTAGAAAAATTTTAAAATAAAATGCACCTTAGCAATTTTCCCGATTTACGATGTCAGACAATCCATTAAACCGTCCATTTACTTTTCCAAGCGGGGTATTGGTGAAAAACCGACTGTTCAAATCTGCCATGAGCGAAGGTCTTGGCAGCAAGGATGGTTCGCCCAAACCGATGCTCGATCTGCTTTACCGAAAATGGGCGGATGGAGGTATTGGTCTTTGTGTCACAGGAAATGTGATGATTGACAAAAAGGCACTTGGGGAGCCAGGAAATGTGGTCATAGAAGATGCCTCAGGCTTTGAGGGATTGAAATCCTGGGCCAAAAACGCCACAGCCAACGGGACTCACTGTTGGGTTCAGTTGAACCATCCCGGAAAGCAGGCGCCGAAAGGGCTGAACAAAGAAACAGTTTCTCCCTCGGCTATTCCGTTTAGGAAAGACATGCAGTCTTTTTTCAACACTCCAAGAGAACTGACCGAAACGGAAATCCAGGACCTGATCAAAAGATTTGCTTTTGCAGCGAAAATGGTAAAAGAAGCCGGATTTTCAGGGGTTCAGATTCATGGTGCCCATGGATATTTGGTCAGCCAGTTTCTTTCTCCCCATCATAATCAGCGGACGGACAAGTGGGGCGGGGACTCGGAAAGACGCAGAAGGTTTGTTTTGGAAGTTTATCAGGCCATGCGGGATGCTGTCGGAACGGACTTTCCTATAGGAATAAAACTTAATTCTGCTGATTTTCAGCGTGGTGGATTTACGGATGAGGAA
Organism: Aquiflexum lacus; assembly: GCF_015476655.1. Taxonomy (GTDB): domain Bacteria; phylum Bacteroidota; class Bacteroidia; order Cytophagales; family Cyclobacteriaceae; genus Aquiflexum; species Aquiflexum lacus. The sequence continues at coordinate 40,940 of NZ_JABFHF010000032.1, forward strand.
TCTTTGGAAACCATCAAGGCATTGGAATCGGCTGGTATTGACCTGATAGAAATATCAGGAGGAACTTACGAAGCCCCTGCAATGATGGGAGCAAAATGGAAAGAAAGCACCCGAAAAAGGGAAGCCTATTTTATGGATTTTGCGGTCAAAGCCAGGAAAGCGGTAAAAATTCCTTTGGTGGTAACAGGTGGATTCAAAAGCTATGAACGCATGGCTGAAGCCATCGAGTCAGGAAATGTGGATTTTGTGGGTTTGGCAAGGTTGATCGCCGTGGAGCCTGATGCACCTCTCAGACTCCTGAGTGGGCATTCTCCAAAGATATCTATCCAACCAATCAAAACCGGAATCGGCCCCATCGATAAAATGAGCGTCATGGAGACTGTGTGGTACCGTGAACAGTTGGAAAGAATGGGTAAAGGAATGGAACCAAAGCCAAACTTATCGGCCTTTGTTGTATTCCTGAAATTCGCTTATAAGTTGATATTCAAAAGAAAAGGGGCACTTAAGGAAAGGGCCTCCTGATTTTTATTTTCAATCCAAAATCTTCAATATCATGGAATCAATATTCAATCCCACCATTCAGCCCAAAACCAACATCGGACAGACTATCGTCAGGGTCCTGCTAGGCAGTTTTCTGCTTTTTGCTGGTATAAGCCACCTATCTTTCAATAGGGCAGAATTTTTGGCGCAGGTACCACCTTGGGTTCCCATGGATCCGGATCTGGTTGTAATCCTGTCAGGAATAGTGGAAATCCTGCTTGGAGCATCCTTGCTTTTTCTTTCTTCGAAAAGGGTTCAGGTCGGTTGGGTGGCAGCACTTTTCTTTGTCCTGATTTTTCCAGGTAATATTTCCCAGTATGTCAATGGGATTGACGCCTTTGGGTTGGATACTGACCGCGCCCGGTTCATCCGTTTATTTTTCCAGCCGGTTTTGATTTTTATGGCAATATGGTCCACGGGTGCATGGCAGGTTTGGAGAAACAGAAACAAATAATAAGATGGATCAGCTAAAACTTGCTAACCAGATTTGCTTCCCGGTGTATGCCGCCTCAAGGTTGATCATCAGGGAATACCAGCCTCATTTGGACAAAATTGGGATCACCTACCCCCAGTATTTGGTGTTGTTGGTTCTTTGGGAAAATGACGGAATGGCGGTCAATGACATTGCCCATAAGTTGATTTTGAATACCAATACAGTGACGCCACTATTGAAGCGGATGGAGACATTGGGATTGGTATCCAGGATTCGCTCTGAAGAAGATGAAAGGAAGGTCATTGTCAGACTTACTGCTAAAGGAAGTGAAATGAAAGTAGAAGCTGCACATATTCCTTTCAGCTTGATGGCCGACATTTCGCCTGATGAGCTCAAGATGGAGGAATTGCTGGCAATGAAAAATAAACTGGAAGAGTGGATTGAATTTTTGAAGAGAAAGGGGTAGAATCCCGATCAAGCCAGTTACTGAGTTTGGTTTTTTATTTGATTTCCTCTTTATATAATTCTTTCATCACTTTTATCTTCTCCGGATTCTCGACAAGTGATTGATCGGAAAACATCATAATGCCTGTTGACGGTGATCTGGAACCTTCAATCATTACCTGTCGGAATTCTTCGGGGCTAATTATTCCGGGATTGTTGTGCGCCTGAACGATGGGCCAGATCAAAATATTTTCAATCTTTTCAGTTTGGATTGTTTTTCCAAGCCAGTCAACATATTCTCCCACCCAAGCAGTTGGTCTACCTTTCATATGGTGAAAAAGCATGGGAGAAAGCACATCTGCTCTTTCTGCAATTGCCACCGGATCAATTCCAAGATTGCGGTACAAAGCCGAATCATAATCCGTCGGATACCATGAACAATAAAATACACCCAATTTGGCTTCAGGTTGCTTTTCCTTGAGGATACTTCCCATATCTTCAATCCAACCATTCAAGATACCAACTCTCCATTTTCTCCATTCAGGGTCACGGTTGGTAAGGATCCAAGATGCTTTTTGGGAAATGTTTTCTCCAGGGATTTCCTGTTGGATTTCTTCACTGAATATGCTTGTACAGCGATTGCAAAAGCAGGTTTCTGGTAGTATGGGTTCAGTGGTTTCAAATTGCGCATGCCAATGCACATAATCCAGAAAAACACCATCAACCGCATAGTTGCCCAAAATATCCAGAAGTTGTTTTTTCCGGTAATCTTTGAAACCTTCATGCGTAGGGCAAATTCCCATAAACCAATCAGCAGGAGGGGATTGTTCTCCTTTTTCATTGATAGGCCATGCATTGGGATGATCCTGAAGGTATTCCTTGCCATTTAGAGTCGGGAACTCCACGAATACTTTTATTCCCTGTTCCTTGGCTGTTTTATAGAACTCCTGATTCAAAGAAATACTTCTTACAAACACAGCATTCATCCCCAAGGAATCAAATCTATATCCGGCTTTGAGGAGGGTAGCAGGATTGCCATATACCCCTTTGATAAATTCAGACTCCTCTATGGTTTGGTTAGGAGTTTGGCAGGAAAGAGTAGAAACAGAAAATAGGATGATGAGAAGAAAAGGAAAGGCTCTCATAAGGATTAAAATGGTTTTTTGATTTGGATAGGAATCCAATTTAGGGATTTCGATCCAATTAATCACCTTAAGTCAAAATTCAAAAGTTCAATTATAAATCAACCCATCTTCGGTCTTCGGTCTTTCGTCTTCTGTCTAAAAAGAAAATGAATAGTGGGTCCAATTATCCTTTCCGCTAATCATTCTACCTCTTGCTGATTTTATTGAGTGCGATACCTTTTTGCATCCTTGATCTAAAAGTTTTCATGTCCTCCTGAGACAAGGCTTTATGCTTCGTGCTTCTTCCCTGAACACGTTTTCGCCACATTTTAAAAGAGCTTTCTTTCATTTCCCTGCGCATAAGGTTGATGACTTCTTTTTCGGGGATTCCAAATTGTGCTTCGATGGCATCAAAAGGCGTGCGGTCCTCCCAAGCCATTTCTATGATTCTGTCAATTTCCTCGGCTTGAAAGTCTGTTGTTTTCTTCATCATTTAAAAACTTTAGATTCGATCCATTGTTTTGATCCCGATGGAAAAAGTCAATTTGGTGTGGTTCAAAAGAGATCTGAGGTTAAGGGACCATGCCCCATTAAAGGCGGCTATTGAAAATGGGCTTCCTGTGATTTTGGTGTATTGTTTTGAACCTGAACTGATAGCATCCCCTAAATCTGATATTCGGCATTGGAGGTTTGTTTGGCAAAGTTTGGTGGATCTGAATTCCCAACTCCAGGCCTATGATACCAAAATCCATATTTTTTATATGGATCCGCTGATGTTATTTCAGGAATTATCCAAAATCTACGACATACAAACAGTTTTTTCCCATCAGGAAACAGGTATCAAGATTACCTATGACAGGGATAAAAGGGCTGCGGGGTTTTTTAAAAAGGAGAATATCCAATGGAAGGAATATGCGCAACAAGGAGTAAAGCGGGGCAGGAGTGATAGAAAAAACTGGTCAAAGGATTGGTACAGCATGATGGCTGCCCCACAGGAAAATCCTGATTTATCCAAAGGGGCTTTTTATACCTTGTCCAATCAATTTATAGAAAGTCTGGAATCCAATAGCATACCTGAAGCTTGGAAATTCCCTCATCCCAATATGCAGAAAGGAGGAGAGGTTACAGCCATGAAATATTTTCATTCTTTTTTTGAGGAAAGGGTCAAAAACTACAACCGACACATTTCAAAACCCGAATTGAGCCGGAAAGGCTGTAGCAGGTTGTCCCCATATCTTGCTTGGGGCAACATGTCCATCCGGCAGGTTTATCAGGCTGCAGAGGTGAAAAAGAAGGAGAAGTTCCAAACCAAAAACCTGACGAATTTCCAATCCCGGCTGAGGTGGCACTGTCATTTTATCCAAAAATTTGAAATGGAATCCAGAATGGAGTACGAACATGTCAATAGGGGATTTGATGATTTCATAAAACCAAAAGATGAAAAAAAGATCAAGGCATGGGAAGCAGGTAAAACAGGAATACCGCTCGTGGATGCCTGTATGCGCTGTCTTGCTGAAACGGGTTACCTCAATTTCCGGATGCGGGCCATGGTTGTATCCTTTTTGACCCACCATCTCTTTCAGGATTGGCGGGTGGGTGCCAACCATTTGGCAAGGATGTTTCTGGATTTTGAGCCGGGGATCCATTACCCGCAATTGCAGATGCAGGCAGGGGTGACAGGGATCAATACCGTCAGGATTTACAATCCCCTCAAGCAATCCACAGACCATGATGCGGAAGGGGTTTTTATCAAAAAGTGGGTTCCTGAACTTGCGTGCTTACCAATTCACATCATGCACGAACCATGGAAAATCACAGGTATTGAATCAGAGCTTTATGGTTTTCATTTGGGCAAGGATTATCCCTATCCTGTAGTAGATGTGGAGGCTTCTGGAAAATTTGCAAGAGATCATATCTGGAAAGCTCAGAAAATGGTCGCAGTAAAAGAGGAAGCGGAAAGGATTTTGAATAAGCATACGGTGCCGGATAGGTGGCCTTAGGGAGAGGATTATCGAATCCCGTTTTTGGTCCTTTCAATTATTAGAATTTTGGCTATCCTGTTTACTTTAAATTATATATGCAATGAAAGCAAATGTACTGATTTGAGGTGCCAAATATTTAGGCTGTATATCCTACTTTGACTTTAAAAACTCTTTGGCTGTCAGAATTGGGATGGTTGCTTTCTGAAAATCTTTTTTGTTTCTGGTGATAATGATTTCAATTTGATGTTCAAGAGCGGTATAATATTGAATAGCATCTTCAAAATCTTTAAAATCTGATGCTAGAGACAATTCAATGATCTTATCATCAAGGGGGAGAACTGTCACCAAAACCTTGAATTTTGTCAGGATCTTTCTTGCCTCAGTTGCATTATAATGCTTTGATAGTAGATAGTTGGCAGTGGTGATTGTTAATGAAGAAATGAAAATATCAACCTTCTTTTTGTCTGCTAAAGTAAATAGTTCTTGCGCTTCTTTGAAAAAATCTTCCCTTCTTTGAAGCAGGTCAATCACGATATTGGTATCTACAAAAAGTCTTTCCATTAGGAGTATTTTTTATTTAGATAGTCGTAATACTCTTTTTTAATATCGACTTCACTTTCTTTAGGTATAACTCCAGTCAAACTTTCTACTAATGGACTAACTTTACCTGATTTTTCCTCTCTTTGCGTCAAGGAGTTTAAATAATTTTCAATCAATCCCGATAGGCTAAGATTTTGATTTTTGGCATAATCTTTTGCTCTTTCTATTATTTGTTTGTTAAGACTTAATGTGAGTTTAGAATTCATGGCAAACTGATTTTTATACGTGTAAATTTAAAATTTATTTACGTAAAATTCAAGAGAGTTCTCCCACTATCTACGGTCCTTTAACCTTCCTAGAAATAATTGTTTCTGAATGTCTCACTTATTTTGTGTAAGCCCCTGAAGAATAAGTGAGTTCATAGCTGTGGCTGTAAACTTCAAATACAATCCCAAAAGGATCTTCGACATAACACATGCTGAAAGGTTTTTTACCTGGGTAATACTCCCTGATGGGCATGCGTTGTTTTCCGCCTTGGGCTACAATTTTTTCCACCAATCCTTCAATGTCGGGATCCTGTACACAAAAGTGAAACAAACCTATCTGAAAAGGATTGAATTCAGGCTTTTTCATTTCTGTATTTGGAAAAGAAAAAAGTTCTATTCCTATTCCGTCTGAAGTGGCCAAATGGGCGATTTCGAAATAATCCCAGCCCTCACCGAATACATCCATGCACATTTGTCCTATAGCAGATTCAGTTTCTTCCTTGACCTTACTTGGCTCCATGATAATATACCAACCCATCACTTCTGTGTAGAATTTTACAGCCAAATGGATATCAGGAACAGTAATGCCGATATGTGAAAATGATCTTGGGTAGCTTGTTGGTGCGGGCATAGCTTGAGATTTTGTTTTTAAAAATAGGGAAATTGGGTTGGGATAAAAAGGGATTTTTGAGTGCTTTCAAACAAAGGTTGGAAAGGAAATTAAAGCGCAAACAATCAAAAATATTGATTTTAAAAAATAAATTAAATATTTAATTTATCGCCTTTAACCTCTATAAGCCTTTTATAATGAAACAAACTTTCGAGAACCTAATTGCCTATCTAAAATTCCCATACCACTCGGAATCCTATAAAGATATAAAAGGAAAGGATTTTATTTACCTGTTACTGATTATGTTATTCCTCGTCATTCCCTATGCTTTAATTCTTGACTGGGCAGGAATGGATCAGTTTGACCATCATGGTATGAAATGGGCCATTATTTTCCACGGGGTTTATAATGCGGTTTTGGTAATTCCAGCAATTTATTTTTATGAGCCTTGAGCAATGAGGGTTTTATAATAATCCATTAAAAATTAAGATCATGCTTCTTTTTATCAGAGGTATAGAATTGTTAGTTTTCATTCAAAAGCTTTTTAAAACAAGAAATTCTTAAAAAAACTCAGACCTGCTGGTCATAAGGACGGATACCCATCTCTCAACATTAGGCTTTGATCAAATTAAAAGTCCATTAGATAGATTGGACTTTTAAAAAATTAATTACTTTTAGATAACCCCAAAATATCCTCCACTTATGAAGCAAAGCAAAATTTTGGGCCTCATTTTAACATTAAGGACATTGAGAAGAATAAACATGAAAAGATTAATTGTTGCATTAGTTGTGCTGAATTGTTCGATGAATTATTCCTTCGCTCAGATTAAAGTCAGCCCGGTAAATGTTGACCGGATCGTTACACAATTTATGCATGTTGATAAAGTCCCCGGAGTTGCCATTGCCATCCTTCAACGCGATTCGCTGCTTTACAAAAACACTTATGGTTTATCAAACCTTGAGCTACATACACCTGTTACATATAACACCGTTTTTAATTGGCATCTGTAACAAAGCAAATGACTGCTTCAATTATTACAACACTTGATTATCAGGGCAAGCTTTCTCTTGACGATAAAATATCAAAATATATTGACAGTATTCCATCAGCATGGGAAACAATTACAGTCCGTAAATTACTTGGTCATATGGCCGGTTTGAACCATAGTTTTGAGCCACAGGTAAACGGTTCATACCTGCTTAATTACAGCAAGGAATATATGCTTGAAGCCGCCAAGAATACACTCATGAAGTCTGTTCCGGGAACGGATTGGGAATACAGTGATCAAGGTTATTTTCTTGCGGGTTATGTTGCAGAAAAAGCAACAGGGAAAATATTTGATTCATTAATGACAAATGAATTTTTTAAACCTATGGGTATGACAAATACAAGATTTTTAAGCCAAGATAATATTATCCCAAACCGTGCCGCAGGTTATATTATAAAGAATGGTGAATATAAAAATAATCGTCGGCAATGGCAGTTTGAACTAACACCACATTTTGGCGTAATGTCAACAATTGATGATATGATAAAATATGACAAAGCCATCACGCAGGGAATCATTAATGAAAAAGTATTCGAAGAAATAACAACTCCTAACAGGATTTTTTTTAAAGACAATGTTCAGCAGTATTCATATGGTTTGGGCTGGCAGGTTCATGATTTTGACAACCGGCGGATTGTGGCTCACTCTGGTTACACAGGAACAGTATATTTAAAAGATTTGAAAACAGGTTTAAGTATCATTGTTTTAACTAATCGTGATGCTAACCAAGGTACATCACAAGATGTATTAGCTAAACGAATAGCAAAAGAAGTAGATAAGTCATTTCCAAATTTTTGATAAAAAAAAACTATTGACATTGTATAAGCGTACTGCGGGCTGAAGTGCTAAATAGAAACGATTTGACTATTAACAAACCTATCGGAAAACGAAAAGTGAAGTGATTCAAATCCCGTACTACGCTTAAACTTGACCGTTACCAACTACAAAATATAATGCAGCTTAAAAAAAATGTTTGCCGTTTTAATAACTGTTGTAATAAGCAGTTCAGTTTGCCCGGCACAAGAACAATTCCTTTACAAACAGATTGATACCACCAAGTTATTCATGGAGTTGTATTATCCTGTTCAAGTTGATTCATCCACAAGCTATCCTGCTATGGCATTCTTTTTTGGAGGAGGCTGGGTTGGTGGTGATAGAACCCAATTCATAAAACACGCCCAGTACTTTTCCAAGAGAGGTATGATCTGTTTTTTGGTTGATTACAGGACTAAAAGCAAAAATAATACGCCTACAAAAGCTTTTCTCCTCTTCACAATATAAAAATTGGAGCACCACCAACTATTTTGTTTTTGGGAACAAACGATAATCTCATACCGGTAGAAACTGCTAAATATTATCAAAAAATAATGGAGAAGATCAGCAGCCGCTGTGATCTTCATTTATAAGAAGGACAAGGTCACGGATTTTTCAATTATAAAAACTTTGAGTAATACAAAAAACAGTTTCTGAAGCTGATGGGTTTCTGCAATCACTCGGCTACTTAAACAAAGAGCCAACAATAGAAATTGAATAATAGCACTTGGTAACAAGCAATATCGCAAAAAGCAAAAAATGCTGGTTTCGAATGAAGTGCCTTAATGTTTTAGGCAATCTATACTATTTGAAATCCTCAATACCTCCACGCATCAAAATATTCATCCCTTTAAATTTAAAGGGAATTACGGACTGTATTTCAGAATATCGGATAGATTGATGGGTACAGAACCCTCCGATTAGTTGAAAGAGTACGGCAAAATTTAAGAACGCAGATTTTAGAGAACATAGAATTGATTGATTAAGAAACCGGCATATACCACCTAAGAGCCAGGCTTCAATACTTATTGATGAAGAGTTGGCTAAATTTGGATAATCGGAGAAAAAGTAGTACAAATGATTTTTCTTGGATAAGGTAATTTCGATGTATCTGAATGTTTCCAAAGCGACATAGTTTGGTCAGTTTTTGTTGGCACCTACCTGTAATTTGCCCAAAAATCCGGACAGTTCGCAACTGCTCTCGCAAGTAATTGTCAAGGCCATTTTCACCATCTACTCACTATCGGGATCTGCGTCGCAGGATTGACATCACCTCTAGGGTCTATGGCTATCCCTCCCTTGATTTTCAACAAAACAGGCACTCCTATTTCATCCAGACATAAATCGGTATTGTTGTCATTATCGCCCAAATCAGCCAATTGAAAAGGGCTTACTTTAATCGTGTCTGAATCCTGCATCAGTGTGATTTCAAAGCTTCCCAGTTCATTATCACCCAATTCTTCCCCATTCACTGCTCTAACCCCTCCGGACCAAACGGCCTTGACCACCTGTTTTGTTTTTTCCTTCGGACAATCGCATCCATTCCCCGAGTCTACATAAGGATAATCCTCGGTGAAGCTGAAATATTCAGCATAGCTCAAGATTGGACCTTCTTCCAAGGGAATGACTGATAAAAACTGACCTTTGAAATTTACTCCGGTTCTACTAAGTAAGTCATCCACGATTTTCACCGAAACAGGTGGGTTGTCCGGATGATTTCCGTACTCCCCGATAAGCAAAACAGTCCGAAGCTCATAAGCTTCCCTTGCTGGCAATAAGGAGACCACATCTGGTGTGAATAAAGTTCCATCCATCGATATCACTTCAAAATCACCTGGATCCAAGGTGCCGGGATCAATTTCCAAGGAGAAAACAAGAGGCATTCCGTCTTTTCCGGGAGTACTCCAGTGTATCGCTAAGGCCTGAGGCGTCAATGCATTATCCAAACCAAAAAAGGCAGTTAAAATTTTTGCCTCCTGTGTTTTGTCAATTTCCGGAACGGAGTCTGATAAAGTGACCTCCCGATTGACACATCCAAAAAGAATGAGAATTGAAAAGCAAAGGATTGCCAAACCCAATCGGCTGCTAGCTGGATATTCCCTCTTTGATGCGTTGTTTTTCACGTTTCCAATTTCCTCTGATATAATCAATAATCGGCTGAAAATTAAGTTTTAGCGGATTATTACTGTAAAAGCCCGTGGTGACTCCGTAGGTTACTTTTTCAGTCTCGGGCTCATACGTGCCAAAGAGTCGGTCAAAGATAATGAGCATGCCTCCATAATTTTTATCAATATATTTTTCGTTGGACCCATGATGCACCCGATGGGCCGAGGGGGTATTGAAAAACAATCCTTCCAGGAAGCCCAACTTTCTCACCGCTTCGGTATGCAGGAAATATTGAAAGAATAAATTGACGAGCAAGCTGACAATAATCAGATCTGCAGAAAAACCAAGGAGGACAAAAGGAACATAGATCAATGGACTCAAGAATGTGCCAATCCAATTTAATCGAACTGCCGTGGATAGGTTCATTTTCATGCCGGAATGATGGGTATGATGAAGGGTCCACAGCAAGGGGACCTCATGGCTCAGCCTGTGGTACCAATAAAACCCAAACTCCGTAACAAGGAAGGTCAAAACGATGGTGAAGAAATTGGTAGGAATACTTAAAAACTGAAAGGATTCTACCCATCCAAGTGCAAAATATTTCCAAGCCAAAGAGAGCGGTTTCAGGAGGGTATTTCCAATAAATATCCCAAGATTAGCCAGACTTTCTCTCGAGCTGAAAACCTCTTTCTTTTTGACTTGAGACCAAATGATCTCCAGAAAAAGGGCAAGAATTACAAAACCCGCAAATATCAATTCCATGTTCATGTTATTGCAGTTTGGTCCAGTTGACTTTTCGTTCTACCCAACCGACTTTGATGGTGACTTCACAATCATTTGACTTCTGTAAAAAGGAAGCATCAAACCATTTGTCAAATTTAGGGCTATACAATTTACCTTTCAGCAGATTCTCCTCTCGGCGGAGCTCTTTGAGTATTAGCTTGCCGAGAGGTGCTTTTGGATGGTCAGATGAGATGACTCTTCCTTCCATTTTGCCATCGGTTTCTTTGATTTCAATTACGGTATTTTCCTGTCCGGTATTCCAGTGTCCAAGGATGGATTCCTGAGCCATCAGTGAAATTGAGCTCAACAGAAATATACTTATCATAATTAGTGTTCTCATTTTATATTCTCTTTTGATTATACTGTTAATCTATTGCGAAGGCTTTGACCCATTACTTAACAAAGGATAATAAGCGCGCTTCTTCATTAACATAATTTGATACTCTCAAGGGATTTTCCAGAGCCATGATCAAAGGGTCCAAGTCAGGTGACCCTAGGGCATGGCTGGTACTGGGATAGGATGTTTGATTTTTTCATTATTCTAATTTTTATCTTTTGCCATTGAGGTCAAATCTTTTGAAGAATGCACAGGTTTCTTCGCATCCCTATTGAAATTAGTTGCTTACCCGCATCGGATTATCTAAGGCCATGATCACGGGTTCCAGATCGGCCGGGCCTGGTGCAGTATAACTGGCAGTGGGATAGGGTGTTGGCCCAGGGCCTCCGGGGTTATAAAACGCGGCGTAGCCACCTGCCAAACTGGGAATTTCTACATGGGTAATATTCCGCATCGCCGCATCATCACCTACTAATATGATGTCAATGTAGTTATCGCCATCTTCATCATAACAATCATCATACAGCACCCCATTCTCCCCTTCTTTTCCGCCTAAATCTGAAAGTCCAATTACTTTCAATGAACCACCTTGCACCGCATGATCTACATTTTCCTGCTCCAGTAACACAGTAGTTCCATCCGCCCCTTTTACATGCACCCTAAAGAATTTTTCATAGTCTGTAGGTAGCACTCCCTGAACGCCATTAGGTGAAAAACCTCCGGTAGTCAGTACCCTCAACCTACAAGCTTTCTTCCCGTCAGCTTCAGCCTGTGCCAATAGATCACCATAAAGTGCATACTCATCATTGCCCGGTTGTTGTACGGGAAGTTGTATAGATGCGCCATCAGCTGCATTGGGGTCGCAGTAATTCAGTTTTGCGCCAACCAGTCGTGGGCCGTTGTTTTCATCGTACGGACTAGAAAATGTTTCTTTGAACAAGCCCTGTGCGTTGAACTCCAGCCCATTAGGGCCGACCAGTATCAGTTCTCCCACTATTTCCACTTTGGTTACATACCTAGCATCAGGGTCGGTGCTTGGTTTTTTGTTCGCAAATTCACCAGCAAGTACAATCACGTTGCGTTCATTGATCTCCACATTAGGGAATACGCCAGCCGCAGAGGGTATCACCACATCTCCATTGCTTACCGTGATCCTGAAGTCGCTTAAATCAATGGTATTGGTTCGAACCGGCCAGGAGATCACCATAGGCAAGGCGTCGAGACCGATGGCTCCTTCTTTGAATTCATCTGCGTAAGGGTTTTGAACTATAAAGACCTGTTCCATATTTGTTCTTGTAGTAGTAAAGGTTCTGTCAGCCGCATCTTCACAGCCGATGTTAGAAGCCCATGCCCCGCCAATACTTTCTACTAGCGCTTCAGTAATTTCATCCACTTCTATACCCACAATATCAGCAAAGCCCAAACCTGCAGAAAGGATTTCAGGTTGGTCAGACCAATAATCGGCATCAGCTAAGCGCCCATCAAAAAAAGAACTTGCGGGAAAGCCAGGGGTACTAATGGTAACCACCTGAGGCGTTACATTCACCGTCATTATTGCCTCAGCATTGTTACTGCCATCGGTTACCTGAACCGTAAGGAAATAGGTGCTAGTAGATTTATCATCTAGCGTTTTTGCAAGCGTTAGTACTCCCGAAGTACTCTCCAATGAAAAGGTGGCATCTGTATTACCCGCAGTAATGCTAAATGTAAGTGGGTCATTATTAGCATCTGATGCCACAATAGTCCCGATAGACGTTCCAATATTTGCATTTTCTGCAACTGAAAATATTTGGGCAGAAATGGAGGGGGCTGTATTTGTCGGTTCCATTTCTTCATTTTCGCAGCCAATTAATAAAGCCAGTATTCCAACTATCGTTATGAATTTTATTTTCTTCATTTTTCTGATTTTTATCTTTTCCCGTTTACATCAAATTTTTTAAAGAACTCCCATGCCTCTACACTGGCATTGATGTCATAGCTGGTGCCCGGCTCACCAAACCAATCGTGTACACCTCCTATCACTTCCAGATGTTCTATTTCTACCCCGTTTGTACCCCTTTGATACAAGTAACTTACCACCGTACTTCCATTACTTGGATCGAGATCAGGTAGGTTGGATACGATGGGTTCGGATTCTGTTTGATTGAATTCAGCCCAATACTGAAGAGTAGGTAATACGCCTTCGTATGGGACAAGCGGATCCTCGTTTCCATGCATCTGAAGAATAGGAGTTGGCTTTGAAGGGTTGCAATTGGTTATCTGATCCGGGGACATATACCCCTTGACAGCAGCTGTGGCGGCAATTCTGTGATTTAGCTGACAGTTGATTTCCAGTGCCATAAAGGCGCCGTTTGAAGAGCCTGCCAGGTAGACCCGCGCCAGATCAATTCGATACCTGCTTGCTACCTCATCAATTAAGACATTGATAAAATCGACATCATCCGGCAGATTGGGCATACTTTGCTGGTTCCAAAATGTGAGGTTGTTTCCCCTCAAAGATGTCGCTTGTGGAGTCACCAGAATGAAGGCCTCTTGATCGGCCAGTAGATTGAATTGACTCAAATTATACTGACTTTCTTTGGTCCCTCCTGCCCCGTGCAAGCTGAAAACAAGGGGTACGGGTTCGTCACCTGGGTAGCTTTCCGGGATGTACAAGAGGTATTCCCGCTGAAGGTTACCGTGGCTGATGGTCTCATCGAAAAGACCTTTCTCGGGAGTTTCTGCAATCACGGGCTCATCTGCTTCTGCGCAACTGGTAACTAGTGCCAGCATCCCTAACAGGGCGATTATCTTGATATTGGATTTTTTCATTGGTTTTCAGTTTAGAATGTATGGTGATTTAAAAAGAGAAATAGATCATCAGGTCCAGTTTGTGATTCCCAAACTGATCCAGTGCATTCTATCCCTCCACTTAAGTGATTCAGAAGTCTAGTTCCTTTCAAACTTTTTAAAGAATTCCCAGATCTCTTTCCCGGCTTTTATATCCTTGTTGGTGTCTTCAAAAAGTGCCGTAGGTCGGTTATTTATTGGAAGACCAGGCCAAGTATGTCCACCCCCATTGATGCGGTAAAACTTCACCTCCGTACCACCTGTCCCATTGGAATATTCCAATACAGTAACCGTTGAGTTATCACCTGAATCGGAGTCGGCCAGGTCAGTTTCTTTTGGAGTTGTATTGCACCCATTTATCCCTACCCAATAGTCAACTGCAGATTCAATAGCTAAAGCCGGAACCGTCCAGCCATCGACATTGAAAGCTGTAGGCGGAAGGCCACCGTTTTCGTAGTTGGTAATGGGATCATCCGTGCCATAGATGTATAGCATCGAGATTGGATTGGGACTAGTATTTGCAAATGTTTCATGTAAAGAAGCCGATACCGTGGCCATTGCTGCAAAACGGCTATTGTCTTGGTTGGCCACATTTTGAACCATAAAGCCCCCATTGGAAAATCCGCACAAATACCTTTTGGATGGATCTATTTTTAATTCCTCAGTTACTGCGTCAACCAACGCATTGATATAACTGACATCACTGCGAGCGTCTGCAATACCCCCTCGACCCTCTGCCCAAATAAATCCTCCGGAACCTGCATGGCCCGCCTCTGGGTATAACATGATGAAGCCCTGTGATTCAGACACATCAATAAAATCGGTAGATGACTGTGCAAGCTCTTTGTTCTCTGGTGCACCATGCAAGTAAACTACTAGAGGTACTTCTTCATTGCCAGTGTAAGAAGTTGGAATGTACAAGGCATATTCAAGCTGTTTATTTTCGTGGAAAAATGTCCGGTTTAAGAGTCCAGTCTCTACAGGCGCCAGAATTGGCGAGGAATCCAGATCCTCCTGACAAGAAACCAGGAATGAAACGATGGATAAGAATAGAAGTAGGGGTTTGAATTTTAGCTTTTTCATAAAATTTGAATTTTTTTTATCGTTAAATTTTTGATACAAAAGGGTACCCAAGGGCTCTCTTGGATAGAATAAGAAGTTGGTGGAAAACAGCTTTGAATCAGCTTTTGAGATCATACTATAACCTGCTCCCATTTGACTGTCTCATTTACCATTTCGGCAAACTTTAGCCTCATGGCTGTGGTAAAATTCATCCAGAAACAGGAATGATGGGTATGGTGCTAGGTCCATAAAGTGGGCACTTCATGGCTCATAGGAGGGGCTTTACCTCAAATTAGAAATTGCCATAAAATTCAACCAATCTAGTGGCTATCTCTACACCCTGATCATGCTGCAGAAAATGGCCGGCTTCAGGAAGACGGTCATGCGGCTGCCCTTCAGCCCCTGGAACCTCATCAATAAACTTTTGCTGCGTTTCGCAACTGCCTAAGTTGCCAGGATCATTCCCTCCCCAAATAGTCAGGAATGGCTTCTCGAATGAAGTAAGACCCGCCCAGGCATCCTGGTTGAGACCGGGCATTTGATTGATCAATGACGGGAAAGTACGGACACCCGCCATGTATTCGCGGCTGGGGAATGGCGCATCGTAGGCCGCTTCTTCTGATTCTGATAAAGGGAACCAAGTGCCACTTTCTACTACCTCAGAAGCATGAAAGGCAGTGTCTTTCATGGCATAGTTTATCCATTCTCCAAAGCCCTCCTGCGGACTTCCTCCTCCAAAGAGCAATTCACAACCATTATAAAAGGGAAACTGTTGATCAGGAACGATTGCAAGCGGGAAGTTTAAATCTTCATGTTCATTTGGATTTTCTACAGGTGGAAAGGGTTGAACGCCTTCAGGAATCAGTATTAAATCTCCATTTCCGACACTTATCGTGGCAAACCAGTCCGGATTAAGTCCGGCTACCCGCAGACCGATCAAGCTGCCCCAGTCCTGTACAAACAAGTTGATGTCGCTTAACCCAAGGGTCTGAATAAATTGCCCTAAGCGATCAGCATGACCCAGATAGCTGTAGTAGTTGATATCGATGGGTTTGTCAGAGCGTCCCATACCGATGTGGTCCATTGCAATGACCCGGTATCCGGCTTCAGCCAGTACAGGAATCATTTTCCTGTAGAGGTAGGACCAACTTGGTTGGCCGTGGAGCAATAATACAACTTCACCATCTGCTGGCCCCGCTTCTGCATAGGCTTGGCGTAATCCGTCTATTTCAACATACTTATAATCGTAAGGCCAGTCTGGTAAATTTTCAAATTGGGCTTCAGGAGTCCTGACGAATTCAATGCCACCTGCTGAAGTTAATATTTCAACTTCTGTTTCTTCTAGAGGCGAAACATCAATGTCATCATCATCTTGGCAAGAAACCATAAATAAAGCAATGGATAAGAATATAACTACTGGAATGAATTTGAGCTTTTTCATAATTAAATCGAATCTATTTTAACATTAAATTTTTGAGGTAAATGATTATCAAACATCCATCTTCGATGGAAAATAATTATTGGGAAATGCTTTTTAGATAAGTTTTTTTTTTATTCAATAACTGTTTCCCAACCCGCGCTTTCATTGATCATATTGGCAAGCCATTGCCTCACGGAGATGCCTCCTATTTCAAGATTGAAACTTCTGATGATATAGGTGTGTGCATCACCATTATCGATCAAACTTTGGAAGCGTTCGGGGTGGGCGTTGTTAAGTTCTATGGAAGCTTCGAGGAGTTGTGCTTCGAAGACTTGCCCGCCCATAGAAGCTGAGGTCACTGAGTCTTGTTTTGAGGAAATATACGCCATGCGGATATTATCGTCTTTTGCAAGCTGATAATTATGAAGGCCTGTCAGGTTGCCGTCTGTCCCAATACAGTCTGGGCAACTTGCCGGAATGAACGCCTCGGCATTCCAATAGTCAAAAAGTGAAGCCATCCCTCCCGGATTAGCAATGCCTTGCCCTGAATCATTTACAACAT
This sequence comes from Aquiflexum lacus, assembly GCF_015476655.1. GTDB lineage: Bacteria > Bacteroidota > Bacteroidia > Cytophagales > Cyclobacteriaceae > Aquiflexum > Aquiflexum lacus. The sequence goes on from NZ_JABFHF010000032.1 coordinate 57,840, forward strand.
AAATACGGGCTTCGGGATATAGTTTTCTAACTAAAGGCAACGCAATATGCACTGCATAACCTCCTGCGCTATTTCCGGCAAGGACAATCTTCTCGGGCGAAGGATAGTTCTTGAAAATCACATCGAGTGATGCCGATAAATTTTGTAGACCCTTAAAGAAACGGTCATTTACGCCATCACCATCGCTATCCACTTCATTATCGCCCGACATCATGGAACCATCGCAGTAAGGCACATACCCTACATTATAATTTGCAACAGGATTTTGTGGGTCGCTCGGGCTTAATATCCCAAAAGGAATAAAAGGGATGCCCTCTTCAACTGCTGCACAAACTACTGGGCTACAAAAACCCCCTCCTTGCAGGAAGATCATCAGGTTATTGCTGCCTCCGTTTCTGGTGAACATAGAAAATTGTTTGCCGGTAAAACAAACGGGCCCATCTTCACTACTAAACACATGCTCAGTTACACCCGGACCGGCAGATGCTGATGAAACTGGGGTAATGGTACCTAGATACCTATCCACTCCTTGGTCATAGAGTTGCTGAAAAGGGGAGGTCTCTACAGGTTCGATTTCAGGTTGTTGCCCTTCATCTTCTACACAGCTCAAGAGCACCACAAACAGAGATAGAAATAATAAATGACTGATTTTAGATGTTTTCATTTTACCAAGATTTAAAGTGTTTGTTGTTTTGAATACATCGTAAAATTATCTCATTTGATCGTTCTGATTCGGTGCAAACTGACTGAACTGCACCAATCGGCAAGTCAATTGAACAGGTTGGGAATTAAGGTTTTTATCAGTTGTACCGTATCATGAAAAAAATTGATAGATAAAAAAACTAACTATTTCACCAATTTAACAAAGATACTACCCTATCCCTCCAACCATTCCTTAAATGGCGATACTTTCAACCGACTGACCACCGCTTGCTCGGGAAGCTGTACACTAAGTTGTAAGATTATTTTTCGGTTGAAATAAGGCTCAAAAGATTGGATGGCCTCTCTGTTCACCAACACCTGTCGGTTGACGCGAAAGAACCGGCTCGGATCGCATACGGATTCCACGTATTCCAGTTTTTTAAAAATGGGATATTTATCACCCTCAAAGGTGTAGAGGTACACGTTTTCATACTCCACGGTAAAAGCGGCGATTTCCTCCACTTTTTTGATTATAGATTTTTCGCGGTGCTGGGTCAGAAAGCTCTTTTGGAATTTCTTGTCATCCTGTGTCTGCATGATTACGGGTGCTGCATTTTTAGCTTGCAAACTGCTGACCAACCTTTTGTACTTCTGGAGCGCTCCATGTATTTCTTCCTCTTTGAAAGGCTTGAGCACATAGTCTATCCCATTGTTTTTGATGGCTTGGAGGGTATATTCATCGTAGGCGGTGCAAAACACTATGGGCACGGTTACATCCACATGTTTAAAGATTTCGAAGCTCTTCCCATCTGCCAACTGGATATCAAAAAAGAGAATATCCAGGTTTTTCTGGTATTTACTCAGGTACTGGACCGCTTCTGCTATCGATTCCAGTTTTTCGATGACCATAAAATCGTCATCTTGCTCAATGATTTCCTGCAAAAGTGAGGCGGTATGTGCTTCGTCTTCCACAATTAAGGCATTCATCTTTTCAGCAGTTTTAATTGTACAAGAAAATGTCCGTCCGTTTCTTTAATCGTTACCCCATCCTGCTCGTTCAAAAGCGCATAACGCTTTCTCAAAACATCCAGGCCATATCCGGAGCTTTCAGCCTCTTCAATTTTTGGTTGGAGGTTATTGAATACTTCGATATGACCGCTTTCCGTACTTACGATCTCAATGGTTAGCGGCTTTTTGGCGGTCATGCTGTTGTGTTTGAAGCAATTCTCCACCACTACCTGTAATGCCATAGAAGGCAAATGCAACGCATGCAACTTCTTGTCAACCCCCAATTTCACTTGCATGGCTGCCTCGTTGCGGTTTTTCATCAGGAACAGGTACGACTCCAACACCATCAGCTCTTCTGAAAGCGGTAGCGTCGAGTTATCGTCATGACTCAATATTTGCCTGTAAAAGTCGGACAGCTTCATTACGAACGCCTCTGCATGTTGATGCTGTTGGCGCACCATGGAACGCAGCGTGTTCAAAGAGTTGAACAGGAAGTGTGGATCGACCGTTTTTTGCAGCGCTTTTAATTGGACCCTGTAATTTTCTTTCTGTATCTGCTCCTTCTCAATCAATAACCTCGAAATGTTTTCCTGCGTTTTGAGCGCATATTGAATAATTATAAAAATGATGGAAGCAAATATGATTCTAGCTATCGATTGGGCCCTTAATGAATTTTCTACACCATCTGTCATAAACAGGAAAAAAAAACCGTTTAAAACGCCAATACAAGCAATGATGCCCAACACAAATAGCAAAGCCCTGTATTTGGTTTTTTTTACCCTCCAAAGTTCCCATAGCATGTACCACAACATGTAACAGGTGATGAATCCAACTATCCAGTTACCGATGAAACCCAGATTAAAAATGGACTCCGTTTCGGGGTTTGCATATATCCCCAGAAGGGGCAAAACCACGGATAGGGCAATGGGAAATATGGTTTTTGTGTTGAGTTTCAATTTTGAGAATAGAATTTTTAAAACAAGGATTATGCAACTAGTTACGAGTTTTTGGTGTATCTACCAAAAATGGGGGTTCCTGATTCAGGGAGCCTCTGAGGTGTCTTCACCGACTTTAGGTTTGTCCCAAATTCACGGGAAATTTCATGCTTTCTTATGGTTGATTTACCTGAAATTAAGTCCTATTATGCTCCCTGTATCTGTCGAACCCAGTGAACTGAACATGGATGTCGGTGAATTGAACAAACATACCGTCAAAGGAACATATCTATTAAATCAGTTCAACTGTACCGCCCCCCCCCCCTCCATCCTCAATCCCCCTTTGCGCCCCTAGGGGCGAGCGCAATGCTATCAGGAGGGAAGAATTACCTTGAAAAAACTGAAAAAAATCCGGTCGAGAAAAATTTTGAAACCTTACCCTTCTATACATTTCAATGGCTATATTCAAACCCAGGATTTTTCCTTCCATTATTTTTTAAAAATGCCAAGTTCCTGTTTTAATGGTCTTGAAAAAATAGCCGATGTGGACACGATAGGCCTAAAACAACTTATACCTTAAGGCCGATTTTTTTTCTACCAAAACAAAATGATTTGATCAGATCAAATTCCTATGTCCGTCGGCCATGCACCTACTTCTATACCCGTAAAGGAAAAAGAGCAGATACATGCGAGTCTTTCTTCCAAAGGACAACTCCATTCAACATCCGGTTGACCACAGACAAGGGGTCACATACCATATCCGGGGTTAACCGTTGTACGTTGGATTAAACTTACCTTATTGATTTCAATATAGATGTATAGGCAAAACACTGTTTCGAGTAAAAGGGTGTTATGTGCAAGTCATAAATTACCAAAAAATAAGAGACTAGACGGATTATGCAAGGTGCCGACCAGAGAATTTTTCCTCTGAAGTCTTAGAATAGTAGCTCATAATAAGGTTATTTCATTGTTTGAAAAAATTTTTTTATCCCTTTGTAATATTATTCAAGATTTGGAGTCAAATGGATAAAGGTTTAAAATCGTGACGCCTAAACATGGATAATATAAGCGAAGAATTTTCTTCTATTTACCTGGAATACAGCAGTAAGATAAAAAGTCTTTGTTTTGGGTATACCAATTCAATCCATGAGGCTGATGATCTTACACAAGAAACATTTTTATCTGCCTGGAAGCATTGGGATAAATTTAACGGACAATCTTCTCGTACCACATGGATTTATAGAATAGCCATAAATAAATGTCTCACTTACATCAAAAAAAATGAGTCAAAAGCTATAGATATAAAAGAAATTGAAAAAGTGTTAGCCAATAATGATGAGAAGAATGAGAATATTAATCTCTTGTATAAAGCGATCAATAAACTGGAAAATATTGATAGGTTAATAATTACCATGTTTCTTGATGAATTATCCTACAAGCAAATTGCCGAAGTTCTGGGAATTAGAGAAAATTCAGTGGCTGTAAGAATTCATCGTATAAAACTAAAACTAACTGAAATATTTAATAATTATGAAAAAATTTGATGATTTAAAAAGTATTTGGTCTGAAAATCAACTAAATACGAATGATTTAGCTCATTCCTTTGGTAACAAGAAAATCAATTCACTTGCGGTAATCAAGCAGCAGTATATATTAAGTGCAATTGGGTTATTCGGGACTACAGTTTTTATTTTGTGGTTTGGATTTTTAAGCGGCAAAAATTTTAAGTTTGATATTTCGTACACGGCTTTGGGGATTCTGGCAGTATGTTTGGTTATTATTGTGTCAATTAATTTATATAATGTGTTTTTAATCAGCAAACTTGATGAAACACTTGCACCCAAGGAATATTTAAAACACTGGCTAAACTTCTACAAGAAGCGGCTTCGTTTTTTTAGACTTTATGCACCTATCCTTTTAATCACCTTTTGCATTTCCTTTGCACTTTACATTCCCGAAATCCTAGGCTATTACCCAAACACAGATTATAAAATCGGATTTATATTTTTTATGATTCTAATCTTTTTTGCAAGTTATCTCATGGGTAAAAGCGCAACACGCGAAGAAAAAATTAAGCTGAATGAACTCAACGATACATTTCAGTTGCTTTCTAATGGCTAAATTCAGAAAATGTATAATTATTCCTGATCGCACAATTTGGGTTCATTCAGATGGATAATTCATTTCATGGGGGAACAAGGATAGGCTTAAATCTAGTAGAAATAAAAACTACACCCAACAAATATAAGTAATGGCGAGCAGCGTGATAATTCAAGTCATAAAATTTCATTAATGCTAAGCAGTATTGTGATAGATTTGAGCTTTTAAGCCGCAATTACTAGTATTTTTAACATTGTGCTAAATTAAAAACAGACATATGGAATTCAAATACTTAGCATACCTTTAACTGCAAGCTGAAATAACCAAATGATAGAACTAAGACCAGCAACGATTAACGACCTTAACTTAGTCAAATATTGGGATACAAAGCAACACGTTATCGACTGTGACCCTGATGACGATTGGAATTGGGAAATCGAACTGAAGCGCAATCCTGAGTGGCGAGAACAATTAATAGCCGAATTGAACGGAAATCCGATTGGTTTCATACAAATAATTGACCCATTTTTAGAAGAAACTAAGTATTGGGGAGAAGTTAAACCGAACAAGAAAGCAATTGATATTTGGATTGGGGAAGAACAGAACCTTAACAGAGGATATGGGACGAAAATGATGGAACTCGCCATAGATAGATGTTTTAAAGATAAATCTATAGATGGAATTTTGATTGACCCTCTGAAGTCTAACGTTAGAGCTCAAAGGTTTTATGAGAAGCTCGGATTTAAATTTATTGAGGAAAGAGAATTTGATGGAACGTCTTGCATAGTGTATGAATTGAAAAGGAAAAAGCCAATACCCTTGGCTTCAATTTAAATATTAACCTAAAAGAAATACGAATATGAAAAAATTCGCTTTAATTCTTCAATTCTGCTTTGGTTTGGTGAGTATTGCTCATACCCAAACCGTAACCATTGGCAACCAAGTATGGATGTCCGAAAACCTACCTAGGAGAAAAATGATCTAACATCATTTTCCATCCTTCTTCAGTTTTAATCCATACAAGCGAGAAAATAGAGCGCGCTGTTTGAAGTACATTTGCATTATAATAAGATATATTAGAATATCCTCTCTGCAATGCCACATTAGGACCTAAAACTGTTATTTCAATATTTTCTAATTTCCATGAATGGGCATTCTTAAACTTTCCCCAATAATCAACTAGGTTATCCTTTCCAATTACTTCAACTTTGTTCCCTACCATGGCTGCTTTGTCTGCATAGAATTCACCAATTTTAGAATAATTCCCTTTATCAAACTCTGCTTCCATGGCTCTGTTTACGGATAATATTTCCTGCTCAATTGTGTTCAAGGAATCAATATCCGACTTACTAAATGAAAGATGCGCAAAAATGAAAAATAGTATGGTACAATAAACCTTCATTGTATTATTTTAATTGATTTTAACCACTTAATTTTATCATAAGCATATCCAGGGCAAATCTGATATTCAGGTGTCATCATAGAATGATTTCCCCGTTGATATAACTCAACTGTAACCTCTAAATTATCTGAAATATTCTGATAGAAGTTTTGTAAAGAGCGTGTCGGATTTACGCGCTGATCATTTTCTCCATATTGCAAAAATACAGGACAAACAAGCTTGTTGGCGTCAGTTACGATACTATTATCTAATAGATCTTCTTTTTTAGGAGAAACTGGAATGATTTCACTCGTTGGCGGTATGAATAAGCGATTGTATTTTAATTGTAATTCACGAATCAATGAAAAGTTAGTCGTGTCAATTTTTTCATTGATGATGCCATCGTAATAAGACTTCCAAATAGAGTTTATCGATACTATATCTTCTTCCAAAACACCAAGGTTTCGATGATAGTGATTGAAAGCATACAACTGTCCTTCCTTCATTGTCATTATCGGAGTGGCTGTGGCATTGATAAAAGCAATTTCATCCACTAATTTTTCACCCATCATGAGTGCTAATCTCCCACCTTCACTCGGGCCATGCAGCCCTACTTTTTTTAAATCAACCTGCTCATGGTTTTTGAGGTATTCAAAAAGTTGTTGGTAACGAGCTGCTTTTTCTTGGAAGGTATAATTTTCAAAACTTCGCCCTTTAGATTTACCAACTCCGACTTTATCAAAGGTCATGGCAATGACTCCATAAGATGCCAAAAAACGCGCTTCATATTCTGCATTATCCATCTGAGGTTGCCCTCCTCCTCCAGGTAGTAATAAACACGCAGGCATTTTTTCCTTTAAATCTGGAATGAATAAATTCACATATATGGAATCTCCATCCACCATTACCCAGTTCTCTTTCACAGAATATTCATGAGAGCGTTTGAGCTTAACTTCTTTCCCGTGTCTATTCGTGATGGAAATTTGTTCAAATTTATTCGTTGTATTATTCAAAAACGTGGTGGTCTCTCCTGATGTACTCCATAACATATTTTTCCCAATAGGTTTCAGCGAAGCACTTTCTTCAGTGTAGGGAGACATAAAAAACAAATTATCTCTCCGTGCATAGACAATTACTCTGTTTCCATTTTCGTCAATAAAGTTCCCCGTGAATTCGCTAAGCTCCCTCTCATTTATTGAATCCAATTGACGTTTTAGAGAAATGTTTTGATTATAGCCAGTAAATTTTGTCTCTAATTCAATTATGTCGGTGTTGACATTTTTCACGATGAATTCTCGTTTTTCTGATCTTGCTTTCACCGTGAATGATTTCCCTACTTCAGCGGAAAAACCGAAATCAAAGGTTTGACTGAAAGTATAGGGAAATGAAATTAGCGTGCTGTCCTCTTTGATTTCTAAGGTCATGTGCTGAAAACCATCTCGGGTTGCAACTTCTCCAATATACAATTGCGAAAAGGAGCAAGAACAAATAAAAGTGAATGTAATTATTAAAACAAAACGCATAATTGATAATTAAAAACTGTTATTTCTTTCTTACATAAATCCCAGTAAAGACACGATGTTTAACATTTCCTTCCTCGTCATAAACTTCCCAAACTTGTTTCACGGTATTGTTAACTTGAGACCATTTTATTTGATTGTAACATAGCGTAGAATCGACTAAAAAAGGTTCACTTTTGAGAACCATCTCGTTGTTAGTAAAAGTCCCTTTGAGTTTCAGAATTCCTCCATTACCACTCACCCAAATTTGATTCCATGTGGAATCTTGTTGATTATAGTAATTCATACTTGTTCCAGATCCTCCTCCTAAACCTTTCCACTTTTCCATCAACGCACAATTATTTTCTATAGTTGTGATTTCATTTTCACCGACCTTATTTCCAGTTGTATCAAATACTTCCCAAGTTCCTGCCCAAAAGTAGAATGCACGTTGGTTGTTTGTACAACATTTACAACCTTCTTGACTGAATAAAGGAATTGAAATACTTAAGAATAAAGTCAGTAACACAGTTTTAGAAATGAAATCAGCCATTTTCAGCTAGTTGATTTAATTTTTTAAAATACTCTTTCGTTTCCGTTTCAGAATAGCTTTGCCATAAGATTTTATCTATTTTCCAATAGCCCTTCTGATTTTTAGACAGCAGGATATAATCAAATCCCCAAATAGCTTTCACTTTTGCTGAGGCAATTTTCTCTTTTATTTCATAAACTTCAATTTCAATAGGAGACCATTTTGGGAGCCATTCTTTTGAATTGTAACTAAGAGCAGTATTAATTAACTCCTCATAACTCATAAAGTGATAACTCCATGACTTTTCCTTTTTTGAAAAAAAGTACCCTGATTTTTGAATCAACTCATCGGTATATCCTGAAATAAAGGTTGTATCATGCTCATAGATAGATTTCACATAGTTGGTGATTTGCTGCTAAATGTCTTCCTTTTCAACCGATGTTAAAAACTCCTTGATGGCACCAAAATATTTTTTCTCCTGATCTAACCATCCGTAGTGTCCACAGCTATCGAGAAAAATAAGGGTTGAATTAGGAAATACAGAATCCGCAGTCAATGCCATATCATCCGTTACGACATCTTGTTTGCCCTGAACGATTAATACTGGTTGATGGAAATCATTTAATAATTGTTTGCAATCATAGTTCATTCGTCTTAAATCTTGCCAAACCAAGCTGTTTATATTCATGTTTACATACTTCATACGAGCCGATACTGCAGGTACATGCTCATCAGAAACCACATAGGCCTTAGCGAGTGCCCGGGCATGATTTACTCGATTTGTTTCTGAAAAATCAACAATAAGTTGTTGCCTCCAATATGTTAAAGAATCACGCTCACTCTCCGTTAATAATTCGTTAATCCTTGCCCCAGCATTCTCTAATACCTTTAAATCAATTCCACCTGATGAAGAATGAATAATTCCTGAAATATGGTTGGGGTGTTTAGTAGCATAATAGTTAGCCATGACGCCACCAAATGATTGTCCAAAAACGAGCCATTTGTCGCAACCTATTTCATTTCGAATGACTTCAATATCTTCAGTCATCAAATCCATTGTGATGGTTGTACTATCTATCTGCTTCAGTTCCGATTTTCCAGTACCACGTTGATCGTACAAGATGCATTTATAACCTAAATCAGCCACTCTTTCTGCCAGATTCATAAATCCGTCAGAGTCGATTCCTGGTCCACCATTTATAATTAGAATAGGTTTTCCAGAACCAATCACTTGATAATGGAGAGTTCCATTTTCTATTTCAGCATAGTGAGATGTCTGAGCATTTAAATTATTGCTCAAAAAAACAAATGGTATGATAGTTATAAATTGTATGAGAGCTTTCATTTAGCTGAATTAGAATAGCTTTAAAAGTACAATCAAAATGTTCATCTTCTTTTTCTTTGAAGTGAGTAGGGCGTATTTTGAAGTGAATATGTTGTAATTTGAAGTAGTAAACTTTTGGGTAAATTAATTAAGCCTTAATTTTGACCAGTGAGAATTCAAAAAAAAATAAGTCAAGGATCTGTAGCGCTAATAAGCTGGTTAATAATTGTTTTTATAAACTTTTTTCAGCTTCTCTTTGTCAAATCCTCGGTTCTAGGGAAATTAGATTGGGACGACTTAATGTACTACCCAATAACTTCTTTGACAATAGGCATTTTACTAATTTATCTTTTTCTTCTGCCTATTTTTAAAAAGATTAGAACACTTAAAATAGGTTTTCAAATACCATTGTTCATTGCTCATGGACTTTCATATACCACTATTTACATTATTGTTATTTTTTTTCAAATATCGCTTTGGTCTGACAATTTAGATTTGGATTCTTTTTCAATTACAGTACAAAAATTTTTCTATACCGACTTTCATAATATTGCTAAAAATTATTTTTTCTTATTGGCTATTTATATCGCTGTAGAATATGTCCAAAAGCGTGAAGAAGCGCTCATTACACAAAAAGAACTTGAAAATCAGTTAAAGGAAGCAAAACTACAAGCGTTAGAATCTAAATTACATCCTCATTTTTTATTCAATGCTTTTAATGGGATTACTTCACTTGTGAATGAAAACCCAAAGAAGGCCGAAAATGCGATAGTTGAGCTTAGTGATTTACTGCGTTTTTCGCTTGAAGGAAATCTTCAAAAACCAATTTCTTTGGAGGAGGAGCTTGAACTTTTGGAAAAGTATCTGTCCATCGAAAAGATGAGGTATGAGGAGCAACTTGAAGTGAAAATTACAATTGCTGAAGATGTAGATCTGAAAAAAGCGATAATGCCTCCTATGATTTTACAGCCTATTGTAGATTCCGATGATCTTGACCACCGATCCGGCTATCTTGACCACCCTTTGA
>NZ_JABFHF010000033.1 GCF_015476655.1 Aquiflexum lacus
TGATATATTCCGGATCGCTGCCCTCCTCGAAGACAATGCCCTCGCTGATGGCTTTATCGAACGATGTGTTCCAAGGTACAATCAGCATATCGGAAAGCTCCTGCTCCCCTGTCGTCCTGCCGTTTTTGTTCGGCACTTTGCATTTGAAGACCAGCAGGTTGAACTTGAACTTGTCGGTTGCCTTATTGCCCGAAGGATCTTTGGCCTCGAATTCCACAAAGCTGTTCTCAGGTTTTCTGAACTTGGTTCCGGGTTCAGGGCACTGATGAAGCTCAAAGCCGCAGTTGTCGGAGGCTTCCACCCTGTCCTTAAAGTCAGGCATGGTAAAGGTGTCCCCTTTCTTCATCATCCAGACAAAGGCTTTCTTCTCAACTTTGATTTTTGGTTTGGTCTCATCCACTAAAATCACCTTGAATTCAACTTCGTCCCTGTTGCCTTTCGCATCTTTGGCTATAAGCTTGACGCTGTTCTCCCCTATATCCTCACAGGTAAAGTCGCACTTGCTCAGGTCGAGTTTCAGCGGGCCACAGAAGGCCGTGGAACCGTCATCGGCCATATCAGGGTTAAGTCTTGCCTTGCCCTGACTGTTGAGTTTCAGTGTCACCACAGGTTTGGCTTTGGCAGTCACTTCACATTCTCCTTCGATAAGGTTGACTGTCACACGCTGCTTGGCGGTGCATATATTACCGCTGCCATCAATGACTGTCCAGGTCACTGTCGTGGTGCCTATGGGGAACACCGCAGGGGCATTGTTCCTGACCTCGGCAATGCTGCAGTTGTCTGATACCTCCGGTTCACCGAGATCAACCTCGGAGGAAGAGATTCCGCCGCTTGTTGCGCTCAGTACCAGATTGGCAGGGGCCTTGATATCCGGTAGTTCCCTGTCCCTGACCGTTACCTTCTGTACCGCAGTGGCCGAATTGCCGCTTCTGTCTGTTACCGTCCAGGTGACAATGGTCTCACCTAGCGTGAAGGATGTAGGGGCATCATTGCTCAGTCCGCCATCAGGAATGTCTCCCGTAAAGGTGGCTATGCCAAGATCCACATTGTTTGCTTCACAGATTCCCTTGTCGGTATCCACGAGGATATCGGCGGGAGCACTGACTGTCGGAAGATCCGTCTCAGTATCCGCAGGAATCACGGTTACGCTCTGGGTATCCGTTGCTGTATTGCTGTTGACATCGGTCACTGTCCAGATTACAATGGTGGTTCCTATCGGGAAGGACGTCGGTGCATCGTTGGTTACTTCTGCCACACCACAGTTGTCGGAAGTTGTCGGGGTTCCGAGTTCCACATCAGTAGCTGACTCCTCTCCTGCCTGCAATTGAATACTGATATTGGCAGGGGCGGATATTTGAGGTGCTTCATTGTCCTCTACTCTTACCGTCTGCGATGCGGTGGCTGTGTTGCCCGAGGCATCGGTTGCTGTCCAGGTGATCTGGGTATTGCCCACAGGGAAGGTTGCAGGGGCATTGTTGCTGATGCCGTCAGATGGGATGTCCTCACCGGTCACTGTTGGTGTGCCGAGTTCAATGGCTGAGGCGCCACAGGTGCCGGGGTCATTGTTGACCGTGATGGCAGGTGGTGCGGTAATGGTAGGTAAAACCTCCCTCGTCACTGTGACGGTCTGTTCTGCAGTGGCCTCATTGCCACTTCCATCCCGGACGGTCCAGATTACTGTAGTAGTACCCACAGGGAAACTGCCAAGTGCATTGTTGCTTACCTCATCGATGCTGCAGTTGTCTGAGACGGTAGGCTGTCCGAGTTCCACATCCTCTGCCGAATCTTCATCGGCCTCTATCCTGATGGTGATGTTCGCAGGGGCGGTGATCAGCGGCAGTTCTTCATCCACCACAATAACGGTCTGTTCTGCGGTGGCCTCATTGCCATTGACATCAATCACTGTCCATATTACTGTGCTTGTGCCCAACGGGAAGACCTCAGGGGCATTATTGCTGAATGACAGGACTTCACAGTTGTCCGAAACCTTTGGTTCACCCAAATCAATCTCTCCTGACTCGCAGCCATTGGCCACGGTTAGTGTATTGACTGTAGGCGGTGCGATGATGGTCGGAGCCTCTTTGTCCACCACGGTTACGGTCTGTATCGCAGTGGCTGTATTGCCTCTGCCGTCAATGACTGTCCATACCACATTGGTGGTTCCCACAGGGTAGGTTTCAAGGGCGGTATTTGTAATGCCATCGGCAGGTATATCCTCACCGGTCACTGAAGGTGTTCCGAGTTCAATGCCTGATGCGCCGCAGGTGCCGGGGTCATTGTTGACCGTAATGGCAGGTGGTGCTGTGATGGTGGGCAGGATTTCCCTGGTCACCGTAACGATCTGCTCTGCCGAGGCCGTATTGCCACTGATATCTGAAACGGTCCAGGTAACAACTGTCACGCCAAGTGGGAACACAGTGGGTGCATTGTTTTCTATTTTATCGATACCGCAGTTATCAGAAGCCTCTGCTTGACCCAGTGCTACGACTGTCGCGCTGTCAGCATCTGGCGCAATCTGCACAAGCAGATCCGCAGGGGCAGTGATCAGCGGTTCTTGATCTTCTGTGACAGTAACAATTTGACTGGCTGTCGCCACATTTCCGTTCAGGTCTTCCACTGTCCAAGTTACTGTCGTATTTCCAAATGGGAAGAGTTCAGGTGCATTATTGGTTATAGATTTGATACCACAATTGTCAGCTACAGTTGGTTGGCCAAGTGCTACATCCGAGGCATCACATCGTGACAAGGTCGCCAAGACGGTTACAGCAGCTGGCGCTGTAATAGTAGGTGGCTCGGGGTCAGTTACAGTTACCTCCTGTGTGGCAGTGGCAATATTGCCCTTTCCATCCGTAACGGTCCAGGTGACCACAGTTGTGCCGATAGGGAAGGTTGCCGGTGCATCATTGCTAATGCCGTCGTTGGGGATGTTCTCGCCTGTCACGCTGGGTGTGCCAAGATCCGCAACGGTTGCAAAACAGCTTCCAGCATCCGTGCTTACATTTAGAGGTGCCGGTGCTAAAATGGTAGGCAGTACTTCTGTCGTTATGATAACATTTTGTAAAGCGGTCCCCGTATTGCCAGCCAAATCGACAGCAGTCCAAGTAACATTCGTCGAACCGACTTCGAAAACTACCGGTGCGTTATTCTCAAGCAGCTGTAAACCACAGTTTTCCAAAATCAATGGTGAACCAAGGTTTATATTTATGCTTTCGATACCATCCGATCCGGCCGGTAATTCGATTACCAAGTCAGCAGGAGCGGTAATCGAAGGCGCAATATTGTCAATCACTTCAACCTCTTGGGTTGACTGAACTTGATTTCCCGCAGCATCTGTCGCAGTCCATGTGACAACAGTAATGCCGAAGCCAAAATTCTCGGGAGCATTGTTTGTCAGTGTTGGCTCACCGCAATTATCGGTGGCGGTAACTCCACTGAAATCCACATTGGTGAATACGCATTGATCTGCACTGGCATTCAAGACAATTCGACCCGGTATCGAGATTTCTGGCGCCTCCTTGTCCTCAATGACTACCAATTGTTTTTGGGTGGATTTAAGGCCTGATATATCCGTAAAGGTCCAAATGATCTCAGAACTACCCTGTTTGGTAATCGGAAACAATGATTCATCCGCTGTCCCTATAACCTTGCTGCCGTCTTCGGCGGTTGCGGTTGGTGCGGTCAAATCCGACAGGTTGATGGCGCAAGCATCCTCAAGGGTTGGCAGTTCTGCCAAATCAGGTTTAGGAGGCACCGTAAATTGTGGCTCACCGACAATGAATTCCTTACTGACCACCGGACTCCAAATTCCTTGGGTATCCCTGATACGTACGGTGATACTGTGAGTACCCTGTGACAAATCAGCCACGGCAATCAATGCTTCTACAGAAATCGCCGATGCCGGCTGATCTAAAGTTATAGATGTGGCATTGCCTTCTCCCGGATCATCGCCATCAAAAAAATACTCTACATAGTCCACCATAGTGGGTTTACCGAAGTTTTCATCATTGACATAAAACACACTACTCCTGGCAAGACCCCAAATATTATCCTGACTTTTGAAACGGACGCCGATGTTATGGAAACCTGGCTGAATGTCTGTAAGGGAAATATTTCCCAAGACTTGGGGATTGGGACCTTGGTTCACGGAGAGGGATTTTCCCAAACCAGGTCCCGGGTCGTTATCTATAAAATATTCAGCCGCTGTGATTGGAAGCAAAGGCGAATCTGTAATGGAATTTTGGATAAAAAATATCCGTGACCTCGCAGTTGACCATTTTCCTGATTGGTCCTGAAACCTTACAGCAATATTATGGAAACCTTCAGGAAAGCCAGAGAGGCTGACAGGGATTGCCAATGAAGCTTCGGCTCCCGGAGTAATATTGGTTTTGGTGCCATTACCGGGTCCTGGGTCTGTGTTGATAAAATATTCCATACTTACCACGGTACTGACTTCCTCAGAATCTACGGGACTTTCGATCAAAAACACACGTGTCCGTGCGACAGACCAAAAATCATTGCTGTCTTTGAACCGGACCGAAAGTGTATGGAAACCTAAGGCCAACCCCTGAAGGCTGACCTGAGTCTGAACACTTGGATTAGCAGATGCAGGCACTGGAAAAGACTTTCCACTGCCCACACCTGGGTCGGCATCCAGAAAATACTCCGCCGCTGTGATGGTTGGATTTTGTGCCCTTGCTGCAAAGGGCAACCACATCCACCCCATCAATAGGATGCATAAAAAGGTTCTCATGGTCGTGTCAACTTAATTGTTGGCTTTACCTTCAACCTGGATATTCAGCGTACCGTTTTGGGGTACGGTGGGGTTCAGTATGACCAAAGATTCGACACTTGGTATACCCGGCAAGCCAGAAACCAAAAATCCTTTACCTCCGAACAACCCAATATCTGTCCCGTCTGTACCGGCATTGATGCCTACACTGCCTGGCTGCAATGAAAGATCCATTCTGTACAAATCGGATGAAAAGGTAAAATTCACAAATTGAGGATCTGTTTCAAGAAAGTTTCCAGAACCGCTATTGGCTGAAAAGTCAATATTCGGAGCATTGTTGAATATAGAATTTGCTATACTGGATTGATTAAGACTAAATGAGGAACCATAAAAAACACTATTGGTAATTACATTTGCCCTCCCTTGAATAGACCCAGCATAATATACATTATTGGATAAAATTGAACCGTTAATTACACATGTATTCATATAATTATTTCTAATCGTCCAATTGGCTGTCAAATTATTATCATAGTAATTGTAAACTCCACTACCATATAAATTATTTTCTTCCAATAGCCAATTTTGAGGGATTCGGGAGGGATCGTTTGGACTATGGTACAAATAATTAACCTGGCACCTTCTTACCTGCACTTCATCGCAATCAGCAACCCCAATGATGATAGCGCCGATATTGAGGCCCAACAAAATGGATTGGGAAGCTTGGTTACTGCCAAAAGTCAGGGTGCCGATGGTCGCGTTTGCACCACCGTTGAAGTCCGTATTTGCTCCCGGACCTATAATGGTCAGACGTATGTTAACAGTGAAACTTCCATAGCTGGTGGATGAACCGCTTATCAGGATGATATCCCCATCAGAGGAAGCATCCACTGCTTCTTGTATGGAAGTGAATTGGGCTACATCCCCAGCATTATTGCTGACAGTACGGGTGGCAGCGAAAAGTCCGACTGAAACAATCAGGCAAAACAAAGAAAGTAGAAGTTTTTTCATGGTTTTCATAGAGTTAAGAGTTTTAGTAAATGGTGGAAAAAAAGATTGAACCAAAGTAGAAATGGTATGAGAATAATATTTTAATTTAAATCTAACGATGATATGATCTGGAAAACAGTGTGACTTAGCAATCGGCAAATCCCATTAAGAATCTGTCGGTTCCGGGGAGAATTTGGAAAAAGAATATTTCATTTATGTATCAAAAAAATGCCGCCCCTTTTGCAGAGACGGCATTGAAAAATAAGTACTCATTACCCTTAAATTGTTTTAAAATGAAATCAATCAGTTGAAAATCAGAATTAAATGTACTTGTAGAGATGCTAGTTGAGAAACTTGAAATAGCCAATGGTGGAATTGACTTAAAAATCGGATGGAAAATGGTTGAATTCGGTTTTAATAAATGTATTTTACCTATGACCTTAAAAATTAAAAAAGTGTTTCTAATCTCAAAACTAAATTAATATGCTTTAATTTTTAAAGAAAAATAACCTTCTCAAATTTAACCAAAAATAAATCTTATATTATCGGTTTAAAATTCATATTACAATGATTAAGATGGTTTTTTTTGGTGATTTTTGGAACAATCAATATTATTCCACAGTATTTTCTCTTAAAATTTTACAAATCCAGATTGATACCGAGATCAAAACCCTGATTTTATTTGCACTTATTCCTGTGATGGTAGCATTTTCCTTTGTGATTTTTGTCTTCTACCGCTCAAAAAGGGAAGCAAAAATTAAAGAAAAAGAAACAGAACTACAGCTCCAAAAAACCGAAGTAACCCTCAAAGCCCTCAAAGCCCAGATCAATCCCCATTTTATCTTCAATTGCCTGAATTCAATCCATCATTATATGTACAGCCATCCTGTCAATGAAGCCGGGCAATATTTATTGAAGTTCTCCCAACAAATCCGTTATGTCCTTGAAAGCAGTGAGCGAAAAACAGTCCCCCTCTCAGAAGAATTGGATGCCAACAGGGTTTATCTGGAACTCGAACAGTTACGCCTGAATCACACTTTTGATTTTTCCATTACTGTCGAAAATGGCCTGGACCCGGATACCATCTATATTCCGCCCATGCTGATTCAGCCTTTTTTGGAAAATGCAGTTTGGCATGGGGTATCCGGAGGCGGAAAAATCGACATGGTGATTTCACAAGCGGATGACAATCATTTGTTGTGCGAAATCAAGGATGAAAAGACCAATAGTAAACCTCTAGAAAAAGAAATAAATCTCAGTCAACAGGTCAAAAAGACTTCCTTGGGGATGCAGTTGATGCAGGAACGTTTTGATTTGCTTAACCAAATAAACAACAATAAATCAGGATACAGGCTCGAAGAGAGAAAAGATGGGATTCCAGGGAAAGTCCTGCAGATTAGGATACCTTTTGAAGATTAGCTATGAAAAAATACAAGGTCATTATCATAGAAGACGAAGCAGCTGCCCAAAGTCAATTGAAAGCATTGCTGGAAAAATATCCTGATTTACAATTGGTTGGTCAGGCTTTCAATTTGGAAGATGCTTCCAAATTGGTATCAAAGGAGGAACCGGACCTGGTTTTTTGTGATGTGGACCTTCCACCGGGCAATGCTTTTGATTGGTTGTCGGGATTTGAAAGCATCCCTTTTTCAATCATATTTACCACTTCCTACGATACTTACGCTACCCTTGCTTTTCGCTTGGCAGCGGTAGACTACTTGCTGAAACCATTAGTAGAAACCGAATTGGATCAGGCATTGGAAAAATTCCGGTCCAAAATGCAAAAGGGAAGCAACTTCGACCATGTGCAGGAATTACTGAACAATCTCCATAAATCCATCCCAAAAAAGAAGGTTGCCCTCCCTACCCTATCCGGATATCTTTTTGTGCCAATCGAGGACATTATCCGATGCGAATCGGACAATACTTATACCACCTTTCACCTGATTGATAAAAAAACCATCATCGTATCCAAAACCCTCAAGGAATGTGAACAGATGCTTTTGGAGCAGGGTTTTTTCCGGGTGCACAACAGTCATTTGATCAATTTGGCATATATCAAAGAATACCTCAAAGGAGAGGGCGGCCAAGTGAAAATGGAGGACGGAAGCTATGTGGATGTTTCCAGAAGGAGAAAGGATGAATTCTTAAAAAATATCCGATGATCTAACCAAATTCAACTAAAAGTTTACCATGTTCTATGGAGATTTTTCCATTTGCTAATTTGTGTTGGACTTTATACCACCAAATGGATAAATTAATCCGTATGAAAAAGCTTGTGGTCAGTGCATTTGTAGAAAAGGGAGAAATCCATTTGATCTTGGATGGTAGCCCGGTTGCTTCCTTATTTCCTGTGGAATTGGAACTCAGTGATGATGAACATGTACTCCAATGGTATGTGGACAGTCCGATCGGGGGGCAGTTTACGCTGAGTATTTCTTCCCCAAAATCCGCCGAGATGCAACTGACCAAACGTTTGGGAAAGGGAGAAAAAGATTGGGGGGGAGTGGGGATTTGAAAAAAGACAGAAGATGTGAGACGTGAGATTTTAGACTTGGCAGCAGAATGGAGTATGAGGTGAATTGGAAAATTGGAAGATTGGAACATTGAAAAATTGTCAGTGATTTACCAACATTATGGGTTCTATATATTAAGGAATAAAAGTTGGTAGTTTAAAGGATAAAATAATGGGTAAGAAAACTTAATTTAAATCAATTTTTTATTCAAATATATTTCTCAGTGTCAGTAGAAAAAATATAAAAGAATATGAAAACAGATAAAAACTTCAAATTGGAAGAGTCCTATGAAATCAGTCCAAATGATGCGGCTTGGTTGGTATACAATTTTATGAAACAGCCAGCCCTTTGTGAAATAGGATCTAAGGAGGCTATAGGCGGAATAATTGAAAAATCCACACTTATGGACCCAAATAAAGAAGATATGCTTCCTTTCAAAGGTACCATGGCTTGGTTTTGCAGAAATGAAGATCCAAATCTAGAATTGCCAAAGTGTTTTTTGGCATTTGAACAAGGCGAGTATCGTCCAGAAAGGGTGCCTGGTAGACCAAAAAAAAAGACATTGCTGTACAGTGATAAAATTATCTTATGCGACAAACCTCAAATCACAGAAAAAGATATATTGGATTTAATTTTGGATTCAAACCCTGTGCACAAAAGCGAGGACAAAGAAATCGACGTTGACACAGTGAGAAAACTTAGAACAAAATTCGGAAAAGATCCTAGGGGAAGGAAATTCAACCGGTACTATTGCAGTTTTTTTGAAAATGAGGGAGTAATCAATGAGGAAGTAAAAAACTTGGTAAAAAATGCGGATGTGGAGTATATCAAATATTTTTTTGGCTATGATAATTCCCATAAAAAATACTTTAGTTCAAATCGTATACGGTTGATCCTTATGGGGTATAATTCAAATGGATTACTTTTCAAAAACATAGATTTTAGAGAAAAATCCGGTTTAATCCTTCAAAATTCCTGGCCTCCACCACCACCAAACACAGAGGAGCAAACCTGAATCAGGTTTTGATTTCTGGCTTTGACAATTTTGCCCATAACTATTGCATGACGGACGCTGCTTATTACCTTAAGATCATATCTACCTTTTCAGTGCTTCTTCCTTTCCTTTCAGGGCTAGGATTGGGTATGCATAAGCTTAAGCCATACCCGCTGTTTTTGGTCTTTCTGTTTTTTGGATTTCTGATTGATCTAACCGGTTGGTACATGTATATCACGAACAATACCCAAGGAAATTGGTTTTTTCGCTATGCTTATAGTTTGGTGGAACCGCTATTTTACTTTTGGTGGATCGGGTATTTCAGCCAAAGCAAGGTCGTTGTCAAATTGACCAAGATTTTCATGCTACTCAGTTTTCTGTTTTGGCTATTGATCATTTTTTATCAACCTGCCTTTTCTACCTATTACATCTTCACAGAGGTAAGTTTGGCCTTTTTTGCGGGGTTCTTGGTATTGGAGATAGTGGAAGGGAAAAAAGAAAAATCCCTTCCATTATCCTTCTGGATAGTTTTTGGAATCTTTTTTTACAACTTCTGCACCTTTTTTGTCAAAGGCCTCCTCAACACCCAAATCGCCACTGATCTGTGGTTTATCCAAAATGTAGTCAATATCATAACCAATTTGATTTTTGCCTTGGGATTTTGGATGGGGAGATCGGGTCAGCTTAGTAATATAGTTTTAACAAAACACGGATTCAGAAGAAAATAGTCCGGCTTTCTTACCTTAAAACCTTGCAAGGTTTAAACTTTTAAATCCATTTTTCTATTTTTCGAATTCTAGACATCAACGAATTGAACATTCCCTAACCTTAGAACTTTCTTAAACCTTCGAACCAAAACCAAAAATTCCGATATTTTTACTTTCCAAATATTGGTCCCCAACTATGAAACTTTCCTTCCCCCACCCCATGATCATCATGTTGGCATTTGTAGTGCTGGCAACAATATTGACTTATCTGATACCTGCAGGTTCTTATGACAGGGTGTTGGATGAAGAGACAGGAAGGGAAGTGGTAGTTCAGGGCAGTTACAAAACATTGGAAAATCAACCGGTGGGTATTGGGAAAATGTTTCTCAGTGTCCCGGAGGGTATTATTGAAGGTGTAGAAGTAGTTGTATTGATCTTGATTATCGGTGGGGCGTTTTATGTGGTGGACAAAACAGGTGCATTTAAATCCGGATTGGAAGCCTTGATTCACCGGTTCAAAAACGGCAAAACCTTTTTACTGGCATTGGTTGGAATACTGTTTGCCACAGCAGGGACCCTGAACGGACTGCAGGAAGAAATCATCGCCATGGTTCCGGTGTTGTTGATCCTCAGCCGTAAGATCGGATATACCAAAATAGCAATTGTCGGTATTTGTCTCGGTTCCGCAATCATCGGCGGAGCATTTGGACCGACCAATCCATTTTCAGTAATCATTGCCCAAAAAGTAGCCGAAGTACCGGTTTTTTCAGGAGGCATGTACCGAATGGTCTTTTTTATAATTGCTTTAAGCTTTTGGATTTTTTATATGGTCAAATATGGGAAAGATATTTCTTTTGACACTTCAGGAGAGAGCGAAATCCCAAGTAAACTATCCATTTCCCATAGCCTTATCCTTGTTTTGGTCGCAATTACATTTGCGGTTATGATTTATGGATTAAGCAATTGGGAATGGGACTACAATGAAATGTCTGCCATATTTTTTGCATTGGGACTGTCAGCAGGAATCATCGGTAAATTGGGAATCAACGGTACTGCCAAAGCCTATGCAGAGGGGTTTGCAGAATTGATTTTTGCAGGGATCATCGTTGGGTTGGCGAGAAGTATCTATTTGGTATTGCAGGAAGGGCAGATCATTGATACCATCATCTATGCGCTTTTTAATCCATTAGAACACCTACCCTTAGGACTTTCGGCTTTTGGGATGATGATTGCACAGGCTTTGCTGCATATTCCAGTTCCCAGTACCTCAGGACAGGCTGTTTTGACCATGCCTTTGCTGACTCCAATAGCCGATCTGATCGGAATGTCAAGACAGGTGGTAGTATTGGCCTATCAATATGGTGCGGGGATTATGGATTTGGTTACTCCCAGTAATGGCGGTCTGATGGCGATCCTTGCGGCAGCCAGTATATCTTACAAAGATTGGATCCAATTTGCATGGAAACCAATTTTGGTCATTTTTGCTTTTGCCGGGATTTCAGTGGTATTGGGGATATTTATCCTTTAAACTTCTTTTTCTTTCTGATATAGAATGTTGGCAAACATTTGAAAAACCGAAAAATGTTTACATTTAACGAAACATTTTTGTAGCTTTGATTCATGATTTTATTTAAAAATGAATGATAAAACGATTTGAGACTATACTTTTAGAAGATGCCTTTAAATTTGTCCAAAATCAAGACTTAAAGGTCAGAAAGTAAATATTTCAGAATATAAGGAGAGCCGAGCAAAATTCTGACCCTAAATTCTTTAAAAAACTCACTAGTGAAATTTGGGAATTTAGAACTTTATATTCAGGAATTCAATACAGACTTTTGGCATTTTGGGACAAAGAGGACAAAACTGAAACTCTTGTTTTCGCTACACACGGAATCATTAAGAAAACCAGTAAAGTGGATAAAAAAGAGATTGACAAAGCCGAAAATATTAGAGCAAATTATCTAAAAAACAAAAATAAATGAAAAGTTACAAATTAGATGAAGCGGAAGACCTTTTAATTGCGAAAAAAGGAACTTTAGAAAGGGAAGAATATGAATTTGAGCTTAAACTTGAACTCATAGGCGATATGATTAAAATTGCCCGAAAAAAGAAGAATTTGACTCAAGAGCAATTAGGCGAATTAGTGGGAGTAAAAAAAGCACAAATTTCAAGATTAGAAAATAGTATCGGAAATGTGACTTTTGAGACGGTAATGAGGATTTTTAATGCTTTGGGGGCAAAATTGAATTTAAACCTACAAATCTAAAAAAACGATTTGCCAACATCACCTTGGATACAGCCTGTCTGCTGAAAGGCAGACGGGCGGTTCCGAGTAACCATGAAAATCATTTGGTTCTACCCATATTTTATCCCCCGAAAACATCGGGATCTTCGACCTAAAGGGACTTTTGGTAGTTTAGTATTCAATGCTAGATAATCCTTTGTTTCCAAGCATTTCTGGTAAATAAGGAAATATGGAATAACTTTAAGCAACAAAAAATTCATACCAATTATACCTACAAATAACATTTAAATGAAAATCAACGACCAACAACCTCTTCCAAATTATATCGCCAATGAAACCCGTTATGACCACATGCCATTTAGAAGATGTGGTAAAAGCGGTATTCAACTTCCTTTGATTTCATTGGGCCTTTGGCATAATTTCGGGCACAATGCTGATTTCAAAAATGCACGAACTATTCTGCGTCAGGCTTTTGATTTTGGCATCACCCATTTTGACCTGGCCAATAATTATGGTCCTCCTTATGGATCTGCTGAGGAAAATTTTGGCAGAATCATGGAAAAGGACTTCAGACCCTACCGGGATGAGTTGATTATCTCTACCAAAGCAGGATGGGATATGTGGCCGGGACCTTATGGGAATTTGGGTTCAAGGAAATACCTAATCGCCTCTCTTGATCAAAGTCTAAAAAGAATGGGTTTAGATTATGTGGATATATTTTACCACCACCGACCAGACCCAGAAACACCATTGGAAGAGACCATGGGAGCTTTGGATCATATTGTCAGGCAAGGCAAAGCGCTTTATGTGGGCATTTCTCAATACAGCGCTGAGGACACAGCCAAAGCCCATCAGATATTAAAAGACTTGGGCACTCCCTTATTTATCCATCAACCCCGCTACAGCATGTTTGACCGTTGGGTAGAAAATGGACTTTTGGACGTCATTGGTGAAAAGGGCGTTGGTTCAATCGCTTTTTCTCCCTTGGAACAGGGAGTATTGACAGACAAATATCTGAAAGGAATTCCTGAGGACAGCCGGATAGCTAAAGACGGCAGGTATCTCAAAGAAAGTCAGATTTCTGATGAAGTATTGTCCAAAGTAGGTGCACTGAATAAAATCGCCTTGAACCGTGGTCAAAGCCTGGCCCAAATGGCCATTGCATGGTTATTGAAAGACGAAAGGGTTACCACGGTTTTGGTTGGGGTCAGCAAACCCGAACAATTGGCTGATAATGTGAATGCCGTAAAAAATCTGAATTTCACCGAGTCAGAGTTAAAGGAAATCGAGAAGATATTGGTTTAAAGCTTAGAACCGAGATGCGATAGCCTAGAAGAAGGGGGTTCGTCATTGCGATTCCTCAATATTTTTAAAATGTTCAGAATAGGAAATGACATTGGGTTCTGTGTCATCCCGAGTGGAGAAAATTGGCATTTTCAGAAAGGGGAATGACATCAAGACGTGCAGCAGACCTCTCCTGACGTCGAGGTGACAAGGCAAGGTTCTTCCTGGACTTGAATGCTATTTGTAGTTCGAAACTATCAATTTACAAATCTGTCATTGGTAGTGGAGAAAATTTGGCATTTACAGAAAGGAAATGACATCAAAATGGGCAGTAGACCTCTCCTGACGTCGAGGTGACAAGGCAAAGTTTTATTATAGATTTAATGCTATCTGTAGTTCTAAACACTCGATTTCAAAATCTGTCAATGGTAGTGGGCTAGCTCTATTGTTTAAACAAAAAAAATGATGGAACCACAAAAGTGCCAAAAGAACACAAAAGATACTGAATATAGTCTTTTGTTACCTTTTGTTCCTTTTGTGGTTCAAATTAAATCCCCTATGTGATTATCTGCTGGAGAGCAAAGCTGAGATATTAGAAGAGATATGTGAATTACAATAAATCTCAATGTTTAACGAATGGCATTTTCCAAGGTAGCCAAATAAATGAATTTTTGATCGCGGGATTTCAGACCTTTTTCCTGTGCGGCCCGCTGTTCTGCGGTGGATTCCATATCCTCATATTCCTGCGCATTGAAAAACTGAACATAATCTTTGTAAATGTTCATGGTCAGGTGGGTTGATTTAGCTTCACTACCCATTGGCAGGGCTGTTCTCAGTAAACTCCAACTCCCCATCAAACCTTTTTCAATTCTGTTTTGATGAATGGGTAAAAATACTTCCTTCTCAGCTTTTTCATATTCATTAAACTTTCCTTCCACTGCCTTCATCAGGTCAAAAGAGGCTAGCGTTCCGGCTCTTAATTGAAAATTGTCTTTTGTTGAAGCAATTTCCTGCATATAAGCTCTTTGCGCTAAATCTCTATTTTGAATGGCATCATCAAATTTTTCCTTCACTTGTTTTTCTGTGAGGTGCGGGTAAGCAATCATGGCATATCTCACCATATCTTCCTCCGAAAGCCCGCTCATCATGGAAACAGGGTCTTTGAAATAAGTAATGGTGATGTATTGGAATTCACTAGGATCGGCTCCGGATTGCAAAGACCAAAAATCCCAACCTTGGATTTTTTTATCATTTACAGCAGCGCGATATACCTTATCCATAAAATCTTTAAACTCAATAAAATCATAAGTTTGATTGGATTCCACTTTGAAGAATTCAAAAACCAAATAACGTGTCTGTTGGGCATTGGCCAAACTGAAGGCAAAAATACCCAGGAACAATAGAATACTTATTTTTTTCATTGTCTGATTATTTTAAGTTTTACATCATCTGATAACTATTCCGTAAAATTTAGGAATTATATTTTGAATTTTATAATATTATCAATCTTTTTTTTAAGTAAATTACTACTTTGGTAAAATACTCTCTTTTTAAGTTTAATTTTACGCTTTTTAAACCTCATAAAAAGTTAAGCATTAGGAATAAAAGCCATATCTTCCTACATTTTGCATTAAAATCAAAAAACCATGAAACTATCAAGAAGACAATGGTTGAAAAGTGCCTCATTTGTAAGTGGTACAGCTTTGTTTACAGGAACTGGGGCAATCTCTGCCCTATCAACCGAAGAAGTCAGAAAATTCAATCCCAGGCCACTTGATTCTTTAATCAGATTAGGATCCAATGAAAATCCTTATGGCCCCTCTCTCAAGGTAAGGAAAGCTATGGAACAAGCCTTTGATCTAGGTTGTAGGTATCCATGGTCTTTTAATTCGAGTCTTCAAAAAATGATAGCGGAAAAAGAAGGCGTTCCGACTGACCATATTGTACTTGTCGCAGGTTCAACAGAAGGACTGAAAATAACCGGAATTACTTATGCTGGTCCCGGGGACGAAATTATTTCAGGACTACCCACTTTTCTTTCCTTAATGACCTACGCTGAGACCTGGGGTGCTACGATCAATTGGGTTCCTTTGAACAAAGATTTGAATTATGATCTTCAGGAAATTGAAAAACGGGTTTCCTCCAAAACAAAACTTGTTTTTTTATGTAACCCCAATAATCCAACAGGAAAACTGCTTCCTGCAAATGAAGTACTTGACTTCTGCAATGCTGTCAGCAAAAAAACAATGGTATTCAGTGATGAGGCCTATTGTGACTATATCGAGGATCCAAATTACCCCTCAATGACCCAATTGGTGAAGGAGGGCAAAAACGTGATCGTCTCAAAAACACTTTCAAAGGTATATGGATTGGCAGGGATAAGATTGGGTTATTTGGTGGCAAGACCGGATATAGCAGCAAAACTATCTGAAAGGGTGGTAGCGAATACCAATATTATGGCGATTGAAGCAGGAAAGGCGGCATTGCTAGACGACGAGTTTTATCAATTCAGCTTAAGTAAAAACAAAGAGGCTAGGAATTTGATCGAATCGACCTTAGATCAATTGAAACTCCCCTTTCTACCCTCCCAAGCCAATTTTGTGTTTTTTCATGCCAACCAAGATGCAACCTCCCTTGCAAAGAAAATGCTTGCAAAAGGAATCATTGTTGGTCGTCCATTCCCCCCCTTCAATGATTGGTGCAGGGTAAGCACAGGTACGATTGAGGAAGTACAGCTTTTCAATAATGCACTGATCGAAACTTTGGGTTAACAGGTTTAAGACAATGATTGATTTTGAATTAAGGCTAGAAAACGAATATATTTTGTTAAGGCCAATCGAGGAAAAAGACCTTCCCGAACTTTTATTATTGACTTCAATACCTGACATGTGGAGATTTTATACGCATGATCTTTCCAGTTTGGAAGGAATAAGAGGATGGGCAAAACCTGCACTTGATAAGGAAAGACTACAATTTGTCATCATTGACAAAAATTCGCAGCAGTTGGTTGGTGCTACGGCATTTGGAAATATATCCCAAAGAGATAAACGGCTTGAAATCGGGTGGACTTGGCTAGGCCGGGAATTTCAGGGGACAGGAATAAACAATCAGGTTAAGAAACTCATGTTGTCCCATTGTTTTGAGGTTTTAGAATTAGAACGAGTGGAATTCAAAACTGACGTACTGAATTTACAGGCAAGAAAATCATTGAAAAATATCGGTGCTATCGAAGAGGGCGTTTTGAGGAGCCATACCCTTATGACCAAGGACCGTAGGAGAGACACCATTTATTACAGTATTCTGAAATCTGAATGGAATTATGTCAAAAGAGAAAATGACTGGTAATAAATAATAAACTATCCACTTAAATGCTTTTATTGAATTATTCGCCATCAACCTTGCGATTTAGAATACTCATATTATGTATGGGTTTTACGCTCCTTTTCTCAAGCTGCAGCCTATCTACCATTGAAGAACTTCAGACAAGCAAAGACAATTTCTTACTGATTGGAGATCAACCCATCAGTTTTTTTTCTGCAAAAATCACCCTGTTACGACCTGTTGACGTGGCAGAAGCAAATGGACATTATTGGGCCAATCTCGAATTGTCGACAGATGTGGAATTTAGAACACCCTTCATTCCAAATTCAAGTATAATCACTATTGGTGTACACGCTGTTTATGATGGTGAAAGTCTCCCAAAATTCCCCTTGAAGAATGGAGATTACAAAGTCTTTTCTGCTTCTGGAATTACTGACCAGGAAATTTTTCCAACCTTGGTAGGAAAAAATTTTACCATCGGTCCTATAATCTCTTTAAGCTATATTCCCAATGATTTAACTTTTGCGACATTTCATAATGCCGAAAGCGGTACGGTTAACTTGACCTTTGATCTGGCTAAAAACAGGGTGATTGTTAAACATAACTGGACAACCACAGATGGTATAAAAATATCAGGAACAAATAATTTGCCGATTGATTTATCAGCATTTGTTCCCTAAAAAAAAGCCTGCCAGATGAAAATCAAGCAGGCTTTTGTTACCAAAATATTCCTTTTAAACTGTCGGTAATTTCCAACCGTTTTGGTAATTGGCTTTCATAAGGGCATTGGCTTCCTTGTCTGTGAATTGACCTTTGTTTGCATCCCAATATACTTTCTTACCGGTTTTGTATGCAATGTTACCCATTTGGGCGTTAATGGCGGCAATACTACCCGTTTCAATCCCACAAGTCAGTTTGCTTTCGTCATTGCTGGTAATGGCATTTACAAAACCTTTTGCATGTAGTTCCAAAGGATTTCCTTCAGGTTTGATCAATTGGACTTCCTCCAATTTACCAACTCTTTTACCGTCCTTCATTTCAGTTTCAGGAATCACTTTCCAACCTCCCCTATTGACTACCAAGGTAGCATTGTTTCCAATAAAGGCAATTCCTTCTGTGGTGCCGTAATTACCACCATCTATACCGGTTGCATGCTCCCACAACATATTGAAACCATCGTATTCATACACTGTCTGCAGGGTGTCCGGTGTCTCAGAGGCATCATCAGGATAGGCGAATTTACCTCCGGATGCCATGACTGATTTGGGTGCAGTAACTCCCATGGCATAGAGCGCAATATCTATCTCATGAACTCCCCAATCTGTCATCAATCCTCCGGCATAATCCCAAAACCAACGGAAGTTAAAATGGAATCTGTTTTCGTTGAAAGGTCTTTTTGGCGCAGGCCCCAACCACATATCATAATCTACGCCTTGAGGAACAGGTCCATTCGGAACTACAGGGACCGGTTTCATCCAACCTTGATAAGCCCAGGTTTTGACCAAACGTATCTGACCTAATTTACCGGACTTGACATAGTCAATAGCCTGCGCATATTGGCTACCACTGCGCTGCCACTGTCCACACTGTACCATTTTACCGTAACGCTGTTTTGCCTTGACCATCAAGTTACACTCCTCCATGGTATTGGCTATTGGCTTTTCGACATATACGTGCTTTCCAGCTGATAAACTGTCAATCATATTGAGACAATGCCAATGGTCAGGAGTTCCAACAATGACTGCATCTATGTCTTTATCTTCCAGTAGTTTTCTATAGTCCTTGTATATTTTAGGTTTAATACCCCTTTGCTTATTTACATCCTCTGCCCTTTGGTCAAGAACATTGGAATCAATATCAGCAATGCCTACACAGTGGACATTGGGCATCTTCAAATGAGCATTCATATTTGACCAACCCATTCCTTTGGCACCTATCAGCGCAAAATTCAATCTGTCGGAAGGGGCTATTTTTTTGGACAGTTCCATAAGGGAATCTGCAGACACAAATGTGGGGATTGATAATCCTGCGGAAGCCAATAAACTACTTTGGATAAATTTTCTTCTTGAATTCATTTTATTGGGTTATTGTTTAAGGTTATATTGAGATTTACAAACTTTAACTTGGACAGATTTATTGTGTTTAAAATTAAAATTCGGCTAAATATAAAATATATAGTGCGGACTATTAAAACCGATAGTATAAAAGGAGAATTTTATTTTTATCCTTATTTTCATCAAAAATATCCTTCTATTTTTAAAACTTGAAGGAAAGGCAAGGATAGTTTAAACTTATACCAATTCTAAATTTCAGTAAAAAATGTACGAAGAGAACCATATCGATCGGAATTAGTTATTTTTGTATAAAACCGTAATGCTATGAAAAACAGAGAAATCGTAACACTTCAGCGCTCGTTGTTGCATGATACAGAAAAATTATTGAACCAGCAGATTGAAATGGAGGGTAAATCCTCCGCCTATTATCTTTCCATGGCATCATGGTGCCACATGATGGGTTATGAGAATGCCGCAAAATATTTATATGTCCATTCTGATGAAGAAAGAATGCATATGATGAAGCTTTTCACCTATATCAATGAAGCCGGAGGACATGCTATTCAGCCAGAAATAAATGGAATAAGACATAATTTCAATTCTTTGAGAGAGATATTTGAGTTGATCTTGGAGCATGAAATCAAAGTAACCAAATCCATTAACTCCATAGTAGACCATGCTTTTGTTGCCAAGGATTTTGCCACTTTTAGCTTCATGCAATGGTATGTAACCGAACAGCGTGAAGAGGAAACTTTGGCCAGGAGGGCATTGGAACTATTTGACATCATTGGTGAAGAAGGCATTGGGCTTTGGACCATTGATCAGGAATTGGGAAAACTACATAACGCTACCGCCGGGGGAGAAGCCGTTTAACACCAAAAACAACCTGAAAATCTGTTTTGGGTCGAAAAATAAAGCGGGATACAATACCCGCTTTATTTAAAAAATACCCTTTGATAATGTGCTCACATTAGAAATTTTTTATCCTGCAAATGATCATGATCTTCCTCTTTAAAATAGAATTTCAACATCTTTTTTGAAATCTTTGCCTCTTTTGGAGGAAGTGTTCCAAACATCCAATCCCACCATATCATACTGAAAGAAAAACCCTTATTGGGATATTTTCCATGGTGATGTATATGGGATTTTTGGAGATTAGGCATGAGATATTTGCTCCATGGTCTGTGCAATATCAGATGCAATATGCTGTAAAGCATAAATCCAATATAGAATCCTGTAAAAACAGTAAAATAATTATTCAAATAAATTGAAAGTGGAATCAAAAGTATCACTCCTGCAAATGTCAATCTTCTATGAAAACCACTTATCTTAATATCCTGTGGATGCTTGTGGTGATTCATATGGATGTCATATAATTTATTGCCTTTTGCTTTGAAAAAGTTATGCATCCAGAACCTGTGAAGAAAATATTCAGTAAATGTCCAGGTCAGCCATCCCAGAAACAATTAAACCATAAACCTCAAACCGAAAAGGCTTGTAAAATCAGCAATCCATAAGAGACAAATGGCAATGATAAGGAACGTACCTATACACTTGCTGACTTCTCTGATTTGATCAGACTTTTGTGGGAATCCCGTCATCGTTTTCATTTTTTAGAGTTTTTATTTTAACAAAGCTTGATGTGGTAATTTCAATCAGGAGAATACTTCCATCTTGAGAGGTATATCTGAAATACTACCTGATCACAAATTATAGATCCAAATTATCTTCCCTTCAAAGGAAATCCGAATTGAAATTGGGGTATCTAAAAATAGGTTTGGTCATAATTCTGTATTTCGATACTGCGGGCTTGAATTTTTATTGATTGCTGAAAAAATCCCAAGAAGATTGGTAAGGATTAGTAAAATATTCAAAACTCTTTTTGAATTTCAATGGATAAATCCTTGTGCGAATTCCATAGATAAAGAAGAATCCCGAAGTAAAATGGTCTTCCAAAAAAAAAGAATGCCTCATGGATATTTGATATCCAAAATATTTGCCATTCCTGTATCAGCTTTTTCTAATTACAGGTAAAAAGGATTAACAAAACAACAAATTCTCAAATAACAGGCGTTCAATTTCTGTATAGAAAATAGCTAATAAACACAGTTTAAATTTTAAAAAATCATAGTTTTTATCTTTTATTTATTATATAATAAAATATGATTTTATTCATATAAAATTTTTTGAAATATTTTGGTAAAAACATTACCTTAAGCACTGTAAGGCACAAAAATTCTAATATTTTATTTTGTTTAAACTTTATATGAAAAATAAAATTTAAGTTATTATATGCTTTTATGAAATTTTCACTCTAATCCAAATAACCCTTTTTGAAAATGGCAAACTCAGAAATACAGGTTCAGTTTTTCCAACATATCAAAAATATAATACCCCACTATAAATCACTTGTTGATGAGATATCCGACCTTCTTGGTATCAGCAATGATTCTGCCTATCGCCGTATCAGGGGTGAAAAATATATAGACTTGGAAGAAATCAAAAAAATCAGTCAGCATTTCAATATCTCCCTGGATCAGGTATTCAACCTGCAGACCAATGCCATTGTATTCCACGGAAAGCTCAATTCTTTTACCAAAGATAGTTTTGAGTTTTGGTTGGAAGATGTTCTCAAGCAGTTTCAGATGTTACATGCCCAAAAAAATAAACATATCTATTACCATGTCAAAGATATGCCACCATTCTATCAGCTCTATTTTCCTGAACTTGCCTCATTTAAATTCTTTTTCTTTATGAAATCCATACTTTTTTATGACTCCCTGAAATATGAGAAATTTACCGATGAAAATCTTTTCTATTTCAAAGTAAAAGACACTTGTAATAAAATCATTCAACTCTACAACCAACTTCCCACGACAGAAATCTGGAATGAAGAAGGGATAAATGCTACAATCAGACAAATTGATATCTATTATGAAATGGGCTGGATTCCCTCCAAGGATTTGGCAATCACTTTATACAATCAGTTACAGGAAACCGTCAATCATTTAGAAAGTCAGGCGGAAATTGGATTGAAATATCATTTGGGAAAATCTCCAACTCCAGAAAGTGCCCCCTATCATTTATTTGTCAATGAATTTGTGATCGGTGATAATTCATTTTTCACAGAATTGGATAATGTCAGGATAACTTACCTGAATCACAGCGTATTGTACTTTATTGGATCCATGGATCCAAAATTCAATGATGCCATGTTTTCCAATCTTGATAATTTGATGAAAAAATCAACCATGATCAGCACTACTGGAGAGATAGAAAGAGGAATGTTCTTCAATAAATTGCGAAAAAAAATTGAAGAAAAAATTGATAATATCAGGTAATTGGAAGCTTTTATAGAATACATTAAGTTTTTTCTATATTTTGGCAAATATTATTTAAAATCTTTTCATTTAATCACATCAAATTATGGAATCAGTATTGAAAAAAAGTAAGTTCATGATCAAAAATTGGTGGTTACCCCTCCTGATCGGAGCAGGATTTATTTTGGTTGGTATTTGGACCATTTCAACACCTGTCAAAAGTTATGTAACCTTGGCCATTATTTTCGCTTCATTTATGTTTGTATCAGGGATTTTTCAATTGATATTCTCAATTTCCAACAGAAATGAAATCGATGATTGGGGTTGGCATTTTTCCGGTGCCATGTTTGATTTTGTGATTGGCGCTGTCCTGTTTTTTCATCCAGCATTAACCATGGCAGTACTTCCTTTTATGATTGCATTTTATTTTATGTTTAAGGGTTTCGCTACTTTTGGATTTGCTTTTGACATGAAAAAATACGGTTCTGATGGCTGGGGATGGCTTTTGTTTAGTGGAACATTATCTGTTGTGTTTGCATTGATGATTATTTTTAATCCTACTTTAGGTGGATTGACCATTGTGTTTTTTACTGCTTTGGCATTCTTTTCATTAGGGATGTTCAATATTGCCTTGGCCTTCACTTTGAAAAAATTAAAAGGAAAAGCCGGAGATCTAAAAGAAGCTTTTGGCAATTTTAAATCGAAACTTTCCCAACATTAAAATTCAGGGAAATCTTATGAGAACTATTTTCAGTATTATCATTTTTTTGTTGCCAATAAGTAAAATTTTTGCGCAAAATCTCCAACCTTCATTCGAAGTATTGGAGTACTTGGAATTAATGAAAATTTCTACAAGGGCAACGGGGGACAGTAGTTACTATAACCAATTCCCTGAACCGGAAAACCACATATTGGTCTATCAATCCCCTGAAATGGGTTTAAAAAACAGGTGGGATCTTTGGATAGCCGAGCATCAAAAATCAGCTGTAATCAGTATCAGGGGCACTACTGCTGATCCTGTTTCTTGGCTGGAAAACTTTTATGCAGGAATGGTTCCTGCCACAGGAAAACTCCATCTCAGTGATGATTTCCAATTTGAGTATCAATTGGCAGAAGATCAAAAAGCAGCTGTTCATATTGGCTGGCTTGTTGGCACAGCCTTTCTGTCCAGAGACATTCTTCCAAAATTGGACTCCTTGTATCAAAAGGGAATCAAAGATTTTTTGATCATTGGACACAGTCAAGGTGGCGGAATAGCATACCTTCTGACCAGTCACCTGAATTTTCTTCAAAAACAGCAAAAAATTCCAGGTGACATCAGATGGAAAACTTATTGCAGTGCCGCACCCAAACCAGGCAATTTGCATTATGCCTATGATTTTGAATCATTAGCGAGTGAAGGCTGGGCTTATAATGTTGTCAATGCCTCAGATTGGGTTCCCCAAGTACCATTTTCAATTCAGACAATTGATGACTTCAATGAAGTCAATCCCTTTAAGGATGCCAAAAAAGTCATCAAAAATCAGAAGTTTCCAGATAGAATTGTCATGAGAAGGGTTTTTAACCAATTGGATAAGCCCACCAGAAAAGCCCAAAGAAATTTTCAGAAATACCTGGGAGATAAGGCCAGTACAATTATAAAAAGGAGTCTCCCAGAATTTCGGAAACCTGAGTTTATAGCAAGCAGCCTTTATGTAAGAACTGGAAATACCATTGTACTTTTAGCAGATGATCAATACAGGGAAAAATACCCCGACAATTCTAAAACGGTCTTTATGCACCATTTGCACCAACCTTACATAGACCTGGCAGAAAGGAAATATCTAGAAAAACCTTGAATTACCAAGTATCGATAAAACGTGTCATTGATACGGAATTCAAGATTTTTAATGGATGCGAAGTTGTTATTCCTGATTAATCTTTGATTTTATTTGAATTATTGATCAATTCTACCGGTACTGATTTGACTTTCCATATATCATCACAATATTCACGGATACTTCTATCGCTGGAAAACTTACCCATTCTTGCTGTATTAAGAATTGACATTTTTGCCCAATTAGCTTTATCTCTGAATGCTTCATCAATTTTATCCTGTATATCGACATAGGATTGATAATCAGCTAGTAATAGGAATTGATCGTCATAGATCAAAGATTCAGTCAGTTCTTTAAACATCATCTTATCCAAGTGTGAAAAGTATCCTGAATTGATCAGGTCAATGACCTTTTTTAAGGATTTATTATTTTGATAATATTCCCAAGGTTTGTAGCCATTCCTTCTTGTTTCTTCTACCTCATCTGCAGTCAGACCAAAAAGGAAGAAATTTTCTTCACCAACACATTCTCTGATTTCTACATTAGCACCATCCAAAGTACCAACAGTAAGGGCACCGTTCATTGAAAGCTTCATATTTCCGGTTCCGGAAGCCTCTTTACCTGCGGTAGAAATTTGCTCAGAAAGGTCTGCCGCGGGATATATTTTCTGGGCATTGGTCACATTATAGTTAGGATAGAAGACCACTTTCAGTCTGTCCCTGACGTCCGGATCGTTGTTGACCACCTCAGCGACAGCAGTGATGAGTTTGATAATCAATTTAGCCCTTCGATATCCTGGAGCTGCTTTTCCTGCAAAAATGAAAGTTCTCGGAACAATATCTATATCAGGATTTTGCTTGATCTTATTGTATAAATGAATAATATGCAAAACATTTAAATGCTGTCTTTTATACTCATGTATACGCTTGACCTGAATATCAAATAGTGACTCAGGATTGACCTTAACGCCCAAGCGGTTGTAAATTTTTCTGGCCAATAGTTTCTTTTGCTCCAACTTGACATCCATCCATTCTTTTTGAAATTCAGGATCCTCTGCCCATTTCTCAAGCCCTTTGAGTTCATCAAGGTGTCTGATCCATGTATCACCGATTTTACTGCTGATCAGTTTGGTCAAAAGTGGGTTACTCAGCACCATCCATCTCCTTGGAGTCACGCCATTTGTTTTGTTGCTGAATTTTTCCGGAGAAAGTTCATACCAATCTTTCAAAATAGTTTTTTTCAAAAGATCTGAATGCAATGCAGCCACACCGTTGATCGCAAAACTACCCACGCTGGCAAGATTGGCCATTTTTATATATTTTCTCGGTCCCTCTCCTATCAAAGAAAGGCTATCGATCTTCTGTTGGTCACCAAAATATTTAATGGACACCTTGTCAAGAAAACGCTTATTGATTTCATAAATCAAGTCCAAATGCCTGGGCAATACAGAGGCAAAAAGCTCTAAATCCCATGTTTCGAGCGCTTCAGGTAACAAAGTATGATTTGTATAAGCAAACGTCTTGGTGGTTACTTGCCAAGCATCTTCCCACTCCATTTTGTGTACATCCATAAGCAAGCGCATCATTTCTGCTATTCCAATGGATGGGTGGGTATCATTTAACTGAACCACAAATTTCTCGTGAAAATTCTCAATTTTGTCTCCACTCCTCAGATGAATATTGATCATATCCTGTAAAGAACAAGTCACAAAGAAATATTGCTGCTGCAATCTGAGCTTTTTACCTTCAATCTGCTCATCATTGGGATACAATACCTTGCTGATATTTTCACAGATGATTTTCTGATTTACTGCGCTGTTATAATCCCCGGCATTGAAGGACTGGAAATCAAAGGTTTTAGGTGCTTCTGATTTCCAAAGTCTCAGGGTATTGGCCGTATTGACTTTATAACCCAATATCGGAGTATCATAGGCTACCCCTTTGACTACCCAATCTGGTTTCCAATTATTGACCAACTTCCCTTTTTCATCCATATATCGCTGAACGTATCCGCCTAATTTGACATCATAGCTTACTTCTCTCCTAGCAATCTCCCATGGGTTTCCCCTCCTGAGCCAATTGTCAGTGTCCTCTACTTGCCACCCATCTCTGATATCCTGTTCAAATATCCCGAATTGATACCGGATACCATATCCAATGGCAGGCACTTCGAGACTTGCCAAAGAATCCATATAACAAGCAGCCAACCTTCCCAAGCCGCCATTACCCAAACCCGGCTCAATTTCTTTTTCAATCAACCAATCCAAATTAATACCCAATTCTTTGACGGCTTCCTCCATTTGGGAAAAAATACCCAAGTTGATCAGATTGTTTGCCAAATGCGGGCCTAACAAGTACTCAGCTGACAGGTAGGAAACAATTTTGTTTTTCCCATCAATATATTGCTTGACCGATGAGGTCCATCTTTGTAGCATTCTATCCCTTACAGCGTAGGACATGGCCATATAGTAATCATTACGGGTAGCTATTTCCGGGTATTTTCCCTGAACATAAAAAAGATTATTTGAAATTGCTTTTTTTAATGCTTCTACACTTAAACCCGTCCTCGGATCTTCTGTCAAGTGGTTCTCATTAATGTCTTTAGTACTTATTTCTCCTTTAGGTTGAGATTTTTTCATTTTTTCTAGCTTTATTTTTTTGGGGCGAATTTATAAATAGATAACAATTTCTCTCTCCCAAATATCTTGGAAAGTTAATCAAAACATCATTTATAAAAAAAGTAGATTTTTCATACGCCTCAATCTCGAATTTTCCAAAAGTACTATTTTACTTCTTTAATTTATAAAGATTCATTTAGGCAACATTTAATTTCCTGTTTATTGTTGTAAAAATAATTTGAAAACTTATACTTGTCTTTGTTCAATTACGAATTGATAGTATATTCGAACAACTTATTATATTAACCTACTAATGAATAAAAAGCAATCATTAATCCTACTTTTTTTAGCGGGATTCACTCTAATTTTTTCTTGCCAAAAATCAAGCAACCAAGATGATTTAATAATTGATGATGAGATGTTTGAAGATGTCATCGACAATCACACCTCCCAAAACTCCTTGGATTACCATGGGATTTACAAAGGGCTTCTCCCCTGTGCAGATTGTGAGGGAATTGAAGTGACCTTGGAACTTGGTCCGGGTGATTCCTACACACGCAAATCAACTTATCTCGGTAAGGATGACAACGAGATAATTGAAAGTTCAGGTACTTTCTCCTGGAACGGGGCCGGAAATACCATTACTCTTCATGGAGAAGATTTACCTAATCAATTCTTCGTCGGTGAGAATGTTCTTTTTCAACTTGATATGCAAGGAAATCGGATAACCGGTGAATTGGCTGATAACTACAAATTGAACAAACAATAAATAATAAAACCAAACGATTCTATAAAATCCAATATGAAAAAAATTTTACTTTATTCCTTGATTATTTTAGTCTCATCCTGTGCTCCTTCTACAAGAGTCACCAGGTCTTGGGTCAGTCCGGATAAAAACCAAACTGGATATAGCAACCTTTATGTTGCTGCTATTATAGGTGATGTAGGCAAAAGGCAAACTGTAGAAGATGATATCAGACGGATATTAAGTTCCATCGGAGTATCATCTACCACGAGTAATGCCACCATCAGACCAAGTTTTTGGATGAGCACCGACTTGGACAAAAACGCCATGATGAATGTGGTGTACCAAAACGGTCAAGATGGAATCATGACATTAACGCTTATTGATGTTCAGGATGAACAAAGGTATATTCCTGGTGCCATGATGGGTGGACCAATGATGATGGGCGGACCAATGATGGGTCCGGGATGGGGAATGGGTGCAAACTTCGGTGGATTCTGGGGTATGAACCATGGTATGATGATGACTCCCGGTCACATTGTCAATGACAGAAAATATTTTATCGAAATCAATGTTTATGATGTCAAATCAGAATTGCTGGTTTGGTCAGCACAATCAAAAACCCTGAATCCAAAATCTTTAGAAAAATTCTCCGCTGAATTCGCTGAAGTAGTCATAGAAAGAATGATGGAAGAAGGTGTAGTAAGAAGACAATAAATTAAATTTTATAGGGATCTGCGCTTCTTTCCTAGTAACCAATCAAATCAGCAAAAAATGAAATGCGCTAATGGCTGGTATATCTGTATTCCTTCCCAATTGAACAGAGATTGAACTTTCCGGCAAAAAAGCCTATAACCATAAAATATTATATAATCCTAAGGATGTCGGTACTTCACCTGACATCCTTTTTTTTATAGATGGTCACCAGGAAATTCTTTTAAATTATGTCGTCTAAAATTCTTGAAATTATAATTAAAATTGATCCATAAAAACAATCCATGATTGATTCTAAGGGTTTCTGGGTTCGGTGTCGCAAACCTGATATGGTATCCGGGTGAAAAAGTGATGGCTTTTTTCTGAAAACTGAATAACACAAAAACCCGATGTTCAAAGGGATTGTCTGATGGGGAAGGACCAACAGTGAACAAGGATTCATTGAACAAGGTGGTGGAAAAATTGAAATGTGGACTTAGCGCATTTCTCCAATTATATCTTAAACTGGCATTGAAGCGCATCCGATGATTCAGAGAATACCCATCTGTGATTTCAGTAGAATTGAAATTGGCCCTATATCGTGCATCATGTCTATACCTAAATCGAACTGAAAAATCAGATTGGGTTGGTAACCTGTAAACCAGCTGGGCCCAAGGCCTGTGTTCAGGTCTAATCAGTTTCCCTTCCGAAAAAGGTGTTGTCAGGCCTAAATTAGCATAACCCGCAGTGACCGCAATCTTTTGGTCCTCGGCATGGTAGGTCAATCCTCCCCGATAGATCACAAACAATTCGGGAACATGATGGGTATCGATCCAAATTGACCAATTAGGTGCTATTTGACCGGATGTCATCAATCCATACCAAACTTCAGTATTTACCTGCAACTGTCGCTGTGCATAAAGTGGTTTTTCTGTAAGTATAAAAAAAAATAAAAAAACAAGGCAAATTTTCTTAATAATCACATTCATTTATTCAAAATTTTTTCATGTAAAGCCATAAAGGTAAATTACTGAAAATTAGATGCATGGTATTTTTTACTAAATCAATTTCAAACCTTTAACCAATATACTCCACAAGCTGACAACAAGTTACCAATCTCTTTTATATATTCGTGCATATTTATTTTATCAGTAAATCTATGAAAAATTACTTTTCCCCAATTGTTTATTTCCTGATTCTCCTTCTAGCCAATTCCTGTGTTCCAGACGGACCTGACTCGGCTGATCAGTTGGATATCGTGTATACCAATTTCGATTCCGGCTTCAATTTCAGTGTACCTGCTACTTATTCCATGCCGGACAATGTCATCCTGATTGACAGGGAGACGTTAGAAAATCCAGGAACCACACCTCCACTTGCAGATTTCATTATCAGCCAAGCTATATTGAATCGAATCCGTAGTAATATGACCGCAAGAGGATTTACTCAAGTCAGTGAATTCAATGATCCGGATCTGATAATTTTACCTTCAATTGCAGTAGGCGATCGGGTTTTCTTTAATTACGATTGGTGGTTTTGGGGCTGGTATTACCCCAATTTTTCACCTGAATGGGAATGGGTCTACCCGGGATATTTGCCTTCTGCCATTACATCAGTTGAAACTGGTACAGTTTTGCTCCAAATGACCAATCCAAAAGGACTAACTTCTCAAAACCAGATCCCTGTACATTGGATTTCTGTCATCAATGGGATTGTGTCAGGATCCAGCGGTGACAATTCCAACAGGATAGTCCGTGCCATAGATCAGGCTTTTGTTCAATCTCCTTATTTAACAAGATAATGACAAGTAATACATCCAAAAAATATCTTTTTGTCCTCATCCTAGTTCTATTTAGCGTGGAATCTTTTGGACAAATCACCTACCTCAGTTTTAATTTTGCACCTACAATACCTACCGGTAA
Source organism: Aquiflexum lacus (assembly GCF_015476655.1). Lineage (GTDB taxonomy): Bacteria > Bacteroidota > Bacteroidia > Cytophagales > Cyclobacteriaceae > Aquiflexum > Aquiflexum lacus. The sequence goes on from NZ_JABFHF010000033.1 coordinate 29,955, forward strand.
TACAGCTAATTTTATCGGAGTCACAAGCGCTCGAAGTGGTAACATCGAGTATTACATGATGTCTGATTCCAAATTGGGATTTGGTGCTGAAATTGGATTTATTTCCCTGTTTGAAAAAATACCCGGAGAAACTTTAAACAGCGGAACTTTGTCAATTACCGGTACACAATTCAGATATCAGACCATGGTTCCGATAATGCCCGCTGCTATTTATTTCTTTACCGAACCCGGTCCTATTCGTCCCTATGTTTCATTTGGGGCAGGTGTTGTCATCAATGCAAGAAGGATTGAACTGGGAATATTTCAGGAAAGATCAAGCGCTTTCCAAATAGGGATCCGACCCGAAGTAGGCTCTATTTTTCAATTAAGCGAATATGTGGCCATCAAACTATCCGGGAAATACTATAATACATTAGGCGGATCCAAACTCCCGGCCCAGTCTGCTTTGGGTATTAATCTTGGTTTTGTTGTGACGCAGAGGTAATTGAAAATCAACAAAAACTATTATTATTCTATGGAACTTTAGTAGAAAACATGTTGAATAAAACTGAAACAAAATTCTTCATGAGCCAAATAAGACAATAAGTAATACCAGCAGTTCAAAAAACCAAGAAGGACCTGATTCAAATTATGAATCAGGTCCTTCTTTTGTTTTTACTCAGGAAGCGAGTTTCTCTTGATCAAACCAAAATTTGATTCAGGTGAAAAAAGATTTCTAATTCTGCAATCTGAAAATCAATCCACCTGTAAATCCAAACTGTACTATTGGAGACCAACCAGATACCCCTACAGCTGCGCCACCTCCGGGACTCCACCACAAGCTACTACCCACACCAACAACAGGCATCATAAGATTTGCCTGTAACCGTAACCCTACCCTATCCGAAGCATAAAATTTCATACCTCCTTGAAACCCGACGGTAAATTTCGTGATATTCCTAAAATTACTTTCAGGAAAAGCCAATGTACCTGTCCCTAATTTGGCTCCTGTAAAAAGTGTCATTTTTTCAGACGTAGGAAATAACCTGTTCATACCGATGGTAGCATAATGAACCTGAGCGGGTGTATCTACATTGTCCTGTAAATTCGATGATCTCGCAACAGCGCTGGTTCCCATATAGCTATATGCCAATTCAACCTCAGTGACCTCATTTAATGAAAAGCCCATCATACCTCCCCAATTTTGGCCATCCCGCAAAAAGGCCCTGCCACCTGAAATATTAAATCCAGCCTGAAAGGTGTACCCGGTAATGGGAGTGATTTCAATACCTTGAGCCATCATATCAGCCAAAGGCAAAATCGAAAGAGATAATATGATTAATAATTTTCTCATTGTTTAGATAAATTTTAAAATTTTAGAAATAAAGCGATTTTTTATTTTGTTTAGAGTAGACAGGTAAATAAGCTCGTTTAACTAAACAAAGATCAAAGGAATGGATAATCAAATTGATAAAAAACGTACGTTAGGACAAAAACTATCCGTTTATGCCAAGATTATATGAATCTTGGCACAAACGGATACACACATTTTTTAAGGGCTTCAAAAAGTCTGAAAATGCTACTATCAGTAAAGGTTTAACAACAAGAAAGATCAATCAACATGATCACTAGGATACTCTATAAAAGTAGGAAGTTTGCCCTTCATGAAATTCAAATTAATCGTCACCCATATTACAGGACCATGGTTGATTCTGGCCACAGTGGGACTGGTATTGATATACCTGATCACATATCCTAAGGAGTAAACAAAATTCCCTTTTCCCAGCTGCCCCAAAAAATGTGTCCTATGCTCATGCCTTACACCATTGGGACCTGGGCCTGTTCGAAACAATGCTTCGTTGAGCATCGTCGTTGTAAACCTGGTATTTTTGCTGATCACATTGCCCCAAGCATACCTCAAGGCATTGTTAAATCTCCACCTGTGATTAAATGAAAAACCATCTGTGAGATTTCCCGCTTCCAGATTTTGAATAAAGCGGGCATCATACCTGAACCTGAAGCTGGTGCTCAGCTTTTTAGTGGAAGGTACCCTGTAAATGGTCTGCATCCAGGGTCTGTGTTCCGGTCTGATCAGGCTTCCTTCCGAATTCGGAGTTCCTAATTTCAAAAAGCCATAGCCCACAGTAGTTACTAAATTGTCTCTTTTTGGATGATAGGTTAAACCTGTCCTATAGATAAAAAACAGCTCGTTGACAAAATGGGCATCATTCCAAACAGCCAGTCTATTGGAAATCTGGGCAGAAGTCATCACTCCCCACCATACTTCTTCATTAAATGAAAATTCCTGCTGAGCAATCCCGGAATGAAATACAAAACAAAAAATCAAAAGCTTAATAAAACGCATCATTGTTTGTTTAAAACCAACACCGCAAACATACAAATTTGATGGCAAAGTGGCTTTGAGATTTCCCAAAGAAACTCGGGTAATCTAATTTATTATCTGTTGAGCACTTCTATCAACGGCGCTCTTGTTGCACAGGAAGGTGCATTTATCCTAAAATATAGAGAAAGAGTCAGTGCATTATCCACAGTATCTACCTCCCTGAAAATGGTTTTTGGCTTAAGGACATTGCCAATTACAAAGTTCATGTAGAAAAAAAACAAACGTCATTATAATAACGCTACATCATGAAATGGCCCACCCTGCTACTGCAAGATGGGCTATACATGTTAATCCACCACTTCAAAATCAGGCAAGCTAAATGTCTTGTCAAAGAAATCCTTCAAAGCCATAGGAAGCTTAAATTCAAGAATTCTTACCTTAAAGCCCAGGAAAATCAGCCATTACTACTCTTAAAGGCTATTCTTGAATGACAGGTATCGCCTGATTCACTTGAGGACTAAAGATCTCATCGAAATTTGATAAGAATTTTTCAACTTCTTGCTTGTCTCCATTTACTGAGTTGCCTTGTTCTGCCAGAATTTGACCCACTGCTTTCCTATTCATAAATAGATCTACCAAAGAAGATTGGGTAATGGTAAGGATTGCATCGGGAGTTTGAATATATTTATCTACATCATCAATAAATTCAACCACACCATAACGGCAATGAAGTCCAACTTTTTTGGCATCGCCAACCGCAAAAGCCAATAAGTAGTTTGTATTACCTGCTTTTTCTGGGTCTATTCTTATTTTGTATTGGGTAAGTAGCATCGTTGGGGTCATATTATTCACAATCATATCCGGCAAAACCAACCGTGGCAAAGCCAATTTGTTGGTAAGCGCATAGGCCTGCGTAATGCACCAACTGCGCGCATTTTGCGATTCGAGCACCATGCCCATTTGGTAAAGCAATTGTGCTTTTTGGGTGCGGTAAGTCTGGTTGCTAGGATCTGTCACATACAGGTAGTTGATTAATTTTAGAGCCCATATTTGGTCACCGTCTTTGATGGCCTCGTCGCTCAGTTTTAATACACTTTCAGGGCCTCCCATTGCTTTGATCAGGTTTTTTGCCTCATCTTCACGTGTAAGTTTAAAAATGTTGGCAGCATCGTTATCAAACCATCCACGGGCATGATGATATATGGGTTCGGCAAATGTTTCCAATGCACCGTAGGTTTCACACAAATATTCCGCATTGCGAAAATGCTCCGGTAATTTTAAAAACTTGCCCAAATCCTGCGGACTCCTTCCCAACAACATAGCTTTCAAGGTCTGATCCTTCACAAAATTGTAAAAATCGGCATAGGTCTCAACGGTTTCCTTCACCTCCTGCTTACCCACAGTGGGCACACCATGCGTACTCAGCATTATTTCCGTACCCAGATCCCTGATCTTAAACAATGCCTGGGTTATGATTTCCGGGTCCCTGAAGTTGGAACCACGCAAAGAATACATATTGGGCATAAAACCCCAGAATGCATTATTCAATACCAGCTTCTTGCTCGGCATCCATACCAATAACTGGTCGTCCGTGTCAACATTGAACCCGGTGAAAAATTGAAAATCAACGCCATCAATATTGAGCTTTTGTCCATCTTCGACCTCCACGGTAGGCACCACAAATCCGCTGATGTCAGGAAAAGAGATGAACCCACCAAAAGGTGCATCCTTGCCTTCCCGTGGCAGCAGCATATGAAACTGCTGCATTAAGCCGCCATTCAAGAGGGGGCCGATCTCAGGAAACACGCTGCCAGCCGCTTGGCCGGAGGCTAAGTTAGATGCAAGCCTTGAGTTGGCAATGAATAAGGCATTTGGGTATTTTTCTTTGATGGCAGTACTTCCATAAATGTAGTGCGAGTGGCTGTAGATCACCGCAATCACAGGCTTATTGGTTACTGTTTCCAGCATTTTCAGGATCTCCCTTCCTATTTCCGGGCTAGTACCACTATCATAGAGGATCACCCCATTCTTGGTTTCAATAACAGGTATATACGATGCAAACAAACCATTGATGGTATAGATGCCATCCGCAATTTTTACCACTTCCTTTTTTATGAAATTGGACGACAATGGGACTTTGAACATTTTATAGTCGGTCTGCAGGGTTTTGTTTGCCCATGCTCCATTGGGAAATTCTATAAGTTCATAGGGGGTGCCCATAAAAGTCCCCTTTTTTTCAACCTTCAATTCTTGGGCTTTTACCAAAAAAGGAATGAGTGAAATAATAATTCCAAAAAAGAATTTGGATGCTTTCATAGAAATTGTTGTTTAGGTTTTTGAAAGAAAATTATGGTAGTTAAATAGCCGATAAGAACACAAAAACTATTTATTGCTTTTTTAAAATTGGTTGAAGACGTATCGGTTGTAATTTTTATGCGAATTCAACACAAAGCAATTGTGTTATTGGGTATTTAATAATTGCCTCAACTCAAAAATACTTCAATGCATTGCGGAAGGCTAAATGTATTGGCATGAATTCCATCAAGAATGGCGAAAACTAATCATTTGGTGATAGAAAAATGAGTAGGCTACATAAAACCAATCTGCCACGAAAAACCACAAACTTATTTACAGGACTGACCCATTTTCTCTTAAAAAAATTGATGTTAATTTTTTAGGTTTTCCCGGTATTCAGTTGGGGAGGATCCAAGGAATTTTTTAAAAGCATTGGTAAAAGAATTACGGTTATTAAATCCGCATTCAGCTGCAATAGCTTCAACTGTGTAATTTGACCATTTCCCTTCTTTGAATTTCTTAACGCAAAAAAGTACACGCTTTTGGTTGATAAAATCTATAAAACTCAAACCCTTGAAAGCGTTCAGACTTTTGGAAATCTGATAAGCAGGAAGATTGATGTCATTGGAAAAATCATGGATACTGTATTTGGCATTCAAAAACAATTTTTCCACCTCCATCTTCCTCTCCATTTCCTGAATTATGTCCTCTAATTTCTTTTCATCTATTTCAGAAATTTGGGTTTTCTTAAGGGCTTTGGTGAAATTTTTTATCCTATTACCTCCTTCATAAGACTTCCCATAGAGCAAAGAAGGAAAAAAGAAAAGGGAAAGACTTGAAAGCATCACCCATCCCACAGAAAAAGAGTTGGTGATGTAGTAAGTAGTCGATTTATCCAACCAAAAAAGAGAAAGGTAAAAAGGGAACCATAAGAAAAATTGACACCCCAGAAACACCAACATCCAGTTACGCCAAACCTTGTTTTGTAAAGTTATTGAGGATTGACTTCGGACCCATTTTACAAAAAGGATTACTTGTGCTACCCAATAGGCACTAAACAAGACCGTACGGAATACATGGTGAAAACCCGGACCGATAAATTTGCCCTGGTTAAATTTGGCCATGGTATCGAGGTCATTGATTTCCTGTTGGATGAGGAGTAGTTTTTGTGCCGAAGACATGGACAAAACATCCCAATAATCAACCAGGTAAATCAATAAAGGAAGCGCATGCAACAAGTCGTACCACCTCCACCGCCGTTTCCTTATATAGAATACCGTATATAAATAGGGCATTGGAATAAAAATCAGGGCGAAAATCTGTACGGTTCTATACAAAAAAGGCCAATAGACAATTAATTGGGAAACCAGGGAAAAACTGACAAAAAGACCCAAGGAAATGCTCAACTGCCCAAGGCCCAAAGGTTGATTGGCGGGATGGGCTTTGAACCCAAAATAAAGTATGACGGCTGAGGACACAATGCCTAATAGTATCGCCGCCAAATGAACTAAGGAGATAAAATCAAAATTGATTTCCATTGGGTTTTTGGAAAAATCAGATCAGTAACTTATTACTATATGAATCTAAATTTAGTCTTATTACCTGAAACTAGGAAAAGCTAATCAATATATAGTCGGTAATTGAAAAAAGTCTTAAAAATAAGCGAAATCTATAATCTGAAACCCATCCGCGGATCCAATTTTAGGCTCAATCAACCACAGGAACTTCATAGACATCATCCTTTTTAACCCTTCTTAAATCCAATTGATGAAAAAGGGTAATCCTGAATGAATGGATGGTCTGAAGCTCACGCAGCAAAGGCTGTTGAAGCAAAATAAATTGGTAAAGAACCGCAAGGCTAAGGTTTCCTTTAGGAGAGATCATCACTCCTGCCAAAGTCCTGTTTTGGTCAAAAAGCATATAGCCCACATTCTCCTTGTTGTGGATAAAAAACTCATTGGCTGCCTGCCACCTTAATATGGTTGTCCTTTCCTGACTCCTTCGAATGGGTCCGTCCATTTGAAACAGGTAACGGTACCGGTTGGTAAGAAAAACGGTGGTTGCTTCCGAATTGATGTCCGTAAACTGCTCCCGCCATCGATGTTCTATGCGAATCCTGTGTACAAAATTATGTTTGGAACTACAATGCGTATACTAGGCCTGCTCGTAAATCCTGTTTTCATGCAGCCATATCCTGTACTTTTCTGAAACATAAGTACCAAACCAAGCATAGCCTGCGGTAAATCTGAAACCGGTATGGGTATGGTAGGTCATGCCAACTCGAGCTGCAGACAAAGTAGAATTGAAGGGCACTACCCCATTGCTGCGGTGATTGAGGTCAAAAGCATAACCCCACCTGTCGGAAAACCTGCCCGTATGGTTATAAGTGTACCACCATTGGGGACGATCGGATTGGGCCTGGATCTCCAAATTGGCCATCAACAAAACAAAAAAAGGGAAAAACAGCCTCCAGTTTGATTTCATAATGGTAATGCTCAAGATTTGGAATTTCATAGCTGCTGCATGATTGTTGATCTGCTTTGACAAAGAAATCCAACAAAATGCAATGTACCTTGACCTTGGTCTGTTTTTCACCTTTTCCCCCTTAATCAATCTAATTATTATCTCAATTTCTAAAGTCTACGAATTGTTAAAAGTATTCATTTAGATTCACGAATAATCCTTGCGCACCATTCGCACCAAAAGCATAATCGAGACCTAAATTTACCCTTTTCTTCTCATTGATCATAAATCTCAAACCTCCGCCATAACCAAATACAAAATTACCTGCTTGATTAATGTCTTCAGTTCTGCTGCTAGCGGTAGAGGTATTCACGAATAGTACGCCTCCCCATTTATCCTTTTCCTGTTGCAATGGAAACCGCCATTCAGTTTCTGCATACACAAGATCTTCACCCCTTATTCTACCTTGTGTAAATGGCCTACCTGACCTGGCAAACATATCCCAGCCAATCGCAGGTAAAGCAAGGTACGGGGAAGTGCCACTGGTAACAAACCAACCATAAGTCCAAAAAGCCAATACATTACGAGCACGGTTCTTATCCAGGTTGACATAGGTTCGGTATTCCATCCACAATTGGGAAGCATTGGTGGTACTTCCCAAGAACTCCGGAAAAGCCCTTAATGATATGGCTGCCAATTGTCCGACATAGGGGTTTACTACATTGTCCCTGCTATCAAACGTGGCATTCGCCGAAAGGCCTGACTGAGAGTATTTTTCAGTACTCATTCCTTTTAAGTCCTGGTATCTGTAATGATGGGTAATTCTCTGGGGATCAGCATCAAGGTCAAGCTGTTTATCATCTATTGCCCAAAAGATATCCAAGTGATAGCCTATGCCATAGAAAAGATTGGTTTTCTTGTGCCTCATTTGTACGGTTTGATACAACCTGAAATTATTAAAATACATCATTTCCTGTTCCTGAAATGGCGGATAGGGATTGTCTGAAGGGGTATCCTTTCCACCCACCAAGGTGCTCTTATCCAAAACTGATCCAAGGCCATAAGTGGGTTGCGCATTGAGGTTAAAACGGATATCAGTCAACAGATTGAATTTATCCTCTTTGGTAAATGCATTTGCACGAACGGAAGTAAAAAGCTGATTGAGTGTAGTATAATAAATACCTATCAATGCGGTGGAGTTTCTGGTATCTTCCGGTGTTCCCATATTCCAATTGACGCCCGGCAATACTCCAAATAAAACCCCGACAGTAGGATTTGTGGCTACTACAGGAAGAATATTGATGTCTACTTTCTTTTCTTTTTTCTCTTTATTGCCGCTTTCTTCCCCGGAATCCATTTCACCTTGAGCCAATAAGCTCAAGGGGGTAAAAAATAAGAAGGCCAAAATCCAAATAACAGTATATGTCTTTTTCATAATTTTTTTGGATAAACTAAATTTAACTGATCGAATGTAATAAAAGTGGGTACCAAGTTTTCTCTCTACTTGCCTGCATTTAGCAAATCATGGCAAGTACTTTTTTAAATAGTAAAGTGATATTGATCCTTCTCCAATAATGGTAAATCCATTTTAAAATACTTATCTGGACATTCATGGGAAATAACCTAAAACACTTGGCTTCAAGCCATTGCCAAAGTGTTTTTTGGCAATGGCTTTGATTCCATATTTTATCAAGGATCGTGTTCGCATGTGCTTTATAACCTTTGCATAATCTTGCATGTTAATGCATTTCTATTCCGGTGTATTTCGTCTTAAACCTTCAGCTGAATAAGCATCTGTAGCAGGTAAATCCTGAGATCCACGAATACGGGTACCTGGCATAATCGGAAACCGTGGATCGAAGTTGACCATTGCCGAACCAATTTTGGCAAGGATCGAAGGATCTCCTTTGGTCTTTGCTGTTCCGTCCTTGATCATATCCGCCAAAGTCTGAACTCCCATCATTGCCTTCTCTAGGTCTTTTCGATTGATGGTAATCGTAAGGTCCGGATTCGGTAACAAATAACCTTGAATGTTGGTCAGGGTTTCGTTACTTAATTCAACGGCGAACTTCTCGCCATTGTCAGGAGTGATAAGATTGATACCATACTTCATGCCTTGGGTTTTTCGGCCGTCCATCCGGATCGCGAGGAAGTCGAGAAACTGACCTGTGGTCATGACGCGGATAACATCAGGGCTACTGGAGCTTGGAATCGCAGATGCCGGAATGTCATTCCTTAATTCATAGGCAGCAGCAAGGAAGCTGTTGCGAAGACCTGGATTCTCCTGTTGATAGCCGATCTGCTCAAAGGCATCAGCCAAAAGATCTTTTCCTTCCTGATTGTCCGGCTCAGCCTGGACTAGCCGGTTCAGTATCTCGGTGGCATGCTTGTATTTGCCATCGGCGATCAGTTGCTCGCCCTTGTCCAATATTTTCTTGGAACCTCCCATCATTTCAACATACAAGGGAGCGGATTCTTCAGGCGAAAGCGGGATCAGGTTGGTAGGATTACTATCCCAATAACCCAGAAAACGCTGTATAACCCCACGGGCGTTGTTTTCGGCGGAGCCATGATAGTCACGGGTATGCCATGCCGTTTTTTGAAGACTTTGCGGTGGTGCGTAAATGTTGTGGATCTGATTGATGGTCACACCCTGATTGGCATGATGGAGCACCTGATTATTCAGGTGCGCATAAGCATCACGGGTGTCGCGCAATACTTCCCGGATGCGTTCATTGCCCCAGCGAGGCCAGTGATGAGAGGAAAACATTACTTCGGCCTTGTCTCCGAAAAGATATAGCGACTCATTAATGTATTTCGACCACCTTAGGGCATCGCGTACCGGTGCACCGCGTAGCGTGTAGATATTGTGCATTCCATTCTGCACGTTTTCCGCCATCCACAGAACTTTCAAGTCTGGCATGTAGGTATTCATCTCTGCGGGTGCTTCTGTGTCCGGAGTCAATTGGAAAATCATGCGAACGCCGTCTACCATCACTTCCTCGATGGGCTTCGTGATCAGTTTGGTGGGAGCAATAAGACCAACGGAACCGAGAGACACGCCATGGCCGAGGCCTTGGCTTACGAAGCCATACGGGTTTCGCGGTAATAGCAAGCCGTATTGGTAGAAAAGTCGCCGGTTCATCACGTTTCCGGCAAATACAAGCTCAGAAACCAGGTGGTGCATGAAACCATCGGGCGCGATCACCTGAACCTTTCCGGATCGCACGTCCTCATCAGAGATCAATCCCCGCACGCCTCCCCAGTGGTCGCCGTGGTTGTGGGAATAGATGACCGTTGAGATCGGCAAGCCCCCACCAACATGCTCCTGAAACAGCTTCCAAGCAGCCCTTGCTGTCTCTGAGCTGACCAAAACGTCATAGGCAATCCATCCTTTTTTTCCACGGATGAAGGTTATCTGCGACAGATCGATGCCCCTCACCTGATAGATGCCCGGAGTGACCTCGTAAAGCCCATAGTTCTGATTGAGTTTAGCCATGCGGTACAGGGAGGGATGAATACTGCTGAACTGCTCCTTTTCATCGATAAAGTTGTAAGCATCCATGTCCCAAGCGACATGTCCCTGAGCGGACATGATCTGACGCTCTGTCATCGCTGCGATGAAACCCTTTTTGTTCTCCTCAAAATCACGTGTATCGGAAAATGGAAGAGAGTTCCTCGCTTCGTCGAGGATTTTCTTGGTGTATTCTGAAGGAGCCTTTCCCTTCGAGTCAAAGTGGTCACTTACCGCCAAATCATCCCCTGAAGATTCGGGATTCTGATTGGAACAACTGATCTGGCTGGCTACTATCACCAAAAAAATTGGAATCATTAGGGTTTTATAAACAGGTTTCATGTCCATAATTTTTTTATAAATTATTAAATTTCAAATAACTTATAAATGTACTTATGGGACTAAAATTATTCTCAGTTTGGATACTACTACATGCCAATCTTTGAACAAAATTGGCGAGATTTATTTAAGCTTTTGCCTTTAAAGATCTGATATAAACTGAGGGAGAAACATTTTTGAATTTTTGGAAGGCAAGGGTAAAAGAATTCCGATTGCTGAACCCGGATTTTTCCGCAAGGCCTATTAAAGAAAGATGCCCAAACTTCCCGGACTTAATCAGATTACAGGATTCCTCAATTCTCTTTTGGTTGATCAAATCAGAAAAATTGGTATTGAGATGATGGTTGATGTATAGTGTCAACAAATACACGGGAATATCAATATCAGCAGCTAAAGCATGAATGGTATATCCGAGTTGAAGAAATTTTTTATCCTTATCCAGAACTTGATCCAGTTTTTCTTTAATATCTTTTGCCTTTTGTTCCGATAGATTTTCAACCCTTTCCGGTTTGATTTTTATCACATGTTCCTCAAATAAGTCCTGATCCAGGCCATAAAGAATTTTTGGAAAAAAGACCAAAGAAAAACCGGTTACAAATGTTAGAATAACAATGGTAAAATGAACCAAAAAGAAATTCATGATCGGATTAACAGCCCAAAACAGTAATAAGAAGGGGAAGAAAACCAAAAGTTCTAAACCCAAGAATATCTTGATCCAAATAAACCACTCTTTGGCAAAACCAAAAACTTCCTGTTTTCTGGCGTTGATCCATACTAAGATGGCCGAAAGCACCCAATAAAAAGCCAGAACCAAAGACCTAAAAGGCGTATAGAAATCAGCAGGAAAAAAACGGCTTCGACTGAAACTTGCAAATAGAGAGGGATTGGAAATTTCTGATTGAATAAGCATGATTTTTTCAGAGTTATCAAGCATATATACAGGCCAAAAATCAACTATAAACACCAGTGCGGGTAGCAGGTGAACCATGTCTTTCCACTTTAGTCCCCTACCTGTCAAGACCATCCGAATATAAAAATACATCAAAGGCATAAAGATAAATCCTGCTATATTACCTGTCCTGTAAAAAAATGGAAAATGGAGGTGATATTGAGAAGTTAGCAGCCAAATAATTAATGACATGTAGGTAAGTAATAAAAAATTAATACCCAGCAAGATGTTGTGTCGATTTTTTTTAAATCCAAAATAAATCAAAATCAGCCCAACCAAAGACCCAATAAACATCGAAAAAAGGAAAAAAAGATTCATTAGGGTGATTTCCATACAAAGTCAAATCAAATCTGAAACTCCACATAACGAATATAGCCTATTTTTTAAATAGTTTGCCAAAATTCAGTAGCTCTTGGCAAGAACCCTTATTTTTTCTTTCTACTGATCCAACATTAAAAATAATTTTGAGAGTCCAAGGTGGAAAATAGTTTTTCTGAAACAATACAAATATGGGTCTTCTATTTTCTCAAGTTTAATGATGGATTGGAAAAAAGTGCTGATAAACCGTGTACTAAAAGGTGTCCTTTTATTTATGATACCTATCATTCTTTTGATTTTCGTCTTTGAAAAAGCAATCCATATTGTTCAGCAAATAATTTCGCCAATCAAGGAGATCTTACCGGATGAAAGGATTTTTGGTATTGGGGTTCTTACTTTGATAAGCTTATTTACTATCCTGTTGATTTGTTATGTTTTTGGATTTTTGGCTGAAAGAAAAAGGATAAAGCTATTTTTAAAAGTACTTGATGAAGGGTTTTCCTTAATCATTCCCGGATATACCATGATGAAATCCCGTGCCAACGAAGCTATTGGAGTGGAAGAAAAACACTGGAATGCAGTATTAATGGGCGAAGATGGAGATTGGAAAATTGGGATTGAAGTAAACAAAAGAACTGATGGATTGAGTATGGTTTTCTTCCCTGAACCCCCGGACGCTAAAGCCGGTGAGCTTAAGTTAATTCATCAATCAAAATTAAAGCCATTGGATATGCCAATAAGCAAAATCATGACGATCATCAGGAAGTATGGAAAGGATATGGATGAATTGGTATGATTTAAACGGGTACTTTCCGAAATCATTTTTATTGATCTGGTTTCAGAAAAATAAGGTGAAATCAACCTTTTTTCAAAAAATATTAATTCTTATTCTCTTTTTTGGAATAACAAAGTTTTCTCTTGCACAGGAAGTCAATTTGGACCAGGATATTGAAATAGAAGAAAGTAAAATACTACGACACAAAGTTGCTTTAATTCTGGGACATACCCATGTTCCCTCGGGGTTTTCGAATGGAGAAAAAAAGATGCTCGTCGTCCCTTCTTGGGGTTTTGATTACAATTATCTGTTAAATGAAAAATGGGCCATTGGTTTACATTCGGACTTTTTTACCGAGAGTTATACAGTGATTGATTTTGCAGGAAAGGAAGAATTTGTGAGAGAAAGACCGATAACCTCAGCAATAGTTGGGTCTTACAATCCTCATGAAAAATGGTCTTTCATTGCAGGGGCGGGGTATGAGTTTGCCAAAGAAGAAAATTTATCAATCATCAGGTTAGGTATCGAAAGAGGCTGGGAACTACCCAAGAAATGGGAGTTTATCGCTACGCTGCAATATGACTTACGCCTTGAAGTATTTAATTCTTGGATGTTGGGATTAGGAATTAATAAATCACTTTGAAAATTTGGGCTGTAATTCCACCCTTAATCCTAATGATTCAGCAAATCTTTTTAAGAAAATCATTCAGTAGAGGCCTGAATTTTAATAGATAAATTGATTATTAAGGGGAAAATACCCTCTCAATACTAGTTGAACTCTCATACTAATTTTCAGAAACAGGATAAAAAAAAATCGGGAATTCCCCGATTTTTTCTATTGAAATTAATATGAAAATCAATCTTCTTGCTCCTCAATGTATACTACTTCGTACATATTTCTGCCATTGACCTGAACAGGTTGGTAATAAGTCTCTCCATATCTCAAAAGAATCACATCACCCATTTTTACCTCTTCACCCCCATCAGGTAGATTTTCGACCAATGCACCTGCTGTTGGAGGAACAACTATGTAACCTTTACCCGATTTTTCATAGTAGGTTCCACCCCAGAAATAATTGATGGTCCCATCTTCCAAAGTTACTTTTTCATAATTATCGGGAATGGAGCTTACCTCTACACCTACAGGACCCGGAACCACCACAAACCCCTCGTCATCCTTTTGATAGAATACACCACTATCATAAAAGAATTCATTGACTACATTGGTGACATTGGTAATGTTGGTTACATTGGTCTCATTGGTAACATTGGTTACGTTCACTACTTGCGCGGTGGGAGGCAATGTAGCCATGGGGAATCCCCAAGGATGCCACATAGGCCCCCAAAAGAAGGGTCTGAAAGCAAACCAAACAAAGGGATTTGCTGACCAAACCATAAATCCCCCCCACATCATGGGAGGTCTCATCATCATGGGAGACATCACATTCACTCTTACCATGGTATTTCTACCTGCGTTGATATTGATATTGTTATTGTTACCGATGTTGATATTATTACCTCCGGGCCTGTTTCCACCGGGCCTATTGCCTGCGGAACCACCTCCACCGGGTCGGTTACCGTTACCCACACCAGGATTTCTACCCCCATCGGGTCTTGAGGAAGGTCTTTGATTGGAAGCACTTCCGGTATTTCCATCCCCTCTTCTATTCGAACTCCCTCTATTCACTGAAGCTGAACCAGCCTGGTCCCTGGTTGAAGCTCCTGCCCTACCCGCATTTGGATTGTTCATATCCCGGCTTTGTCTTGTATCGTTGATGGATCTGTTTTGATTGGAAGCGCCGGATCCAGTCATACGATCAGAGGAACGTTGAGCTCCGCCGTTGATTGAATTCCTTGAAGGAGCATTTTGAGGTCTTGCCGGGGCTGCACTAGGCCTAGATGCCCCTCCCCTTGACGGGGAGGCGGCTCCACCGCGTTGAGGAGAGCTCATGCCACCTTGAGATGTCCCACTTCTCTGAGGGGCAGCACTTCTTGATTGTGATGGCATACCTCCTCTAGATGGGGCTGCCATGCCTCCCCCTCTGGCCCCGCCTCCACCATGATTCATCCTTTGAGAAAAAACCGATTCGGGATTAAATGTCAATATTATGAGCAGAAGCCAGGTGAATAAAATATGAATATAAGTCTGTGATTTTCTCATTGCTTTTAATTTGACTTTGTTTTAGGTACTATACTTAATCTTTTGGCACTTTCCGGAACCACAAAATCAAAAAGCGCATCAGGTAAATTGGGATTGATCACCCAATCAGAAAAAACTCCTTCATATTGGAGGGAATGTTCTTCCGATTTATCAAGGAAAACAAAACGAAGGGGTAAGGTAAAAGTATCATTACTCAGCCATAGCTGCACATTTTGCTCCGGTCCAACAGCTACAATATGATGACATTCCACTCCGTCAATGGTTACTAAACCTAGGTAAGATACCGTTTCACTGTTCTCTAAAAGGTCATCCGTAAAAGTGGGGTAAAAGAAATCAGCTCCGGGAAAATCTATCCCATAATCAGCATTGACCATATCTATGGTTTCAATGATATTTTCATGGGTATCTATAAATCCATAATGATTATAAGTCAGGGAATAATACATCAAGATATCCCCATTATACCAGTAAGCATGGTTATTTGGCCCCTTAGTTTGAATATGCATTTTGTCAGGACCTACAAAATGAACTTGATGATTTAAATATTCCTTTACCGGGCCAAATTGAGGTACCAACTTATCAACTGATGCGTTTAACTTAAAGCTACAGGAACTTAACTGACCAATTAAATCAGACATTCGGTCAAGTAATACCACAGCTTTGTTATCTATCGTTGCTGCTTCTTGGGATCGGACTGGATAAATGAGAACAAGAGATAAAATTAAGTATAAAATTGAAATTTTTTTTGTCATGTTGATCAGCGTTGATAAAAGAGGAATAGCGATACTTAATCTTTAAATATTATTTGTAAATTACCACATCATAAAAATGAATAAAAATTGGATAAATGATTTCTTGAAAAGAAAAATTTTAGCCAATTTTCACTGAAAACGTGCGGAAATATTTTATAACTAAAAAAAACATTCATTTGATGAGTTTTTTTTAACCTCATTCCAAATGGGAAGGAAAGAGCGGAATCATACAAATCTCTGAATTATGCCAATTATGGACTAAAATTGTCAAATTAACAAGGCTATCCTAGAGCGCCAAATTGTTTCTAAGAAAAGATTTTTTTTACTTGGATCTTTAAATTAATTAAAAAACAAAAAACCATGAAATCAAAAATTATCATTTTTACTTTCTTCTTGTCTTTACCTTTAATCAGTATGGCTCAATCCCCAAGCGTGGATGATGAGATCACTTTGATACAAAGTGCTTTTGGCATGGAAAAACAGGCCCTGGTCCGACAGTATATGGATTTGCCTGATTCCAGATCACAAGCTTTTTGGAGTATTTATCAGCAATACGAAGAAGAGAGAAGGTCAATAGCAAGAGAAAGATTGAAAATTATCAATGATTATCTCGAAAACTATGAGACTTTGGATGAAGTCATGCTGGATGAACTAGCCAAAAGAAGGTTGAAAGTGGATGCCTCAAGAGTTAAGCTTCATAGCAAATATTACAAGAGGTTTAAAAAAGCCACCAATGCAACGGATGCTGCAAAATTTTTGCAATTGGATGATTATATCCACAGCACCATCTCAGTGGTTTTGTTAGAAAGTTTACCTTTTATTGGTGAAATATAAATTACCTATGAAATCATCCGTTTTCTACATATCCTCATTGTTTATTTCAATTTTAATTTTCGCAAAATGCCAAACTAAAACAGCGTCTAATAGCGAACCAAATTTCCAATTCCAAACTCAAAGTATAGATGGAATGATATGGATTGAAGGAGGAAGTTTTTATATGGGTACAAATGAAAATGATGCTTACACTGTAGAAAGACCTGCTGTAAAGAGAGAGGTCAATGGATTTTGGATGGATGAAACAGAAGTAACCAACACTCAGTTTGCGAAATTCGTGGAGGAGACCGGATACATAACATTAGCAGAACGCCTTGTTGATTGGGAAGAAATGAAGCTACAATTACCACCGGGAACGCCAAAGCCTTCTGATGAAGATTTACAGCCCGGTTCTTTGGTTTTTTCACCACCTTCTCACCCTGTGTCCACTAGGGAGAATGACATCAGCCAATGGTGGAAATGGGTTACAGGGGCCAATTGGAAACATCCCGAGGGGCCTGAAAGCAACCTGAAGGGTAAAGAAAATCATCCTGTAGTTCATATTGCTTTCGAGGATGCAGAAGCCTACGCGCAATGGGCCGGAAAAAGATTGCCGACAGAAGTGGAATGGGAATATGCAGCCAAAGCCGGCAGAGAACACCAAAGGTATGCATGGGGGACTGAATTAAGACCCAATGGCACATTTATGGCCAATACGTTTCAGGGGGTATTTCCCCATGAAAACAGGACAGAAGATGGATTTCAGGGAACTTCACCTGTGAAAAGTTTTCCTTCAAATGATTTCGGCCTGTATGACATGATTGGCAATGTATGGGAACTGACTTCCGATTGGTATGATGCGATTCAATTTAACAGAATAGCCGGTAATGCCCCTCCCCTAGACAGTGCGATCAATAAATGCTATAATCCCCAAAACCCTTTTGCCTTGGAAAAAGTCATCAAAGGAGGTTCTTTTCTTTGCGCTGATGATTATTGTATCAATTATCGACCTTCAGCCCGACAAGGTCATGCTTATGACAGCGGGACTTCAAATGTTGGATTCAGGTGTGTGAAGTAAACACTATAACATCATGACACTTTTTAGGAAGATGATCAAAATTTGTTTATAATTTTATCCAAAATAGAATCGATATACCCAAAGTGAGGCAGGAATTACCCATTAAAACCAAAAAAAAACATTTTTTTTAAAAATACCTGCTTAAATAGCTCTAATGTACATTTCCAGTTTTAGGCATCAAGTTTGGATTTTCTTTTTAAAATATTATTTAAACTTTAAACATAAAAAAAATGGGAAATTTATTGTATTTGGTCGCGGTGATCTTGATTATCGGATGGATATTTGGAGCTTTGGTTTACAGTGTGGGTGGTTTGATACACATTTTACTCGTATTGGCAATTATAGCCATTCTCTTCAAAGTTATATCAGGAAGTCGGGCTTAAGCAGGATAACTACTAGAGCAACTTGTTTGCTGCCACAATTAAAAGAAGACCAAAGGACAGGTGAAAACACTGTCTTTTGGTCTTTATTTTTAAAGGGAAATGCATCCAATCTATAAAAAATCTTTTAAATAGAATCATGCAGGATAATCTCAAACGATTTTGGTTACTAACTTCAATTGTGTAAAAGAACGGGTTTGGGAGATTGATTTTCAATTGAAAATATTTGATCTATTGCCTATCTTCCGAATTGAACCCAACAACCTGTTTATGAAATCATTCTTCTTATTTCTTTTCTTGTTCACCGCGACAATTTCCTTTGCTCAAGATAAACCACTTCAAATCATCATGATTGGTGCCCACCCCGATGACTGTGATATAAAAGGAGGTGGAACGGCCGCTCTTTTTGTGGAAATGGGGCATCAAGTGAAATTTATCTCGGTGACCAATGGAGATGCAGGGCATATGGAACAAGGAGGGGGCATGTTGGCCAAAAGAAGAATGGCGGAAACGCAAGAGGTAGCCAAAAGATTGGGGATAACCTATGAGGTATTGGACAACCACGATGGCGAATTGTTGGCCACACTACCCATTAGATTTGACATCATCAGAAAGATCAGGGAATGGAAGGCAGATGTGGTGATCTCGCATAGAACCAATGACTACCATCCTGACCACAGGTACACTGCGATTTTGGTACAAGATGCCGCCTACATGGTCGGCGTTCCCAATATTGCAGCAGATACTCCTCCGCTAGCAAAAAATCCCGTTTTTCTTTATTTTCAGGATAATTTTCAGAAACCTAATCCATTTCATGCAGATATAGCCATAGACATCACATCAGTTATGGATAAAAAAATCCATGCCCTTGATGCTCACGAATCACAATTCTACGAATGGCTACCTTGGATAGGAGGATATGCCGATGAAGTTCCTGAAGATAAAATAGCCCGAAAAGAATGGTTGAAACATAAAAGACTGAGTGCTGTCAGTCCAAGTTCTTTACAGATATTGGAAAAGTGGTATGGGAAAGAAAATGCAGCAAAAGTCCAACAGGTAGAGCTTTTTGAAATATGTGAATATGGTTCAAGACCATCTGAACAGGACATCAGAAAATTGTTTCCAATGATAAAAAAATAACAGAAAAAATATTGGAAAATTATGACACCAATTAATTATCTTGATTTCAATTTCAGCGCCGGGTGATAAAAGGTTGTTTTGTAATCATTCCTGATTCATAATGCCTGATTTTAGTCAACCCAAAAAACCCCAGAGCAGATGAAATTTGGATTGTTGTTTTTCATAATTGCTGCTTCAACATTCTTGAATGAATCACAAGCACAGGACACTTTAAAATTTTCCCCCAACAAAATCAATAATTTCAAGTGGGTCCCTCTTCCCGCAGTGGGTTCTAATCCTGCTAATGGTTGGATGTTTGGGTTGGCCCCTTCTGCTA
Organism: Aquiflexum lacus; assembly: GCF_015476655.1. Taxonomy (GTDB): domain Bacteria; phylum Bacteroidota; class Bacteroidia; order Cytophagales; family Cyclobacteriaceae; genus Aquiflexum; species Aquiflexum lacus. The sequence goes on from NZ_JABFHF010000033.1 coordinate 49,571, forward strand.
CTTGGTATATGGGAAATCCAATAGACACCAAATTGTCCAATTTGGTGGGAAATTTTCTCTATACCACCAAAAAACAATGGATTTTTAGTTCCAGAAGTAATATCTTTTTAGATCAGAACTCATGGATATTGGTAGGTGATTGGAGGTATTTTATCACCTCACAACCGACATTTGGCCTTGGAAGTGGTGCACCAAATGAATTGGGAGAAGATCCAAACCTGCCGGGAGTTTATCAGGGAGCGCAACAAATGGATTTCAGTTTGATAAGATTTTATGAAACAGTCCTAAAAAGAGTAGGCTCTTCAAATTTCTATCTAGGTATGGGTTATCATTTTGACTTACATTCAAAAATTGAAAGCTTCCTTGATGAGAAAAGTCCCACAAGTCTGGAGTTTGCCCATGACCACTACAATAGGTCACTTGGATTTGATACAGAGCGTTATATTCTTTCGGGTATTACCTTAAATGCCATTTTGGAAAACCGGGACGTTGCTGTCTCTCCATACGAGAAAAACTTTGCTTTACTTTCCTATAAAATCAACCCCACATTTTTGGGATCTGACCAATCCTCAAGTACAATTTTAATGGATTACAGACATTATGTTAACGTGAGTGAAAGAAGGAAAAGACATCTCATCGCCTTTTGGGGATATGGTAATTTCTTGGTATCCGGTAATTTACCCTATATGAACCTTCCCTCCCTGGGGTGGGACATGTTTGGAAGAGGTGGTCGGGCCTATGCACAGGGAAGATTTAGAGGGGAAAGCATGGTATATTCCGAAGCTGAATACCGTTTCCCGCTTCAAAAGCAAAAAGAAACCTTTGGGGGAACTGTCTTTGTAAATGCTGCAAGTTTTAGTAGCAGAACTGTAAACGAGAAACTTTTGGATACCATTAATCCTGGTTATGGGCTTGGATTAAGGGTTATGATCAATAAACAGTACCGTACCACCATTACCGCAGATTATGGTTGGGGACAAAAAGGAAATTCGGGGTTTTATCTGAATGTGAACGAAACATTCTAATTGGGAGTAGGAAGAAAGATTTATGCCTTTTTATCCATAAATCACAATCCAAATAACCTGGGCAACCATAAAGTTAATCCCGGCCAAAGAGTCACTACGATCAATCCCAAAATCATCGCAATAAAAAAGGGTATCAAAGGTTTGACGGCTTTTTCGATGCTAATACCAGCTACCTGAACCCCCAAAAACAGTACGGAACCCACGGGCGGTGTACAAAGACCTATACAAAGATTTAATATCATAATGATTCCAAAATGAACAGGATCAACACCCAACTCCATCACAATCGGCAGGAAGATAGGAGTAAAAATCAATACTGCAGGAGTCATGTCCATAAAAATTCCAACAAACAATAAGATGAGATTGATCAAAATCAGAATGACAAAAATATTGTCAGAAACTGATAGCAGGGAAGCACTGATGGATTGGGGAATATCCTCGCTGGACATCACCCAAGACATACTCATGGATGTAGCAATCAACAACATCACAATAGCAGTCGTTTCTGAAGATTTCAGGAGTATCGAGGGAATTTCTTTCCATTTAAGTTCTCCATAGTAAAATGATAAACCCAAAGTATAAATCACTGCAATGGCAGATGCTTCTGTGGCTGTAAATACCCCACCAACAATCCCTCCGATCACGATAAATAAAAGCATCAAAGATGGAAAAGCACGGAAAAATTTGTTGGTCAATTCTTTTAATGTGGTTCGCTCACCAGCAGGAAGGTTGTGTTTTTTGATAAATATGGCTGCCGTTACCATCAATATCAAACCAATGAAAATTCCAGGTAAATACCCCGCAATAAACAAAGCTGCAATGGATACCCCTCCTGATGCCAATGAATATACAATCAGAATATTGGATGGCGGAATAATTAATCCGGTTGTTGAAGAAGTAATATTGACCGCAGCCCCCAAGCCTTTTGGATATCCTTCCTCATCCATTCTTTTTCCTAAGATTCCACCTATTGCTGAAACTGCCGCTGCCGCCGAACCTGCTATTGCGCCAAACAACATGGCTGCGATAACATTGACATATAACAAACCTCCTGGAAGTCTTCCTGTAAATGCCTTGGCCAGTTCAATTAACCTATTGGCGATACCACCTTTGTTCATGATTTCACCAGCAAGAACAAAAAATGGAATGGCCAATAAAGCAAAACTATCCAAACCTGTTCCCATTCTTTGAGCAATTGTGGTGCCTGATGGAATGACTGCAACAGATACCATCAACGTCAAAAAGCTGGAAATACCTAAACTCCAGGCTACGGGAACACCAATTCCCATAAGGACAATGAAAGATAAAACTAAAATTAAAATACTGATATATTCCATATTGATCAGGCTTTTTGGGTTTTCAATTGGTCTTTTATACTAAAAATCTGATAATAGATTACCAATAATCCACTGATAGGAATTATGGTATATACAAAGGCTAGCGGTACCTGAAGTGTAGCGGATTTTTGTTGTAAAATAAATGTGATATACACCAAATTACTTCCTCCTAGTACCATCACTGATAATGCAAAAAACAACACCAATAAATTGATTAAGATCATCAGTCTCATTTTTGGAATACCATTCAGCTTTCTGGGCAAAATATCAATCGCCAAGTGTTGATCCTGTCCTGCCACATATGCAGCCCCTAACATTCCCAACCATATCAGCATATATCTGGATAATTCATCCGTAAAAGAACTCGGATTTTGAAAAATATACCGTGACATTACCTGCCAGGTAACGTTGATGACCATTAATGCCATCAATATAATCAAGGCCCCCGCCACAATTTTATCAAGCCGGGATTTGAAAGTTAAGTTGGTCATTTTTTTGGGTTAATTTGTGATTTGTTGTAATGGTTTTAATTATTCCGCCACAGGAGAAAGGCATGTTTTTTCTAGAGGTTGGCAAGTTATCAGGTACATCATTTTTCCTGAATTTTACTATGCCGGTGTGAGTGGAAACTCCCATCCAGTCTATGGTTCGTTTTTTTTCTCCTTTACACCTTTTCTTCCAATTTAATTATCGTTCATACCTACGGTATTTTTGATCACATGAACCTTTATATTACCCTGCAATAAATTGCAGGGCTAGTATTTCGGTCGTACCTACAGCACTTGCAAATCAAACCTTTCTTCGCCAATGTAAGTGTCCACTCACGTTCCCTTCAGTTTATAGAGATATATCAAAGGTATCCTTGGTCATGGTACTTTGTACATGGTACTTCTCCTACTCCACCCTCCTGATCCTCTCCACCATTTCATACATCTCAGGCTCTGAAATTTTGAATGATTCATAGAGTGATTCAACTGCTTCTCTGAATGGGGTCGGGTCGGGATAGGTAATGGTCACTCCCGCCTTTTCCATTTCTCTTAGGGATTCTTCTACTGAGGCTGCCCATAATTTATATTGAAATACGGAAGATTCGTCGGCAGCTTCCTGAATCCATTGTTTCTCTTCATCGTCCAAGGTGTTCCAGACTTTTGTGCTTACTATGACTACATCAGGTACTGCAGTGTGTTCATTGATGGAATAAAACTTACAAACCTCATAATGTCTTGAAGTATACAAACTTGGCGGATTGTTTTCCGCTCCATCCACAATGCCTTGCTGAAGTGCTGTATACAATTCTCCATAGGAAACAGGAGTGGGTGAACTGCCAAAGCTTTTGATCATATTGATCGCCATATTACTTTCCAGTGTTCTGACCTTCAATCCTTTCAGATCTTCGGGACTTTCCACTGGTTTGGTTTTGGTATAAAAGCTTCTTTTTCCAGCATCATAATAAACCAAACCTTTCAGCCAGAATTCTTCGCTTTCTGAAAGCAATTGTTTCCCGATTTCACCTTTCAACACCTTATCTCTATGCGCGTCATCTCTAAAGAGGTAAGGCATGGAAAGTACCTGAATTTTAGGAGCAAAACTTTCCAGAGTAGCGGAAGATACCTTCGTCATGCCTAAACTACCAATCTGAAGCAATTCAACCAATTCCCTTTCTGTTCCCAATTGTTGGTTGGGATAAATACGGATTTGGACCTTGCCATCAGACTTCTCCTCTACCCTCTTGGCCATAAAGACCATGGCTTCGTGAACCGGATGAGTGACCCCTAGTCCATGGCCCAATTTGATTAATCTTACCCCCCTAGGGCCATCGCAGGCATTTAGCGCTAGGATCAGAAATAGGATTATGCTGAATCTGGATTTAATCATTTATTTCAATTCTTGAATGATGTTCAATGCTGATTTGATGTTTTTCTCAAGGCTGCTGAAATCTCCTTGTTCAATGGCTTTTTTGTCAAACAACTGAGAACCCATACCCACACAATGTACACCCGCCTTAAACCAAATTGAAAGGTTTTCCTTATTGGGTTCAACTCCGCCTGTAGGCATCATTTTGATTTCAGGAAGTACTGAAAGAACTGCTTTGATAAATCCGGGGCCCAATTGATTGCCGGGAAAGGCTTTAACCAAAGTTGCTCCCATTGTTTTTGCGTTATACACTTCAGTCAAAGTCGCACAACCTGGAATCCAGAATTTACCTTTCATATTGCAATAATTGGCAACTTCAGGAACAAATGCCGGAGATACAAAAAAATCAGCTTCTGCAAAAGAAAACCTCCGGGCTTCTTCCCGGGTAAAAATCGTCCCTATGCCCAATAGTAGGTCATCATATTTCTCAGCGTAAATCTTTAAATTTTTGAAAACTTCCAGCGCATTTGATTCCCTATTGGTAAATTCAAATACCCTTACACCTGCCTTGTAGGAAGTATCCAAAACCATTTTGGCGATGTCAATATCTTTATGGTTAAAAACAGGGATCATTCCTGTTTCAGACATTTTCAATAAAATCTCATCCTGTGTTAATGACATATTTGTAGGTTTATTAGGCTTAATGTATGTTGGTGAATTGTCGAATGATATGGTTGGAAAATCCTTATACTATCAGGGTAGATGAAACAACCTCAATTTTTCCATTTCCCCGAATTCCATGAAGGCCTCTATATGGTTTAATCCTTTCAGGGTTTTTCATCATTTTTTTCTTTAAACTTGGTTCTCTCCCGCATCTTGATTCTTGTTTCTAATACCTCACGTCCCACATTTGAAAACTTACCTCAGCAATTTTCCGACATTTTCTCCTTTAACTAAAGTATCCACTTCTTCAACGCTTACCAAATTTGCGTCTCCGGGAATGCTATGTTTCAGGACAGAAGCCGCGGTGGCAAATTCCAAAGCCAACTGATCCGGATAATGAAGCAGTCCATATATCAATCCTGCAATATAGGCATCTCCCCCTCCAACCCTATCTACAATCTGAGGCATGTCGTACATACTTGATTTCAATACCTCAGTACCATTCCAAAGTGAGCCTTTCAAGGTATTATGATTGGCTGATAGGGATTCTCTTTTGGTCTTTGAAATATATTTTATTTGAGGAAAATCTTTTTTAGCCAGATGGCAAGCCTCCAGGAAATCATTGGCCTGAATATCCATGCAGTTTTCAAAATCGGACAAACCCGCAACAATAACATGGGTATATCGGATCAATTCCGGCATAATATCCAAAGGTCCTTTCCCATATTGCCACAAGTTTCTACGGTAATTGATGTCTCCACTTACCATTATTCCTTTTTCATTTGCTTTTTTTAATGCTTTCAAACAAAGATCTGCTGCTTTTTGAGAAAGTGCAGGAGTAATACCTGTCCAGTGGAACCAATCCGCTCCATCAAATACCTTATCCCAATCAATCTCATCCCCAGAAAAATTGGCGAATACAGAATCAAACCTATCATAGATGATCTTTGATGCCCTTTGCATGGATCCATTTTCAAGAAAATACAGTCCCATCCTTCCTTCCTGAAAATATATAAAGGAGGTCTCAACTCCTGTTTGCCTCAAATAAGCAGTGGCCGCTTTACCTATATCATTGGAAGGAAATGCAGTGACATGGGCGGCGTTCAAACCGAATTGTGCCAGTGAAACGGCCACATTGGCTTCCGCACCACCAAATACGATTTGGTAGGAATTGGCCTGAAGAAAGCGTTCATTTCCAAGCGTACTCAGGCGCATCATGACGTCTCCAAGCGTTACGATTTTTTTATTCATGGTCACAGTTTAAAAACATTTATGAAAATAATCACATTTAGTTTCTTTTTTATTTTTCTTTTACATAAATTATGCAATCGATTGCGCAATTTATAAAAAATCCAATGAACTATAAAATTTTGCAAATTCACCCAAAAGATAATGTCTTGGTGGCTTTAACTGATTTAAAAGCCGGAGAAAATATTGATTTTGATAATAATTCAATCACTCTTAAAAATGACATCGCTGCAAAACACAAGTTTTCAATGCAAGATCTTGAAATTGGTGCGAAAATTTATATGTATGGATCTATAGTGGGGCGTGCAAAATCTTTGATTCCTAAAGGTGGTGTTCTGACAACCGGGAATATGGCCCACGAAGCCAATACTTTTAGTAGCAAAACGGAAGATTATCAATGGGAAGCTCCTGATATTTCCAAATACAAAAACAAAATGTTCAGAGGTTTTCACCGACCCGACGGGCAAGTGGGGACCGCAAATTACTGGTTGGTCATTCCTTTGGTTTTTTGTGAAAACAGAAATGTAGATGTCATTAAGGATGCCTTTGTTGAAGTACTGGGATTCAGCAAACCGAATGCCTATAAATCCTTAGTGCAGCAAATGACGGAATTGTACAAATCAGGGAAAAAATCTGAAATCGAAAATCTAAGCTTTGAAGAAAACACCATAAAGGGAAAGAGTAAAATCTTCAAAAACATAGATGGTATCAAATTTTTAACCCATAATGGTGGTTGTGGTGGAATCCGTCAGGACTCCGAGGCACTTTGTGCCTTGTTTGCCGGATATATCAATAATCCCAATGTTGCAGGTGCTACAATATTGAGTCTTGGTTGTCAAAATGCCCAGCCTGCTATTTTGAAGGAAAAACTGAATAAAATTAATCCGGACTTTAAAAAACCGATCATCCTGTTGGAACAACAAAAAGAGGGTACAGAACAACATTTCCTATCCCAGGCAATCAAAAAAACTTTTTTGGCCATGGCAGATGCAGATCAGCTTCAAAGAGAACCTGCCCCATTGAGCAAATTGACCATTGGGTTGGAATGTGGTGGTTCAGATGGTTTTTCAGGAATTTCTGCCAACCCAGCTGTTGGTCATGCTTCGGATTTACTAGTGGCATTGGGTGGTAAAACCATCCTTTCGGAATTTCCTGAATTATGTGGGGTTGAACAGGAATTGATCAACCGATGTACAAATGAGGTGATAGCCGAAAAATTCAGTGGATTGATGCGAGCTTATGCTGCCTCAGCGGAAGCAGTAGGATCCGGGTTTGATATGAATCCTTCACCCGGAAACATCAAAGATGGTCTGATTACCGATGCCATGAAATCCTCAGGAGCTGCCAAAAAAGGCGGCACCTCTCCTGTGGTAGATGTTTTGGATTATTCCGAATATGTTTCAAATAATGGATTAAACCTACTTTGTACTCCGGGTAACGATGTGGAAAGCACCACCGCCATGGCAGGTTCAGGAGCAAATATTATCCTATTCACCACAGGACTTGGCACCCCAACAGGCAATCCTATAGCACCTGTGATCAAAATATCCTCCAATACCACTTTGGCCATAAGAATGCCTGATATCATCGATATAGATACAGGCGGTGTCATCACAGGTGAAAAAACCATCCAACAAATGGGAGAAGAAATCCTGGATTTCATCATCCATGTTGCATCCGGAGAAGTCCAATCCAAAGCAGTACTTTTGGGACAAGATGATTTTATTCCTTGGAAGAGAGGGGTGTCTTTGTAGAATCGAGAAGTTTGAGAGGTTGTTGGATTAATTAGTATTAATGTTCAAAAATCAAATTATATCTATCATTGGTAGCCTAGAATCCTTTTGAATTCTGAACCAGTTGGGAATAAAATGTTACAAATATGGAAATTTTTTCCCCTTCAGGTTAAAAAGCCATTATTGGACATGACCTGGATACTAAAACTTGTGTCACTTAAAATGTGGCATTTCCAAATGATTACATGTTAAAATTGATCAATAGGTAGGTTTTTACACAATTTTGGTTTGGGATTATGATAAGGAATATCATTGTCCAGAGGAAGGAATGATAATTGGTCTTACTTTTTTGAATTAATATAAACTAAACCAAAATAATCATGAAAAATTCTATGAGGCATCAAATCATTTCAGCTTCAACCCTACAAAGTGCGAATGTAAAAACACCATCTGATGAAAGTGTTGGTGAGATTAAGGACATCATGATAGATATCTCTACAGGAAAGATTTCTTATGCCGTGCTTTCGGTAAGTACCGGCTTTCTTAACTTAGACAGTAAGTATTTTGCAATACCTTTGGGAGCTTTTAATTTTGATCATTTCGGCGACGATTATAATGCCCATGTCCTAACATTGGATGTATCAAGAGAAAGATTGGAAAACTCCCCAGGGTTTGACAAAGACAACTGGCCAAAGCATCCTGACTCTGAATTTGTCGATTCGGTGAATTCTTACTATGGCGTTGAAGAAAGTAGCGATTTAAACAGGTATTAAAACGGTTGATCTAGAAAGCGGGCAGAAAAATTTTCTGTCCGCTTTTTTATTAAATAGTTCTTCAAAAATAATTTTATCATCCTTATTTTTCAAAGAATAAACAACAATCACCTCTCCCCCAATATTTTCTCCCAAACCTGTTCATCAACAGGAATTCCCTTTTCCATATTTTCCTTTCGGATTTCAGGGATTTTTTCTCCTGGAAAGCGAACTTTGTTACCTAAAAAAGTTGATGATGATGTTAAATCTTCAATAATACCATCCAATTTTTCTTCAGACCACGTATCCATGCCCAATCTCTTGGGATCCAAACAAATAAAAACCTGTGAAAGACCATATTCTTCACCGCTTTGCCCAACCTCATTTGTGGCCTGTCCTCCGGATAAGATAGTGGCCAACATATCCAATACCAATGAAAGTCCCGCTCCTTTCCATAGACCAATTGGAAGTGCCAGTTCATGTTCAATGATTTCTGCCGGAGATTTACTGAGTTTTCCTTCCTGATCAAAACCCGCCTCATAAGGCATTTCCTTATCAGCTCTTAGAAAAGTATTCATTTTCCCATAGGAAAACTGCGACATGGCCATATCCAGCACGATATGCCCTGACTTTCTGGGAATGGCAATCACCAAAGGGTTATTCCCCAATTTGGGTTCGCTCCCACCCCAAGCGGGCATATTGGGTTTGGTATTGGTAAAACAGATTCCGATACAACCCGACTCTACAGCCTGCCAACCATAATTTCCAGCCCGCATCCAATGATTGGTGTTTTGTAGCGCAATCACTCCGATTCCGAATTCTTTAGATATGTTGATGGCCCTTTCCATGCAAATGGAAGCATTAAGCATTCCTGGGCCCAAATTACCATTCCATCTTTCAAAAAACCCGAAAGCATCCATCAGTTCCGCTTGTTTATCTGGAAAGACAAGTTTGTTTCTGATCATTTTCAAAAAAACAGGAACCCTGTCCAATCCATGAGAAGGAACTCCTTCAAGACTTGCTTTAGCAAAAAGTGTTGCACATAAATCTGCGTTACCTTTTGAGAAGCCATATTTGATAAAAATTTCGGTGAGTATTCTAATGACTTCCTGATGGGGGATTTTCATAAATATGGTTTTTGGTTAGCTATGATTCCAACTTCAAGTCATGACATGAATCTGATTCCAAGTTATTGCATAGATCATTTTAGATAAATGTCTTTCAAAAATGAGGATTTTCAAACAATTGCATTATAAATTCTTTTTATAACTTATGCTTTTCCTTACATTGATTTCGGGATTAAATTGTAAATTATATCGTGCTTAGCTGAAGAAAATGCGAAGTAGTATGCGAACATTCGGTCAGTTTCTATATATACTAGGATTTTTACTGGCCTGCAGCACCTTGACCTTTGGTCAATCTACTACGATAGGTAGAGAGTTTTTCCTTGGTTTTATGGAAAATAACCGGACTTTTTCTCCAACAGTTAGGTTTGACCAAGCCTCCATCATTATTTCTGCTGAGGAAAATGCTTCAGGTGTTATCCAATATGAAAGCAATTCCATCCCATTCTCAGTTGAAGCCGGCAAACAGTTTATTTATCAATTTCCCCAAGATGGGATTGACATCATACACAGGAGTTCCCGCCAAGTAGAGAATAAAGGAGTAAGTATTGTTTCTGATGGGAACATTTCAGTACATGCATTTAATTTCCGGGCAAGAAGTGCGGATGGTACTGTCATCTTGCCTTTACCTTCTCTTGGAAAAGATTACTACGTGACAGCACACCACGAGAACTTCAACCCTGGGGTAAATCCTGGCTCCAACATCAATTATGAAAGTACGCTTCTGGTAGTAGCTGTGGAAGATGATACACGTGTAGAGATTACCATTGCCGCCCAATCCAACGAACCTGTCCCTATACCACAAGGTTCGACAATTTCTGTAGTGTTGAACAAGTGGGAAAGCTATCAAGTCAAGTCTGTCGGAGATTTGACAGGGTCAAGGGTGCGGGTGGTCAATGGCACCGGTGATGACTGCAAAAACATTGCTGTTTTTGGTGGTAACAAAATGACTTCTGTGGCACAGGATTGCGATGGATCTACCGGTGATCATTTGTTTCAACAGACCTACCCAACTTTTTCCTGGGGCAAAGAATATATTCACCTGCCATTGGCAGGAAGAACTTCTGGAGAAATGGTCAAAGTCCTGGCAGCTGAAAACAATACCCGTGTATTGGTCAATGGCCAACAAAGAGCCATTCTAAATGCCGGTAAACACGTTTCTTTTACTTTTGACAGGAATGAGTTGGCCAATATCACCGCCGACAAGCCCATAGCAGTAACTACTTTTTCAAAAAGTTACTTTTGTAACGTGCAGATAGGTCCCGGTGCAAGTGATGGTGACCCCACCATGATTACTTTGAGTCCCAATAATCAATTGATCAAAAGCACTATATTCTCTGCCTTACAAGTAGAAGGGATCGTAAATCATTTTGTCAATATTTTGGTCAAATCTGAAAGTGCCGGACAAACCATTTTGGATGGACAAAACATCGGAGCACAATTTCAGCCCGTTCCCGGTAATCCCGCCTATTCATACGCAAGGGTTGAAATCAAAGAAGGAAGCCACAGTCTTAATAATCCTGATGGCGTCATTGGCTATGTTTATGGTTCGGGATTTATTGAGTCGTATGGATACTCTGCAGGAGCGAGCATCAATAACCTGAATTTTGAAACGGAAGTGGCTTATGACTTTGAAGTGGATGGGGATAGGGTAGCTTGTTTGGGTGAAGAAGCTACTTGGACAGTAGTACCCCGGGATCCAAAGTTTATCATTTTTGAATGGTTATTTGAAAATGATGAGGAAGTAAAAGAGGGTGCAACAGTAGATCATATGTTTGGGGAACCTGGAACCTATCGGGTTAAAATTGTAGCGATGACTGGAGACAGGTCATGTGATCAAATGGAAGAAGCTTCTTTTGAGGTGACTGTAGTAGAAACAAAAGGAACCTTGGAAGGTCCAAACAATGTCTGTCCCAATATTGATGAAGCCATTTATACTTTTGGGGATCCCGAAAACACCAAGTCTGTCTTATGGGAAGTGATCGGGGGACAGGTAGTAGAGGAGAATGACTTCAATGTTAAGGTACTTTGGGGAGAGTTTGACCCTGACGCCAAGGTGGTGGCCATTCCCCTTACGGAAGAAGGCTGTCAGGGAGAAGCACAGGTAATTGATGTTTTTATCAATGGAGGCATAGTTCCGGGTCTGCCAAGGGGAATTTCGGAAATTTGCTATGAGGAAGGGACAAGCAATTTTTATAGTATCAGGGATAAAATTCCCGAACGGAATTACACTTGGTTTGTATCGGGAGGTACCCTTATTTCTGATCCTGGATCTGAGGAAGTCGAAGTAATATGGCCCGGACCGGGATCCATTGGAGAAATTTGGTATGAAGAATTCAGCACCATCAATGCTTCCTGTGGTGGGGAATCAGAAAGACTTACAGTAAAAGTCAACCCACCATTACAAGCCGGGATAGCAGATTATTCAGCTTTGGTTTGTCAAGGTTCTAAGGCAGGCAGAATAGAAATGGTGGCCATAGGAGGCTCAGGGACTTACACTTATGTATGGGATCATGATGAGAACCTAACGGGAAATATTGCTGAATATCTCCAACCGGGAATATACTCGGTGACAGTTAAGGATGCTGGGGGCTGTGAGCAGATTTTTGAAAATATCCTGATCGAAGAAGCACCACCATTGGAATTGATGGGAGAAATAGGACTAACTGATGCCTTGTGTCATGATGGAAATGATGGGATGGTAAGTTTCTCCCTTTCAGGCGGTGTTGGACCTTTTTCAGTCAATAGTGAAGATGTGTTGGTCATGGGAAATAGTATCCAAATATTCAATTTGGCAAGAGGATTATATACCATAGATGTGGTGGATGCAGGTGGATGCGTGTTGCCCTTGGAATTTGAAATCAAATCACCGGAGCCTTTGGAAGTGGAGTTTACTCTGGAAAATGTGGCTTGTCCCGGTAGCTCTAGTGGTTCATTGCTGGCGATCGGCAAGGGAGGGTTTGGACCTTATGTATATGTTTGGGAGTTTGATGGCAGTTCAGGGCCAAGGTTGACAGGAATTCCAAGGGGGGACTACCATCTCCATATCACCGATGCACATGGCTGTGAGGGCAATTTTACAGGGACTGTTATTGAGCGTAATCCCCAACTCCGTATGCCAACAGGTTTTAATCCCGAAGATGGTGTTTACAGAGGTGTAAGCAATTGCTCCATAGGGTTTGACCTGATAATCTACAACAAATGGGGAGAGTTGATATATTCGGGTAACTCAGGCTGGGATGGAAGTATCAGAGGAAAAGATGCCCCACTAGGTACCTATAGCTATATGGTAGAATACAGCTTCACAGTCAACGGAGAGCTCAAAACAGAAAAGAAGCGGGGGGTATTTACACTGGTGAGGTGATGGCTAAGATATATGTTGCTGCCCCCCCCTGCAGAAAACATTGAATAGTGACTGGGTTTATACCGAAAACAAGAGGCAATTACACCATCCCTCGGTGTAGTTTAGACTTTCGGCGGCAGCTGGGTGTTTGCAACTACACCCTTTTATCCAAACCATCCCAATAGCTAACGGAATGCAATTGAAAATTAAATAAGTCAGGTTTTCAAGAAAAAAAGGTCAAGTAGACCTTCTAAACAGCGCATGAAAGGAGTCGAACTTAGGTCTTGGTTCCTGAATACATTACCATCGGGATCCGCTTAGGCAATGTCTTTTTAAAATTCAACCTTCAATTACACCCAGCAGGGGAACATGGCGATATCATAAGCGGTAGGTCTGAGGACTCTGCTAATTTACCGGTTTTTTCCATCTTCCGGGATGCTGGTTTGTGTTAAACACCGATTACGAAATTGATCCACCCTAGCGGATAGTGTTTCTGTACCGCAGCACGTAATCCCCCCTCTGGGTGTAGATTCTGCTCACCAGCTCTAAAGTTCAATTGGACGCTCGGCGAAGTTTCCCTGCCTGGATTCGGTGATGTTTTCGAAATAAGCTTTTTCCTCCTCTTCGTTTTCAGGTTCCATGGTGGCTATTCTATTGACTCCCCACCACCAACATTTTGGAATCAGCTGACTGGTACCGGATGTTTTTGGCGATGGTATATTCTGGAGAAGACCACCAATCTTTGGCGGTTTGGACATCGGGGAATTCCAGTATGACCAGTCTTTCAGGATTCCAATCTCCTTCCAAAGATTCGGTTTTCGTTCCCCGGACAACAAAACGACCACCAAATTTTTGGATGGTGCCCAAGGTGTGCTTTTTATACTTTTCGTATAATTCGGGATTATAAATGCTAACTTCGACGAGGACAAGGGCTGGCATAGGGTAGAATTTAGATTGAAGAATTTAGATGTGAAATGGATTTGTTGTAAAATTTAAGTTGGGGATTTGTCTATAGGGCGGTAGGCAGAGTATTCTCATAATCTTGGATTTGATATTACTATACTAAAAGTCATCACATGAATACTTGTAATCGTGGTATGAATCCGATAAAGATAAAAAATTGAAATAGCAGATCAACTAAAGTGATTGAAAAAATCTAATTCCTGACATAGGAATGATTTTTTAAATTTTGGGTCTTCAACATGGGTGTACCTCTTTTAAAAACTTAAATCGCCAATCCTCAAGAATCCTTCAACATGATATCATAAGAGCTGTATTTTTTCCATTTTTGGAGATTTACTCAAATATTATATAATTAAGCAATCGATTGCACGTAAATAAAGGCTCTCTCAAAGAAGAAGCATTTAATAGGTATTTTTTAAATAACCGTGTAAATATTGTATAAATATTAAATAAACAGATTTTTTTATCGAAATCAAGCCAAATATCTAAAATAACTTTGAAAATAAATTTTTATTTATCATTTCAAATTTTATTATATTGCGCAACCGATTACACATATTCTTATAAAACTAATGCTAGTCAGTGGACTAGTCATCTCATGTCTTGTGTCTCATGTCTCAAATCTTAAATCTTAAATCTTAAAATGAAAAAAGGTAAAGCAACCATACATGACATAGCAGAAAAGCTGAATATCACTGCATCAACCGTTTCTAGGGCTTTGAATGATAATCCACGAATCTCTGAAAAAACCAAAAAGCAGGTCATCAAGATGGCCAAGCAGCTTAATTACCAGCCCAATCATATTGCTTCAGCCTTAAGAAGTGGGAAAAGCAAATTGATTGGGGTATTAGTCCCTACAGCCAATAGAAATTTCTTTTCATCAGTAGTAAGGGGCATAGAAGAAATTGCAAATACCTTGGATTATAAGGTCATAATTTCTCAGTCCTACGATGGTTATAAAAAAGAAGTTGACACTGTTGAAGCCCTACTGAATGCCCGCGTTGATGGGATTATAGCTTCCATTGCCAAAAACACTGAGATCTTTGATCATTTCAAAAAAGTGCTGGATAAGGGAATTCCTTTGGTGCTTTTTGACAGGGTCACCAATGAATTGGAAGTAAGTCAGGTAGTAATAGATGATTATCTGGGAGCTTATCAAGTGGTTGATCATTTGATCAAAGGTGGGTGTACGAGGATCGTTCATTTTACCAGTCCTAAAAAAATCAACATTTACAAGGATAGGTTGCGCGGATACGAAGATGCTTTGAGAGATCATGGTATTCCATTTGATCCTGAATTAGTGCAGGAAAGCAATTTGCAATTGGAGGATGGAAGGAACAGTATGGAAAACATTATCCAAAAATCAATATCCTTTGATGCGGTTTTTTCCAGTTCCGATTATGCTGCCATGGGTGCTATGCAAGTATTGAAAGAGGAAGGATTTAAAATTCCTGAACAAGTGATGCTTGCTGGATTTGGGAATGAACCTTTCACTTCTTTTACCGACCCTCCTATCACTACTGTTGATCAAAAAAGCATTTCTATGGGAAATGTCACTGCTGAGACCTTTTTTTCATTATTAAATAATGGAAAAAAAGATGATGTTCCTCAAAAAACAGTTTTAAAGCCGGAGTTAATTATCAGAAAATCTACCCAAAATAATAATCCAAAAATATGAAATCACTTAATAGAAGTAATATAAATGTTCCAGCAAGGCCAATCAAGGTTTTGCAGTTTGGTGAGGGTAACTTCTTAAGGGGATTTGTGGATTGGATGATAGATCTGATGAATGAAAAGACAGATTTCAACGGAGATGTTCAGATTGTTCAACCCATTGCCCAAGGTCTCGGTGAATTAATCAACAAGCAGGATGGGCTTTTTCATGTTAAACTACAAGGAATATTATCTGGTGAAATAGTTCAGGAAAACAGGCTTATTACTTGTGTCAGAGGTGTCAATAATCCCTTTGAGGATTATCATGAATATTTGAAGTTGGGAGAAAATGAAGATTTGAAATTTGTAGTTTCCAACACCACAGAAGCAGGAATAACATTCGATTCCAATGACACGTGCTTTGATTCCCTTCCATTGACTTTTCCTGGAAAATTGACAGCACTTCTTTACCATAGATTCAAAGCATTTTCAGGTGATCCTTCAAAAGGATTGGTCATGATTCCCTGCGAATTGATCGATAAAAATGGGATACAATTAAAATCAGCAGTATTGGATTATGCCAAGCTATGGAATCTTCCTACTTCCTTTGCCAATTGGATCAATGATCGTAACGTATTCTGCAATACCCTTGTGGATAGAATTGTACCTGGCTTTCCAAAAGATAATATTGTTGAAATCCAAAATGAATTGGTTTATAAGGACAATCTTGTCGTGGTGGCCGAACCCTTTCATTTTTGGGTGATAGAGGGTCCTGAAAATCTACAGGAGATATTTCCTGCTAGAAAAGCAGGACTTCAGGTAAAGTTTGTCAAAGAACAAAGTCCCTATCGTACAAGAAAGGTCCGGATATTGAACGGGGCGCATACTGCTTTGGTGCCTGTGGCTTACCTCGATGGTTTCAGAACAGTCAGAGAAGCAGTAGAGGACAAAATCATTGGGAAATTCATAAAAGACACCATCTACAACGAAATTATCCCGACCCTTGATCTTCCCAAAGAGGAATTGGAGCAGTTTGCAGCGGATGTATTGGATAGGTTTCGAAATCCATTTATCCATCATGAATTGATATCAATTTCTCTGAATTCAGTTTCAAAATTCAAAGTTAGGGTATTGCCAAGTCTTTTGGAATACCACTCCAAAACCGGCTCATGGCCAAAAAACCTGACTAAATCACTGGCAGCATTGATTAAATTTTATAATGGGAGAACGGGCCATGAAACTATTCCATTAAAAGATGATGCATCCGTTCTGGAATTTTTTGAAAAAATATGGAAAGAAGATGATTTGACCTTAATAGTTTCTGAAACGTTGGGAAGAGTGGATTTTTGGGGGGAGGATTTAAGAAATTATGAGGGATTGGAGGAAGTGGTATTGGTTCATTTAGAGGATTTTGGATAAGGATTGAGTTCATTCCAAACCAAATGAAAAAAGACGGCCAGCAGAATCTGCTGGCCGTCTTTGGTATTATTACAATTCGATTGTTATTTTTTGATAAACTTGACCTGTTTCATTCTGCCCTGTCCCTGATCTACGATCAACAGATAGGTGCCCGCAGCCATCCTTACCGGCGCCAGGTCGAGTACAATCTCTCCGTTTTCCGGTACTGCCGACCTGTTGATATACTGTCTGCCCATCATATCGTACACCACAACCTCAACCGGGAATTCCTCCCTGCTGTTAAGCTGAATATGCAGCTGCTCCTCGACCGGGTTCGGATAGATTTTGAAGCCGAATAGGGCATCAGTTCCAGAACCCTCTATCGACAACTGTGTTTCGTCAATGATTTGCCCTTTGGCCGAACCATCTGATTTTCTGGCAATATTGGACGCATTGGAATAGAGATCGGTTATTTCCGATACTTCCAATGCTCTTCCGTAAAGCCTGAGATCGTCGATACCCCCGTTGAATCGCTGTATCGTACCGACCGCCCCAATGACAAGGTCTCCAGAAGTGGTACCTATGTTGAACGGTGCATAACTCGCGGAAACATCCTCTGTGCCGTTGACAAAGATTCGGCTCGTAGTGCCGTCGAAAGTAGCGGCTACGTGTATCCATTCACCAAGGTCACCGCTATAATTGTAGT
>NZ_JABFHF010000034.1 GCF_015476655.1 Aquiflexum lacus
CCCGTACCAAAATTGACTTCAAAATCATCCGGAAACCAAAGAGAAAAAGAAAGTAGAGTTTAGTTTTAACCCTACTTCTCAATTCCGAAGGAATTTTCCAAGAAGGCCTTATTATTTCATTTAGCAAATGAAACTCAAATATTAACTTTCGTTCAAATCTCCGCTACCAATTTTTTCATTTTAGTCAATCCCAAGCGGGCAACTTGAAGGGCATCCTGTTTCCAATAATCTTGGTTGAATAGTTCCAAGGACAGCACCTTTTCCCCTCCCATATCCTTGAGATCTGTCAGGATTTGTTTTATAGGTGCTGCACCATCGCCCGGATACACCCTGTCTTTGTCCTCTTGCTTTTCTCTTGGTATGGTATCGATAAAATCATTCATATGAAAAACCTCTATCAGATTTCCATTGAGCATCTTCAGCCCATCATAGCCTGAACCACCTCTATAAAGGTGGTACACATCAGGTAAAACCCTTGCCTCCGGATCATTGGCTACTGCTGCCACCATCAGAACTTGACCTAAATGATTAAAATATGGAAATGCTCCCCAGAATTCCAACTGTGGCATGACCCCGGTTTTCCTTCCAAGATTCAAAAGTTCCCTGTATCTCTCCCCCGCTTTGAACAAATCCAAGTGACCTGTAACCCCCGCAGCGGGGGCGGCAACTCTCTTACAGCCCAATTCTGCCAGCATGTCCATTTCCTTCTCCATTTGCTCAAAACCGGCCTTCCTTTTTTGATCATCATCCACCATCCAAGGGGCAAATCCAATGGCATTTTCAAATTTCAATCCGGAATCATTCAGATGTTTTCTTAGAGAAGCCATCGAATTACCCGCTTCTAAAAATGCCTGAATATCCCTTATCCAAAGTTCAACACCATCATAACCTGCTTTTGCGGCAATTTCCAAATAACCAAGCAGCCCGGGATTTTGCCCCATAATGGTACTTGTGTTGAGGCAAAAACTAAATTGACTCTCTTTTTTTGATACTTGGCCTTTCGCAGCACTGCTTGTCAAAAAAAGTCCGGCACCTAGGCTTATTGATTTGATGGCATTGCGTCTTGTGATCATTTGAATATAATAAGATTGTTGAAATTTAATATTAATAAATCCAGAAGCTTTTTTTCTACCATCCATGTAAATCGAAAGGATAGAATAAAATTGACCTAATATTTTTTGATATATTCAAACCACTAATTTACAGTACCCTCATAAACCTATGAAAAGCATATTTTTTTCCATTTTGGGAAGCCTATTTCTAAATGTTATTACCATTGCACAGGCTCAATCTGAACTGGAAAGAACCTATCTAACCAACATTCCCTTCCATCAGGAAGTAATCAGTGGAGGATATTATGTAGATCCTCCACCAAATATAGAGGGCAATCCATATTTCAAATCAAAAAGTTTTGAAAACGGTACGATTACCATCAATGGACTGACTTATGAATCTGTTCCACTTTTGTACAATATCCAAAAAGATCAAATAATCACATTCCATCCAGTACACAGTCAAAAAATTCTTCTCAACAGTGAAAAAATCAATGCTTTTATATTGTTTACTCCCGAGAAATCCGTTTTTGTCCAGATTGAAAACAATGATACCTATCCTCATCATAATAGCGGATTTTATGAATTGGTAAAAGATGGAGATGCCCAATTATTGTGTAAACATTACAAAACAACAAGTGCCAAAAAAGAGGTTGGCAAATACAGTGGCTATTTTACTGAGGACTCGGATTATTTATTGAAAAAAAATAAACAGGTCATAGTGGTTAAAAAAAGGAAACAGGCTTTTGAATTTTTGGGATTGGAGAAAAAAGAACTTTTGAAAGAACTGAAAAAAAATGGGATCTACTTTCGTGGGAATCCAAGGGCTTTTCTTGGATTTTTGACAGCATACCATAACCAACAAGTACCATGAAAAAAAGCCTTATATTCCTATTAATAGGCTTTATTTTAGGTGTTGGTATTTCAGAAGGCCAGGTAAATCCCAAAACAGGGGATGAGACTATCAATGGTCTTTTTGCCGGAATTCCTTTTAAAAGGTTTATACAGCAGATCGAAGCTTCAAAGAATTTCAAATTCTACTTTTCTGAGGAGGAATTACAAGATCTAACTGTTAATATCAGTGCCATAGACAACACACTCGATCAGGTTCTCTCCGGGATTTTTGATAATACAGATTTTGTCTTCACTATTGATGAAAAAAACAGGGTCTTTATCACCAAAGGAAAAAAATTGGATCTCGGATTAACGGAGGATTTTTTTTACCAAAGACTGATATCACTAAACAGGACAGCCTCGCAAGGCTTTCAGATATCGAAAGGACCTTTTCCAGAAACAAGCTTTATGTAATCGGCACTCGCTCCACAGGTCAGGAGGCTGTTCTTCAAAGTAGGGTCACCGGTATAGAAACCGGAAATCCTGTTTTTGGAGCGATAGTTTTTGAGAAAATAAATTTCATAAGAGCCATAGCCAATGAGAATGGTGAATTCCAAATCAGACTACCTCTTGGAAGACACACTTTGTTTATCCAAAATCTAGGTGGTTTTGTAGAACAAAGGCAGATCAGCCTGCAAGGGGATGGGATTTTAGACATCGCCATTGAAGAAAATGTCATCAGTCTCTCCGAAGTGGTGGTCAGTTCAGAAAAAATGACAAACATTTCAAGACCGGAGATGGGGGTTCAAAAACTGAACATACAAGCCATGAAGAGAATCCCGGCAATTTTGGGGGAAGTGGATGTGATCAGAAGTATTCTGACGTTGCCGGGTGTGCAGACTGTCGGTGAGGCAAGTGTAGGATTCAATGTCAGAGGAGGCGCTGCTGATCAGAATCTTATCCTTTTCAACCATGCGACCATCTATAATCCATCCCATCTTTTTGGATTGTTTTCTGCATTTAATCCTGACATGGTCGAATCAGTGGACTTGTATAAAGCAGGGATTCCTACCAAATATGGCGGACGGCTTTCTTCAGTACTTGACGTCAATGCCAAATACGGTGACTCTGAAAAAATCAGGGTTAAAGGAGGAATAGGCTTACTTACAGGCCGACTGACTGTAGAAGGGCCCATTGGGGAAAATACAACATTTATCGTAGGAGGCAGGTCCACCTATTCTGATTGGCTGTTGAATGTCCTCGAGGAAAATACAGACCTAAATAATGCCAGAGCTTCTTTCTATGATTTCAATTTCAATGTTTCTCACAAGATCAATCCCAAAAACATTATCAGGCTCAATTCATATCTCAGCAGTGACAATTTCAGATTTGACAAAGACACCTTATTCCAATACCAAAACCAAAACTTCAATTTATCCTGGGTGCACTATTTCAATGAAAGATTGGAATTGGAAACTGTAGTAGGAAGAGATCATTACAATTTTGGTATTGAGGGCAGAGATAACCCCGCCAGTTCATTTGATTTAGGTTTTGATATCAAACAATATTTCCTTAAGGCCAACTTCACTTATGCCCTCAATGAAAGACACAAGCTTAATTTTGGCGCAAGTACTATTAGTTACAGGTTGCAACCTGGTTTTATTACCCCATTGGGTGAGGAATCCATAGTAGTCTCGGAGGAAGTCAATCACGAAAGGGCAATGGAAACAGCATTTTATCTGGGGGATGATTTTGAAATCAATGACAGGTTATCTGTGAATTATGGGGGCAGGTATGTGGTGTATCAATATTTGGGTCCGAATACTGAAAGAATATATGAACAAGGCCAACCCATATCTTCATCAACATTGATAGGTGAACGAAGTTTTGGATCAGGTGAGACCATCAATGTTTATCATGGACCTGAGTTCAGAGTTTCTGGTAGGTATATTTTGAATAATGTTTCTTCAGTAAAGGCCGGTTACAATACAAACAGACAGTTTATCCATCTTTTGACCAACAATGCGGCCATTGCTCCAACAGATGTTTGGAAACTCAGCGACCCAAATATAAGACCTCAATGGGGTGATCAGATTTCTATAGGATATTACCGAAACCTCAAGATTGACGCATATGAGTTTTCCCTCGAAACCTATCATCGGAATATGAGAAACCTGATTGATTTCAGATCAGGTTCTACCTTGTTGTTAAACAATACCATTGAGCAGGATATCCTAAGAACTGACGGCAGGGCTTATGGCGTAGAGGTATTATTAAGAAAAAATATTGGGAAATTGAACGGATGGGTCAGTTACACCTATTCAAGGTCTCTCCTCAGGACTGCTGAGGAAGAAACCGCCGAAAAAATCAATGACGGTAATTGGTACCCTAATAATTTTGATCAGCCACATAATGCAGTCTTGGTTGGTAATTATGAATGGAGTAAACGCTTAAGCACGTCTATCAATGCCAATTACAGTACCGGAAGGCCTATCACCCTTCCCATTGCCAAATTCAACTATGGCGGTTCTGAAAGAGTCTTTTTTTCAGATCGGAATGAATTCCGGATACCCGATTACTTCAGACTTGATTTCTCAGTCAATATTGAAGGCAATCACAAAATTCGAAAACTGGCACATTCTTCTTGGTCGATAGGTGTCTACAATCTTCTAGGGAGAAGAAACCCATACTCTGTTTATTTCACGCCTGTCAACGGGATTTTACAGGGATATCAGCTTTCAATATTTGCTCAGCCAATTCCATTTATTACCTATAATTTCAGAATCTAATGGGGAAAAGACTTCTTTATATATTTACTTTATTCCTTCTTCCTTTCATGGCAATAATTGGATGCCGGGACCCTTTTGAACCCGATGTGACCACTACAGATTTGAATTACCTTGTGGTGGAAGGTTTTATTGAGATAGATGCTCAAGAGTCCATATTGAAACTCAGCAGGTCTATCCCATTGAGGGCCGAAACCCGACTTCGGGAAGAATCAGGAGCCAGTATCACACTGATTTCTGAAAATAATGAATCTTGGGAATTTGTGGAAAAAGAACCGGGAACTTACAGGCTTACCGGAACCTTTGATCCCAATCTAACCTACAAAATCAATATATTACTCAGCAACAATCAAGAATATGAATCCGATCCGATGATCCCTAAGATCAGTCCGCCAATTCAAAATGTTGGTTTTACAAGAAATGAAGATGGTGTTAGCATCCATGTCAGTACCCAAGGAAATGAAGATGCAGTGTATTTCCTTTGGGATTATGAAGAAACATGGCTCTTTAGACCTCCGTTTCCATCACCTTTTATTTTTAATCCTACAACAAATGGGATCGACCTAAGGAAACCTGAACAGCAGATAGCATTGTGTTGGTTGGACAACAAAGTCAACCGTGTTTTATTGGAAAATGCAGGAAGGTTTGCCAATTACAGTATTCAAAAAGATATGGTCTTTATTCCCAATCTTTCCGAAAAACTGATGACTCGCTACAGTTTTTCTTTGAGGCAAAGGGCTTTAGATAAAGACGCTTTTGATTTTTGGGAAATTATGAGAAAAAATACAGAGGATATAGGTGGAATTTTCAGCCCACTTCCTTCATTGATAAGGGGGAATATCAATCCTGTAAATTCCACAAACAAAGTTGCAATAGGATATGTGAGTATGGGAAAATCAAGAAGCGAAAGGCTGTATATTAATGTTCAGGAAGTCAGGCCATGGCCTGTATTTATCCCTGATTACCTAGAGTGCCAATTAGAGTTGGACACTATTCCTCCAACTTCCTCTTATATAGAGTTTTCGGGACCCAATTTTATCCCTGTTGTTCAAGTAGTAAATTCTATGGGGGCAGTATTAGGCTACAGGGGGGCTGAAGCAAGATGCGCAGACTGTACCTTGAGAGGAAGCAATGTAAGACCTGAATTCTGGGAAGATTGATGAGCATTAAAATGAAAAAAATAGGTCCTTTAATTTGGTTGTCATTTCTTTTGATGCTTCATCCAATTTTGGTTCAAAGTCAAAATGATTTTGCCGAGACTATCAGTGCACATGTTTCAAAGAATATAGCTGTTGCAGGAGAAACTATCTGGTTTTCTGTAAATATAAAGATAACTGAAAACCAGAATCGAAATTCGAAAATCTTATATGCGGAACTAATTAATAGAGATGGCCTACCTGTCCTTCAATCCATGCATGCTTTAGAATCCCATAGTAGCGAAGGATATCTTATTATACCAAATGAACTCGAATCTGACCACTATTTATTAAGATTCTATACTAGAGTCAGTCCTTTACTAAGCGAAGAAGGGGTTTTTAACCAATTTATAACCATTATCAATCCAAAGAAATCTCCAAGAACTTTTCCTACTTCAGACCAATCCATAAAGTATGTTTTTACAAATTTAAAAGCCCACCTTGATGAAAAAATAATCACTAAAACAAAACAAGAACTTATTTTTGAAATCCCTGAAAATTTCAAAACTAAATCTACCACTGTTTCAGTTTCTATCCTTAATCCTTTTTTACCTGAATTGCTCCATGGTCATATTGATGGCAGGATTTACATGGAATTTCCCATAGACCAATCTCTTGTCCCCGAACCCTATGGACATATCATTGCAGCAAAAAACCTGAATCCAAAAATTGACACAACCGAAACATTCTTTGTATCTGCACATGGTATTCAGTCCATAGTCGTTTCCTCCAAACCAAATTTGACCGGAGACCTTTATTTTGAATTGGGTGCTTTCAGCGATTATGCATTCTTGATCGCTCAATCTTCAGACATAGAAAATCAACTCAATTTCAGCCCAGTTTCACCTTTTTTACCATTCAAATTCAAAGAGGACTTTGTTTTTCCTAATTTAAATTTGAAGTCTCATGACAAGGAATTTTTGATGGACCTGATTCTTTCATCTCAAGTAGCTACATACTTTTACCCTTTGGAAAATGCCGAAGACTTGCCAGTTGTCACGGGTTTTCTGCCCGACAATACTTATATGCTCGATGACTATACAAGATTTGATGATGTGGAAACTACCTTAAGGGAATATATACCGGAGGTTTGGGTAAGGAAGCAATCCAAAAAAACGCTATTCAAAGTTTCCAATGCACCGTTAAATGATGTCTTTAGAGAAAATCCTCTGATCTTATTAGACGCAATGCCCATTTTTGATGCAGATGCCTTGGCAAAATTTAACCCTACCAAGATCCAGAAACTTGAAGTAATTACCAGAGAGTTTTCATTCAATAAGGATAAGTTTTCGGGCGTTATCAGCCTAACTTCTTTTGACAATGATTTTGGGGGATTTGAATTGCCTGAAAAAGCACTCTATCTCAACTATCCTGAAATCCAAAAGCCAAAAACACTTCAATCCCAACATTTGAATATTGATCTTAAGGATCCCAACTTCCCTGATTTCAGAACTTCTTTGCTTTGGAGATACAACTCCTATCCAACTGAAAATTTGAAAATATACTCCTCAGAAATCAAAGGAGATTATGAAATCCTCATCAGTATAGTGGAAGCAAACGGGAATATGAAATACTTCACAAACATCCTCCAAGTTGAAGATTAGACCAGTCCCTATTAGACAATTTGCTCAAATATTTACTTTGGAGAGTCTTTCTTGGTCAATTCATTTGTCAAAAATTCCTGCAATTTTCCTTGGTAAATTGCTGCTTCTGAATTGTAACTAGGCACAAGTGTGTTTTTTTCA
This sequence comes from Aquiflexum lacus, assembly GCF_015476655.1. Classification (GTDB taxonomy): domain Bacteria; phylum Bacteroidota; class Bacteroidia; order Cytophagales; family Cyclobacteriaceae; genus Aquiflexum; species Aquiflexum lacus. Next base: position 7,614 of record NZ_JABFHF010000034.1, read on the forward strand.
GGAAAACTTTCCATGTGTAAAGTCTGAGTTGGAAAGGCAAACCGAACACCCAAACCGTTTGCCAAACTGACAATTGACACCAAAATTTCATGTCTACATTTCAATTCTTCGGCCCAATTAGGCACTTCGAAAAAGATGTAAAACATGATATCCTGAGAGTAGGCTGACAGGTTATTGAAATAAATATGATAAACATTTTTTCTCGTATTGGGGTGGTTATCAACAATTTTCCTCAAACCTTCTACAAAAACCTCAATCAACTGAGGCGGTGTGTCATAGGTAATTGTCAATGTGGTATAAAATCTCCTGAAATGCCTTAACCCATGATTATCAATGGTAGAATCTGCTATTTTTCCATTCGGAATATACATCACTGAATTTCGGAAAGTCCGTACTCTCGTTGACCTAAACCCGACCTCTTCTACAGTACCATCTACATCTCCTGAGGTAATCCAATCACCCACCTGAAAAGGTTTGTCTATAAAAATCATGATTGATCCAAAAAAATTCTTGATCGTATCCTGCGCTGCCAAAGCAAAAGCAAGACCACCAATAGAAAGTCCTGTAAGGAAAGGCACAATATCTACCTCCAAACCCTCTTTAAGCACAAACAAGGTACCCACAATGACCACAAATGCTTTGAGGGTCTTTCGCAACAAGGGGACCAATTGGTCATCGAGGGTAGATTCGGTCTTATCAGCCAATTTGGCAAAATACATGGCTACGATATCCACGATTTTGTAAAAAACAATGGTAATGATCAATGGTTTTGCCGCATTCAAAATCTTTAACACAAAGGCCACTACCTCTATCGGAAGCTGCAAAAGTCTGATGAAAAGTGATGAAATCACTACAATCAGGTAAATACTGGTCACTCTTGCTACAGGAAGCAGATATTTCTTCCCAACATAAGCATATCCTAGCTTGACCACGACATACAGGAATACTTTATCCAACAATACTGTAATAATCTTATGAGAAAGAAATAGCAGCAAAATCAGAATAAACAAGCCAGCTAATTGCCAAAAGTGTAATCCAAGATAAACCTGATTTCCCAATTTGGGCAGGAAATTAAGTAGCCGGTCAGTACCATAAGGATAGGTTTCCCTATGCATTTCTTCAATTTGAGAAACCGTAAAAGCACTGAATTTCCACTCTCTTCCTGTCTTTTCTAAATATACCAAGGGAAGTTTTTTGGCATCAAAGAAGAATTTTGCCTGATTGCTATAGAGACTATCGATGTAATCAGGATCATTTGGGATTTCTGATATTCTTACATAAACCCCATTTCCATCAAAAATCTGCTTTAACTTAATTGCCAGCTTTTCAGCCTCTGATTTATTATCGGGAGAAAGCTTCAAGGCCTCAGCAGCGATTTTAGGATCATAATTATCTTCCCTGAGATTATAAAAAAAACTAAGTGTAGCAGTATATGGGGTATTCAGACTTTGAAAATCTTCCAGAGGAATCGGAATTTGATTTTCATCAAGAACAATCTGTCCAAAACCCTGACCTGAATAAATCAACAATGAAAAAATCAGTGGAATTAAATATTTCTTTTTATACATGTCTTTGATTCAATTTGGCCGCAAAGTTAATAATATCCTTTCCAATGGAAAACCAAAATGGAAATTGCTGGTTTTCTAAACCGGAAACGAGTAAATTCCAGAAAGTTGATGTTACACAGGAAGTCGGTATTCAGAGAATTTATTGTTGCTGACCACATAAATGATATATTCATTTTGTGCAGCTGAAAATTTCATTTCCAGTTTCTGACTACCATCTATCGGCCTTGTTGTCAATAAATTCCCTTTAAGGTCATATAGAAATATGAATCCCTGATTCCTGTCAAGCACCACAAAAATATTTTTATCTGCTGCAAAAGAAAAATATTGGAATTGCAGGTCATCAGAAAAAATATCCTTTGAGAAAAGTACCTGACTATCCGAATCAAGGATTGAAACTTTGTTGTATTGATGGACGGCAAAAAGATACCTGTCATCTTTTTGGTCCTTGATCAAATGGAACTCGGATTCTCTATCGGGTCTCATCAGCTGATTTCTATAGGTAATTTCTCCTAAGAAATTTACCATTACAATTTCACCGGTTTGTGTAACAGTCACCAATCGGGTTTCTTTTGCACTACCTCTTTCCAACAAAATGTAATCAGTTCCTAGACTTTCCCCTAATCTTATAGGACTTCCCAATTCGGCATCTCCTCTTCTATTGTACAAATACAATTCACCAGAATTTGCCAAGGCCAACATTCTGTCTCCTATACCAGCAATTCTGTGGTGGGCAGGTTTAATTGAAATTGGCGAGTTGATTTTTTTAGGATTCCAACCCTCTAAGATTTTTCCCGACTGATCTGTCAAATACAAATCTCCTTCCATAGTACTTACAAAAAATCTATAATCACGGTTATTATCATAATCCAATAAATTGATATGGGAAATAATTCCCTGAGAAAATCTGATTGGGAAATCAGGAAGTAAATTCCCAAACCTATCTATGGCATATATAAAATTCTTCGTGGCAAAAAGCAGCTGAAGTTTGTTGTTTTTATAATAATCAAACTGAAATATTTCGGATATCACAGGACCATCAAGCTCATAAGAAAACACAAACTCTCCTTCATTTGTGATGAGATGAATATTGTTTTTCTCATCCTGAATTATGAAGTCAACACTTTTGTCATTGAAGTTCTGAATACTTTTTGGCCCAAAAATCAGTTTATCATTAAATGTGACCGAGGAGCTTTCCACCAAGACTACTTGTTGCCCCAACTTTGGTTCTGAAGGATTGTAGGACAATTCCAATCTGACGTTGAGTTGATTACCATCCTTGTACAGCTTCACAAATGTCTTATCAATTGCTTGAAATTGTGGGGCATATTTTTGAAAAAATGATTTCCAGTTGGGAGAACTTGCATCAAGGATATTTGGCCAAAAACGGGAAATATCAAGCACAAAATCATATACGGAATCAGATGAAAGATCTTCTAAGATTTTTTTATGTTTCAGCGTTTTACTCCAGACATTGTCATTGGCAACATCATCGATGAATATTTTCAAAGCTTTGATGCTGTTGCCAAAAACAAGTACATTACCAAACATGGTCACGTAGGTGTTGTCAAAACCTAAAAAATTACCATTGAACAAATGGGCCGGAAATTCCTCGGTAGCGATGATCAGAATCTCCTTCCCCCGGTAACTATCCTTAAATCGCGAACTGTCAACTTCTATTTCATAACCAATAGTGAATTTCTCTAGTAAATCCAATTGCCTTTGGGCATCTTTTGTGCCTAGAAAAAGCAATTTATCTTGTGCTTCCTGGTTCAATTTCTCTAAATAAACCAAGCCAATATGTCCAGTAAAGTCATTGAAAAAACCCTGTTGGATAAGTCCATTATCAATTTCACCCAACACGGTGCTTTTTAGCGTGAATTCCGTATCCAGTAAATCAAATATTTGCTGAATTCTTCCCAACTGATATTGATAATATGCTGCCGTTCTATTGGAAATAAAATCCTCGAAAAAGGTAATTGCATCTTGCGAATTGGCTGAGAATCCCATATTGGTCTGCTCTCCAATTAAGGCCAATCCCTCAAGCAAAATCCGACTTTCACCAAATTTCAGTTCAAGATTAGCTGAGATCTTATTTTTGAAAAAATCATCCAATCCTAAATGGTTGGGTTCCATGGTGACCACTTTTACAAAATTGCTCAGACCATCACTCCCAAGTCTGATGACACCAAGGCCAGTAGGAATGGGAAGAGCTTCCAGTAAATCTTCATGTTTCTCTTTGAATCCTCCCAAAGCATTATTTTGCGAATGTCTGATTGCATCCTCTACCAAAAATGATGTGAAACTTAAAATTTGAAGATTTCCAACCCTTGCGTAGGTCAATTCCTTATCATTTTCTTTGCTTCTAAATTCTTTTACTTTGACATTGCTGTAGTTTCTGGAGGAAATAGACACCGAATTCCCCAATTTATTTTCCAGTTGAGTGACCAATCCAAAATCTGAATTCTGTGGCATCGCGAGAATAAACAAAAAATCAAATTCCTCTTTACCAACAGGGTGCAAAGATATTGAAAGCTGATTTCCCTTGAGATACCTTTCAAGATTCCCGGATCTTCCGACGAGACTGTCCAAAAACAGCAAACTTTGTTCTGCCTGTTGGAGTGCCGGAATACCTGACAATCTTCCCCAAACAGGCTGAGTGACCAATTGATTCCAGGCCATAACGGCTTGATAGGTTTCAAAAACCAAGACCGCATCTGTAGAAACCAACTCTAAGGCATTTCTGGGTTTTTCCCTAAAAATATTTTTGTAGGCAAAAAAACCCCCAATACCGAAGACAAGCAAAATCAAAAGGGCAAATATTATTTTTTTCACTTTCAGGTGGGATATTGGCTGGGTGGCTTCAAAACTCAAAAGACAAAAAAACAAAAAATCCCGATATAAAACCGGGATTTTGAATTAAATCGTTCAAGAGCTTATTTACTGGAGATTTTATCCAATACACTCATGACTTCTTTGACATGGCCTCTTGAAACTTCCAATAGCGTTTTTTCCTCTTCATTGAGATCCAATTCGATTACCTTTTCAACTCCGTTTTTACCCAAAATCACAGGCACTCCAAGGTAACAATCATCAATACCATATTCACCGTCCAATTTGATACACACTGGGAATACTCTCCTTTGGTTTTTCAAAATCGATTCTACCATTTGCGCGGCAGCCGAGCCCGGTGCATACCACGCAGAAGTACCCATTAACTTCACCAATTCCCCACCACCGAACTTCGTTCTTTCGATGATTGCATCGAGTTTATCAGCATCTATCATTTCTGTTACAGGAATCCCGGCCACAGTCGTATATCTTGGTAAGGGAACCATTGTATCACCATGGCCGCCCATAAGAATAGCTTGGATTTCCTTTGGAGATATATTAAGTTCTTCTGCAATAAACGCCCTGTATCTAGCTGTATCAAGGATACCTGCCATACCGATCACTTTCGTTCGCGGCAGATTGGAGGTGATATGTGCCTGATAAGTCATCACATCAAGTGGGTTTGAGACAACTATGATGATAGCATTTGGTGAATATTTCACCACACTTTCGGTGACTGACTTCACGATACCTGCATTGGTCTCGATCAGGTCGTCACGGGTCATGCCCGGCTTCCTTGGCAAACCCGAAGTAATCACTACTACATCTGAATTGGCAGTTTTACTGTAATCATTCGTACTTCCAACAGTTCTGCTGTCATACTGATTGATCGGGGCTTTTTGCCAGATATCCAGAGCTTTGCCTTCTGCAATTCCTTCTTTGATATCAATCAATACTATTTCCTCGGCAATCTCTCTGTAAGCCAATACGTCTGCGCATGTAGCACCTACATTTCCGGCACCTACTACTGTTACTTTTGTCATGATTATATGATTATTTTAAGTTTTTAACTTTGGTTTAAAAGTGGCGCTAAGTTATTAAACAAAGCCTATTTAATAAAGTAATACTGTGATAACTTCACTGTATACTCTTAGTGTTTTGCTAATCGATATAGATAAAAAAATAATTTTGTCAAAAAGGTTACCTAGAAGAAGTATCAAACATCTCACCCAAATTGAAGAAGCCAAAAGAGCTTTTGTAGGATTTAAACAGACGATGATTATTCTCATTATAAAATTCAGCTAATGAAGTCATCATTTTGGCTTTGATTTTCGGATTATTATCAAAAATCTCATGAATAGAAAAATGAGGTATCACCAGCAGCTCTGCCTGCTCTGAAAATACCACAGCAGTATAAATCCTTTTTGTATTTTCCAGCAAGCAATTTTCCCCAAAGCCTTCCATTTTTCTGACTTCTTTAATTACCTCAAAATCATCTTTGATATCAAGAGTAAGATTGACAAGCCCTGATTTAACCACATAGAAAGCATGACTAGGATCGCCCCTGAAAAATATCACCTCATCCTTAGCATATTTTCTGTAATGAATAGCTGAAAGAAAACGGGCCATTTCAGAGTTCTTCAATTTTTCAAAAAATCTGATTTGAGCCAGAAACTGGAAAGTTTCTAATTCTGAGGCACTAAAAGTTTTTGAAAAAGGATTGATCATCATATTACTTTTTTAAAATACAAAACCTGTTTTGTGGATTCCGTGCATTTGAAGTGATCACTGATACGATATCCTACCAACCAAGCAATCTCATCCCCTGAAAGAAGCACCAATACTTGCTTCTTTTTGATCAAGGGCACTTTCAAATCTACTAATAAATCACTGATTTTTTTTTCTTTGTTCATTCCCAAGGGTATAATCCTATCTCCTTGTTCCCATCTTCTGACCCGAAGGGGAAATTTAAGTTTTTTCAAGTCTAACATGGCATTTTCAGAGGAACGTTCAATTTCAAAATCGTGATCAAATCGAAGGATATCATACTTGTGCGACCTAAGATTCAATTCAATGTCGTAGGAATCCAACTCTACGTCCTCCCATTCAAAATCATTTTTGCCTAGGATCAATATGTCTCTATCCAAATTCAACATATATTCCCCTGCATAGAATGTTTTGCCTGGTTCACCAATGTCTATTGACTTAATAACATCCTGTACATCAAAATATGAAAAACCAAAATCCCGCAACCAATAATACAACATGGATTGCTTTCCTGACAATTTCTTTATGCTGGCAATTTCAAGATACTGATACCCATTTTCCCACCGGACATATTGGTCACGCCATAATCCAAATAGGTCAAAAAAAGCCTTTCCAGTATCCTTCAATCTTTTGAAACTCATATCCAATACCTGAAGGCCATCCGGAAAATCCTCGCTTAAGGTGGGTAAAACCCTGTTTCGCAATAGATTTCTTTTGTAATCATTTGTGTCGTTGCTGCTGTCATTTCTCCATGTAAGTCCATTTTCCTCCATATAAGATCTTATAAGCGACCTTGAAAACGGTAGCAAAGGTCTTAGGATGTTTCCTCTTTTTTCTGCCATCCCATAAAGTCCCTCTATCCCTGTTCCCCTCAATAGGTTAAGAAAAATGGTTTCAATTTGATCCTCAAATTGGTGTGCTACTAAAACACCATCGAAACCATTATCTTTGACCAATCCCTCAAACCAATCATACCTGAAATCCCTTGCTGCCATCTGAGTGGATTTTCCAATAGTCTTAAACATTTCTTTTTTGGTCTTGGTAAGAAATAAAGGCACTTCCCATTTTGCAGCTAACGCTTTTACGAATGCCTCATCTTCTTCACTTTCCTTTCCCCGCAATTGAAAATTGACATGTCCTAGCGAAAATTTGACACCTAAACCATGCAATAAGTGCCCTAAGCAAACACTGTCAATCCCACCGCTTATTGCCAAAAGGTATGATTTCTCTAAATCTAAAAGATTTTTCGAACGTATATGAATTTTAAAAAGGTCTTTCATAAATCAAAAATACCATTTTTGGTTAATTTTGGGATCGATTTCAAATCAAATGATCAAAAACACATATTTTCTAATCACCCTTATTTTTCTGATAATTGTACAGGCCTCCACAGCTCAGAACATGCTGGAGATCCAACAAGCTGACCTACTCCAAGGTGCGGGAGGCTTTGAGAGGCTCCTTCAAAATGTAAGGATGAAGCACCAAAACTCCCTGATTTATTGTGATTCTGCTCATTTTTACAGAAGTGAAAATAAAGCTATACTCTATGGAAATGTGAGGATTGTTGATCAAGTAGATCCGATTACCACCAATAGTAGATATGCAGAATATGACGGCAACACCAAAATCGCCAAACTCAGAAATAATGTGGTATTCCAAAATGAATCGACAACTTTGTACACCGAATTCCTGGATTATGACAGAACTACGGGGATAGCCAAATATTTCAATGACGGGAAAGTAGTTGATAGTACCAACGTACTTACCAGTGAAAATGGTGTTTACGAGACAGCAATTGAGAAAATCACTTTTACCGAAGATGTGATTCTTGTCAACCCTGATTATACTTTGAGAACAAACTTTTTGATCTATCGGACAGTCCCCAAAACTTCAGAAACGATAGGAGTTACCAATATTATTTCAAAAGAAGGAAATAAGTTAAATGCTCAAAAGGGTAGTTTTTACGATACTGAGAATAAGATTTTTAGATTTTATGACGGAGATGCCGAAACAGAAACCAGTAAAGTATATGCTGAAACACTCTTCTATGATGAAAACCAGAAGTATTATGAAGGAAAAGTCAACGTCAGTGTCCTGAACAAAGAACGTGAAATAGAGATTTTCGGTGAAGAAGGCAAATACTGGGAAGAAAATAAATACAGTTTGGTTTATGGCAATGCATTGGTCCAGAAATATTTTGAAGCAGACACCATGTATATGATTGCTGACACTTTGATTTCTCAAGACAGTGAAAATGCAGAAGAACGGCATTTACTGGCCTTCAACAATATACGTTTAATTAAATCCAGCTTATATGGAAGATCAGATTCTCTGGCATATATCTACGCTGATTCCACCATACATCTCTATCAAGACCCGATCTTATGGGACAATAAAAGTCAAATATCGGCAGATAGCATTAGGTTTTTGATAGCAAATGAGGAAATAGATATGGTTTATCTCAATCAAAAAGCCTTTACCATAACAAGGGACACCATTGGTAATTTCAATCAAATGAAAGGCCGAAAGATGACAGGCTATTTCAAAGAACAAAAAATGAGTAAGCTTCATATCCAAGGTAACGGTGAATCGATTTACTACGACCTCATAGGTGACTCAACACTTCGAGGTATGAATAAAATGCTCTGCGCCAATATCATTATGTTTTTTGATGACGGTAGATTGGTCAAAACAAACTGGCTGGTCAAGCCTGAAGGATCCTTCAAACCGCCTCATTTGTTGGAAGATGACGAGCGTGAATTGGAGGGTTTTAAATGGAGAGAAAATGAAAAACCGAGTATGGAGGACATTTTCTCATGGAGAACCCCAAGAAAAAGAGAAGAAAATCAATTTAATTTTTTCAACGAGCCAGATGCTGTTATACCTTATCCTGAAGAGGAGGAAATACAAAAATTAATTAAGGAAAAACTTAAATCAGGGGAGTAAGCTTTGGGCTTTTGCTGAAACTGTAAAATTTAAATTTTCATTAACGGAGACATTAAAAAAAAATTTCATTAAGGTTAACAAATTTTAACCCCGAAATGGTTAATAGTTCAAACCTATTTGGTATTTTTATACGTAGTTAAAAATGAATTGCTTCAAAACAGTTGCCAGCCTATTGATAAAAAATTTACATGAAAAAGATTTTCGTACTTTTTGCGCTCATACTTATGCTGCTTCCGACTTACTCGGACGCACAGGTGCGTGTGTTGTCCGAAAATATTGAATTCAATGGAAAAATAGGCACAGCACAGCGCAAATCCTTAATCATTCAGAACCAAAGTAATCAACCTGTAGAATATAGCCTTAAGTTTTTACGTGGTAATATCGGCTCTTCTCAAAACATTAAACTTTGTATTGCCGATAAATGCTTCGATCCAAAAAGGGATATGGCTAAAATCCATTTAATACTTGCACCAGGGGAAATATTTACTGATTTATACTTAGAGTTTGATTTAGGTATCACGGAAACAAAAGGTAATTTCGACCTTCATTTCACCAATACGGAAAATATAAGGGATGTTTTCGTCATTGAAGCTATATATGATGTTTTCAATCCAAGTATTGAAGAAACCAATCACAAAGATATTTCAATAGGTAGTGTCTATCCCAATCCGAGTAATAGGATTGCCCAAATAGATTATGAATTCAAAAATCCAAATACGACAGCAAAAATTACAATCAATAGCTTCATAGGGAATCCTGTAGCCGAATACCTGCTAGAACCGGCCCAAAAAAGTCTAGTCATCAATGTGGCTGACCTCAATCCAGGAGTTTATTTTTATACCTTATTTGTTGACAACAAAAATATAGTGACCAAAAAACTCGTTGTTAAGAAGTAAGCAAATTCCAAGGATTTTGAACAATTGGATTAGTATGATTATTCCCTTATATTTGCGCCTCCAAAAAATAATGAAAAACCTTAGTCCATTCATCCTTCTTTTGTTCTTATTGGCAACTTCTTCTTGTGGCGATTTCTATAAATTAGAAAAAAGCACCAATTGGGAAGAACTGTACGAGTCCGCCAATACCTATTACAATGCAGGAGAATATAGCAAAGCAATTATTTTGTACGACAAAGTTCTACCTGTCATCAGAGGGAGCGAAAAAGCAGAACTTGCTGATTTCAATTATGCTTACAGTCATTTTAGAATGAAAAGATATATTGAGTCTGCAGGATACTTCAATACATTTTATCAAACTTACAACAGAAGCCCTCTTGCAGAAGAAGCATTGTTTATGAATGCTTATTCTTTATATCTTGATGCGCCTGATTATAATCTTGATCAAAAAAGCAGTCATGATGCGGTAAACGCGATACAGCTATTTATTAGTAGGTTTCCCGAATCAGATTCCTATGAAAGGGCCACCGCTATGATTGATGATCTTCAGGTGAGATTTGAGGAAAAGGCTTATCAGGAATCCATGCTCTATTTGAGGTTGACCGAAGGTTTATATCCCGGCGAATTTTATAGGGCTTGTATCATTAATTTCCAAAACTTTGCAAAGGCATATCCTGATAGCAAACATAATGAAGAATTGGGATTTAAATTGGTAGAAGTATCCTTAGCATATGGTGAACGAAGTGTATTTGACAAAAAAGAAGAAAGACTTAAGGATGTATCCAAATATGGAGATCAATTTAAAAGAAGGTATCCGGAAAGCAAATACTTAGGAAGTATTGAGACTTTGATTAAAGAATCTCAAACTGAGCTTGTCGCCCATCTCAAAGTAAAAAAGGAGTATGAAGAGCAATTGGCAAAAGCAAAATTAGAAGCTGAAGCAGCCAAAATGAATCAGCCTGAAGCTACTAAAGAATTATCAACAGAAATTAAAAATAACTAATCATATGGCCGTTAATCCATCAATTATCACTAGAGATTTGGATAAAGTTTCCGAACCAACTGGCAACCTTTACGAATCAATCCATATTGTCTCTCAAAGAGCAAAACAGATATCTTCAACCATGAAGGAAGAGTTGAATAACAAACTTTCGGAATTTGCTTCCACGGTAGATAACCTTGAAGAAGTTTTTGAAAATAAAGAGCAGATTGAAATCTCCAAATTCTATGAAAGAATGCCTAAACCTACAAACTTGGCCATGGAGGAGTTTATGGATGGGAAATTATATTATAGACATCCTGATACATCTTCAGAAGGAGAGTAATGCAACTTAGGGGCAAACGGATTTTATTGGGAATAACGGGCAGTATTGCAGCCTATAAATCTGCAAGCCTTACGCGGTTATTATTCAAAGAAGGTGCGGAAGTACAGGTAATCATGAGTACTTCCGCTCTTGATTTTATAACGCCCCTGACTATGGCTACCCTTTCCAAGCATCCGGTACATCATGAGTTTTATGATCCCAAATCAGGAGTGTGGACCAATCATGTCGATTTGGGTCTTTGGGCTGATTTGTTTTTAATTGCCCCTATTTCAGCAAATACTTTGGCCAAATTGGCAAATGGCATCTGCGATAATCTCATGGCGGCCACTTACCTCTCAGCACGGTGTCCTGTGATGGTCGCTCCGGCCATGGACTTGGACATGTACCAACATCCATCTGTCAGAAAAAATCTTGAAACCATCCTTTCATTCGGCAACCTTATTCTCGATGCTGAAGAAGGAGAGCTTGCAAGCGGACTTTCGGGTCAAGGTAGAATGATGGAACCGGAAAATATTCTGGAACATGTTATTTCTCACTTCTCAAAAAGCCAAGCATTCAAAGGAAAAAAAGTTTTGTTGACTTCTGGACCTACACAAGAAGCATTAGACCCTGTCAGGTTTATCAGTAATCATTCCTCAGGAAAAATGGGAGCTGCTTTGGCAGATGCGTTTGCAGAAGAAGGTGCTGAAGTATATTTAGTCCTCGGACTGGGCGCAAAAAAACCAAAAAATCCAAATATTAGGATATATCCAGTCCGAAGTGCAAAGGACATGCATCAAGCGGCTGCTGAAATTCATCCCAAAATGGATATTAGTGTATTTGCTGCCGCTGTTGCAGATTATGCTCCTAGAAATGCTGCTGTTGAAAAAATCAAAAAAGAAGGTGAAGGAATGACGTTGGATTTAGTCAAAAATGTTGATATCGCACTTTCTTTAGGTAAAGAAAAACTTCCGCATCAAATCCACGTCGGTTTTGCTCTTGAAACTGAAAATGAGGAATTCCATGCCAAATCAAAACTTGAAAAAAAGAATTTTGACCTGATTGTTCTGAATTCCATGAAAGATACCGGTGCGGGCTTTCAGTTGGATACCAATAAAGTAAGTCTATTTTTTGCCGACGGAAGGTCTGTGGTTTCAGAAGTACTTCCAAAAAAACAAATTGCTGAAATGATTTTGGATGGGATAAAAAATCTTCCAATTAAAATCTGAGTACTGAATTATCGTTATCTTTAAAGATAAAATTCATTATGAGGAAATACTTATTACCCTTTTTTTTCTATCTCATCCTTGTCCAAGGTTACAGTCAAGAATTGAATTTCACAGTCATCATCAACAGTGACAGGGCAAGGACTCAGGAATCTGGTATTTTTGAAGATATGAAAGTTAATTTTGAACAATTTCTCAATGGCAGGTCTTGGACTGGAGACCAATTCCAACCCGCAGAAAGAATCAAAGGAAACATGCTGATCACCATCAGCGACATGCCACAAGTAGGATTTTACAATGCCACAGTTCAGGTCCAAACTGTCCGACCTGTTTTTGGAACCAACTATGAATCATTGGTTATGAATTTTATTGACCGAAACTGGTCCTTTGAATTTATTCTTTCACAGCCATTGGAATTCAACAGATTTTCTTTTCTCAATAATATCAGTTCTTTACTTGCCTACTATGCTTATATCTCATTAGGATTTGACTACGACAGTTTTGCTTTGAGAGGTGGAGATCAATTTTTTGAAATCGCCAATACCATTGTCAATAATGCCCAACAAACCCAAAGACCAGGATGGGGTTCCAATCCCAGTGATAGGAGAAACCGATATTGGCTGATCAATGACATTTATACTTCCTCTGTTTTTGCACCAATTAGGGAAGCTGTATATCTATACCACAGAAAGGGTCTTGATGTCATCATTTCCAACCCCCAAGAAGCCTACACCAATATAGTAGAAGCGATACGCTTGGTGGTACAGGCCAACGAAGCACAACCCAACAGTATCTTCACCATTGCTTTTATTGATGCCAAAGGAGATGAAATCAGCAAGATTCTAAGAAATGCACCAAAAGAAATCCGTACTGAGGCTGTTGAACTGCTTTTAAAAGTAGACCCAAACAATGCAAGAAGATACAATGATCTCCTTAAAGGTTGAGATCAATTTTTATTAGATTTGTAACACCTATCATTCTAACAAAACCATGCTCAAATCCCTCTCCATTACCAATTATGCTTTGATCCAAAGTCTGGAAATGGAACCGAATAAATCATTGAATATGATCACCGGAGAAACGGGTGCAGGCAAGTCTATCATGTTGGGAGCAGTAGGCCTTTTATTGGGAAACAGGGCAGATACCAAAGCCTTGCTTGACATTGACAAAAAGTGTGTGGTAGAGGGTAATTTTTCGATTCAAGATTATGGGTTGGAAGATTTTTTTAAAAATGAAGACCTGGACTTTGAGCGTGAATCAATCATCCGTAGGGAAATTAGCCCTTCAGGAAAATCCCGGGCATTTATCAATGATACACCGGTAAGGCTAGAAACCCTTAAAGAATTGGGTAAATTTTTAATGGATATTCATTCCCAACATGATAATCTACAGATAGGTGAAGGAGAATATCAGCTTGGCCTTGTAGATGCATTTTCTGCAAGCAAAAAAGAAAAATCATCCTATGGCCTGTCTTTCAAAATTTACCAAGAAAAAAAGAAAGACTTAGAAAAATTATCCAATGAAGCTTTTGAACTCAAAAAAGAAGCTGATTTCAATAAATTCCAATTAGAAGAACTTTCTGCTTTGAGATTGACGGAAGGTGAACAGGAAGAATTGGAAAATGAACAGGAGATTCTTGAAAATGCAGAGGATATCAAATCTAAAATCCAAGAAATACTCTCTCAGCTGGAAAATGAAGAATTTGGAGGATTAAAGACTTTGGCATTGGCAAATCAAGGTGTTCAGCAATTGATGAGATTTGCCCATAAATTTGAACCTTATGGCGAAAGATTCAAAAGTGTGTTGATCGAGCTGAAAGACGTTGCTGCAAGTTTGGAGGAAGAAGACGCGCTTATTGAAGTGGATTTTGAAAAACTGGAAACTGTCAGAGAAAGGTTAAGTAAAATCTATCACCTTCAACAAAAACATGGTGTTGATTCTGTAGAAGAATTGATGAAGTTGGAAAGAGAATTGGCCGACAAGGTCTTTCAGGTAGAAAATCTGGATGAGGCATTGGAAAAGCTTCAAGTAGAAAAAGATCTGGCGGAAAAGGATTTACTGGAAAAAGGTGAGGTTCTGTCAAAAAGGCGGGTCTCTGCATTTCAGCCCTTTGCGAAGGAACTTTCTTCACTGTTGCAACAATTGGGTATGGAGAACGCCCAAATTGAGTTTTCCCAAGAAAAAATCCAGCCTACCAAAAACGGGCTTGACAAAATTGATATCCTTTTTTCCGCCAACAAAGGCGTCAAACCTCAGGTCCTCAAACAGGTGGCTTCAGGCGGTGAATTTTCCCGGTTGATTTTTGCCATCAAATACATCATGGCCGATAAAATGGCGCTCCCTACGCTCATTTTTGATGAAATAGATACAGGAGTCTCAGGTGAAGTGGCACTGCAAATGGTACGCATGATGCAGGATATTGCCAAAAAACATCAAGTAATCTGTATCAGTCACCTCCCTCAAGTAGCCGCCAAAGGCAATCAGCATTATTTTGTCTACAAGGACAATAGTTCCGAAAAAACCATCAGCAAGATCAAATTGCTCCAAGGAGAAGAAAGAATCCTGGAAATAGCCAAAATGATAGCCGGAGAAAATCCATCCAATACTGCATTTGAAAACGCCAGAGAGTTGTTGGAGAGGTAGGGAGGTGACAAATTATCCAAACCACCTTATTTGAAATGGCTGAATACTTTTTTCTGATCAAATGTGTCAAAGGCTTCTCCTTGTTCATATCGAACGAAGAGAGAAATCTATTCTGCCCTTAGGTATATTAGACCTCTCTTCCGTACTGTTATCGGGATCGAGGTGACAAGGCAAAATCTTTTTATAATAGCTGTCCTTATTTTGATGGATCGTTACTGACATTCCAACCTCTCCTTGTTTCGACGGCAGGAGAAATCTATTCTGCCTTTAGGTATCCGGACCTCTCCTGTCGTCGAGGTGACAAGGATACGCTATTTGATTCTCTTGAACACTTTTTTAGTTCAAATATGTCAAAGACTTCTCTTTGTCATTTCGAACGAAGAGAGAAATCTAATACCCACAACATCTGCTATTAGTTAACTAGGTTGCCCCCATACTTGGTACATGATACTTTGTACTTGGTTCATATCTCTCAAATCTCCCCTCCCCCCTCCTAAGTCTTAATTTTTTCCTTATTTTTACCCATTGATTTAAAACCAACCAAAAAGATATATTATGTCTGAGAATTTGTTGAAAGGAAAGCTAGGAATCATCACAGGAGCATTGGATGAAAACTCCATCGCATGGAAAGCTGCTTTGAAAGCACACGAACAAGGTGCCAAATTTGTATTGACCAATGCGCCGATTGCCATGAGAATGGGGGCAATCAAAGAATTGGCCGAACATTGCAATACCATCATCATTCCTGCCGATGCTACTTCCCTGGAAGATATCGAAAAATTATATGCCGAATCAAAAGAATATTTGGGGGGTAACTTTGACTTTTTGCTGCATTCCATCGGTATGTCACCCAACATCCGGAAAGGCCGTTCTTATGGGGACCTCAATTACGATTGGGTAAATAAATCCTATGATGTATCTGCTGTTTCTTTTCACAAAATGATGCACATCGCTGAAAAAATGGACATCATGAATGAATGGGGGTCTATTCTCGGCTTGTCATACATTGCTGCCCAAAGGGTTTATCCTTTCTATACAGATATGGCTGACGCCAAAGCATTATTGGAAAGTATCGCAAGAGGATATGGCTACAGGTATGGTAAACTAAAAAAGGTAAGGGTAAATACCATTTCCCAATCACCTACCAAAACCACCGCAGGAACAGGAATAGGTGGTTTCGATGCCTTCTATAATTTTGCAGAATCCATGTCCCCGCTTGGGAATGCTTCAGCAGAAGCCTGTGCAGATTATATCATCACCATGTTTTCAGACCTGACCCGATATGTCACCATGCAGAACCTTTTCCATGATGGTGGATACTCCACTACCGGTATTTCGGAGGAATTGATGGAGCAGTTTAGGGATTTGTAGGGAGGAGTTTGACCTCTATGGCAGGTTGGAAAAGTATTGAATTAAAAGAACTTGTCCGCCGGGGCGGATTGGAAGATTGCAAAATTGAAAATTGGAATTAGAGAGGGTTTAACCCTCTTTTTTTGTGGGAAAAAATCCCTAAATTTAAATTATGGAAGAGATTTTAAAATATCGATTAATTGAAGAAATAATCGCCACAAACGACATCGTTATTCTCGATCAGATCAAGTCTCTTTTAACCGGAGAAAATGGTGATTTTTGGGATAACCTTGATGCTGATTCGAAGAAATCAATCGAAAGAGGTTTGAAGGACTTTGAGTTGGGGAAAACAGAAAGCCATGAATCAATTATGGAAAAATATAAATCCAGATTTACTAAATGAATTTTGAAGTCATTTGGACTAAAGAAGCAGACACTACTCTTGGTGAAATAATCCTACATTTAGAAAAAGAGTGGTATCAAAAGCAAATCTTCAACTTTTTAGACAGAATTGAAAAATTAATTGAGCTGATAAAAGTATATCCATATCTTTTCCCCGTTTCGAAAACCAAAGGGTTGAGAAAGGCAGTGATTAATAAGCAATCCAGCCTTTTTTACAAGGTCGATCAAGATAAAATCATAATCATCAGTGTCAGAAGTAACGCTAAGGGTCAAAAAAATTATCCTTCTTGATAACTCCAACCTTTCTAGAACTTCCTACAGAATCGTAAACACTTCGCAACTAATACTTATATGAAATACAGAAACACCCTAATCCTAATTGCACTTACACTATTCACTTGGTCATGCGGTGAATCAAATAAAAATGAAGATGGCAAATCAGAGCTTTCAGAGATGTCCAACCTCGAAAAAGAACACCTCTTGGAAAAAGAAGCCTATGCGGACAGTGTCAATATGGGTTTGATGGAGGACACTTTCAAAGGCAGTGCGAGGCGGGAAACCAAAGGCAAAGTCGGAAGTGCCCAAATTACAGTAAATTATGGCTCTCCGGGAAAAAGGGGAAGGGTGATTTGGAACGGGCTCGTTTCTTATGATCAAGTTTGGGTCAGCGGTTCGCATTGGGCTACTGCGGTGACATTTTTCGATGATGTTATGATTGACGGTAAGGATGTTTCTGCCGGTATGTATGGATTTTTCACCATTCCGGGCAGGGAAGAGTGGATATTGATCCTGAATAAAAACTATGACCAACATTTGGCTGATGAATATGATGAAAGGGATGATGTAGCACGGGTAACTGTCACGCCCAAAGCCCTTGATGAAACCGTTCACCGTCTCACTTATAGCATAGACGAAACATCTAACCGATCTGGAAATCTCAATTTATCTTGGGATCAAATCAAAGTGAGCTTGCCAATCGAAACCAAAGAATAAAAATGATTAAATTCAACAAATCAAGACCCGATTAAATACATCGGGTCTTTTGGTTTGGCTTTCATTTTTATTAAATATTTTTTAAAATGAAATTAAAATAGATATCATCAAAGTCAAATTTTGGCAAATATTTGGATTCCATAAATTCTATTCCTTATCTAAACTCAAAAACTGGATATTGTTCAACACCAATCCATTCGCAGGGGCATGAATGGGTATGTTTCGGAGTTCGGGTTTTTTCAATGATTGCTCAATTTCTTTCAAACTTAAATTTCCCAATCCCAATTCTATCAGTGCCGTAATCATCTTTCGGATTTGATAACGCAAGAATCCCTTTCCTTTTACTTTGAAGGTAAATGCCTCCTTGGGGATCAATCCCAATCCTGCATTGATATCTTGGATAATATCCGCCACCATAATTTCCCTGAAATAGTCATCACTCACTTTATCAATTGAACAATAGCTTTGAAAGTTGTGCTTCCCTTCAAACAACTTAGCCCCTGCCTTCATTAATCCAATATCCGGATATCCTGCAAAATAGGCCAAGTTTGCCGCGGCAAAAGGATGGAACTTCTCCCCGAAAGCAAAGTGGTAATGATATTCCTTGTAAGCTACATCCTGAATGATATTGAAATGTAAAGGAACGGACTGAACTTCCAATAATCTGATATCCGATGGCAATACTGCATTGACGGAGTCAAGAAGATCAGCTGCTATTACATGTTTCAGAAACAATTCAAAAGCCCCCCTATTACAAGAAACTCCAGCATCAGTCCTGCTTGCGCCAAGGATGGTAAAATCTCCATGCCCGAGGATAAACCTGAAGGCTTTTTCCAAGGTTCCCTGAATGGTTTTGACTCCGGTCTGTTTTTGCCACCCGTGATATCCTGTCCCGAGGTATTGAATATAAAACAGGTAAGTAAAAGGTCGGGACTGCATGATTGGAAATGAAAATAGTTTAGTTCAACAAAGAATTAAAAGTAAAACGATATAACCAAAATGAATAAATTCAACAAAAAGCGGTTTGAATCCAACCGTCTTTTTTTGTTTGTTCGGTAAACGAATTTAAGTTCTCAATCGTCTTGAAGTGCGTATTCGGGGTATTTGGTGATTAGATTTCTCCTCCCGATATAGCCATCGGGATCGAAAAGACAAGGATAAGTCTATTGCAATAGCAAACCATCAATCCACGGAAATGTCTCGCATCTTGTGTCTAGCGTCTCAAATCTCACTTCTCTAAACATTCTCCGCCAACCAATCCCCCACTTCCGAGGTCTTATAGGCTTTTCCTCCCTCAGCAATATCCTCAGTCACGATTCCTTCTGCCAAAGATTTATTTACCACATCCGAGATCGCTTGGGCTTCTGCTTTGAGATCGAAAGCGTAATCGAACATCATAGCCGCGGATAACACTGTTGCCAATGGATTGGCGATGTCTTTTCCTGCTGCTTGTGGATAGGAACCATGGATGGGTTCAAAAAGCTTGTTCTCTGTTCCCAAGGAGGCTGATGGCATCAACCCCATAGAACCGGAAATCACAGAAGCTTCATCTGTCAGGATATCTCCAAAAAGATTTTCTGTAATCAACACATCATATGCCTTAGGCCATTGAATCAATCGCATGGCCACGGCATCCACAAATTCATATTCGACCTTGACTTCAGGATATTCGGAGGCTAATTCCTGTACGGTTTCTCTCCATAACCTGGAAGTCGCCAACACATTGGCCTTATCCACACAAGTCAGTAATTTTCTTCTTTTTTGTGCGGCCTCAAAACCCATCCTTGCAAGACGGGTGATTTCTTCCTTGGAATAAATATTGGTATCAAAGGCTTTGGTACCTTGTTCATTTCTTCCTCTGGGTTCTCCAAAGTAAATTCCACCTGTCAATTCCCTGAAGAAAACAAAGTCCACTCCTTCTACCCTTTCCAATCTCAATGGAGATTTGTGGATCAATGAAGGAAAAGTGAAAGTCGGCCTCACATTGGCAAACAAACCCAGTTGCTTTCTCATGGATAACAGGCCTTGTTCGGGTCTAACTTTAGCCTTTGGGTCATTGTCATATTTTGGATCACCGATGGCTCCAAAAAGTACGGCATCCGCTCTCAGGCAAACCTGATGGGTGGAATCCGGATATGGGTCTCCTTTTAAGTCAATGGCAGTCGCACCCACAGGTGCTTCCTCAAAGGTGATTTTATGATCGAATTTTTTGGCAACAGCATTGACTACTTTTACTGCCTGTGCAATTACTTCAGGTCCAATGCCATCACCCGGCAACAGCGCGATATTCATTTCCATAAAAGCTAGTTTTTTCTTGTTCTGGGGTTTCCTTGGGATTGTTTTTATCTCCCGGTATATTGATTTTGATTTGCTCAATGATGTTGAGCATTTTCTCGGTGGCCTTTAATGCAGCTACAGTTTGGTCACTGTCCAGGCCTTTGGTTTTAAATATTTTCCCATATTCCCAAGTGATGACCGTCTCCACAAAGGCATCAGTCTTACCTCCCGGAGGAATGGTCACATGGTAATTGATCAGTTTTGGTAATTCCTTGTTGATGGATTTGTAGATTTTTTTCAATGCTTTCATAAAAGCATCATATTGACCATCACCTGATGATCCTTCTTCATAGCTTTCGCCATTGATGTTGATCTTGAGTTGGACAGTTGGCTTTAGTCCTTTGGAATGGCTGAGGTTATAGCCTTCGATAAAGATATTATGGGAAATGGAATTGTTTTGAAGCACATCGGAAATAATGTAAGGTAAATCCTCCGTCGTAACCCGCTCCTTTTTATCCCCCAATTCTATAATTCTCTGCGTTACTTTGGTTAGTTCATCGGGTTCGAGGGAAATCCCCAATTCCTGGATATTCTTGACAATATTGGCTTTCCCTGAGGTTTTTCCCAAAGCATATTTCCGCTGTCTCCCAAAACGTTCGGGAAGAAGGTCATTAAAATAGAGGTTCTTTTTATTGTCCCCGTCGGCATGTATTCCGGCTGTCTGTGTAAATACATTTTCACCAACCACAGGTTTGTTGGGAGGAATGTGTTGTCCGGAAAATTGTTCCACCAGCTTACTTACCCTGAAAATCTTGTTTTCTTTAACATTCAATCTGAAATCTGTGAAGTCCTTCAAGACAGCAATCACTGATTCTAAAGGTGCATTTCCGGCCCTTTCTCCCAAACCATTTACAGTAGTGTGGATTCCAGATATCCCATTATAGATGGCCTCTAGCACATTGGCTACCGAAAGGTCATAATCATTATGGGCATGAAAATCAAAATGGGTGTCTGCATATTCGGAAGTGATCAATTTGATAAAGTGGGATACTTCCCTTGGATGTAGCAGGCCCAAGGTATCAGGCAACATAATTCTTCTCACCGGAAGTTGAGTCAAATGTCCAATGAGGTCCATGGTGTAATTCATGGAATTGCGCATTCCATTACTCCAATCTTCCAAATAGACATTGACACTTACCTTTTTGGACTGTGCGTATTCCACACTTCTCCTGATATCTTCAAAATGCACCTCAGGTGTTTTTTTTAATTGATGGGTAAGATGATTTTCAGAACCTTTTGTTAATAGGTTCATCACTTTTGCACCAGATTTCAAAATCCAGTCTACGGATGCTGGAGTATCAACAAATCCCAAAACCTCCACTCGGTCTAAATATCCTTTTGCAGAAGCCCATTGGGTAATTTTTTTCACCCCTTCCATTTCACCTTCCGAAACCCTGGCTGATGCCACCTCAATCCTATCAACCTTCAGTTCCTCCAATAGCAATTTGGCTATTTGGAGTTTTTCGGAAGGCAGGAAAGAAACTCCTGAGGTCTGTTCTCCATCCCTCAGCGTGGTATCCATGATTTCTATTTTCCTATTGTTACCCATTTGAAATAAATTCAGATTTTAGAATTTAGAATTCAGATTTAAATCCCATTAGCTATCGGAATTAGAATTCAGAAGTTTGAATTAGTCCTGATAAATATTGGAATTAGCGATTAGACTTTTTGCTCGGTGAAAGTGATGATTTCATCCTTGATGTTTAGGAGATAATCGATGTCATCGAAGCCGTTTTTCATGTTTTCTTTTTTGTAGGAATTGATATCAAAAGACTCCTGTTGACCTGTACTGAGTAAGGTAATGGTCTGTTGGTCAATATCAATTTCTACTTCGGTCTTTGGGTTTTCTTCAACTGCTTTGAACAAGACCTCTGCAAACTCGGGACTGATGGTAACCGGAAGTACACCAATATTCAGGCAGTTATTTTTGAAGATATCTGCAAAGAAGCTGGAAACCACACACCTGAATCCATAATCATAAAGCGCCCAAACCGCATGTTCTCTGCTGGATCCCGAACCAAAGTTCTTACCTGCCAACAGGATCTTACCTGAATAAGTGGGGTCATTGAGTACAAAGTCCTTTTTGGGATTACCTTCTACATCGTATCGCCAATCACGGAAAAGGTTGTCTCCAAAGCCTTCTCTTTCCGTTGCCTTTAAGAAACGTGCAGGAATGATCTGATCGGTATCCACATTTTCAGATGACAAAGGCACTACTGTACTCTTGAGTATATTAAATTTATCGTAAGCCATTTTCTTTTTTTAATTTGGATTAAAATACATCTCTAGGATCACTTATTTCTCCTGTCACCGCCACTGCCGCGACCGTAAGCGGGCTGGCCAATAAAGTCCTCGCACCCGGCCCCTGTCTTCCTTCAAAGTTCCTATTGGATGTGGAGACGGCATATTTTCCTGAAGGGATTTTATCGTCATTCATAGCCAAACAGGCAGAACAGCCCGGCTGACGCAACTCAAAACCTGCATCCTCGAGTATCTTTACCAAACCTTCTTCATGTGCCATTTTTTCTACCTCTCTTGATCCGGGAACGATCCAAGCTGTGATGTTATCGGCTTTATGCTTTCCTTTGACAAAAGCTGCCACAGACCGGATATCTTCGATCCTCCCGTTGGTACAGCTTCCCACAAATACAAAATCCACTTTTTTTCCTTTGATTGCCTCTCCAGGGGCAAAGCCCATATAATCCAATGACTTCAAGTAAGACGACTTATTGCTGCCTTCCATACCTTCTGTGGTGGGAATAAAACCTCTGACTTTGATTCCCATTCCAGGATTGGTTCCATAGGTGATCATTGGCTCGATATCATTACCATCAAAATGATATTCTTTGTCAAAAACAGCCCCATCATCAGTTTTGAGGGTTTTCCAATGTGCTACTGCCTTATCCCAATCCTCACCTTTCGGCGCATATTGTTTGCCCTTCAAGTAGTTGAAAGTGGTTTCATCAGGAGCAATTAATCCACCCCTTGCACCCATTTCAATACTCATGTTACAAATGGTCATTCGGGCTTCCATGCTGAGGCTTGTAATTGCCGATCCTGCATATTCCACAAAATACCCTGTTGCGCCCGCGGCAGAAATCTTAGCTATGATGTAAAGAATGATGTCTTTTGAAGTTACTCCGTTTCCTAATTCACCATCCACCGTGATTCTCATTTTCTTGGCTTTGGTCTGCATAATACACTGAGTGGCAAAAACCATTTCAACCTCAGAAGTACCGATACCAAAAGCAATCGCACCAAATGCCCCGTGCGTCGAGGTATGGCTATCCCCACAGACAATGGTCATTCCCGGTTGGGTCACTCCTAATTCGGGTCCGATCACATGGACAATGCCATGATGCGCTGACCCAAGGTCATGCAGTTCAATATTGTGCTTCTCACAATTTTCCCTAAGTCTTTCAACCTGCATACGGGAAAGTTTGTCCTTAATGGTTTTGTCCTGATCGACAGTGGGTACATTGTGGTCAGGGGTAGCGATAGTCCTTTCCGGATATAAAACACCAACTCCACGTTTTTCAAGATTGAGGAATGCCACAGGACTGGTCACTTCATGGATAAAATGCTTATCAATGAAGAATACATCAGGTCCACCGGGTACAGAACGTACCACATGGGCATCCCATATTTTATCAAATAATGTTTTCTTTTCCATTTTATGCTAGGATCACTTTGTCTTTGACAGGTATTTTATTTAAGGCATCTACATATGCCTGGGCTGAAGCCAATACGATATCGGAATTGGATGCAAACCCATAGTAGGGCTTATCATCTTTCATCAAGCGCATATGTACTTTAGCCACATCATCACTTCCGGCAGTAATCGCTTGAATTAGAAATTCTTCCAATACGATATCCGGTTTTACTATTTTTTCTATAGCTTTCAATACCGCATCCACCGGACCATTTCCGTAGCCCTTGGATACAAAAGCTTTATCACCCACTTTCAATTCTACAGTGGCACTGATTTCTCCGTTGGACTGATAACTCACTTTGCCCAATTCGATAAAGGAGGACTCATCTAAGTATTTACCGACCAAGGCCAATAAATCTTTTGGACCAATATCCCTCTTGGAATCAGCCAAAATCAGAAAATCCTCATAGACTTCCCGTAAGGCTTCACCTTCCAACTCCACGCCCAAACCATCTAAATGATGTTTCAGCGCCGCTCTTCCACTTCTTGCAGTTAATACAATTGATGATTCGTGGACACCAACCTCTTTGGGATCAATGATTTCATAATTCTCCCGATGTTTCAACACGCCATCCTGATGGATGCCTGAAGAGTGCGCAAAAGCATTTCTCCCCACAATGGCTTTGTTTGGTTGGACAGGCATATTCATCAACTTGGAAATCAGCCTGCTCGTTCCATAAATTCTTTCTGTTTGAATATTAGTATAAACCGGGATAGCTTGATGGCACTTAATGGCCATTACAACTTCTTCCAAAGAAGTATTGCCTGCTCTTTCTCCGATTCCATTGATGGTCATCTCTGCTTGCCTTGCACCTTGTTGGACACCGGCTATGGTATTCGCGGTGGCCATACCAAGATCATTATGGCAGTGGGTGGAAATGATGGCTTTGTCAATATTGGAAACATTTTCCTTTAAATAGCGGATGATAGCTCCGTATTGCTCAGGAAGACAGTATCCCGTAGTATCGGGAATATTGACAACAGTGGCGCCGGCTTTGATGGCTGCTTCTATGATTTTGGCCAAAAAAGGCAATTCTGCCCTTCCTGCATCCTCCGCATAAAACTCCACATCCTCCACAAAACTTTTGGCATACTTGACGGCCTTTACTCCTCTTTCAATAATGTTTTCAGGAGTTGATCTTAATTTATATTGAATATGGTATGGAGAAACTCCTATGCCTGTATGAATCCTGCCTTTCTTGGCATGTTTCAGTGCCTCAGCAGCTACTTGTATATCCTTCTCCACAGCTCTTGAAAGGGCGCAGATGATAGGATTAGAAACTGCTTTGGAGATTTCAACCACCGAATTGAAATCACCGGGGCTGGATATTGGAAATCCAGCCTCAATGATATCCACTCCGAGTTCTTCCAATGCTTTAGCCACTACTATCTTTTCCTGGGAGTTCAACTGACAACCCGGAACCTGCTCCCCGTCGCGGAGAGTAGTATCAAATATCCAAAGCTTTTCACTCATCTTTTAATTGTTTTCTGGTCTCAACTTTCTGACAGTTGCACCTGCCTGCCACATCTCTGATTCTCTCAATTCTTTCAACTCAGCTTCCAGTTTTACCCTATAATCATCCTTGCTGTTAGAATCAATTGATTTTTGAGCTTCTTTTCCGGTTTTGACACTGTTGTATAATTCTTCAAAAACTGGCTTGGTAGCATCTCTGAAAGGTTTCCACCAATCCAAAGCTCCTCTTTGAGCAGTCGTAGAACAGTTGGCATACATCCAGTCCATTCCATTCTCTGCAACCAATGGCATTAAACTTTGGGTCAATTCTTCCACTGTTTCATTGAAAGCTTCAGAAGGCGTATGACCGTTTGCTCTTAACACTTCGTATTGTGCGGCAAAAATTCCCTGAATGGCACCCATCAAAGTTCCTCTTTCACCTGTCAGATCTGAGGTAACTTCTCTGTAAAAATCAGTTTCAAACAAATAGCCTGATCCAACGCCGATTCCAAGCGCTATTACCCTGTCCTTAGCCCTACCTGTTCCATCTTGGAAGATGGCATAAGAAGAATTCAATCCTCTGCCTTCTACAAACATTCTTCGCAAAGAAGTTCCAGATCCTTTAGGTGCCACTAAGATGACATCTATGTCTGCAGGGGGAATGATACCGGTTTTTTCTTTATAGGTCACTCCAAATCCATGGGAGAAATAAAGGGCTTTACCTGGAGTTAGGTGCTTTTTGACCATTGGCCATGCTGCGATCTGACCTGCATCAGAAAGTAGGAACTGAAGAATCGTACCTTTTTCACAGGCCTCCTCCAATTCAAACAATGTTTCACCAGGGACCCAACCGTCAGCAACGGCTTTGTCCCAAGTTTTAGAACCTTTCCTTTGGCCAACGATGACATTGAAGCCGTTGTCTTTCAGATTGAGTGCCTGACCGGGTCCTTGGACTCCATATCCCAATACCGCGATGACCTCATCTTTTAATACTTCTCTAGCTTTCTCCAAAGGGAATTCCTCTCTGGTTACTACATTTTCTTCTACTGATCCGAATTTCAGTTTCATAGTGTTATTATATTAGGTTTGATTATTTAAATATTCTTGGACAGAAAACTTTGGTTTGGCAATGGCCACCCTTCCCGAACGGGAGAACTCTAGCAGATTAAAGGGTTTAAGGATTTCCAATAATGCCTGGGTATCTTCTTTATGGCCTGTAAATTCCAGAACCACAAACTCCTTCTCCGCCGCAATGATATGCGCATTAAATTGTCTGATTACTTTTTCGAGTTGGGGATCCAGACTGTCGAATGGGATTTTGTAGAGTGCTATCTCCTGATAGACCACTTCATCGTCCTTAAAGTAGTAGGCCTTGATGACATCTATAATTTTTTCAATTTGATTTACAAGTTGAATAATCTGTTCTTCAGTGACAGTGGCTTCGATGGTGATTTTATGTATGCCATCCAATCGGCTTTCAGAAGCTGTCAGCGCACTGATATTGATTCCTCTTCTTGTGAAAATGATGGTGATCCTGTTGAGGATTCCAATGAAATTTTCGGTGTAAACTAAAATGGTATAACGATTCATATATACTTTTTAGGTTTAGCTTAATCTAACTTCTTCCACAGAACAACCTGTGGCAATCATTGGAAATACATTATCTTCTTTTTCTACGACTACTTCAAGGAAGAAAGGTCCATCATGAATAAACATCTGAGCGACTGCTTCACTGAGTTCTTCTCTTTCGGTAACTTTCACCGCCTTGATTCTATAAGCCTCTGCAATTTTGATAAAATCCGGGTTCTCCAGTTCAGTAAAGGAATATCGTTTGTCAAAAAACATCTGCTGCCACTGACGGACCATTCCCAAGTAATTGTTGTTAAGCAAAACCACCTTTACAGGCGCTTTGGTCTGCATAATGGTTCCAAACTCCTGAATGGTCATCTGAATTCCTCCATCTCCTACTACACAAATTACCTGTCTGTTATAATTGTGCAACTGTGCACCAAGTGCTGCAGGAAGTGCAAAACCCATTGTACCCAGACCACCTGAAGTCACCTGTGTCCTTGTTTTTTTGTAGTCAAAATAACGCCAAGCTATCATTTGATGCTGACCTACATCAGTAACCAATACAGCGTCATCCTCTTTATATTGATTGATCAACCTGATCACTTCTCCCATATGCAATCCCCCTTGTGTGGCATAAAGGTCCTTACCCATTACTGCTTCTCTTTCTTCGTTTTCAAACTCCCTGAACCTTTGCATCCACTCTGGATGGCTATTCGGCTTGACTGCGTCAATCAGCATGGATAAACTTTGTTTGCAATCGCCTAGAATCGGTACGGTGCACTTCACATTTTTATTGATTTCAGCAGGATCTAGTTCAAGGTGAATTACTTTGGCCTGTTTGGCATATCTTTTCAAGTCTCCGGTCACCCTATCATCAAAGCGCATTCCTACAGCAATCAGTACGTCACATTTATTGGTCAGCATATTGGGTGAATAATTGCCATGCATCCCCAATTTACCTACATAAGAGGGGTGACTTTCTGGCAAAGATCCGGATCCCAATAGCGTAGAGGCAGCAGGGATTCCCGTTTTATCCAAAAATGCCTTCAGCTCTTCTTCAGCCTTTCCAATCACCACTCCCTGACCAAAAAGGACAAAAGGTCGTTCTGCTTCATTGATTAATAATGCCGCTTCCTGTATTTTAGGCAGTTCAACGGTAACATAGGGTCTGTAAGAGCGGATTCCCAAACAAGGGACGTAATTGAACTCACCAAATTCAACCTGTGCATTTTTTGTAATATCAATCAATACCGGACCAGGTCTACCGGATCTGGCAATGTGAAATCCTTTGGCAATGGCAGGGGCTATTTCCTCCACTGACCTTACCTGAATGTTCCATTTGGTTCCCGGCATTGACAGACCCATCATATCAGTTTCCTGAAAAGCATCTGTCCCCAAAAGATGAGCAGCTACTTGCCCGGTTATACATACCAATGGCGTGCTGTCAATAAGCGCATCTGCCAAACCGGTAATCAGATTGGTAGCTCCAGGTCCTGAAGTAGCTAGCGCCACCCCTACTTTTCCTGAAACCCGTGCATATCCTTGGGCAGCATGGATTGCCCCCTGTTCGTGTCGGGTCAATACATGTTTCACTTGGTCTGCATAATCATAAAGGGCATCATAAACGGGCATGATGGCCCCTCCGGGATATCCGAAAATGTATTCTGCATTTTCAGCTATCAGAGATCTTACTACGATATCTGCTCCTCTTATCATGGTTGGTGAATTTATTAAAATTGATCGGTAACACAGCCTTCAGAGGCAGATGACACCAATTTATTGTATTTTTTCAAGGTACCTTGCAGGTCACTCAGGTCTTTATTTTTCCAAACTTTTTTCCTTGCTTCCATTTCAGCAGCACTTACCTCACAGCTTAAACTGAGGGAATCTGCATCGATAGTGATGATATCACCATCCTTAAGCAGCCCAATTGGACCTCCTGAATAGGCTTCAGGGGTCACGTGTCCTACTACAAATCCATGCGTACCTCCGGAGAACCTGCCATCGGTGATCAAGGCAACGTCCGATCCTAGGCCAGCACCAATAATCATTGAGGTTGGCTTAAGCATTTCCGGCATACCGGGTCCACCTTTGGGACCGATGTATCGGATCACAATTACCTCACCTTTGTTTATTTGCTTGTTTTTTATTGCTTCATTGGCTTCCAATTCCGAATCATACACTTTGGCTGGACCGGTGAAAGATTTCCCTTCTTTTCCTGAAATTTTCGCAACAGAACCCTCAGGAGCTAAGTTACCTTTAAGAATGCACAAATGTCCTGTTTCTTTTATAGGCTGCTCTATCGGGTGGATGACATTGACCATGGAAGGTACTACGGGATCGATATCAGCAAGATTCTCAGCTAGGGTTTTGCCGGTAACGGTCATACAATCTCCATGAAGCATCCCATTGTTCAACAGGTATTTCATAAATGCAGGAAGACCCCCTTGTTCAAAGAGGTCTTCCATCAAAAACTTACCGGATGGCTTGAAATCTCCCAACAAAGGTGTCGCATGATTTACCCTTTCAAAATCCGCCAATGTAAAATCAACTCCTGCAGTCTTGGCTATGGCTAAAATATGTAAAACTGCATTGGTACTGCCACCTAAGGCGACAGCAACTGTAACTGCATTTTCAAGGCTTTTCTTGGTAACGATATCTTTTGGTTTGATGTCCTTTTCCAAAAGTATTTTCAAATACTCGGACACCTCTTTGCATTCCTGTAATTTTTCGTCTGCTGTGGCCGGCGTGGATGAGCTATAAGGCAAAGACATTCCCATGGCTTCAATCGCTGAAGACATGGTATTGGCAGTGTACATGCCCCCACAGGCACCTGCACCTGGACAGGCATTTCGGATTACGCCGTCATAATCTTCATCTCCCAATTCACCTTTTACCCTTTTTCCATAAGCTTCAAAAGCAGAAACAATGTTCAACTTTTCGCCTTTATAAATACCGGAACGAATGGTACCACCATACACCATGATTGAGGGCCTGTTGATCCTCAACATTCCCATGATGGCTCCGGGCATATTCTTGTCACAACCGGCAACAGCTACACAACCATCGAAAGAGTGTCCGAGGATAAAGGATTCTATGGAGTCTGCTATGATTTCTCTGGAGACCAGAGAATATCTCATTCCTGAGGTACCCATAGAAATCCCATCCGAAATACCGATGGTATTAAAAACCAAACCGGTCAGACCATAAGTAGCAGAGGCTTCCTTGATCAGACCGGCGAAGTCATTGAGGTGCATATTGCAGGGGTTACTTTCGTAGCCACAACTAGCTACCCCTACAAAAGGCTGATTCATTTGTTTGTCAGACATGCCCGTGGCATATAGCATGGCTTTTCCTGCGGGATGTTCTTCATTCTGACTGATTTCCCAACTGTGTTTTTTCAAACTCATGGTTACTTTAGGTCGGTTTAAGAGCTACAAAAAAAAATGCCTCATCATCTGAGGCACTTACATTTGTATGATTGTTTGTCAAATATAGTCTAGTGCCCCGTCATTTATTACAAATGAGAATAATAAAGCTGAGAGGAGTGACTATGTTAAACATGTGGTTATGATTCCTTTTCGAATTTGTTGATACAATATTAAACCCCAATTCCCACACTTACAATATTTAGTTTCTTTTTTTAAACAGAAAAATGATTTTTAAAACTGTTATTTATATTTTTATAAAAATTAACTATTGAATATAAATCAATTTAAAGAATATAAATTTAAATTTTTAGAAAGTTATTGCTTATTTCAAAATAATCTATCAATTTTCATTTTTTCAATCTAAAATGAATTTTGTTGAGTTTTTTTTAATTAAAATTTTATTAAGATGAAGATTCAATAACTCTTTGTTTTAAACTTGATCAAATCTAAAAAGTATTGATTGTTGAATGTCCGATGAACGATTACTTAAAGGTTGGATGTCAGTTGACCGATGACCGATGTTTTGCGCATATGATAAAGAATACCATTGTTCGAGGAAATCATAATTAATTATAGAAAGAGGTGTATCATATTTCTTCCTCATAATCTTCATGTATTGTTATTTTTCAATTTGGATAGCCTACTCACTTCAAGGATTTCATAATTATACCCATATTTACATTCAACAAAATAATATTTCCCCAATGATCTGCTTCCCAAATGCCAAAATCAATCTAGGTTTGCACATTACAGCAAAAAGAAAGGATGGATACCATGATATTGAAACATGCATGGTCCCTATTCCTCTCTATGATGCATTGGAAATGATTGTTGACAAAAAGACAGTTTTTGATGTTTCAGGTCTTGCTATTCCTGGTGATGAAAAGGATAATTTAATTCTCAAGGCTTTAAAATTATTGAGAAAAGATTTTAATGACCTTCCCAATGTGCATATCAATTTACTGAAAAACATCCCGATGGGTGCTGGCCTCGGAGGTGGGTCTGCTGATGCTGCATTTGGTTTGACACTGATGAACAAATTATTTGAACTTCATCTGGAGGATTGGTTTTTGGAGGACTATGCGGCACAGCTGGGAAGTGATTGCGCTTTTTTCATTCAAAATACGCCCAAGATTGCTACAGGAAGAGGGGAAATACTGGAACTTGTTGACATCGACCTGAAAGGAGACCACATCATTTTGGTCAAACCTCCGATACATATAGGCACCAAAGAAGCTTATGCAGGTGTCAACCCCAAAAAACCAAATGAATCCTTAAAGGAGATATTGGCAGACAAATCCTTATGGAAAACGCTATTGGTCAACGATTTTGAAGCCTGTATATTTCCAAAATACCCGGAATTGGCGGCCATCAAAAAGCAATTGTATGAAATGGGGGCTTATTATGCAGCCATGTCAGGCTCGGGTTCGACTGTGTTTGGGTTGTTTGGGGAAAAGCCTAAAAAAATTTCCTGGCCGGAGACTTATTTTACTTTTGGGGGATTATTGTAAATTATAAATATGTTTTATATTTACATATTAAAAATAACACATGGCAACTTTCACAACTTCACTTCCCGATGAATTGCTCGCAAAACTTGCAGAGCAAGCAAAGAAATTGGCGATGCCAAAAAACAAATTGATCGAAAATGCGCTAAATCTTTATTTGGAACATTTGAAGAGGTCTGCCTATGTCAAATCCTATAAAACAGCAGAGCAAGATGAGGATATTTTAATGATGGCTGATGAAGGAATGGCGGACTATTTGAAACAAATAGAGGGTGAAGCAGGGTGAAATATGGTTTGCAGACCACAATCCAACCAAAGGAAGTGAACAGGCAGGATTCAGACCCATCGTGATTTTGAGTGGTAATTTGCTCAACAAATATTTACCTGTAGTAATTTCGGCTCCGCTTACCTCCAAAATCAAAAACTATCAAGGCAATCCAGTAATAGAACCAAATGATTTAAACGGATTGACCAAAAGTTCAGAGTTGATGATGTTCCATATCCGATCAATCTCCAAAGAGCGATTGGTCAGGAAAATCGGTGAAATATCCACCAATGAATTGGAAAAAGCACTAGAGACTTTGGATGATTTGATGAGGTTCTAAATTGAATTATATTTTTGGCTTTTTTCCAATTTCAATCTCCAACAAACTCCCTGAAATTCCCTTTGTCGACCAAAAGGTTATTGCTTTTGTAACTCTCGGTAAAAAATTCAATTCCCATAAAGTCATAACTTTAAGGGATTACATTCCCGTAAAGTTATGTTTTTAGAACTTTGAGATTGAAATAATTTACTTTAAGTAATTTACCTGCTACGATTTACTAAAGGTAATTTACCTGTTGCCACAGCCAAATCCAGAACGGTGTACACCCCTACCTCAAAAGATTTTATAGCCCAATATCAACTTGGGAGTTCGGCGACGGTTTTCAAATCCATCGGTGCTTTATTGGAAAAAGATATGATTTACAAGGAGTACACCACAGACGGGACTCCCTATTATGAAGTTTATGATGTTCTAATTGAGAGGTGGATACAGGGGTAGTCTTGAAAAAGTCCATCCAGAAAAAGTTGCAAAAAAAAACCTTTAAACCCCCAAAGGATTTTTTTTCAAAACCCTTCTCCTATTCCAATAATTATACACTGGATACATCAACACCGAAATCAAAATAATCAAAGTCCCCAAATAAAACCCTCCTGTCATTTGCTCCTTTTCGCCAAAAATCAATACAGCCAAAATGATCCCATATACCGGCTCCAAGTTGATGGTCAGGTTAACCGCAAAGGCCGTGACCCGCCGCATCAATTCTACGGAAACCGAAAAAGCATAGACCGTACAAATCCCACTTAATATCAATAGCCATAACCAATCCATAGCAGTGGGAATCAATTGAAGCCCGTCCGAAGCAAAGAAATAGCCATAAAACGGTAACAGCAAAGCCGCAAAAACAAATGCCCCGAACATTTCATAAAAAGTCAAAATATAGGGACTGTGCCTTTTGGTCAACCTGCCATTGATAACCGTGAAGACGGCACTTAAGAATGCAGAACCAATCGCCATCACCAAACCCAACCAATAGTCCAATTCAAATCTGAAAATCACATACAACCCTCCTATAACCATCAAACCCAAAAATATTTCAAATGGCTTGACCTTATTCTTATTGGCAAAAGGTTCTATCAATGCCGTCCACAAAGAAGTGGTTGCCATCCCTGCGAGACATACAGATGCCGTAGAGATCCTGGCCGCCCAAAAAAAGAGAATCCAGTGCAGGGAAATAATAAACCCGGTTACTACAATTTTAATCAACTCTTTTTGAGGAATACGAATGGGAGTTTTTTTGTAAATAAATAGTAGTCCCAAAATCAAGGTGGCTATCATCGTCCTGAAAAAAACCAACTCCAAAGATCCAATACTGATCAACAGCCCCAAAATAGCAGTGAACCCCCAAATCAATACAGTAAAATGGAGCATCAGATAATCCTTGATGATAGGCTGATTTTCCATTTATCTGGGAACAGTTTTATACAAAAACAATCCAGTAATCGCAAAAACTATATTTGGTGTCCATACCGCAAGGATGGGATATGCAGCCCCTGCCTCAGCAAAAGTCCTGGACAACAAAAACATGATGATATAGACAAAGGCCAATAAAAAGCCCAAAGCAATCTGAAATCCTGAACCACCTCTTGTCTTTTTGGAAGAAACGATCACACCTATAAAAGTGAGAATTACAGCCGCAAAAGGTGACATATACCTCACATATTTCTCAATCTTATAATAATTGACATTATCCGCACCCCTATCTTCCAAAACTTCAATTTGCCGGGAAAGATCGGGCAATTTTAAGGTCTCATGGTGATTGGTAGGCAAATCAAAGTCATTCGGTGTAATGGATAATAAGGTATCCAAAGATTCCCCGACAGTATATTCTTCCCCATCATCACGAAGGACCCGCATTCTCCAGTTCTTGGCAGACCAAGAGTTGATTGCAGTATCCCAGACAATCCTGTCAGCGGAAAGTTTTGCCACTAACTCCCCATCCCTGATCTGCTCCAAAGTAAAGTTATACCCCGTATTACCAGAAGTGTAATACCGCGAAATGTAGGCATAAAGGTCAGGGGCTACTTTTACGTGGATATTCTGTTGGGTATAAAACTTGTTATCTTCCAACCACCTGGATTTAAATTCCGTGACCCCTGCTGTGGCACCTGGAAGCACCCAACCATTGAGCAAAAAACTGGCAGCACCGATCATGGAAGCTGCAATGAAAAACGGGAACAGCATCCTGACAAAACTCGTCCCACTGCTCAAAATCGCAACGATTTCAGTACGGCCTGCCATTTTGGAAGTAATGAAAATCACTGAGATAAATACAGTGATGGGGGTCAGCAAATTATTCAGATAAAGACCATAATTACCAAGGTACACCAGAATATACTTGGCTGGCACATTGTTCCTTATAAAGGCATCATTTTTTTCGGTGAAATCCAAGACCAACACAATCAGGATCAGCATCAACACTACAAAAAAGTAGGTCTTGAGAAAATCTTTGATAATGAGTTTGTCGAGAATTTTCATAATTACAGTCTCCTGCTTACTTTTTCCACCATTTGGTTTTTCCATGAGGCATATACCCCTTCTTTGATTTTTTCCCTTGCCTGTCCTACAAGCCAAAGATAAAAGCTCAGGTTATGGATACTGGCAATTTGGGATGATAATATTTCTTTGCTGATGGTCAAGTGTCTGAGATAAGCCTTGGAATAAAATTTACTTACGTAAGAATTGATATGAGGGTCTATGGGGCTGAAGTCTTCTTTCCATTTTTCATTCCGGATATTGATGATTCCCTCAGAAGTAAACAACATCCCATTTCGGGCATTTCTTGTGGGCATCACACAATCAAACATATCAACACCCAACGCAATCGCTTCAAGGATATTGGCAGGTGTTCCCACACCCATCAGGTACCTAGGTTTGTCTTTGGGCAGAATGTCAGTGACCATTTCGGTCATTTCATACATCATTTCAGCTGGTTCGCCCACGGAAAGCCCTCCGATAGCATTTCCATCTCTTTCACAGGAAGCCACAAACTCCGCAGATTGTTTTCTCAGGTCTTTGAAAACACTGCCCTGTACAATGGGGAACAAAGTCTGATCAAAACCATATTTGCCTTCGGTAGTATCAAACCTATCTATACATCTCTGTAGCCAACGATGGGTCAGTTCCATGGATTTTCTTGCATAGGCATAATCACAAGGATAGGGAGGGCATTCGTCGAAAGCCATAATGATATCAGCACCGATGATCCTTTGAATATCCATGACCCTTTCAGGACTGAAGACATGTTTGGAACCGTCTATATGCGATTTGAAGATTGCTCCTTCCTCAGTTAGCTTTCTGTTGTTGGCAAGAGAAAACACCTGATAACCGCCGGAGTCCGTCAATATCGGTTTGTCCCAACCATTGAATTTATGTAATCCTCCAACCTTTTCCAGTACATCCAAACCTGGTCTTAGGTATAAATGATAGGTGTTTCCCAAAATAATCTGGGCTTTGATATCCTCAGCCAATTCGCGCTGATGCACCGCTTTGACAGATCCTGCTGTACCCACAGGCATAAAAATAGGGGTTTGGATATCCCCATGAGCAGTTTTTAAAACACCTGCTCTTGCCTTGCTCCCCGGGTCGGTTGATTCAAGTGTAAAATTCATTCCGGTTATTTTCTCCACTACTACTGAAATTCGCTTGGAGGTCACCTCCATTTTTCATTCACAAAAATATAAGCTTATTCTTAAATGAATGCTCAAATTGATTTTATATTTGCCCAGCAATACTAAGGTGATGATAATAGAAATTTTGTGGATCGTTTTTTTTATAGGTTTGGCAGTTCAGTTGTTTTATATCCTGATTTTATTTGGAAGGTTTGCTTTTTTTTACAAACAAAAGCCCAATAAAGAATCTTCTGAAAAAGAAGGTGTAACTGTAATCATTGCGGCGCACAATGAAAGAACTAACCTAAAAAAACTCATCCCACTGATTTTTGAACAGGATTACCCCAATTTTGATGTGATGGTCATCAATGACAGGTCATACGATGGAACCAAAAAAATCTTGGAAAAATTGATGGCCATTTATCCAAGACTCAGGACTGTGACAGTGGATTACACGCCTTCGCACGTAACTTCCAAAAAATATGCTTTGACACTTGGTATCAAAGTGGCCAAGAATGACGTCCTGTTATTGACAGATGCCGATTGTTGGCCAAGCTCAGCAAAATGGATAGATTTAATGACCTCACCTGTAAGGCTTGATGGCAAGACATTCTCTCTTGGATTTTCACAATATGATATCCGTGAAGGATTTCTCAATAAGTGGATACAGTTCGAAACCCTTTGGACTGGTATCCAATACTTTTCGTTTGCAGTTTGGAAATCTCCTTTTATGGGAGTAGGGAGAAACCTTTGTTACAGAAGGAGTTTTTTCATGGACAAAAAAGCATTCAAAGGTCTTTGGCAGATTGAGTGCGGTGATGATGATCTATTTGTAAACCTATATGCCAACGGCAAAAACGCTGCTGTAGTAGTAAACCCTGACAGTATCACCTATTCCGAACCAAAGACTACATGGAAAACTTACTTTGCCCAGAAGAAAAGACATTTTCATGCAGGGAAATATTATAAAGCAGGAAATAAACTTAAGATAGGATGGTATGCATTCTCACATCTGTTATTTTGGGTTTCGGGTATTAGTTTATTGATTTTATCGGGATTAAATCAAACTTGGGAACAATTCTTACTCATAATAGGTATAATTGTTGTGAGATCTGTATTGATCACCTCGGTGTTCCGGTCGTCAAGAAAAAAACTTGAAGGCAAGATCCAAGTAATCTGGTCCGGGTTTTTCGATGTGATATATATTGGGTACTATTGGATTTTAGGCGCATTAGGTTACCAGTCAAAGAAAGTTAGATGGAAATAAACGAAAGAGGATTTTCAAGTAAGGCATTAGAGGATTTTGATCTCATTGACAAAGCAGTCATTGACAAAGATCAACAGGCCTATGCCATGTTGATGAAGCGCTATAAAAAGGCTGTTTATTTTATGATTCTCAAAATGATCAGAGACGCAGACGATGCTGAAGACCTGACCATGGAGGCTTTTGCCAAAGCATTCAAAAATCTTCATAAATTCAAAAAGGATTATACTTTCAGTACATGGCTTTTTAGAATTGCGACCAATAATACCATAGATTTTATCCGAAAGAAAAAGTTAAAGACCATGAGTCTTAACACCACCATGAGTGATGATGGCGGAAATGCCGTCACCATAGATGTGGAAGATGATGACAACAATCCCCAAGATGAATATATCAGAACGCAAAGGATTGAAATGGTCAGGATTTTTGTGGACAAGCTACCTGCCAAATATCGCAAACTGGTACAGCTCAGGTATTTTGATGAATTGTCTTATGAAGAAATCGCTCAAGAACTGGAAAAGCCTCTCGGAACGGTCAAGGCGCAGCTGCACCGGTCCAGGGAATTATTGTATGAGATAGCACAAGGGAAGGAAAGGCATATTTGAAAAAAACAAACATTAATTTGCTACAAACATTGCTTTCAATTTTGTCCTTGAGTTAGTAAGTTTTAGGATATTGTTTTCCAAAACAAAATCCAAAGTATCATATCCTCCAAGTAACCTTATAAGGCTATCAGATTTATTTCAAATTTAAAAAAGACTTGAAAAAATCTCTGCTATTTATAAAAATAGCTTTTTATCCTTGATGTAGTCTTCTACTTCTTGGGGCAAGAGATATTTCACAGAATGTCCACTTTTGATTGTCTTTCTGATAAAAGTGGCCGAGATATCCATCAACGGGGCTTCTACAAATTGAACATGGGGATGATCAATTTTATTGAGCTCTCCGGGTCTCGGATAGACATACAACCCGTATTGTTCCAAAATCACCTCATGGTTTTTCCATTTGTGAAAATGGGTCAGGTTATCTCCTCCTATGATCAGTTTAAATTCATGCAGTGGAAATTTGTCCGATAGGTAAGTAAGGGTGTCTATGGTATAGCTTGGTCGGGGCATGTGGAACTCAACATCAGAGGCCCTAAAATAAAAATGATCGGCAATGGCGAGCTCTACCATCTTAAGCCGATCAAATTCATGTATCAAAGATTTTTGTTTCTTTAAAGGATTTTGAGGACTAATTACAAACCATACTTCATCTAGGTCTGTTCTATCCTGCATCACATTGGCTATGATCAAATGGCCAATATGAACTGGATTAAAAGATCCGAAAAACAATCCTATTTTCAAAACTTAGTGTTGATTATTTGGAGATAAATTCACCTACAAGTTTTTCTGCTTCCTCAAATGAATTTTTGATATCATCATTCAAAATGGTCACATCAAATTGATCTTCAAAGGTGGCTTCAAATTTGGCTTTATACAACCTCCTCGATAGGCTTTCCTCTGATTCTGTACCTCTATCTCTCAACCTTTCATGCAATACTTCAAGGGAAGGGACTTTCACATAAATAGCCAAAGCTTGATCCCCAAAATATTTTTTAAGGTTGATCCCGCCTTTGACATCAACATCAAAAATCACATGCTTACCATTTTCCCAAAGTCTCTGGATTTCCTCTTTGAGCGTACCATAGAAGTTACCTTCATATACCTCTTCCCATTCAATAAATTCATTCTGATCTAGTTTGGACTTGAATTCTTCCGGCGTCAAAAAATAATAATCCTTGCCATTTTGCTCGGTTCTTCCTCTTTTATCCCTCGTAGAAGCGGATATGGAAAAGCCAAGATTTGGAAATTTTTCGAGAAGATGTCTGACGATGGTGGTTTTGCCCGAGCCTGAGGGTGCTGAAAAAATGATTGCTTTGCCTGATGTCATTGAACCTTACTTGATATCCTGAATTTTTTCACGGATTCTGTCCACCACATCACTGGGGACAACATGCTTTGTACATTTGGTACGCAGTACCTCTTTGATGGCTTTTTCTAAATGATAGTGTTCAAAACAAGGCTGGCACTTGGCCAATTTTTGATTCAGTATTTCCTGGGAATCAGGAATATTATCTCCATCCAATATACTCTCCAAAAGTTTGAAGCATTTGCTGACGTCGGAACAAGACAATTTCCTTTCTCCTTCTGATTCTAAATTTTTGTCCATGATAATCTAATTGCTAATCTCCTTGTTATACTTTTCAATGTTTTTTTTATATGATTTAGTTCCTTTCATTCAAAAAAGAGATGACTATTCCTCTTCGTCGGTATTATATCCCATATTCTGGGCATAGGAACGTAGCTTCTCTTTCAATAAGTTCCTTGCCCTATGCAATCTTGACCTTACTGTACCAATTGGGATATCAAGAATCTTGGCCATTTCTTCATAGGTGAAACCTTCAAGGTCACACAAAATGATTACTGTCCTAAAATCAACAGCCAAACTGTTCAGCGCATTGGATATTTCGTCCCCGAGCATATCCTTTACTGCATCGACCCTCAGGTCTGTGGTGATACCGAAGTCAACATCATCAGAGTTGTAATAAGTTTCAACCTCTTGATAATCAATTTTGGCAGGCTGTTTACTCTTCTTCCTGTAATCGTTGATAAAGGAGTTTTTAAGAATCCTGAACAACCAAGCCTTCGCATTGGTCCCCTGCTCAAAAGAATTGATAAAGCGGTATGCTTTGAGATAGGTATCCTGCACAAGATCCTTGGCATCGTCCTCATCAAAAGTCAATCTAAAACCAAAATTGTACATGGAATCTATGTGGGGCATAAACTCCTGATCGAAAATGGTGTTCTTTTCCTTATCGGAATATTTTTTTCGCTGTACTTCAGACATAAGTCTCAAAAGTAATCAATGGGTGAATTTATCGCTAATTTTTTTGAATAAAGTCAAGGCTTTTGGCTTATTTTGGCAATTCAGCTAGCCGGAAGCTTTAACTTGCTCCATAATCCCCTGATTTTAAAAAATGATTATTTTCAAATTGATATCATCCTTACCGCAATGGGTGCTCTACATTTTTTCGGACCTCTTGTTTTTCATTGGGTATTATGTGTTAGGCTACAGGAAAAAGGTAATTTTGGAAAACCTGCAACATGCATTTCCTGAAAAAACG
The DNA here is from genome assembly GCF_015476655.1 of Aquiflexum lacus. Classification (GTDB taxonomy): domain Bacteria; phylum Bacteroidota; class Bacteroidia; order Cytophagales; family Cyclobacteriaceae; genus Aquiflexum; species Aquiflexum lacus. The sequence continues at coordinate 48,194 of NZ_JABFHF010000034.1, forward strand.
GAAATTGAACGTAGGAAAATCGCCCGCCAATTTTTCAGAAACCTGACCGACTCATTTGCTGAAATCATCAAAATGTACAGTATCTCAAAAGAAGATTTGGACAAAAGAGTCAAAATTGAAAATAAAGAAATTGTATTGGATGCCATAAAAAATAATCAGGTCATCATCGGACTTACTGGACATTTTTTCAATTGGGAGATGCATCTTCTTCAAATGATGGCCAATGTGTCAAACAAATGTGATGTGGTATATCTAAAGGTTAACAATCCCTTTTTCGAAAAACTGATGCTCACCATTAGGACAAGATTTGGAGGTGGGTTGATTGAGAGGTCTAGTTTTCAAAGGGATTATCTGAGAAAAAGAGATCAGCCGAGACTGATTGTATTAGCAGCCGACCAAAGACCTTCCCATGGTGAAATCCGGTATTGGGCCCCTTTTATGAACAGAGAGACAGCTTTTTTTGAAGGAGCAGAAAAATTGGCCAAGCGGTTTAATCACCCTGTTATGTATTCCCATGTTCACAAACCAAAAAGAGGTCATTATACCTTTACTTATGAAATGGTAAGTGCTCCCCCCTATACAAATGAAAGAGAACACAGTATTACTGATGCTTATATTTCACTTACAGAGAAGAACATCAGGGAGCATCCTTCACTTTATCTTTGGAGCCACAAGAGGTGGAAGGACAGTCGATGATAGAACGCTGATGATGCTGAAAGTGCAGATTGTCACTGTTTTTTTATCTGTGACTATCTGCCAAATCCGTGTCATCAGCGTTCTATTAAAGCCAAAAAATCCATTAACTTTGAAGATTATTGAATGGATAGATTAACAATGGATTACCTCAAAGGACTTAACCCCCCACAAAGAGAAGCTGTAGAACATACTGATGGACCCCTGATGATCATCGCAGGTGCAGGTTCGGGCAAAACGAGAGTTTTGACTTTCAGAATCGCCCATCTCATCCATGCCAAAGGTGTGGATCCCTTCAATATACTTTCCCTTACTTTTACCAACAAGGCTGCAGCCGAAATGAAAAACCGGATCGAGAAATTGATCGGTTTGGAAGCCAGAAATACCTGGATGGGAACTTTCCACTCCACTTTTGCCAAAATCCTTCGGGTAGAATCGGAAAAGATCGGGTATCCGTCCAATTTCTCCATTTACGATTCTGATGACAGCAAATCCCTGATCCGGAGTATTGTCAAGGAAATGAAGATTGACGACAAAGTCTATAAACCCAACACGGTCCTTTCCAGAATTTCCGGAGCAAAAAACAGGTTGATCTCTTGGGAAACTTACCTAAATGACCCATTCATCAAAGCCGACGATGAAGCCGCCATGAAACCAAGGATGGGGGAAATTTATAAGATCTACCAGAAAAGGCTTTTCAAATCAGGAGCTATGGACTTTGATGACCTGCTCTTCAATACCAATGTACTTTTCAGGGACCATTTAGATGTATTGAACAAATACCAACAACGATTCAAATACGTCATGGTGGATGAGTTTCAGGACACCAATGTCTCCCAATACCTGATCACCAAAAAACTGGCCGCCGTCCACCAAAATATCTGTGTGGTGGGAGACGATGCCCAAAGTATCTACGCTTTCCGCGGAGCCGACATACAGAACATCCTCAACTTCGAAAAAGATTATCCCGACCTATTTGTGGTCAAATTGGAGCAGAATTACCGTTCTACCAAAAATATTGTACAGGCTGCCAACAGCATCATTGCCAAAAACAAAGCCCAACTCAAAAAAGACATCTGGACCCAAAACCATGAGGGAGATCAGATTGAACTGATCAAGGCAAGTTCGGACAATGAGGAAGGCAGGATGGTGGCCACCACTATTTTTGAAGAAAAAAACAACAAAAAGCTCAACAACAGTGATTTTGCGGTTTTGTACCGCACCAACTCCCAATCCAGGGCGATGGAGGAAGCTTTGAGGAAAATGAACATCACTTACAAAATCGTAGGCGGACTGTCATTTTACCAAAGAAAGGAAATCAAAGACCTGATGGCTTATATGCGTTTTACGGTCAACAGAGACGATGAGGAAGCATTTAAAAGGATCATCAATTATCCAAAACGGGGTATCGGAGATACTTCAGTAGAAAAAATATTAGTGGCGGCCTATGATCATGATATTCCGATTTGGGAAGTCTTGACCAATGCCAACAATTTCTTAAGTGGTAGGGCTGCTAATTCGGTGGATGATTTTACCACCATGATCAAAAGCTTCTCCATAGAAATGGAGAGAAAAGATGCTTTTGATGCAGCAAGTTCCATTGCCAAACAATCAGGACTCCTCCGTGAACTCTATGAAGACAAGACTATTGAAGGATTAAACCGTTATGAAAACGTGCAGGAACTCCTCAACGCCATCAAAGAGTATGTGGACAATCCTGAAAATGAGGATAAAAGCTTGGGTGCTTTCTTGCAGGAAATTGCCCTATTGACAGATAATGACAGGGATAAAGACACTTCTGATGCAGTTATCTTGATGACCATACATTCTTCTAAGGGTTTGGAATTCAAACAAGTATTTGTTGTGGGCATGGAAGAAGACCTTTTTCCTTCACAGATGATGATGCAAAGTAGGGAAGACCTTGAAGAGGAACGGAGGCTATTTTATGTTGCCTCTACCCGTGCCATGGAAAAATTATACCTAACTTATGCCACTACCCGTTATAGATTTGGTAGATTGCTGAATTGCGAACCAAGTCGGTTTTTGGAGGAAGTAGATCCGATGTGCATCCGGGTCAATAAAAAATTATCCTCTTCTATGGCAGGAGCATTCCGGAATGAAGGAAGCGAGGGAAGGTCGGGTTTTGTGGGACTCAAAAAACCCAACGTCAGACCGATGACTACGGCAAAAGTACATACCCCAAGTCCGGACTTCAAGCCTTCCAATACCAACAACTTGGCAGCAGGCATGAAGGTAGAGCACCCAAAATTTGGGTTCGGATCTGTACAAAAAATTGAGATAGAAGGAATTAACAGAAAAGCAACAATACAATTCGATAATTTTGGAGAGAAAACTTTATTACTTAGCTTTGCAAAGCTTCGAATAATCGAATAATTAATCCCCATTAAAAAGTTTTTTATAATTAACAATTAAGAAATGGGAGGACAAATGAATACAGGAGAGACCAATAAGCACTCAGTAATTTTGAAAGAATACGGAAAAAACATCCAAAGGCTAGCTATTCACATAGCCGGAATGGAAGACAGGGAAAAACGCACGCAAAGTGCTTACCTTTTGGTAGAGATGGTCAAACAGCTCAACCCAGCGATGAAAACAGAAAATGATCAGAAAATATGGGATGACCTGCACATCATGTCCAACTTTGCTTTGGACGTGGACGGACCTTATCCAAAACCTGAGGAAGAACTGCTACACAAAAAACCAAAAATAGTAGGCTATCCTAAAGGAGAAATCAAATTCAAGCACTATGGAAGGAATATTGAGAAACTCATCGAAAAAGCTGTAGAGATAGAAGATGATGAAGAGCAGGAAGGCGCCATCATTTATATTGGTCAGTTGATGAGGAGTTTTCATTCCACCTGGAACAGAGAAAATTTTGATGACGGGATTATCCTTGATGACATCAAAACACTTTCCAAAGGTAAACTGCATATAGACCTTGATAAGGTGAGGGAAATGGGACTTTTTGAAACCAATACCAGAAGAGATTTTAAATTGCCATCCGAACCTGAGTCCTCTTCTTCAAATAACAACAGAAGAAAATTCAGCGGAAACGACAGAAGAAGAAACGGCGGCCACTCCAAAAAACGTAGATAAATGTCTTCATTCAGAGTAAAAGGAGGCCTAAAGCTCAAAGGGGAAATCACACCTCAAGGAGCTAAAAACGAGGCCTTACAAATTCTATGCGCGGTACTTTTAACCTCTGGTAAAGTTACCATACACAAAATTCCAAATATCCGAGATGTCAATAAGCTGATAGAGCTTTTGGCTGACATGGGCGTGAAAGTGAATAAAATCGGTCCTGAGTCCTACACTTTTCAAGCCGATCAAGTCAATCTAAAATATTTGGATACAGATGATTTTTTGACCAAAGCTTCTTCCTTGAGAGGGTCTGTGATGATCCTAGGGCCATTATTGGCAAGATTCGGGACGGGACGTTTATCCAAACCTGGAGGGGATAAAATCGGACGAAGAAGAATGGATACCCATTTTACAGGATTTCAAAAATTGGGAGCAGAATTCCATTACGACAAGAAAAAAGAGATTTACCATATAGATGGCAAAAACCTGAAAGGAGCCTATATGCTCTTAGATGAGGCTTCTGTAACAGGCACCGCCAACATTGTTATGGCAGCAGTCATGGCAGAAGGAAAGACCACAATATACAATGCTGCCTGTGAACCTTACTTGCAGCAGCTTTGTGACATGCTTAACCGTATGGGAGCGAAAATCACCGGTATTGGTTCCAACCTTCTGAACATTGAAGGTGTGAAATCCCTGAAAGGTACTGAACATACACTCCTTCCTGATATGATAGAAATCGGGTCGTTTATTGGTCTTGCCGCCATGACTCAATCCGAAATCACCATCAAGGATGCCCAAATTCATAGACTTGGAATTATCCCGGATACATTCAGAAGAATGGGCATCAAATTAGAATTCAGGGGAGATGATATCTTTATCCCTGTCCAAAAGCATTATGAAATAGAAACTTTTATAGACGGTTCGATCCTGACCGTTGCCGATGCCATTTGGCCAGGATTTACGCCTGACCTCTTGAGTATTGTATTGGTGACTGCTACTCAGGCCAAGGGTACCGTGTTGGTACATCAGAAGATGTTTGAAAGCCGTCTGTTCTTTGTAGATAAGTTGATAGATATGGGTGCACAGATTATTCTATGCGATCCCCATCGTGCAACAGTGATTGGATTGGACAGAAAATATTCCCTTAGGGGAATCCGCATGACTTCTCCCGATATCAGGGCGGGGGTTTCTTTGTTGATCGCCGCGCTTTCGGCAGAGGGAACTTCGGTCATTGACAATATTGAGCAGATCGACCGGGGATATCAATACATAGATCAGAGATTGAATGCTTTGGGGGCGGATATCGTAAGGGTGGATTAAAAAATTGGAAAATTGGCAAGGTTGAAAATTGTAGTGGATTTTAAAGATGTTACTAAGGTTAGAGAATCTTCTATCCATCACTAACTTAAAAGAAAATCCCAGGCCTTTTGGTTATAAAAAATTAAAAGGAAGAGAGGGCTTCAGAATACGAACAGGTGACTACAGAATAATTTATGAAATTTTTGATTCTGACCTTATTATAGACGTGATAGCCCTAGGTCACAGAAAGGATATTTACGAATAATCAACGGGTTATCAGCATAAAAAACCCTCTATTTTTTATTTTCAAGCCTACCGTCCACATATTCAATACTTATTTTAATCCAAAATATCTACAACCCTCAATAGGGTAAATGGCAGTATCTTTGTTGGAGTAGTTAAATTTTATTTCCTTAGATAATGATTGTCAAAAGAAACCTCACTTTTAAATTAATATTTTACTATACGTGGAAGTCATTGTTATATTACCTCATTGTTTCCACTACAGTTTTTATCCTTCATGATTTTTTCGAAATAGTTATATTCCAAATTCCAAGCTATACCATCGCTGCTTTGGGAACAGCCCTTGCCATTTTCCTTGGTTTCAAAAATGACCATGCGTATGGCAGGTGGTGGGAAGCCCGGAAAATATGGGGCCTTATGGTCAACTATAGCAGGGCTTGGGCCAGGCAAGTGACTACATTGATCTTTTCCAATAAAGAAGAAGAAACTGAAACAATACTTGCATTTCAAAGGAAGTTGGTATATAGGCACATTGCTTTTGTTAATGCCCTAAGGGTTTTTTTGAGGAGACCGCATTTTTATAACCAAACAAGCCAAAAAGAGCTTTTTAAGGAAGATAACAATTATTCTGATACGGTCCCTTTTCTATGTGAAGAGGAATACAACGAATTTAGAAAACAGGATAACCCACCCAATTACCTACTTCAAAGACAAGGAGAAGACCTTCAGTTTGCATTTAGAAATGGTTGGATAAGCGATTTCCGCTTTGTCAAAATGGAAGAAACTTTGGTGGACTTCAATGACATTCAGGGTAAAAGTGAAAGGATCAAAAACACACCTCTGCCCCGTCAATATACTTTCTTTTCAAGGGTATTTGTCCTTATCCATTGTACACTTTTGCCGATGGTATTTATCAGTGAATTGGGATGGAAGACCATTCCTATTGCGCTTGCAGTTTCATTCGTATTTCTTTCTTTGGACCTTATAGGAGAAAGGACTGAAGACCCATTTGAAAACAGGCTTGAAGACACACCCATGTCTTCACTCAGTGTGACCATTGAAACCAATTTAAGGGAGCAATTGAAGGAACATCAGGACAATTTCCCACCAAAATATGGGGTGGAAAATGGAATTGTTTTATAATAAAAATTGGCTGTTCTTGCTTTAAACTAAATCAGTATTAAAGATTTTTTGGAGTGAAAAATTTATGCAATGGTTTGTAGAATCCACCGCAATTGTCTTAATGGGGAAAATTTTCAGTGTTGAAAAAATAGTAAGGATTATTTTTGAGTAAAAAACTTATCAAGAGGTTTGTAGAATCCTCCGCAGTTTTTCCCACCCCCCCCACAGCTAGTGGTAACGAAAACTATAGAATTGTCAATTAGATTGATGGAGGTTATAAAAGTACCTATAAGACCTACATTATCAAGCGGGAACAATTTGATAGCTTGGTCATTCAAGGACAAACGGAAAATCGATTCCCCTTCGATTAGGACAATGGTGTCATTTATACCTGAAATGTTATCATAAATTCTCCCAAGAAGCCTGCGATCATCTTTGGATACCTGATGGGAGTTGTAGGTACCAATCAATTCATTGTTTTTCCCCGACAGGTCTGACTTGTAAACCATCAGGGGAAATGTTTCCATTGCCTCACTTGCAAAAGTGATGATTTCATCGCCTACCTGTACGGATTTGGTATAATAGTCAAAACGGACTTCCATATTTCCGCTTTGATCGAAATCAAAAGTTTTATTTCCGATCGTGACCCTCATGAAGTTCTCAAATACCTTAAAATTCCAAATACTTACCCAATCATCGAAAAATTCCTCCTTGATCAGTTTCTGTTCCAAAATTTCCACTTTGCCGTTATTGATGGCCGTCTTGAGCCAAAGGAAATTTGGGGTGTATTTTGATACTCCAAAAATTTTAGGTGCTTGGTAAGGTACCAGTACATGGCCATTTTGATCAATACCTATCTGGTCACCATACCCAGAAACGATTTGGTTGAATTGACTAAATAATGGATCAAGATCCTTCATCTTAATGACAAGAGCATCTTCTTCGAAGGGTCTTCCAAGGGGCATGAGAATAAGTTCCTCGGAGTTGATGGTCGCCATGAGTTGGTCTGAGATTGGAAGTCTATAGAGGAAATCGTTGGGTAAAAAACGGTGAAGATCAAAATATTTGTTTATTCCCCAAAGTGTCGCGTCAGGATATAATCCAGTCTTCGACGCCACATATAGCTTTCCGTTGATTTCTTTGGCATGTGTAAGTCCTTCTTGAAAACTTAGCGACTGTTTCCAAAATACAGGTACTTCTTCTGGTGGAGTCTCAAATGGGACACAGGAAAAAAAAGATATAATGCCAATGAAGATCAAAAGAATCGTAAAACGGGTTGAACTTTTCATTATACGGATCCTGGTTTTGGGTTTAATCTTCAAACGCTCAAAACTAAGGATTATTACTAAGGATATAAATAACCAACACCGGGTATTTTCAATCCTCAAAAATTCAGAGTAGGTATTTTTTGTTCCACAGGTTTAATTTTTCTCTCTTCAAATGCCCTGAATTATAATAAAAGGAAAGCAAATGATAGGGAATAAGAACCGCATGCTGCGCAAAAATCTGTCTCCTTAGGTAAGATTTTCAAATATCTTTTCCCTTTCCTCCAAAACATTTCCTAAATTCAATTTCTTATAAAATGAGCTGCATTTTAAGATCAATCAACCCTATTTAACCCATGGAAGAAAAGAAACTACGAAGCCAGGAATGGTTTGGCCGTAAAGGAAAAGACGGCTTTATTTACCGGGCCTGGATGAAAAACCAGGGATTTCCCCACCATCTTTTTGAAGGCAGACCGGTCATTGGCATCTGCAATACCTACTCAGAACTCACTCCCTGCAATGCCCATTTTAGGGAATTGGCAGAAGCCTTGAAAAGAGGAATTTGGGAAGCTGGAGGCTTTCCCTTGGAATTCCCGGTAATGTCTTTGGGAGAATGTTCCATCAAACCTACCGCCATGCTATTCCGGAATTTGGCCAGTATGGACGTGGAAGAAAGTATCCGTGCCAACCCCATGGACGGAGTCGTACTCATGTGCGGCTGTGACAAAACCACCCCTTCCTTGGTGATGGGTGCAGCAAGCGTAAACTTGCCCACCATCGTTGTATCAGGAGGTCCTATGCTCGCAGGAAGATTTAAAGGAAGAAAAATCGGTACTTCCGATTTGTGGAGATTTGCTGAGGAATTCAAAAAGGGAGAATTGTCCCAAGAAGACTTTACCGCTGCTGAAGCCGCCATGGCAAGGTCACAAGGTCATTGCGCACCCATGGGCACTGCCTCTACCATGGCTGCTATGGTGGAATCTTTGGGTCTGGCGCTTCCCGATAATGCCACCATCCCTGCAGCTGATTCTAGAAGAAAAGTTTTGGCCCACATGTCCGGAATCCGAATCGTGGAAATGGTCAAAGAAGACCTGAAAATGAGCGATATCCTCACCCGGAAATCCTTTGAAAATGCCATCATGGTCAATGCCGCTTTGGGTGGTTCCACCAATTTCATCCTTCATTTGTTGGCCATAGCAGGAAGGATGGGCATAGAACTTTCCATTGATGATTTTGACAAACATTCTACCCATATCCCTTTGATTGCCAATGTGCAGCCATCCGGAGAAAACTTTGTAGAGGACCTTTTCTATGCCGGTGGCCTTCCTGCGGTGATGAAAGAGATTGCTTCTCTCTTGCATTTGGATACCAAAACCGCTAACGGTAAAAATCTTTCTGAAAATATCCTCAACGCTGAATGTTGGGACAGAAACCTGATCGGAACCTTGGAAAAACCTTTCAAACCTGAATCCGGAATAGCAGTACTGAAAGGCAATCTTTGCCCGGAAGGCGCCGTACTCAAACCTTCTGCCGCAACCCCTTCCCTATTGACACACAGAGGTCAGGCGGTAGTCTTTGAGGACATTGATGATTACAAGAAAAGATTGGATGATCCTGATTTGGATGTGACTCCGGATTCGGTGCTTGTTATGAAAAATGTAGGACCGAGGGGTTATCCCGGAATGCCTGAAGTAGGAAACATGCAATTACCTATGAAAATCATCCAACAGGGAGTCAAAGACATGGTCCGCATTTCCGATGGCAGAATGAGCGGAACAGGTTATGGAACTGTCGTTCTGCACGTTTCACCTGAATCCGCAATAGGTGGAAATCTGGCTTTGGTAGAAAATGGGGATTGGATTGTATTGGATGTGCCCAACAGGACTCTGAATCTAGAAGTTTCGGAAGCAGAGCTGGAAAAAAGAAGGTCCAATTTCCAACCCTTGAATTTGGGCTATGAAAGAGGATACGTCAATATGTTTATACACAATGTGACGCAAGCCCATGAGGGTGTTGACTTTGATTTTCTGAAAGGAGCTTCTGGACCTGAAGTCAAAAGAGATTCACATTAAGTTCATGTTTTGATTATCGGCTAATTTGCCAGAAACCCGTCAAACAATATCATGAGTGGCAGTTGGGAAGAAGACGGAAGACAGGAGACGGAAGTAATTGGAATTTCGGTTTTCTACCAATTTCTATATTGAATTATCTGTTATACACACTATAACGTAGGTACATAAAACCTTTTTTAAAATGAAAAAACACAATAAAGTAGCCCTTATCACTGGTGCAGGTCAGGGGATTGGTTTGGAAATAGCCAAGATTCTGGCCGAAAAGGGTCATCATGTCATTATCAATGACATTGAACAAAGTCTGACGGAAGATGCTGTCGAAGAAGTTTTGAAAACATCAAATGCCAAAGTGGTGGGATTATCCGGTGATTCGGGCAATTTGGAGTTTATCAGAGAAATGGTCGGTTTTGCCCAAAAGGAATTCGGAAACCTCGATGTGGTCATTGCCAATGCTGGAATCACCTTGTACGGTGATTTTTGGAATTATGACGCTAAGGATTTTTTTGAAGTCCTTAGGGTCAACATGGGCGGCACTTTCTTTTTGGCACAGGCTGCTGCGAGGGTGATGAAAAATCAGGAAGATGGAGGATCTCTCCTTTTTACTTCTTCAGTCACAGCGCATCAGGCCCATAAAAACCTGGCCGCTTATGGCATGAGCAAAGCCGCCATAGAAATGCTTGCCAAAAATCTGGTCATCGAGCTTTCAGATTTTAAGATCAATGTCAATACCATCGCACCAGGCGCGACCCTGACCAAGAGAACCGCCATGGATAAGGATTATGAGAAGACTTGGTCAAGGATTACTCCAATGGGCAAACCTGCATCGGTTACGGATATTGCCCATGCAGCTGCTTTCTTGGTTTCTGATGAAGCCAGACATATCACAGGACAGAATCTTGTGATTGATGGTGGCTGGACAAGTATCAGTCCATCACCTTATTGATGAAATAATGAAAACCCACTTCCAAGACCTCTACGAGTACAGTCTACAAAGCAACCTGACCACAATCGGTTTGCTTGAAAAATATGCATCTGACGTTCCTGAAAAAATCATCAAAAATTTCAGCCATATTCTCAATGCCCAACACCTTTGGAACCACAGAATAGAAGGGAGTAAATCTTTCTTCAAAGTATGGGACATTCACCCTATCAGCCAATTCAGGGAAATTAACGAATCTTTGTTCCAACAATCATTCAGAATCATAGAAAAAGAAGATTTTGAAAGACAAGTAAATTATATCAACTCACAGGGAGAATCCTATACCAATTCAGTAAAGGAAATACTTTTCCATGTGGTCAACCATTCTACCTACCACCGTGGTCAGGTAATGCTCCTACTCCGTGAATCGGGATTGGAAGCCATTTCCACTGACTATATATTTTACAAAAGAAAATAAGCCATTTATCCTAAAAGCTAAAGAATGTCAGGTCCACAAAAACCAGCAAACCCCTCTCCTGCCCCCTGGAAATTGACCGGAGAGGGAATCATCCTTGTCTATAAATTCAACAAACAATGGGTTGAAGAAAACGGCTTTTTAAATCATGCCCAAAAAGGGAATTTCAAAGGAGGTTTGGGATTTGTCATGTTGGTCAATTATCACAATTCCCCTGTCGGCCCTTATAAGGAATTATTATTTATTCCGGGGAAATTTACGCCACACAAAAGACAGTCCATCACCCGGATATTTGTGGATTCTGAGGAAAGCACAGAAAATGGAAGGTTCAATTGGGGAATCCCTAAGAAAACTGTCCCGATGATCTGGCAAAAAAACGGTAAAGAAGAAACCATCGGTATCGGACATGAAGATGATCCGATTCTATTCTGTAAAATCACTTCAGGCGGTATCCCTTTTCCTGCATCAACGAAACTGATCCCTATCCACCTTTATCAGGAGTTGGAAGGGAATACTTTTTTGACCGACCCAAGTGGTTCAGGTTGGGGAAAATTTGCAAAGGTTGTTTCCCTCAAAATCAACGAAAAATATTTCCCTAATATCAAAGACCAGAAACCCCTGTTGTGTATCAAAATTGATCCTTTCACCATGCATTTTCCCTCTCCAGAATAAATGCCCATCCACAACCAAAATATTGTCATCACAGGTGCTGCATCGGGGATCGGCAAGGAATTGGTCGCCCAACTCAGTGCATTGGATAATTGTATTTTGGCTGTAGACATTGACTTGGAGAATCTTCAGGAATTAAAACACAAATATCCTGAAATTGAATCTTTGTGTTTGGATTTGACCCATATTGACAACCTTACTGAGCTTTTTACTTGGATAAATATTAACTGGAAAAAAGTAGATATCATTTTTGCCAATGCCGGATATGCAAAGTATGGTTCCTGGAAGGACCTTGCTGCAGATGAGTTTGAGAAGCTACTCCGAATAAATACCCTCATACCGATTGAAACAGCGAAACTGCTTGGCAAAACTCAGCCGGACTATTCTTTCCGATTGGTCATCACAGCTTCCGCCATGTCTTTTTGGCATATTCCCGGTTATGCGGCTTATGCAGCTTCAAAGGCCGCACTTCATCAATTTGCAGAAACAATTTGGAGTGAAGGAGACGGGAATTGGCTGACTTTGGTGTACCCGATAGCCACCAAAACCCAATTCTTTGAAAAGGCAGGCCATTCAATCCCAAAAGCATTCCCGGTTCAATCAGTGGAAGCCGTAGCGAAAATCATGATAAGGGGAGTAGCAAAAGGAAAGACAAGAATTTTCCCTTCAAGAACTTTTCGAATCATTCAGTTAGTCAACAGGATTCTACCCGTTTTCAAACCAATTTATCTTAGACTGGAAAGAAGTAAATTTGAAAACTGGACCTACAAAACCAAAAAATAGTAATACTGTAAATTAGATGCTCCCATTTTCTAAATAAAAACTTAAATTGCTTTTGACCACATAAAAACTTCAACCATGAAAAACTTCTGTTACATTATTCTGGCGCTCTTATTGATTACTTCCTGTGACCCAAAGGAGGAAGTATCACTACCTATGAAAGTAGCCAAGGCTTACGGCTTTGACAATTTCGACAAAATCAATTCCATAGCCTATACTTGGAATGTACAGGCCAATCCGGAAACTGTTAGAACAAGGGATTGGAAATGGAATATCAAAGAAAGGACAGTTTATTATGCAGATGCAGATACCAGTTTTACTTATAGTTTGGATTTAACCAAGGAAGAACTTCCTACGATAGATGGAGGGTTTATCAATGATAAATACTGGTTGATGTTCCCATTTCAATTGGTATGGGATACTGGATATTCTTATACAATATTAGAAAATGTTTCTGCCCCGATTTCCGGTCAAAAGACAACCCAACTCACCATACTCTACAATCAGGAAGATGGCTATACACCAGGTGATGCGTATGATTTATTTTTAGATGAAAACCATATGATCAAAGAATGGGTGTTCAGAAGGGGAAATGGGTTGGAAGGTAGACCAATCACCTGGGAAAATGAACAGGATTTTAAAGGTGTCAAATTTGCAACAGAACATAAAAATGAGGAGGGCATAAAGTTTATCTGGTTTAGCAATATTCAGGTGGATTGAATTTATACCATGACTTATAATAACATTAACAGTTTAGATTTAATTTAACGCTTTGGTTACATCAATCGATAGAACACTGATGACACAGATTTAACAGATTTGCACAGATGTAAAATCAGTGAAAATCTGCTCAATCAGCGTTATCAGCGTGCTACATAAAAAATATCTGAAATAAATTTACTGTTGGGAGGGTTTTACATGAAATCAATCAGCATAAATTTGTGTTTTATCTTTTAGATACAATTAAAATTTCCTAACTAGAAATTATGAAATCAATAGAAAACTTGGAAGAAATTTGGCCAAAGGTTGAAAAATTAGATAAAGAAGATCAGCTCATGCTGGCTGAAAAAATTCTTTCTAAGATCCACCAAGAAAATCAATCAAGAAAAACCAAATCGTTGGCATTATCCGATTTGAAAAACTTAGGGAGTGAAATATGGAAAGACATTGATGTCAAACAATATCTCCAGGATTTAAGACAATGGGATTAGAAAATAGATCTTTTAAAGGTAAATTTTTTATAGATACTGCACCTCTAATTTATTTTATTGAGGGAAATGAAAAGTACCAAGAAGTTCTAGACCGCTTTTTTAAATCAAATCAGCAAGGTTTAAGTATTCTTTATAGTTCTGCATTGACGTTGACCGAACTTCTTGTGCATCCCATGAAATTAAACAGGGAAGACCTTGTCCAAAAATATGAATTGATTTTAACACAGTCCCAGTATTTTGAATTAATCCCCCTCGATGTTGAAATAGCAAAATTGGCATCAATGCTTAGAGTAAAATATGGACTCAAGACTCCCGATGCGATTCAATTAGCAACATCCATTCAAGTTGGCTGTGATTTTTTCCTAACCAATGACTAAGGAAAGTGAAGGAAGCCAAGGTAATTATAATGGATAATCTGTATAAATTAGAAAAATGAAAATTAAAAAAATTATTCTTCTCCCACTTCTGATATTTCCAATCCTAGCCTTTTCCCAAAAACTCACAAAAATCGAGCAGCAACTTGTCGACCTGATTGACAAAAACTACGATGAAACAGTTGCCTTGCTGGAAGAAACTGTCAACATCAATTCGGGTACTTTAAACATGGAAGGTGTCCGTGAGGTAGGAAGAGTTTTTGAAAGAGAATTTGCCAAAATCGGTTTTCAGACCGAATGGATCACTTTACCGGATTCTTTGAAACGGGCAGGTCATTTTGTGGCGACCAGAATGGGCACCAAAGGCAAAAAGCTTTTCTTTATCGGGCACTTGGATACCGTATTTGAAAAAGACATGCCCTTCTACCCCTTCACCATGGTCAATGACTCCACTGCCAAAGGTCAGGGCGTCAATGACATGAAAGGTGGCAATGTGATGATTTTTGCCACATTGAAAGCTTTGGATCAAATGGGGCTTTTGAAAGACCGGACCATAACTGTCTATTTCCCCGGAGATGAAGAAAATGCCGGAGACCCTTCCTGGGTCAGCCGGGCTGATTTTGTCGAAAGAGCCAAGCAGCATGACTATGCCTTGGGTTACGAAACCGCCCAAGGATTCAATATCGCCACTGTGGCCAGAAGAGGTGCTAGTGGATGGACTTTGAAAACCACCGGTAAGCAGGTGCATTCATCTGGAGTATTCAGAGAGTCAGTTGGCTACGGGGCTATATATGAAGCATCAAGGATACTCAATCAATTCAGGGAGGAATTGGCCGGAGAACAATACCTGACATTCAATCCTGGACAGTTTATAGGCGGATCGGATATCCAATACAATCCTGACACAGGTGAAGGAGAAGCTTTGGGCAAGACCAATATTGTCGCAAGGGAAGCTTTTGTTACCGGGGATTTACGGTTTTTGGGTGAATCCCAAAAAGAGGCTGCCCGGGAAAAAATGAAACAGATTGTATCCCAAAACCTGAACAGAACTACCGCCGAAATCAAATTTCAGGATGGAATCCCTTCCATGCCCCCGACATCGGGAAATTATGCTTTGGTGGATGTATTGAGCAAAGTGAGTTTGGATATGGGTTTTGGGAAAGTGGAAGCAGGCGATCCGGGTTCAAGGGGAGCGGGAGATATATCCTATGTGGCCGATTACCTGGATTGCATCGATGGCTTGGGTGCGTCAGGCACAGGTGCCCACTCTCCCGCAGAGACAATCAATATGAAGCAATATCCGGATTTGTTGAAAAGGAGTGTGGTGTTTGTATATAGATTGATGGATCTTTAATTTTAGAATGACCTGGCAAGTTTTGAAAACCTGCCGGGTCTTATTTGACATTCATTTTTTTGATTTTTGTGACAAAGTGATAAACAACTTTTTATATTTAAGCCTATGAAAAAATATATCCCCTTCGTTGTTCTTTTTGGATCATTTACTTTTACAATGATAAGCTGTAATCCATCCGAACTTCAAACCACTGAAGAAAACGTTATGTCAGAGCCTCATAAAATCGTAGTTTATCAGGTTTTCACCCGTCTTTTTGGCAACACCAATACAACGAACAAATCTTGGGGAACCATCGAAGAAAACGGTGTGGGCAAGTTCAATGACTTTACGGATAAAGCCTTGGAAGAAATCAAGGAAATGGGCATTACCCATATTTGGTACACCGGGATTCCCCACCATGCGGTTATCAGGGATTACACAGCTTATGGCATCTCCAATGATGACCCTGATGTGGTCAAGGGCAGGGCAGGTTCACCTTATGCGGTCAAAGACTATTATCAGGTCAATCCTGATTTGGCTGTTGACCCGGCCAAAAGAATGGAAGAGTTTGAGGCATTGATTGCCCGTACCCATAATCATGGCATGAAGGTCATCATAGATATCGTACCCAACCATATTGCAAGGAAATATGAAGGTAAAAATAATCCCCAAGGTGTAAAGGATTTTGGTGATGATGATGATACCTCAGTGGAGTACAAAAGGAAAAACAACTTTTACTATATCCCGGGAAAGGCATTTGAAGTGCCTCAACCTTTGAATGATTACAGGCCTCTTGGCGGGGAAACTCATCCTTTGGCTGATGGTAAGTTTGATGAAAACCCAGCGAAATGGACAGGAAACGGCAGCAGGGAACCACAGCCCCATTTTTATGATTGGTATGAAACCGTCAAAATCAACTATGGCATCAAGCCTGATGGTACCAAGGATTTCCCTGAACTACCAGCTGACTTTGGACAAAAAAGCTATCAGGAGCATTATAATTTTTGGAAGGATACGGAGGTACCGGATTCCTGGAAGAAATTCAGGGATATTTCCCTGTTTTGGATTGAAAAAGGAGTGGATGGTTTTCGGTATGATATGGCGGAGATGGTTCCAGTGGAGTTTTGGAGTTATATGAACTCCGCCATCAAGATGAAAAATCCAGATGCTTTTCTCTTGGCGGAAATCTACAATCCGAGGGAATACCGAAACTATATCCATTTGGGGAAAATGGATTATCTGTACGACAAGGTAGAGTTGTATGATACCCTGAAAAATATCATGCAAGGGAAAGGCTCGACGGATAATCTTATCGGTATCCAAAATGGACTTTCGGATATAGGCAAGCACATGCTGCACTTTTTGGAGAATCACGACGAACAGCGGATTGCAAGTCCGGATTTTGTCGGCAAAGCGGAAATCGGCAAACCTGCTGCCGTCCTTTCAGCCACCATTGATGCCGCACCTATGATGATTTATTTTGGGCAGGAAACAGGCGAACCTGGTGCAGAAGAAGCCGGATTCGGCAATCCCACAAGAACTTCCATTTTTGATTACATCGGAGTTCCCCATCACCAAAGGTGGATGAACGGAGGGAAATTCGATGGTGGACAATTGTCAGCTGAGGAAAAAGACCTGAGAGACTTCTATGTCAGGCTATTGAATTTCACCCAAAGAAGTCCTGCCTTAGCTGGAAATTATCAGGAAATCCACAGCCATAACCGCCAACATACCGAATGGTACAATGACCGGGTTTTTTCTTTTGTCCGATGGAGTGACCCCCAAAAACTTCTGATTGTCTGCAATTTCGATCCGGAGGAGACATTTGGGTTTGACTTAGAATTGCCTGATGATTTGATAGAAAAGTGGAATCTGAAATCCGGGCAATTGGTACTTTCTGAGAAACTTTATGGGAAGGTTAATCCGGTTTTGAAAATATCCGATAACAAGGCAACTGTCAGAGTGGATTTGAAACCTTTGGAGAGTTGGGTTTTGGAAATCAACCTTTGAGGTCTTTAAGACCTCGAAGGTTTTAGACCTAAATTAAATTAGGGCTTCTTGAGAATCCTTTAAGATACTGATTTTCAGTCAATAACTTAACAAAAACATAACACAAAAACCCCGAATTTGGCTGTTTTTAGCTTTTTCCGGGGTTTTCTTTTTTGTATTTTAAGGTTGCAGACTTAAATACAATTAAAGTTATGATTCAGCTTCCTCTTTTCAAAGACTTCGACGGATATTCTCCAAAATATCATTTTTTCAAGAATTCATTGTTGGGCCAGATACATGATTCCATCCCCTGGGATGATCTTGTTTCCTGTCTTCCCGAAGAACGCTCGGGAAGAGGTGCCCCAAGCTGGTTTGGCGGCAAGGGCATGTTTGCACTCATGTTTCTGAAGGCCTATCTCAACACCAGTGACAGGCAATTGTTGGAGCGCTACAACACAGACTGGGCGTTACAGTATTTTTGCGGCAAAGTACTGGCCGAAAACCAGCATATCAGAGACATGA
>NZ_JABFHF010000035.1 GCF_015476655.1 Aquiflexum lacus
CCTCCTGTCGGGATCGAACCAACGACCTACTGATTACAAGTCAGTTGCTCTACCAGCTGAGCTAAGGAGGCATAAATCTGGTATTATCAATTTGCTCTACCATCCCGATAACTATCGGGATAAGGAGGCACATATTTTATATTTTAAACCCGTTTCATTTAAACGTGGTGCAAATATATGTGGATAGATGAAGGGTGCAAAAGGTTTTTAAAAAAAAATAAGGAGATAATGTTTATCTCCTTATTTATGAGAGCATTAAAATTCCCTGATGATGGTCAGCTTTTTCTTTAACTTCTCAACCTCTGTTTCTGCCTTTCTAATTTTTTCATCAAATTGGTCCTTCAGCTTATCTGCGGTCTTTGATGCTGCAAAGAATTCTAAGTTATTTTTCCAAAGCGTGATATTATTTTCCAAGTCTGAAATCTGTTTCCTAATGCCATGCTCTTTTTTGTTGAGAACCCTGTTACTATTAGGGTCAGTTTGAAGCTTGTTGAGATTGAGTCGGAATAAAAACTCTTCCTTTTCTCCTCCTCCAATACCCATATTTTTCACATAAGTATCCACAGCTTCATTAAACTTGGCCATAATTTCTTTCATGTTTTTCCTAGGAACAAATCCAATTGCATTGAACTCGGAAATAAGTGCCTCAAGTGCTGATTCTGATAAATCGGATCCTTTGGAATCTTCAATTATTTTTTGGCATAGGGCTTCTTTGGTTTTAAGGTTTTCATCAAACTCCTTGTTGATTTGTTTGGTGGAGTTTCTTCTGTTTTCAAAGAAGGTATCACATGCTAATTTAAACTTTTTATAAAGCTCATCTCTAACTTTTTCAGGAGTTGGACCGATTTTTTTCCACTCTTGCTGCAATGAAATCAATTGACTGGCAGTTTGCTGCCAATCGGTACTTTCTTGAAGGGCAGTTGCTTTTTCAATTAATTCTTCGGCCTTAACTTTATTGGATAGTCTGATTTCATCCAGTTCTTTGAAGAAATGATTCTTATTTTGGAAAAACTGCTTGAAATGTCCCCAGAATTGTTTGTTTATATCTTTACCATTTTCTCGGGGAATAGGACCTATCGCTTCCCAATCTTTCTGAATAGCCAAAACTTCTTTAGTCTTCACATTCCAGTCTTTGATTTTACTCGCACTGAAATCCTTATAGCTTTCCAGTTTAAGAATTAAATCCTGTTTTTTAGCGAGGTTTTCTATTAGTGTTCCCTTCTGATTGTCATAAAACTCCTTCCTTCTCGAATACACTGCATCTGATGCCGATTTAAACCTATTCCAAAGGTCCTCCTGTTCATCTCTCGGTACAGGTCCTATGTGTTTGAATTCCTCATGAAGGTCATTTAAGATTTTGATGGCTTCTTTAAGGTCAGGCAAAGCAAACAGTGATTCCGCTTTCTCACAAATCTCAAGTTTTTGTTCTAGATTTTTCTTTCGGTCCAGTTCCTTCAGTTCAAAATATATACTTCTATTATCATAGAAACGGTCCATCAGTGCATTATAGGAGGCCCAAAGATTTCTATTTTGAGAACCAGGTACAGGACCTATTTTTTTCCATTCGTCTTGTATTTGCTTAATGGTATTGATACTGTGGGTTGTTTCTTCTCCGTCTACCAATTCTCTCAACTTATCAAGAATCTGGTTTTTTGCAGATAGGTTTTTTTCCTTCTGTCTCTCCTGTTCTTTGAAAAACAAAGATTTTCTCTCCCTAAATTCATTGAACACCACAAACATGGCCTTGTCCTCGTCTGTGGGGCGATACTCAAAATCATCTGCATTTCCACCATTAGTCACAAAATCATTTAAAGCTTCTTCTTTTTCATGGTTGAATATTTCCTCAAATTGACTTTTTATTTCAGCCAGAGAAGTATCATTTTTAAAAAATTTGTCATTTAAAAGTAATTCCTTAAAGCTTGATAAAAGTTGTTTTTTAGTGTAATTTGAATAATCTACATGTGTATCTTCTTCGATTTCACCTTGCTCTTCATTTTCCTCATCAGATTGAGTATCATCCTTTACTTCTGAGGAAGTCTCGGGAGTTGTATCTTCGGCGTTTATAGGTATTTGACTTTCTTCAATATTTTCAGTTTCAGTTACCGAAACTTCTGTTAAGGTTATTTCTGTTGCTACTGAATCAGTTGATTCTTCCAAAGAAATTTCTTCAACTATTGGTTTGGCTGTTTCACCAGCATCTTTTTTAGTGTCTATTTCAGGTTCTATAGTGCTTTCAACTTTCGATTCCACTAATGAAACATTCTTTTCATCCAGCGGCGCAATTGCTTCGTTGGATTTTATCTCTGAAACCGGTCCACTTTCATCGATTACTTGCTTTATATCCTCAGTTTTTGCTGATTCTAAGACTGCATCTTCTTTAGCTAACTCGTTTTCGCCTTTTTCAGGATTTTCTGAATTGGAACTTTCAATTTTTTCACTGTTTTCATCTTTACCTTCCGCTTTCTGAATTTCTTCTTGGGCATGGGTCACCTTGTCTTTATCAGACATTTCTTTATCATTGCTCATAATCAAACTGGTACTTTTTTAATGGCTGTTGTAAACAAAAGTAATAAAATTGCTTCAATTTAATCTTGGGTCAATCGGATAATTTGCCAACAGCTGGTATTCGCCTCCCATATTTTTTAGAATATTTCTCCATATTTCTTCGGGAGAGTCATAAAAAATACTGTTCGAATCAATTTTTTCACATACAATCCAAGTATTCTCTTGTAATTCATTTGTCAATTGACCTTCAGACCAACCGGAATAACCAATAAAAAATCTTATGTTTTCATTTAAAATCTCTTTGTTCTTTAATTTTTGGATCAATTCCTGGAATTCACCACCCCACCACAAGTCTTGACCTAGCTGTATGCTTCCAGTCAACATTTGCTCTCCGGAGTAGATAAAGTGGAGTGTGTTCTGCTCTACAGGTCCTCCCACATACACATCGCTGTCCATAAAATTCAAGTCATCAACAATTTCACAAAGTTTTAAAATTGAAAGTTTATTCAGAACAAGACCAAAGGATCCATTTTCATTGTTTTCACAGACCAATATAACAGATCTTACAAAATTCTCATCTTGCAAAAACGGTTCAGAAATTAAAAGATGTCCTGCCTTTGGTATGTTCTTTGAATTAAGATTCATAAAAAATTTGTTTAGATTCTGCGCTTAAGTTATATCTAAATTTCATAAATGCAATAAGAATGATACTTTTAAGATTAAATTTCCAATGACATGAAAATCTCAGATATCCGTATAGAATATTCACTCCAATCGCTAGATGAAAACGAAGTAATGGCCTATCCTTTAGATCAGTTTAAAACTTGGTTTGATGAAGCACTAAAAGCCAGGGTAATGGAGGCTAATGCCATGACATTGTCTACTGTTAGAAATGATGGTTTACCCAATGCAAGAATTGTGCTGCTTAAAGGTGTGGATCAGGGATTTATTTTTTTTACAAATTATTCAAGTGCAAAAGGGAGAGAATTAAATGACCATTCCTATGCTGCACTCACCTTTTTCTGGCCTGAACTGGAAAGACAGGTGAGGGTAATAGGAAAAGTTTCAAAAATTACTTCAGTTGAATCAGATGAATATTTTTTGTCAAGACCCTTTTCCAGCCAAATTGGTGCCTTGGCATCTCCACAAAGCAGCCCGATTCCCAATAGGCAGTTTATAGAAGACCAGGAAAATAAGTTAAGAGAGGAACTTGATCAAAATTCAATTAAAAGACCGGAAAATTGGGGAGGGTATAGATTAATACCCAGTGAGGTGGAGTTTTGGCAAGGGAGACCTAGTCGATTGCATGACAGGATATTATACACAAAAGAAACTACAGGAAACTGGAAAATTCAGAGGTTGGCTCCTTAAGTTATTTGAGATCGAATAAATCTTTAACTCCAATCATTTTCTCTACGGTAAAACCTTCTCCGAATTTCACATTGATGCTATGTCCAAATTCACGGGCCCTTGCTTCGATAAAATCCAAAAACTCTTCTGAGGAGATAAAACTCGAAGGTTCCTTGTTTTCAGGATCGTAAAATTGCGATTTAAATGCCTTGATACTGGCAATTTTCATTTCCCAAAAATCTGTAATGTCTACTACGAAATCAGGTTTGATATAATTATTTTGGATATAGTGATAGACAAATTTTGGCCTCCATGGACTTTGAATTGAGTCATTGTAAATTGTTTCCACTTTCCTTAAACCACTCATAAAACATGCATTTGATACCAAACTCCCCCCTTTACCATGATCGGGATGTCTATCGGAAACAGCATTTGCCAATACAATTTCCGGACGATATTTTCGGATTATTTTAATAACCTCTATTTGATGTGCTGCATCATCTAGAAAATAAATATCCTTGAATTTGAGATTTTCTCTTGCTGACAAGCCTAAGATCGAAGCAGCATTTTGAGCTTCCAAAATTCTAGTTTCCGGTGTTCCCCTTGTACCCATTTCACCTTGGGTGAGGTCTACAATACCGACTTTATAACCTTTTGAAATTTGATAAGCTATTGTTCCTGAACAGGCCAATTCAGCATCATCCGGATGTGCTGCAATTACTAAGATATCTAATTTCATAAATTTTTGAATTTTAGTATGAAGACCTTTTCTCCCTTCAGTTTACTATCTGATCCTTAACCTCTGCCCCACCCTAAGTACAGAATTGGTCGAAATATTATTGAGGCGGGTAATTGTGCTGACCCTGACGCCATAGCGTCTGCCGATGACACTCAGATTCTCTCCACTTCTCACTCTATGGTAAACAGCTTGTTGTGCTTTTATAACATGGTCAAAACTGGAAGAGGTGATGGTGTAAAATTCATTTCTTATCCTTCCGATATTAAAATCAAAAATTTCTGTAGGGTTGATGGAGAGACCTTGATACCTGATTTCAAAGTGAAGGTGTGGTCCAGTACTTCTTCCTGTACTTCCACCTAAACCTATTGTTTCACCGGCTTTTACCTCCTGTCCTACTTCTACCGAAAATTTTGATAAATGTCCATAAAGGGTTTCAAGACCATTTTTATGTCTCACCACAATATAATAACCATACCCATTTCTATCATATGATCTCATCCTGACTATTCCGTCGAATGCACTGTAAACAGGATCTCCGGTTGTGAGCTTTAAATCTGTGCCATGATGCCATCGGTATCTTCTGAATCCAAATTCTGATGTTATCCTGGTTTCGTTCAATGGGAGTTTCCAGTCGGTTCCAAAAAAAGGATCGTAGAGTTTTATCAATATGCTATCTTTAAAATCTTTTGGATTGAAATCATAAATATTGATTTTTTTACTGTCCCAAGAAGAATAATACTCAAAAGCAGTTACCCAAATGCTATCAATGAGAATTTGTTCTGAAACCCGTACCAATTGATTGGTTGGTGCCCAAACCAATGAAAGCGTATCCTCAGCAACAATACTCAGTCGCTTTTTTAGATTTATATAGTCTTTATAAAGCAAAGAATCGGTTTCTCGTGTCAATTCCTGAAGGTACTTTTCAGAATCAAAAAGCCTTAAATCCCGCGAAAGGGGATTATTCTGAATATTACTTTTGGGTTTGGATTTTTTGATGATTTTTGGAAAATTTTGGGCATGAGATATTTGTAATCCCATCCCCAAATAAACCAATAAAATAATCCAAAGACCTTTTAATTTCATTATTGCTGATTATGACAATTCCTTAGAAGCCAAATATCTTTCTGCATCTAAAGCAGCCATACATCCCGTTCCCGCAGCAGTTACAGCCTGCCTATATATATGATCCTGTGCATCACCACTTGCAAATACACCTTCGATATTGGTGCGCGTACTGCCAGGCACGGTTAAGATATATCCAGTTTCATCCATATCAATGATTCCTTTGAAAATACCTGTATTGGGTTCATGTCCTATGGCTACAAAAAAACCGGATATTTTGAGTACTTGAGTTAGGTTGGTCACATTGTTTTTTACAGTAACTCCTGTCACTTCATCTTCTCCAAGGATTTCAACGGTTTCTGTATTCCATAAAATTTCTATTTTGGGGTTTTTCATCACCCTGTTTTGCATTATTTGGGAGGCACGCATTTCATCCCTTCGCACTATCATGTAAACTTTGGTACATATATTTGACAGATAGGAAGCTTCTTCGCAGGCAGTATCCCCTGCCCCAACAATCGCCACATCCTGGCCCTTAAAAAAGAAACCATCACAAACTGCACATGCTGAAACACCCTTTCCATTCAGTCTTTCTTCACTTTCGATTCCCAGCCATTTGGCTGAAGCGCCAGTGGAAATGATTACTGTATCAGCATGAATGGTAATTTGATCATCAATGATAACTTTATGAGGATGACCGCTAAAATCTACAGCCGTCGCCATTCCGTATCTTACCTGTGTTCCAAATCTCTCTGCCTGCTTTCTGAAATCTTCCATCATTTCAGGCCCCATAATTCCATCAGGATATCCAGGATAATTTTCAACATCAGTGGTAATGGTCAATTGCCCTCCCGGTTGGGCACCTGTATATAAAATTGGACTAAGGCCAGCTCGTGAAGCATATATTGCAGCAGTATATCCAGCAGGTCCGGAACCAATGATCAAGACTTTGGTTTTTTCAATTTCTGAAGTCATTTGATTGTTTTTTGAAGTTGGCAAATTTTGTTAAAATACCTTTCACAACAAAGTTAATGGGTGTTAAAATTCCCTAATCCTACCCGATATCGTGAAGGTCAGTGGATTATTTTTCATTTTGATATTCTCAAGGAAAGGCAAATAAAAAAAGGGGAATGATCCCCTTTTAAAATATTCAAATACTATTGGATAAATTATCCAAGGTATGGTTTTAAAGTTTTACTTCTTGAAGTGTGCCTTAACCTCCTGATTGCCTTTTCTTTAATTTGTCTGACTCTTTCTCTTGTGAGGTTAAATTTTTCACCTATTTCTTCCAAAGTCATTGCATGCTCACCATTGAGACCGAAATAAAGAGTGATCACGTCAGCTTCACGTTGCGTGAGTGTTGACAAGGCCCTTTGCACTTCTTTTCTCAATGAATCTGTCATCAAGCCATCATCAGGTTTTTCATCACCGTCATTTTCTAAGACATCCAAGAGGCTGTTCTCTTCTCCTTGCACAAAAGGGGCATCCATTGAAACGTGCCTACCTGAAATTTTCATGGTATCAACGATCTCTCCTGCTGTCACCTCAAGAACTTCAGCCAATTCTTCCGGAGATGGTTCTCTTTCAAATTTTTGTTCAAGTTCACTAAATGTCTTGCTTATTTTGTTCAGAGAACCTACCCTATTCAAAGGAAGTCTTACAATCCTTGATTGCTCGGCCAAAGCCTGCAAAATTGATTGTCTGATCCACCAAACAGCATAAGAAATAAATTTAAAACCTCGGGTTTCATCAAATCTTTGTGCTGCTTTGATCAAACCAAGGTTACCCTCATTGATCAGATCGCCAAGCGAAAGACCTTGATTCTGATATTGTTTGGCTACGGATACCACAAATCGGAGATTGGCTTTTGTAAGTTTTTCCAAAGCAAGCTGATCCCCTTCACGGATTCTTTTTGCCAGTACTACTTCCTCATCAGCGGTAAGAAGATCAACCTTACCAATCTCTTGGAGATATTTGTCCAAAGATTGACTTTCTCTATTGGTGATCTGTTTGCTAATTTTTAGCTGCCTCATTCAAGAATATATTTTCAGTTATGAATTAATTATTAACAGAATTCAAATTAAATAAAGTTCAAAGTAATAAATACTTCATTCACTTAATCTTTTTTATCTGTTTTTTCGGGCTTGGGTATCAAAACTTTTCTTGAAAGCTTGAATTTACCGGTCTTTTTATCGACATCTATCAATTTTACCATAATTTCTTCACCTGGTTCAAGAACACCCTCCATATTTTCAAGGCGTTCCCATTTGATTTCAGAAATATGTAGTAAACCATCCTTGCCCGGCATGAACTCTACAAACGCACCAAAAGGCATAATGTTTTTGACAATACCGGTATAGGTTTCCCCAATCTCAGGTTGCGCCACAATAGCCCTGATTCTGGAAATGGCAGCATTCATCGAATCCTGATTGTTTGAGAAGATATTGATCTTACCTTGGTTATCTTTTTCTTCAATAATAATGGTAGCTCCTGTATCTTTCTGAATTTCCTGAATCACTTTTCCTCCTGGACCTATGACAGCACCTATCAGTTCTTTAGGAATACTCATCATAAAGGACCTAGGCGTATGTGGTTTAAGATCAGGTTTAGGTGCAGAAAGGGTTTTTTTGATTTCCTCCATGATGTAAAGTCTACCTGCCCTCGCCTGATACAAGGCTTCTTTCAAAACACTGTAATCAAGTCCTTCTACTTTAAGGTCCATCTGACATGCAGTTATACCCTTCTCGGTTCCTGTTACTTTAAAATCCATATCACCCAAGTGATCTTCATCTCCAAGAATATCGGATAAAATAGAATAATTTCCAGTTTTAGCATCAGAGATCATTCCCATAGCGATACCGGTAACAGGAGATTTAATTTGGATACCCGCGTCCATCAAAGCGAGAGATCCTGCACAAACAGTCGCCATCGAAGATGAACCGTTAGATTCCAGGATATCAGAAACAATTCTTATTGTATAAGGATTGTCATCACCTGCTGGTAAAACCTTTTTCAACGCCCTCATGGCTAAATTACCATGCCCTACTTCTCTTCTTCCTGGACCTCTGTTTATTTTCACCTCTCCAGTTGAGAAGCCCGGGAAATTATAGTGAAGGAAAAACTTATTATAGCCTGAAATCATGGCACCGTCTACCATTTGTTCATCCATTTTGGTACCTAGTGTACAGGTAGTGATGGATTGTGTTTCACCTCTGGTGAAAATAGCTGATCCATGGGCTGAAGGTAGGTAATCCACTACAGACCAAATTGGTCTAACCTCATCAAGCTTTCTTCCGTCAAGTCTTTTCTTTTCATTCAAAGTCAGGTTCCGGGCAGCCTCTTTATGGATTTTGGAAAAATATGGCCCGATCAAACTGGCTTCAAATTCATGCTCCTCACCCAGGCTTTCAATAAATCCTTCTTTGATAGCTTTGATCAATTCTGATCTTTCAGATTTATTGGCAATTTGTCTGGCCACTACTTCATAACATTTGCCATAAAGTTCAGCGTGCATCTTGTCATACAAAGCCGAATCGGATTTTTCGTGATTGTATTCTCTTTTTACCTCTTTCCCGACAGCAATGGTCAATTCTTTTTGAACCTTACAATGTTTTTTGATCTCTTCATGAGCAAACTGAATGGCTTCAACCATTTCATCTTCAGAAATTTCATTTGCTTCTCCTTCAACCATCAATATAAATTCCTCAGAACCAGCCACAATGAATTCCATTGAAGCAGTTTCAAGTTGCTTTGGGGTAGGATTAATGGTCAGCTTTCCATCAACTTTTCCGACCCTAACCTCGGAAATGGGACCATTAAATGGAATATCAGAAACAGCAAGTGCGGCAGATGCTGCCAATCCTGCAAGACAATCTGGCAAAACATCCTCATCTGCGGACATTAATGTGATGGCAATATTGGTATCAGCATGATAATCGTCTGGAAAAATAGGTCTGATCGCCCTATCTACAATTCGGCTGATCAAAATCTCATAATCAGAAAGCCTCCCCTCCCTTTTCAAAAATCCACCGGGTATTTTTCCCGATGCAGCAAATTTCTCTTGGTAATCTACAGACATCGGTAAGAAGTCAACTCCCTCTCCTGCCTCCTTTTTAGAAACTACAGTGGCAAGCAACATAGCTTTGCCCATTTTCACAACAACCGCTCCATCAGCCTGCTTTGCCAATGCACCGGTTTCAATAATGATTTCTCTACCATCCTCAAGGACAATAGATTTTGAAATTACGTTTGGTAACATAAATTTTGTTTAAGAATAATAATGTACGTATAGATTTAAAAGTAAGGCTTAATATCGGGGGAAATAAAAAAGTAAGGTTCTCTCATGAGAACCTTACAATAAAATGATTACTTTCTAATTCCTAAGTCAGCAATAATCGCTCTATATCTTTCAATGTCGTTTTTGACAAGATAGTTGAGAAGACTTCTTCTCTTACCAACTAATTTTAAAAGACCTAATCGAGATGAATGGTCTTTTTTGTTTGTTTTCAAATGGTCAGTCAAGTGCTGGATTCTATAGGTAAACAACGCAATCTGGGATTCCGGTGAACCTGTATCTGTATCCGCTTTTAACCTGCCATGATTCTTGAATAACTCTGATTTTTTCTCTGTAGTTAAATACATGCCTAGTTAATTTTTTAATTTTAAAACAGCCACAAAGGTAGCGCTATTATTTTGATTTTAAAAATCAAGAACGAATTTTAGAATATAATCTATTGTATCCGTTCTTAATGTTTTTAAAGATATCAGTATAGGTATCAGTTTCAAATAACCGTGCATCTTTTCGTGCCTGCTTTAGGAAGAAAAACCCTATAGGTAGCAATACCAAAATGGAAAACCAAGTGCCGAAAAGTGGATCTGTCAATCCTTCTTTTGCCCATTTCTCCCCAGTAATCGTGAGCATGTAATAGACGATAAAGAAAATAATGGAAATCAAAACCGGCATCCCCAATCCACCTTTTTTGATGATTGCCCCCAAAGGGGCACCAATCATAAACATCACGATACAGGCAAAGGCCGTGGTGTATTTCTGATACCAGGCTATTTCAAATCTTCGATACTCCCTTTCAAGATTGTCTAATTGGGAAAGCTTGGTGTTAAAATTATTTTTTATCGTTCTGGCATTGTTCATCCCGATGGTTGCAGCACGACTTTTATAACCACCATTGATCACGAGGGAATCTATCCAAGATTTTTTTTCTGGAGTAAAACCTGTAAATTCCTTTGCGTCAAATTCTTGGTTTTGTACCTTGGATATACCTCCTGGAGTTTCGGTTGTTATCAAACTGTCAGTTTTATTTGATTTGATCAAAGAATCCAAGGATTTACTTATTGACAAACTGCTTTTAGTCAGCAATCTCCCACTGTTCCTATTCTGGTTTTTTTCTTCTGAAATGATTGATTGGGTATCCAATGCATTAGACTCATTCTCAATTTCAGGGGTTCCGCTGATGCTGTCCAGATTTTGGATGATCGCCTCATTTTCTGCTAGATACAAAGAATCAGCACTTGATAAGCCGGCAGCATTGTCCAAACTGTCTACACTTATTCCATTGGAAGCCAAATTTTCCAGTTCGAGCTTTTGTTTTGCAACGGCTTTGGCAATCCTGATGGAATCATCTCTTTCCTTTCTAGACAAAATTTCATCAGGCGGAGTAAGTTTCCTGTTCCTTGTATAATAGGGAAAAGAAGATTCTGTATTGATATAATTATAATAGACTATCTGATTGATTTCGGTATACATGGAATCTAAACCTGATTTCAACTGCGCAATATTCTTTATTGAACGGTTGGTTGACCAAAGGTCTTCGGGTGTTCTGTTCATCTGAAAGGATTCCAGATTGAAAATAATCTGATTCTCTGTAAAGCTGGTTCTGCTAAAATCTACTGGTTTTTCACTAATGCCTCTTTGCGATCTTGATTCCTTATAACTGGTACCATGATACAAGGTCATACTCATGTAGCTTTCATTGAAAAAAGGTTCCATCCGACCTGAATCAGCTACAATGATATTAGTGTTTCCTTGACCTTCGGAGTGGTTGTAAATGATGATGTCTCGTAACCTGATCTCATCCATCTTTTGATTGACTTTGATACTATAGTTTGGTATCCCACTATAAAAAACCCCTTCTTTGATGTCAAGGGCAGGTGATTTCATCCTGATATCATAAAGAAGGCTGAAAGTTTTGAGATTTACCTTTGGAACAAGGTAATTGTTGGAGAGGTATGCAAGAATACTCAGGAATACAACAAAAATACCAATAGGCCTCAAAGCTCTGATCAAAGAAATACCACTGCTTTTCAATGCAGTGAGTTCAAAATGTTCTCCCAGATTACCAAATGTCATCAAGGAGGACAATAGCACTGCCAACGGCAAGGCCATGGGAGAAATACTGATCACAAAATAGGAGAACAATTCCATGTATATCCAAAAACTAAGCCCTTTGCCGAAAATTTCATCGAAATATTTCAACATATTGACTGTCAACAGGATAAAGTCAACGACTATAAAGGTCAAAAAGAAGGGCCCAATAAAAGACCCCAAAATCAATTTATCTATTTTTTTCATTGAAATCGGCCATACCAAGTCTAGTAACGGCAAAGGTTGCAAATATTTTCAAAATACCTGAATTTTGAATCATTCAACCTCCAATTATTTCTTTTAGATTATTGATCAGACTTTCCCAAATTGATTCCAATTCTTCATCATCATATGAATCACTGTAATCAATCACCTTCAAAAATAAAGTCTGTGTCAGATCATTTTCCTCTAACTTAAATTCTATATAGGAATGGTCTGACTCATCTTGATTGTTGGGATCATAGAAGTCAAACTTTACATGCATATTTGTCCTAAGCGCTACTATTCTCGCATAATGATCTTCCCCATCAAAATGGAATATATAGGTTTTATCTTCGTTGATAGTGACATTATCCGCAAACCATTCGGATAATCCACTTGCTGTGCTCAAATAAGGAAATAATATTTTCCTGGAAGTATTGATTTGATAATCAGCAACAAACTTGTTCTTTACCATTTTTTCAGAATTTTAGTTTTCAAAAATTCACTTTTTTGCAAGCAATTGCTTGCAATTATATTCATAAGACCTCATATTTGCAGTCCGAAATGGCGAGGTAGCTCAGATGGTTAGAGCGCAGGATTCATAACCCTGAGGTCAGGGGTTCAACTCCCCTCCTCGCTACTCAAGCCCCTCTTTTGGGGCTTTTTTTTAAATTATAATTCAATGTTCTGCGTCTACGTACTTTACTCTTTTTCTGCGAAACGGTTCTACACCGGAATGACTTCAGACCTAATAACAAGGTTCAAGTTCCACAACGAGAAATCAAGTAAAGGACATACTATCCGTTATCGTCCATGGTATTGCATTCATGTAGAATTCTTCGACACCAAATCTCAAGCCATTCAAAGAGAGAAAGAACTGAAATCAGGGAAAGGAAGGGATTGGATTAAATCAAACATTCTTCCCAAATATCTTTAGCCCAGGATTCATATCCGCCGCGGCGGACAGCAGTTCTATTCTGCTCCTCGCTACTCAAGCCCCTCTTTTGGGGCTTTTTTTATTAAAAAACCAATACCTTAAAATCCCAACAGTTTTTGGATTTCAAAGATTGGCTTTCTTGATACGCTGTACTTTGGTAATATAGCAAAAATTCCCAAATAGACCTTGTTAAATAGAAAATAAGCAAAAAAAAGCCCCGAATTTCGGGGCTTTGATTAAGGTAAGTCAGTGCCTACTTACTTAACTTTTTCAACTACAGCTTTGAATGCCTCTGGGTGATTCATTGCCAAATCAGCTAGAACTTTTCTGTTCAATTCGATATCAGCTTTTTTCAACATACCCATAAACTGAGAATATGAGATACCAAATTGTCTGGCACCCGCATTAATACGCTGGATCCATAAAGCCCTGAATTCTCTTTTCTTGGCTTTTCTATCTCTGTAAGCGTATTGTAAACCTTTTTCATACTTGTTTTTTGCTACTGTCCAAACGTTCTTTCCTCTTCCGAAGTAGCCCTTTGTTGCTTTCAATACTTTTTTTCTTCTAGCTCTTGAAGCAACCGAATTTACTGATCTTGGCATAATTTTTAAATTTTTGACTCTAGGTGCCTTCAGGTTTATATGAATGGTCTTGGTAACCTAAGCGTCTGGTGAATAAATAACCTTAATAGATTTTGAAGGATTGAAAATGGTTTAACCTATTCTCAACATTGCTTTTACTCTGCCTTCGTCTGACTCATGAACCAAGCCCATTTTAGTAAGGTTTTTCTTCCTTTTGGTTGATTTCTTGGTCAGAATGTGGCTTTTGTAAGCATGCTTCCTTCTGATTTTACCGGTACCTGTTAGGGTAAACCGTTTTTTCGCACTTGATTTAGTTTTTACTTTAGGCATAACTGTATTTGTTTGTTGAAATTATTTCTTACTGGCTTTTGGCGCTAAGAAAAGAAACATTCTTTTCCCCTCCATTTTTGGAAGTTGTTCCACCTGTCCATATTCCTCCAATTCCTGCGCAAACTTCAATAGCAGCATCTCTCCTCTTTCTTTAAATACAATTGACCTACCTACAAAATGTACATAAGCCTTTACTTTCGCACCTTCTTTAAGAAAGTTGATCGCATGCTTCAACTTGAAATTGAAATCATGGTCGTCGGTATTCGGACCAAACCTGATTTCTTTAAGAACAGTCTTAGCAGCGTTGGCTTTGATTTCCTTTTGCTTCTTTTTCTGTTCATATTTGAATTTTGCGTAGTCAATCACCTTACAAACAGGTGGACTGGCATTTGGGGAAATCTCAACGAGATCAAGTTCGTTTTCTTTAGCAACTTTTAAGGCGTCAGCCAAGGAGAGTACAGCGTTGCCGCCTTCTACGAAATCTCCTACTACTCTGACTTCTCTTGACCTTATCTTGTCATTTACCTTGTACGGTTCTTCTTGTCTCTGTCTGAACGGGGTTCTTCCTTTCAAAATACTTATGGTTGTTTAATGAAATTGCCTGCAAATATCGGAATAAATTTGAGATATAAAAAAAGTCCCTAATTAATACCGTATTTATTTAATTGTTTAATGATTCTTCAATTATACCCTTGAAGTAAGCCGCAAAGCCCTCCGGAGTATAATTACCTAGGTCTCCTTGACCATGCTTCCTTACCGAAACCATACCTTCCATCTGTTCTTTTTCACCGACGATGAGCATGAACGGGATTTTTTTAACTTCAGCATCTCGGATTTTTCTTCCGATTTTTTCGTCCCTGTTGTCAATCATCCCGATGATATCAGAATCTTCCAAAGCACTTCTAACCTGCTCTGCATATGCTATATATTTTTCAGAAATGGGTAGAATGGTAATCTGATCCGGTGACAACCACAATGGGAAGTTACCTGCGCAATGTTCTATCAGAACAGCTACAAAACGCTCCAAAGAACCAAATGGTGCTCTATGAATCATGACCGGACGGTGTTTTTGATTGTCAGACCCAATATATTCCAATTGGAATCTTTCCGGTAAATTATAATCAACCTGAATGGTACCCAATTGCCATTTTCTGCCCAAAGCATCTTTGACCATAAAATCCAATTTTGGACCATAAAAAGCAGCCTCACCTAATTCTGTAACCGTTTCTAGCCCTTTTTCGGCAGCAGCTTCAATGATAGCCGATTCAGCCTTGTTCCAAGCTTCATCGGTACCAATATATTTGTCCCTATCAAGAGGATCCCTCAAGGAGATCTGCGCGGTATAATCCGAAAAACCCAACGCCTTAAATACATAAAGCACCAAGTCAATTACTTTGATAAACTCCTCCTTAACCTGATCCGGCCTACAGAATATATGTGCATCATCTTGGGTAAAACCACGAACTCGGGTCAATCCATGCAATTCACCGCTTTGTTCGTACCTATAAACAGTACCGAATTCAGCATATCTTATAGGAAGGTCTTTGTAGGATCTGGGTTTGTGCTTATAGATTTCGCAGTGATGGGGACAGTTCATGGGTTTCAACAAAAACTCCTCACCCTCATTCGGTGTATGTATCGGCTGAAATGAATCCTTCCCGTATTTCTCATAATGCCCGGAGGTCTCATACAAAGCCTTGTGGCCAATATGTGGGGTAACTACCTGCTGATATCCCGACTTGTCCTGTGCCTTTTTCATGAAATTGACAAGGCGTTCCCTTAATAACGTACCTTTAGGCAGCCACAAAGGCAATCCCATGCCTACTTTTTCAGAAAAAGTGAACAATTCCAATTCCCTGCCCAATTTCCTGTGGTCTCTTTTCTTTGCCTCTTCGAGCATAAACAGGTAATCCTGCAATTCCTTGGCTTTCGGGAAAGTAATGCCATAGATACGGGTAAGCATTTTCCTTTTCTCATCCCCTCTCCAATAGGCTCCGGCGATGTTCAACAACTTGGTTGCTTTGATAAAACCTGTATTGGGGATATGCGGTCCACGACAGAGATCCACAAAATTTCCCTGCTCATAAAATGTGATCGTTCCATCCTCTAAACCTTCCAAAAGGTCTAACTTATATTCATCCCCTTTTTCCTGGAAGTAAGCTACAGCATCAGATTTAGATACATCCTTTCTGATGAATTCGCTTTTTGCTTTGGCCAATTCCATCATTTTGGCTTCAATTTTTTCAAGTTCCGCTCCTTCCAAAGGCTTATCTCCAAAATCAACGTCATAATAAAATCCGTTTTCAATCGGAGGGCCAATACCGAATTTCACGCCAGGATAAAGTGCTTCCAATGCCTCCGCCATGATGTGGGCAGAAGAATGCCAAAAAGTGTTTTTTCCCTCGGGGTCATTCCAAGTTAATAACTGAACTTTTGAGTCCTGATGGATGGGTCTGTTTGCATCCCAAACTTCCCCGTTAACTTTTGCTGCAAGTACATTTCTGGCTAAACCCTCGCTGATACTAAGTGCAATCTGTAACCCTGAAACTCCTTTTTCATAATCCCTGACCGAACCATCCGGCAGGGTAATCTTGATTTGTTGGTGAGACATTTAAAATATTAAGTATATGAAACATGACATCTTTACAAACAGATGCTTATTTAATGCTGCAAATATGCAAATTCATTGTGGGTTATAAAAGATAAGGGCAATATGGTTAGTTTATTTTTTTGTTTTCAAAATCATCAAAACATAATTCTCAGTTTCCTTTCCATAAAATGCTGCTTCAATAAAAGGTTTTCCCTTACCTTTTTGATAAACATCCCAATCTTCAGCTGAAATGCTTTGCTTTTTTTCTACAGCTTTGTTGTAAAGTGATGTTCCTCGATACGCAATGGCCACTTCATCACCTTCCAGTCTATAAACCGGGGAGTAAAAGTCAAATGAGTCATCTATATCATTGATCAAATAGAAATTTATCAGATCGAAAGTATTGTTTTTTTTGTCAAATACCGAAACATATCCTTTGTCTGAATTGCTTAATCTGGTCATTAAAAACCTGGCATTTGAGAAACCAAAAGGTGAAAATGAAAAACCTGAGTTCGTTCTAAAATAATCCATAAATTCTCGCGGATCCATTTCTTTTTCCATTTTAACCATTTTTTCGTGATCCATTTTCAACTTCCCGTAATCAAATATTATCCTGGGTTCAAAAGCTCTATTATTAAATTTATAAAGCGTATCCAAATATGATTTGGTAAAATAAACCCCGTCTTCTTCTTTGTAAAAATTATATGGATCACCCATGGCACCATTAAATATGTTAGGGTTTGAAGGAAAATAACTATCAACTGTATGGCCTGAATGATCAACAGACCTTACCAAAAAATCTGATCTTGAACCTCCATAGATAAAAAACCGGGAAGAAACAGAATCATAATGGAAAGTTCTTCCTATAAAATCCAAGTTGAATTCTGAGATAAAATTGCCTTCCAAATCAAACTTCATGATTTTCCGGGGATGGGCTAGTAAGTATATGGTGTCTTGGACAATATCAATATCTGCCAATTCAAGATATTTTTCCGGCCCCTCACCCATATTTCTGATTCTCCGGATGAAATTCCCCTGACGGTCGAAGATTTGGACACATTTTCCAACCCACCAATCAAAAACAAACAATCTATCCCTATGTCCAATTAATTTGGCAATCTCACCAATCTGAGCTTCAGTTTGATCATTGTCCTCGAGTATTACATAGTCTATATGAGGTTCAAAATAATCGGTCAACTTTCCCTCCTTTACTTCATTAAGATCCACCTTGATGGTAAGGACGCCATTTCTCTCGGAAACTTTTCCTATTTTGGGTTTTTCATCGCATCCAGTTGCAATGAAAGTTAATATTGAAAGGATGATTAGGGAGTTTTTATTTAAATATTTTTTCATTTCATTATTTTTCGTGATAATATAACTAATAAATTATTTTTAAACAATTACTTCCCAAAATCAAACTATTATCAAACAGCATTATATTTGTCCAAAGCTTAAAATTTCATGCAATACGACATCATCATTATTGGAGGCGGAATCGTGGGTCTGGCAACTAGTCTAAAAATCAAACAACAGAAACCTGGCCTCAAAGTCGCCATTCTGGAAAAAGAATCCGAAGTGGCAAAACATCAAACCGGTAATAATTCGGGTGTCATACATTCCGGCTTGTACTACAAACCAGGCTCTCTGAAAGCGACCAATTGCATCAGTGGCTATCATGAGTTGATCAAATTCTGCGAAGAGGAAAACATTCCTTTCGAACTGACAGGTAAGGTGGTTGTGGCTACCAAAAAAGAACAAATCCCTATTTTGAACGGATTATTGGAAAGAGGACTTCAAAACGGATTAGAGGGTACACGCTCCATTACTTTGGATGAATTGAAGGAATATGAACCTTACTGCGCAGGCGTAGCTGCTATACATGTTCCCCAAACAGGAATTGTAGATTACAAAGAGGTGGCCATTGCTTATGCCAAGAAATTCGAATCTCTGGGAGGAGAAATTTTTCTGAACAATAAAGTTGATAAAATCATAACCGAATCGGGTGTTTCCCGGGTCCGTACTGCCTACCATGAATTTTCAGGCAAGTTAGTGATCAATTGCGCGGGATTGTACTCTGATAAAATCGCCCAGATGAATCAGGACGCATCCATTGACGTCAAAATCATTCCATTCAGAGGGGAGTATTATAAGATTAAAACGGAAAGAGAATACCTGGTCAAAAATCTCATTTATCCTGTTCCGGATCCTAATTTCCCTTTTTTAGGGGTTCATTTTACAAGGATGATGAAAGGTGGCGTGGAAGCCGGACCTAATGCCGTATTGGCTTTTAAAAGGGAAGGTTATAAAAGATCTCAAGTAAACCTGGCTGAACTGAGTGAAACCTTGGCATGGCCGGGATTCCAGAAAGTAGCTGCCAAATATTGGAAAACCGGGATGGGTGAAATGTACCGTTCATTCTCCAAAACAGCCTTTACCAATGCCCTGAAAGAACTGATTCCCGATATTCAGGAATCGGATTTGGTAGAAGGTGGTGCGGGAGTCCGTGCCCAGGCTTGTGACCGTACCGGTGGACTTTTGGATGATTTCTGCATCAGGCAAAATGAATCTGCCATCAATGTCCTCAATGCCCCCTCCCCTGCTGCGACGAGTTCTTTGGCCATTGGGGGAACTGTATGTGAATTGGCTTTGAGGAGGTTTTGAGGGAGAGATTGAACAGTAGGCAGTCTCAGTAGACAGTTTTCAGTATAGCCCAACATTCAGACGAGCTTCACACAAATCTCATGTCTCATGTCTCACATCTCACTCAAATGTTTGATTTTTGTAATGATTGATTTGAATCGCATTCAATCAAGAAAAATACATGTGTTAACTTAGTCAGGTGAAATTAGCCCAAAGTTTATTGGTTTTCAATAAATTGTAATGGCATCCCAAATTTTCTGACCAAAGCAACTCTATTACCCATGAATTTATCCATACCATCACGTTCATACGCGTGTTTGATTTATACTTTGACTGCAATTATTTTCTTGACTGGATTTAGTCAATCCACCTATGCACAGGAAGCGAACCGATCAGGAATCAGTCATTTCAGCGGGAATGTCAGTGTGACCAATAATGGACTTTCTCTTATCCCTGCATTTTCATTGAATAGACCCGCGGCAATCTTCGAATTGTCACTCGGTGGAGAACGCTTGAGCTTTGATCCCGAAATGCGTTTTGCCTTGGATGGTCAACCTTGGTCCTTTATTTTCTGGTGGCGTTATAAAATCATCAAATCCGAAAAGTTTAAACTGCATGTTGGTGCCCATCCTGCATTTATATTCGAAAACACCCTAGTTGATGATGGTACTGGAACGATGATTGAAAGTATGGAGGCCAAAAGGTTTTTTGCTGGTGAAATTTCCCCGAGTTATAGTTTTAATGAAAACAACAAAATTACCTTTCTTTATCTCCAAGGTAGAAGCTTAGGTAAGGTTCCCTTTGCTATCAATCAATTTGTGGCTTTTGGAACTTCACACACCAATGTGAGGCTTTCCGAGAAGTTTTTCTTAAATGCCAAACCACAATTATTCTACCTCAAGATGAATGAGAAAGACGGATATTTTGGCAGTGGTTCTTTTCTAATTGGCAAAAAAGACTTTCCCATTTCCATCGGATCCATCATCAGTAAAAAAATAGTTTCAGAAATCGAGGTTGATAACTGGATATGGAATATCAGTTTGATTTATTCATTTAATAATGAATTCGTTAAAAGAAGTAATCCGTTGATTTAAATGATAATGATTGGTCTGGTTTTGCTAGATTAATTCACAACGATTGATTGAAATACAGTGGTAATAATTTGAAATATAATTGAAATAATTTCTGGTAATCATAGCGTTAGATTATTATCAATAAGAGTTGAATCTGGAAAATTATATCGCCGAAGGCCTATTTCCATTTATATCGTAAAGCTTATATCGATTAAATATTAGGAATACCATAAATAGGCCACCTTATATTTTAAATTGTTTTCCTATATTTATGTAAGACATCCCTCTCTAAAAATGGCATCACATGAAATAGAAATCATTCTTAACCGTCAATTGGCAGATTGCCTTTCCCTTCCGGTATTTATCACCGATACGATTGGTAATTTAATTTTTTACAATGAACCAGCAGAATTGATCTTGGGAACGCGTTATGGTGAAACAGGAGAAATGAAAGTAGAAACCTGGTCCACTATATTCAAACCATTGGACGAAGAGAGAAATCCATTGGCTCCGGAAGGACTGCCTTTGGTGCAAACCTTAAATGACCAACTTCCACATCACCGGGTTTTTTGGATCGAAAGTCTGACGGGGAAAATTGAAAAAATATCTGTTACCTCCTATCCCATTATCGGTCGTATGGGTAAATTTCTTGGTGCTGTAGCCATTTTCTGGGAAACAAAAGATACATGAAAGTTTCTATAAAAGGAGTTAGGGGTTCAATTCCCACAGCAGGTTCCGAAACCTCCTATTATGGAGGCAATACAGCCTGTGTCACTTTGCTTGAAGATGATTGGATGATCATCTTGGATGCTGGTTCGGGTTTGCAAAAAGTCACTTTACCCCAAAAGCCGACCAATAGAATTGATATTTTGCTCACCCATCTTCACTTTGATCATATACAAGGTCTTGGTTTTTTTGGATCGTTGTTTGATCCTTCTAAGGAAGTTCATATATGGGCTCCAGAAAGTTCCACACAGAGTCTAAATTCCAGGTTGAACAGGTTTCTTTCACCACCCTTCTTCCCGGTAATGATGCGGGACCTTCCCTGCAAATTATTCCTCCATGATATCTCTAAAAGTAGTTTTCAGATTGGACCATTTTCAATCGAATCCAAGTATGTGATTCATCCGGGACCAACCGTAGGATATCGAATCACAGGAAAAAATGCTGTTCTGGCATATATTCCTGACCATGAACAGGCTTTAGGTCTTTCAGGGATGATTGAAGATAAGAAATGGATTTCGGGATTTGATATAGCAGATAAAGCTGATTTGCTTCTTCACGATGCTCAATATACTGGCTATGAGTACAAGGAAAAAATCGGTTGGGGACATTCAAGTATGGAAGATGCCATCAAATTTGCAGCTGTTGCAGAGGTGAAACGCCTCTTGTTTTTCCATCACGATCCCTCACGCACCGATGAACAGCTTGATATTATTTTTTCTAAATTAAAGCAAAAGGATTTCGAATTTGAAAATTTTGATTTTGCTAGAGAGGGTACAGATATTGATTTGGGGTAATTGTAAATTTTCGGTTATCGCTATACTCATGTTGAACAGAGTTAGTTTGGAATTTGATTTGTAAATAATTGATATTGATTGATATTGGATATTTTTTGGTATTGTTTCGAAATACAGTTGATATAAGGTCGAAATGAGATAGGAATAATATCCCAGGAAATTTTGAACATTTTTTACTGATTTTTGATCAGTCAATTTGAATAAAATTTACATTTAGGTAAAATTTAAAATTTCTCTTTTTATCATAAAATCACCCTCGTCCTCATCCCCACCAACATCCTAATGAAAAAGAAAATCCTTTATTCAATTCTGCTAATCCTCTTGGCAGGATTAGGCTACGGAATCGACTATGCCTGGAAATCATTTCCTTTGATCAGTTCATATGGTTCCAAGATCATGTGCAGTTGTATTTTCCTTGCGGAGCGGGACGAAAGCTCGGTGATGAGTCAGGAATTGCGGGCTTTCCCGATCAATTTAGGGGATTTTGAAGTGGACCGGGAAGGAAAAAAAGTAACAGGAAGTGTTTTTGGATTGGCTCAAAGGGTAGCCATCTACCGTGATGGACAAGGCTGTACTTTATTATCCGGGATGGATGAATCGGAAGTCAGAAGTCAAGCATATTATGAGGTACCCAAGCCCACTTGGAGTCAGGATACCGTGAGTTGGCCAAACGGTAACAAACTCAACGATTCCACCCTAAACCTACCCCAATACCGGAAAATCCAGGATTTGATCGATATCGAATTTGAAGACTCAGTCAAAAAGACCCATCTGACCCACATGATTGTCGTCCTGCACAAAGGGCAATTGGTTGCTGAAGGCTACGGCAATGACCATCATGTCAAGACCAAACATACCAGTTGGTCCATGGGAAAGAGTATTATCAGCAACTTGGTGGGTTTGCAAGTGGACAAGGGTGTCTTCAATTTGGATCAAAACGGCTTGCTTCCGGATTGGACAGATGAAAGGGAAGCTATAAACCTAAAAAACATGCTGCAGGCCACCAATGGTCTGGATTGGGTAGAAGATTATGGTGGGGTTTCCGATGCAACAAATATGCTTTTCCTGAAGCCTGATGCCCCCGCTATCGCTGCCGCTAAACCATTGAAATATGAGCCCGGAACTTACTTCTATTATTCCAGCGGCACGACCAATATCATTTCCAAAATATTACGCAATCAACTTGGGGAAAAAAAATACCAACGCCTACCCTATGAAGGTTTGTTTTACAAAATAGGCATGCACAACACTGTTATGGAAAAAGATGCTTCAGGAACCTTCGTTGGGTCTTCTTTTGTCTTTGGGCCTGGAAGGGATTATGCGAGATTGGGGTTATTGATGTTGGAAAAAGGAAATTGGCTTAGCGAACAGATCCTGTCGGAAGAATGGGTGGAATTCGCCACCACACCAACAGCTGCCGCTCCAATGGGTGAATATGGAGCACAATGGTGGCTCAATGCCGGCAACGCCAACAACCCGGAAGAAAAATTGCTATCCAAACTGCCCAATGATGCATTTTACGCAGGGGGATTTGAAGGGCAATGGATTTTGGTGATTCCTTCAAAGGATCTGGTAATCGTCCGGCTTGGCTATACGCCCAAGGGAGAATTCAGTATCAATGATTTTGCTTCAAGCGTAATCGATTTGGTTCCTTGACCTGCTCATTTATTTCCATCATTAAGTCTCCAAATAATTTTGTTGATTTAATCCGGTCCTCTAAGGCATACATGGTAGATACTGCGATGAGTTCATTCACCCCTGTTTTTGCAACAAATTCCATTATTTGCTTTTTTACCGTTTTCTTGCTTCCTACAAAAGAATATTTCAGGAATGGTTGCATAGAAGGATGGTTCATGATTTCCTTCAATTCCCGGTTCATTTCCGTCGGGGGTTGTAGCGGTTTCCTTTCTCCTGTCAATACACCAAAAAACATCCTGATCAAGGTGGTAAATAATTTTTCAGCTTCTTCATCGGTATCCGCTACAAAAACATTTATACCGGCAAGGGTATATGGTTCTTTCAGAAATTCAGAAGGCTGAAATTCATCGTGATAAATTTTGAATGCATTGAACAAATGGGTTGCCGCAAAATGACTGGCAAAAGCATAAGGCAAACCTTTTTTTGCTGCCAGATGCGCACTATCTGTACTGGAGCCTAATATGTAAAGCGGTACATCCGTGCCCTCAGCTAGGGTAGCCCTTACTTTTGAATGCTTATTTTCTTTGGAAAAGTATCTCTGTATCTTATCGATTTCCTGTGGAAATGAATGTGCAGCCTGCATAAAATCGGATCTTATGGCCTGCGCTGTTTGCTGATCAGTCCCGGGAGCTCTTCCTAGCCCTAAATCAATTCTGTTGGGATATAAATGCGCCAAGGTTCCAAACTGTTCGGCTATGATTAAAGGAGAGTGATTGGGAAGCATCACACCACCTGACCCTACCCTAATGGTATTGGTGTTTTCTGCCACATAACCGATGAGGATGGAAGTAGCACTGCTACCAATATGTTCAGCATTGTGATGCTCCGCAAACCAAAACCGCTTGTAGTTTAAGGCTTCAGCTTCCTTAGCCAATGCCAGGGAATTATTCAGTGTCTGCTTAATGGTAGCACCTTGCGGGACAAGAGCTAGTTCTAAAATAGAATATGCTATTTTTTGATTTTTCATTTTTAAAATTTCGATTGACCATGGCCTAACTACTGCTCTGCCAGGAAGCTTTTATAAAATTACCTTATGATTATGAATATAAAAAGTAAGAAGCTACTGAGTTGGTCATTATTCGCCTTGGGACAAAATACAAAGACTGTCTTCAATTGCCTCAACAGCATGTGTTATTTCAATCGGAATTTCAACTTCGTCATATTGTCTAAGCTCCATATTTTTGTATGCTTCCTTGTATATGACGGCACCTTCCAAAACAGTTAATTTTGACTGTATGTGCGCTTTATGTTCTTTTAAAATCATGCCTTTCCTGAACCCTATGATAAGGACTTTGAAACCTTTGCCATGATGCAGGGACTTAGCTACAGGATTGTCAGCCGTTTTCAGTTCTTCTTTGATTTCCTTAATTGTCATGTGCCTGTCTTTTTAAGAATTTTCACAATCTAGTAAAGGTGGACAACTTGGAATAAAAATGCGTTACGCAACATGAGAAACAAGTTATGTTTATTACATATTCTTTGTCTCTGAAAGGTGCTGCTTTGAAAGTTGGTGAAAATGAGCTTAGAAATACTGTGAAACAGAAAAGGTGAAGTTTCACAATACAATTTAGACTGAAACGTGAAATGAAGCCGGTCAGACTGGCTCGATTTTATTACTACCAAAAAAATCCGTTGGGGTACTTCCGAACCCAATTGTCGCACTTCAGAGGCGCAAGTATGGTGCAAAAAGGTGCAACGTCTGAGCAAATAGGTCCAACGTCGGAGTAAAAAGGTCCAACGATGGAGTAAAAAGGACAAAAGCCGGAGCAAAAAGGTTCAACGTCGTAGTAAATAGGTTCAACGTCGGAGCAAAATGGTCCAAGGTCGGAGCAAAAAGGTCCAACGATGGGGTAAATAGGTCCAATGTCGGAGAAAAAGGGTTCAACGATGGGGTTATGAAGTGGAGAGGGGTACTTCCGAAGTACCCCCTCCCCGCTTGGGAATTACCCCTCTTCCCCCCCCCCATTTTTGCGGCAGCTTCCAATGCACTTAATTAGGATAACGGAAGAATGTTTTACCAACAACTATTTATAAAGGAAATGGAGAAAATGGAATTGGATAATAAGGTGGTGAAGATGTTCTCAAAGCATGCCAACTTCAGCTAAAAATTTTCAGTTTTTTTAATATATGATTTAACGTTTTTTAAGGAACGAAACAGAATCTTTAATTTCAAGTATCCGTTAACAATTAAATAAAAATCTATGTTATCTAAAAATATAAAGGTTTCTTTTTCGGTTTAGGCCGAAAATTGATTGGGTAATAGTTATTAATTAGCGATGGTCCTTTGGGCCATCGTTTTTTTTATGGCCTTGAAAATAGTTACGAATGTTTTCAAGGATTAACATTATACATAATTAATAAGGAGAAAAGTAAATCCTTAGGCAACAGACTTCTTCCGCCACGGCGGACAAGACCTGACGTCGAAGTGACAAGGAAAGGTTCATGTCGCACTTTATTTCGGTTTGGTTTATCTAACCGCATTTTTTTCTAAAAATCTGTCATTTTTAAGCCGACCTTCCGCTAGTGAGGTCCCATATCTCAAGTCTCACGTCTCACATCTCACATCTCAAGTCTCTTTCAAAAACTCCAAAAACCTATACTCCGCCCATGTAAACTCCTGCCCCTTGACCATAAATCCCGTATGCCCGCCCCTATTGGGCATTTCGAGAAATAGCTGTGGGTGGTTTCTGGCCAAATCGATGGGGTAGCATCTGTCCATCAATAAGGGGTCATTGAGGGCATTGATGATCAGGGTTGGAATCTGAATAGCCTTCATCCAATTGTCCGCACTGACTGAATGGTAAAAATCATTCCCGTCTTTGAATCCATGGATTTTGGCTGTAAAATGGCTATCAAATGTATCAAACTCCTTAACCGTCTTCAGTAAATCCAAATCCACCAAACCGGGAAACTGTTGTCCCTTCAAAAACATTTTTGCCTTCAGTTTT
This sequence comes from Aquiflexum lacus, assembly GCF_015476655.1. Lineage (GTDB taxonomy): Bacteria > Bacteroidota > Bacteroidia > Cytophagales > Cyclobacteriaceae > Aquiflexum > Aquiflexum lacus. The sequence continues at coordinate 26,554 of NZ_JABFHF010000035.1, forward strand.
CCAAGAAATCGTTTTTTATAAAAAGCATTCCTTTTTTCTTTTAAAGTAGCTGCAGAATCGGGTAAGTTGCAGGGAGTGGAATAAACCGCTGCTTTTCTGATTTTTGAATTTAGGTCAAGTCCATTTTCTCCCAAGTATTTCAAGGTTTGTGCACCGCCCATGCTGATGCCTGCCAGATAATAGGCATCGTAATTTTTGGTTTTTTCCACATGATCAATCACGGTTTTCAAATCATAGGAGGCACCATGATGGTACATGATGGGTTGAAGATTCATTTCACCCCCACAAGTCCTGTTGTTCCATGCCAATACATCATATCCGTTTTGATTGAACAGTTTAGCCAAACCACGGGCATAATGTCTTTCGGAACTCCCCTCCAATCCATGGCTGATGATCAGGAGTTTGTCACTCCCCACCTTTGACCAATCCAAATCCAAAAAGTCTTGATCTGGTGTATTTATTCTTTCCCGCTGATATTGAATGCCAATAACTTTCCTAAAGATGCTGGGAATAATGGTTTCAAAATGTCCATTAAAGAGTATTCTTGGGGGCGTACCATACGTTGATTTTTCTATAATCGGCATAAAATTTACGTCTTATTTCTCTTGGTTTTTCATAATATGGCTAAGAAAGGTTAGAGTTAATGATAGATTTTTAAGTGTATTCGAATGGTTAATCTTACCATCATTATTATTAAAAGGATTCTTAACCCAAAGTAATTTTTCAAAGATTAATTATAAAGCTACTTTTTTTCCCCGAAAGATTCGGGGCAGGCATTGACAAAAAAAGTAGCCAAAAAAGTCAAGACGGCGGAATCCTATCAGCCCGCAAGGCCCTGGCCGGCCCGGTCCGCCGTCATTCCTCCCCGCACCTTCAAAATAGAACTTGTTTAAAGTTTAAGGTTTAGTAAATCCAAATCATGAATATTAGATTGAACATACTAAAATCAAATATCCAATCAATACCCCTAAAAATGGAATTATTTGCGTTATTTGAAAAAGTAAAATGCAAGAAGTTTATGAAAGTTTCCCTGTTTTCCCTTTGCCTTTTTTTCCTGATCGCCATATTTCCAAAGCCAGGATTTTCCCAATCTGTGGATAATTTTATTGATAAAATCTATCCTGAATTGGATCAACTCTATAAAGCACTACATCTAAACCCTGAATTGTCCCTACAAGAAAAAGAAACTTCTGCCAGAATAGCCAAAGAATTGAAATCTTTGGGATACGAGGTAACTGAAAATATCGGAGGCTATGGAGTCGTCGGGGTACTGGAAAACGGTGCAGGTCCTGTCCTTCTCATACGAACTGATATGGATGCCTTACCTATGGAAGAAAAAACGGGACTTCCCTATGCTTCTACCAAAAAAGGAATTTCCAATGACGGTAAAGAAACCTACATTACCCATTCCTGTGGGCATGATATCCATATGAGTGTTTTTGTGGGAACCGCCAAAATGATGGTGGAATACAAACATGCTTGGAGGGGAACGCTTTTGATGGTAGGTCAGCCTGCAGAAGAAAACGGAATGGGTGCATGGAATATGATGAACGACGGTTTGTACGAACGCTTCCCCCACCCTGATTATGCGATTGCGTTACATGATGATCCTTTTTTGCCAGCAGGAATGTTGGGGTACAAATCAGGCCCATTGATGGCAGGGGTGGATATGATGAATGTGACAGTGTATGGTGAAGGTGCGCATGGGGCAGCTCCACATAAAGGCATTGATCCGATCGTCTTGAGCGCGCAAATGATACAGGCTTATCAAACCATAGTCAGCAGAAGGATTGCGCCAATTGATCCTGCTGTGGTTACTGTTGGATCGATCCATGGTGGTACTGTCCACAATATTATTCCTGATGAGGTGGTGATGCAATTGACTCTGCGTTCTTATTCACCCGAGGTAAGGGAAGAAATGGTCAGCAGCATCAAACGCATCAGTGAGCAATATGCCAGAGCAGCAGGGTTATCAGAGGAAAAAATGCCGACCTATTGGATCCGACATCCCCATACACCTGCCCTTATCAATGATAATGAACTCACCCGACAGATGGTGGATGTTTTTACGAACAATATAGGTGCAGACAAAGTCAAAGAAGTGCAAGCCCAGATGATCGGAGAAGATTTCAGCCGTTTTGGTATGCAGGAAAGGAATATTCCCATCACGATGTTTTACTTGGGAGCTTCAGATCCTGAATTTTTGGAAAAAGCTGAAATAGAAGGATTAGAAATACCCGGACTGCACTCTCCCTACTTCGCTCCTCTACCTGAACCCACCATTAAGACTGGCGTAAAGGCCATGAGTTTGTTTGCGATGGATATTTTGAAGAATGTGGAGATATTAAAAAAATAGATGTTGAAAAATAGATATAAAGTTGAAATATGATGGATATAAAGTTGAAATAATTTCCTCATCTACCGCTGTATTTTGCCATTCAGGTTTGATGATGGGAAATTATATCGCCTATTTCAATTTATATCGCAAACCTGTCTGTCGTAGCAGAGCTTATATCAATAACAAAAAATATCTCTCAAATTAAAAAGACGATTTAATGATTTTAACTTCACATTCCCTTAACCAAACAAAAAATAGAGTATGATACCTTTGTCTCAGTAAATTTTTCTCATAGGTATTGATGATATAAAAAATGAACCGTTTTGCGGTTCTTTTTTTTTATCTATATACCAAAAGTCTGGAATATAACTCTTTGAGGTTTGAGGGCGGGGCGTTTAAAAAAAAGAGTGCAAAAACAATCAAGTTGGCCATTTGAACCCTAATCCAGGAATTGCTTTCATATTTTCTGGCAGAAACAGTGATTTTTTTGGGAATGACATAGAAACCGTACTTTTTTTTCAACCTTCTCACCAATTCAAAATCCTCCATGATGCAATAATATTCATCAAAACCTTTTAATTCCTCAAAGACTTCTCTTTTGATAAACAAGGTCTGATCTCCACCGCCTGATAAGAGTCCATTGAATTGGGTAAACCAGGAATTTAACTTTAGAAGTCGGCTATCTGAATCAAAGGAATAGGCATAACAACCTGCTGGTAATCCGCTGTTTATTGCCTGGACTATATCATCAAAAAACGAGGGGAGTACTCTTGTATCGGCATGCACAAAATAAAGGATTTCTCCTTTGGACTGAATGACACCTAAATTCATCTGGCAAGCTCTGGAACAAACTTCGGACTTGACAACTTTCACACCCATACCTAAAGCTAACTCAACAGAATCGTCCTGACTGCCCCCATCCACCACAATAACTTCTAACTCTTCTTTCTTCTCGTGATTGATAAAAAATGGAATTAATTCCTTTAAGTTCTCTGACTCATTTAAAATCGGTATGATGATACTCAGTTTCACAGATGATCATTTTCTTTTGACCACATAATTTTTGATCGGACTGTACATCACTGCCTTGTCAAGAATCCCGTTGACATAGTAGTATTTGTTTTTGTTTCCATTGACATCAGCCTCGTAATAATCTTTGACTTTTTTGATAGTAGCAACCAATCCATATCCTTCCGCCATAAACTCTCTGGTATTAAGAGGTTCTTCAAAGAAAAAAACAGCTGAACTGAAATACAAGGGCTTACCAATTGGTTTGTTGTTTTCGTATTTGTAATTTTTGGCATCCACGTTATAATGATCCTTATTCCATTGAATCAAAGTTCTGAAATCACCTCTATTGGTTTTGGATTGGGCATCCGCCTTGATCAATTGCTTTTCCAGGTATTCAGCCTTTACCAAATAGTCCAAATTGATTTTTCCAAAAAACCAAAAACTCACTTCACTTTTGATATCATAATATGTTTTTTGTCCTACTTTCTTTTTGACTGCGGTCATTTCCCCAATGGATATTCCGGCCACACTGATATCATACTTGACCTCTTCCTGACCTAAAACCATTCCAGATTGAAAAATAAAAAATGCAATGACAATAAACGATAACCTGATTTGTTGTTTGTTCATAGGCCAACCCTCAATTATTTTCTGAAATCAAAGATTCAAATTTCAACCAATCTTCTTCTGTATCAATATCTGAAAGCACCGGCAGTAGATAGTGGGAAAGATTGTTTTGATATATGGTTTCTAAAGTTAATGGAAAAACATTTTCCGTGCTCCACGGCATCTGCCAAAATAATTGTGGGTAAAGATTGTTCATCCCAATGAGATAATATCCGCCATCCAATGCAGGACCAACTACGACCTCATTTTTTTCAAGAGAATCCAGCGCTGTTTCAATGGTTTCAGGGGTGATTTCCGGACAATCAGTGCCCATCAAGACTGCATTCGAATAACCCATACTAAAGATAGTAGCGAAAGCATTTTGCATTCTTTGACCTAAATCATCGCCATCCTGAACCATTTTGGCAGTGATATGCTCTTGGAAACCCTCATCAATTTCTTCAAAACCGTCGGAAAAAAAAACCCAGATATCAGCATCTTTCACGCCAATAGACTGCTTATAGGTAAAGGCAACCAAATCTTTATAAATTTCAAAAGCTTTTTGATCACCAATAGTAGCCGCAAGTCTTGTTTTTACTTTTCCGTGGATGAGGTTTTTCTGAAAAATAATGATGGCATTTTCTGAGTTTTTACTTTTCATAATTTAAGCAGTTGCTCCCCCACAGCTTGAACCTGCACCGGCCGTACAACCAAAGCAATGTTGGTTGACTACAATATTTCTATTCTTCAAAGTGAAATTATCCCAATCACTGATATGTTGGCTTTGAGGCGTTTCCACTTTGAGGTCCAACATCTGATTGAAGTCGCAATCGTATAGAAACCCATCCCAACCAACAGAAATTGAAGTACGGCACATCACATTGGCTGCTGCATTGGGATTGTATGATTCGATCAGTTTCTCCATATATCCTTCATAATTGCCGCTCCGGATCAGATAATCCAGAAACCTGCTGATGGGGATATTGGTAATGGTAAACAAGGCATTGAAACTTACCCCGAAGTTGTTGCCCAATTTCTTTTTGAACTCCGCCTGAAGTCCTTCCTGACTTCCCGGCAAAAAAGCGCCGGAAGGATTATAGACCAAATTCAAAATCAGGTTACTTCTTTCGATACCATAACCTACGTCATTCAACATTTTTAATGCTTTGATTGATTTTTCAAATACCCCGTCCCCTCTCTGCGCATCTGTCCTTGCTGCAGAAAAATATGGAAGGGATGAAACTACTTCTATTCGGTTTTTTTTGAAGAATTCCGGGAGGTCATGGAATTTGGGGTTGGCCAGGATGATGGTCAGATTACACCTCACGATGATATTGATATCCTTTCCGATTTTCCTTATTTCAGTGACAAACCATCGGAAGTCAGGATTCATTTCCGGTGCACCTCCTGTAAGATCCACGGATTTGATGTTATTTTTTTCGATCACCTTTAGACAATCCTCCATGATTTCCCGTGTCATGATTTCTTTCCTGTCAGGACCGGCATCTACATGGCAATGTTGGCAAACCTGATTGCACATTTTCCCCATATTGATCTGCAGGGTTTCAATGTGTAATGGCTTGAGGGGATACAGTTGGGATTCATCCAATTTTTGGACAAAACTGATTCCAAAATCAGGGGACTCCAACAACTCTATCTCATACTGAGAGTTTGACAAAGGGTGATTTTGTGCTTTTAAAGATTTCATTAAGTAACATCATTTGTGAAGTGTAAACGGATTAAATGTTTAAAGAGACGACAATTGGTATTTTTCACATCGATAATTCCTTGACTTTATTCATCATTTGTGTGCCATGTACCAATGAGGCCCCGCCTCTGATGGCAGCTGCTACATGTACTGCTTCCATCATTTGTTCTTCATCACAACCTTTTTCCATGGAATCAACTGTATAAGCATCAATACAATAAGGGCATTGGATGGCATGGGCAACAGCTAGGGCAATCAAAGCCTTTTCACGTGCTGTCAAGGCACCTTCTTTGAAAACCTCTCCATAGTAATCAAAGAATTTATCTGCCATGGATTTTTGGAATTCACCGATTTTTCCGAATTTTTTTAAGTCTTCCGGGTTGTAATATGTCTTCATATTTTTCTTGAATTTACGATAAGCTTAAATGTATTGGATTTATATTAAAATCAAAACCTATTTTAGGAAGGGTTGTTCGGATTAAAATTATTTCAAAAGAACCTTATTTTTCCGGAATTTGAGTTGACTCAAATCATAACTGTTAAACCTCACCAACCTCATTTGGCAAAAGCCTATTTACACTCTGTATTTATATTTGAATGGGCTAAAGCCACATTCCTGTTCATTATCTTAATCCGTATCAGCCCTTTCTAAATACAACCATTACGCCAAAAAGGATTCTGATATAATTTTTATTATTAATAGTCTCATCATTGAAACTAATTCAATTTACATTTTGTATTTAACCTATAAATTCTATAGACTTTAAACCAAAACTACTATGTCACTAAGATTAGGAGATATTGCTCCAAATTTTGTCGCTGAGACGACAGAAGGTAAAATTGATTTTCACGAGTATTTAGGAGATGGATGGGGAGTCCTTTTTTCACATCCTGCAGATTATACTCCTGTTTGCACCACGGAACTTGGCGCTGTTGCCAAATTGAAATCTGAATTCGATAAAAGAAATGTCAAGGTTTTGGCATTGAGTGTGGATGGATTGGCAGACCATAAAGAATGGATCAAAGATATCAATGAGACGCAGCACACAACTGTCAATTTCCCATTGATAGCGGACGAGGACAGGAAAGTAGCCGAACTCTACGACATGATTCATCCCAATGCCAGCGAAAAAGCAACCGTAAGGTCAGTATTTGTAATCGGAAATGACAAAAAAATCAAACTGATCTTTACCTATCCTGCAAGTACCGGAAGAAATTTTGATGAGTTATTAAGAGTCATCGATTCTTTACAATTAACAGCTTACCACTCTGTAGCCACCCCGGCTGATTGGAAAAATGGTGAAGATGTGGTCATTGTTCCGAGCATCAAGGACGAAGATATTCCTGCAAAGTTTCCCAAGGGTCATACTAAAATCAAACCTTACCTTCGGACTACTCCGCAGCCAAATATTTAAATACCGAAAAGCCCTGTTATAATTCAGGGCTTTTCTTTTTTAATTAGAATACCTTTTTTTGAAATATTATTACTTAATTGGGTGCCAAAATAAATACATCGTCTCAAAATCATTTTATATGTCCATTTACTCTGTAATCAAGGGATCAGGTTCATATCTCCCGGATGTAATTGTAAAGAATGAAGACTTTTTAAGCAATAATTTCATCAATGAAAAGGGAGAAAAAATCCCCAAAGAGAATAGTGCGATCATACGAAAATTCCAGGAAATAACGGAAATAGAAGAAAGAAGATATTTAAGTCCCGAGTTGAATACCTCAGATATGGCATTTATTGCTGCTAAAGCGGCCATTGAGGATGCAGGGATTGATCCAGAAACTTTAGACTATATTATTGTAGCTCAAAATTTTGGAGAAATACTGTACAATAACCGAAAAACGGATATTCTTCCTACCATCGCTTCGAGGGTCAAACACCTGCTAAAAATTGAGAATCCTGACTGCGTGGCTTATGATCTTCCTTTTGGTTGTCCAGGTTGGGTTCAAGGTGTCATCCACGCAGACTATTTTATCAAGTCGGGAGATGCAAAAAGAGCCTTGATCATCGGTGCCGAAACACTTTCGAGGATTATCGATCCACATGATATTGACAGCATGATTTACTCTGATGGCGCCGGGGCAGTTGTGTTGGAAGGAGTGGAAAGTGGGGAACCTATTGGAGTTCTTTGCCACAAGACCAGAACGGATACCCTTACCCAAGCGCATTTGTTGAAAATGGATGTTTCCTATAATCCTGATTTTAAGGATGACACTTTATTTCTTAAAATGAATGGCAGGAAACTTTATGAATATGCATTGAATACTGTACCGGTTTTGATGAAGCAGACGATAGAAAAATCAGGTTTGGACATCAAAGATATCAGTAAAGTACTGATACATCAGGCCAATGCCAAAATGGATGAAGCGATTTTGATCAGAACCCTGAAGCTTTTTGGACTTACTGAAAAACCTGAGGGGATTATGCCCATGATCATAGCCAAAATGGGCAATAACTCTGTTGCTACAGTACCTATCCTATATGATAAGATTGCCAGAAGTGAGCTAAATGGTTACCAATTCAGAGCCGGAGACAATTTGGTCTTTGCTTCGGTTGGAGCAGGTATGAACGTGAATGCATTTGTATATAAAATTCCTGAAAACTAGAAGATAGGCTTAAAATCAATATTTGAAATGAGTTTCTTTCAAACCGCTGGTGACGCTGATCTATCTGTTTTTCAATGATTTATGCATATGCGCCAATCAGTACAATGCGTCATCAGCGTTCCATCATTTAACTCACTATCGCCAATCTGTCTATCGCATCATGGTGGATTCTCAATGAAAAATCCTTTTTTATTTCAAGCTGATTTCACCTTGCATATAAGTAACAGCTTGACCACTGATTTCTACAAGATCTTCTTTTAATTCGCATGCTAGAAAGCCTCCTCTGGCCGAAAGCTGTATGGCTGTTAAAGTAGTTTTACCAAGCTTTTCAGACCAAATAGGTGTCAAGGTGGTATGTGCTGACCCGGTAACAGGGTCTTCTGGAACACCAACCTGAGGGCCAAAAAATCTAGAGACAAAATCTACTGTTTTTCCAGGCGCTGTTACGATTACGCCTCTTGCTTGAATTTTTGAAATAAGATGAAGGTCAAATACGAGGTTTTTGATCATTTCTTCCTTTTCAAATATCAGAACAAAATCGGTTTTTCCCTTAAATGCCTTGGATGGCTTTGGATCAAAAGGTTTCAGAAGTTCATCATTTAATTCAATGGCTGAAACATCATCCTTTGGAAAATCCATCCTCATTTTATTACCGATTTTCTTGACCGTCAATTTACCGGATCTCGGAGAAAAAAAGTTGATCAAATCTCCTTTATGGCCTTCATGATTGAACAATACATGGGCAGCTGCTAAAGTAGCGTGCCCACATAAATCCACCTCTGTACTAGGTGTGAACCACCTTAAAACATATTGGCCCTTTTCTTTGACATAGAATGCGGTCTCGGAAAGATTGTTTTCCAATGCAATTTTTTGCAAAAGATCATCCTCAAGCCAATCTTGTAAAGGCAACACAGCCGCAGGATTACCTTGAAAAACCTGCTCTGCAAATGCATCAACTTGGTATATTTTCAGATTCATCAGATATCATCCACTACATTTGACCTTTTTCCAAACGGGGTGTTTTTATCTTTTTTGGTCTCAACCTTTTTTTCCCTTGGGGGAAAATTGACTTTAGGATCAGCTGTATTCTCTCTTGGAGGTATTTTCGTTTTGGGAGTACCTACACTTTTGTTTTCAGTTGGAGCAGGCTTGGAACTGCTATTGGATTCTCTGGGGGTTTTCTTCTTGTTTTTGTTGAATGGCTTTTTCTTATTGAATCCCTTCCTCTCTGGATTGGAATGGCCACCCTTGTAATCCGGACCTTTTTCAAAACCATCTGGTAAAGGCAATTTTTCAACCTCCATCCCAATCAGCGCTTCGATGCGTACAAATTTGTATTTGTCCTTATCACTGATAAAAGTGATGGCTTCACCTTTGCTGTCCGCCCTTGCAGTTCTACCTACCCGATGGACATAATCCTCAGGATCATTTGGCGTATCGTAATTGATGATCAACTCGATTCCAACTACATCAATTCCCCTGGAAATGATGTCCGTACCTATAAGAATCTTCAAAGATTTATTCTTAAACCTTGACATGATCTTTTCTCGCTCAACTTGCTCAAGATCAGAATGAAAAGCTTCTACCTCAAAATCTTTTTTGAGTAGTTTATACAGGTTTTTTACTTTCTCTTTTGTAGATGCAAAGATGATGACAGCTTCATAATCCTTCTTGCCAAGAATATCCCGGACTAGGGCTTCTTTCTGTCCATCATATACCAAGTAAGCTCCTTGGGTTACCCCCTCGGCTGTTTTCCCAACCGATAGACTGATTTCTTCAGGATCACGGAGAAGTTGTTTGGAAAACTGTCTGATCTTAGGTGGCATGGTGGCAGAAAATAAAACTGTCTGCCTGTTTTTTGGGAGATAATTGACGATCTTAAGAATATCTTCTGAGAATCCCATATCCAACATCCTATCTGCTTCGTCCAATATGAGATGTTCAATTTTGTTGAACTGTATCTTCCCTCCGGCCAATAGTGCAATCAATCTTCCCGGTGTGGCAACAATAATTTCTGCCCCATCTTCCATGGCACGTTTTTGTTGCTCCCAAGCAATTCCATCCCCACCTCCATAGACAGGAATAGAACTGATGCCCACAAAATAAGCAAAACCCTGAATCTGTTGATCAATCTGAATCGCGAGCTCTCTGGTTGGTGCTAAAATCAAGGTATTTAGACCTGATTGACCTTCCCTTGCAATTTTGTTCAAGATGGGTAGAATGAAGGCGGCGGTTTTACCTGTTCCTGTTTGAGCACAGGCAATCAGGTCTTTACCTTGTTGTATCAAAGGTATAGCAAATTCCTGAATCGGTGTGGGTTTGTCAAAACCCATGGCATCAAGACCTTCCACAAGGCTTGATTCAAAATTAAAATCATTAAAATTCAATGTCTTATTATTTAAACATACATATAGGCCCAAGCAATCAACACAAACTGAAGGGGCAATCTAAGCAATAGGGCCCATTTTGGTATTCCTTTTGCCCCTTTTTGATACATATAAATATTAGCGGGAAAAACTGCCAATAAAAGTAAAATTATTCCAATGGCTGAAATAGATCTTGTACTTTCAAAGAACAATCCTAAACCCAAAATAATTTCGATAGCACCAGCTAAGGCATTCAAAAATTTAGGGTTCGGAAGGTATGGCGGAATTATCCTTATATACATTCTTGGTTTGACAAAGTGCATGAATCCTGCAAAAACATAAATGCAGCCCATTAAATAAAGAAAAAATAACTCCATCCGATTTTTATTCCTGATATTGAAATTCAATAATTATATTACGGATAAATGTAAGGAAAAGAGTACCATATTTCAAACAAATACTCTTTTTGGGCATTAAAGAATTAAATCAAGGAGGTTTCATTTTGAAAAACTCAATAAAAGTTCTCGTAAATTTAATAATAATAACCCTGGGAATTGGAAGTGCTTTGAGTACTGTGAATGCACAGCAGTACACCATCAAGGGGACTTTAAGAAACGGCGCAAATGATGAATTTATATCAGGTGCGGTGATTACACTTAAAGAAACAGCCTTTTCCGGTATTTCCAATGATGTTGGAGTATTTACAATTGAAGGGGTATTTGAAGAAAAATTTATACTAAACATCCAGGTAAATGGATTCCAATCGTATCAATCCCAAATCACAGTAAGCGAAGACCTTAACCTTGGGATTATCACTCTTTTTCCTTTTGGCTATGAAGATGGATCCGGGGAAGCGCTTCAAAAAACAATTCGGGCTACAAATGTTGCAGAACTTTTCAGCAAAAGGCCAAATTTCATTGGAGGTCACTCTGTCTTCGGAATTCCACCTGACCCAAAGCGATTGATTGGGAATTTTTACCTTGACACCAAATGGAATAAAGCTTCAATTCTCCTTTATAAAGACGATGAAATCATTGAGGGGTATTTTGTCAGGTACAATATCAATTCCAATAATTTTGAATTGAGGGCCGAAGATTCTGATGAAGCTACTGCCATTCCAGGTTTTAGGATCAGAAACATCGTTTGGGTCGATTCAAGACACATGGTACCAAGATATTTTGTCAATGGTATGGATCTTAGGGATGAAGGAGTTCCGATTGCCGGATTTTTTGAAGTATTGGTAGATGGTAAAATGCCTTTGGTAAGGAGGACTGTAGCAACTATCAAAGAATCCAATTACAATGCAGCACTGATGGTGGGAAACAGAAATGATGAGATCATCAAGCGGTTTGTCTATTATTACATACAAGACAATAACTTATTTGAAATACCAAAGAAAAAGAAAAAGTTCTTCCAGATTTTTGGAGAGAAGTCCCAAGAAATGGAGGTATTTGCTAAGGATAATAATATGAACTTGCGCGAGCCTTCCACTTGGTTCAATCTGTTTACACATTATAACAATAAATTTGAAGGTTTTAAACCGCTTTTACCTGACTTAATCGACAATTGACCATGATCAAAAAAATAATTTTCATCAACTTACTTTGCTTGGGTTTGATTGGCTATAACCAAGCCCAGACTCAAAAACCACCGCTTCACGGCAAGCATTGGATGGCCATCACTGGAAAGCCATTAGGAGCTACAGCAGGAGCCATGATTTTCAACCAAGGTGGAAATGCCGTGGATGCTTCTTGCGCCATGTTGGCCGCAGTATGCACCATGTGGGATGTCCTCAGTTGGGGAGGTGAAACGCAGGCCCTGATATATAATCCCAAAACGGGAAAAGTGATTGCCATCAATGCCATGGGCATAGCGCCAACAGGTGCTACTGTGGAATTTTTCAAGGGAAAAGATATGCCATACCCACCGGAATTCGGTCCCTTGGCAGCAACGACTCCAGGAACTCCTGGAGGATTGATGACCATGCTGGCAGAATATGGTACCATGAGTTTGGAACAAATTCTTGCTCCTGCCATGGAAATGGCTCAAGGATATCCCATTGAAGCCCAAGCAGCCAACAGTATTGAAAGCAGAAAAGACCTGATCAAAGAATGGCCATATTCTAAAAAAGTGTTTTTACCGCACTTGGGTGAAGAAAGAGAGGCCCCCTTTGCTGGGGAAGTATTTGTGCAGGAAGATCTTTATCAGACACTTAAAAAATTGGTGGATACAGAAAAGCAGGCTTTGGCTCAGGGAAAATCCAGAAAGGAGGCGATTTATGCAGCAAATGAGCGATTTTATAAAGGAGATATCGCTGAAGAGATTGTCAAAGGTACTAGAGAACAGGGCGGCCTATTCACCATGGAAGATCTTGCCAAATGGAAAGTCAAGATTGAGGAACCGCTCATGGTAAATTATAAGGGTATTGAGGTTTACAAGCTTCAAGAGTGGACTCAAGGCCCTGCATTGCTGCAAAGTCTCAACATCTTAGAGAACTTTGACTTAAAGTCAATGGGTTATAATTCTGCCAATTACATCAACACCCTTTATCAAACCATGAGCCTAGCTTTTTCGGACAGGGACTTTTACTATGGAGATCCGGAATTTTTACCCCGAAGCCCTATGAAAGGTCTATTGTCAAAGGAATATGCCAAAGAAAGGGCAAAATTGATCAGTGAAAAAAACAATGAAGAAATAGGCCCCGGAGACCCCTACCCTTTTCAGGGCGAAAAAAATCCCTTCATGCATTTACTTGAAAAGAGAAAAGATGCTTTGGCTTACTATCAGCCGGATTTGCCAATTCAAGGTCCTGAGGATCCCTTTTTAGATCATTTCCTCAAGGCAGGTACTACTTCTATCCAAGCTGCCGATGCGGAAGGTTGGGTAGTTTCAATTACCCCTTCGGGAGGATGGATACCTGCTGCCATTGCCGGTAATACAGGCATAGGCCTAAGTCAAAGGATGCAGAGTTTTGTGCTTGATGAAACAATGAATCCATACAATGTGCTCGAGCCGGGCAAAAGGCCAAGGGTTACCCTGACGCCGAGTATGGCCTTGAAAGACGGAAAGCCATTTCTCTCCTTTGCAGTGCAGGGAGCCGATACCCAAGACCAAAATTTACTTCAAATGTTCTTGAATATTGTTGAATTTGGGATGACGGTTCAGGAGGCTGCAGAAGCAGCCAATATCAACAGTTATCAAATGCAGTCATCTTTTGGTGCACATGAAATCAAACCTGGAGGTTTGACCCTCAATAGTCAGGTTCCATCATGGGTGAGAAGTGATTTAAAAACCCGAGGTTATAAAATGGACTTTTTAGACCGAACCTCAGGTCCGCTTAATGGAATCTGGTTTGATTGGAAACATGGCACCTTCTGGGGAGGATCAAGTAATAATGGAGAGGATTATGGGATTGCTTGGTAGTTGAATAATTTTAGAATTTAGATTTAAGGATGTAGATTTTGGGGGAAATATAAATGTCTCGATCTGAAAATTCTTGACACTTTTAACTGCATTTTCTGATAAAAACCTTTGGGGTATTGAAAACCCCAAAGGTTTAACCCTAACTCATCTCGTCTCTTGGCTTCTGTTTCTTATCTTTGGGTTCTCAAATCTCATCCGCCAGGGCGGCGGACAGGCGTCTTCCCCTCCCCCAACTTCTGCGCAATGGCTGATCCTGCCATCAACTGAAGAGAATGATAAACCATTAGCGGTAAAAGAATGACTCCGAAGATAACAGGGTCAGGAAACATTACCCTTCCCATTACTGCACCTTGGACAAGGGATTTTTTACTTCCACAGAAAACCAAAGTGATCATGTCTTCTCTGGAAAAATTGAAAAACCTTGAAACCACGTACATCAAGCCCATCATCAAAAAGAAAAAACCCAACATCAATATTCCAAGCCAAATCAATTCACCTGCACTTTGCCCCTCAAACATGTTCTCAGCAAAAGATTCAGCAAAAGCGGTGAAAACAATCAATAAAATAATGGCCTGATCAAAGTTTTTGAGAGCAGCCTGATATTTATTTACAAACTTTATCAGATAGGGATGTACAAATAATCCAATGATAACAGGAAACAAAATTTGGAGGCTCAGTTTGATAAAAGTATCCGTCAGGTCAAATCCAACGGCTGATTCAGGCAATATCAAATCCATCCAAAGTGGCGTGATAAATATCCCTACCATGCTGGAGATACTGGCATTGAAAATCGCCGCAGGAAGATTACCTCCTGCAATACTGACCATGACCACTGAGGAAGAAACAGTTGAAGGCAAAGCAGCCAAATAGAAGGTTCCTATCCAAAGATAACTTTCCTCACTGCCCCAAATGGTATACAGGATTAAGATAATCAAAGGAAAAATCAAAAATGTAGTCGATTGGACCAAGAGATGTAATTTCCAATTGGAAAGACCTTCTTTCAACTTTTGTGGGCTAAGCTTGACGCCATAAAAAAAGAATATAAAAGAAATACCTGCTCCTGTTATGGTTTTTAGCGGTAAAGGACTTTCTGATGTCCCCCACTCCGGAAAGAATTTTGCCAAAAAAATCATCCCCACCAACAAAAAGAAAAATGTATTCAGTCCGGCCCTTTTCAGTGTATCTTTAAACTTGGACATGATTTATTGTGGGTTTTGGGAATTCAAAAAAGACTGCCTCCTGACATTGTCACAGATGATAGCTGTGGCCACTGCTACATTGAGTGATTCAGCATTACCAAATCTTGGAATCGTGATTTTCTGGTTGACTAATTTTTCCAGATTGTCAGAAATTCCTTTTGATTCATTGCCCATCAAAATGATACCCGACTTCCCAAAACCTTGTTTGTAAATATTTTCGCCTTCCAGAAAAGCACCATAAACAGGAAGTTTTGATGCCATTAAATAAGGCTTGAGATCTGTATAAAATATATTGACCCGTGTAAAACTGCCCATGCTTGCATGTAGGACTTTTGGATTGTAAAAATCAGCTGACTCGTTGGAAAGGATGATATTATTGATCCCATACCAATCTGAAATCCTGATAATTGTCCCTAAATTTCCAGGATCTCTGACATCATCAAGGGCAATAGCCCAATCATTTGAACTCAATTCAATTCGTTCGTTGGATTTAATGGAAGCAACTGCCAAAGCGGAATCATTGGTTTGGAAAGAACCTAAGGACTCCAATGTTTTTTGATTTACTTCAATAGCTTCCCCAGTAAACTTATTGATGACAGATTGGTTTTCATCAGCAAATTTAGATGTAAACAAAAGATGGCTGACCTGAAAATTTGAAGCCAGTAATTCCGTTACATTTTTGCCACCTTCCACAAAAAAAGCGTTTTCCTGTTTCCGGAATTTTTTCTGGTGCAAGGATTTAATAAACTTAAGCGTATTTTTGCTTAACATTCGGTTAATTGCCAAATAGTGAATAAAGCCAAATATATAAACTTTCTCTTTCTGCTTATTTTTATTTCAGGCTGTTCTTTGACCAAAGGGCTTAAAGAAGGTCAGTATTTGGTTTATGATGTCAATTTAAGCGGTGTAAAGAGAAGTGATAAATCATCCCTGCAAAACCTAATCCGGCAAAATCCAAACACCAGAATCCCTTTAATCAATACTTCTGTGGGAGTTTCACTTTACCGCTTTGGAGAATGGACTTTCGACAGTACCAAGCATCTCAATAGGAAGGCGAATTTGGAGGAAGAAAGGAGAAACCTGATCGAAATCGATGAAGAAAATAAGCTGGATAGAAATCAGATTAAAAGACTCAATAAACTCAATACCAATATAGCTGCGATTGAAAAAAAGTTGGAGTTTGGTAATTTTTACATGAGAACAGGAAATCCAAGAGTCATTTATGACAGTGCCATTACAGCGGAAAGCAGTAAACAAATGGAATTTTATTTGTTCAACAATGGATTCTTTGATGCTGAGACCGACTATGAGGTTACCAAATCAAAAAAGAAAGCTAAAATCACTTATTATATAATTGAAAATGAGCCCTATATTATTGATACATTTTACACAAGATCTGATGACGATGACATTTATGATCTTTTGTTGAAAAATAATGCCAACACAAATATCAAATCCTCTCGGATCTATGAACAAAGCAACATATCCAAAGAAAGGCAACGGGTTGAAGATCTTTTAAAAGAAAATGGGTACTACACTTTTTCTAGGTCTTATATTGAATACAACATTTATAAGGATACTGTAGAAAAAACAGTCAATGTTGAACAGGTGATCCGAAAACCTGTGTATGCAGATAACCATCAGGTATATACCCTTGATTCAATTTATTTTTCCATTGATCCTCCATCAAATGAATTTATTGACTCAGGAAGTAAGCATATTTATCAGGATATCAACTTTGAAGTTTATGAGGATAAATACTCTGAAAAAATAATTTCTTCCCGGATTTTCATGTCAAAAGGAGACCTTTACAACAGAACTGACGTCATTGAGACCCAAAGACAACTGGCCAACCTTGACCTCTTTAGATTTGTCAATATTGCCTTTGATACCATTGGGAACATCCTTAGGCCAAGAATCTATACCCAACCCAATCAAAAATACCAAATCACCAATCAAGTGGGTGCCAGTATTACAGAACAGGTTCCAGGACCATTTTTCAGCCATTCTCTCAGAAACAGAAATCTTTTCCGTGGGTCCGAGATTTTTGAGTTCTTTTTCAGAGCGGGTTTGGAAGGTGTGGTATCAGCGACAGGTGAAGGAGGAGTTTTTCGAAGCCGCGAACTCAATACTTCCGCTTCCATCATATTTCCGCAGTTTTTGCTCCCCTTAAGCATTAATTCCCTTGAAAGATTCGGAAGATATAACCCTAGAACTAGGACCCTGATCGGCTACAATTATGTTAACAGGCCAGAATATATCCGAGAAAGTGTCAATGGTGTAATTAGCTACAACTGGAACACCAGAAACCTGAAGCAGCAATATACGCTTAATGTCCTTGATGCCAATTTCATTCGCTCCAGCCTCAGTGATGAATTCAGGATATTATTGGAAGGACTTCAAGACCAAGGAAACAACCTGATCAATTCATTTTTACCCTCCTATGTAAGTAGTATTTCTGGGCAAGTGATTTTCAACTTTAACCAGTATGGCGCATTTCAAAGAAACAGGGCTTCTTTATTCAGGCTGTTTCTGGAAAGTGGTGGCACAACCTTGAACTTTGTCAATACGGATTTTGTCGAGGCAAGAAGTCTTGCATATTTCCAGTTTCTCAAGTTTCAAGCAGATTTTAGACGATATGTTCCGATTACGAGACAGCAGACATTTGCTTACCGGCTCAATCTTGGTATGGCCAAGCCTTATGGTGTGAGCAATGGGATTTTGCCTTATGAAAAATATTTCTTTGCTGGAGGAAGCACCGGAATTCGGGCTTGGCAACCAAGACGGCTAGGACCAGGTTCCTTCACCCCTAATACCTTTGAAGATGGCTCTTTTGATTATAGATTTGAACAGCCTGGTGATATTTTGTTCGAAGGAATGTTTGAATTCAGATCAAAAATATATGGATATTTTGATGGTGCATTTTTCATAGACCTTGGAAACAGTTGGACTTTCAATGAAGATCCTACAAGGCCCGGAGCAAATTTTGAATTCAATAGATTTTACAAAGAAATAGCCGTCGGGACTGGATTGGGATTAAGGATGGATTTTGATTTTCTTGTCCTAAGATTAGATATGGGTGTCAAAGCCGTGGACCCCGCAAGACCACTTGGAGAAAGATTTATATTAGGCAATTTCTTCAAAAGCTTCTTAGGCGATCGAGGACAGACTGTTTTCAATATTGGAATCGGATATCCTTTTTAAATGAGATTTCAGATCTGTGTGAAGGCCTTTAGATATTGGAATTTTTTCCCAACGAAGAAGTTTCAACACCATCAGAAACTAAATGTCCATTGATAGGTTTGCTGATGGGTAGCGTAAAAAAGAACGAAGAGCCTCCACCTTCGACACTTTCAACCCATATTTTCCCACCATTTCTTTCTAAAAAGCCTTTCGATAGAAGTAATCCTATACCAGCACCTTTATTCTTTTTCATCGGATTCGATAATGCTCTCAACTGTGGTTTGAAAAGTTTTTCTAAAATCTTTTTAGACATGCCTTTACCTGAATCTTTGACCTGAACAACAAGTTCTTTTTCATTCCTACTAGTAGATATCTTGACTTCTCCTCCTGAATCAGTATGCTTGATCGCATTGGAAATCAGGTTTTGAAAAACAGAAAGCAACATTTTCTGATCTGCAAATACAGTTTCATTTTCATCTATTTGCTGAACAAGGTTAATGTTTTTCAACTGTGCTGTTTCTTTCATTCGATCAAATACTTTTTGAACAAAATTAGTCAAGGAGATCTTTTGAGGTGTAAAGGCCTCATTGGCATATTTGACCCTTGCCCAATCGACAAGATAATCCAACATTGCCAATTCTTCTCGGGAAGTTTTGAGCAGAAGTTCAAGCATTTCATCAAGCTCTTCTTCACTCATTTCTTTGATATTTTCCTTTAGGTGCATCGCCAAACCAATTATTCCCGTCAATGGGGTCCGAAGGTCATGCGAGATGATGGAAAGTACACTTTCTTTGTGGGTATTGAGTTCTTCTAGGTCTTTGATGTAAGTTTCGATAACCTTTTCAGATTTCTTCATCTCAGTCAGGTCTCTCAAGATTTTGACAAATCCTATTATTTCTCCATTTTCATCTTTATGAGGAAAAACCAATCCATGAGCAAAAAATCTACTATTATCTTTCTTTACATGCCAGCGATCATCTGTAGCCCTTCCTTTGGAAAGTGCGATTTGAATTTCTTGATTTTCAATACCCATTTCTAAATCTTCTTTTGTAAATATGATGCCAAAACTCTCTCCTATAATTTCATCGGTTTCCCAGCCGAAAATATTTTTGGAACCCGAATTCCAACTATTGATTTTTAAATCTTTATCAAGAGTAAAAACAGAATAATCCTGAAGGCTATCAATTATTTGACTGTAGAATTCGGAGGAGGGTATATATTTGGATTTAGGTTCCTTTGGGATTATTTTTTCTTTTAGCATTTCAATATCAGTGTTTTGTAAAGTCGAAAAATTATAATTCATAGCAATAAATTTAACTTGCAAGATTGAAAAAATACCCAAGAAAGAAATTATATAGAATTATATATAACTTGTATCATTTACTGAATACATAATATGCAAACATGGTTACACGCTGCTTTGTCAGTAAACAACTGTCGCAAAAAGGCTGGCTGAAACTTTACTAATTATAATATTTTATGAAACTTGGTCAATTTATAGCGTCTTTAAAAGACAAAAATCCTCCTAAGGGTATATCATCCCAATTAGAAGCCTTGTGGCACGACGGCAAAGGGGATTGGAAAAAAGCACATGACCTGGCAGATGGTCCCTCTGATCAATTATCAGCGAGAGTTCATGCCTACCTCCACCGAAAAGAAGGAGACTTATGGAACGCTGATTATTGGTATAAAAGATCAGGAGAATCAAGGCCTGATTTAAGCCTGAATGAAGAGTGGAAGAATTTAGTCAGTAGAATTTTAGATGAAACTTAATGTTTCTTGACATGAATGGACGAAATGATTTCAGAAAAACAGTAATTGAATTTAATTCCTGCTTGAAAACTAAAACACCCGGTAATTCCTTACCTTTTGGCAGTTAGGGTAATCAAACTTCAGCAACATTTCAATCTTCAATCTCCCTCATTTGAACTTTGATAGCTTGGTCTTTCGGGCTAATACCACCGCCTAAATGTTCTGCGATGTAATAGGTGATTTGTGCACCAAATAAGAAAATTATCAAAGAATAATAAACCCAAATCAGTAAAATCACCAAAGAACCTGCCGCCCCATAGGACGACCCCAAATCACTGTTTCCCATGTAAATACCAATTAAGTACTTCCCAACACCAAATAGCACCATGGTTATAATAGCCCCTATCCAAGTATCTTTCCACCTCACCTTTGCATCGGGAAGTATCTTGTACATCAATGCAAAAACAACAACTAAAATAATCTGTGAGAGCACAAAATTTGCAATTGTAATCATGTTGATCGGCAAATCCATCACATTTTCGATAAAGTAATTATTAACAATTACCAGTACAGCATCCAATATAAGTGATACCAAAAGAATAAACCCGATAGATGCAACCAAAGAAAAACTTAACAGTCGGTTGACAATAAATTTAATTATCCCCTTTTCCGGCTTGGGCTTGATATGCCAAATGTGATTGATGGCGTTTTGAAGGCTAACAAATACCGTAGTGGCACTGAACGCAAGAATCAAAAAAGCTACAAAATTTGAGATAACACCATTGGATTCCTTGTTAAAATTGTCCAGAATATTTTCCAAAGTAGATCTGCTTTCCTCTCCTGCCAATTCTTCAATTTGCTGCAAGATTTCATTTTTGATCTCTGTTTCTGAATATAAGGTTGTTCCTATATTTAGAATAATGATCAATAATGCAGGCAAACTAAAAATAGTATAAAATGCAGTTCCAGCTGCCAGTCCCATTGATTCCCCTGAGAAGAAATCCTTAAAGCTGTCCTTGATTATTTGAAAAACCGTTAATTTTTTTAACTTCTGAATCATTAGCTGATATCATTTTCCCAAAGATCCTGCTGCGTATAAGGACTCTTTGAACCTGTAAAAAAAGATCCATCAATGAATCGATATCTCAAATCAATTTTCTCTAATTTTTCAAAATCTTCTTTATCAAATTGAATTTCTTCCGCAGCCAGATTTTGTTTAATTCTTCCTTCATTCACAGATTTGGGAATGACAACAATGTCCCTATGAATAGAGTAAGCAATCAAAATCTGTGCGGCACTGACTTGATACTTATCTGCCAATTCCACCACTACCGGATTTTCAAATAAACTTGGTTCATCAGACTTTTTGACAGATGCAGACCTATCCCCGGATCCGAGCGGAGAATAAGCAGTCATGTGAATGCCCTTTGATCTACAATATTCAACCAATTTATGCTGTGGATTGAGAGGGTGCATTTCCACCTGATTCATTTCAGGCCCTTGACTTCCGGTTCTTGAAATTTCTTCCAATTTGGAAATATTAAAATTGGATACACCAATGTGTTTTGTCAGTCCTTTACTTTTGCAATCTTCCATGCCCTCCCAAGTTTGGGATAAAGGGACATCATTGTAGGTAAAAAAGTCTTCTCTGTTTTGGGCAAATCCTATACCTTTCTTGAAACTTATCGGCCAATGAACCAGGTAAAGATCCAAATAATCCAATTTAAGATCTTTGAGTGTCTTTTTTAGGGCAGGTTGAACATCTTCCAAGCGGTGATTGCTATTCCAGAGCTTGGAGGTAATAAACATTTCATTTCTGCTTACCAATCCACTTTTAAAGGCAAATTGAAGCGCATTTCCCACTTCATTTTCATTGTCATAGATAGCTGCACAATCAATATGACGGTAACCTGATTCTATTGCCCAGAGGACCGCTTGGTAAACTTCCCCCGGTTTGGATTTCCAAGTTCCTAGGCCAATTATTGGCATTGAATCACCATTACTAAATTTGATCGATTTCATAAGGCAGTCTATTTATTTTTTGATTTTTCACTAATTTATTTATATAATCTCATATTTTGAACGAAAGAAATGAATTTTAAATTCCTGAAATCCCGTTGATAAAGAATGCTATATCCTGAAGAACCTCTAAGTTAAAGGTCTCCTCAATCTTTTCGTATTCAGAAACTGCTCCTGTATTGGCTTTTTGGAAAAGGTGGTTTAGTTCAGGGTAAACTTTTAATTCCAATAAATCTGACCTCAATTGAAAAAGTTCGACTAGCCTATTACCATTCTGTGAGGCATTGACTTGTAAATCTTTCCCTCCAAAACCCGCAAATGTCGGGACATTGATTTTGGAAATATATTCTTCAGGATTGGTTTTGATGAAATTATAAAACCAGGGATTGATGCTTTTTTCAAAAGTAGAACTCAACGAATTGGCTTGTTGTTCCAAAATTTCTTTTTCGAGCCCATATCCACTCATAATTTCATCCACTAAGTCAGGTATTCCGGACAAAGCCTCATCACTACTTTTACTGGTAGTAATCAGATTATAAAACTTTCTATTAATCGATACCTGTTGGCTTACCAATTCCTGTGGAGAACCGGAGGATCTTGAAATATCTTCAGTTTGCTTGAGCATCAAATCAGGTATTGGAACAACAGGTGGTGCCAATGCAACCAGAAAATCAACTTTACTTCTTTCTGCCCCTATCAGCCAGGCAATCAATCCTCCTTCACTATGCCCGATCACTCCCACTTTTTGGTTATCCACGAATGATTGACTCCTTAAATATTCCAAGGCAAATAAAGCATCATCTTTAAAGTCCAAAGAAGTTGCAGAGGAAAATTGGCCTTCAGACTCGCCTACTCCCCTTTCATCATATCGTAAAACGACAATTCCCTGATTGGTCAGGTAATCTGCTATGACCAAAAATGGTTGATGGCCAAAAATTTCTGAGTTTCTATCCTGCGGTCCCGAACCGGTCACCAAAACGACAGCAGGAAAAGGACCTTCTCCATGGGGTTTGGTAATCAAACCATTCAATTGAATCCCTCCCTTTTCATTTTTGAAAGCAATTGGAATTTCTAAATATTCAAATGGAGGTTTAGGATGTTGAGGCCTATTGACCTGTTTGTTTTGATTGTTCTCATTGATGTCTTTTGTCAGGTCAAGAGGAAAAGACATGCCACTTTGTTTGAATGTGCCTTTTATATTTTCATCTACAAACAATCCTTCATAGCTAATTCCCCCAACGGCCAATTCAAAATTGAGCATTAAACCATTGTACAAAACCTTACTTAAGGGAATTCCTTTTGCCCCTTGATTTGGGCTATCCATTGTTCCTTTCCATTCCTCCCCGTCCAAATCAAAATGAAATATCAATGGCAACTTTTGCCCCATCACCTCTAGCGTTCCTTTCCAACTTCCTTGAAGTTCTTGGGCAATCGTACCCGTTGAGAAGTTTATAAAAATCAAAAAAGAAAGAATTAATGTTTTCATGATCAAGTTATTAGGTTTTGGATTATTTGAATTATATAATAAAAGACAAGCATAGACCTGCTTATTCAATAAATCCTGCTAATATCGCTTCAGTAAAATTAAGCTCAAATCTAATCAACAATCAATGGATAAGCAGATTTTATTGGATTTAGTGACCAAAACAATGCCCTTTGGAAAATACAAAGGAAGGCTCCTCTGTGATATACCTGAGCATTATTTGGTTTGGATGCATGGTAAGGGTTTCCCGGATGGGAAATTGGGGATGTGGCTCCATACCCTTTATGAGATCAGACTCAACGGGCTCGAATCTATTTTGTATGAACTAAAGGAGATGCATAAAAAAAGGCCAATCTGAAATTTCAGAATGGCCTTTAATCTTTAAAATGAGTTAATTTTTAAAACTAGAAATTCAGCGTAACAGTACTCGAACAGGTATTTGATCCTGCTTCACATACTTGATAAGTCAAAGAACCACCACCTTTATTGTTGGTCTGATCAGTGTATGAATTTGATCCGGAAGTTGAATTATTGACAGTTGCGATTTTGGTACCATCTCTATAAATATCAACCTGGGCAGTTGTTGCTCCTGACCAAGATAAATCTGATCGCCATCTTCCTTGTACCTTACTTGCCTCTCCGGTCAAACTAAAAGCACCAGGATCAGTTGGCTCTTCTGGATCTGGATTGGTAGGATCTTCAGGTTGTGGATCTGTACCTCCCGAACTTTCTCCTAATGAATACAACATGTGATTGTTAGTCGTTCTGGAATTTGAAACAATATTTTTTATGGATGTTTCAGTAAGGAAATTATATACCGCCTGACTTGAAGCTGTAGTATTGGTTTGCAGATAAAGTGCTGCAACTCCAGCTACATGAGGCGAAGCCATGGAAGTTCCAGAAATGGTATTGGTAGCTGTATTGCTTGTATACCAAGCTGCGGTAATCGAAGCCCCTGGAGCAAAAATATCCACACAATCACCATAATTGGACCAAGATGTCTTGGAGTCAGAAGTAGTTGTAGCGCCAACAGTGTAGGCCCTAGCTGCTCCTGCTGGAGAAAAATTACAGGCTGGCTGCTCCCTACCTCTTCTATCCCCGTTTCCAGCAGCAACAATAACCGGTACGCCTGCATTAAACATTCTTTCTACTGCGTCATTGACCGCTGTACTAGCGCCACCTCCTAAGGACATATTGGCTACTGAGGGACCATTTGCATCAGAGGCTACCCAATCCATCCCTGCAATAACTCCACTAAATGATCCTGATCCATTACAGTCAAGTACTCTGATACCAACTAGCGTTACACCTTTTGCAACTCCATATACAGTACCTCCAACAGTTCCTGCTACATGGGTGCCATGTCCATTACAATCTTCTGAATTTCCTCCAAAAGCATCATATCCCTGCAGTGCTCTGCCCCCAAATTCATTATGACCTGTTTTTATTCCGGTATCAATAATATAAGCCTTTACGCCTGAACCTGTCGCATTGTAAACATAGGTGCTATTAAGAGGCAAGGCAGTCTGATCAATTCTATCCAATCCCCAAGTAGCATTGTTTTGGGTGGCACTGATACTCACATAACCGTCCGGCTCAACATATTTCACCATTGGATCTCTCTCAAGAGCTTCCAATTGAAGGTTTGATAGTTCAACAGAAAAACCTGTCAACAAATTGCCGAATACTTTCTCCACTTTACCCTCTTCGATATTATATCGGGCAACAAGTTCATGAGCAGTTTTTCGCATTCCAATTTGGACATCCTCGTACCGGTCAGATTTTCTAAAGCTGAGGCTTTCATCATGAAGAACAACAATGAATTTTCCGGGAATAATCCCTTCCTGCTGCCCTAAGGCTACCTGATCAATATCCTGAATATTCAACTCTTCGACAGAATCCTGACAGGAACTAACGGAAATTGCCAATGCCAGCAGTGAAAAAACTGCAGGTCTCAACATTTTTTGGTAAACATTTTTAAACATGATTTGGATGGTTAATGGTTAATAATATGTTTTCATTAATTTTTCAACAACGTAACTTAAATAAATTAATTAAAAACCCAGCATATTTTAAGTAAGAAAATTAAATGTTTTGCAGAATTTTGATAATGTTCTGTAATAACTTTTAAAATAATCTAGATGGTGAAATATTTCATGTCTTATTTTTGAAACAAAGTTGCATTAATGCTAGGTATTCCTTTCCAGAGTATTTATTTTTGCAACTCTGTTTCATATATGCGGATTACTGGTATAATTTTAATATTCATCTTCTTTGTCATGCCGGTTATGGCACAGCAAGATTGTAACTTGACCATTAGAGGAAAAGTGATCCATGCTGAAAATACTGAGCCAATAGAGTCAGCATACATTTGGATCATTGAAAGTGAAATTGGTACAGTTTCGGACTTCAATGGGTTATTTAGGTTTTCCAATCTATGTCCCGGAATATATACAATCAAAATTCAATACTTAGGCCATCAAGATTATTTTGAAAAACTGGAAATTTCAAACAACAGTAATTATACTTTTAGAATGATTGCAGAAGACATCGCCTTGGACGGAGTTGAAATTCATGGCCATCAGGACGCCTTACTCACGACCAATTCAGTTTCCTCTATATATGGTGAAGTATTGAGATCAGCCAGGGGGCAAAGTTTGGGTGAATCACTTAAAAAAATTCCCGGAGTCAACACTTACTCCTCAGGATCCACCATCCAAAAACCAGTCATTCATGGACTTCACAGTAATAGGATTTTGATTCTTAACAATGGAGTCAGGCTCGAAGGACAGCAATGGGGGGCAGACCATGCACCGGAGATTGATCCATTTATAGCCAATGAGATCTCTGTGGTAAAAGGTGCTGAAACAGTACGGTTTGGAGCTGATGCCATGGGAGGTGTTATTCTCGTAAATCCTGCACCATTACCAGTTAAGGCAATCAAAAAAGGTGAAATTGACCTGATAGGTTTTTCAAATGGTTTAGGATTAAATGGAGCGGCATCTTTTACGGGTGGATCGGAAAAAATCAAAGGTCTCGGTTATAGACTTCAGGGATCCTCAAAAATCGCTGGAAATATTCAAACTCCTGATTATATGCTTGCCAATACAGGAGTTCAGGAGCTAAACTTTTCTGGAGCAATTGGATATAGTCGCAGCAGATTGGGGACTGAACTCTATGTCAGTAATTTCAGGACTACTATTGGCATTTTACCTGATTCTCATACAGGAAATCTCAGTGATTTGGAAAGTATCATTGAAAATGGTAGACCCTTTAGAGAGACGGGTTTCAGCTATGATATTCAAAATCCCAAACAAGAAGTCGATCATCAACTTGTGAAAGCTAAAATCCATTATCATTTGAATGATGGATCAAAGCTGAATTTTCAATATTCATTCCAAAGGAACCATAGACAGGAGTTTGACCGGAGAAGAGGTGAATTTAATAATAGAGCTTCCTTGGACATGGTACTTTTTACCAATTCTATAGATTTAAGTTATAACCATCAAACCCGGAAAAACTGGGATGGTGTATTGGGTGCACAAGTCATGCAACAAGCCAATTCTAACATCCCCGGTACAGGCGTTATTCCTTTGATCCCGAATTTTGACATGCTCAACCTGGGAATTTATGCCATAGAAAAATTCACCAATGGACCTCTGGAATTGGAAGGTGGATTGAGATTTGATTCGAGGCAAGTGGCAGCTGCAAGGATTATTCGGGGTGATTTACAGGAGAGAGATTTCACATTAAATAATTTCTCAGCATTTTTTGGAGGAGTGTATGCACTTTCAAAAAACTTTACTTTCAATTCGACTTTAGCTTCTGCTTGGAGGCCACCTAATATAAATGAACAGTTCAGCCAAGGCCTACACCATGGACTGGCAGCCATAGAAATAGGAAATCCCGATTTTGAAAGTGAGCAATCCTTCAAATGGCTGAATACCTTGAATTATACTGGCAATAGTTTAAACATTGAATTGACAGCATACGCCAATCGTATTGATAATTACATTTACCTCAACCCAACTGAAGAGCAATTTGTATCCCTAAGGGGGACATTTAATGTATTTGAATACCTACAAACGGATGCCAATTTTTTAGGGACTGATCTGAGTGCCATCTGGAATGTTTCTTCTCGTTGGGAAGTGTTTTCAAGGGGGTCTATCGTCCGAGCCAAAAACTTAATAGAAGATTCCTATTTACCATTCATACCTGCTGATAGGTTAGAAACTGGCGTTAGCTATCAGATTACTTCTTTTGCTTCTAAAAACAACACCAAATTCAGCATCAGCAATTTAGCTGTTGCAAGACAAAACCGTGAACCGGACTTTGACCTTGCCCCTGCCCCACCTGGATATCAACTCTGGAATCTTAGTGCACAGACCAGTGTCAATTTGGGGAAAAATAAGCTGAATATGGGCTTGTATGCCAATAATGTATTGAATGAAGTCTATAAAGATTATATGAATAGATTCAGGTATTTCACCCATGAGTTGGGAAGAAACGTCCTTATCAAATTCAATTATGAGTTTTAAATCAATCAAAAACAAAAAAAGCAAACCAATGAAAAAGTTAAATTTTAACATCTTATTACTCTTGTTGTCAGCATCAGTTTTGATTTTTTCTTCATGTGAAAGCAATGATCCTGAAGATGAAAATGAAGGCGAATTGATTACTGATGTTACCTTAAAGTTTACAGAAGTGGATCCAGCTCAAGGTTTTATAGGTACCCCATTTGAAGTACAAGCATCTGATCCTGATGGCCTTGAATTAGGAAATAATCCAACAATAGAAACCATTAATCTGGAAATTGGCAAAACCTACCTTTTGGAATTATCGCTTTTCAACAGAATTGAAAATGAGGACATCACCGAAGAAATTGAGGAAGAAGCGGACGAACATCAGTTTTTTTTCCTAGGATCAGCCTTTGTAGGTTCCCCTATTTTGACTTATATCTATGACGATGAGGATGGTGATGGTAATCCAATTGGACTTCGGGGATTTGTAACTGTTGCTTCCGTACCTTCTTTTAACAATGCCCAATTCAGGTTGATCCTGCGTCACGACCTCAACAAAAGTTTTGTGGGCGCGAATAATCCAAATTTCGAAAATTTTGTGGAAGCAGGAGGTGAAACTGATTTGGATATAACTTTTCCACTAGTATTAAACTAATTCAAATATTAATGGCTACTTGTGCTTCAAGTAGCCATTTTTTTTATATTTAGGTTTATTTATCACTAATAAATATACCTATCCATGAATAAATTAACTTACGCCTTCCTTACCTTATTTGCAGTGAGTCTTCTCGTAGCATGTTCTTCAAATACTTCAAGGGAAATCACTCCTGAATTAACTGAAGCAAATGAATATCTTCAAAAATCACTCGATATCAGGGAGGATTTGATGGAAACTGAAAAACAGCTTAAAGCCGCAGAAATTGACTATTCCGAATTAAAAGATGAATTGAAAATCTGGGACAAAGATATTATTGAAGTTCCAGGTTTTGAGCATTCCCATGATGATGAGCATCAGAGAGCTTATCATGTGCACAATGCCATGAAGCCCTTTTCTGATGTAGAGCATCTCAATTACCAGAAAGTTATGTATGAGGAAATAGCTGACTTATCTGAGCGAATGAAAAAATTGATGGAAAATGAAATCACGGACAAGTAAGAAGAAAATCATAAAAAAGGCCTGATTTCAAAATCGGGCCTTTTTTATAATATAAGTTAAAGTAGTTGTTATTTTTTTTAATAATAAGGTGAACAAACTGTCATGTTTTCTTTCTTAAAAGCCTGCGGGCTGTTGTCATTTATGCCGATGTTTCCGGCTGAGAGAATTACTTGGTACTCAGGTCCTGAATCTGCCAAATGTACCTTTACATGTCCATCAAAATTTCTAAAATCATTGAAGTCCAGTTTTGTACCGGATGAAAGCTGACTTAAAACAGTAACACTTTTTAATGTTTTGATGTCAATGGGATTGAGCAAAAAAGCTATAGGAGCATTGGGGTCATCATAAGTTCCAAAGTGAAGATGTGCCGGGAAAAAATAGTCAGAATCTTCTTTGTTCCCTATAAGTTCCAGGCTTAGCTCCAATTCACCGCCAATCAATTCTCTAACTGTTACCTTACCGGAGTAATCAAAATCCGAACTTTGATAAAGGTCATAACCAATTTCATTTGTAGTGTATAACTCATCTTTTTCTTGATTGCATCCTACGAGGAATAAACCTATCAGGAATACCAAAGCCAACTTTTTCATTTGAATAGTGTTTTGAATTAAATACGGTTAACTTTCTAAGAAGTTATCAGCGTTTTAAAGATACGTAAATATAGTTTTCAGCAATGTGAACCAAATCACATAAGGAAAATATATTTCTCACCACATCAATTAAATAATGGAGCATTTTGCATCCCTCTTCATGCGCTTGGATCAGAGCAATAAAACTTCTGATAAAATAGAGGCATTGAAGAGTTTTTTTATGAATGCAGTTGATGAAGATAAAGTTTGGGCCATTGCATTGTTCACCCACAAAAGGCCAAAAAGACAAGTCAATACCCGCCTTTTGCGAACATGGTGTACTGAACTCGCTAATATTCCTGATTGGCTTTTTGAGGAATCCTACCAAACGGTTGGGGATTTAGCTGAAACCATAGCCCTTCTTTTACCTTTAAATACAAAAACAATGGAGAGGTCATTGGACTTTTGGATCAGGTATTTGATTGATTTGGAAGGAAAAGAGGAATCCGAGAAAAAGGAACAGATTCTCCATGCCTGGGATGTGATGACAAAGGAAGAGCGTTTTATTTTTATCAAAATCATCACAGGAGGATTCCGGATTGGAGTAAGCCAAAACCTGATCACACAGGCTGTTGCAGACGCTTATCAATTGGAGAAAACCGAAATCGCCCATAGGATAATGGGAGATTGGAAGCCTGACAAAGTCAGCTTTCAGGAACTCATACTTTCCAAAAGCAAAACTGCTGACCTGTCAAGGCCCTATCCTTTTTATTTGGCTCATCCAATTGATAAGGATTTGGAAGAACTTGGAGCAATTGAAGAGTGGCAGGTGGAATGGAAATGGGACGGTATCCGAGGACAGGTCATTAACCGGAAAAATGAAATATTCATTTGGTCCCGGGGTGAAGAACTTGTTACTGAAAAGTTCCCTGAACTTCAAGAAATGGCTCAGCATCTTCCGGAAGGGACTGTTTTGGACGGTGAGATCATTGGGTACCAGGATGGAAAGCCCCTACCCTTTTCCATTTTGCAAACCAGAATTGGTAGAAAAAATCTAACCCCTAAAATCCTGAAAAATGCTCCGGTAAGTTTTATAGCCTATGATGTAATGGAACATAATGGAATAGATTTAAGGAATTATATCCTCTCTGACCGCAGAGAAAAATTAAAACAGATCGTCCAATCCGTTGATTCTGAGCAATTGATTATCTCACCAATGGTTTCTTCAAAAGATTGGGAAAGTTTAAAACTGCTTCATCTTGAATCCAGAAATATGATGGCTGAGGGATTTATGCTCAAACACAAAAACTCTTTTTACGGAGTAGGAAGAAAAAAAGGGGATTGGTGGAAATGGAAAACAGAACCCCTCACCATAGACGGTGTGATGATTTATGCTCAAAAAGGCCATGGACGCCGGGCAGATTTGTACACCGATTATACCTTGGCAGTGTGGGCGGGCACAGATCTAATCCCCTTTGCCAAGGCATATTCCGGGCTGACAGATGCTGAAATCCGGGAAGTGGATAAGTTTGTGAAACAAAATACCAAGGAGCGATTCGGGCCGGTTAGGACGGTCAAACCCGGTTTGGTATTTGAAATTGCCTTTGAAGGTATTCAAAAAAGTCCCCGCCACAAATCCGGTATTGCACTCAGGTTTCCCAGAATACAGCGGTGGAGAAGGGATAAACCAATTGAAGAAGCCAATACATTGGAAGAATTAAAAGCTTTACTTTCGATGTATGGAGGATAATATAAGGGAAATTGCTTTCAACTATTTTTCTGATAAAGGTTGGAAGCCCTTTGAATTCCAAGTACAGACTTGGAAAGACTATCTGACAGGCAAATCAGGTCTGCTCAATGCTCCTACAGGAAGTGGAAAAACATTTGCCTTATGGTTTCCTGTGATCCTTGACTATATCCGAAATCATCCCAATGATTGGAGAAAACCTCAAAAGTCAGGAATGCAGTTGATATGGGTTACGCCTTTGCGGGCACTGGCACAGGATATCCAAAAAGCCATGCAGGAAGTCTGTGATGAAATTGGGCTACCCTGGAAAGTTGCCGTGCGGAATGGTGATACCGATAGCAAAACTAGACAATCCCAATTTAAAAATCCTCCGGAATGCCTGGTTACGACACCGGAAACACTACATATTCTTCTTGCTCAAAAAAACAATTCCCTGATTTTTCAAAATCTCAAAGGCATAGTCATTGATGAGTGGCACGAATTGATCGGAAATAAACGCGGCGTTCAGGTTCAATTGGCCTTGAGTTATATCCAAAAGCTCTTGCATAACCCCATCAGAATCTGGGGAATATCTGCTACTATCGGAAATTTGGAAGAAGCTGCCTCAATCTTATTAGGTGAAAATATCCCGGTTCATATCGTCCGATCCGAAATCAAGAAGAATATTCATTTGAATACTATATTCCCTGATGAGTTGGAAAAATATCCCTGGTCAGGTCATTTGGGTTTGAAATTGATTGACAAGGTAATTGATGTTATAGAAAAACATCAATCTCTTTTATTGTTTACCAATACCCGAGCACAAACCGAAATATGGTATCAACATATCATGGAAAAAAGGCCTGATTGGGCAGGATGGATAGCCATGCACCATGGTTCACTGGATCAGCAGGTAAGAACTTGGGTTGAGGATGCCCTTCACTTGGGAAAGTTAAAATGTGTGGTCTGCACCTCCAGTTTGGATTTGGGCGTGGATTTTAGGCCTGTGGATGCGGTGATTCAGGTAGGCAGTCCCAAAGGTGTGGCAAGATTTGTCCAAAGGGCAGGTAGATCGGGACATCAACCCGGACTTCCAAGTGAAATATATTTTGTACCGACCCATTCTTTGGAATTAGTTGAAGCGGCTGCATTGAGAAGTGCCATTGAAAAAGGTGAAATGGAAAATATCCATTGTCCGCAATTGACCTTTGATGTCCTGATACAGTTTTTGGTTACCCTTGCAGTGGGTGAAGGTTTTAAACCTGAAGTCATTTTTCCTGTAGTCAAAAACACCTTTTCATTTAAAAATCTGACCCAGGAAGAATTTGATTGGACCATTTCATTCATTACCAAAGGTGGGAGTTCACTCAGTGGATATGAGGAATTTTCAAAGGTTGAATCGGATAATGAGGGTGTATTCAGAATCAAAGACAAAAAATCCGCCATGCGTCACAGACTTTCCATGGGCACTATTGTCAGTGACCCCATGTTGAAAGTTCGCTTCAAAAACGGCACTTATCTTGGGATGGTTGAAGAATATTATTTCTCAAAAATGAAACCTGGAGATCGGTTCTTTTTTGCTGGTCGAAATCTGGAATTTGTGGCCATACGGGAAATGAGTGCCATCGTACAGCTTTCAAAAAAGAAAGGAACAAGCACTCCTTCCTATATGGGAGGACGCATTTCATTAACTTCGAAACTCTCGGTCAAGATTCGGGAGATTTTGGAAGATGCCGTCAATGGAATTTATGCTTCTGAAGAGGCTATGTATGTGTCACCCTTATTAGAACTTCAAAACAGGTTGTCTTTAGTTCCCGACAGAAGTACCCTTCTAATAGAGAAGAACGTTTCCAAAGATGGATATCATGTGTTTTTTTATCCTTTTGAAGGAAGAATGGTCCATGAAATCCTCGGTGCCCTGATTGCCTACAGGATATCAGTAAGCTATCCCCTGAGTTTAAGTATTGCCATGAATGATTATGGTTTTGAATTGCTTTCGGATGTTCCTATTCCCATAGAAGACCTTTTGGAAGAAGACTTATTTACGGAAAAGAATCTGGCAGATGACATCATTGCCTGTATCAATGAAAGCGAGATGGCCAAAAGGAAATTTAGAGATGTCGCTACCATTTCTGGATTGGTTTTTCAGGGTTTTCCGGGCAAGCCTGTTAAGTTCAAACATCTTCAGGCAAATTCAGGGATTTTGTATGGTGTATTTGAAGATTATGATCCGGATAATCTGCTATTGAAACAGGCCCATCATGAGGTGTTGACCATGCAAATGGAAAAAAACAAAATCCTTGAAGCCATCCAAAAAATAAACCGGCAACAGATCATCTTAAAATCACCTGGACAGTTTACGCCCTTTTCATTCCCCATCATGGTAGATCGATTACGGGCGACATTATCCTCCGAATCTTTGGAAGACAGAATCGCAAAAATGAAAGCCATTTTGGTGGAATGAGAAACTGACGATTTTTTTTTCACCAAGCCGCCATTGATCTCCCACTAATTTTTAATTTCAAATACGACTACTTGCTGTTTGAATTTTAAGCCAAAAATAGATTGAATTTTAATTTTGTTTTTCACTGCCTATGGGGTATTTTCGATTAAATTAAACAAACTAACTCGCATTGAAAACATATTTTTCTCAGCAAATAAAACAATTTATTGTTTTTATTTTCTTAATCCATCTATCAATTGCCCAAGTCTTTTCTGGGTCAAGTACTATTGCCGATAAGGCTGATACCATTCTTTTGCAATATCAAAAAGCAAAGTCAGACAGGGAGAAACTTGACTTGATTTCTCAATTGGTCAGGGTAATTCATTATTCAGATTCAGCACAAAAATATTATCCTGAGGCAATCAGATTGGCTAGAGTAGTCGGTGACACAGAACTTGAGGCCCAGAATCTCAATAGGCTTGGAGTATATTACCGTAACATGAATCTCCAACAAGACGCCCTGAAGCTCTATGAAGAAGCCTTGAGTATCAGTAGGGCAGCTGATATTGCGGTGCAGATTGGTCATTCTCTGAATAATATAGGACAGATATTTTTTTATCAGGATCAGTTTCAAGAGTCACTGAATTATTACAAGGAAGGAGAATTAAAATTCCTGGAAATCGGAGATCTAGAAGGCTTGGCTTACAATTATAATGGAATGAGCCTGGTACTGGCAGCAATAGGTGACCTTGAAAATGCTTTGATAACCATCAACAAGGCAATTAAAATCCGGGAAGAATTGGGGAATGAAAGACAGCTAACGGTTTCAAAATTCAACAGAGCCGATATCCTCATGTCTAAGGGCGATTATGCAAATGCCGAACCTGACATCATGAATCTTTATGATTACGGGATAGCCAATGATAAAATAAGAGCCATCAATGCGTTGGAAAAACTGGTGGAATTAAAATTTAAGACATATAGATATTCCAAGGCCATTGATCTTGCAAAAGAAGCCATGGTTCTTCACGAAGAAAAACCCTATTCAGAATCTATGATAGAAATCTATCAGATGCTTTACCGGTACTATTATGATAGGGGAAACACTTCCGAGTCAAAAAAATACCTAGACCTTCTTGAAAAAGAGAGAAACTTCCTCAGTGAGGTGAAAACGAAAAATTATCTTGCAGGTCTTACCATAAAAAAGCAAAAAGACGAGATTGCCAGCCTACAAAGAGAAAACGAATTGATGGAAATCAATAACAGGTTCAAGTTTTACCTTTCCATCGTTCTGTTTTTATTGGCGTTTGCAATGTTTGTCGTTTTTTCGATTTACTTCCGCTATTATCAAAAGGAAAAACAAAACCTTATTCAATTAAAAGAAAAGCAGAAACAGATTGAAGCCCAAACGGTTGAACTCGATAGATTAAACATTATAAAAGATAAGATTTTCTCAATCCTTGCCCATGACCTCAAAGCACCATTGGATTCTTTATGGGGGATGGTCAAACTCATTGATGAAGAAAACCTAAGTCAAAATGAATTTGAAGAATACCTTCCCATCATTTCGCAGAATCTTGGCAATAATTCCATGCTATTGGAAAATCTCCTGATATGGTCAAGAAGTCAAATGAAAGGAATGAATGTCCAATTATCCCGATTAAACCTCCATCAGCTTGTGGAAGAAAATATCCGCTTCCTCTTGAGTTCAGGTTATTATAAGGGACAGATTATTGAAAATTATATTGAAAAGCATATTGAAGTAGCAGCTGACAAAAATATGATTGATATTGTTTTCAGAAACCTGTTGACCAATGCTTTGAAATTCACAAGAGAAGGTGATCAAATTATAGTTGACACCAAAGAATCCGAGAATATATACACGGTTTGTGTTTCAGATCAGGGTACAGGGATTTCCGAAGAAGGTCTGAAAAAACTATTTGGAAAAGATTTCCATACCACCAACGGTACCCACCAGGAAAAAGGCACGGGGCTTGGCTTAATTCTGACCAAAGAACTTGTTCAGAAAAACAAAGGTGAAATATGGGCTGAAAGCACGTTGGGATCAGGTTCTACATTCTGTTTTACATTGCCTAAATTGTAATTCGTATTTTATTGTTTTAAATCCAAAGTTGGGTTCATTTTTTTTAGGTCAGATATTTTTTGTATTCAAAATCAAAGGTTTCCGGAGTGTCCCTTTAGGTCGAAGATCCCGATGCTTTCGGGGGACTATATATGGGTAGGTAAAATTGTTAATTGTTGGTTACCGTGCCTTTAGGTACGGAATATATGTTGTACCTGCTTACCGGACAGGCAGGCCTAAAGGCACAACGGTTCTGTAACTAATGGTTTTTTACCTAGGGCTTCTTGCGAATCCTTTAAGATACTGATTTTCAGTCAATAACTTAACAAAAACATAACACAAAAACCCCGAATTTGGCTGTTTTTAGCTTTTTTCGGGGTTTTCTTTTTTGTATTTTAAGGTTGCAGACTTAAATACAATTAAAGTTATGACACAGCTTCCTCTTTTCAAAGATTTCGACGGATATTCTCCAAAATATCATTTTTTCAAGAATTCATTGTTTGGTCAGATACATGATTCAATCCCCTGGGATGATCTGGTTTCCTGCCTTCCCGAGGAACGCTCTGGAAGAGGTGCACCAAGCTGGTTCGGTGGCAAAGGAATGTTTGCACTGATGTTCCTGAAGGCCTATCTCAACACCAGTGACAGGCAATTGTTGGAGCGTTACAACACAGACTGGGCCTTACAGTATTTTTGCGGCAAAGTACTGGCCGAAAACCAGCATATCAGAGACATGA